>JAWLHU010000003.1:75451-397602 GCA_041690255.1 Symbiobacteriaceae bacterium
CGTGTGGATCGCTGGTGGGGCGCGTGTGGATCGCTGGTGGGGCGCGTGTGGATCGCTGGTGGGGCGCGTGTGGATCGCTGGTGGGGCGCGTGTGGATCGCTGGTGGGGCGCGTGTGGATCGACTAGGGGAGGAGTATATGCATGAACTGGGAAATGCTGCCGGCCCAGCACCTGGAGGAAGACCGAGGGCGCATGGCTGCGATCTACGGCGGGGAGGAGTTGCCCGAGGCGCCGCTGATCCGGCACCAGGGGGTCGAGCTGGAACAGGTCCGCCTGCCAGAGTACTTCCGGGGCTCGCCGGATGCCCGGGTCGCCTTTGTCGGCCCGCACGCCCTGCTTGTGCCCGAGGAGGAGCCGCCGCTCTACGGGGCCTCGGCCACAAGCTACATCGACTACTACCGGAGCGTGATCCCCAACCGGATCCCGTTCAATCACTACAACGCTATCTGTGGCGACCAGCCCTGGCTCTCCTTTGAGCTGCCCCCCTATCAGGCGGAGAAGGACCTGGTAATCACGACGATGAAGGGGCCGGGCGGCCGCGCACTCTTCGACCGCTCCCGCGACCTGATCTGGGCGCTCTTGCGTGAGAGCCCGGTCGAGATCCTGATCCTGACCGGCGCCGATATCCTCAAGTGGGGGCTCTGGTCGGCGCTGGGCCTGCCCGGCAAGCCGCTCTCGGCCACCCAGGGGCACGGCAGGGAGTGGGGCGAGGTCGCGTTGCCTGGGGCCGGGGGGCGCCGGGTCCGGGTGGTCACCTCCTTCCACTGGGGCAAGGAGGTCCCCATGTTTGTCCGCAAGGTACCGGGGCTGGCGGAGCTGACCCCGCGCGAGGCGATCAGCCGGGCCCGGGCGATGCTGACCGAGGTACTCTTCGCAGGGTGAGCAGGGCGACGCCCAGAATGAGGAGCCCCGCTGCGGTCACGCAGACCCGGTTCCAGAGGTAGTAGGGCGATGAGGCGTACAGGTAGGTCTCGAACGGGTGGAACAGCAGCCAGGGCATCTGGTACGCCGGCCGGCGGAACATGACGGCACCCAGCCAGAACGCCAGGCTGCCCGCAGCTCCGGCGGTCGATCCGCCGAGGAGTTGGGTCAGCAAGAGGGCCAGTGCGGCGAAGAGCAGCAGGGGCGGCATGCCCGCAAGGACCAGTGCCAGCCCTGGCCAGGGGCCGCCGGTGGCGGGAAGGAGAGCGACAAAGAACAGGAGGCTCACCACCGCATCCGTCAGCACGACCAGCCCGAGCAGCAGGAGGAAGCGTTCCAGGACCAGCCGCCAGGCGGGGAAGGCGAAGGTCCGGGGCAGCGGGTCGGTCGGGTCGCCGGCGAGGGCGGCGCCGTATGCCGCCAGGACCGCGCCGACAGCGGGAAGGATCATCTCGGACCAGATGGTCAGCGTGGCCGGGTGCCGGACCCCCTCGCTCGTCAGCGCAAGGGTCAGGAAGAGCAGAGCCACCCCCAGGGGTGCCCAGAGCAGGTCCCGGCTCATCGCCTTCAAGTGGAGGAGCGCCCGGTTCACGCCGATCTCCCCCTCATCAGGCGGCGGCGCCAGTAGCGCGTCACCAGGAGCAGGGCCAGCCCCGCCACGCCTACATCAAGCACCGCTGTCTGCCACCCCGCCGTGATACGTGCAACATCACCCGGATGGTCCGGATAGGCCCATATAAGGCTGCCCAGATTGCCCATGAAGCGGTAGAGCGCTGTGACCCCCTGTGAATCCGCGGCGGGGAATCCCTGGCTCCAGAGCAGGTAGAGCACGGCCGCGATCGATGCCACCCGCGGTCCCACCCGATTGCCGGCCGCCAGCATGAGTGCGGTCAGGAAAGCCACCGGAAGGAGTCCCAGCAGCAGCGCCGCCTTCAGATAGGGCCAGAGGAGAAGGGTCTCGGGAAGCAGCGCCAGGCGCCCGCCGATGCCGACCAGCAGGAGGAGCGGTACCGCCATACTGAAGGCCAGCAGGGAGCCCAGGAACTTCCCCAGGACGTAGGCTCCCGGTGAGAAGCCAGGGGTCGTGCAGAGAATCGCATCCATTCCGGTGCGGCGATCCTCCGGCATGCGCCCGGCGGTCAGGAAGGCCGCGACCAGCCCCAGGAGCGGAATCCCGGTGTCAAACAGCCGCCTCGCCCCGTAGGCCGAGACCGGCAGAAAGGTGAGCCGTTGCAGATTCGCAGCGGTCGGGAGCGTCTCCGCCGCAGCGATGGCCAGGACGGCCACCATGGCGAGGGGGAGGATTGGGCGCCGGATCTGAACGCGCCACTCCGCCAGTGCGATGCTACCGATCATGCTCACCGTGCCGCACCTCCCTCTCTGACGGAAGCCCCACGGAGCCAGATGTAGGCATCCTCCAGGGTGGGCTCCACAGGCCGTGCACCAGGACCGATTGGGCACAGAGAGGCCGCCCTGACCAGGACGCGGTCTCCCGCCCGCCGGGTGCTGATCACGACCGCCTCCCGGCTCACCTGATCCACCTGGGTCTCCGGCAGTTCCATTTCCCAGACCGATCCGAGCGCCTTCGCCACGAGTGCATCGACCGCGCCGTGGTAAAGCAGCCGCCCCTGCTCCAGGACGACCAGCCGCTCGCAGGTCTGCGCCAGATCCCCGAGGATGTGCGATGAGACGATCACGGTCCGATCCTGCCCCAGCCCGGCTATGATCCGGCGGAAGTGAAGCCGCTCGTCCGGGTCGAGGCCGGCGGTGGGTTCATCGAGGATCAGCACGTCCGGCTCGTTCAGCAACGCCTGGGCAAGCCCCAGCCGCTGGCGGGTCCCGCCGGAGAGGTGGGCCGTCCGGCGAGCCTGAACCTCCTCGAGGTGCAGGAGGGAGAGCACCTGCTCCACCCGCTGATGCCGGGCCGTCTTTGGTTCGATCCGCTTCAGTGTCGCCACATACGTCAGAAATTCACGCACCGTCAGGCTCGGGTACGGGGTGAAGCGCTGCGGCACGTATCCCAGCCGCTGGTAGAGAGCCGGCCTGGCCCCGGTCAGGTCTGCCCCGTTCAACTGGATCGTTCCGGCAGTCGGCCGGGCCAGTCCGACCAGCAGCAGCATGAGGGTGCTCTTCCCGGCGCCGTTGGGACCAAGCAGCCCGGTCACCCCGGGGGAAATCGTGGTGGAGAGATCCCCCAGGGCCCGGACGCCCCCGGGGTACTGCATGCTCACACCACGAAGCTCAAACTGCATGAGAGATCCCCTTTCGTCGTCAGCCTCTGCCTCCACGGTAGCAGGGCAAGGTTACGCGGCGGTGGAATAAAGATCAACGGTTTGTCAACCATGCCGCGAGAGTGGTGGTTCTAAGTGGAGACGACAATTCTCATCGCTGACGACGAGGTGGAACTGACTCTGCTGCTGCGCGACTACCTGACAGCCGAGGGCTTTCGACCAGTCCTGGCGCACGACGGTCAGACAGCGCTTCGCCTCTTCCGGCAGCACCGGGTGGACTGTGTGATTCTCGATATCGCCATGCCGAAGCTGAACGGCTTTGACCTCTGCCGGACGCTGCGTGCGGAGAGCGATGTGCCCATTCTCTTCCTGAGCGCCCGTCAGTCAGAGGTCGACAAGATCCGCGGTCTCGGGCTGGGGGCGGATGACTATGTGGTCAAGCCCTTCAGTCCAAGCGAGGTCGTGGCGCGCGTCAAGGCGCAGCTCCGCCGCTACCGGTCGGGCCGCCCCGCCCAGCCACAGGAGTCGGTCTTGCGATCAGGCGACCTGCTCCTCAACGTCAAGGCGTATACGGCCACCCTGCGCGGGGAGGCCGTCAATCTGACGGCCAAGGAGTTCGAACTGCTACGCTGTCTCATGGAGAACCCAGGCCAGGTCTTCACCCGCGATCAGCTCTTCGACCGCATATGGGGCGAATACGGGGACCCGCACACGGTCACGGTGCACATTGCCCGGCTGCGGGAGAAGATCGGTGCCGAATGGATCACCACGCTCTGGGGGATCGGCTACCGCTTCGGAGGTGACCGGCCATGACCAGGTGGTTCCGCCGCCCCTGGCCCCTCAGCCACTGGATCCTGACCGGTATGCTGCTGGCCGCCACCGGTACGGTGGTTGTCACACTCCTGGTTGCGCTCCTGATCAGCGCCACCCGGCAGGTTGATGAGGCAAGCGTTGCAGCTGAGCAGCGGGCGCTTCAGGCCCGCAGCCAACTCTTCGCCCTGATCGAGCGAGATGTGGACGACTGGGCCCACGCGATCTGGCAGGCAAACCTCTCCCCACTCCTCAGTGAGGCGAAGATCGAGCTGGCCCTCTTCACTCCGAATGGCCAGCGGCTCTTCGCATCGCCGGGACTGACGACGGCGACCGTTGACACAGCCGAACAGGCGAACGCAGGGCAACTGCACCGCTTCGTCGTGGATGAGGCGGGCAACGTCCAGGGCCTCGTGCTCTACCGGCCCGCCCCCCTCGTCCGGACCTACCGGGAGCCACCCGTCTGGCTGGCGCTGACCGCTCTGCTGGTGGTTGCTCTCGTCGTAAGCGCAGGGATCGTCTGGTTCGTCTCCTCCCTGGCCCTGGGGCCGCTGCGCAGGCTGCAGGCGGCGGTGGTCCGCATGGGGGCCGGGGACCTCAGCGTCTCCCTCCCCTCCGCCCGGGTCCGGGAGGTACAGGAGCTCGCCGCCGGAATCGACGCCATGCGCCTGGGCCTGCGGGATGCGATCACCCGGCAGGCCGAGCTGGAACAGGAGCGCAAGGAGCTTGTGGCCGGCATCTCCCACGACCTGCGCACACCGCTTGCCTCGGTCCGGGGCTATCTGGAGGGGATTCGGGACAGCGTTGCCACCACGCCGGAGGAGGTGAGCCGCTACGTAGAGATCTCCCTGGACAAGACCGCTTACCTGGAGCGGCTGGTGCAGGACCTCTACGATTACGCCCGCACCGACTACCTGCCATCCGGGCCGGATCTGGCCCCGCTGGCTCTGGAGCAACTGCTTGCCGGCTGGGTCGACTCCTTCCTTCCCGCGGCAGAACGCCGGGGGATCACGCTGGTGGTCGAGGCCGGAGATGCGGCGCCCGTGCTGGGCGACTCCGGTCAGTTGCAGCGGCTGGTAGCCAACCTGCTGGATAACGCCATCCGCCACACGCCTGTCGGCGGTCTGATCGTGGTGGGCTGGACGGTAACGGGGCCGACTCTCTCCCTCTGGGTCGCCGACACCGGCGAAGGGATCCCTGCGGAGGAGATCGACCGTGTCTTTGAGCCCGGCTACCACCGATCCGGAAGCAGCCACAGCGGGTCTGGACTGGGGCTGGCGATCGTCCGGCGGGTCGCCAGAGCGCACGGCGGCGACGCTCATGTGGAGAGCGTCCCGGGTCAGGGAAGTCGGTTCTGGGTGGTCCTGCCGGTGCAGATCCAAAAAGATGGTGAAAGAAGCGACGAGCCACCGCTCAATGCGTAACGCATGAGGCGGTGGCTCTCTTTCTATGCGCTGACCTGCCGGTAGGCGGCTTCCCGCTGCCGCATCAACTCGGCATTCTCCAGGTACTCGTCGTAGGTCGACTGCCGGTCGATCAGGCCGTTCGGCGTGATCTCCATAATGCGATTCGCCGTGGTCTGCACGAACTGGTGGTCATGTGACCGGAAGAGCATGGAGCCCTTGTAGCTGATCAGCCCGTTGTTCAGGGCGGTGATCGCCTGGAGGTCCAAGTGGTTGGTCGGCTCGTCCAGGATCAGCACGTTGGCGCCGCTCAGCATCATCCGGGCCAGCATGCAGCGCACCTTCTCACCGCCGGAGAGGACGGTCGACTGCTTCAGCACCTCCTCGCCGGAGAAGAGCATCCGGCCGAGGAAGCCACGCAGGAAGGACTCCGTCTGATCGTTGGGCGAGAACTGGCGGAGCCACTGGACCAGGTTCAGATCCTCATCCTCGAAGTACCTGGTATTGTCCTTCGGGAAGTAGGCCCGCGAGGTGGTCACACCCCACTTGAAGCTGCCGCTGTCGGCCTCGATCTCGCCCATCAGGATCCGGAAGAGGGTGGTGATCGCGACCTCGTTCGGGCCGACAAAGGCGACCTTGTCGTCCGGGCTGATCACGAAGCTGAGGTTGTCCAGCACCCGCTCGCCATCGATCGTCTTGGTCAGACCGTCGACCCGGAGCAGCTCGTTACCGATCTCGCGCTCAATGGCGAACTGGATAAAGGGATACTTGCGGCTGGACGGGCGGATATCGTCCAGCGTGATCTTCTCCAGCAGCTTCTTGCGGGAGGTCGCCTGTCGGGACTTCGAGGCGTTGGCGCTGAAGCGGGCCACGAAGGCCTCCAGCTCCTTGATCTTCTCTTCCTTCTTCTTGTTCGCCTCGGCCACCAGCCGCTGGGCCAGTTGGCTCGACTCGTACCAGAAGTCGTAGTTGCCAATGAACAGTTGGATGCGGCCATAGTCCACATCCACCATATGGGTGCAGACCTTATTCAGGAAGTGGCGGTCATGGGAGACGACGATGACGGTATTCTCAAAGTCGATCAGGAACTCTTCCAGCCAGGAGATCGCCGCCAGGTCCAGGTGGTTGGTCGGCTCGTCCAGCAGCAGGATGTCCGGGTTGCCGAAGAGCGCCTGGGCGAGCAGCACCTTCACCTTCTCGCCGCCGGCGAGGTCACCCATCCGCTTGGTGTGCAGCTCCTCCCCGATCCCCAGACCATTCAGGAGGATGGCGGCATTCGCCTCGGCCTCCCAGCCGTTCAGCTCGGCGAACTCGCCCTCCAGCTCAGCGGCGCGCATGCCGTCCTCATCGGAGAAATCGGCCTTGGCATAGAGAGCGTCCTTCTCCTGGGTCACTTCATTCAGGCGGGGATGGCCCATGATCACGGTCTGCATGACCGTGAACTCGTCGTACTCGAAGTGGTCCTGCTTCAGCACGGCCAGGCGCTCGCCCTTGCCCATGCTGACTTCGCCGGTCTGGGGCTCGATCTCGCCGGCGAGGATCTTCAGAAAGGTCGACTTGCCGGCGCCGTTGGCGCCGATCACCCCATAGCAGTTACCGGGCGTAAACTTCAGATTCACGTCTTCAAACAGCTTGCGATCGCCGTAGCGAAGGCTGACATTGGTAACCGTGATCAACGCGCACACTACCCCTTCACAAGTCAAATCCGCCCTAGTATATCATACTTTGCGCCTATGTCAGGAATCAGTTTTGCTGAGGGCCCCGCGCAGTGCGGCCACGTTCTCCTCTACGCGGGCGATCTGGTCCACCGAGTTCATGTGGTGACGGGCGTGCAGCAACGGACCGGCCGAAGGGAAATCGGGTAGGCGAGGTCCTGGTGGGCGTGAAAGTGACGGGTCTCCAGGACCACGCCGCCGGTCGGTTCAATGACCCCGTTCGCCACGGCACAACTGAGACACTCGACCTCGCTCGTCCGCCCGTCTGCAAGCTGGATCTGTCTGGCCATGCGGATACCTCCTTGCCGGCGGGAGCCCACAGTACCTGTGCGGGGGCTTGGCGTCTTGCGTTACAGACAGAGATCTTCCTTTCTCCCGGTTCGCGCCCTGCTGGACTCAAGGGTTCCGTCCAAAACTCCCCTTCCCTCTCCGTGTGGCTGTGGAAAAAACGGACGGAACTCCCGGAAAAGTTACCCCCAGGGGGTACTTTCGAGTTCTGCATGCGCCCTTCGTACATTCTACTGGGGCTTCAGAGCAGGTCTTCTGGGCTGCGACTTGATCCAGCCGGTTGCTTGCGTCCATTTTTCGCAGACCGTGGTCCCACAGGTCGGCAAAATCGGACGCATGACCCACAGATAGACCTCAGGACAGGAGTGCGGGGAAGGTACCCCTCCGGTCGGCCTCGCAGGCGGCGGGCCACACCCGGAAGTGAATGGCCCCGGTGGTGCTGTCTGCACTCACCGGGGCTTCGGCCTGTCTAGGGTTGCTCCATCTCGGCCTGGGGCTCGGTCTCAGCCGGGGCCTCCTCCCCCTCTGCAGGGGTCTCCTCGGAAGCCTCGGCCTTCTCCCCCTTCTTGCCGCCCTTCACGAAGGGCCGTAGCCAGTTCTTCTCGGCCACGACCGTCGGGCCATCCTCAGACCAGGCACCCTCGGCGTTGCCGGCCTGCACCTGGAAGGTGTAGGTGACACCGGGATCCAGTTCAAAGACCGAAACCGCGGTGGTGTCGCCATCCACCTCGGCGACGAGGGTGCCGTTGGCGTAGACCCGGTAGGCGGTGACCTCACCCTCCGCCGGGGTCCAGGTCAGGTTGATCCGCTGGCCGCCCTTGCCGGTGCCGGCGGTATAGGTCAGGCTGCTGCCTTCGGCCCAGGTGGGCCGCTCGGCGGTGGGGACGGGCAGGGTGGTGGCACTGGTGCTCGGGCCGGTGCTCGACTCGTTGCCGGCCGCATCATACGCCTCGACTCGGAAGGTGTAGGTCGTGTCAGCGGTAAGGCCATCCACCAGGGTGCTGAGCTGGTCGGCGCCCAGGTCCAGGAAGGCGACGTCGTCCTTGTAGAGCCGGTATCCGGCCACGCCCACGGTGTCGGAGGCGGCGGTCCAAGTGAGCAGGAGGGTCGTCTCGGTCACGTCGCTGACCACCAGGCTGCTCGCTGCCGGCCAGACCGGGGCCAGATCGTCAGGGCCGGTAGTGAACGTGAAGTCACGGTCATAGGCGAGCGTGTAGCCGAACTCGTCCACCACCGCATCCTTGGCAAGCCAGACGGTGTAGGTGACGTCGTAGGCCAGGTCGGCCTCCGGGGTGATGGTCACGGTATCGCCACTGACTGCGACACCGGCCGCAACCGGGCTGCCGCCCTGCATCAGCAGGACCTTGCTCGCATCCACCGTCACATTCCGGTCGAAGGTGATCGTGACGGGCTGCTTGACCGGGACGCCTGCGGCACCATCCACCGGGTTGACTGCCGTCACGGCCACCGGGGTGTAGAGCCGGATGATCAGCTCGGCCGGCTCGTAGCGGGCATCCACCAGGATACCGCCGCCCACCTCGCTGACAGTGGCAAGGGAGCCGGTCCGGGAGCCGTAGGTCATGATCGGGTAGGCCTGTCCGGCGGCGAGGCCGCTGTTCTGACCCAGATCGAGCTTGCCAGTCAGGTTGGCGGTGCCACCCACCTGGAGCCTGCCGTTGTCAGGCACGAGATCGAGCCTGAGGGTGCCCGCCTCCGCGTAGTCACCGTTCACGTTCAGGCTGCTCCCCCCGCCCAACTCCACGATGCCGTTGTTGGTGAGGCTGACGGCCGTGGAGAGAGCGGAGCCGCTGGTCAGGGTGAGGCGGCCGGTCGAGTCGATCGCCGCCAGGTTGGCGAAGAGATCGCCTCCGCTGGAGGTCCGGATCGCCGCACCTGCGCCATCCAGCAGGACATGGGCCTTCAGGGTCCTGGCATCAATGCTGCTCAGCGCCAGTGTGGAGCCATTCTTCACCTGATAGGAGCCGCCGGTCAGGGCCCAGCTCGCCAGGTTGCTCAGCTTCGGAAGCGAGAGGCCGCCAGTGGCCACCTCGATCGTGCCGCTGTTGGTCGCCCCCGCGTTGATCACCACGCTCCCGGCGCCCCCATCCCGCCGCAGGGTACCGTTGTTCTTCAGGCTGTTGACGGTTCCGTAGTTGACGTCCCAGTTCCCGTCGCCGGTGATCCGCAGCAGGCCGGCGTTCTCGAAGGTGGAGCCGCTGCCGTAGATCCGGCCCTCATTCCAGTTGACGGTGCCCAGGTTCTTGATCGTATGGCCGCTGCTGATCGTCTTGTCGGCGGTACCGCTCAGCGTGAGGGTGGCCCCCTCCGCGATGACTGTGGTGCCCGAATCATGCTGCTGGCCGCCGGTCCAGTCGTAGGCGCCGGTGATCGTCACCGTGCCCTTACCCCCGAAGAGGCCGCCTGCCTGGGCTACGTCCGTCACGGTGGCGGTGCCGCCGTTGAAGAAGACCCACCCGCCCGACTGGGTGACGCTCTCCAGAACGGTGCCGCCGGTGAAGTAAGCGCTGCCACCGGTCACCGTCAGGGTCGGTACCGCGTAAGAGCCCCCGAACATGGCGGTGCCGTTGGTCACGCTCACGGAGCCCGAGCCCGTGACAGCGGAGGCGCCGCCGAGGTTCTGCTTGCCGCCGCTGATCACCAGGGCGCCATCGACCGTCATGCTGCCGGTCTGCACGGCGTCGTTCGAGCCGCTCAGCTCCAGGGTGCCGCTGGTCAGGCTGATCTGGCCGTCGTTCTGCAGCTTCATGGAGATCAGGCTGACACCGGTCCCGCTCGTCTTCTGAATCTGTGCGCCGGCGCTGTTTGTCAGGGTCGCGACGCCGTACATGTCGTTCAGCAGGTCGGCATCGTCCTGGAGGAGCAGGGTGCCGTTATTGATGATCGTCGAACCGCCCGTCCGAATATCGGAGGCGACGGTCATGGTGCCGTCGTTGATGATCTGGCGGTAGTTCGATGCGCTGCGCTCACCGGCGCCCTGAACCAGGGCCGTGGCGCCGCTCTCGACCCGCAGGGTGCCGGCGCCGTACTGGCTGCCGCTGATCCAGGTGAAGCTCTCGGTCACCGAGACGGTGCCGGTGCCGGCCATGGTGCCGGACTCCTGGACCAGGGTCGGAATGGTGGCGGCCGCCTTGAACTCCACGTAAGCACCCTTCTGGGTGGTGTTCACGGCCCAGGAGCCCGCCGTGTGGATCGACCCCCGGATCAGATCGACCTGGCCGGGGCCGCTCACGCTGGAGGTGGCGCCCAGTTGGTTGGTAGCGTTGTAAGAACCGTCGCTGTCGAACTGGAGCAGGCCGTCGACCACGAAGGAGCCTGCGTGCGAGCCACCGCTGGGGGTGCCGCTCCAGAGCACCAGCACACCGCCGGCCTCGACATTCGCCGCACCGTCGTTGTCGAAGCTGCCCGCGATCTTGAAGGTGCCAGTCCCGGTCTTGGTGATCGTTCCGGCGCCCTCGTTCTGTAGCAGAAAGTAGCTGTAGCTGCTCTTCAGCAGGCTGCCGGTGCTGAGGCTGATCTGGCCGCTGTTATTCAGCCGCCCCGATCCGCTGCCCCAGAGATCGCCCTCGGTCCAGTTGATCGTCCCGCTGTTGATCAGTACCTTGCCGAGGGTCTTCTGGGCCGTGCCGCTCACCGTCATGGTTGCATTCGGCTCCACGGTCACCGACCCGTTATCGGTCATGCTGCCGCCAGTGAACTCAAGTGCCTCACTGACGCTGAGGGCCCCCTGGCCCCGCAAAGAACCGCCGGTAAGGGAGAGACGGTTGACCGAGGAGACGACGCCGGCGGTGGTGTCGGTCAAGGCAAGCTGGCCGCTGCCGGTGATCTGGATTCGCTCCAGGCTGCGGAGCGACTTGACGGCGTTATAGCCGCTGCCAATGCTGATCGTCAGATCGCCGGGCATGTCGGGAATGCAGACATGGTCCGCCGAGCCGGGCAGTCGGCCCAGCGACCAGTTGCCGGCGGTCGTCCAGGCGAACGTCCCACCCTGGCCGGTCCACTCGATCGTGCAGGCGGGCATCTCCGCGGCCCGGGCCGGGGCGGGGAACAAGGCGGTGCCGGCGAGCAGGGCTACCGCTGCAGCTCCTCCCAACAGGCGAACTCCCTTGGACATGAATCGTCTCCTCCTTAGCGTCACATCGTGATCGTCTTACTACATGAAAAGCCTACCACCCCCGCCTTCCCAAGGTCCTGGGGGTCCGCCCCCTACCGCACCGGGAAAACAGTCCCTGCCTGTCCGGGAATGCAGAAGCCACCGCCGGGTGTGCAGAACACCTGACGGTGGCTCGCTTGTGTTGTCTACTTCTCCTTCACCGCATGCCCGCCGAACTCCCGGCGCAGCGCCGCCACGACCTTGCCAGCGAATGTGTCCTCCTGCCGGGAGGCGAGCCGCAGGGAGTAGGACATGGCGATCGTCGGCAGGGGCACGCCCCGCTGCCAGGCCTCCTCGATCGCCCAGGAGCCGGTCGAGCCGCCGCCCACCGCCCCGGTGATCTCGCCCAAATGAGGGTCCCGGGCAAAGGCCCGGCCCGCCAGCTCCATCAGCCAGGATCGGACCACGCTGCCGTGGTTCCAGAGCGCCGCAATCTGCACCTTGTCCAGCTCGTAAGGGGCGGCCTCGATCAGCTCAAACCCCTCGCCGATCGCCTGGAGCATGCCGTACTCGATGGCGTTGTGGACCATCTTCACATAGTGGCCTGCCCCGCCCGGACCCACATGGGCGTAACCCTCCTCCTGGGCGATGGCCGCAAAGAGCGGCTCTGCGAGCCGGAAGGCCTCCGGATCTCCGCCGACCATGAGGCAGAGGCCATTCAAGGCCCCCTCCATACCACCTGACGAGCCGCAGTCCAGGTAGTGAATGCCGGCCTCCGCCAGCGCCTTCCCCCGCCGGACCGAGTCCTGGTAGTGGGAGTTGCCGCCATCGATCAGCACATCGCCCGCCTCCAGGTGCGGCCGGAGCGCTGCGATCACCTCATCCACCGGATCTCCCGCGGGGACCATGATCCAGATCACCCGGGGGTGATCGGTCTGGATCGCCACATCGGACAATCCCGCTGCCCCGATCGCCCCCTCCGCCACCAACTCTGCCACCGCCTCCGGGTTCAGGTCGTAGACCACCGCCTGCCCACCGGCGCGGCGTAGGTTCCGCACCAGGCTGCCGCCCATCTTGCCGAGGCCGATCACACCATATCGCTTGCCATCCATCTTCTTACACTTCCTTACGCTCGAACATGCCCTCTGCATCGAAATCGATGGGCTGCAACGGTTCCAGAACGGTACAGCGGCCGCTGGCCAACGCCTCTTCCAGCAGGGGCTCGCTCACGAAAAACCGCTCCAGGTGCTTCGTGTCTTTCACGCGTACAATGCGGGCTTGCTCCGGCTCCACCTGCAGGCAGCAGGCGAGGGCGACCGCCATCGCCTCCCGGTCAGAGCGTACGGTCAGGGCCACCCGTGCCCCCTCCGGCGTCTTGGCGGTAATGCAGTTCATGTAAGTCTTCTCCCGGTCCATCTTGGCGACCGCCTGCTCCAGCACCACGTCCGCCATGCCCACGCCGACGGCGTTCCCCTCTGTCGTCTCGGTCAGGTCCCGGACGATAATCCGCTGGATATCAGGTCCCGTCCCGGTGGGGCCGGTGTAGTACCGCCCCACAACGTTAGAGTCCATGCCCAGGCCGGAGATATCCTTGCCAATGTAGTCCAGGACAAGCACGTCCATCGCCTTGAGCGGCAGCCGGGCCATCTGCGCACGGGCCAGGGCACAGAGCTCCTGCTCCCGCTCCCAGATCCGCCCTGCCGGCACCGCTTCGATCTGGAAGAGCCGGGCGTAGCCGTTCTCCACCAGCGCCAGCCCGAAGGGGATATTCACCTGGGTCAGCGTGAACCTGCCCACGGCGGGGATCAGCTCGTGAAAGCGGGAAAACCCCCGGGAGTGGAAGGTGTCGGCCCCCTTCTGTTTGCCCATGCCGATGGCGATCATCTTCAGCAGGCCGGACTCCACCGGGCCGTGGAAGTCGGTGTGCGGCTTCACCCGGTTGATGGGGATGATCACATCCGCCTGCTCGTACGCAATCCGATCGATGAAGACCGGGATCTCATCATCCACCATGCCGATCTGCACCGTCTCCATGGAGGCCCGGATCTCACAGCCCATGGCCTCCGGGGTGATCCCCAGCGAGGCCAGCACCTCGGTCTGCCCCTCGGCGGTGGCACCCCCGTGGCTGCCCATGGAGGGGATGATGAACGGCTCACCACCCCGCCGTCGGACCTCGACCACCGCCGCCCGGACCACCTCGTCGATCCGGTCGATCCCCCGGCTGCCCGCCGCCAGGCAGACACGCTGCCCGGGGCGGATCGCATCGGGTACGGCGGCGAAGGCGCCGGCCACCGCGGCGGCTACATCCGTGATCTCGGCGGGATCCATCCGGTACTCCACCAGGGCCCAGCGGGGCAACTGACCCCGCATGAACAGCTCGTACCCCATCTACAGCGCCTCCAGTTCCGTCAGCGCCGCCCTTATCGTCCGGGCCTCCTCCTCGGTGCAGTGCCGGAGGGGCGGCCGCATGCCACCGACGTCAACCCCGCGCCAGGAGAGCGCCAGTTTATACGGATGGATATAGGGTCCCAGCTTCAGCGCCGCCCGCAACCGGTCAGCCCGTGCCTGACGAGCCCGGGCCTCATCCAGCCGCCCGGCCTGATAGGCCTCGTAGATCGCCACCATCGCCTCGGGGAAGACGTCGGCCACCGCCGAGACGACGCCGCGGGCGCCCACCTCAAGACCATCGAGCAGCAGGGCGTCCGAACCCGCTATCACCGCCCGCCCGGGCATGGCACCCACGAAGGCCCGCAGGTTCTCCAACCCCTTGGACGAATCCTTCAGGCCCACGATCCGCGGGTACCGCTCCGCCAGCCGGGCGGCCAGGGCCGGAGAGATCTCGTTCTTCGCATTCCCGGGGATATTGTAAAGGTAGAGGTCGAAGTCTGGCACCGCCTCGGCCACAGCGGCGTAGTGAGCCTCCAGCGACCGCTCGTCCAGCGGGAAGTACCACGGCGTGACGATCGCCGCCCCGGCGCAGCCGATTCGGGCGGCGTGGCGGGTCAGGAGAATCGTCTCCGCGGTGGAGATCGCCCCCGTCATCGGAACGACCGGCACCCGGCCCTCCGCCGCCTCCAGCATCGCCTCCGCCACGAGCTGCCGCTGGGCGACGGTCATGGACGGCCCCTCGCCGTTCGTACCGCTCGGAAAGAGCCCGTGGACCCCACCCCTGATCAGCCAGTCCACATAGCGCTGCAGCTTCTCCACCTGCACCTCGCCCGCCTCGTCAAAGGGGGTCAGTACCGCAGGGATCACACCAAAGAGGGTCATGGACGCCACCTCCAGCTCGTTCCTACCCACCGCAACCCAGGTCCAGGCGCACGGCGCCCCGGCCGGCCGGCCCCACCGAGCGGGCGTACTGCCGGAGCATGAGGCTGGCCTCTTTCTCCCGCGCCTCCCAGAGCCGGCGCCGCTCGGCCAGCTCCGCCTCGGGGACCTCCAGGTTCACCTCTCCCTTCACCAGGTCGATAGTGATCCGATCCCCCTCCTTCACCAGGGCGATGGTGCCGCCGTCGGCCGCCTCGGGGGCGAGGTAGCCGATCGACATGCCCGATGAGGCCCCGGAGAAGCGACCATCGGTGATGATGGCCACATCGCCGATCTTCTTGACGATCTCGCTCAGCCGGTGCAGCTCCCGCATGCCGGGACCACCCTTCGGCCCCTCATAGCGGACGACCACCACATCGCCGGGGTTGATCTGCCCGTGGGTGGCGGCCTCCTCCGCCGCCTCCTCCGCCTCGAAGACCCGGGCGGGGCCCTCGAAGTGGTTCCGCTCCACGGCGGAGCGCTTGATCACGGCGCCATCTGCCGCCATGTTCCCCCGCAGGACCTGCAGGCCGCCGGTGGGCAGCAGGGGCTGATCCAGCGGGCGGATGATCTCCCGGTCGGACACGGTCGCCGCCGCCACCGACTCGGCCAGGCTCCGGCCGGAAATGGTGGGCCGATCCGGGTGGAGCACCGGGAGCAGCTCCTTGAGGATCGCCGGGGTCCCGCCTGCCCGCTGCAGGTCGTTGACCGTCCGGCCGTTGTGATTCGGGGTGACCGCGGCGATGAACGGCGTCCGCTCGCTGACCCGCTGCCAGTCCGCCAGGTCCAGCTCGATCCCCACCTCGTGGGCGATGGCCGGCAGGTGCAATACCGTATTGAGCGAACCGCCGATCGCCAGCACGAGGGCGATCGCATCCTCGAACGCCTCCCGGGTCAGGATCTCCCGGGGGCGCGGGCCCCCCTGCTGTGCCAGCCGCACAGCGAGACGGCCCGACTCCCGGGTCAGCGCCTCCCGCTCCGGCGACCCCGCCGGCAGCAGGGCGATGTTGGGCAGCCCCATGCCAAGCGCCTCGGTCACCATGCACATGGTGTTGGCAGTGCCCAGGAAGGAGCAGATGCCGGGGCCGTTATAGTATTGCGCGGTCACCATGACCAGCTCGTCCTCGCTGATCTCGCCCTTCAGGAACCGCTGCCGCTCGGCCTTGGATTGGGCCGGGGTGATGGCGTTGTCGCTGGGACCGCCCGTGACGATCACTGTGGGCAGGTCCATGCGACCGGCGGCCATGAGCATGGCGGGGACGATCTTGTCGCAGGAGGCGAGCATGATCACGGCGTCAAAGACATCGTGCCCCATGACCATCGTCTCCACCGAGTCGGCGATCAGGTCCCGGCTGGGCAGCGAGTAGCGCATGCCGGCATGCCCCTGGGCCAGCGCATCGCACATGGCGATGGTGTTGAACTCCATGGGCAGGCCGCCCGCCGCGCGGATCGCCTCCTTCACCGTGTCGCCCACGGAGCGGAGGGGCACGTGGCCGGCGACGATATCGTTGTGGGAGTTGACCACGGCAATGATAGGCTTGGTGTTCAGATCTTCCAGGGAGTGGCCACAGGAGACCAGGTGCCCCTTCAGGATCGCCCGCATGTAGGCAGGATGCCGGTCGATGCGGCGCTGCATGGGCTAGACCCCCCTCTCACGAATGGCGGCCAGCGCCCGGAACTCGGACTGCAGGTTGGCGCTGACCCGCTGGTAGATGGCGAAGAGTTCATCGTAGGCGGCGTGGTTGGCCGGATCGGGCTGGAGCCGCTGCTCGACCCGGATAAAGCGATGGACCCAGGAGAGGTCCGGGGCGATGCCCAGGGCGACGGCAGCCAGGACGAAAGCGCCCAGGGCGGAGCCCTCGGTCTGGCCCGGCACCGCCACCTCCCGCCCGAAGACGTCGGCGCAGATCTGGAGCCAGAAGGGCGAGCGGGCGAAGCCGCCGGTGGCCCGGATCTCAGCCACCTGCCCGGTCAGCTCCTCAATGGGGCCGAGGACGCTGTAGAGCCTGTAGGCCACCGCCTCCAGCACCGAGCGGGCCATGTGAGACCGGGTGTGCTCCAGCCCCAGGCCGAACCAGACGCCCCGGGCCCGGGCGTTGAAGCCCGGGGAGCGCTCGCCGGTCAGGTAGGGCAGGAAGAGCAGGGAGTTGGAGCCGAGGGGCGCCGTGGCTGCTGCCCCCAGGGTCGCCTCGTACCCCGGCTCACCCGGGAAGAAGTTCTCCTGGAACCAGCGCAGGGCAATGCCTCCGTTGTTGAGCGAGCCGCCGAGGATCCAGCGGTTTGTGTCAAGGTAGTAGCACCAGACTCTGGCCTGTGGGTCGACCGTCGGCTCGGGCACGCAGGAGCGCAGGGCCCCCGAGGTGCCGACCATGGCGGCGACCACACCCGGCTCGATCGCCCCGGAGCCCAGCGAGGAGAGGACGCCATCGCCCGCGCCGGCCACCACCGGCGTGCCGGGCCGGAGGCCCAGCCGGTCATAGGTGAGCGGGAAGGTGGCCGTGGTCGGGACAACCTCGGAGAGCTGCTCCTCCCGCACCCCGGTGAGAGCCAGGGCTTCCTCGTCCCACCGCAGGGTGTGCATGTTCAGCATGCCCGTGCCGGTGGCCAGGTTGTAGTCCAGGGCCCAGTGGCCGGTCCAACGGTGGATCAGCAGTTCCTTGATCGAGGCCCAGCGGGCGGCATTTCGCATCAGGTCGGGCCGCTCCTGCTGGATCCAGAGGAACTTGTAGAGCGGGTACATGGTGTGGGGCGGGCAACCGGTCCGGGCGTAGAGATCATGCCAGCCGGGCTGCTCACGCATCCAGTCCACCTGGCCCGCCGAGCGGGTATCGGCCCAGGTGATCAGCCGCGTCAGGTAGTCGCCCCGGGCATCCAGTGCGGCCAGCGAATGCATATAGGTGCAGAGCGATACGGCCAGCACCGCGTCAGGCGAGCCAGCCCGGGCCGCCACCTCTGCCACGACCTCATCCGCCGCGGTCAGCAGGACCTCGGGATCATGCTCCACCCAACCGGGACGGTCGGTGACGAGCGGGTAGGTACGGCTTGCGGAGGCGCAGACGCTCCCATCCAGATCGAAAAGGAGCGCCCGGCAGGAGGTAGTCCCCAAGTCGAGCGCGATGATATACGAGTTCATAGCTTCTTCTTGGCAGCCGCCACCGAGGTGTCGTGGACGATGGTCAGCGCCTGCTCCTTCTGTGCGAAGATCAGTGCGACGTATAAGCTGTCGACCACAGCCAGTTGCACCAGCCGGGAGGTCATGGAGTCGGTCTGGTACTCCGTTTCCCGAGAGACAGCGACCAGGCAGGTCTCGGCCACCTTCGCCGCCGGGGCATGGGGAAAGCCGGTCAGCAGGACCGTCGCCGCCCCGCGCTGCCGGGCGATCTCCAGCGCCTCAACGATATCCCGGCTGTTACCCGAGTGGGAGATCGCCACCAGCGCATCGCCCGGTCCCATGACCGAGGCCGACATCGCCTGCATGTGCGAATCGATCTGCAGGGTGGCGATAATGCCCAGCTTCAGTAGCTTGTGGGTCAGATCCAGCCCCACGGAGGCAGAGCCGCCGAAGGCGACCACCACCACCCGTCTGGCGTGCAGCAGGAGATCGCGGGTGCGCTCCAGCTCACGGCTGTCCACCGAGTCGACCGACTCCTCGAGCGCCTGCCGGGAGATGGCGAAGACCTTCCGCTTCACCGCCTCCATGGAATCGCCTACCTTGAGGGAGCCCAGCCCCTCGGGCACCGCCTCAGTCAGCGACTGGGCGATGTCGATTTTGAACTGGTGGAACCCGTCGTAGCCCAACTTCCGATACAGGCGGATCACCACCGTCTCGGAGACCCCGCACCGAGCGGCCAGGGCCGAGATCGAGAGGGCAATGAAGCCCTGGGGATCGTTCTGCAGGAAGGCGGCAACCCCCTGTTCCTTGTCGGAGAGCCGGTCACGGATCCCCAGCAGCCGGGCCTCCAGTGCCGGACCCAACCGGATGCTGCGCGCCTCGAGAACCATGTTGGACTACCCCTTTACAGCGCCGGCGGTCAGCCCGCGCACGATATACTTCTGGGTCAGGAGGGCCAGGATCAGCACTGGCAGGGTGATGATCACGGCCGCCGCCATGAGCCCGCCCCAGTTGATCTCAGAGTAGGAGAGGAAGTTGAAGATCGCCACCGGCAGCGTCTTGGTTCGGGCGCCAGTGAGGATGATCGAGAACATGAAGTTGTTCCAACTGAAGAGGAAGGCCAGGATGGAGGCGGTGATGATCCCCGGCCCCGAGATTGGCAGGACGATCCGCAGGAAGGCATACTGCTCCGAGCACCCGTCCACCCGGGCCGCCTCGATCAGGTCACCGGGAATCGCCTCGAAGAAGGCGATCATCACCCAGACGATGAAGGGCATGGTGACCAGCATATGGGCCAGGATCAGGGCCAGCGGGGTGTCGACCATCTTCATTTTCGCGAAGAGGATGAACCAGGGGATCAGGAAGGTGATACCCGGCACAATGCGGGCGACCAGGATCGCGAAGCCCAGCCCTGCCTGCTTGTAGCGGGCAATGGAGTAGGCCGCGGGCAGACCGAGCAGCAGACCTGCGGCGGTTGAACCGGTTGCGATGTAGAAACTATTAACCATGAACTTCCCAAAGTCCTGGTCCGCAAAGACCTCTACATAGTTCCGAAACGTAGGGGTGAAGGACCACTGCGGCGGGACCGCCATGATCTGCACCTGGGTCTTGAAAGAGGAGAGGATCATCCAGACAAAGGGGAACATGAAGATCGCGAAGAGCAAGGCCAGAGTCAGACCAAAGAGGATATTTCCTGCCAGACTCCGCTTCTTCATGCCGTGACCCCCTTGCGAGCCCGATTGAGGAAGATCACCACGCCCATGACCACGGCGAAGAAGATCACAAGGAGCGAACTGGCCGATCCCAATTGGAAGTAGGAGAAGCCCAGGGTGTAGCCATAGAGGTTGAGCGTCTCCGTGGCGTAGTTCGGCCCGCCCTGGGTCATGGCGTAGATAATGTCAAAGGTCTTCAGGGCATCGATCGCCCGGAGGATGACCGCCACGCCGATGGTCGGACGGAGCATGGGCAGGGTGATATGCCAGAGGACCTGAACCGGCGAGGCTCCATCCACCTCCGCCGCCTCGAAGGGGTCAGTGGGTAGGGAGACGAGACCGGCCAGGACGATCAGCGCGATCATGGGTGTCCACTGCCAGACATCGACCAGGACGAGGGATGGCAGCGCGGCCGCCTCCGAGGCCAGCCACGGCTGGGGCGGGATCCCGAAGATGCCGAGGAAGTAGTTCATGAAGCCAATGGTCGGTTCAAACATGAGGAGCCAGACCATGCCGATCGCCACCGGGGTGGCGACCATGGGCAGCAGGAAGAGCGTCTTCAGCAGGTTCTTGCCCGGAAAGTCACGGTTGAGCAAGAGGGCCAGGCCGACGCCCAGGAAGGTCTCCAATAGCATGGCCAGTCCCGTGAAATAAAAGGTGCGCCAGACCGACTTCCAGAACCGGGTATCGGCGGTGAGCATCTCCACGTAGTTATCCAGCCCGACAAACTTGGGTGGTGTCACTGCTGACATGGACCATTCAGTCAGGGAGACATAAAGCGTATAGGCGATAGGAAAGGCCATCATCAGCAGAATGAAGATGACGGCAGGTAGCGGGAAGACCCATTTGATATGGCGATCGATCCAGCGCGTAATCACGAGCCCCACCCCTTGTCGTCCAGGTGGATGCGCCCGGGCCGGCGGGGGGCCCGGGCGCTCCGACCCGGCGGATTGCCCGTCGGGCTACTTGTTCTCTTCAGCCAGCATCTCGTTCAGGGCCTGATTCTTCTCCTTGGCGATTCCGGTGACATCCTGGCCGTTGATCGCAGCCGTGAGCACCTCGCCGACCAGGTCGCGGGCCTTGCCAACGTTGATCACCAACGGACGGTCAGCAGGCTTGCCGATCTCGCCGGACTTCTTGGCGACGTCGACCCACTCCTTCGGCCAGGCCTTGGTCCCATCGGCGCTGTTCCAGGCGGAGGCACGGGCAGACGGGTTGCCGGCAGACTGGGTGAGAATGGTCATCTCCTTGGAGGTGGCCCACTTCACGAACTCCCAGGCGGCTTCCTGGTTCTTGGAGGAGGCGGCGATCGACAGGCCCCAGGAGGTGACGGAGTAGGGCAGAGAACCCTTGTCACCGGCGGGGAAGAGGGCGAAGCCAACCTTGTCGCCGACCTGGGACTTGGAGGGATCGGTGACGTTCAGGTAGAGCGAGTTGGCGTCAAGCCACATGGCAGCCTTGCCCTGGGCGAAGATGCCGGCCGCCTGCGGCCAGGACATGTTCAGCACGCCCTGCGGGCCGTACTTGCCAAGGAGGTTGCCATAGAAGGTGAACGCCTTGATCGCCTCGGGAGAGTCGATGACGAACTTGCCGTCCTTGATGAACTCGCCGCCGAAGCTGTAGAGGAAGCTGGAGAACTGGGTGACGGCCGGGTTGCCCTGACCACGCATGACGATACCGACCATGCCGTTGTCAGGATCGTGCAGCTTCTTCGCGGCCTCTTCCAGCTCCGCCATGTTGGTCGGAACCTTTACACTCTTCTGCTCGAAGAGGTCCTTGCGGTAGTAGATGATCTGCTGCTCGGTGACGAGCGGGATCCCGACCAGCTTGCCGTTGACCGTCTCGACCTCCATGGGACCCTTGAAGAAGTCGTTGATGTCATAGTCGGCGGGCGTCTTCTTCGCGTCCTTGACGAAGGTGTTCAGGTCGGCGTACCAGCCGTTCTTCTCGAAGAGCTTCGCCTCCTGCAGCGGGCGCTGGGCGAAGACGTCGACCGTGCCGGCGCCGGAGGTCAACTCGACCGTCAGCTTCTGGGTCAGCTGATTCTCGGCGATCGCCTCCATGTTGACCTTCATGCCGGTCATCGCTTCAAACTTGGGGATCTCCTTCTTGATCGTATCGGTCCAGGGGTGCTGCGAGGCGAGGAAGCGAATGGTGACCCCTTCGAACGGCTTCTTCTCAGGTGCGGCCGGCTGGGCAGCGTCGGTCTTAGGCGCTTCGGTCTTCGGCTCTTCGGTCTTGGTGCCACCGCAACCGGTCAGGGCAACGGCAGCGATGGTGAGGACGGCCAAGCCCAGAGCAAGGGTGCGCTGAAACCGCTTCATTTTCTGAAACCCCCCATGGTGAATGTCGGTCCCTTCCCCCGCCACCATCCAACCTCAGAACCATCGGGGCTCCCGCCAGGTTAGCCTGCCGAGGTGGTTTTTGAGGTGAGAAACCAGCACAGGACGGGGGGAGATCATTCCATTGGGTAGAGTAGCAGATTTTTTACGTGTGGACCAGTATTGCAAAAAAATTATTTGCACCCCGAATGGGACTCCGATGGATAAAGCTCCGCTGTTGGATGGAAAAACGCCACCGCCGGATGCGAGCGTGCATCAGGCGGTGGCTCGTTTGTGTGATCTTGCGGGACGTCAGGCGGTCGCCACCCCGAAGAGCTGCTCCAACTTCGGCCCCAGGTTCTGCAGCCCCTTGTCCCCCGCGGCCCGGAAGAAGAGGTTCCCGGTCGCATCGAAGAGGAAGAAGGCGGGCACGAACTGGTTCTGGAAGGCCTCGGTCACGGCGTGGGTGTTGTCCACCAGGACCGGGTGGCTGATCCCGTACTGGGCCAAGTCCTTCTCCACCTTGGCCAGGTCCAGGTCGGCCTCCTCCTTGGGCATGTGGATCCCTACCACCTTCAGGCCCCGTTCCCGGTACTGGTCCCGGTAGGCGATCAGGTCGGGCATCACCTCGTGGCAGATATGGCACGAGACCGCCCAGAAGTGGATCAGGACCGGGCCGCCGGCCAGGTTGATCGGATCGAACCCATCGGCATTGTAGGTGTTGGTTGCCCCGGACAGAGCCGGCATGGGGCTTCCCAGGCGCATCGGCATAGGTGCTATGCCCCCTTAGCCCTGCAGGTGGGCCTGGCCCGGCTTCCAGTTGGCGGCGCAGAGGCCACCGGACTGGAGTCCTTCCAGGACCCGGAGAGTCTCATCCACATTGCGGCCCACGTTCAGGTCATGGACCACCTGGTAGCGGAGGATGCCATCGGGATCGATGATGAAGAGGCCGCGCAGGGCGATGCCCTCCTTCTCGATCAGGACGTCGTAGGACCGGGAGACCTCCTTGGTGATATCGGCAGCCAGCGGGAACTCCAGGTCGCCCAGGCCGCCCTCAGCCCGCGGGGTCTTGATCCAGGCCCGGTGCGAGTAAACGGAGTCGGTGGAGACGCCGAGGATCTCACAGTCGAGGTCGGCGAACTCCTGGATCCGGTCGTTGAAGGCGGTGATCTCCGTGGGACAGACGAAGGTGAAGTCGAGCGGGTAGAAGAACAGGACGAGCCACTTGCCCTTGTAGTCTTCCAGCGAGGCGACGTGATTCAGGTTCTGCAGATCCTTGGTGGTGAGCATCGTGAAGTTCGGCGCTTTCTGACCAACCAGCGGCATGTAGGAAGCCCTCCTTGATATTGTCGATCCGGCACTTGGCGGAGCCATTTAGAATGAATCTAATGACCCACGTATGGTTGGACGATCCCTTCCAACGGTGCGTTACGGGAGAGAAATTATGACTATAATATGTTAGTTTTCCGCACAAGGAAGGAGCCGCCACCGGCGTGGCCGGGGCGGCCCTCTTTCAGCGATCAGGTGCGGGCAACAGACTGGACCAGAATAGGGCAATGCGGGTCATAAACCGAGCCATTTGCTCGGGCGACCCGAAAGGCGTCCGCCCACTCCGCCAGGTACTCAAAGAGATCCAGAATCCCCGGGTCCGGCTCCTCCTCGGAGACCCAGAGATCGGGCCGATGCGAAGGCAACCGCCTGGCGCGGGCAAGCAGGCCGTCCAGCAGCTCACGCTCGGCCTGCTCCAGCAGGTCGTACTTGTCCCGGTAGTGCAGGTAGAAGGTGCCGCGACTGATCCCGGCCCGGGAGGTCAGGCTCTGCACGCTCACCTTCTCGATCCCGGACTCCTCCATGAGGGCGATCGACACCAGGCTGATCATCTGTTCAGGAACGGCGGGCTTCCCCCCACTATAATCGACAGTGTGTTTCGTGAACAACCCCGAGGGAGGGTGGCCGTTGTGAGATGGGTGAAACAGCTTCTTCGTCAGATGGGGCCAACGGTGACCGAGGCCGATCTGCCGGATCTGATCCGAGCCTATGATCATGCGCAGTTCGACCCTGGCGAGGCGGCCTGGCGGGAGCTCCTGGGGCACGAGCGGTTTCGCGACGGGGAGATCGTGGTGATCGAGATCGCCAAGCTCCAACCGGGTGCCGGAGCGAAGGCTGACCCGAGCCGGCGCCAGCTGGAGGCGCTGCTGCGCATGGATGCTTCCGAACCAGGCCGCTGCACTACCTCAACCTGTACCAGTTCCAGCCTGGTGCCTCCGCAGCCACGGGCGATGAGGGCCACAAGGCATACAACCGGACCGCTCAGAAGCAGGTCGCCGGACATGGGGCCTACCCCTACTTCCGCTGCGAGGTGGAGCATCAGTTGCTTGGACCGATTCCATGGCACCTCTGTGTGTTCGTTCGTTGGCCCAGCTTTGCGGGTTACATCGGCGGTGCGGTACGGAAACTTCGTGACCGTCGCACGGGAGGACGCTATACTGTTTCAGAACCAGTGATACCCATGGAGGAGGTTTCCCTAATGACCCGTGGCGACACCTGCTGCCGGAGTGAGTCGACGCAGAATCTGCTGCGGAAGGAATACGGGCTCCACGTAGAGCGGCTTGAGCCCCTCTCAGGTGGCCGGGTCAACCACCTCCTGCGCGCCGGCGATTGGGTCGTGAAGCGGTATGATCACCAGCGAGTTCCCCGAGAGCGTGCCGAGCGGGCGACGGAGATACAGGCGATGATGGCTGCATCTGGTCTTCCCGTCCCGAGTCCCCTGCGCACGCGGGCAGGAGCCCTCTGGGCAGAGTCAGAGGGCGGAATGGTCGTTGTCATGCCCTTCTCCTCTGGCTCCCGCCGAACCCGCGGGACGCTGACCCTCACCGAAGCCTCGAGCCTCGGATTCCTGGTGGGCACCCTGCACGAACGGCTGAGACAGATCCCCGTGGGAGAGATGGCCGAGCCATCCCTCCCCGCATACGGCGCGATCCAGTCTCGATGGGACCACTTGAAGAGCCAGGCGCTCGGAGTGGGCGTCCAAACAGAGTTCGATCGAATCGTGGTGGAGACCGCCGATTATGTATCCTCAGCCCTTACCCGCATCGAACCGGTGGACTGGGAGCACCAGCCCTTTCAGTTGTGTCACGGCGACCTGCACCTGGACAATATCCTCTTTGGTGATGATGACCGGATCACCGGCCTCCTGGACTTTGACAACGCCGCCCCGGGATGGGCTCCCCTTGAACTTCTGACGGCCTGGAATCTCTGCTTCTGTCCGGATCCCGGGGAACTGATCGTCACACCCGAAGCGGTTGAGTTCGTTCGGGCATACAGGAAAGCCAGTGGCTTCGCGGGAGATCTCACCCCGGCGCTCCACGCTTACTATTACCGACTGATCTCCAACACCTGGCCCGCCGCCATACGCTACCAGGAGGGCGTCGTAGAGGCGGGGTGGACCGAGATCCTCTCCTTGCGCTACCGGGCGGCCCGTTCACTGGAGCAAAACATGGCGAAGTTAACCTCGCACCTATTAAAATAATCAGGCTAGTATGTTATGCTATAGCCAGAGAGGGGGCTGCCATGGATGGGCGTGCTTCTGGTGATTCTGGCGGGAATTCTGCTCCTGGTGATCCCGATAAACAGGCGTTCCGCTTCCCGCGGCAGCGACCCTGGCCATGGCGCCTTCTTCCATACCGATACCTTCCATAGCCACGATGACTCCGGCAGCATGATCAGCCTCGACAGCACCAGCGACGGCCCGGGAGATTGCGGCGGCGACTTCGGCGGGGATTTCGGCGGCGACTGCGGCGGCGGTGGGATAGACGTATAGGTTTACCAAGCAGGAGGCCGTCCAGTAGGAGAGATCTGATACGACGCGGAGGATCCTCTATGAGCAGACTGATTGGCCTGGACGGCATTAAGCAAGCGAAAAGGGGCTGCTCCCGATTTCGTTCGGGAAGCAGCCCCTCGTTGTGGAGTCCGAACAGGGTCAGGACTATCGAGACGAAAGCCAGGGGCTAGAGCTCGCGCAGTTCGTTGTCCAGGGTGGCGATCACCAGGTCCACATCGTGGTTCTCCCTGGCAGCCACCTCCCGCAGGGCGGCCGAGAGGAGCGGCCCGGGGTCCAGGACCTCGTGCGCCAGCCCCACCACCAACCGGTCCCGATGAGCGATGATCGCCTCGCGATCACCAGCGGGCCGGTGGTTAAGGCTGAGCGCCAGGTGCCAGGCCTCATAGCGGGCCAGGTCAATGCTGATGTTCATGATCCGCTTCTCAAACCGGCCGCCGTACTTGTCCAGCACGGCGAGTACGGGCGAGAGCAGGTCGATCTCGGTGAAGACCTGGTTCATGAGACCGCTGATCACGGCGTTTATGGTATCAAAGTCGTGGTGCAACCCCTGTAACTGCGGCCCCGGAGCGGCCTCCTGGGCGGCGATGCCGAGGTCCAGGTTAATGTGCGCGTTGATCCCGAGCAGCAGGTGCTGAACGATTGTCAGATCGTTACGCTCCGCCGCCTGGAAGGCCACCTGCCAGGCCTGGGTCGGGGTCCCACCGGATCGATAGGCCTCGAAGGCGTCAAGGTACCGGCCGGCGAAGAGCCTGTCCAGCAGGTCCATGCGCACCGGGTCCTGGAACTTGCCGTCCTCAATCCCACGCTTGACGGCGATCGTCATCTGGCGATAAAGGGCAGCGAAATAGCCGAGCCGGCTCCTCTCCTGCTTGGACCAGGCCAGAATCTGATCAAGCCGGGCGATCACATCATCAATCGAGTGCAGAATCGGTCACTCCTTCCGTCGGGCGCTCTTGGCGAACTCGATCCGATAGCCGTCCGGGTCTGCCACGGCGAAGGTGCGATCACCCCAGGGCTTCTCCTCCAACGGCGAGACGACGGTCGCCTTCGCCCGCACACGCTCAAAGTACTGATCGACGCTCTCGTCTCCGTCCAGGTTGATATAGAAGCCGGTACCCACCCCGTGCTGCGGCAACTGGGCAGCGGTCACCTTATCCCCTCGGTAGAAGATGATGCTGTGCCCGTACAGCAGCACGCCCCCCGCCTCGACCACCGGGTCCCCCCAGCGAAATTCCTCCCGGAAGCCCAGGACATCGGTGTAGAACCGTAGAGTCTCCGCTATATCGGTGGCAATCAGCGTCGTGTTCACCCGGCCCATCGCATCTCCTCCCTTCCTTTCACTATAGATAAGATATCATATTGTTGAGCGAATTTGGTCATCCAGATCATCGTAGGAAAAGGAGCCCGCTCAGAGCGGGCTCGCAGAGAGGTGTCAGGCAGCCAGCAGGGCCCGGATCAGGAGCAGTTCCGCCTGCTGCAGGTCGATCAGGATGAACTGGAGGGTCTCCAGCGAGAGCAAGACCTGCCCGGGCTGAGGCGGCGAGATCAGGGGAGACGCAATGGCGGTGCCGGCCAGGGTGGTGAGGACCTGGTTGATCTGGTTAATGGCGGCGTTGATAAAGAGGACGAAGGTCGGTGGTGGGAAGATCGCCGGGGCAGGAACCTGCCTGAGTAGGGTGACCGCCGTCTGCAGGAGGCGCTGCCACTGCCGAACTCTGGACTCCGCCACCGTTACCGCCCCCTCCTGCAGGGCAAGGGAGAACAGCGACAGGACGTCACGACGGACAGTATCGACCAGCAAAGTCGCCGTCAGGATCTGCGGGTTGAGTTGACGTGTGGCCTGCGCTCCGCCTGTAAGGGCATTCATGCCGAACCCACCTTTCCGTGAACAGCGAGCCTCCTGCAGTCTATTCACGGCTGTGCTGATCCGGGAGGGGGATCAGGGGAAGATCCAGTCCCTCGCCCAGTTCAAGTAGGTCGAATAGTGACAAAGGCAGGATTATATCAGGCCGGGCCGAACCAGATGGGAGAGAAACCCGTGGGGAGGTTATCGGCATGACAAAGCGTGCTCTGGTCCTTGGTGGCGGCGGCGTGATCGGCATTGCCTGGATGACGGCAATGGCAGCGACCCTGGCTGAGAACGGCGTTCGTTTGACCGATGGCGACCTGTTCATTGGCACCTCGGCCGGCTCGGTGGTCGGGACCCAGTTGGCCTTCGGTATGGACCCGGCCATGATGCTGGCGCTGCAACAGGTGGAGGATGATGGCTCGGGCCGGCTCGACCAGGGCTCCGACCCCGCCACCGTCATGGCGGTCCTGGGTCGCTGGTTCATGGCCGAGAAGGTTGACCTGGAGCTGGTGAAGTGGCTCGGGGAGATGGCGCTCAAGGCCCCCACCCTGCCCGAAGCGAAGTGGCTCGAGGTTTTTTCCAGGACCCTGGGCGGGCTCCCCTGGCCGGCGAAGCCCCTGAAGGTGAGTGCGGTGGACGCCGCCACGGGCGAGCTGAAGATCTGGACGGCCGAGTCCGGGGTGGAGCTGCACCGGGCGGTGGCATCCAGTTGCTCCGTGCCGGGCCTGCTCCCCACGGTCTCGATCAACGGCGCCCGCTATATGGATGGCGGCGTCTGGTCCGGCACCCACGCCACCCTGGCCGAGGGCTACGAGAAGGTGCTCGTGATCGCCCCCATGGGCTCGCCGGCCCACGGCCTGGGCCGCCGGGCGATGCTCAGCGAGGTCGAGGCGCTGCGGGCCGGCGGGAGCCAAGTCGAGATAGTCGTGCCCGACGAAGCTGCGATCGAGGCCTTCGGCCCGAACATGATGGACCCGGCCCGCAAGGCCGGGGCGCTGGAGGCAGGGGCCAGGCAGGGGCGGGAGGCGCTGGAGCGGTTACAAGCGATATGGGGGTAGAGCGGGACATGGACCGCAGGCGATCTCCATTGATTGCAGTCCGTTGCAGTCCGTTGCAGTCCGTTGCAGTCCGTCGCAGTCCGTTGCAGTCCGTTGCAGTCCGTTGCAGTCCGTTGCAGTCCGTCGCAGTCCGTTGCAGTCCGTTGCAGTCCGTTGCAGTCCGTTGCAGTCCGTTGCAGTCCGTTGCAGTCCGTTGCAGTCCGTCGCAGTCCGTTGCAGTACGTTGCAGTCCGTCGCAGTCCGTCGCAGTCCGTCGCAGTCCGTTGCAGTCCGTCGCAGTCTAGCGGACCACGACCGCAGTCGACCCACATTAAAGGATCCCCCCGGGAGGCACCTCCTCCAGGGGGGATCTTCTCTATGATCAGGGCAACGTTACCTCATGCCGCACCGTGCCCGCCCGCTCATGCGCTGCGGTCAACCGGATCTTACTCCCCGCCGAGCCCCGGACCACAAAGCTGATCCACTTCGCGGCGTCCTTCCCCCAGCCGGCGATCTCGCCGATCACGTACCGGCCATTCGTCCGCTCGCCGCCCCGGTGGGCGAGGACCTCCGCCGCCTCCACCGTGACCTTCACCCCGGTGGAGCGCTTGTTTTGCACCGCCAGTTCGGTCACGTTGGTCGGCAGGAAGCCGGTGTTCTGCACCTCGACCGCCATCTCATAAACCCCGCCGCCCACCGACTTCACCTCGATCCTGCCGATGGCCAGGCGTGGCGTGGCCAGGCAGTGCTGGAAGGTGAAGCTGGCCGCACGGGTCACCTCATCCACCAGCAGCGCTCCCTCCGGCGGGTTCTGCTCGGCGAACTTCGGATCCCAGCCACCGATCTCCACCGGCCCGAGCTGCGGGTGCCCAAAGGGCGTCCAGTTGGTGAACCCCTTGCCGCCCAGGGCTTCATCGTTAAACTTGAGCAGCTTCCGGCCGTCCTCAATCACCTCGGCCTCAGAGAGCTTGATCAGCCCCTTGACCCCGATCTGGGAATACCCGTGGGCGCCCGCCCGGCCATCCATATCCCAGAGTTCAAAGGTGTAGGCCTGGACCCCATGAAACTCATAGGCCCAGTCATCCGCCCCCTTCACCAGAGCCGACTGACCCGGGTAGTTGAAAGCATCGTAGGTCGACTTGCAGGGGTAGCCGGTCGCACGGGTGCAGACCTCGCCAATCCGCTTGAAGCCCTCCAGGTCGGCCTGGCCGATCTTGTCATCGCCCCCGTTGGATGGCGGGCGGAGCAGGACGCCCCCACTGGTGTGGTAGGCCACATAGGCGCCAATGTTCTTATGCTCCATGAGGAAGGTGGCCAGCGCCCGAGTCTCCGGCTCCGAGAGCGGATACGGGCCGGCACCGGGCTGCAAGCCCTCCGGGTTCCAGAAGGCCGGATAGTTCCGGTTGAAGTCCAGGCCCATCGGGCGGTGGACCGGCGGGATCGCTCGGCCATCCCATCCCTCGATCTCACCCTCCACGAAGATCCGGTAGTACGGCCCCGGCCCCCTGTCTTCCGGCTGCCGGCGGACCATCAACCGCGGATCTTCGGTGTCCACCTTCCAATCTCCATCCGGATGGACGACCCGCATCTGGAGAATCTGGCCGTTGCCGTCCATGTCCTTGGCGTAGAAGCCGGGCGGCTCTTCCGCCAGCGGGTATCGCTTCGGGCTGGATCGGAGCATGGTCGGGCTGGTCAGGTAGAGCTCGACCCCATCCACCGCGATCCGGGGGACGGCGTAGAACGCACGGCTGTCCAGGATCTCCGTGGCGATCGGGTCCTTCCCGTACTGCGTCAGCAGATAATGCACACTGTAAAGCGCCGCCGCCCCACCGGTCACCTCGCCGGCGTGGGTGTTGGCATCGATCAGGTACCCGGGCTTCTCAGATGCCGGGCCGGTGGCGGCATTCGTCAGCGTCACCGCCCAGATGCTGCGCCCCTCGTGCGAGCGGCCGATCTCCTCCAGGGTGCAGAGGCCCGGGTAGGCCGCCGCCAGCTCCTGGAGCAACTCGGTCATCTCGGCGTAGCGCAGATAGCGCCCCGGGTCGAACTTCGCAAGCTGCGACATGCCTACCCCTCCACTCCATTCAGTCGAGCGGTCCGGCTCACCTTGCCGCCCCGGTCATGCTCGACCACGATCTCCACCGATGAGCCGGCCGGAGCGACCACCACCCATTCGGTCCACTTCTCCGTGACCGGGGAGTGGTTCGATCCCCAGAACGATGTGGAGCCAGCGCCCCGACCGTTCACCTGGCCGAGCTCCTGCTTCCCCTTCGCCCCGACGATCCGCCCCTCGCTCTTCAGCTCCGCCGTGACCGGCTTGGTCGCCTTCAGCGAGACGGCCACCTCGGTGACGTTGGTCGGCAGATAGCCGTGGTTGCAGACCTGGGCGGCGATCGACCAGATCCCGCTGCCCACCGACTTCACCCGCACCTCCCCAATCCGCAGGAGCGGCAGCGAGAGGGCGTGCTCGATGGTAAAGAGGCAGTTCTTGTGGCACTCCTGGTGCAACAGCTTCTCGGGCGGGTTCTGGCCGAGGTACTTCGGCTCCCAGCCGCCGATCTCCACCATGCCAAACTGCGGGTGCTCGAACGGGTGCCAGTTAATGAACCCCGCGCCATCCAGCTCCTTGTCATTCCACTGGAGCTGCAGGAGCGCATCCGCCTCCCGGTCGGCATCCGACAGGTTCTTCAGTTCCTTGAATGGGCGCTTCTTCACCCCGCTGATATAGGGCCAGTCCCAGAGCTCCATCTCGAAGCCCTGGACGCCCCGCTCGTCGTACGCCCACTCCAGCCAGGAACCCACATCCAGGTGATCCGGGTCGTAATCGAAGGTGAAGTACTCGTAGACCGAGACGGTCGGGTAGCCAGTCAGACGGGTGCAGACCTCACCGATCTGCTTGTACATGGCCAGGTCGAAGGGGTTCATCTTGTCGTCGCCGACCAGGGGCGAGGGGCGCAGGTTCATGCCCGAACGGGTGTGGTAGGACATCGCCCCGCCGATGTTCGGATGCTTCAGCCAGAACTCGGCCATCGCCCGGACCTCGGGCCGGTCGAAGGGGTAGCGGCCCGAGCCGGCCTGCCGGTGCTGCGGCTTCCAGTTGGTCGGGTAGTTCCGGTTGAAATCAAAGCCCAGCTCCCGGGCGTAGGGGCCGCCGGGATCGCCGGTGATCGCCCGGCCATCGTAAGACGGCTGGATCCCCGCTGGAGTCCGCTGCTGGACCATCCCCTCGGTGTAGATCCGGTAGAAGGGTCCGGTGCGATCTTCGGGCTTCCGGCGCACCATCAGGCGCGGATCCTTTTCGGAGACCTTCCAGTCCCCCTGCGGGTGGGGAATCCGCATCTGGAGGATGCGGCCATCGCCGTTCACATCCATCGGCTTCAGCCCCTCCCGCTCCTCCGGATACGGGTACATGAGCGGGCTGGAACGGACCATCTGCGGATGATCAAAGTACCACTCGGCACCATCCACCGCGATCCGCGGCAGCACGTAGACCGCCCGGCTGTCGAGGAGTTCGGTCACCTTCGTATCGGTCCCGTAGTTGCTCAGCAGGTAGTGGATGGTGTAGATCGCCACCGCCCCGGCGGTGATCTCGCCGGCATGGTGCTGCCCGTTGATGTGATAAGCCGGCTTGGCCGTGTCCTCGCCGGTGGCGAAGTTGGTCAGGGTGACCTGGTAGATCTCCCGCCCCTCGGGGGACTGGCCCAGGGACTCGAGCCGGCAGAGGTTCGGGTAGAGCGTCGCCCACGCCTTGAGGCAGGCCTCGATCTCGCTGTAGCGCTGGTACTTGTCGGAACGGTAGCCCGCCAGGATCTCCATCGCTTGGCTTTCGGTCAGGGTCATGGCCTACACCTCCGCCCGGAGCGAGAGGATCGTGAACTGCTTGCCCGCCTTCTCACTCGTCGCCTGGATCGACAGATCGCCGCCGTTGGGCGCCTTCACGATCCACTCCAGCCGCTTTTCCCGCGGGGTGGATGCGTTACTCGGGTAGAAGTTGAGGCCCGGCGCCATGACCCGGCCATCCAGGTGGCCGACCTCCTCCTTCACCTTACCCAGGACCAACTCGGCGCCCTCGGGCAGGGTCAGCTCCACGGTCACCGGCTTAGCGGCCTTCACCTGCTTGGCCTGCTCGGTCACGTTGGTCGGCAGATAGCCCTTGTTCTTCACGACGATCTCCACGCGGTAGACCCCATCGCCCAGGTGCTCGGCCACCGCCTTGTCGATCGCCAGGCGGGGCACGGCGCCTGCGTGCTTCAGGGTGAAGAGGCAGTTCTTGTGGGCCTCCGCCTTCAGGAAGCGGGGCGGGGCGTTCTGCAGCAGGTCCTTCATGCGCCAGCCGCCGAGCTGCACCTTGCCGAACTGCGGATGCTCAAAATCATACCAGTCGACAAAGCCGTCGCCGGAGAGCTCGCGGTCATTCCAGGCGAGCATCTTCAGGCCTTCCTCCTCGGGGTCCTGGTCCTTCCAGGGGTTGAGGAAGGGGACCCGGTCCTGGCCGGCCCGGACCCGCAGATCCCAAAGCTCGGTGGAGTAGACCATGAGGCCCAGGTTGTCATAGGTCCAGTCGAAGAAGCCGCCCCGCAGGGGGATCTCCGGGTTGTAGGCGAAGCCGTCGTTCACGCTGACGCAGGGATAGCCGGTCAGTTCCTCGCCGAGCTTGCCGATCGCCGTCCAGGCGGCACGGTCTTTCGGATTCATCTTCTTATCGGGGCGCGACGAGGAGGGTCGCAGGATGATGCCGGTCGTCGTATGGTAGGACTGCCCACCGATGATGTTCTTCTGGCCCAACAGGAACTCGGCCACCGCCCGGGTCTCCGGCTCCGAGAGCGGGTAGGGACCCGCGCCGGCCTGCTTCACCTCCGGGGCCCACTCGGCGGGGAACTGCCGGTTCAGGTCGAGGCCGAACTTGTTAGGGGCGGGGGTAACGGTGACCCCATCGTAATTGTGGACGAGCCCCTCCAGGTAGAGCCGGTAGTACCGGCCACCGTACTCGTGGGGCAGGCGGGGGATCATCAGGCGGGGGTCCTTGGTCGAGATCTTCCACTCCCCATCGGGATCGGGGATCCGCATCTGCAGAATCAGGCCGTTCCCGTCGATATCCTCAGGGTAGAGGCCATCCTGCTGCTCCTCGAACGGGTAGGGGCGGACGGAGGAGCGAAGGAAGTAGGGGGTCGTAAGGTAGAGTTCGGCACCATCGGCCGTGATCCGCGGCAGAATGTAGAACGAGGTGGTATCGACCAGGCGGGTGATCTCCTCATCGCTGCCATACCGGGTCAGCATGTACCATATGGTATAGAGGGCACAGGTGGTGCCGGTCACCTCACCGGCGTGCAGATTCGCATCAATGTAGTAGCCGGGCTTGTCGTTATGGTCGCCGGTATCGTGATTGGTGATCTCAAAGCAGTAGATCTCGCGACCCTCGTAGGTCTTGCCGATCGAGTAGAGCCGCGAAAGGCCCTGATATGCCCCGGCCAGCTCCTGCAGGTGCTGGACCAACTCGTCATAGCGATGATACTTGGCGAAGTCGATCGAAATGGTCACAGTGAAGCCCCCTCTGTCGATTGGTCTGCCAAATGGTTCACACCATGAAGTTCTTCCCCCTCGTAAGAATCTCCTTTGGCCGACAGACAAAAAGAGCACCCCCGAGAAGAGAGGTGCTCCTTAGGCAGGCACTGGTCAACGCCATCCAGGGGGAGTCAGGTGCAGAGGGGGGCTCCGCCCCCCTCTGCACTTTAACGAACGACCATGACCGGACAGGGAGCGGTGTGGAGGACCTTGTTCGATACACTGCCGAGCAGCATCTCCGAAAGCGGGCTCAGGCCACGGCTGCCCATAATGATCAGATCAACATGCTCCAGGCGAGCCAGATCGACGATCTCTTCGGCGGGCTCACCCACCTGGACCTCCGTCATGACTCGCTCCTCGGCGATCGAGAGCGCCGACAAGGTCTTGCGGAGAATCGGCTCGGCCGTCCGGCGGATCATGACATCCATGGGCACTTCGGGCGTGACCGTCTGCCCCAGCTCATCGGTGAAATAGAATGAGCGAGGCACGTGTGCGACATACAGGACGATCACCTGGGTCTCCTGCATGCAACTGAGCATCTCACCTGTCATGCGTGCGGCATGCAGCGAGCTCTCGCTGCCATCGGTTGCGAGAAGCACCTTCTTCATGGGCGGTCGCCTCCTTGGTGGTGCCCGAAACAGGGCGGAAGGGAACGATAAGTCCTCTCACCGCCATGATACCGCCGCCTACCTAGACTTGGTATCCACCCTTTACCCGATTTGTTCATAGACCTTTTCGTAAATTGGCACACTACCCGCAGCAGAGTGTTTACGCCTACCGGCCACCCGCGTTGCGCAAAAAAACCACCCGTAAGTGACGGGTGGTTTTCACTATTGCCGTTGGTTAGGGATCTCCGGCCAGACCTTCCCGAATAGCGTAGCCCACGGCCTCCGAACGGTTGCGCAGGTGGAGCTTCTCCAGGATATGCCGCATGTGATTCTTGACCGTGGACTCAGCGACGTAGAGCTTCGCAGCGATCTCCTTGTAGGTGAGACCGGTCGAGGCCAGACGAAGCACCTCGATCTCACGGGGCGAGAGCTGCTGCCCGTCTTCCTTGCCGCTGGGGCCAGTGCGCGGCTGGCGGAACTCCTTGAGCATCTTGGCCGCCATGACAGAGGAGATCGGAGCCTCCCCAGCAACGGCCGACCTAAGACACCCTACCAGTTCCTCCGGGCCAAGGTTCTTCAGCAGGTAGCCGTCGGCACCCGCCTTGATCGCCTCAAAGAGATCCTTATCGATCTCGGAGACGGTCAAGATGACTACCTTCAGATCCGAATAGGTCGCCTTCAGCTTCTTGGTCGCTTCGACGCCATCGAGGACGGGCATGTTAATATCCATCAGCACCAGGTCGGGCTTCAGCTTGGGCACCAGCTCGAGCGCTTCTTGCCCGTTACTGGCTTCGCCGACCACCTCGAGGTCGCTGCTTGAAAGGATACTCAACACGCCCTTCCGAAGCATCAGGTGGTCGTCAACGATCATCACTCTCATGATTAGGGCGCCCTCCTCTCCCTCTTATGCCAACTGTACCATGTGTCACACGATTGTACAATCCAGTGCGCACCCTAGTACCCCGGTTCTTAAAGGTCATTCTAGGCACTTGGGTGGAGATCCTTCTTCTCATTATATCCGCTGACCCCGAGAATACGAAGCCCAAAAACAACAAAAATTATTCTTAATAACGAGCGGCGGGGAAGAGGTCGGATCCAATGCGTGCCGGACCTCTCCCCCATAGTCTATGGATAAGGTTCCGATCCCTTACCGGCGAGTCGCCTCGATGATCAGACGGGTCGATCCGGGCAGGAGTGGGCGCTGATCGAAATTACCAAAGGTGGTCGTCCGAAAGCCGCAGCTCTCCAGCAGCAGGATCGTCTCTCCAGGCGTGTTATAACGGTAGGTGGTCGATAGATACTCCTTGCGGACAACTCTTCCCCCTTCAACAAACTCGCAACTGACCAGTTCCTCCACGATCTGGCGCGCTGGATCGAGCCGGCGGCTCCGCTCGATTACGGACCGCCGTCCCCCCTCACCTGGCAAGTGCTTCACCACCGCCGGCTCAACGCTCTCAAAGAGGCTGGCGTCCAGGAGAGGCAGGTCCAGCAACAGTTTGCCCCCCAGTTGCAGGGCATTACGCACTGCGATCAGGCCGGCGCGCTGATCCTCGACGGTCAGCAGGCGGCCCAGACCGCCATTGGGAATAATCACCAGGGCGTGCTTGGAGCCGCTGAGAAAACTGGTTGGATCCCCCCGAACAAAGAGCGCCTTCGTGGCCCCTGCCTCCAGGGCCTTCCGTTTGGCGAACTCAATCGTAGCAGCGTCGGTCTCCATTCCCATGACGGGGATCCCTTGCCGGGCAATGGAAATCACAATCCGACCAGTTCCGCACAGAAGCACCAGGACAGGTCCGCCGCTTGTCCGGGCATACTGTGCATAGAAGTCGGCATCGCCCGGGACCAATCTCTCCGCCAGTTCCCAAACCTCGGGTTGAAACGACTGCTCCAGCATTCCGTCATCCCCCCATTTCTTGTGGTCAAGGTTTCGCCACAGGAAATGGAAGTTCCTGCCACTCTTCGGAAATGGAATCCATTTCTCCTGGTGGAACGGATGGATAGGGGGTTGGCAGAACCGTGTACGACGAGTTGCACCTGAAGCTGCTGAACGGCCGAACCCTCTCCATAGAGGTGGAGCCCGGCTTCGACATTGATGACCTGGACTACCTGCCCGGGATTCGGGCTGTCTCCATTGGCAACCTCACGGTGCTGTACGAAGGCCTGGTCTACGACGTCAGACCTTCGCGGCGACGGCACCTCTGCTAGCCCTCCAAGCCGCTCCACCGCTTGAAGAGCGATGCGTCAAGACCAAACTGATCCAAGGCTTTGCCGATCGACTGATCCACGATCTCGTCAACCGTTTTCGGCAGGTGATAAAAGGCCGGCATGGGGGGGAGTACCACAGCCCCCATCTCTGTGACAGCGACCATGTGGCGCAAGTGGCCCAGGTGGAGCGGGGTCTCCCGCACCATGAGGACCAGCTTGCGCCGCTCCTTGAGGGTGACGTCTGCCGCCCGGGTCAGCAGATTATCGTTGTAGGAGTTGGCAATCCCCGCCAGGGTCTTGATCGAGCAGGGGGCGATGATCATCCCATCGGTCTTGTATGAACCGCTGGAGATGGCCGCGGCCACATCGCTCACCGGGTAGACTCTATGAGCCAAGGCGATCACCTGCTCAACCGTGTAGCTGGTCTCATAGGCGATCGTCTCCCCCGCCGTATCGCTCATGACCAGGTGCGTCTCCACACCGAGCCGAGCCAGGGCCTCCAGCGTCCGTACCCCGTAAATGGCGCCCGAGGCGCCGCTGATCCCGACAACGATCCGCATTCAGTTCGCCTCCGCCAGCGCCTGCAGTTCGTCCAGCAGGGCATTGATTACGGTGATATACTCTTCCTGCATGAGACTATAACGGTAGCTGATGCCGCCGGTGATCTGAACAAAGGACTCCACGTCGGACAGGAGATCGGTCAGGTGTAGCAGCAGCGCCGCCTCCTGCGGGATGACCTCCAGGGATGGGCAGAGCAGTCCGACCCGGCCTTTCGCGTAATAAAGCGTCTCCGGACCAGCGATCAGGAGCGTCGCCTGCCCGATCCGCAGGGCGTACTGAAGCGACTTGGATGAGCCCCCAAGTGCCACCACCAGCCGGTCTCTGTCGTGCGCCACCGCTCCGGGGGCCATTGCCACGTGGGGCCAGCCCTGCTCGTCGATGGTCAGAACGGCCAGGCCCAGCCCGCCGGTTCGGAAGAGCCGGCCATTTTGTAGGTCGGCGTAGAGGCGATCGGGCAGATAGGGCCCAAGCGACCTCGACAAGGGCATGCCCTCCCTCGCTAGGAGATGATAGAAGATGGTATAAGAGCCCCGCCATGCAGCACGGCGGGGCATCTTCCTATGCGCCTTATATCTCTTCCAGTGAGACGAGTCCGGTCTTAATGGCGAACTTCGTCAGTTCCACTGCATCATGCAGGTCCAGTTTCTCCATGAGGTTGGCTCGATGAGCCTGGACGGTCTTAATGGAGATATACAGCTTCTCACCGATCTGTTGGTTGGTCAGCCCTTGGGCGATCAATGTCAGGACCTCGCGCTCCCGATCGGTCAACTGCTCGAGCATGGGGTGAAGCCCTTCATGCCGCTCTGCCTGAGGCTGCGGCTGACTTGCGCCCTGGGTCTGGTGCAGGTTTTCCATAACGGTGCGAGCCACGTCTGGGTGAAGGATCACCTGTCCGGCGACGACGGCCTTCAGCGCAGAGACCAGTTCCTGGGCGGCTGCGCGCTTCAACACGTAGCCCGAGGCACCCGCTTTGAGGATCGGCAGGACATACTCCTCGCTGTCGTACATGGAGAGAATGAGGACCGGCAGGGCCGGATGCCGCTTCTTCAGCTCAGTGGTCGCCTCTATGCCGTTCATGCGCGGCATGGCAATATCCATGAGCACGGCATCTGGCTTCAGGCGCTCGACCATCTCCAGCGCCTCAACCCCATCCTGGGCTTCGCCGACCACATCGACTTCACCGCTGGCGGAGAGCAGATAACGAATACCCTCACGTAGAATGGCGTGGTCATCGACTAGCAGAACACGAATATTCCCCACTAATTGCTGCCCCCTTTGCGGATCGGGACGGTGACCCGAACCGTAGTGCCGCGTCCCGGAGCCGACTCGATCTGGACGGTTCCTCCCACCAGGACCGCCCGCTCCTGCATACCGAAGAGCCCGAGACCTCGGTCCTTCTCAGCCTTTCCAGCCACATGGACCGGGTGGAAACCCTGGCCATCATCAACCACCGTTCCGATGATCCGGGCCTCTTCCTGTACCAGGTGTACCTTGATCGACTTCGCCCGCGCATGCTTGACGGTGTTGGTGATTGCCTCTTGCATAATCCGGAAGAAGGCCGTCTCCAACTCCTCGGAGAGCCGGCTCTCCAATCCGGTGGCCTGGAACTCAGCCTTCAGGCCGAATGGCTGGACCCGCTGGGTAATGAACCAGCGAAGCGCCGGCACGAGCCCCAGGTCATCCAGCACAGAGGGGCGCAGGTCAAACATGAGGCGGCGGGTCTCGTCCAGCGTGCGCTGTGCGATCTCTTTGGTGTGGCGCAGGCGGTTAACGAGATTCTCATCGACCGGTTCGGGCCCTAACTGCTGCTCCACCGCCTCCAGGCTGACCACGATCGAGGTGAGCGACTGGCTGGTCTCGTCGTGCAGTTCCCGGGCGATTCGCTTGCGCTCTTCCTCCTGCGCACGCAGGATCTGTGCGGCCACGGCCTGCCGGTGCTCAGCGAGACGGTCGAGCATCAGGTTGGCCATCTCGGTCACCCGAGCGATGTCAGGATCACCTTCCACGTCAGGCACCCGAGCGGAGAAGTCGCCGCGCCGGACCCGGTCGAGGGTGGTCTGCAACGTGAAGAGCGGCCGGAAGGCCACTCGCAGGATTGCGTAGTTGACCAGAACCGAGACGACCAGTCCCACCAGGATCAGGGCGATCTCCGCCATGGCCGACGGTACCTGACCACCACGCCAGAAGGTGGTGGTGATCAGAACCGATGCCAGGGTACCGATCAGGACGATGATCCCGTTGGCCACCAGGACCTTCATAAAAAGACTGGTCCGGTTGTGCAGGTACGAAAGCAACCGCATTTAGACCTCCACGATCTCAAACTCGTATGTCGTCCTGGCGGTCTTGTTCACCATATGGAGGACACCGCAGTACTTCTCCTCAATGAAGTCGAGTGCCTTGGTCACCTTGGCCGGATCGATCCCCTTGCCATAGAGCTTATAGCGGGTGATGACGCTGGTGAAGACCATCGGATCGGTCTCCGCCTGCTCTGCCTCGACGGCGATCTCGATCCGCTCGACCTTCTGGCGCATCTTCTTCATGAGACTGACGAGGTTGGTCCCGCTGCAGGAGCCCAGCCCGAGACAGACGAGTTCCTTGGCACGGGCACCGACCGGGTTCCCCTCATCATCGACCCCGATTTGGAGCGAGAAGCCACCCCCGGTGGCCGCGTCGAATGCGAAGCCGTTGCCGTTCCAGGTCATGGTTGCCTTGTGGGTCATCTCTCTCATCCTTCCAACGACCGATAGGGCCGTAGACCGTCATGGACCAAAGGTGTCTATTCGCCATCCCGCCACGGTTCCCTCTTGACGGGTCGCCACTTTAGACGTTTTGGGCGGAATCTCGGGTATCTGTTAGTCTTGCCCAAAACCGCGCAAATCCGGCCCGCCGCTGCTGGCGGGCCGGACATATTGCGGGGACTAGTTGTTCCAGAGGCTCTGACTCGAGGTTGTCACCTGGGGCAGCCCGTAACCGGCAGCGATGTCATAGCCCGAGCCGGCATTATTGATCTGCTCCGCGCTGGTGATGTCGTGGGCCTGGGCCCGGTTGACCAGCCAGGAACGGGTTGCACTGGCGCTGCCCTGCCACATCTTTGCGGCCAGACCAGCGATGTGCGGCGTTGCCATGGAGGTGCCGCTCATCGTGGTGTAGGCGCCGTCCTTGTACGTGGAGATGACGTTCCGGCCCGGGCCGGCGACCTCGACCTCCCGATCCGAGATGCTGTTGTCGTTGCCGTCATCAATGCCGCGGCTGGAGTAGTAGGAGACGACCTCGTCAGGGTTGAGCGAAGCGACCGCGACGACCTCGGCGAAGCCGCCGGGATAGCCGATGGTGTCAGCGTTCGGACCGCTGTTACCGGCCGCAGCAATCACAAGGACACCCCGAGCCTGGGCGTAGTCAATGGCATCCAGTTCAATCTGGGAGGGCGAGGAGGAGCCAAGGGACATGGAGATGATATCCGCCCCGCGGTCTGCGGCCACCATGATGGCGTTGGCGATATCGTCAGCGTAGCCGCTGCCCTGGTCACTCAGCACCTTGTAGCTGAAGACGGAGGCGTTCGGGGCCACCCCGAAGATGCCGAGCCCATCCTGACCGCCTGCCGCTGCAACAGTTCCGGTCACATGCGTGCCGTGGCCATGCCCGTCGGCGCAGGAACCCTCGACCTGGGGGTTTCTCCGCTGGCTGAAGTCGACGCAGTCGGTGATCACCTTGGAGCCGTCGGCACGGGTGAAGTCGAGGTGGTTAATCGAGCCCGTGTCCAGCACGGCGACCGTGACTCCGCTACCCCCGCTGATGCCCGAAGGGGTCAGGGAGGCGTTGCCGTAAGTCATCTTGATCCCGTACGGGACCTGGGTCGATGGGACCGTCCTTCCGCCGCCGCCCCCGGGCTTGCCCTTCTCGCTCTGCTTGGCGTCGATCGAGCGCATAGGTACGATCTCATAGGCAATGCCCCGCCGGGTCAAGGAATCGATTTGGGCCTGGGTTGCGTTCGCAGAGATACGATCCCCGAACTGGTTCCGAATCGCCAGACCCACAGCCTTCGCACCAGGAGCGGAAACGAGAATGCGTGTCTCCTCCCCACCCGGTGCACCCGCCAAAGCCCCGGCAGAGACCGTCAACCCAAGGACCATGATCGCCACGATAGCCAAAAACCTACGCAATGATACCCCTCCTTTGCTTTTTTCAATCATTTTGTATGGCCATTCTAGCAGAAGCTTTGACGGAAAGCAATCATTATTGTGACGTTACTGTACTCAAACAATTTGCAGAACCCTCTGCGGTTCGGCCAGGAATCGGCAGCCGTCTGGGGTGATGACCACCATCTCCTCCAGGCTGACCAACCCCTGACCGGTCATGACACCCAACTCCAGGGTGTAGACCTCCCCCTCCCGGACGGGCTGCTCCACGGTGTTGCCATACCGCGGCCAGCGAGGGCCCAGCAGGGTGGCGCCATCATGAACGGCCCGACCGACCTGGTGGCCGAGCGCGTGCTTGAACTCGGGGTAGCCCGCGTCCAGTAGGTACTGGCGGGCGACGGTATCCACATCGGCACCAATCCGGCCGGGGCGGAGGTAGTCTGCGGCCGCCTGGATCGCACCAACCACCGTGTCAAAGGCCCGCCGTACCTCCGCGGTCGGCTCGGTCTCGCCCGGACGCAGCAGGTACCAGCAGCGCTGGAGGTCGGAACTATAGGCATGCAGCTTCACCCCGAAGTCGAGGTGGACGACTTGTCCTGGCTCCAGGTGAATGGGGCCGGGCATTGCATGCCCAATCGCGGACTCCGGGCCGAAGTTGACGACAGGACAGTACGGCTGGTCCCAGGCCGCCGTGGTCCCCCACTGCTCCAAGCGCTCGTGAATCGCTCCCTGAAGCGCCTTCTCGGTCATCCCAACCTTCAGCAGATGGGGCACCTCGGCGAAGATCTCTTCCGTCAGCTCAATCGCCCGGATGATTCGCTCAAGCTCGCCAGGCGATTTGACCGCCCGCAGGGTAGAGGCGAAGGGGTCCGCGGTGACCAGCCGCTCCTTGAAGGGGCTTCCCTCCAGCCAGTCGAGGAGGCTGAGGTACATACCGAGGGTCAGTCCATCCGATGTGTGGTTGTCCCGAGAGAAGTTGATGCCAATGCGGGCTGGCTTGAGCCGGTCCAGTTCCTGACGGAGGGGCTGGGCGATGTCAGCATCGTAGCCAACCACCTTCGTAAACCCGCCAGCCAGTTCGATATTGTGAACATCGAACCGACCGACGATTGCGACTCGCTCCCCACTGGCGGCGATCAGGAAGGCAGACTGCCAGGTGACGGTAGGCTCCAGGATCAGCGGGAGGCTCGGGTCACAGAGCTCACCAGTCTCGCGGCCTAGCAACAGCCAGCAGTCAAGACCGAACTGGGGCAGGAGCGAGACCGCCTGATCCAGTTTCTCATGGGGAATCGAATACACAGCAAAAGCCCCCTTCCTCATCTGGGTGGGTACTCCTTCGCTGTCCCTTGACGTTTCACCCTCTGCCATGCCCGATGTATTGAGCAGGCAGTTGAGTCTATTCCACTTATCCACCATCTGCCTTACCATCCACCACTAGATACAAAGTAGATGGGGGAAAGCACATTCCTGCACCATCCGACGACCGACTAGTACCGATTGCAGCGCAGCAGGAGTGTGATTTCGATCACAGTGTTCAGAATCTCCCAAGGTCTGCGTAAGCCACGCACAATTCCTAGTTGGTACCCTGTAATTAGCTACATCTTCAGGAGGGGTCTGAATGAAGAAGCGCTGGTGGATCATTGGCGGCATAGCTGCCCTGTTCGTCCTCGCACTCCTGTTCGGTCCGGCTGCTCTGACGGCGTCAGGCGCCGAGCCAAGGACATGTGCCACCTGTCACAGCATGGAAGAGAAGTACCAGACCCACCTTGAGTCCAAGCACCAGGAGGTTGCCTGCTCGGACTGCCACCTGCCCCATGGCTTCCCCGATGGTCTCGCCGCGAAGTATCAGAAGGGCTGGGTCCATATCTCCAAGACGGTCTCCAGCAACGTCCCGGACGAGATTACGCTGAAGGATTCCGACACGGAGATCCTGCTGGACAACTGCGTCGCCTGTCATGTGAACACGGAGCACGTGCAGGCGTCAGAGGCCCGGTCCTGCCTGAACTGCCACCGGGACGAGCCCCATGGCAGCAAGGAGGATTAGCGATGGTCGTGAGCGGACTGGTCCTGCAGATTGAGGGGGCGGCCATCGAGCGGGTTTGCTCAGAACTCGCAGTGGTCCCCGGCGTATCTGGGCTGCAGGTAGTAGGTCCCACGGGTCCGATCGTCTGCGTGCTCGAAACCGAGACGACCGAGGGGTCCACTTCGGTGGTCGGCCACCTCAGAGAGATGGAAGGCGTCTACTCGGTCATGCCCGCCTACATTCACGAAGTGACAGAGGAGGATGACTCATGCAACTAACCCGGCGTGACCTGATCAAGGCCTCCGCCCTTGCGGCTGCCCTGACCGCTGCGGGGTGCGGTTCACCCAAGCCGGTGGAGCCCAAGAAGAACCCTGAGGTGGAGGGTGCCACATGGCATAAGTCCGTCTGTCGTTACTGCGGCGTCGGCTGTGGTGTTATGATCGGAACCAAGGACGGCAAGGTCGTCGCGGTTAAGGGCGACGGCGAGAACCCGGTCAACAAGGGCCTGCTCTGTGTGAAGGGCTACTACCTGAACCGGATTATGGAGGCCGAGGAAGGCCGCATTCTCAAGCCGCTGGTCCGGAAGGACGGCAAGCTGGTTGAGACCACCTGGGACGAGGCGCTCGACGTTGCAGCCAACGCCTTCAAGAACGCCATTACCGAGTTCGGCCCCGGGTCGGTCGGCTTCTACGGCTCGGGCCAGACTCAGGTGGAAGAGTCCTATCTGGCGAACAAGCTCTTCAAGGGCTGCATTGGCAGCAACCACATTGAGGGGAACCCGCGCACGTGCATGGCCTCCGCCGTGGCCGGTTTCTTCACCACCTTCGGCAAGGACGAGCCGACCGGCAACCTCGACGATATCGAGCACGCCGACGTCTTCCTCATCATCGGATCGAATACCGCTGAGGCTCACCCGATCGTCTACAGCCGGGTCACCACCCACAAGGCGAATAACAAGGACGTCAAGGTGATCCTGGCCGATCCGCGGCGCCACCGGGTCAACGACATTGCGGACATCTATCTGCCCTTCAAGCCAGGCACCGATATGGCCCTGATGAACTCCTTCTGCCAGGTGATCATTGCCGAGAACCTGCACAACCCTGAGTTCATTCAGAAGCACTGTAACTTCATGAAGGGGACCGACAAGATCACCTTCGAGCAGTTCGTGGAGTTCCTCCAGGACTACACGCCGGAGAAGGTCGCCCCGCTCACCGGCCTGACCGCCGAGCAGATCCGCGAGGTCGCTCTCCTGATGGGCGCCAAGGACAAGAAGTTGATGACCATGTGGACCATGGGCTTCAACCAGCGGACGATCGGCACCTGGCTGAACAACTCCGCCTACAACCTGCACCTCCTGATGGGCAAGATCTGCTCCCCGGGCAACAGCCCCTTCTCCCTGACCGGCCAGCCCTCCGCCTGTGGCTCGGTCCGTGAGGCCGGCGCCCTCTCCCACCTGCTGCCCGCCGGGCGCATGGTGGCGAACGAGGCGCACCGCAAGCAGGTGGCCGCGATCTGGGGTGTCGACCCTGCGAAGATGAACCCGAACAACGGCTACCACACCGTGGAACTCTTCAAGGCTGCGGGCGACGGCCGGATCAAGGTCCTCATGACCATGTGCACCAATCCGGGCCACTCCCTGCCGAACCTGCACTCGGTTCGGGCCAGCTGCGAGAAGACCTTCCTGATCGTCAGCGAATGCTTCCACAACCGGACCACTGAACTGGCCGATGTGGTCTTCCCGGCCGCCCTCTGGTGCGAGAAGGAAGGCTTCTACGGGAATACGGAGCGCCGGACCCAACACATGGCCAAGGCTGTGGAGCCCAAGGGCGAGTCGAAGGCTGACGTCTGGATCCTGATCGAACTGGCCAAGCGCATGGGGTACGGGCAGCACTTCTCGCACTACACCAGCAACAAGGCGATCTGGGAAGAGTACCGGAAGATGGGCTTTGGTGTCGGCTACGATCTCGCCTCCTATGACACCTACGTCCAGGAGCGGGGCCTGCGCTGGCCGGTGACCGATGCCGCCCCCAAGGGGACTGACATCCGCTACGCCGCTCCGTACGATCCGTACGTCAAGCCCGAGGAGGGCTTCAAGTTCTACGGCAAACCCGACGGCAAGGCGGTCATCTACGCGCGGCCGCACCAAGGGCCCCAGGAGCCGGTCGACGCCGAGTACCCGCTAGTCCTCTCTACCGGCCGTATCCTGGAGCACTGGCACACGATCACCATGACCAAGCGGGTGCCTGAGATCATGAAGGGCGCCGGCGAGTTCTACTGCGAGTTCAGCCCCGAAGATGCACAAGCCCTGAACCTTGCGAACGGCGACAACGTACGACTCACCTCCCGCCGTGGCTCGATCGTGGTCAAGGCTCGGGTCGGTGGCCGTGCAGTGCCCCAAAAGGGCATGGTTATGCTCCTGATGCATGACGACAACGTGGAGCGGCTGGCCAACTTCCTCACGAACGATGCCGTCGATGCAACCTCCAAGCAGCCAGAGTATAAAATCTGCGCTGTGAAGGCGGAGAAGGCATAGCCCGGTGAAGGCGTTGAAAGCGATTGGGTGGCGGAGGCTTCGCCTCGCCACCCAGGCGCTCTTTCTGGTACTCCTCCTGCTGCCGCTCGCAGGAGTCCCATGGTTCACGGGGACCTTCGTAACCTCCAAGTTGATCGGTATCCGCCTGACGGACCCCTTCGCGACGGCCCAGGTATTGGTGACCGGCGGAGCCCTGGCAAGCGGGTTCCTGGTGATCCTCCTGACCTATCTGCTCCTGGGGCGTGCCTTCTGCTCGTGGGTCTGTCCCATGGGAACAGTTCTCGAGTGGCTGGATCGGGTGCCACTCAAACGGGCGCTCCGCAAAGGGCTGCCAGCCTGGATCCGGTGGCTGGTCGCCTTCCTCTTGCTCGGGCTCTCCGCCCTGTTCGGCATCTCCCTCTTCGAGTGGATGTCACCGCAGGCAACGTTCATGCGATCCCTTCTCTTCGGCGCCGGCGTGGAGCTCATGATCGTCGTCGCCGTTGTGGGCTTCGAACTCTTCGTCCTGCGGCGTGGCTGGTGCCGCTCGCTCTGCCCGGCTGGAGCCGCCTTCTCGCTACTCGGGCGCGTTGGGGTCCTGCGGGTGAGGCACGACCGGGAGGCATGCAACCGCTGCGGCGAGTGCATTAAAGCCTGCCCCATGGACGGAAAGGTCACGCTCCTTGAGACGATTGCTGGGCGCGGCGTCGCCAGTAGTGATCCGTGGACATGCTCCAACTGCGGCATCTGCATTGACATCTGCCCCAACGATGCCCTCACCTTCGCACCCGCCTGGTCCATCAAAGGGCCGGCACTCGGGGCGAAGGGCTCCAGCCCCGCCCCTGCAAACCGGCTGCAGGTAGTCGACAGGCGGCAGGCGGTCACCGTCTTCGGTGGTGCGGTCGCAGTCGCTGCCCTCAGTGCCGCCCGCCCGCTCCTGGCTGCGCCCGAGGAGCGCTCGCTGCTACGGCCCCCCGGCGCCCTTCCCGAGGCCGCCTTCCTGGGCCTCTGCCTCCGCTGCGGCCAGTGCGTTCAGGCCTGCCCGCGCGATGCGATCCATCTGGGCCACCTGGAGCACGGACTCAGCCTCGGCACACCCTACATCTCCCCGCGTGAACGGGCATGCGACCTCTGCGAGACCAAGGATGGCCCCGCCTGCGTCGCAGCCTGCCCAACCGGTGCGCTGACCCTGGCAAGCCAGGCCCCCGTCCGGATGGGGACGGCGACGATCGATACGGAACGCTGCCTCGCCTACCACGGCGACGTCTGCCGGAGTTGCTTTGTCGCTTGTCCGCTTCAGGGCAAAGCCCTCTTCCTCGAAGGAGCGCTCCGTCCCACCATCGATCCGACGGTCTGCACCGGCTGCGGCCTCTGCGAAGAGCACTGCATCATTGAACCGGCCGCAATCACCATCACTCCGATCAATGAACATGCATAAAAGGGCAGGCGACGTGTCGAAAGATGCGCAACGCCTGCTCCTTTTGTGTTACGCTCAAAGCATGAGGAGGATGAGGAAGCATGAATCTACTGGCCGACTTGGCTGCGCTGGCATCCGGATTCTCTGGGACCATGGGTGTCTGGGCCACGGATCTGCAGACCGGCGAGACGGTTCAGTTCGGTGCTGCCTATGAATCCTTTCCCAGCGCATCGACGATCAAGTTGGCGGTCCTGTACGAACTCTTCCGTCAGGTTGGCACCGGTAAGGTCGATCTTGCTGCCACCTGGCCCATGAAAGCGGAGGATCAGGTCCCTGGCTCCGGGGTCCTGAAGGACCTGCAACCAGGGCTCCAACTGCCGATCTACGATCTCGCCACCCTGATGATGACGATCAGTGACAACACCGCCTCCAACCTCTGTATCGATATCGTTGGGATGGATATGGTCAATCAGGCGATGGACGACCTGGGGTTCTCCGGGATCCGCCTCTACAACAAGTTCTACAAGCCGCATCCGGACCGCCCCAAGAACCAGGCAGTGCCCGTCCAACTAGGCAGGCTGATGCAGAAGATCGTCCAGCAGGAGGTCCTGACGCCTACCGCCTGTTCCTCGATCCTGGAGATGATGAAGAAGGCGCAAAACCTCTACTCCGCTAGGTTCCTGCCGGAGCGGATCATGCTCACCCGCAACGACGATGTGATCGAACCGATCCTGGCGGCCAAATACGGGGCGATCACCGGCTGCCGGCATGAGGTCGGGGCGGTCTGGAAGGGCGGCCGTGGTTATGTATTCAGCGTGATGACCCGCGACTGCCTCGACGAGCGTTGGGTGGAGGAGAATGAAGGGCAACTCCTCGTCGGTCAAACTGTCGCTGTTCTGCACCAGCATTTCTTAGGGGTGTGAATCATGGGAGCGGAGTTCGACGTCCTCGAAGCAACGATTGCTGATCTGAGCCGGGCCATGGCCACGGGTGAGGTCACTTCGGAGCAGTTGGTCCGGATTTACCTGGAGCGAATTGCGACGTACGACCGGGCCGGGATTTCGTTGAACAGTGTGCTGGAGATCAATCCCGACGCGCTCTTCATCGCCGCCGCACTGGACCAGGAGCGGAAGCTAGCAGGGCCACGGGGGCCGCTGCACGGGATTCCTGTGCTGGTCAAAGACAATATCGACACCGGTGACAAGATGCACACCTCGGCGGGTTCGCTCGCCCTGGCCGAGTCGCACGCCCCGAAGGATTCCTACGTGGCCGCACAACTGCGCAGGGCGGGCGCCGTGATCCTGGGGAAGGCGAACATGACCGAGTGGGCCAACTTCATGACCATCGGCATGCCCTCCGGCTACTCCTCCCGGGGTGGCCAGGTGCTGAACCCGTACCTGCCCGAGAGCCTCAGCCCTAGCGGCTCCAGCGCCGGCTCCGGCGTTGCCGTCGCGGCGAACCTCTGCGCTGCTGCGATCGGCACCGAGACCTCCGGTTCGATCCTGAGCCCCTCCAACAATAAACGGTCGTCGGGATCAAGCCGACTGTAGGCCTGGTCAGCCGGACTGGGATCATTCCCATCGCCTTCAGCCAGGATACCGCCGGCCCCATGACCCGCACCGTAGCCGATGCAGCCCTTCTCCTGGGCGCCCTTACGGGCGTCGACCCGGCCGATCCCGCTACGGCGGCCAGCGCCGGCCACGCCCACCGGGACTACACCCGCTTCCTGGACAAGGACGGCCTGAAGGGCGCCCGGATCGGCATTCCCCGTGGTCCCTGGTTCAAGCGGTACGAGGCCGATGCGGCGGATCGATTCGAGTCCGACGAGATGAAACTCTTCAAGGACGCCGTCCAGACCATGAAGGAGCTGGGAGCGGAGATTGTGGATCCCGCCAACCTCGCCTACATGGAGTACTGGGAGTCCTCGGTCCTGGACTACGAGTTCAAGCCCGCGCTCAACGCCTACCTGGCCTCGCTCGGGCCCTCAGCCCCCTTCCGGACCATGAAGGAGATCGTCGCTTACAACGCCGCCAATCCTGAGGCAATGCTCCGCTACGGCCAGAAGCTGATGGCCGGGTCCGAGGCGACCAGCGGCAACCTGACCGAGCCCGCGTACATTCAAGACCGGCTACGGGATATCCGCCAGACCCGACAGGAAGGGATCGACAAGACCATGGCCGAGCACAAGCTGGACGCCCTCCTCTTCCCCGCCACCTGGGGCTGCTGGATCCCGGCACGGGCCGGCTACCCCTCGATCCAGGTGCCGGCGGGCTGCGCCGCCGATGGCCGTCCCTTCGGTATCACCCTGACCGGCACGGCCTGGAGCGAGCCGACGCTGATCAGGTTGGCCTACGCCTACGAGCAGGCGACGAAGCTCCGCAGGCCACCCACCCTGGAAAAGGCATAACACAGAAGCCCCCGCCTGGCAGCAGGCAGGGGCTTCCCGTTTAGGCCTTCTTCGTCCGATCCCGGGGCTCGACCACCACATCCACCAGGCCGTAGGCCTTGGCCTCCTCGGCGGAGAGCCAGCGATCCCGCTCGCTGTCCTCCTTCACCTGCGCCACCGGCTTACCGGAGTGATTGGCGATGATCTCCGCAATCTTCTCCTTGGTGTGGAGCAGTTCCCGGGCAGTGATCTCAATATCGGTTACCTGGCCGCCGATCCCACCCTGAACCCACGGCTGATGAATCATCACCCGGGCATGGGGCAGGGCGTAGCGGGTCCCGGTACCACCGGTCAGCAGCACGGCGCCCATGGAGGCCGCCAGACCGATGGCGTAGGTGTTCACCTTCGCCTTGATATGCTGCATGGTGTCGTAAATCGCCAGGCCTGCGCTGGTGGAGCCGCCCGGCGAGTTGATGTACATATGGATCTCCTTGTCCGGGTCATCGCTCTCGAGGAAGAGCAGCTGAGCAGTGATCGCGTTAGCCACCTGGTCGTCAATGGCAGTCCCCAGGAAGATAATCCGGTCCTTCAGCAACCGGGAGTAAATGTCATAGGACCGCTCGCCACGATTGGTCTGCTCGATCACGATCGGAACCATGTAGCTCATGCAGAACGCTCCTTTGCTATCGCCTCGATATCCTCTCTCTTATGACGTTGAAACGGCGCCGAGAGGTTTTGGCAAGGTCAGAAAGCCTGGCTACAATTTGGGTTCATCGGGGGCGGGGCCAGCCGTGATCAGGACCATCTGCTCGGGCCTCAGGTAGCGGGCGGCTACCGTCTGCAGTTGATCCGAGGTCAGGGCTGCCACCAGTTTGGGGTACTGATCCACATAGTCCAGCCCGAGGTTGAACCGCTCGATCTCCGCGAGCCGGGCAGCAACCCGCTCAGGCGACTCATGCTGGACCGCCGGGTAATCCTCCAGGAAATCCTTCAGCGACTCCATCTCCTCGGAAGGAACCGGCTCGTCAGCCAGACGTTTGAGTTCCGCCTGGAGGGTCTCCACGGCAAACTCCAGCCGGGCCGGGTTGACGCCAATGTGGACCGTCCAGGCAGCCGGGCCGGTCGCACCGCCGAAGGAGGCGAACTGGTAGTAGCTGAGACCGTGCTTCTCCCGGACATCACGGAAGAGCCGGCTGCTGGCAGGCGTCCCGTTGCCACCAAAAAGCGTGGCCAGGAGATCCAGCGCCAGATAGTCCGGGTGGCTCCGGTCCACCAGCGGCCAACCCAGGGCGATGTCGGTCTGGCTCTTCCCCTCCAGCGGCACATGCATGCGGGTGGCCGCGGGGACGGGTACGGAGTCCACGGGCTGCCGCCCCTGACCACCGCTCCAGCCGTCAAAGGCCTGCGCGAGGGCTGCCTCAACCCTGGTCGGCTCGACGCTCCCGACCACGGTGATCACGGCACCCGTCGGGCCGTAGTACTGCTGATGAAAGGCTGCCAGATCCTCAGGGGTAATGATGGGGAGTGACTCCTCGGAGCCGTTGACCGGGCTACGATATGGGTGCCCCTCGGGGTAGATCGTCTCCGAGAGGCGGCGGGCCGCCATGGAACGGGTGTCGTTATTCGCCTCCCGGACGCCGACAAGCATGCGTTCCCGCATGCGGTCCAGCTCGTCTTGCGGGAAGGTGGGGCGGCGAACCACCTCGGCCAGAATCTCCAGGCCGCTCCCCAGATCCTCGGGGAGGCACTTCAGGGTCGCAACAGCCGTCTCGCGGCCCACATCTACCCGGACGGACATGCCGAGGGCGTCGGTCTTCACCGCCAGTTCCTCTGCGCTGAAGGTCTCTGAACCCCTGGTAAGCAACTGGGCGGTCAACTGGGCCAGGCCGGCCTTGCCGACGGGATCGAATCGGGCTCCCGCCTCCATCTGGACCCGGACAAAGGCGCTGGGAATGGTCGCAGCCGGGTAGATCAGAAGGGTCGCCCCGTTGGGCAGGACCTTTCGAAGAATCCGCTCCTGATCCAGAATCGGTGAGCGTTTACCGGCTTGCGGGCGCTCGACGGGCCGGTCAGCAGCCCTCTGGTACTCGGGGGTGGAGCCCGTCTCTCCGGCCGGCTCCTGCCTGGAGGTCGAGACCGCCACCGTAGCGCTCCCCTTCGCCTCCGGGAGGAACCAGCCAACGGTACGCCGGTCCGGATCCAGGTAGCGCTGGGCCACCCGCAGCAGATCTTCGGGGGTGACCGCCTCCAACTCTTCCAGCGCCCTATCGAACTTCTCGACACCCTGCGTGATCGCGGTAGATCCCAACATGACTGCCTGGTTCATGCCGCTCTCCATGCCGTAAATGTACTTCGCACGCACCTGCTTCATAGCCCGGGCGAACTCGTCCTGCGAGACCGGCTCCTGCCGAAGCCTTTCCACCTCTCCAAAGAGGGCCTCCTCCAGCCGCTCAGGCGTGACACCGGGAACAGGCGAGGCGGAGAGCATGAAGAGCCCCGGGTACTGCAACGACCAGGGGTAGCCGTTGGCCGATGTGGCCAGACCCTTGTTCACGACGTTCCGATAGAGCCGGCTGGACCGGCCCATGCTGCCACCTCCGCCCAAAGGGGAGAAGGATGGACTCCCAGAGAGGACCGCCGCCAGCAAGGTCAGGGCAGACAGATCTGGATCGCTTGCCCCAGGAATCTTGTAGCCGCTCATTATGTAGGGGTTCGGTCCCGGCCGGCGAACGATAACCCGCCGTTCCCCCCGTTGCTCGGGCTCGCTAGCAGCGAGGGGAGCGACCAGATCGCCCGCAGGCAGGTGCCCGAAGTGCTTCTCAGCCAGCGACAGCAAACGGTCAGGATCCATATCTCCCACCACGACCAGCGCAGCGTTGTTGGGACGGTAGTAGCGGCGATAATGCTCTGTCAGCACCTCTGCCGTCGTCGCCCGGATATCCTCCATACTGCCGAGCACCGGGTGCCGGTAGGGGAACTCCCGGTAGGCCTCCGCCATGAAGGCCTCCATGAGCCAGGTAGTGGGCCGGTTCTCTGCGCCTTCCCTCTCACTGACAATAATCCCACGCTCGCGTACGGTCAGATCACGATCGAAGACCATGTTGACCATCCGGTCAGACTCGACCTCCAGACCGAACTCCAGGTGCCGGGAGGGAAGGACCTCGAAGTAAGCGGTAAAGTCGTAGGACGTAAAAGCGTTCCACATACCACCCCGCCGCTTCGTTCCCTCCTCGAGAACCCCGTAGGGAAATCGCGGGGTCCCCTTAAACATCATGTGCTCCAGAAAGTGCGAGATGCCGGTCTTGCCGGGCACTTCATTTCGACTCCCAACACCGTACCAGACCATCACAGATGCCACCGGAGCATGGTGAAGCTCCCGAGTCAGGACCTGCAGGCCATTGGACAGGCGGTCCACCCGGGTCGGCTCAAAGATGCGGGCCACAGAACCCCTCCTCACAGCAACTGCTATTCACCCTGCCGCCGCTTCCTGCGATCCACCCAAGCAGCCAGACCGATGATGGCCGCCAAGAAGGCCAGGACCCAGATGCCCGATACCAAGGCACCCGACACATACTCGTTGCCCGCAGTCTGTCGGGAGAACTGAAAGACGGCGATACCAAAAACGATGACGATCAGGATACCGACGAGCTTCCGGAATGTATTCTTGAGCACGGGATGACCTCTCCCTCCACGTAACCTTTCCCTGATCGACCACGGCAATCCTTCAGACGATCAGACAGGGCACCCGGAGACCGGGCACCCTGCTGATTCGTGCTTCGTTTTTGCTATCTTGTGGAGCGAGGCCGTTCACAGAGCTTCATAACCAGTTCATCTGGAGAGGAAGCGTACTCGAAGACGCCAGAGACCAGGGCGAAGCTGCATGCATCGCACCGAGTGCACTGGTCCAGGCACTCCACAACCTCGATCACGTCCCCCGCCTCCCTCAACTGCTGCAGCAAGGAGGGTCGACGAGCCAACTGGTTCGCTGCACAGATCTGAAGGCGGCGTCGAATTTCATAAGCCGACACGTGACGCCACTCCCTCACACAGGTGGATCGCACTGGATCCTCCCCGTTACGACGCTCTCGCCTACTCCATAGATACTTTTTCAACGAATGGGTTGTGAATCCTGCTTCGTGGCAAGAAGAATCGTCGGAGGTGTCGGGCTAACAGCAGTTGAGGTCGCCAACCCGCTTCCGGAGGATTGGCTGCGGATGCGGGGCGTCGAAGCGCGGTCCCGAGGAACCGGGCTCCTCCTCCCGGACCTTGGCCATCTCACAGTAGAAGGGAAGGCGCAGGACACTCTCGCCAGAACGGGCGATCACCCAGCCGTAGTAGGCGCCGTCCGCCAGGACCGTACCGTCAGCCACGAGGGAGAACTGCAACTGGGCGGGCTCGCCGGGGCTAAGGACAACCTCGCTGGTCGAGAGCGTCGCTTTGAGCCCTTCGTGTACGAAGGCCAGCTCTACCTGGAGCGCCCACTCCTGCGTCTCCCGGGTACCCGGCAGGGCCCTGAGCTCCAGTTCCGTGCTGACCTGGTGCTCCCTGCCCTCATGCACCACCCGACCGAACGAATGGGTGGGGATCATAAGGTCGCCGCCGGCGACCAGGATTGCCTGTGCGTCCAGGGCGGCACTCAGGTGGAGGGCGCCGGCTCCTTGATCCATGACGGTGCCCTGCCCTGCCATAAGGCGTGCGGTATTGACCAGCGCCGCCTTGATCATGGCGGGGGACCAGTCCGGGTGAGCCTGACGGATCAGGGCTGCGGCCCCGGCAATGTGCGGAGTCGCCATGGATGTACCGCTGGCAGAGACATAGCCGCTGGGATCGGGCATACCTCCGCCCGGTGTGGGCGCCTTCAGGATGGTTGCGGAGTAGACATTGACACCCGGTGCCGTGATCTCCGGCTTGATCCAACCATCGTTGTTCGGGCCGCGCGAGGAGAACTCAGCGATGCGATCCGGCTGGGGGATCCCCTCTGGATCCAGGTGCAACAAGCCCTGCGAAGGCCCGGACTCACTGAGTTGCCCCTTGAGATAGGCACCATCCTCCTGGCTGATGGCCAGCACCGGGATGGTTGGCTGTTCTGCCTCATCGCCCAGTGTGCCGAAGAAACCACCGGGCTGATTGTTGAAGATAAGGCAGGCGATCGCCCCTGCCTGCTGGGCGCCCATTGCCTTCTCGCGGAAGGTGACCTCCCCCCGCTCGACCAGAGCGACCCGGCCCTTCACCGCCTCGGGGAAGTCCGCCCCCTTCGTACCGCGCCCGCAAGCCACATAGGCAGCGACCAGAGCGGGCGCTGGCATTGGGACAGAACCCTCCAGCAGGCGCACCTCGAGCAGGCGGTCCGGCTCTCCATCCCTCGCCAACCTGGCCTGCAGGGCGGTCACCCCGTCGTCGGTCGAGGCACCGACGGTGATGACGAGATGAGCCGCTCCCGGGGCGCCGACTGTGCGGGCGGCGGGTCCGGAGTTGCCGGCAGCAGCGCAGACCACCACGCCTGCCAGCATGGCGTTGTTCGCTGCGGAGGACTCGGGACTCAAGGGATCACCCTGTACATCGCCCAGGGAGAGGTTGATCACATGGGCGCCCCGCTTGACCGCATCTTCAATGGCGAGAACGATGTTGCCGGCAGAACCGGAACCGGAGGCGCTCAGCACCTTATAGCCCATGAGCTTCGCCTTCGGGGCAACCCCGTCGATCAGTGAGTCACCGCGGCTGGTGCCCACGTACGACTTGTCACCGGCGATGATCCCCGCGACGTGTGTGCCGTGTCCGAAGTTGTCCGTGGGATGTTCTCCGGTCAGGGAGGCCACGTGAACCACCTTCTCATTGGGCACCTCAGAGAAGCCGCCAAAGGCGGGATGGGTCCAATCCACCCCGGTGTCAATCACGGCAACAACGATGCCCTCGCCGGTGATCCCTCGCTGCTGGGCATCCAACCGCTGCCAGATCTCCGGTGCGCCAACAAAGGGAACCGACTTGTCCAGGTTGAGGTAGACACGCTCCTGGTTGAGGGTTACCGCTCGCACACCGGCCATGGCCGCCACCGTGGGTACGGAGCGCCCGGGAAGCCAGACGCCAACCCCATTGAAGGCATCGGTGAAGAAGTGGGGAATGCTCGTCTGCTGTGACCCGGCCGGTCCCCCGACGACAACCTGGGACTCAGCCAACTGAACGTTGAGGCACATATTGGCCAACTGGTCCAGAAACTCCCGCTGCCGCTCCTCCAACTGCTGCCGATAGGTGTCGGTGTCAATCTGCGGATTGAGGCGCTTGTAGACCGCAACGGGCGGCTGCTCGAACTCGAGAATGACCGGCACCATCGCCTCCGACTCCAGCTGCTCCTGGGAAAAGCGGCAGATCGGGGCGCCACCAGGTGCGGTCGGGCCTCCCTTGGACTGATCCGGCATGGCTCTGACCCCCTCCACGGTGTTGGTATGCAAGCACCAACCCTCTCTACCAGATACTACCATAAACCGATTTTTTCGTCAACCTGAACGTGGAGTAAACAACGGTCATTACGCTCCCAGCAACTCGCGCAGGCTGATGCCTCGAAACCCCTCCCACCCCTCGATATACCCTTGTTCGGCATCCTCCTCCACCGTGTTGTGTCCCAGGAGAAGGTTAGGAATCTGGAGGATCGTGTCCAGGTCGTCCAGGAGGTCGAAGGCGAACTCTCCCGGTTCTCTCAGGGTCCTGGCCAGGTCCAACGCCGCCAGGGGCATGCCGCAGAGATCGGCCAGTACACGTGGGCGCCCCTGCAGACGCTTGGTCTCCGCCGTAGCGATCGGCCCAAAGTAGTCGGGCCATGAGTGGTAGCGGTCCATGAGTCGGCCTCGCTGTGCCAGCCAATAGCGAATAAAGTCGCCATCGTGCAGGAGGAAGCAGATCGCCACACTGGAGAGGGTCCGGGAGAGCTGGCGGGCGGTCCACTCGCAGAGCGCCTCATCCTGCTTCTCCATAAGGAGATCAAAGAGACCCACCCAACCCCGGATCGGCGGGGCCACGTAGAGTGCAATGGCCTCCTCCTCGATCGCCGCCTCCCGACTGTTGGCCCGTTGGTAGGCAGGCTGCAGGATCGGTTTGATCGCCTCTACCACCTCACCTTGGTCCTCCGTGCGCACAAAGAGGTTGACCAAGAACTCGCCCATAGTGGTTCCCCTCCCCTGCTCAGTCCGGTCAATCACCATAAAGGATCCATTCGCCAGGAGCGGAGGATTTTCCTCCCAGGGTATGCATATTATCCCTCTACCTAACCGAAGAAGCTCTGACACGCCTCTCGAATTGCCTTCGAAAAGCTTCGTTCCTTGGAGGAGGAAGCGCATGCGCTTCCGAATCCCGGCAGAGTGGGGGGCTGACCGGATTCTCCAGGTGGTCCTCCGGGGTGAGCGCGATGTCTATGTGACCCTGCGGGACCAGCTGCTGTGATACGCGACTTCTGACAAGGGAGGAACCTGACAGATGATGATCGATTTCGAACGGGACCAGGCACGCTTTCTCTGCCGCACGGCCGCCCTGATCATCGACGATGGTCATATCCTGCTCTGCCAGTCCCATGCAGCGCCCTCCTTCTGGTTTCTGCCCGGCGGCCGGCAGGAAATGATGGAGACCAGCCATGAGACCCTCCGGCGGGAGATGCGGGAAGAGCTGGGCGCCGAAATCGAGCTCGGGCCCCTGCAGTACCTGGTAGAGAACCTCATTACCCTGAACGACAAGCCTGTCCACGAAATCGGTCTCTACTACCGGGTGCGGCTGCTGGACCCGGCGCTGCTGGCGAAGGACCGGGTCTGGAACGGCGTTGTGGACGGTCCCTTCAAGCTGGATTTCCGCTGGTTCAGCCTGGACCATCTGGACCGGGTCGACGTGAAGCCACCTTTCCTGCAGGAGGCCCTGCGGGCCATGCCGGAGCACTTCCAGCATGTGATCCACCGGCCGTAGCAAGACCCGAGGCGCTATTGCCTCGGGTCCCTCGCGTTACGGCGTCATCAGATGTGAACCCCAGCGGACCTCCAACTGGCTGAGATCGGGCCGCCAGTTCACCGTGAAGTGATACAGGGAGTAGGGATCGCTCTTCATCATCAGGCTTTCTCCACCCGTATATGGTCCCGCCAGCGGCTGACCCGGTCGGCCATGCGTTGATTCCCGGACTCGGTGTAGACCAGTTCCAGATTGTTCAGCATGCGGTAGAGCGTAAAGCGGTGGCTGCACGGCGAGAGAACCTGCTCCGGGTATGGGACCCCCCGCTTGGACAGGAGGCTGTGGAGCACCTCGTGCCGATAGAGCTGCCCGCGGTTGAAGCAGTCCACATAGGCGGGCTCATCGGCCCGCTCGTAGAGCGCCAGGAAGTGGTCGGGCATGGCGACCCCGTAGACCGGCAGCCCGGCGCGCAGGCCCACGATCACGTAGACCGCCGCCAGGGTGATCGGCAGCCCCCGCCGCCGCTCCAGCACCGTGGGGAGGTAATGGTGGTCCGGGTTCTCGTACTCGCCACCGCGGAAGCCGAGGTTGTCGAAGAGGACCTCCCCCAGGGCCTGAAGTCCCCCGACCGCAGCCGTCTGGGCACGCACCGTGCCGGCGATCACATCGATAAAGGATGCGATCTGCCGCTCGTTCACCTCCGTGCCGGTGATCCCCGCAAGGATCAGGCAGCCCTTCTCGAGGTCAAGGTGCTCGTCCGGGGCGCTCAGGTAGTCAATCCAGCGCTGCTCCAGAGCGGCCATGCGGATCTCCTCCAGCAGGGCGCGGGCCCTGGCACGCAACGCCACGTCGGGTGCGTTGAAGGCCTCGCTGAGGTAGGGTACGGCCGCATCACCCGACTCCAAAAGGGCATTCCAGGCCGCCCGGGAAACCCGCTCCTGCTCATCGGTCAGCAAGCTCAACAGGGCCCGGAACTCCCCTTCCGTCCGCATTCGGTCAGCGCTCCTCCACGTCGATATCGAAACCCTCCAGGAACTGAATCACTTCCCGGGTGATCTGAGTCGGGGTCGAGGCGCCGGAGGTGACCGCCACCTTCCGCTTCCCCTTCAGCCAGTCGGGGTTTACCTCGCTGACGTTATCCACCAGATAGGCCTCCCGCCCGGCCAGTTCGTGGGCGACCTGGACCAGCCGGTTGGAGTTGTTGGACCGCTTGTCGCCTACCACGATCACCAGATCGGCCTCCGAGGCCTGGTTGGCGACCGCCTCCTGGCGAAGCTGGGTGGCGAGGCAGATCTCGTTGTAGACCTCCGTCTGCGGCCAGCGTTCCCGGATCCTCGCCATGAGTGCCTTCGTGTCCCACTGGGAGAGGGTGGTCTGGTTGGTCACAGCGAGGCGCTGATTGGCAGTGAAGCCGAGGGCAGCCAGGTCGGCCTCCCGCTCCACGAGGTGGACGTGCTCCGGCGCCACGCCAAGGGCACCCTCGGGCTCAGGATGCCCCTTCTTCCCAATGTAGATGATCTCGTACCCCTGGCCGACCAGTTCTTCGATCAACCGGTGGGTCTTGGTGACATCGGGGCAGGTGGCATCCACCACGTGAAGCCCCTTCTGCTTCGCACGGACCTTGACGGCCGGTGAGACCCCGTGGGCGGTGAAGACGACGGTGCCGGAATCGATCTGATCGAGCAGGGAGAGACGGTCCTCGCCATCCAGCGAGATCACGCCCAGCGACTCCATCTCCTCCACCACGTGATGGTTGTGGACGATCAGGCCCAGGACATAGATCGGCCGGGGAATGGCGGGATCCTTCGCGACCTGCTTGACCATCTGTATGGCGTCCACGACGCCGTAACAATACCCGCGCGGGGTGATCTTGAGGACATCCAACGTATGCAACTCCCTTGTCGTTGATCGGGACGGTGCACGCTCCATCATTGTGACGCTCCGGCCACCAAAACTGGTGCGGAGATAAGAAAAACGCCCACCGGTCCGGGGGCGTGTGCGCTGGCGAACCCACGCCGGGGGAAGGAGTATGTCCGCCCCCCGGCGTCCTGGTCGTGCAGAGAGGGACTAGTGATGGTCGTGGCCGTGGCCGCCATGGCCATGGTCATCGTGACCGCCTGCGTGCTCGGTCTTGCCGTTGATCGACAGGGCAAAGTAGATGACCGCCGAGGCGACAACAACTGCGCCAACCCACATCCAGAAGTTCACGGAGGTACCTCCCATCGGAAGGGTATAAGGACTTCCACCCCTATTCTGTCCCAGGAGCGCCCTTCTTGGCAAGCCTTAACCATCCGGAACCGTACGGGAGGCGCAGGAGTTCCTACCGGAACGGCCAATCTGTTAGGGAGTCGGTCTCGATCCAGCAGGAGGAGTAGCAATGAGCATGGCGCTGACGGATCTGTTCCAGCGGATGCGGCACCAGTTCCCAGCCCTTGAGCACGGCGGGACCTTCTTCGACAATGCCGCCGGGGCGCAACTGCCCAAGGCCGCGATCGATAGTGTCACCGAGCACCTTGTCAAGTACAACGCCCAGAAGGGGCCTGTCTTCGCCCGGCAGCAGCGGATGCAGCAGATGATCTACGACCTGCGGGCTGGGGTGGCCGACTTCATGGGGACCCAGTCGGAGCAGATCGCCCTCGGCCTCAACGCGACCAGCCTGACCGCCCTGGTCGCCCATCACCTGGGACGGGATCTGCAGGCGGGTGACCTGATCCTGACGACCAACCTGGACCACCAGGCGAATATCAGCCCGTGGGAAGAGATGGCGAGCCGGGGGGTCCGGGTGGAGTCGGTACCGATCACGGCGGATGGGGCTCTGGACCTGGATGCTTACAGGGGGCTGCTGGCGCAGGGGCCAAAGCTGGTCGCCTGTGGCTGGGTCTCCAACGCCACCGGCGTGGTGACCGACCTGTCGCTCATGGCCCGGCTGGCGCATGAGGCCGGGGCACTGCTCTTCGTGGACTGCGTCGCCGGGGCGCCCCACCTGCCCATGCAGTTCGACGCCTGGGACGCCGACTTCGCCGTCGCCTCTGCCTACAAGGCCTTCGGGCCGCACATGGGCTTCGTGGCGATCAACCCGACCCGGCTGGAGGGCTGGGCGCTGGGCGCCCTGATCGGCCGGGAGCCGGGCCGCTTCGAGCTGGGTACCGCCCACGCCGCCAGGCTGGAGCTGGGCACCCAGAACCACGAGGGCGTGGCCGGCTTCCTCGGCACGCTGGAGTACCTCGAGATGCTTGGGACCGCCGCTGCCGCCACCCTGGAGCACGGGGTGCCGGAGAGCCGGCGGGAGCGGCTGGAGATCGCCATGGCTGCCATTGGGCTTTACGAGCAAAGGCTGACCGCCGCCCTGCGGGAGACGATCGGGGGAATTCCGGGGACTGTGATCTACGGCCGCCCGCGAGTGCCGATCATCTCGTTCAATCTCAAGGGCCACGCCCCCGCCGATGTGGCGGCCAATCTCGACGGGTACGGGATCGAGGCCCGCACCGGCAACTACCTGGCCATCCGGCAGATGACCCAACTGGCCGCTGACTTCGGTGGCGAGGCGGTCCGGGTCAGCCTGCTCCACTACAACACGATCGATGAGATCCGCCGGCTCGGCGAAGTGCTCCGGGAGTTGATCGGCTGATGACACAGCCCCCTGAAGGCTTGACCTTCGGGGGGCTGTTCGTCGATCTCTAGTTGAGTGGGCGGGTCTCCATCCCTGCGGGCATGAGGAGGATCAACTGATCGCCCTCGACCGCCAGGTCTGTGGGACTGGCCGGGAGCCGTTCGACAACCCGCTGGCCGCCGTCCCGGGTCAGGACCCAGACCACCGGGCCCTCGGGGGTGTTCGCCAGCACGGCCACCTGGTCTCCGGCGCTCGATGCGACCACGTGGATGATCTCACCGCCGCCGAACTCGGCACCCCAGCGCTCCGAGCCATCCTGCGGGTTGAGCAGGCTGATCTGGTGCAGGTCCCAGAGGAGGACCGGGCCACCCTCGCCGAGGCTGAGCACCCCGTTCGGGACGAACGGCGCCCGCCAGAGGGACTGACCGTTCCGATGGAACGCCTCACCGCCGGCCACGATCACCTGCCCCTGGTCAGCGAAGACCAGACCGATTCCCTCGCCCGACAGGTTCGCCTGGGCCAGGCGGGTACCGTCCCGCCCGAAGAGGCTCAGCCTGCGGCTCTCCCCCTCCCGCCCCATGACGGCCAGGGAGCCGTCGGCGGAGAAGGTGACGGTCGCATCGGTCACCGTTCCGCTCTGGAACTGGAGCTTCGTGCCGCTGTACACCCGGACGGCGTCGGCGGTCACCACGGCCACCCGGCCGTCGTTGCTGACCTGCATGCCGTAGACCGGGCCGGAGAGCTTCAGGCTCCCCTCGGCCTGGCCGTTCTGGTTGAAGATCTGAACCGTCTCACCGGCGACGATGGCGTTGCTCACACCACCGGTGGCGGCAAGGACGGGCGGCTCGTTGAGCGGCGCCTCCCAGCGAACCGCACCGTTTACGTCGACCCGGTTGAGGCTGGCGCTGGTGAGCTGGAGCAGTTCGCCTCCCGGCAGGGGGAGCAGGTCGAGCATGCTGACCGGGGGGGCGGCGGTCAAGGAGGCAATCCCGACCTCTTCGCTGCCCTTCGCGGTCCCCGGCGCCCGATCCTGGGCCACCGCCGGCGGGGCTGTCAGGATCAGCCGGGCTGGGTTGGCGGGCATGGCAGCCGCAGCGATCCCCTGGCTGGCTGACTCGGGCGAGCCGGCGGCCGCGTTCTCAGCGGGTGCCATTGTCAGGGCAGCGCTCTCGGTTGCCGGCGCCGCGGTCCCGGTCTTCTCCTCCCCGGCCGAGGCCGTGTCGGCGACCGCTGCCGGCGCCTCCCTGCTGGTAGCCGCCCGCGGAGCGGCACTCTCCTTCTTGGCGCCGCCCATGCCGAGGTCGAGATCCATGTTCAGCATGAGGGCGAAGGCGGCGGCAGCGGCGGCCACCCAGAGTACGGCCTGGGGGATGCGCAGGCGGGGCCGGCGCATGGGGACCGGTCCGGGGGAAGGCTCCGGGGCGGGGGCTTGCTCCTCTTCTGCAATCCGCTTCAGGACGGCCTGGCGCATGGCCGGAGAGAACTCCCAGCCCTCGAGCGACTTGGCCGTCGACTCCTTCAGCGCCTGCTTCAGTTCCGTCTCAAACCGATCGCTCATCGCGCCACACCTCCTTTCGCCAACAGGTCTTTGAGCATCGCTCTCGCCCGGAACAATCTTGTTTTGATCGTGTTCTCGTTCTGCCCGGTCACCTCTGCGATCTCGACGGTCGAGAGATCCTGGTAGTAGTACAGCACGATTGCTTCCCGATAGTTTTCCGGCAACTGCAGGACCTGAGCCATCAGCCGGTCCCGCTCATCGCTGGCGAGGGCCTCCTCCTCAGGGCTCTCCATGGGTGCGTTCATCTCCAACTCGTCGCCGGCGCTTGCCCGGGGATCGTCGGACGGGACCAGCCGGCGCCACCAGGCGCTGCGGGCCTTGTCCCGACAGAGATTGACGGTGATCTTGTAGAGCCAGGTATAGGCTGAGCTCTCTCCGCGAAAGGAATCCCAGTTGCGGTAGGCCTTGATAAAGACCTCCTGGGCGACATCTTCCGCCAAGTGCCGGTCCTTGAGGTAATAGTAAGCTAAGTGGAGCACCTTGGTGCCGTATTCCTGCATCAACTGCTCAATGGCGACCGAGCGGTCCGCTGGCAGAGCGGCTCTCTCCGAATGGGACATGCCGGCTTCACCCTTCGTTGGGGCCGTATCTGTTATATGACGAAGGTGTACGCCGTTTGGGTTCCGTCCCCCTGCTCGTTGGTGTGATCTGCTGAAATCGGTTGGATAAGGATAAACCTCTGCCCTGCCTGAACGCCTGGCTGCTTCGATACCGATCACCTCCCGTCCGGGGCTCCCACGCCCCATTCGGTGGGGTTTGCATCCCTTCGCCCTAACAGACGGGGGCATGGCACAGTTCCGTTTCACGCGCACCTCGCTTCGCTCTCGGCATTGACTGTGGTAGACTATGGGAAGATGGAAGTACCGCGGGAGGGAGCCGCATGACCAAGGAGCGCAACTTGACCGCGCTGAACCAGTTCCTCGACAAGAATGGTATGGGTGTAGATGATCTCTTTTTTGTCCTCCACCTGGGCGCCCGTCAGCTCTCCCTGAAGCAGGACGTACCGAGCCAGGTCCGGGAGCACTGGAAGGCGATCGCCGAGGAGTGCCACGACCTCTGGCACAACACGCTGCGCGACGGGCAGCGGGCTCAGTAAGGGCAAACGGCGCTCCACCACGAAGGCGGGGCGCCGTTCTTCCTGTCGAAACGGATCAGACCTCATCCCGGTGGAGGATGGCCGTGCAGCAGTGGACCGCACCCATCCCCTTGAGAATCTCATCCATCTCCACCTCGATGCACGTGACCCCGGCGCGCTCGAGTTCAGTCCGGGTCTCGGGATTGCCGGCGGAGATGACCACCTTGCCCGGCTCCAGCGCGACGAAGTTGACCGAAAAGCCAAGGCGGGCCTCCCGAGGGGACTGGACCTCCAGGACCTTGAACCCCTTCTCCATCAACTTCTCGGCGACAATGTACGGCGTGACCCAGGGGAAGACGATGGCCACATCCGGCGCGGCCATGCCGAACATGCAGTCCAGATGGGCGATTCCGTAGGGGACCTGGACCACGGTGACATCATCTACCCCTTGATGCTTCAGTTCCTCGATCACCTGCCGGGCGCCCTCGGCGTTGGTCCGGTTCCCCCAGCCCAGGAAGGCGGAGCGGCGATCGATCATCAGCAGGTCGGCCCCCTCGAATGTCCCGGTGCCGTTGATCGTCTTGACGATCGGCACGCCCAGTTGGGCGACGGCCGAGGCCACATACCGCTCCTCGCCGCGCCGGGCCGCCATGGCCGGACGGGTGATGATCGCCCCCTCCGGGGTGATCGCGAGCAGGTCGCGGCAGTAGATGGCGTTCGGGCGGTCCACATCCATGTCGTTTACGTAATGCACATCCACTCCATGGTCCCGGTAGATCCGGGCCAGCCGGTCGTGCTCCGCCCGGGCCTTGTCCGGGTCCATGACCGCCCGCCAGCGTGGCTGGTCCGGGTCCTCCACCCCCTCGATCTCACGCCCGGGGCGCCGGAGCAGCACCGCCCGCAGCTTGCCGATCTCCGAGGTGGCGCCCCAGCGCCCCCAATACTTGGGCAGATCCTCCGCAAAGGTTGTCCGCTCAGCGAAATGGCGCTCCCCAACGGAGCGAATCTCCTCTCGTAACAGCACGAAACTCCTCCTCCTGGCAGGCACCCGGCCCTTCTGTGTCAAATGCTAGGGTACCCGAAGCGCACGTCGATCATCAGTAAGGGAGTGTATGCCTTGCCTCGCCGCATTACCCCGGCGGACCTGCTCTCATTCCAGCTCGCAGGCGAACCCCATCTCTCACCCGATGGCCGGAAGATGGCCTACGTGGTCAACCGCATCGACCAGGAGAGCAATGAGTACCGCAACCAGATCTTCGTCATGGATGCCGCCCCCGGCAGCCGCCCGGTCCCCTTCACCAACGGGCTGAAGTCGGACAAGAACCCCCGCTGGTCGCCCGACGGCGCCCGGCTCGCTTTCCTCTCCAACCGCTCTGGCAAGAACCAGATCTGGGTCATGGAGGCGATGGGCGGCGAGGCCCGGCAGTTGACCCGCTTCAAGGATGGTGTGAACGGTCCGCCCGTCTGGTCGCCCGATGGCTCCAGCATCGCCTTCACGGCATCGGTCGGGGCGGATGGCCCCAAGCCGGAGGACGAGAAGGAGGACGACAAGGACCTCTTCGTCAAGTACACGAAGGATGTCAAGCGGATCAGCCGCCTGGTCTACAAGCTGGACGGCGTCGGCATCCTCGACCCGAAGAAGCACGACCAGATCTTCATCATGCCGGTGGATGGCGATCAGCCGGCCCGCCAGGTGACCCGCGGCCCATGGGACTCCCGCTCCCCCGCCTTCTCGCCCGATGGCAAGTCGCTCGCCTTCTCGGGCAACCGCCGGGAGGATGATGACTACCATGCCGACCTGAGCGATATCTACGTGATGGATCTGGAGAACGATGGGGCCGAGCCGGTCCGGATCACCCCGGACGGCTACGACCTCGCAGCGCCCGCCTGGTCGCCGGATGGCTCCACGATCGCCTGCCACGGCCATGACCGGCCCTACGGCGGCTACTCGAACACCCGCATCTACCTCGTGGGGCGGGATGGCTCAAACCTCCGGCTCCTGACCGGTGGATGGGACCGCGGCTTCGGCTACGAGACGATCTACGACATGCCCGCACCGGGCGGTGGACGGCTCGCCTGGACGCCCGACGGCACCGCTCTGATCATGCACGGCTCCGATCAGGGCCGCCAGCAGGTCTACGCGATCGATGCCGAGTCCGGCAGCGTCACCGCCCTGACGGCGGGGGATCACTGCGTCACCGGCTGGTCGTACGATGCGCACTGCCGGAAGCTGGCGGTGGCGATCACCCGGCCCGACCTGCCCGGCGACATCTTCCTGGTGGAGGGGCCGGATCTGCTCCGGCTGACCGAGGTGAATGCCAGCCTGATGGCCGAGCTGGAGCTGGCCCCGGTCGAGCACTTCCGCTTCGCCACGGCCGATGGCACCAACCCCTTCATCCAGGCCCACGGCACCGAGGGGCTGACCGAGACCGACGGCTGGGTGATGAAGCCGGCCGGGTTTGAGGAGGGGGAGCGCTACCCGGCCATCCTCGAGATCCACGGCGGCCCCATGGGCATGTACGGCTGGACCTTCTTCATGGAGTTTCAAGTCCTGGCGGCGGCGGGCTACGCGGTGATCTACACGAACCCGCGGGGCTCGCAGGGCTACGGCGAGAAGTTCTGCGCCTGCATTCGGGCCGACTGGGGCAACCTGGACTACCTGGATGTCATGGCCGGGCTGGACGCCGCCCTGGACCAGTTCCCCTGGATCGACCCGGACCGGCTGGGCGTGGCGGGCGGCTCCTACGGCGGCTTCATGACCAACTGGGTCGTCTCCCACTCGCAGCGGTTCAAGGCGGCGGTTACCATGCGATCGGTGGTGAACGAGGCCTCATCGGTCGGCACGTGCGACATCGGCTACCTGGACATGGCCTCCTACCCCAGCAAGCCTTGGGAGGATATGACCTTCTATCAGCGGGTCTCTCCGATCACCTTCGTGGAGAATATCCACACCCCGTTGCTGATCGAGCACCAGGAAGAGGACCTGCGCTGCCCCATGGAGCAGGCGGAGCAGCTCTACACAGCGCTGAAGGTGCTGAAGCGGACGGTCGAGTTCGTCCGCTACCCGGAGTCCAGCCATGGTATGAGCCGGACCGGCAAGCCCTGGCTCCGGGTCTACCGGCTGAAGACGAACCTCGAGTGGTTCGAGCGGTATATCGAGCGCTAGAACAGCGAAGAGCAGCCCATGGAGGCTGCTCTTCGTTTCTCTTTGTAGACAGAAGGTTTTTGCCAACGGCGTGGGAAATCCATCCTCAGGTCCGACATCCCACAGAGGGAGGTAGGGATTGGTGAATCTCTGGCAACAGATGGGACTGGACGGGAAGCGGGCGATCATCATCCACCAGGATGACCTGGGGGTGACCGAGGCCCAGGGGCGGGCGTACCGGCAACTGGGCCTGCCCACGGGCTCGGTCATGCTTCCCGGTGCCTGGGCGCCCATGATTCGGGAGGGCGACCTGGGCGTACATATCACCCTGACCAGTGAGTGGGAAGCCCCCCGGTTGCGCCCGCTGACCGGCGGATCCAGCCTTCGTGACCCCTACGGCTACTTCCCGCCCACGGTGGAACAGGCCTGGTCGCGGATGGATGCCGGTGAGGTGGCCGCGGAGATGCGGGCCCAGATCGAGGCCGCCTACGCCATCGGAATCGATGTGACCCATATCGACACCCACATGGGGACGATCATGCGACCCGATATCGCCCAGGCCTATGTACAGCTCGCCCTGGAGTTCAAGGTGCCCGCCTTCCTGCCCGATGAGGCGGTGGCTGACCGGCTCCCGGCCCCTTTCCGCGAGCCGCTGCTGGCCCTGCTGGAGGCCGCCCCGCTCCCCCGGGTCACCCTGGTCGACAGCTACCCGGTGCCAAACGCGGAGCGGCAGGCCTGGTTCGTCGAGACCCTGTCCGGCCTCGGGCCCGGGGTCTATCACCTGATCCACCACGCCGCTGTGCCCACGGCGGAAGGGAGGGCGCTGGGGGACTGGGAGCTGCGGCGAGGCGACCTGGAGGCGCTCCAGCACCCCGACTTCCGCCGGGTCCTTGGGGAGTCCGTGCTGCTGACCTACCGCGAGATTCGGGACGCAATGAGGAGGTATCGGTAGATGCGGGGACGGCGCACCGCCTGGATGTACGCCCTGGGCATGCTGGGCATCTCGATTCCGGTCATGGCCTTCGAGAACCATATCGTCTTCTACTACGTGGAGGACCTGGGCCTGGCCCTGGCCGCCGCCGGCCTCGCCCGGTCGCTCAACTCGGCCTGGAATGCGGCCAACGACCCGCTCTTCGGCTACTTCTCCGACCGGACTCGGACCCGCTGGGGGCGCCGCCGCCCCTGGATGATGGTCGGCCTCCCCCTCTTCCTCCTGACCTTCATTATGGGTTTCTGGGTGCCCGGGCCCTTCCAGGCCGGGTCCCGGCTCTTCGCCTACTTCCTCGGCATTCTCATCCTCCAGGAGACCGCCGCCACGATCATGTGGACCAACTACTCATCGCTCTTCCCGGAGCTCTTCAAGGGGCATGAGGAGCGGTCCGGGGCGGCTGCCCTGAAGCACGGGTTCCAACTGTTCGCCATGGTAATCGGCATTGCCCTGACCCCCATGGTGAAGGCGACCCTCGGCCCGCTGGGGATGGTCCTGCTCTTCTCGGCCATGTCGGCCATCCTGGTCCCGGTCTCGGTGACCGGCTGTCCGGAGGATCCATCTGCCAGTCAAGCGGAGCCGCTCGGCTTCATCGAGGCCTTCAGGCAGACTCTGCTGGACAAGGCCTTCTGGATCTACGCCTCCGCCGCGACCATGACCCAGTTCACCTTCGGCCTCCTGGGCGCCGGCATGGGCTTCTACGCCAAGTACACCCTCGGGCTGAGCGAGGGACTGACCACCGCTCTCTTCGGGGCCGTCTTCCTCATTGCCATCCCGACGGTGGCGCTCTGGTCCCATCTCTCCCGCCGCTGGGGGGGCAAACGGGCCTGGCTGGCCGCCCTGCTGACGCTGATCGTCGCCGCCGTGCTGCTCTCCCTGGGCACAAACCTCTGGACCGGCCTGATCGGCGGCGCTGTCTTTGGCCTGGGCATGAGCGGCGTGCTGGTCATGGGCGAGGTGATCCTGGCCCACGTGATCGATGAGGATGCGATCCGGACCGGACGCCGGCGCGAGGGCGTCTACTATGCGGTGAACGGTTTCGTCACCCGGATCTCCGGGGTGCTTCAGGGGGGCGCGTTCGGCCTGCTGCCGATCCTCTTCGGCTATGTGAGCGGCGAGAACCCGGGAGCCATGCCGCACCATGCCTTCCGCTTCCTCATGAGCGCCTTCCCCTTCGTGGCGGTCGGCATCGCCTTCCTGATTGCCCGCAACTTCCCCTCCGCGGTGCGGCCCGGCGAGGGGGTCAGGAGAGCGGTCTAGATCATGCGAGACGAATCGAGGCGCGGGTAGAGCGATCAAGACGATGGGAGCCCATGCGAGAGCAATCCAGCGCATTCGAGAGCGGTTCTAGAGCATTCTAGAGCATTCTAGAGCGTTCTAGATCATTCTAGACGCTTCTCGACGGGGATAGGGGCTGGGGTCATCGAGCGAGGCGGGAGGAGAGACCCGGGGCCCTGGTCCAGGTCGAGGAGTGGGTCTCTCCTCGCGCACGCGAGGGCGAAAGGCTTCTCGGAGAAGGACGAGCGGGTGCGAGACAGCGAGAAGGAGCGAGAGGCATACCGTACCGGTCGGGACGGGAGACCGGGCCGGTGGACGGGAGTCGGGACGAAAACCGAATCCGTCTAGATCGGTCGAGAGGATTCTAGATCGGTCTAGAGGATTCCAGATCATTCGAGAGGATTCCAGAACCCGAAACGCCCGGAGGCTGTCCCCGGCAGACGATCCTGCCTGTGGGACAGCCTCTTGCATGACGATCCACCTCTTCACAAGCCAAAGCGAGCCCACGACCCCCTGTCTAGGGCCCCTGCACCACGAAGTTCTCAATCTCCAGGCTCCTGATCACCCAGCGGCCGGCCTCGTCCCGGCCGAAGGTGATCCGCCCCCACTGGTAGGCAGCATACTCGTAGCCGCTGGTGAAGACACGAAACTCCGTCGCACCGTCGGTGCCGAGTTCGGCCGGCTCTATGGTCGCCGGGCTATGCGCATCCGCCGGCGGGACCAGCTTGCCGACCTTCACCGAGCCCAACTCGTACATGGGCTCAGGGATCTTCTGCCCCTCGACGAAGCGCTGCACCTCCGCCTCGTCGGCGAAGTAGCGGGAGAGCTCGGCCGTCTGATCCAGCCAGAGGGCCGTGAAGGCCGCCTGGAGCACCGCCTCCGGCGTCGTCGGGTAGACCAGCTCCTCCCGGGTTGGCGTGATCTCCGTGGCGAGCTTCTCCACCGCCCCGATGCCGAAGCCGGCGGCCTCCTTAAAGCCCGTAAACCCGTAGCGGGTGGTCTTGGTGTGCCGGGCCGGATCGTTCAGATCCCGCGCGACCAGGATCTCGCCGTCGGGCTTCGTTGTCACTGAATGGCCGTGTGTCCAGTAGGTCTTGATCTCCCAGCCCCAGCCAGGCACGACCTGCCCCAACCCGCTGTCGTACCCCAGCATCTGGATCTGATTCAGCTCCCCGGGACCACCCAGTTCGAGCAGGAAGAAGGAGCCCTCGTACCCGTCGAAGGAGAGAGGGGTGAGGCGCAGCTTCTTGCCGGCGGGCGGCTCGAACTTGCCCAGCGGGGTGAGTTCCCCCTTCCGGTAGAACGAGACCGGCAGGCTGCCCCAGTCCTCGATCTTGTGGGGGAGACCCCTGATCAGCACGGGACCGAGGCCATTCAGGTCATACTCGCCGATCCACTCGCCCTGCTGCGAGTCCCAGTGCTGCTGGTTGGCCTGCTTGGTATACTCACCGGCGGTGAGGGGCGTCACCGCGGGCATCTCGCCGGTCACGGACGCCTGGGCAGCACCCAGCCACTCGCTGCGGGTGGTCGGGTCAACGGCGGCGGTGCGGACCCCGTTCCGATACTTCCAGAAGCTGCTGCTGCTCTTCGCCCAGCCCTGGTTCTCGGCGTAGACGGGGCCGACCCCCTCCAGGAACCACAGAGAGAGCGCCTCGCCGCGGTTGACCACCGTCACCTTCCAGCAGGCGAGGCCCTCCTCGTCCACGACCCGGCCACAGCGCCCCTCGGCGCCATTCTCCTCGCTCAGGCGGAAGAGGACGGTCGCCTCCCCGCTCTGCTGACTCCAGGCATCGCCATCGTTCAGGGACGGGGGCAGGAAACGGAGCATGACCTGCGGGTTCTTCGAATCCTGCCGCCAGACGCCGGTATCGGTCAGGTGCCAGGTGGCGTAAACCTTGCCGTTGTAAACACCGACCGCCCGGTCACCGTCGCGAAGCAGGTGCTCGGTCACCTGACTGTTCTGCTCGTGCTCCCGGACGAAGAACTGGAACTCTTTGTCCTCCGTGGGGAAGAGCTTGGCGCTCGACCCCTTCGACGGCTGTTCCGGTGCAGGGGGAATCGTCGGGGAGGGCTGCGTCGCGGGCTGCTGGGTCCCTTCCCCTTGCGCATCGGTTGGTGCGGAGGGCTTGCTACAGCCCATCAACAGCACCGCGCCAACCATCAGAAGAGCCAGGATCCTGAATGCGGTCTTCACAGGTTCGTACCTCCATCAGATGCGTTACACAGCCCACAACGTGGTTTCTGACAAAAAGGTTACGAGTGCGTTCAAAAAGTCACATCCCCCGCATACCTCTGAAGATAGGAAAGATGGTAAAGAAGGAAGTTCGTATGTGTACGGATAAAACCTAGAGCGAGTCTGCCGCTTGAAAAAGGAGGCATCACCCCGGTGGGATCCTGTCCGTACAGTAACCACGTCTCTGAGCCCCGGGAGGACGGCGGGGAACGGAAGCCGAGCTATGGGGAGGTCCTGAATATCGGCCCCCTGCTGGAGCTACAGCAGCCCCTCTCCCCCCTGAATCATCATGATGAGCTTCAGTATGTCATTGTCCACCAGGCGAGCGAGCTCTGGTTCAGACTGCTGCTCCACGAGCTGGAGGCGGTGCGGGACGAGGCGTCCCATGGTGACACCTGGCGGGCCGCTCGCCTGCTCCGCCGCTGCATTCAGATCATGCGGATCATCGACCAGGGCTTCGCCCTGCTGGAGAGTATGACCGCCTACGACTACGCCCAGTTCCGGCCCAGCCTGGCCGGCGGGAGCGGCTTTCAGTCCGCCCAGTTCCGCGAGCTGGAGATCCTCCTTGCCTGCCACCGCGACTTCACCCTGACCCAGCCGGCCTTCACCGAGGCGGAACGAGCCCGGATTCAGCGGCGGCTGGCGGAGCCCACCCTCTGGGACGGGTTCGTGCAGGCCATGCAGCGCCACGGCTACACCATGCCCACCCGAGCCGTGGCCGGCAGCAACCCGGCGAAGGCAGAGCAGGCCACGGCAGCCCTCCACGCCATGTACACCGGCGGGGACCACCCGGCCCTGCGAGAGTTGGCCGAGGAGATGGTCAACCTGGACAACACCATGCTGCTCTGGCGCACCCATCACGCGGTCCTGGCCGAGCGGTCCATCGGCAACAAGGTGGGGACCGGCGGCGAGGGGGTCGAGTACCTCTACAGGACCGCCCGACTTCGCTCCTTCCCCGAGTTGATGGCACTGCGCACCGGTCTCTAGTGCAACGCCGCATCCAATCTCGACAGGGCAGCCCATGCGGCTGCTCTTTTTCGAGCAGGAACCCGCTGGACCCATCGCCAATTACTTAGTGCAGTGAATTATCATCCCTCGCGACTGAACGTCACCGCCCCAGACACAAGGAGGACTACCTACATGACGACCCTTCGCAGGCTGCAGGCTGAGGACTTGCTGGCGATCCAACTGGCTGGCGACAGCCAGATCTCTCCCGACGGTACGAGAATTGCCTACGTGCTCCAGGGCGTTGACAAGGAGAAGAACGAGTACACCACGCAGATCTGGCTCGCCCGCGAGGGGCAGGAGCCGGTCCGCTTCACCGGCGGCAACAAGGAGAGCCAGCCCCGCTGGTCGCCCGACGGCAAGCACCTGGCCTTCGTCTCCAACCGCAGCGGCTCCAACCAGATCTGGCTCCTCCCCCTGGAGGGCGGCGAGGCCCGCCAGCTCACCAAGGTGAAGGGTGGGGTCAGCGGCCCCGTCTGGTCCCCCTGCGGCAAGTTCGTCGCCTTCACCGCCCAGCTGACCAACGAGGGCATCCAGCCCGACGGCAAGGATGAGGAAGAGAAGGACCTCTTCAAGAAGTACAACAGCGACGTGAAGGTGATCACCCGGATTCTTTATAAGATGGATGGTGTCGGCTACTACAACGACAAGTACTCGCAGGTCTGCGTGATCGGGGTCGATGGCGGTGAGCCGCTTCAGCTGACCAGCGGCGAGTACAACCACCTGGAGCCGGCCTGGACCCCCGACGGCAAGGGTCTGGTCTTCGCCGCCAACCGGCTGGAGGAGCGCGACTACTTCCCCTGGTACGTCGACCTCTGGTACGTGGAGCGGACCGGCGGCGAACTGACCCGCCTCACCCCCGGCGACGGCAAGCTCTCCGCCTCCGGCGCCGCCGTCTCGCCCGATGGCTCTCAGGTCGCCTTCATTGGCACCGACCCCGACGAGCAGGGCTACGGCACCTCCGGCCTCTACCTCCTCGACCGGGCCGGCGGCCAGATCCGGCGGCTGGCTGCCGACCTTGACCGCGGCTTCGTGAGCGAGACGATCTCCGACCAGCCCGCCCCCGCCGGCGGCCGGCTCACCTTCTCGCCCGATGGCCGCTGGATCTACGGCATCGTCTCCGACGCCGGCCAGGTCCAGCTCGTCAAGGTCGGCACGAGCACCGGCGCCGTGGTCCCCGTCACCAGCGGCGACCGGACGATCCACGCCTTCTCCCTCACCCCCGACTGCCGGCGAGCCGCCCTGGCCTACGCCACCCCCCTCTCCCCCGCCGACGTCTACCTGGCCCGGCTGGACGAGCCGGTCGCGCAGCCGAAGGTCGCGAACTGCCTGGCTGTCCTGAACGGCGGCGGGGTCCACGAGGTGCAGGTCTCCAACCACAACGCCGAGCTCTTCGCCCAGATCGACCTGCCGGAACCCGAGCGCTTGCTCTTCAGCGCCGGCGAAGGCCATCCCATGGTGGATGGCTGGATTCTCCGCCCCGCCGGCTTCGAGCCGGGCAAGAAGTACCCCACCATCCTCGAGATCCACGGCGGCCCCATGGGCATGTACGGCTGCGGCTTCTTCTACGAGTTCCAGTGGCTGGCCGCCCAGGGCTACGCCGTCGTCTACTCCAATCCCCGCGGCTCCCAGGGCTACGGCCGTGACTTCTGCCACGCCATCATGGCCGACTGGGGCAACCTGGACTACCTCGACTGCATGGCGGCGATCGAGACCGCTGTCCAGAGGTTCGACTTTGTGGATGGCGACCGGCTCGGCGTGGCCGGCGGCTCGTATGGCGGCTTCATGGTCAACTGGATCGTGAGCCACAACGACCGGTTCAAGGCTGCTGTCACCATGCGCTCCGTCGTCAACCGCTGGTCAGCCATGGGCACATCGGACACCGGCTACAACCGCATCCGCCAGTTTGGAACCGAGAACTGGTGGGAGGAGGAGAACATGGCGCCCTACCTGAAACAGTCGCCGCTCCTTCACGCTTCCAACATCAATACCCCGCTGTTGATTGAACACCAGGAGGGCGATCTGCGCTGCCCGATCGAGCAGGCGGAGCAGCTCTACGCCGCCCTGAAGCTGCAGCGGAAGACGGTCAAGTTCATCCGCTACCCGGGCGAGTTCCACGGCATGAGCCGTAACGGCAAGCCCTGGCACCGGATCCACCGGCTCGTGAACATCACCCAGTGGTTCGATGAGTACCTGAACAAGCAGTAGGAGGCGTTGTTTATGAGCCGCCGTCCACTGACCGCTGAGGATCTCTTCCAGTTCCGCCTGCCGGGCGACGCCCAGGTCTCGCCTGACGGCAGCCGGATCGCCTACGTGGAGACCCAGGCCCGGAAGGAGAAGAACGATTACACCTCCCGGATCATGCTCCTGGTCCCCGGCAAGCAGGCAGTCCCCCTCACATCTGGTGAGAAGGATGCCAACCCCCGCTGGTCGCCCGATGGCCAGTACCTCTCCTTCAGCCGGAACGGGCAGGTCTGGCTCCTGCCGGCCACCGGCGGTGAGGCCTGGCAGCTCACAAAGCAGAAGGGCTGCGGCGGGCCGGCGTTCTGGAGCCCTGACTCGAAAAAGATCGCCCTGAGCGTCATGCTCGGGTCAGACGGGCTCCAGCCCGAGAAGGAGAGCGAGGAGCAGGACCTCTTCGCCAAGTTTACCAGTGGCGTGAAGGTGATCACCGACCTGCACTACAAGGCGGACGGTGCCGGCTTTCCCGGCGACAAGAAGCCCCAGGTGGTGATCGTGGACGTCGAGAGCGGCGAGGCGCTCCAGTTGACCAGCGAGTTCGCCCACGGCAACCCGGCCTGGTCCCCCTGCGGCCGGTTCCTCGCCTTCTCGGCCAAACGCGCCCCCGACGCCGACGACAAGGACCTCACCTTCCTCTGGACCCTGCCGGTCGAGCCGGGGAGCTACCCCGCCCCCGCCGAGGCCTACAAGCAGATCACCCCCGAGGGGATTGACGCCTTCCTGCCCAAGTGGAGCCCCGACGGCAGGCTGATCGCCTTCGCCGGCAGGCCTGTCTACCGGCACGCCCCACCCGACCTGCAGCTCTACGTGGTGGACGCCGCGGGCGGGGAGCCCCGCTGCCTGACGGCGGAGCATGACCGGCCCGTCGGCAACTCGGCGTCGGTGGACATGGCCCCGGGCGGCGGCTTCGAGACCCGCTGGAGCCCGGACGGCAGCGCCATCTACACCCTTATGAGCGATGGCGGAGCGGTCTACCTCGCCCGGGTGGATCTGGCCGGTGGACCGATCACCTATCTGACCGATGGCGACCAGGTCGTCTTCGGCGGCTCCGCCAGCGCAGATGGCCGGCGTTTCGCCCTTGCGATCGGCCGGGTGGATGATCCCAGCCAGCTCTACCTGCTGGAGAACGGGGAGATCACGCAGCTCACCCGAGCCAACGCCGAGCTGCTGGCGGAGGTGGCCATCGCCCCGGTAACCCGGTTCCGCTTCCGGGCCGGCGACGCAGCTGCGCCCGAGATCGACGGCTGGCTGGTCGAGCCGATCGACCGGCAGCCCGGCAGGCGCTACCCGGCCGTCCTGGAGATCCACGGCGGCCCCGCCATGATGTACCCCTCCGCCTTCCTGCACGAGTTCCAGTACCTGGCCAGCCGCGGCTTTGCCGTGCTCTACACCAACCCGCGCGGCGGGCTGGGCTACGGCAAGGAGTTCGCCGGAGCGCTCTCCAACGCCCGCTGGGGCACGGTCGACTACGACGACCTCATGGCCGGCGTCGATGCCGCCCTGGCCCGGTTCGACTGGATCGATCCGGAGCGTTTGGGCGTGGGCGGCGGCTCCTACGGCGGTTACATGACCAACTGGATCGTGGGGCACACGAACCGCTTCAAGGCAGCGGTCACCATGCGGTCGATATCCAACTGGTTCACCATGTGGGGGACATCCGACATCTCCTATACAATGATCGATGAATGGGGCGCCCCCTGGGAGGATGAGACCCCCTGGCGCCGCATCTCCCCGATCACCTACGTGACCCAGATCCAGACGCCCCTGCTGATCGAGCACCAGGAAGAGGACCATCGATGCCCCGTCGAGCAGGGCGAACAGCTTTATGTGGCCCTTCGCAAGCTGCGCCGGCCGGTCAAGTTCGTCCGCTACCCCGGTGAATCGCACGGTATGAGCCGGGGTGGGAAGCCCTGGCACCGGGTCCACCGGCTGATCACCCTGGGCGACTGGTTCGCTCAGTACCTCGGGGAGATGCCACAGGCTTAAGACTCCAATCATCATAACCGGGACCTCTCACAGTTGAGATGGTCCCGGTCTTATTATTCCCAGAATTCACGGGATACTTCTTGATTTTTCAAGTCAAGGCTGTTAATGTGAGGATAGTGGGAAATCTTAGGGGAGGTGAAGTGTCCTTGAAGCGGCGGAAGGGATTGGCATCTGCTGATCGGGTACAGGGCAGCCTGTTGCAGTGGGCCAGGGAGCAGCAGGAGCTTACCATGCGCTGGGTCAACGACCGCGGGGGGCCGAGCCTGGGCTACCAGAGCGAGGTGGAGCGGGGCATAAAGCAGGAGGTCAGCTCCGATGTGCTGGCCTCCTGGGTCGAGCTGTTGGGGGTGACCCCGGCCTTTGCGCGAGGCCAGGTTCCCCGGTACCGGGAGAATCCGGCGGCCTGTGCCGGCATGGCTCATGCTGTCGCCCTCTCCATTATGGAAGGGAGGCCGGATCATCCGGACTGGCGAGCCCTCGGAGCGGAGGAGCGGGTCCGGGAGGTGCTCCGCCGCATCGTCCGGGACTGCCCCGCACTGCCGCGGGTCGCTCTCGCCTACCTCCTGGACCTCTCCCTCCTCACCTTCGATGCAATCATGCTGGGCACCCATCCGATCCTGCGGGAACAGGCCGAGGCGATCATGGGGCTCGTCGCCCTGCCGGACTCCTTCTGGAAGAGCGGCGAGATCGAGAACCCGGCCGACATCGAACAGCTCCGCCGGTTTCAGGAGGCCATTCGCCTGGCCGAAGCGCGCGGGATCACCCCCGAGGAGATGATCACCTGGATCCGCCGGCGGCGCGCCTGATCCGGCGCTGCAGGCTCTCGATTCGCTCCAGTTGCGGGGGCGACCAGACCGCCAGGGCGTGGTGATGCGCAATCGCCCCATGCAGTTCTGCCGCGGTCAGATCGCCCATAGCCAGGGCATTCTCGCCCAGCAGCCAGGCGACCTCTGCCCGGTCCGCCGGCAGCAGTGGCGGCGTGTCCAGGAGTGTCATGCAGAGGAGGCGCCCTGCCTCTCGGCTTCCGGTCAGGCCCAGGTAGAGCCCGTGGGCCAGGGCGGCCTTCAGCCGGAGCTCGGGCGCCTCGACAAGGGAGAGCCCTGTCAGGACCATCAGGAGGTCCGGCAGGGCTGCTTCCGCGCGCCCCGCCCAGAGAAGTGACTGGGCTGCGTGCAGGCGGCAGCGGAGCGCATCCACCATCTGGCCGGCGGCCTCGTAAGCTGCGGCCGCCCTTCGGAAGGAGTCGACCTCCCGGGACGGCCGCTTCAGGAGCCGGTGGATCTGTCCCATCTGCTCGTGTACATGGGCTGACATGGGTTCCAGCGTGACCCGTCCCGGAGTGAGATCCAGGTAGCGATAGAACTGCTGCTCAGCCCGCAGCAGGTCCCCCAGGGCGAAGCAGGCGGAACCTAACCGGTAGCGCAGCGTTCCTTCCCGTTCCGGCGTGAGGTTCTTCCCCCGTAACCCCCGCTCGGCCTTGCTCTTCACCTGTTTCCAGTCAGAGACATCGACCCCCAACGCGGGGCCCAGTCGCTTGCTCAGCGTCCATCCCCCCCTCATCTCATAGGTCGAATGATACCAGAAAAAGGGAGGAAGTGAAACCAGAACAGCCCGTCGATCCTTCGGGCAACCCATTCGTCGGGGATCGGGTCTAAAAAGCGAGACAGGGGGGACCTGCCCCCCCGAACAATCAATTTGACGAATCAGCAGGAGTTCCCGGGTAGCCCAGCAGGCGGGCGACCTCCCGGTGCAGCGCCACCCGGTAGGTGAAGAGCCCCCCGCCCGTCGCCAGCATCGCCTCGGCGATCGGGCCGCAGAGATCCGCCATGGAGCCCCAGGTCACGCTCTCGATCTCCCTGGGATCACGGGTGACCGGCGCCGGTTCACTCGCCTCCGCCACCACGACGTGGGTTGTCCAGGGCTGCACCTCATCACCACAGGTAAAGGTGACGCGGACCCGGAGCAGGTAGCGGACGACCCGAACGGCGAGTCCGGTCTCCTCCAACGCCTCCCTGACGGCACCATCGACCAGTTCCTCGCCCGCAGCGACCCCACCGCCCGGTGCCCGCCAGGCTCCCGGTGGATATCCGTGCTTGCGGATCAGCGCGACCTGTCCGTCGGGGTTGAAAATGAAGAGGGTAACATCGTGAATCCGCGTCTGGTTGCGGGTCGAACTGACGACCATCCGCATCTCGCCCTCGTGGATCGGGTAGGTCCAGACCCGCTCCTCCGGGCGCCCCAGTAGCACTTCTGCCCGGATCAGAACCTCATCGCGCATGTGGGCCATAGTACACCTCCGGAGATGATCAACTCCATAGGAATGGGTTCAACTCATGCTTCAGCCTTCCCTGCCGCAACCTAAGGGCAGGAGGTGGAGCAGATGAGCGAGTATGACCGCAAGGAGCGGGAGTCGATGGCGAACCAGCGGGCAGCGGCCCGGCAGAGCGATCAGTTGGGGCCGGGCACGGCAGGCCGGACGATCAGCGGGGCCGCCTACCGGGGCATGGAGGTCGCAGCCCACACCGGGCAGCCATCGCCGGCCGACCCGGGCTTCCCGACGACCCGGGTCGGATTGCACCCGGGCCAGGGAAGGGGCGGTACGTCCAGCTATGAGGAGGCCGGCGGCCTGGACGGGCAGGAGCTGAACGCGGCGGCGAGGCTGCCCGAGCAGCAGAGCGCCGTGGATATGCTGACCAGCCCGGTGGAGGGCGAGACGCCGGAGAACCGCAGGTAGCGAAACAGGCCGGAGCGCTCTGCTCCGGCCTGGTTTCATGCTCATGCGAAGATCCCCCGCCAGAGGAAGATGAGGGCAAAGGCGCCAAGGGCGAGGCCGGCGGTCAGGTTGACCAACCGGTAGACCCAGGGGCGTCCCCCGGCGACCCGGCGGGCAGCGCCGACCGTCAGGGCCAGGGCCCCGAACCAGGCAGCGCTCCCGGCAAAGACCGCCAGCAGAGCCGCCCCGGCATCGAGCCATGTGCGACCGGTCAGCCAGGCGGAGGCGAAGGCCCCTCCCAGACCCAGCCAGGAGACGATCGTCGATGGGTTGAAGAGCGTGATCCCCAGGCCGAAGAGGAATCCACGGCCTCCGGGGGTCCGGCCGGTCGCCGGAGCGGGCAGGCCGCCCTCCCGCGCCCGCCGCAGGCTCGACCAGGCCATCTGCCCCAGGAGGAGCGCACCCACGAGGTAGAAGCCCGTCATCAGCCAGGGCAGCCGGAGCAGGAGCGGTGCAACCCCCACGTAGACCAGGGTCAGGTAGAGAAAATCGACCGCAGATGCGCCAAGCCCGATCAGGAACGCAGGGCCGCTCCCCCGCTCCAACCCTTCGCGGATCACCGTGGCCCCGACCGGGCCCAGCGGGGCCGCCACGGAGAGGCCCAGCAGGAAGCCGGAGAGAAGGAGCGGTATCATGGCTTCTCTACCTCGGGCAGGGCCGGGTGGACCGACTCCTTGGCCGTGGAAAGAGCGATGGTCGTCCGGGTGCGAACCACGCCGGGCAACCGTTTCAGTTGCTCCGTGATCAACGCCTCCAGGTCCCTAGTCCCGCCTGTGCGGACCTTGAGCAGGTAGGAGTCCTCCCCCGCCATATGGTGGCACTCCAGGACCTGGTCGATCGTCTGAATGGCGGCGAGGAAAGGCTCGCACTGCTCCGGCCGCTCCACCGTCACCGCGATGAAGGCGGTCAACTCCTGGCCCAGCGCCTCCGGGGAGAGCAAGATCGTGTACCCCTGGATCACGCCGGCGCGCTCCAGTTTGTGGATCCGCTCGGCGACGGCGACTCCCGTAAGGCCTACCGCGTGACCCAACTCGGCCCAGGAGATTCGGCCGTTGGCCTTCAGCCGCTCCAACAGGGTGAGATCAATGGCGTCCATAAACGCTACGCACCACCTTTTATATTAGGTATCCTAATAGCCTCTCCATATTCACTTTAGCCAATGATGGTGTCTGAGTCAATTCGTTTTTCTTTCGAAACCCGAGAGGGATTCGCAGAGGCGGGGCGAATGTATGTACGGTGTAGAGGTGGAAACCGGTAGCCAGGAGGAGATGGGCATGGTACTCGAGACATTTCACCCCGCCGTTCGTGCCTGGTTCGAGGAGCGCTTTGGAAAGCCCAGCCCACCCCAGGAGGAGGGCTGGCCGGTGATCGGGCGCGGGGAGAACGCCCTGATCCTGGCGCCCACGGGCTCCGGCAAGACGCTGGCCGCCTTCCTCAAGTGCCTGGACACGCTCTACCAGGAGGGGGATTCGCTCTCACCCGGAGTACAGGTGCTCTATATCTCCCCGCTGAAGGCCCTGAACAACGATATCTACCGTAACCTCGAAGTACCCCTGCAGGGCATTGCGGCCAAGGCCGCGGAGATGGGCATCACCCTGCCGGTGATCACCTCGGGTATCCGGACCGGCGACACGCCCCAGCGGCAGCGGGCCGCCATGGTGAAGCATCCACCGCACGTGCTGATCACCACCCCCGAGTCGCTCTACCTGCTCCTCACCTCCAATGCCCGTCGGATTCTCCAGACGGTCCGCTATATGATTGTAGATGAGATCCACGCCATCTCCGGGACCAAGCGAGGGGTTCATCTCTCCCTCTCCCTGGAGCGGCTGGAGGCACTCCTGCCCACGGCCCCTGTCCGAATCGGCCTCTCGGCCACCCAGCGGCCGCTGGAGGAGATCGCACGCTACCTGGGCGGGGTTGACCGACCTGTCCGGATCATCGACACCGGGAGCCGGAAACAACTCGACCTGATGGTTGAAGTACCTATGGCGGACATGCGATTCCTGCCGGAGGGTTCCACCTGGCCACCGATCTACCAGCGCATTCTGGAGCGGGTGTCGGAGCACAAGTCTACCCTGGTCTTTGTGAACAGCCGCGGACTGGCCGAGCGGTTGACCGACCGGCTGAACGACCTGGCCGGGCGGGAAACCGCCAAGGTGCACCACGGCTCGGTCAGCCGGGAACGACGGGAGATGGTCGAGGCCGACCTGAAGGCCGGCCGCCTCCCTTGCCTGGTCGCGACCTCATCGCTGGAACTGGGCATTGACGTGGGGGCGGTCGACCTGGTTATCCAGATCGAGTCGCCCAAGTCGGTCGCCCGGGGCTTACAGCGGGTCGGCCGTGCCGGCCACGTGATCGGAGCGGCCTCCAAGGGAAGGCTGATCCCCAAGTTCAGGGGCGACCTGTTGGAGACGGCCTGCATCGTCCGGGAGATGAAGCGGGGCCGGGTCGAGGAGACCCATGTGCCGACCAACGCGCTGGATGTCCTGGCCCAGCAGATTGTCGCCATGACCGCCATGGACGAGTGGCGGGTAGATGAGTTGCTCGCCCTCCTCCGCCGCTCCTACTGCTACCGGGATCTCTCCGAGCGCCAGTTGAACACCGTCCTGGAGATGCTCTCCGGCCGGTACCCGTCCGACGAGTTCCGGGAGTTCCGCCCCCGGATCGTCTGGGACCGGGAGGTCGGTACGATCCGCGGGCGGGAGGGCAGCCGGAGCCTCGCCGTCCTCTCCGGGGGGACGATCCCCGACCGGGGGTACTATGGCGTCTACCTGGCCGGGACGGACGTGAAACTGGGCGAGATGGACGAGGAGTTCGTCTACGAGTCCAGGGTGGGCGAGGTCTTTCTCCTGGGAACCAACACCTGGCGGATCCAGTCGATCGAGCACGACCGGATCACGGTCTCCGATGCGCTGGGCGCCCAGCCGAAGATGCCCTTCTGGAAGGGCGATGGGCTGGGCCGCCCCTACGAGATGGGCGTCAACCTGGGCCGGTTCACCCGGGAGGTGGCCGAGCGGTTGAGCGACCCCGCCCTGCCCGCCTGGCTGGAGGCCGAGTGCAACCTGGACCGGTCCGCCGCCACGAACCTGATCCAGTACCTGAAAGACCAGGTGGATGCGGCGGGCGCCATCCCCACGGACCGGCAGGTCGTGGTGGAACGCTATCAGGACGAGGCAGGGGACGCCCGCCTGGTCATCCTTTCCCCCTTCGGCGGGCGGGTCAATCTGGCCTGGTCGATCGTGCTGAAGCGACGCATTCGGCAGTTTGTGGGAATCGATGCGGAAGTAACGACCAACGATGATGTGATCCACTTCCGCCTGCCAGGGGCGGACCGGCCGGTCGATCTGGCGCAGTTGCTCCGAATCGATCCGGACGAGGCGATGGAGCTCCTGCTGGAAGAGGTCGGGAACACACCGCTCTTCGGCGCGTACTTCCGCATGAGCGCCGGCCGGGCCCTCGTCCTGCCGCGCCCCCGCCCCGGGCGCCGCCGCCCCTTCTGGCTCCAGCGCATGAAGGCGGCGGACCTGCTGGAGGTGGCCCGCCGGTATGAGGAGTTCCCCATTGTACTGGAGACCTACCGCGAGGTCCTGCGCGATGTGCTGGATATGGAAGGGCTCCGCCAGGTGCTGACCAGTCTGCAGGACGGATCCCTCGCCGTGGAGGCGGTGCAGACCGACGGGCCTTCGCCCATGGCGGCGACGATCTTGCTGCAGTTCGTGGCCGACAACATGTACATGGGCGAGACCCCGCGCGCCGAGCGGCGCGGGGCCATGCTCTCGCTGAACCGGGACCTGCTCCGGGAGATCCTGGGGGCTGAACAGTTGCGCGAGCTGCTCGACCCGCGGGCGATTGCGCTGGTGGAGGAGCGCCTCCAGCGCCGGGCGGAGGCCTGGCGACCCAGGCACGCCGACGAGACCGAGGACCTGCTGCGCCAGTTGGGCGACCTCACTGAGGCCGAGCTGAAGGAGCGAGGGGTGGATCCAGCGTGGCTGGAACAGCTCGCCCGGGAGCGGCGGGCAGCCCTGGTGAGAGTCCACGGCGAGGAGCGCTGGATCAGCCTCGACGACAGGGGACTCTATGCCGACCCCGGCGGCAATGCCGGAGCGGTCATCCGCCGGTTTGCCCGCAACCGCGGCCCGTTCCAACCCGAAGCGGTCACCGGCCGGTACGGTCTGGACAGCGAGACGGTCCACCGCTACCTGAGCGTCCTGCAAGCCGAGGGCCTGATCGTCGCGGGGGAGTATACGCAGGGGGTGACGGGGCGGGAGTACTGCGACCTGGAAGTCCTCCAGCAGATCCACCGCCAGACGCTCAGCCTCCTGCGCCAGGAGGTGGAGCCGGTCACCCCGGAGGTCTATGCCCGCTTCCTCCTCCAGTGGCAGGAGGTCGGGGCCGGGCGCCAGCCCCGTCCGACGGGCCGGCAGGCGGGGCCCCCCCAGGCCCTGGAGCGGGTGATTGCCCAACTGCAGGGCCTGCAGCTGCCGGCCGAACTCTGGGAGCGGGAGATCCTGCCCAGCCGGGTCCCGGGCTACCAGCCGCCCTGGCTGGACCAGCTCTGCGCCGCCGGTGAGCTGCACTGGGCGGCTGGCCCCGGAAGCCGGGTGGCCCTTCACCTGCCGGGGGATCTCCCCGCCTTCGCCTCCCGCTTCGGGGGCGACCCGCCCGCGGGCCTGACCCCCGAGCGGGAGCGAGTCCTGCATGCCCTCGGCCAGGCCGGGGCCGACTTCCTGGGCGGGATTGCCCGGGCCGCCGGCCTGCCTCCGGCGGCAACCCTGGAGGTCCTGTGGGACCTGGCCTGGCTCGGCCTCGTCACCAATGACACATTCGATCCGCTGCGGCAGGCGCTGCGGGTCAGCAAGGCTGCGGCCAAGCGCGGCAGCCCGCTGGGGCTGCGTGGCGGGACCGGCCGCTGGTGGCTGACCAGCCGGCTCGGGGGCGACCTCCCCGGCCCCGCAGCCGTGGAGAGCTACGCCCGGCTCCTGCTCGGACGCTACGGCGTCGTTACCCGCGAAATGGCAGATGCCGACGACTCCCCCTTTCCGTGGGGGGAGGTGCTCCAGACGCTGAAACGCATGGAGTGGAAGGGACAGGTGCGGCAGGGCTACTTCGTCGCCGGACTGACAGGGAGCCAGTTCGCCCGGCCCGAGGTGGTCGACCGGCTCCGGCGAGCCCGCGACGAATCCGGCACGGCCGATGCGCCGACCCTGCTTCCCAGCCTCGACCCGGCCAACCCTTACGGCTCCATCTTCCCGTGGCCGGAGGGGGCGAGGCTCACCCGCCTTCCCTCCACCTATCTGATCATGGCGAACGGTCTGCCGGTCTTGGGCGTGGAGGCCTTCGGTAAGCGGCTGACACCGCTGGCCCCGCTGGAGGGCGAGCGACTGAGGGCAGCCCTGGCGACCCTCCCCGCCCTGCTGCGGGCCCCTGCCCCCTTCCGCCCTGTTCGGCGGATCGAGGTCGAGCAGTGGGGCGATCAGCCGGTTCTGCAGAGTCCCGTTGCCGATCTGCTCTGCGAGATCGGCTTCGAGCGGGCCCCTCGCAAGCTGGTCTACTACCCGTAGGAACCAACAGGTTGGCCTATTCTTTCCCAGCCCGATCCGGAACAGGGAACCCCTTCGCCACGTCTTCTAGGTGTACCGGCATCGCCGGCTCGAAGGGAGGTTTCGACCCATGGGATTCACGCTTCGCCCCGTTACTCCAGCCGACTACCCCCGCATGGTGGAGATCATCAACAGCCAAGTCCCGGAGCCCATTCAACTGGCCGACCTGGTCCGGGAGGACGAGACGCGCAACCCAGACGACCCGTTCTTCCGCATGGGGGCCGCCGACGAGGAGGACCGCCTGATCGGCTACGTGGTAACCGAGGGCGGATCAGGTCACCGTCCCGGCGAGTTCTGGTGCCGGGTGCGGGTCCACAACGACCACCAGCGGCAGGGCATCGGCAGCGCCCTCTTCGGAAAGCTGCTCGACTACGTTCGCTCCCAGGGGGCGACCCGCCTGGAATCCTCCGTCATGGAGGCGACGCCGGAGGCCTATGCCTGGGCCCAGCGGTACGGCTTCGTCAAGGAGTACGACCTCTTCGAATCCACGCTCGACCTGCGGACCTTTGACCCCGCGCCCTTCCAGGAGGCGATCGCCAGGGTGGAGGCCAGCGGTATCCGATGGACAACCCTCGCCGCCGAAATGGCGGGCAAGGATCGGGACGAGCTCTTCCGGCGGTACCATCGCTTCACCTTCGAACTGGGGCGGGATGTACCGGGCGCCAGCGACCGGCCGGAGTACCCGTATGATCTGTGGCGGAAGTGGGTGGACACCGACCCCAACTGGAAGCCGGAACTGGTGCTGCTGGCAGCCAGGGGCGAGCAGTGGGCGGCCCTCTGCCACCTCTTCCCCCAACTGAACGGCAGCCTCTACAACAGCTTCACCGCCGTCCATCCTGACTTCCGGGGCCATGGTCTGGCGCTTGCCCTGAAGGTGAAGGGGCTTGAGGTCGGGAAGAGCCTGGGCGCCCCCTACATTCGCACCAACAATCACTCGGTCAACCAGCCCATGCTGGCGGTCAACCGGAAGCTCGGCTACAAGCCGGAGCCGGGACTCTACCTAATCGCCGCCAAGCTCACCCCATCGGAGGATGCCTGATGTTCACCATGCGCCCCAGCACAGAGCATGACATCCCACGGATGGTCGCCATCCTGAACGCCCAGATGACCGAACCGCAGACCGTGGAGGACTACCGGCGCGGGGATCGGAACCGCCCTGCGACCGACATCTTCCTGCGGCTGGTCGCCGAGGATGAGGCGGGCCAGGTCGCTGCGTTCGGTGTCGCCCACCACGAAGCCTTCCACCATCCGGGGGAGTTCTTCATCCGGATCCGGGTCGATGCGCCCTACCAGGGCAAGGGAATCGGCACGGCCCTCCTGGAGCGCCTGGAGGCGTTCACCCGCGAGCACGGGGGAACCAAGTTCGAGAGCGGGATCCGTGAGCAGGATGTCGAGGCCTACGAGTGGTGTCTCCGCAGGGGCTTCAAGAGCTACAACCTGCTGCGGGAGTCCACCCGGACCCTGGCCGATTGGGACCCGACCCCCTTCCAGGAGGCCGTCGAGCGGGTGAAGGCCACCGGCTTCCGCTTCGCCACCCTGGCCGAGGAGATGGAGGGCAAGGAGTACGAGGCCTGTATGCGCCAGTACTTCAAGGTCTTCCTCCCCATGGTTCGTGATATCCCCGGCAACGAGGAGCGGCCCGATCCTCCCTTTGAGGATTGGATCACCCATGTGAAAGATGACCCCGGCTGGAAGCCGGAGCGGTGCCTGCTGGCGATCGATACAGCAAGCGGTACCTGGGCAGCCGTGGCGAACATCTACCGGCGGTCGAACGGGGTCCTCTACAACGACTTCACCGGCGTCGCCCGGGACTACCGGGGCCGCAGTCTCACCCTGGCCCTGAAGGTGGAGTCGCTCAACCTGGCCAAACGGCTGGAGGCACCCTATATTCGGACGAACAACCTCGCCAACAATCCCCGCATCCTCGCGGTCAACCAGCGGCTCGGCTACATTGCCGCTCCCGGTCACCATCTGGTCGAAAAGCATCTGATATAAAGCCAAAGGCCCGCCGGGACTAACCCAGCGGGCCTTCTTCTATGCTCTAGTGACCGCCTCTTTCAGGGCTGCTGCGGTGATCCCGCCGTGCGAGTCGTGCCAGACCACCCGGCCCCCCTTGAGCAGGAGCGCCTGCGGTGACTGATGAGCCACCCCCACCCGGTCAGAGAAGGCCCGCGAGACCGGGCGCTCCTCGATCACCCGAACCCAGAAGTGTGCCGCCTGCTCGGCCTCCGGCATGCGGAGGAAGGAGTCCCACTCACGGTGGGCACGTGCCGAGATCGGTCAGGCGGTCGAGTGCTTGAAGACGAGAACGGGCCGGCGGTGCGACTCCGCCAGGGCCGCATCCAGATCCGACATGGAAAGCATCTGCGTGAGATCAGCCACGGGTCGTTCCCCCTCTGTGATCGCCAGAACTTCTGGAGTTGTGACGGGAAGGAGACCGGGCCGGATACCCCCGCCGGGCCTGGGAAGAGGATTTCCCCTGCGGCTGCAGAAGATTCCAGATAGAATATTTCGCCCGGATGATTGTGCCACCGGCAGCCCCCTTCCCATAAACTGGCCTGACACGGAGGGATGGACGTGGCTCTCACCGCCACCGCCACCGGCCCGGCCCCGCGACGCCGGCTCAGCGCCATGGAACACTTCTGGATGAACCTCTTCTGGTTCGCGCATAACCTGCACTGGGTCGCCCTCATGTCGATCGTGATCCCCAGTCAGGTGGAGAAGTTCCTGGGCAACAAGGAGACCAACCTCTCCCTGGTCGTTGTCTGGGGCACCCTGGTGGCTGTGCTGGTCCATCCGTGGGCCGGGGCCGTCTCCGACCGGGTGAAGAGCCGCTTCGGTCGCCGCCGCCCCTTCCTGCTCTGGGCCACGATCCCGAACATCCTCGGCCTGCTCTACATGGCGACAACCGACTCGCTCCTCGCCATGTCCGTCGCCTTTATCCTGGTCCAGCTGGCCAACAACATCGCCAACAGCCCGTATGTGGCGATCATCGCGGATCGGGTGCCCGAGGAGCAGCGCGGGACCGCATCTGGCTGGTTCGGCTTCATGACCGTGCTCGGCACGATCGCCGGCGCCGGCATTGCCGGCTCCCTCCTCGACAAGACCGCACCCGTGGAGGTCTACCGGCAGCAGTTGCTCCTGGTCTATGGGATCATCGCCACCGTGCAGATCATCGCCGTGCTGCTCACCTGGTTCATGGTGAAGGAGGAACCGTCCGAAGGAGCGCCCGCCCTCACCTGGCAGGAGTACAAGGGGCTCTTCTGGCTCGATCATCGGAAGTACCCCGACTTCGCCTGGGTCTACTTGACCCGTTTCCTCGTCCAGCAGGGGCAGTGGGCGATCTTCTACTACCTTCAGTACTACTTCGAAGATGTGATGCACCTGCCCGGTGAGAAGACGGTCTTTACCTTCACCGCCGCCTGTATGATCGCCGCTGCCGGGACGGTCCTGGTCTCGGGCAGCCTCTCCGATCGCCACGGCCGCAAGCTGATGGTCTATATCGCCGGGGCGATGATGACCCTGGTGGCGCTCCTCTTCATCTTCCTTCCCTTCCCCGCCCTCGTGCTGCCCGCCGGCATTCTCTTCGGCCTGGGCTGGGGCGCCTTCACGAGTGTCGACCAGGCGCTGGCGACCGACGTGCTGCCCAACAAGGAGGATTACGGGAAGGATATGGGGATCTGGCAGGTCGCCTCGATCCTGCCCCAGATCACCGGTATTCTCCTCGGCGGCCTGCTGCTCACCTTCCTGCGCACCCTCCCGAACCAGATGGGCTACAGCGCCCTCATGGCCATGACCACGCTCTTCTTCGGCCTTGGCACATACTTCATCCACAAGGTCAAAGGGGTCCGTTGAGGAGGTCTGCTCCGTGAATGAGGCTAATCTGGCTCGCATGGAGTGCCTGCCGGGCGGGCGCTTCGCCCTCCACTTCGCCGGGGGCCGGCTCTCCGGCCTCGCCGCCGCCGTGGAACTGGCCGCCGGCCAGGCGCGGCCCCGCCTCGCCTCACACCAGACGATCTGGTCCGGTCCGACCGAAGGGGATCTTCCCATGACCATGGAAGCCCGCCTACCGGGTGATCTCGTGCTTGCGCTCACCTGCGACCGGCCCCCTGCCGGCCCCGGACTGCTGCTCACGCTGAGCCTGACCAATGCGAGTACGGAGCGTGTGCGGGTTCACCGCCTCTTCCCGCTCCTCCTGGACGATGAATCCAGCCTCTCACTCTCGGTGCCATCGACCGCGCGGGAGCGCCGCTGGTCGGTCTACAAGCAGGGGTATCAGTCCTGGTCCTTCGCCGGCTCGATCCCGCTGGGCACCCCCGACATTCACCCGCGCTTCTTCATGACCCGCCCGGTCCAGGCCGATCCATCCTGGCCGCTGCCGGCGGAGGGGCAGATTCAATCTGAGATGATGCTGATGCTGGGCTGCCCCGACTGCGATCAGGTTCTCCTGACCGGGTATGTGGATGGCCGGCAGATGTTCGGCCGCTTTGACCTGACCGCCGGCGCCGACAGCGCCCCCGTGGCCGGGCTGGAGGCCTGGTGCGAGGCCGATGGCCTCGCCCTCGATCCCGGTGCCTCCCTGACCGCCGAGCCCCTGCTTGTCACCATCGCCCCGGAGCGGGAAGCCCTGGAGGGGTACGCCCGCACCACCGGCCAGCGCATGGCCGCCCGGGTCCCGGAGCGGAGCCCCACCGTCTGGTGCTCCTGGTACACCTACTACACCCGGGTGACGGAGCAGGACCTGATCGAGGCGACCATCGCCCAGCAGAGCCGGCACAAGAGCCATCCGGTCAATGTGATCCAGTTGGATGATGGTTACATGCGGGCGGTCGGCGACTGGGAGGAGTGCAACCCCCGGTTCCCACACGGTCTGGGCTGGCTCTCCAGCCAGATCCGGCAGGCCGGCTTCATCCCCGGCCTCTGGCTGGCCCCCTTCATCGCCCTGCGCCGCAGCCACCTCTTCCAGCAGCACAAGGACTGGTTTGTCAAAGGGGTCGATGGCCTCCCCCTGCCCGTCGCCTTTAGCATGGACTGGGGGGATCGCTACTACGCCCTCGACCTGACGCATCCGGAGGTCCAGGAGTGGCTGGCGAAGCTGGTCCGAACGATGATCGGGCTCGGCTACGGCTACCTGAAGCTGGACTTCCTCTTCGCCGGTGCGATCGACGGCTTCCGCTACGACCCGCAGGTGACCCGGGTGCAGGCGCTGCGCAAGGGGTTGGAGATCATCCGCGAGGCTGCCGGCGAAGCGACCTTCCTGCTGGGCTGCGGCTCTCCCCTGCTCCCCGCCGTGGGCCTGGTGGACGCCATGCGGATCGGCCCCGACACCCAGGCCTCCTGGCGCTTCCGCTTCAAGGGGCTGCCGATCCTGAAGCACGAGCCCGGGGTGCCATCGGCAAGGAACGCCCTGCGCAACACCCTCACCCGCCAGTGGATGCACGGCCACTGGTGGCTCAACGATCCGGACAGCCAGATCCTGCGCGAGACTGGGACCCATCTGACGGCGGATGAGGTCACCACCCTCCTCCTGAGCGCCACCATGACCGGCGGCCTCTTCTCCTTCTCCGACTGTGCGGAGCGGCTCGGCGACGAGCGGCTGGAGTGGCTCCGGCGCACCACGCCGCCGGCCCGCCCCTGGCTCGAGCCCGTCCGGCTGCTGGGGGAGGAGATCCCCTTCCTCTCCACCGGGACCCAGGGAGCCTGGACGCTCGTCCTGGCGGTCAACGCCTCCGATCAGCCCCGCCCACTCCAGTTCACCTGGCAGGAGGTGGGCCTGGAGCCCCAGACGGTCTGCCACGTGCATGACCAGTGGAGCCATGCCTACCTGGGTACCCGGGTCGGTCAGGTCGACTGCGGCCTGCTCCCGCCGCACGGCAGCCGGCTGCTGGCGCTCCGCACAGCCACCGGTGAACCGCAGGCGATCGGCTCTTCCTTCCACGTCAGCCCGGCCCAGGTGATCGTGGCCGAGGAGCGGGAGGATGGGGCGCTGGTGCTCCGGCTGGGTGAGGGCGCCCGAGGGCGCGGCCAGATCACCCTGGCGGTGCCGCCGCCCTACCAGGCCAGCAAGGCTCAGGTGGAGGGAGCGAACCTTCTAGGGCAGAAGAGTACTCCTACAAACGGAATGATCCTCGACCTTATGGCGAATCCCGGAGCGATCATCCGAATCGGCTATCGCTAGGAGTGAGTGCGTTTGGCAGGTGTTACCGGACGGGTTGGGGGCGCCTGGGCGGGCTATGACCTCGAGTGTACCTTCGATCAGGGCTCTCTCACCGGCCGGATGGGCGGGCGCTTTTCGGGCAAGGATCTCAATTTCTCGTTCGATGGGGTCAATCTGACCGGCCGCTGGGGTGGCTCGTTTGATGGCAAGGATCTGTATGCGACCTTCGCCGACGGAACCCTGACCGGGCGGATGGGCGGCGGGACCTTCGGCTGGGACCTGAACCTGGCCTGCGACGGGTCCAAAGTGACCGGTCGCATTGGCGGCCCCACGTTCGGAGCCGACATGAACCTCTCATGTGATCCCGCCGGCAGCCTGTTGGGTCGGGTCGGCGGTCAGATCTTCGGCAAGGATGTCAACCTCCATGTCGACGGCCTGCCCTGGCTGGTGGCGGCGGCCGTGGCAGCGGCTGTCTACTACCAGCTCCATCTGAATCAGTCCCGGAACAACAGTTAGCGAGCACCCTCGGGCGGGTTCGCCGGCTCCACCAGATCGACCACGTGACCGGTCTGGCTCGTGTCGTAGCCGCCGAGCAGCTGCAACTGCGCCCGCACCCGCCGGTGCCCAAGCGTGCTGATCAGTTGCTGGACCGGCTCCTCCTCCATGTAACTCTGTGGGATGGCGATATCGTACCGGGCCTGGTGCCAGGGTACGAAGTCCAATCCCAGCGAGGCGGCAACCGCTCTGGCCGTCACTCCCGCGTCGGCTCTCCCCTCGGCCACGGCTGTGGCCACCTCGATATGCCCGCGGGCGAGATCCTCGTAGCCCCGTACCGCCGCGGGCGGCACATGGGCCCGACTCAGCATGCGATCCAGGAGCTGGCGAGAGCCGGCTCCCTCTTCGCGATTGATGATCACCACGCCCTCCTGTGCCAGGTCTGCGGCCCCGATCAGCCCCTTCGGGTTCCCGGGCGGAACGACGAGCCCCTCCTCCCAGACCCCCAGGTTGACCAGCAGCACGGTCCGGTCGGGCAGGGCCTGGCGGACGAATGGCGTGTTGAACGAATCGCTCCGGTCATCGTACAGATGAACGCCCGCGGCATGCACCTCGCCCCGGGCCAGCCGCTCCAGCGCCTCCGTGCTGTTCGCGAAAGTCCAGAAGACCCGGAGGCCGGGATTCCAGCGCTCGGCTGCCCTTGCCCAGAGCGACAGAGCAGGCGTGCAGCCGGCCACTGCGACCGAGCGGAGAAGCGCCTCGGGGTCATCCAGCGTGCGGATTCGCATCTGATCAGCCACGCCGTCCCAGTCTCCGTCGCCATCGATCGGGAGCATCTCCCACCGGTAGCCGCTCCCGCCCATGAGGGAGTGGGCGACCCAGCGGCCGTCCACCCGTGCCAGGGCCATGCGCTGCCCCTGGCCTGCGGGCACGCCGGTGGCGGGGATCGCTTCGACGACCGGCGGCTCCTCCTCCAGCCAGAACAGATCCTCGACACGGCGGCCCAGGGCCTTTGCCAGCCGCAGGGCCACGGTCGCGGACGGCGCGTACTGACCCGCCTCCACCGCACCGATGGTCTGGCGTGTCACTCGGGCCCGGCCGGCGAGGTCCTGCTGGCTCATGCCCAACCGGGTCCGGGTCTGCCGCAGGTTATTCTGCAGAGAACGTTCCTGGCTCATGCTCCTCCCTCCCTTCGTTGCCATGCAACGGCTCCGGCGCCGCGAAGACGAGGAGATAGGCGGGGTGCAGTGCGACCTCCCAGCGCTTCTCCGTCGCCATCCCCAGGCGTTCGTATACATAGGACGGGATGACGACCCGGAGATCCGGCACCGGTTCACCAGAGCCCGTTGGCTCAGGCCGGAAGCGGAGCACCAAGTCCCCGCCGTACATAAGCTCATCCAGAATCCGCCCCGGGATCACTGTCCCTGATCGCCCCGAGCGGTCCATATCCTTCCGCACGAGCATCACGTGCTCTGGTCGAATGGCGCAGATCACGGACTGACCCACCCGAAACGGGGTCTCCGGTGCCAGGAGATCCAAGCCGCAGGCCCGGATCCGGGTCGAGCCGTTCCCCGTCTCGATCACCACCCCGGGGATCTCGTTGGTGAACCCCACCTGCGCCGCCACACCCATGGAGTACGGCTTCCCGTAGACCTGATCGCGCGGGCCAACCTGGAGAATCCGGCCCGCCTGGTAGACGGCGATCGTCCGGCTCAGGGCGTATGCCTCCTCCAGCTGATGGGTGACCAGCAGGGTGGGCACTGGCAGTTCCCGGAGCAGTTCCATCAACTGTCCGTGCAGTTCCTGGCGGATCGACTGGTCAAGGGCGGCGAACGGCTCATCCAGCAGCAGGATATCGGGCCGGGTGACGAGCGCCCGGGCGAGGGCGACACGCTGCTGCTGCCCGCCCGAAAGCTGCGCCGGCCGGCGTCGCTCCAGGCCGGTCAGCCGGACCGCGGCGATCGCATCGGCCACCCGCTGCTCCCGTTCGTCCCGGGGCAGCCGGTGGAGCCCATAGGCAATGTTGGCCGCGACCGTCATGTGCGGGAAGAGGGCGTAGTTCTGGAAGAGGTAGCCTACCCGCCGCTCCTGGGGCGGCAGGTTGATTCTCTTTTCGGCATGGTAGACCGTCCGATCCCCGATCTGGATCTCGCCGGAGTCCGGGGTCATGAGGCCTGCGATCGCCTGCATGGTCAGGCTCTTCCCCGAACCGGAGGGGCCAAACAGAGCGGTTACGTGGTCATCGACCCGCAGGTCAATGGAGAGGTGGAAGCTCCCCAGTCGCTTCTCGATCTGACAGATCAGCAGACTCACCACCTCCTTCCACCGGCCACGCGGGTGAGCACCACCAACACCGCCACGCTGATCAGGCTGATCAGCAGGACCAGGAGGTTGGCCAGCGAGTTGTTCCCCGCCTGAACGGCGTCGTAGATTGCGACCGAGAGCGTCTGCGTCCGACCGGGAATATTGCCGGCCACCATAAGCGTCGCCCCGAACTCGCCCATGGCGCGCGTAAAGGCCAGCACGGTTCCCGCAAGGATTCCGTGCCAGGCCAGCGGGACGGTTACGGTCATGAAGATCGCGAACTCGGACCGGCCCAAGGTGCGGGCCGCTGCCTCCAGGGTCGGATCGACCGCCTCAAAGGCGGCCTGCACCGACCGGATCACCAGGGGAACGGCCACCACCGTGGCGGCCAGCACAGCCGCCTGCCAGGTGAAGACCAGGGTGATCCCCCAGCCCTCGAGGAGGCGACCGATCGGACTCTGCCGGCCGATGACCAGCAGGAGGTAGTACCCGAGAACGGTGGGCGGGAGGACCATGGGCAGGGTGGTGACCGCCGAGATCAGGTTGTGCGCCGGGAGCCGTCTCCGGGCCAGCAGGAAGGCCAGCGGAACGCCCAGCAGCAGCGAGCTGAGGGTGGCCAGAACCGCCACCTTCAGGGAGAGGAAGACCGGAAACCAGTCAGCAGCCTGCATGACGGCTTACCGCGGCGGCGACTGGAAGCCGTACTTCTGCATGATCGCCTGGCCCTCCGGCCCCATGACAAAGGTGGCAAACGCCCGAGCTTCCTGCTCTCTCGGGCTCCCCTTGATCACGCCCAGCGCCTGAATGATCGGCGCATGGAGGGCATCATCGATCAGGGTGTAGCTGATCTCGGGCACCTCCGCAATGGAGAGGGCGATCACGCCGGCCTCGGCATTACCGGTCTGGACGAACTGCAGGGCCTGGCGGATGTTCTCACCAAGGACTAACTTTGGCTGGATCTCGTCCCAGATCCCGGCTTTGATCATCGCCTGCTTGGCAGCAAGGCCGTAAGGGGCATGGTCCGGGTTTGCGATCGCCACATGCTTGACCTGTGGATCGAGCAAGTCCTCCAAGCGCTTGACCTCCAGGCCGGACGCCTTGCCGGCCGCCACCACAATGCGGCCCACGGCGTAGTGCTTTTGGGTCTCGGCAATAATGAAGCCCTTCTCCCGCAGGCCGTCCACCAGTTTGACATCGGCGCCGGCAAAGAGGTCGACGGGCGCGCCGTTCTCCACCTGCTGCCCCAGGCTTCCCGTGGAACCAAAGGTGAAGGTGACCTTCTCCCCGGTCTCCGCTTCGAACCGCTTGCCGATCTCGGCAAAGGCGAACTGCAGGTCAGATGCAGCGGCGATCGTCAGGGGGCGGGTGGGAGACGGTGATGCAGGAGGGGCCGCCTGGTCCCCGGGTGCCCGGGGGCTGGAACAGGCGCCGGTGAGAAGGAGAGCGGCGAGGAGGAGCATGACTTTGGGGAGCGACCGCATGGGAGAACACCCTTCCTTACCTGTGTAGGAGTATCCTGTGCGCAAGAATACCATACATCAGGAAAGAATTCATGCCCCTTTGGTACCACTTCGCGACTAAGTTGCCCGCCTGAGCCCTCACTACCGAGCCGGATTGACCGGCTCCCCTGAGCTCCAGAGCTTCACCTCCGGGCTTCCCACCGCCTGCACGGTGGTGTCGGCCCAGACCGCCTTCAGCCGCTCGTAGTCGGCTGCGGTGATAAACGGATCCTTCCCCGCTTCGTAGTCCCGCATCGCCTGCTCCACGGCGACGACACGGAAGCGCTTGAGCCCATCCACCGTGTATGGATGAACCCAGGTCGGTACAAAGGAGAGCTTCTCGATCATGGTCACCTCGTTCTCCTTGACCAGATCGATCAGGAGCATCAGGCCGGCTTCCTTATAGAGCCCCTCCTGATTGGAGATGAAGTTCCCCTCGCTGAAGATCACGGCGCGAGGCAGGTCCCGGCCGAACTCGTCGGTCACCTGCCGCCACTCGATCCGCTGGATCACGTGCGGATGATCGCCAAGGATGATATCGGCCCCGGCGTTCAGGGCCAGATCCACATATCGCTTCTGCTCCTCGTTCGGCTCCCGGGCGTACTCATCGCCAAAGTGGAGGGCGACCGCGACCAGGTCGACGTCGGGCAGTTGCCGGGCCCGCCGTATGTCGGCGGGGATCCGCTCCGGGTCGAGCATGTTGACCGACCAGGGTTGGGGCAGGGGAACGCCGTTGGTGCCGTATGTATAGGCCAGGAGCGCCATTTTAATCCCCGGGGTGACCTCCGCCACCAGGATCTGCTCCCGCTCCTCTGCGGTCCGGTTCGTGCCGGTGTGCGGCAGGCCGGCCCGCTCCAGCGCCTCACTGGTCTGGATCAGGCCGAACTCGCTGTAGTCGAGGGAGTGGTTGTTGGCGTGAGTGACAACATCGAACCCGATCTGCTTGATATCCCGTGCGAACTCGGGGGGCGTGTTGAAGGAAGGATACCCCGACCAGGGGTAATCCGTACCGGTCAGTGTCGTCTCCAGGTTGGCGATCGCCAGGTCGGCCCCCTCGATCCAGGGACGGACCGGCTCGAAGAGCGGGGTGAAGTCCCACGTGTCCTCGCCCGTCTGCGATGTCGAGACGAGCGGCAGGTGCATGAGCAGGTCGCCGACGGCCAGGATCCGTGCGCGGACCGGCGGCGGGGGCGGTGGCTCCTTCTCTTCCTCGATCGGAGGTGGAGCAGGCGCGGGCTGGATGGTAGGTGCGGCTGTGCAGGCGGTCAGTGTCAAGAGCAGGGTGATTCCGCCAATGATGCGAGCGAGGCGTGTGCGTTGCAGTGTCCTCTCCCCCTTTTTGTTCAACCATTTGGATAGACGATCAGTCAATCCAAATGGTTCTGCGAAGAGAGGGATGAGGACACGAAAAAGCAGCCTGGCACCGGGAATGCCAGGCTGCGGTCAATCAGATCTTGTGATCGACGGAGAGGTGGAGGTCTCGCATACCCCACTCAAGGGCTTCGGGGACCTCGTTCATGAAGAGGTCGATCCGGTGGCCGTGGATCGCTCCGCCGGTATCCTCGGCGTACCGGAACCCCCTCAGTTCGTGAATATAAACACGGCTGCCCAGCGGAATCAATCCCGGATCCACGGCGATAGTCCGCCCCTCCCGGGCGCGTGTGCCCGTGAAGGTGAGGCCGTACTGTGGATGCCCGGGGCGCTTCCCCGTGCTTTCGGGGCCGCTGGTGTAAGCCGTCGCGGTCACCTTCAGGTCCGGCCTTCCCTGGAAGGCCGGCAGCACGGCTTCGCTCGCCCCGACCACCCCCGGACTCACCGCCGTGAGGAGTAGCCCAAGCATGAGCGCTCTTAGCCGCATGGTTCGTATGCCTCCCTTGTGTTTGAGAACGACGGAGTCTGTTTGTAGCTTGCCCGCGTATGCGATCGTTATGTAACCAAGTTTTGGGCGGCGCTCGGGCGGACCGTGGCGTTTTCGCATTTTTTTCGATCTTATCATGCAGGAATTGACGATTCAGAGCGAATTGTTGCATGTACGGAAATCACCGAAAGGAGGCCGGTCTATGCAGCAGCCGAACCCACGGGCATCGACTCCCACCGCGCAGGTGAGGCGTGTTTGGTGGCATGGATTGGTTGCACTGGTCCTTGGCCTGATCAGCATTCCTAGTCTCACCTTCGGCCTCTTCACCGCCATGACCGGCTACATGGGACTGATCCTGCTGACCGGTGCCGTCGCCTTCGCCGGCGTCGTGATCGGGGCGTACGGCCTGGTGACGAACAACCTCGCCGGCCGGGTGATGGGGGGGTTGGGCCTGCTCCTCTCCGGATGGGCCCTCTGGACATTCTTCGCCACCATGGTGGTGTAGGCCAACAACCGAGAGACGTATAGCACCCGGCCGCTCGCCTGCAGCCGGGTGCTCTGCTTTTGCTCATGCGGGCTGCCGGCCCGGGTCATCGCTATCCGTCGCTGGCTCTTCCTTGGCTTGCTCCCTCTTGGCTTCTTCCGCCTTGGCTTGCTCCCTCTTGGCTTCTTCCGCCTTGGCCTGCTCCCTCTTGGCTTCTTCCGCCTTGGCTCGCTCGGCCTTGGCTAGCTTCGCCTTCTCCTGCTCTTCCTTGGTTTGCTTCTTGGTGATGCTCTTCGTATCCAGAGGCGCATCCAGGTCGATGATCATCGCCGGATGGATCGGATCGGCAGGGGTAGAAGGGATCAGGCGGAACCGAGACCGGGTGTTGATCGCCAGCGCATATCCCCAGTCAATGAAGTCATCACTGAAGTTAGCGGTCACCCGACGGTCGGCCCGATTCACCTCAACGGCGTCCGGATCCTTATCATCGGTAGCAAAGAGGAAGACCCGCCGCTTCCCCTTTACCCGAGCAGCCCGGAGGTAGTCGACCTGGGAGATCGGCGGCCCACCCCGAATCCCCAGCCCGGCGATTGCCCGCTCCCCCCACTTCAGGAGTTGAAAGTTGCCCGGGGAGAAGATCCAGATGCTCGCTTCCCTCTGACTCCGCTTGCGGGCCTTCTTCCCGGCCACGTTGAACTCAATTTCGTCGGGCTTCTGTACCGCCCCATAGTTGATCGGCCAACCCTCTGGCACCCCGCGGTTGCCCGGCCTGTTCTGTGCGGCCTCACCTTTGCCCTGCGCCTGCTCTTCCGCCTCGCCGTTGCCCCGCGTCTGCTTTTCCGCCTCGTCACCGTTCCCAGGCACCTTCTTCTCAGCCACCCTCGCCACCCCTCTCCTTCGACTTCGACAACGCTCCTGCTAGATCCAGCTTAGCATAAATGTTATCACAAGACAATATGTTATCAGTATATTCCCTCTATTAGTTCGGTACCGTGAATGTTCGGCGTCGGTACCTTCTCAGTATGGTGACGGGCGCGTATCAGGGTGATCGCATCGTGCTCTCACAGAAATCGCACCGGACGCGCATTGCGGTCGACATCGGTCAACATTTATCTGCATCAGTCCCGCATTCATCGCACTGCGCTCTCAGTGAAGCGGCGGTCTTCTCGCCCTGTAGGCTTACTCTCATCGCAGTTTGGGCGGAACCTCGTCGCAGTGCTATCGCGCAATAGGCATGCAGAAGTCGCATTCCAGGCGCGCCTTTCCCGCGGCGACCTGGCAACTCGATCCACATGCGTCTGCTCAGTCTCAGCAGAGAGGCTTGTGGCAGAAGGGATTCAGACACAGGGCGATCTCATGAATTCCCCACATTTGCCAACAAGAGTAAACATCGATCAACATTTGTCTACATCGGCGTCACCGGGATCGCGAGGAAGGAGCAGTCTCATCGCAGTACCCGCGCGACAGGGCGTCAGCAGGGGCGCAAGATCACCGCAGGACCGGCGCTGCACTGCCCCACATCGTTCGCAGGGAAGGCTGCAGCGGCCAAGTCATCATCAACCAGTTGTGTATTGGGCCGACTTCCGTTACCATAGGGCAGTATGCATTATTGTAGCCCTATAGGAGGAGCGCGCGGCGTGAGCATCTTGGAGGTCTCCCGACTCGGACATGGCTTCGGCGCCAGAACCCTGTTCCACGACGTCTCATTCCGGCTGCTCCGCGGCGAGCATGTCGGCCTGGTTGGCTCCAACGGCACCGGCAAGTCTACCTTCATTGAGATCATTACCGGGCAGACCCAGCCCGATGAGGGCTCGATCGAATGGGCGAAGCGGGCCACGGTCGGCTACCTGGACCAGTACACCCGCCTCACCCCGGGCATGACCATGCGCGACGTGCTGCGCAGCGCCTTCCAGCACCTCTACGCCATGGAGGAAGAGATCACGAAGATCGGTGAGGCCATGGCCGAGGCCGATCCCGACGAGATGGAGCGGCTCCTGGAGGATATGGGCGATATCCAGGACCGCCTGGAGACCAGCGGCTTTTACACCATCGATGCGAAGGTCGAGAAGACCGCCCGCGGCCTGGGCCTGCATGCGATCGGCCTGGACAAGGACGTCTCCGAGCTCTCCGGCGGTCAGCGGACCAAGGTCCTCCTGGCGAAGCTGCTCCTGCAGCAGCCGAACGTCCTGATCCTGGACGAGCCGACCAATTATCTGGATGAGGTCCACATTGACTGGTTGACCCAGTACCTCCAGTCCTACCCCTACGCCTTCATCCTCGTCAGCCACGATACGTTCTTCATGAACGATGTGGTCAACGTAATCTACCACCTGGAGGGCGGCCAGCTCTCCCGTTACAGCGGCAACTACGAGTTCTTCCTGCGCACCTACGAGCAGAAGCGGATGCAGCAGGAGGCCGCCTTCGAGCGGCAGCAGGGTGAGATCGCCCGATTGGAGGATTTCATCGCCCGGAACAAGGCCCGAGTCGCCACCCGCGGCATGGCCGCCTCCCGGCAGAAGATGCTGGACAAGATGGACCGGATCGAGAAGCCGGTGGTCTATCCGCGGCCGACCTTCCTCTTCAAGGAGGGACGGAACTCGTCGCGGATCCTCTTCAAGGCTGAGGAGATGCAGATCGGCTACTCCTTCCCGCTGCTGCCACCGATCTCGGTCATTCTGGAGCGGGGGCAGAAGGTGGCGATCACCGGCATGAACGGTGTCGGCAAGTCGACGCTGCTGAAGACGATGCTCGGGCTGATCCCTCCGCTTGCGGGTACCATCGAGCGGGGCGATAATCTCCTGACCGCCTACTACGCCCAGGAAGAGCAGATGGATGATGAGCGGACCCCGCTGGAGGAGGTCTGGGACGCCTTCCCCTTCCTCGGCAACAACGAGGTCCGGGGCCGGCTCGCCTCGTCGGGCCTGACGGCTGAGCATATCAACAACAAGATCTTCAACCTCTCCGGCGGCGAGCAGGCCAAGGTCCGGCTCTGCAAGCTGCAGGTGAACGAGTCGAACTGGCTGGTCCTCGACGAGCCGACCAACCACCTGGACGTGGCGGCCAAGGAAGAGCTGGCGATCGCCCTGAAGAAGTACAAGGGGACGCTGGTCCTGGTCTCCCACGAGCCGGAGTTCTACCAGGACTGGGTGACCGATACCTGGAACGTGGAGCAGTGGGCGAAGCAGAGCCGGTAGGTGAATAGATCAAGACCCCGGGTTACCATCGTGAGATGGTGCCCGGGGTCGTTCGCGCCATCAGGGGATCTCGATAAGAAAGCTTTACGAAAGGTTTGCCTGATATGATCAACCTATCATGCCCAGACACTGAGAGGAGCGAACTACCTTGGCACAGGAGGGGCGTACAGTCCGGCTGCGCATTGAGTCGAGCCGCTGCCGTGCGGGCTTGCACACGGCCGGCGAGGAGTACCTGGTCACGGACCGGTGCCCACCGCTCTGCCATGAGTTGTGGCAGGTGATCTACCCGAGCGTCTATGTGCTCCAGAACGGTGGCGATCTGGACTATGGTGAGACTCGGGCGAAGCGGTTCGCCATTCGCTGCCCCGACCAGCAGCGGGTGCTGGTCGTGGGCGAGGTCGTGGAGGATCTGGATCGCACGTAACGCAGAGGGAGGCTGATCCCCATGATCGCTGCGGAACCAAGCCCAATCGTCTCGCCAGCCAGGCGGGCGGCGCTGCAGATTACGCTGGTCGCCCTGCCGGTCTCCATGTATGGGCTCTACACCTGGTTGGGGAGCATCATGGAACCGAAGGTCGCCTATTTCGTCGGCTTCCTCGTCTACTGGATCGGCTGGTGTTTCCTGCTCCCCCTGTGGGTCCTGGGGCGGCAAAGGCTGCTGGCGCTCTTTGAGGCGAGGCGTCCAAGACTGGGGCGGTTGGGGTGGTCAGGGCTCCTGCTCCTCCTGGCACCGCCGATGGCCGGCTTCGGCACGATCGGACTGAAGGTCTTTCCGTCTGCTACCCCCCTGCTCCTGATCACCTCTGCACTCATCGCTCTGGTGAATGCGACCGGTGAGGAGTTGCTCTGGCGTGGGGCGTACACAGCGGTCTTCCCGGACAGTCTCTGGTTCGGCTACATACTGCCGTCGATCGGCTTTGGGGTCTGGCATCTTGCCCCCCAGGTGATCTTCGCCAACCAGATGCCCGGAGGGGCGCTCTCCCTGGCGGGGTTTGCGATCGGGCTGGGCCTCATGTGGGGCTGGGTGGCCTGGCGCAGCCGGTCGATCCGGTGGACGACGCTCTCCCACATTCTCATGGACTTCTCGGGCCTGGGTGGCCGGATCTACCTCGGCTAGTGGATGGAAACCCCATCAGGCAGCACAACCCCCGGGCGCCGCACTGGCCCCGGGGGTTGTTGCACATACGATCGGGCTCACTGAGGGATGAACTCAACGGTACCCAGTATCTTGTCGCAGAGCGGCTTGAGATGATCCGCCCAATACTCATGCCGGTAGACCTGCGCCGTCGCACAGACAAGTTCATACTGGTCGCTCTCCGTCTGCACCAGGTAGCGAGCGTAGTACGTGAAGGTACCTTCCACCTCTTCGGGGAACGCCTCCAACAAGTAGGTCGCCTCCCGCCCGCCCAGGGGCACGGCCCCCTGGTCGATCACCTTCTCCCCTACGGGCTCAAGGATCGGGTTGTCGGTTCGCGGCTGACGGTCTACGAGGATCGCCCAGTCCTTCGTCCCGATCACCAGCCGCCCTGCTTCATCGATCTGCGGAGTGCCGGCGGTTTCGGGGTAAGCCAGGCGAATCCCCATCTGCCCGCTCAGGTACTCCACGAGCGGGGCGCTGAGCGGCGGGATGTCACGAGGCGGGTTCGAGTGCACGGCAGCGAGGAAGCGCAGGCCGTCAGGGTTGCCGGCCCGCACCGTAAACCCGGTGGTATCCTTCTCCGGCGGGACCTGCACGACCCAGAGACCATCGCGCACCGTAGCCCGGACCGGCACGGCCCCCTCCTCGTGCAGGGCCAGCTCAACCCAGGTGATCGAGGGGTCCAGGATCTCCCCGAAGATCGCCACGGCCTCGATGCCAACGCTCCCCTGCTCCTCCACATAGCCCAGCGTTCCCCGCCCGTAGGTGAGGGCGCCCATGTTGGGCAGCTGCTTGTTCTGCAGCATCGCACCGGTACGGCTCCACCGCCCAAAGGTGTTCCGCTCCAGCAGGGCTGCCGTGAGGCCGTCGTGGGTCATCGTGCGGAAGAGGACCATCACCCTGGACTCGTCAAACGGCTCCTGATACACGACCGTGACCCGCTGGCCGTTGCCGTCGCCCAGTGCCTGTTGCATGGTCGCATGGCCTGGCAGCAGGCCGCCTGCGGAACAGCCCGCCAGCACGGCGATCAGGACCAGAACCCCCATCATCCGGATCGCCCCCCACCAGGGCAGGCTCCCACGTCTCATCTGCCGCCCGTACCTCCTTCACTGATCGACGACGCTGATGCTCCATGAGGTACACGGTTGTGCGCATGAGCATGTCCCCACAAAGGGCCACTGCCTGGTTTGGCCGTCTCGGCTCGTTTTTGCACAGTTCCTAGGGGCGCATCGGCACAGGCGGTTTGATTCCTAAACTCCGTCAAGACCGGATTCTTGCATGGCTGGTGGCCAGGGCGGCTCTGCCAGCCGGTTCCGCAAGAAATTCCCGGCGAGTCTCTCGCCCATGTGGGAAAATGTAGCGGAATCTGCAAAAAAAGGGGCCTGGAGGTGAGGGAACCACCCTTTTTCGACCCGATCCGGGCCAATATGTGCCCTCTGAGGCCCCACAAGAGCGATTTACGGGGTGAACAGGCCCTTCAAATGCACCGTTCCGCTACAATTTCCCAATTACCCTACGCTCGCCATGGGAAAAAGTGACGGAATCCTGCTTCCCTTACGAAGGACGCACCAGCCTGGTCCTGCAAATCAACGCGGCCTGATTCACGCTCGAACTGGGAGGCCCTTCCTCGCTTGAGCAGCGCTAGCTGGGTCTTATCCTACGAGGTAGGTGCTTCCCTCTGCGCAGCCCCATTTAGCCCTCCCCCAGTGTCAGCCGCATGGGCAGGCCGAGGTACCGATAGGTGATCTGGATCGTGGCCGGCGGGGTGGAAGGCTTGAGCAGAACCCGGATGGCGTAGGGACCATATCCGACCTGGCGGTCGGGGAGCATCTGCCAGCCGGGGACTGGCCCGGTCTCGAAGACAGCGCCCGGCCCCTCCGGTCGCCTCACGATGCTGCTGGCGATCTCGCTGCGCAGGAAACTGCCCACCGCAACGGCGTGCGGCGGCTTCGCGGGCTCCCCATTCACCTCAATGCCGGTCAGCCGGAGCGGCCACAGCCCCTCGTTAGACAAGTCGATCGCATAGGTGCGCCAGTACTCATCCTTCATGGTCGCGTTGCCCCGCGACTGCAGTGGTGGATGGGTGTAGATCCAACTGATCCCCCCTCATCTATATGCGGGGCATGCGGTCGCCCAGGGTCCGGCGCAGGAGCGCATAGACGGCCAGGGTCGCAAGGATCGCCACCCCGCTGGTCAGCCGATCCGGCTGCTCCACCGGCAGCAGGGCCAGCAGCCACTCGACCAGGCAGGGGGTCACGAAGTAGACGAGCAGAAAGGTCCCAATCAGAATCCCTGCCGATCGCATTAGAGCCATCCCCCGTTCTCTTGCACGCTCTCCATCAACCGGTCGTAGACCCGGAGCAGTTTCGGCCAGCCCTGCTCAACGCTCCAGCCAGCCGGGCTCTCAGGGCTCTCCTCAAAGACGAAGCCTGCGTCCCGGAGGCGCTGCGCGATTGCGATCACCCGCGCCTTCGCCTCCTTCGGGACCGGACCCGTCGTGAAGGCGATCTCAGCCGGTGCTCCCTCGGTCCAGAACCAGTCCATGATCGTATGTAGATGCTGCCGTACTCGGGCCGCATCCCCCTCCACCGGGATTCCGCCGGCCCCTGCGGCGTTCTGTACGATCCGCTCCCACGCCTGGTAGAGCCGCCGGCGGCGCTCGGGCTTCTCCCACTCGGCATCGGGCAGGTCTGCGAACTCGGCAAAGCTCGACAGCCAGTAAGTCACCAATCCCGCCTGGCGGGCAAGCGCCGCCTGGTCGCGCCGCTCATCCACCCGGCCCTGATAGAGAAGCCAGCCGTTCATCACCACCGATACAGCCAGCGCCAACGACAGCCAGCGAGCCGGACTCATGCCAGTCACCCCCATCCTTAGACGCATCATTCGGTCAGATTGGTTGCGGGATAGTTGAAACTTGTGGATAGTACATCCACAGGGTACGATGAACCTGGAGCATGAACCGGAGGGACCGATCGCGATCGCGACCGACTAAGTGAGGTGTAGCCCTTGATCCGGGTAGAGAACCTCTCCGACAACGTACGCCTGAAGAACCTCTCCCTCACCGTTTCACCCGGGCAGGTCCTCGGCCTGGTCGGCAGCGCCGGCAGCGGCAAGACCAGCCTGATCCGCATCCTGGCCGGGCAAGCGCATGCGACGGCGGGGAGCGCCAGCGTGGGCGGCGTGGACTGTCGCTCGCCCCAGGTCCGCCGCCTGATCGGGGTGGCCGGTGCCTCCTGGGGCTTCCTCCCCCGCCACACGGTCTGGGAGAACCTGCTGCACTTCGCCGCGCTCTGGGGCCTGCCGAAGAACCGGGCCACCGATCTGCTCAAGATACTGGATCTGGTCGGCATTGCGGATACGCGGGCCGAGCAGTTGAAGGCCGGGGAGGAGGCCCGCCTCCGCCTGGCCCGGGCCCTGTTGCACGATCCCCCCGCCCTCCTCTTGGACGAGCCGCTGGGCGATATCGACCGGGAGAGCACCAGCCTGATCTCCTTTGCGATCAGTGAGCAGGCGGAGCGGGGCAAGGCGATCCTCCTGGCGACCTACGGCCATCCGAAGACGCTGGAACTCTGCACCCACCTGGTCTACCTGGAGGATGGGCGCCTGTTCGAACCGGAGGCGCCCGGCACCAGCGCGGCCGCTGCGGTACAGGCGACCACCGCCCGCGACGATGCCCCCATCCGCCATATTGCTGCCAGGCGCGGCGAGCGGATCTTCCTCTTCGCCCCCGAGGAGATCCAGTACGCTTTCGCCCAGGAGAAGTCGGTCTACATTCAGACCGCCGATGGCCCCAGCCAGGTCACCTTCACCCTGACCGAGCTGGAGGAGCGGCTGGAGGATGAGGGCTTCTTCCGCTGTCACCGGGGCTTCCTGGTCAACGTGAAGTACGTGAAGGAGATCGTCTCCTACACCCGTGATTCCCTCTTCCTCCTGCTGAAGGATGGCAAGGAGGTCCCGCTCAGCAAGCACCGGGCGGTGGAGTTGAAGAAGCGGCTGGGCTGGTAGCGGGCCAACCGTCCGCCAGTCATCCGCCAGGGGCCCGGCCACTGATCCGCCAGGCGGGGCCAGCCGTCTGCCCGAGCCAATCATCCACCCGTGGGCAGGATTCATCCGCTCTTTCGGCGCCATGTCGCCAGAATGCGGCGCCCTCGGCTCGTTTGCGAGAGAATGAGGCCGAGGTGATGACGAGCCATGCTCGACACAAAGCAGTTGACGAAGCGCTATGGCCCCCTGACCGCCCTGGACCATCTGGACCTGAACGTGACCCCCGGTGAGACCTTCGGCCTGCTCGGGCCGAACGGCGCCGGCAAGACGACCACCCTCCGCCTCATGGCGGGCCTGAACGAACCAAGTGAAGGGACCGTGCGTGTCGGCGGGATCGATCCCTGGCTGGAGCCGGAGCGGGTCCGGAAGAGCATGGGCGTCCTGCTGGAGGGCACCGCCCTCTACGAGCGGTTGACGGTGAGGGAGAACCTGGAGCTCTTCGCCGGTCTCCACCGCCTGCCCTTGAGCAGTGTGGGCGAGGCGCTGACGAAGACCGGGGTCAATGACCTGGGTGACCGCCGGGCCGGACAGCTCTCCAAGGGGCAGCGGCAGCGGGTCGCCCTGGCCCGGGCGATCATTCACACCCCTCCGCTCCTCTTCCTGGACGAGCCCACCTCGGGCCTCGACCCGTCGGCAATCGCCGCCTTCCATGACCTCCTCCGGGAGCTGAAGCGGCAGGGGGCGACGATCGTCCTGAGCAGCCACGACATGAGTGAGGTCGACTCGCTCTGTGACCGGGTCGCGATCTTGGATCAGGGCCGGTTGATCGCCTGCGACACCCCCGCCCGGCTGAAGGCCGCCTACGGCCGGCGCAGCGTGACGGCGGTGGTGGAGACCGCACAGGGCATCCGCCAGATCGAGTGGGACCTGGACGGCGCCGATGGGCCCGAGCGTTACGCTGCCTGTCTGAAGGCCGGGCGGATCCTCTCGCTCAGATCCAGCGAGGCGACCATGGCGGAGGTCTTTGTCCACCTGACGGGGAGGAAACTGGCATGAGAATGAAAGCACTGGTCAAGGCCCAATGGCTTGAAGTCCGGCGCAACCCCAGCCTGCTGATGCTGCCCATCGTTGTGCTCTTCCTGACCCTGATCTACTCGTTGATGGCAGGCGATGGGCCAAGTGGCTTCTTTGTCTCCGCCTCGCTCCTCATGACCGCCTATATGGTCGGCTTCCAGATCCCGACCCTCTCGATTGCTGAGGATAAGGAGAAGCGGACGCTGGAAGCGGTCCTCCTCACCCCGGCCACGCCGGTGGAGGTGATCGGGGCGAAGGCGATCGTGGGCGCCCTGATCAGCACGGGGACCGGCGTGATCGCCCTCCTGATCTACAAGGTCACACCGGCCGACCCGCTCCTCCTGGTGGTCACCTTCGGGCTGGCCCTGCTGCTCGCCGTCTCGCTCGGCGTCCTGATCGGTCTGGTCGCCAAGGATCAGAAGTCGGCCGGCGTCATGGCCGCCCCGGTCATGATCGTCCTCCTCCTCTTCACCGTCATGCCCTGGCCGGAGTTCGCCCCACAGATCTGGGCGGCGATGCGCTGGCTGCCGACCCGCCCGGTCATGGAGCTGATGCTCCAGGCGACGACCGGCATCGAAGGGGATACCCCGGTCTGGCAGTCGATTCTGGTGATGCTCCCGTATGTAGCCCTTGCGGCCTTCGTCTCGGTGCGGCAGGTCCGGCGCCAGGCGTCGGCCCGGTAGAAATCAGGTCCGGGAGAAGTGAGGCCCGGTGGCAGTGCCACCGGGCCTCATCCACTATTTTATGATCACGGTTCCGTCCCAGTTCGCCAGGTCACGGAGCCGCTCCACATGATCCGCCGGCAGCGACGGAAGCCCATCCAGCGGCCAAAAGCGCACCTCGTGCGCTTCGGCCTCCTCGTGGGCCAGCTCCCCGGACCAGCCGGTGACGTGGAAGGCAACAATAAAGTTCTGCACTTGGTTGCCGTTGGGATAGGTGACATCGTACCGGGGGCCGGTGTAAAGGCCGATCAACTGTGCCTCCTCCACCCGCAGCCCCGTCTCCTCCTGCACCTCCCGCTCCAGGGTCTCCCACACGGACTCACCCAGCTCACACGAGCCCCCGGGCAGGGCCCAGAAGCCAAAATCCCGCCGGTACTCCAGCAGGACCCGGCCCCTCTCATCGGTCAGCATGAAGCAGACCCCGGGCATGAACACCTTTGCGTTCCCGACCTTCTGGCGCAGACGCCACATGTAGGACCCCTCGTAGGGCATCATCCCCCTCCTCCCTTTTTTCATCTGACGTGCGCCCGCAGGCCCGTGTTTCGCGCACGCCGGTAGGAAGGTGGGGCATGCTTGCAGAAGGAAGCCCCAGAGTACCAGCCAGCTATGCGGGAGGGGTCTCACCTATGGATGAACCACACGTCCTGATCGCCGAAGATGATGATGCCACCAGCGAGGCGGTCGCCGCCTACCTCAAGCGCGAGGGGATGCCGGTCGACCGTGTGGCCGATGGCCTGGCCGCCCTGGAGGCCGGTCGGAGCGGTAGCTACCAGCTGATCCTGCTCGATGTGATGATGCCCGGTCTCGACGGCTTCGAGGTCTGCCGGCGGTTGCGCGCCTCCGGGATCGATGTGCCGATCCTCATGCTGACCGCTCGGGGCGACGAGGTGGACCAGGTCCTGGGGCTGGGCCTCGGCGCCGACGACTACATTCCCAAGCCCTTCTCGGGTGCGGCGCTGACCGCCCGCGTGAAGGCGCACATCCGCCGGTATCGGGAGCTGAAGGGGGCCAGCCCGGCCACAGCGGACGAGGTCCTCCGCTTCGGTGAGCTGGAGATCGACCTGGCCGCCTGCCTGGTCCGGCTGCGCGGGGAGAGCGTCAACCTGACCGCCAAGGAGTTCGAGCTGCTCCGCTTCCTCGCCCGGAACAAGGGGCGGGTCCTGACCCGCGAGCAGATCTACCGGCAGGTCTGGGATGACAGCTACCTGCACGATGACAATACGGTCATGGTCCATATCAGCCGGCTGCGGGAGAAGATCGAGCCAAACCCGGCCAGCCCGCGCTACCTGGTTACCGTGCGGGGCCTGGGCTACCGCTTCACGGGCGGGGTGTGAACTATGCGGACGATTCGGCTCAAGCTGGTGCTGACCTTTATTGGGGCCATTCTGCTGGCCCTTGCGATCCTGATCGGGACGATTCTGGTGCCGATTCTGTTGCAGTTGGAGGGGCCGGGCAACAACACGTACGGCCCCATGCGAGGGGACCAGGTCGCCCTGGAGCGGGCCCGAGCCGTGGGCGATGCGTTGGCTGCTACGGGGTCGGCCGAGGCTCTGCGGGCGGCGGCGATCCCGACGGACCTCCCGGACAGCGCCCGGGTCCAGGTGATCAGCCTGCAGGGGCGGGTCGTCCTGGACACGCGCGGCGAGGAGGGCCGTCTCCTCACGCCCACCGAGGCGGTCGAGTGGGTCAGGGCGGTCAGGACAGGCCCGGGCGACTGGCTGACGGTGGTGGAGCCGGTCCAGGTGAACGGCGAACTCTGGGGCTACTACGGCCTGATCTTTCCCAGTCCGGAGCTGCTGCGCAACGCGCAGACCGAGGGCGGTGCACAGTTTCTGATGCTCGGCGGCCTGGTCCTCTCGGTCGTCATCTCGCTGGTCCTCTTCCTCTTCTTCAGCCTGCATCTTGAACGGCCGATCCGGCGGCTCTCGGCCGCCATCCACCAGATTGCCGGCGGCGATCTCTCCGCCCGGGCCGACCTGGGCCGCCGCCGCGATGAGCTCGGCCAGTTGGCCAGGGACCTGGATGCCATGGCGACCCGGCTTCAGGAGGCGCAGGAGGTCGCTCGGGCGGCTGCGGCATCGCACCGGTACATGGTCGCGGCGGCGTCCCACGACCTGCGCACCCCGCTGACCGCCCTGCTGGCCCACGCCGAGGCGCTTCGCACCGGCGTGGCCGAGCAGCCGGAGCGGTCGCTGGCGATCATCGAGGAGAAGGGGCTCCAGTTGAAGCGCCTGAGTGACGACCTTTTTGAACTGGCCGCCCTCGATGCCCACACCGAGCCCTGGCGGCTGGAGCGGCGGGACCTGGCCGAACTCCTCCGGCAAGCGGTCGCCGGTCATCTGCCGGCCCTGGAGGAGGCGGGCATGGAGCTGCAGGTCCAGATCCCCGACGAGCCGCTCTGGGCCCGAATCGCCCCGGGCAAGATCGAGCGGGTCCTGGATAACCTGCTGACAAACGCTGTGAAGTACGGGAGCACCGGCGGCTGGCTGGAGGTCGGCATCGAACAGGTGGATGCGCATCTGCGGGTCTGGGTGGCCGATCGGGGACCGGGGATCCCGGCGATGGAGCGGCCGATGATCTTCAACCGCTTCTACCGGGCCGATGGCGCCCGGGGGCGCTCCGGTGGTACGGGCCTGGGACTGGCGATCGCGCGTGAGATCATCCTCCGGCATGGGGGCGAGATCGGCGTGCTGGATCAGCCCGGCGGGGGCGCCCGCTTCTGGTTTGAGCTCCCCGTATCTGACTCGTAAGGCTCCGTTATGCTGGCTGTAAGGTTGGCACGCTATCCTTGACCTTGCAAGCGATCCAAGGGACAAGGAGTGAACAGCATGCCAGCGATTGAGACAAAGGGGCTGAGCAAGTCCTACGGAGGCGTTCAGGCTCTCGCCGACCTGGACCTGCGGGTCGAGCGGAACGCGATTGTCGGCTTCCTCGGCCCGAACGGTGCCGGCAAGTCGACGACCATCAAGCTCCTGCTTGGTCTGACCAGCCCGACCGGCGGCAGTGGCCGCATCTTCGGACACGATATTGCGACCGAGGGGCTGGCGATCCGGCAGCGGGTCGGCTACCTGGCGCAGGAGCCGCGCTTCTACGACTACATGACCGCCCGGGAGACCCTCCGCTTCACGGCCCGCTTCTTCTTCACCGGGCCGGCGGCAGCGATTGAGGCCCGGGTCCGTGAGAGCCTGGATCTGGTGGGGCTCACGGCGAAGGCGGACCGGCCGGTCGGCGGCTTCTCGGGCGGGGAGCGGCAGCGGTTGGGAATCGCCCAGGCGCAGATCAATCAGCCCGACCTGCTGATCCTCGATGAACCCGCCGCCGCCCTCGACCCCATGGGCCGGCGCGATGTGCTGGAGATCATGAACCGGCTCCGTGACCAGTGCACGATCTTCTACTCGACCCATATCCTCGATGATGTCCAGCGGGTCAGCGATGCCGTGGCGATCATGGACAGGGGGCGGCTGGTGGCCCAGGCCCCGATTCGGGAGCTGCTGGCCGGTCAGGGCAAGGTGATCTACAACCTGGTGCTGCGAGGCGCTGGGCCGAACCTTCGCCGGCGGCTCACGGAGCAGCCCTGGATCTCATCGGTCGATGTGACCCCGGGCCCCGGCCAATCAACCTGGCAGGTCGCTGTGACCGATGAGCCGGCCGCCGAGGCGATGCTTGCCCGGCTGGTCCTGAGTGACCCGGGGTGCAATCTGGTCGAGTTTGGCCGGCGCAAGTACGACCTGGAAGAGGTCTTCCTGGGTCTGGTGGAAGGGGGAAACGGACATGGCCGCTAACGTACAGACGCTCCACCGGATTGGGCGACCGGGCCCGCTGAGTGGCTGGAGCAACCTGGTTCGGAAGGAGTTCGGCCTCTGGTTTCGGACCCGGCGGGGCCTGTTGCAGGCGCTGATCTGGGTGGGTGTGATCAACGGTCTCATGGCGATCATGCCGCTCCTGTTGGCGGCGGCACCTCCCGAGGAGATTCCGCCGGTCATGGAGATCTTCCCCCAGCTCTTCGTGGGGCTTGGCAACTTCGCAGCCGCCCTGGCGGCGATCATCGCGGGGCAGGATCTGCTGATCGGGGAGCGCCAGTCGGGTACGGCGGCCTGGGTGCTCTCCAAGCCGGTCTCCCGCTTCGCCTTCCTGCTGGCCAAGTTCGCGGGTACCCTGGTCCCGCTCTGGCTGGTGGCCGTCGCCCTGCCGGCGGCGGTGGGCTACCTGGAGTTTCATCTCATGGCCGAGGGCATGGCGGTCAGCACCCTCGCAGTGATCCTGGGGATCCAGAGCCTGACCCTGATCTTCTACCTGGCCCTGAGCATTCTGCTGGGCACCCTCTTCCGGACCCGGGGGCCGATCCTGGGGGCGACGCTCGCCCTCCTGCTGGGAGGCAGCAGCCTGACGAACTTCCTGCCCAAGGCGGGGCTGGTCCTGCCCTCCCGCCTGCCCGACGTGGGTGTGGCCCTGGCCATGGGGATCCCGGTCCCCTCGCTCTACCCCTTCCCGATTCTGCCCCTGGTGGTGACGACGGTCAGCGCTCTCCTCTTCCTGCTCGTTGCGGTCCTCCGGTTCGGCCGGGAGGAGCTATAAGGTGAAGCCCCACGCTCAAGCCGTGGGGCTTCTGTCTTTGTGTCATGGTGAATCCACCTGCAGGGTCGGCGAATAGCGGCGCAGGGTGGCGCCGGCCTGCTGGAAGATCTCCTCCCAGAAGGACTGGATCGCCCGCACGGTCGAGGGCTTGAGCGTGGAGGCCGCCTCCAGCCCGGCCACCGTCACGCTGGCGCCGTGCAGGTTGGGTAACGCCCGGTCCTCCTGCACCTTCGCCAGGGCCGGAATGACCCCATCTGCGGTCAGGTTGTAGAAGTCGATCAGGTCGCTCTGCTCCACCATATCGCTGAGAATATAGACTGCGCCGGCCCCGTCCGGATAGCCGGCCAGGAACTTCTCGGCCTCCCGGAGGCTGTCGAGGATATGGGTTCCGGAGGAGCCGGGGGCCTGCGTGATCCCGACCTCGATCTCGGCCATCGCTTCCTGCCGGAGGCGTCTCATCTCCCTGCCGTGGGTGAAGCTGTTGGTCTTCCACCAGGTGTAGGTCGGGAAGGTCGTGTCGGCCAGTGCCGGGACGGTGAGCGAGACCGGCAGGGCCAGGAACCGGCTGCCTGCCGGCAGGCTCTCAATGATCTGCCGGGTCTGCGCAAGGTACTGCTCCCGCACTGCCGCGGTCGAGCCGGAGAGGTCGATCAGGGCGATCACCACCTGGGGCGCGGCCGGCTCGGGCGTCCCGCAGGCTGTGAGGAGCAGGAGGGAAGCCAGGAGCAGTGGGAGGAATCGGGACAGGGGGATCACCTCCAACAAAGTCGGATGGGCCGAGGCCCGGGCCGGGGTTCCGCCGGGGGCTCAGCCCGGGAGCGAGCTTCCCCGTCCCGGGCTCGGGAGCCGCTCTGTCAGCGGTGGCACCGTCCAGTCAAGCCGCTGCAGCCAGGCCGGCTGCTCCAGCCGGGGGCGATTCTCCTCCAGGAGGCCCGGGGGCAGGTCGTTCTCGTCGCGGTGCTTTATGTTGGCATCGGCATAGATCTGCATGTAGTGGTCGGTCTCGGCGGCGAGGGACCGGAAGGCGGCATCGAACTCCTCCCAGCGGGCCTGCCGCCTGGCCTGGGCCCGGCTGAGCCGCAGTTCGGCCCGCTCGGTGCGCCGCATGGCCTCTGCGCGCATCCGGCGCGCCCGCTGCAGCGCCAGCTTGTTCCGATCGGTCCCGCGCTCCTCCCGCCGGGCCACGGCTGCCCGGTGGATCTCATCCGCCTCGGCAAGCCGCTGGCGGGCCTGCTCCAGGAGCCGCTGGGCCCGCACGTAGGCCGGGTAGAGCGACCGGTCGGCCCACTGCCAGCGGGCCTGGAGGCCGGAGGCCCGCCAGGAGCCGATGGCCCGGAGGTAGAGCAGGTACTTGGGCGGGCGCTGATCGCCCATGTGGGGGATCAGTGCGTTGCCATCCTCGGCCCCCGCCCGCCGGGCACGCCCGGCGAGAAAGAGGGTACTGAACCGGATCCAATCGAACATCTCGCCTTCTCCTCCTTACGAGTGGAGCCGGTCCCGGGCGCTCCAACTGAGTGGCTCCGCCAGGATCGCCGGCATGGGCAGGGTCGGCAGGTTCTCGTCCCGCAGGGAGGCGGGCAGGTCGTGCTGGTCCCGGTGGAGCTGGTTGCAGCGGGCGTACCGGTGAAACCGGCTGAGCATGGCCTGCCCGAAGGAGAGCACCTCCTGGCGGGCTGTCTCCCTGGTCGCCAGCCTCCGGCTCTCCGCCGCCCGCAGCCGCCGCTGGAGCCTCCCCTGCTGCCGCTCCCACCGCCGGCGATTCTGGCGAGCGCGGTAGAGTTCCCGGTCCAGCGGGTCGACCCCGTGATGCCAGGCCAGGAGGCTTGCCACCGCCAGACTGGCCAGGCTGATCGCAAAGAGGGCGAAGGCTGCCGCCTTGGGATCGAGGGTCGCCGTGTCGGAGCGGATCACCTCCAGCGCCCCCTCCCGCAGCCAGGCCAGGCTGGCGGTGAAGGCGGCGCTCAGGGCCAGCAGCAGCCCCAGCATCGTGCCTGTCCGCACCCGCTTATGGCGGGAGATCGTCCCCAGGGCGTGGCCAAGGAAGGCGGTGATACCAGCACAGAGGAAGCTGAGCAGCCCGGTGAAGATCGGCGGGAGGCCAAAGGCGCTGAACGAGAGGAAGACGAGGGGCAGCTCCAAACAGGTGAGCAGTCCCATGAGCAGGAGGTAGGCCCAGGTGGAGAGCGAGTCGTCCATCGGATTCTGCTCCTCCGGCTGCAACCGGACGCGGGCCAGCCGCTCCGCCTCCTGCCCGGCCTCCTCCTGGCGCGCCTTCGACAGTTCCAGTTCGGCCTGCTCCACCGCGGCACGGAGCGCCAGGCAGCGGGCGAGCAGCCGCCGGTCCAGCCGGCACCAGCGGGCTGCCCGGGCCTCCGCCCAGCCACAGCACGTCCGATAAACTCCCGCGACCCACTCCGCCGGTTCATCACCGTGCGGCAGCATCCTGCGCGCATCCTCCCGGGCCGCCCGGTAGATCCGGAGCCCGCCAGGCAACGGCATCATGAGACCCTCTCCCTTCCCGACATAATCTGCCCAGTGGATGGGGGGCCTATACCAGAGGGGCTGCCCCCGGCGCGCAAAAAGACCGCCACCCAGTGGATGGCGGTCCTTGTGTGATCGCGGCTAGTCGCCCGCTTCGCTCTCCTCGTACTGGCTCTTGAGCTGCGCCACCACGGTCGGATCGGCCAGGGTGGTGGTGTCGCCCATGGCCCGGCCCTCGGCAATATCCCGCAGCAGGCGCCGCATGATCTTGCCGGACCGGGTCTTGGGCAGGTCAGCGGTGAAGTAGATCTCGTCCGGGCGGGCCAGGGCGCCGATCTTGGCGGCGACGTGCTTCTTCAGCTCGTCGATCAGATCCTGCGAGCCCTTCTGCCCCTCCCGCAGGGTGACAAAGGCGGCGATCGCCTGCCCCTTCACCTCGTGATGCTTGCCAATGACCGCCGCCTCGACCACCAGCGAGTGGTCGACCAGGGCCGACTCCACCTCCATGGTGCCAATACGATGCCCGGCCACGTTGATCACATCATCCACCCGTCCGATGATCCAGAAGTAGCCCTCCTCGTCCCACTTGGCGCCATCGCCCGTAAAATAGGTCGCCTTGTCGAACTTGGAGAAGTACTGGCTCACATAGCGGCCGGCGTCGCCCCAGACGGTGCGCAGCATGGAGGGCCAGGGCGACTTGATCACAAGATAGCCGCCGGAGCCCCACTCCACCTCCTGCCCCTGCTCGTTCACAATCGCCATCTCGATGCCCGGGAAGGGCCGGGTGGCGGAGCCTGGCTTGGTGGTGGTGACGCCGGGCAGCGGGGTGCACATGATCGCCCCGGTCTCGGTCTGCCACCAGGTGTCCACGATCGGGCAGTTCCCCTTGCCGATGTTCTTGTGGTACCACATCCAGGCCTCGGGGTTGATCGGCTCGCCGACGGTGCCCAGGAGGCGCAGGCTGGAGAGGTCATACTTGGCCGGCCAGCCCTCGCCCCAGCGCATGAAGGAGCGAATGGCCGTGGGCGCCGTGTAGAAGATGTTCACCCCATACTTCTGGATGATCTCCCACATACGACCCCGGTCCGGGTAGTCGGGGGCGCCCTCGAACATGAGGGTTGTGGCGCCGTTGGCCAGCGGGCCGTAGATCACATAGGTATGCCCCGTGATCCAGCCGATGTCGGCGGTGCACCAGTAGACGTCCTGATCCTTCAGATCGAAGACATACTTGGTGGTCGATGCGGCCTGGGTCAGATAGCCGCCGGTGGTATGCATGACGCCCTTCGGCTTGCCGGTTGAGCCGGAGGTGTACAGAATGAAGAGCGGATCCTCGGAATCCATCTCCTCAATGTGGCAGGTCGGGGCGGCATTCCGCATGAGGGTGTGGTACCAGAAGTCACGCCCGGGGTGCCAGCCGTGCTCGACCAGCGACTCGTGACCGATCCGCTTGACCACGACCACCTTCTCAACCGTCGGGCAATCCACGATCGCATCGTTGACGATCGACTTCATGCGGATGATGTTGCCGCGGCGCCAGCCACCATCGGCGGTGATCACCACCTTGGAGGATGAGTCGTTGATCCGGTCGCGCAGCGCTTCCGAGGAGAAGCCGCCAAAGACGACGGAGTGGACGGCGCCGATCCGGGTGCAGGCCAGCATGGCGACGGCCGCCTCGGGGATCATGGGCATGTAGAGCGTGACCCGGTCGCCCTTCTGCACGCCCATGTTCTTCAGCACGGTGCCGAAGCGGCAGACCTCGCGGTGCAGGTCGAGGTAGGTCATGACCCGCTCCTCGCCGGGCTCGCCCTCCCAGATAATCGCCGCCTTCGTCCGGCGGTAGGTAGCCAGGTGCCGGTCAATGCAGTTGTAGGAGACATTCAGCTTGCCGCCGACAAACCACTGTGCAAAGGGTGGATTCCAGTCCAGGACCTGATCCCACTTCTTGGACCAGTGGAGCTGCTCTGCCTGCGCGGCCCAGAAACCTTCCCGATCCCGGGCAGCCCACTCATGGAGGCTGCTGTCCGAAACGAGTGCCTCCGCCGCGAACGCAGGAGAAGGCGGGAATACACGATCCTCGTGCAACAGGGCTTCAAACTGCTTTCCCTCGGTCATGGAACCAGACCCCTCCCTCTGACAATTCCAGACATTTTAGTACAGACTAAATTCTACGGCGAGACCCAATCTCCTTTAAGGCCAGCTTATTATGCCCATAAGATAGAATTCCCAGACGTTACGTCGACCAGGCCGGGCATACTAGCTTTGGTCCCGATTCGGTTCACACCCGGGAGGAGGTCTCCATCATGGCGCGCGGGGTTCCATCCGGTGCTCCCTCTACGGAGTTCGCCGAGAATGGGTGGACGAACTTTCAGGACGTTCAACGGTCGAACGGGCAGGCGATGACCCTGTCGGGAGTGGCTCGGCTGACGGACCACGAGTTTGCCGCTGAACTGGGGGCAAACGGCCTGCCCGGTTGGACCGGTGGCTTTGTCCCCCGCCGGGAGAGGCGGGGGACCTGAACAAGCTATGCTTATCAGGGCATAAGCAGAACCGACCGCCATTGCGTATGCAATAGCGGTCGGTTTCGTTTCAACTGGAAGCACGGTCGTGGCTCTTCCCGGGACTAGAGGACGAGGAGTTCGTCGTTCTGCACGTACTCCATATAGGCAGCCATGCTGGAGAGTTCGCCAACCTGCATGGCCTCGCGGAGGCCAAAGAAGTCAACGCAGGTGCGACAGGCCTGGACCGGCACACCTGCAGCGGCCAGCTCCTGCAGGTGGGCCAGCACGAGCGAGTCACCCGTCAGCAGTTTGACGCCGCCGTTATAGCAGAAGATTGCCTTGGGCTTCTCCGGCGATTCCGCCACGAGCCGCAGGAAACTGGCCAGAATGGTGGAGCCCAGGAGATCGTCTCCCTCACCCATGCCCGCATTGCGCAGAATCACAACCTTGTTCGCCAGCCCGGCCATCGTGATACCCTCCCGGTAGATCGACTGGTAAGTGCTGCTATCCAGTATAGCAAGCAAGTCGTACCAATACCAGTCACCTTCCGTATGTGATGATTCTGTCTGGATAATGACACTTTCTGACGTCTGGATGCCTTGACGGATGGCACAACAGTCTGTAGATTCATAAGGAGTTCCTCTGCATTTTCGATACATTAAACCTACCTGTACCCGCTGCCTCTCAGGGAGGTCATCGCGTGACGTACCGCATTCTGATTGTCGAAGATGATGCACGGATCGCCGGCTCGGTCCAGAACTACTTGAACCGATACGGCTACGAGGCCCATCGGATCCATGATTTTCGCCAGGTCGAACAGGAGTTTGTGCGCGTCCGACCCCATCTGGTCATCATGGATATCAACCTGCCCTACCAGGACGGCTATCACCTGACCCGGGTGATCCGCCGGCGCTCCTCCATCCCGATCTGCTTCCTGACCGCCCGGGCCGGCGACGTCGATCAGATCCTGGGGATCGAGAGCGGCGGCGACGACTATGTCACCAAGCCGTTCAATCTCGATGTCCTCCACGCCAAGCTGCGGGCCCTGCTCCGGCGCGCCTACGGCGAGTATGCCGGGAACGAGACGCAGGCCGCTCTCACGGTAGGGGCGCTGAAGGTCGATCTGGCGGCGGGCGCGATCGAGTTCCGGGGGCAGTCCCAGACACTGACCCGAAACGAACTTCGGCTGATGCATCTGCTCATGCGCCGCGCCGATGAGATCACCACCCGGGAGGAGTGCCTGGAGGCGATCTGGGACGATGCCACCTTCGTCGATGACAACAATCTGACCGTGAACATCACCCGGTTGCGGGCGAAGTTGGATGCCTGGGGGTTGAAGGATGCCATTGAGACCCGACGGGGGATGGGGTATCAGTTGGTCTCCTCACGCCTGGGAGGGTAGGCCATGACCACCCGCCTCCTCTGGCGCTTCCTGGTCGATCGCTCCGGGCTGATTCTGGCCTTTCTGCTCAACACCGCCCTGATTCTGACGGTGATCCTGCTCGTCGCCTCCTATGAAGAATCCCCTGTCACCAGGCTCTCGCGCGAGATCGGCTACACCCTGGTGATCTCGTTCGTCCTCCTGCTCGTCTACCTGGCGATCGACCTGGCCCGCTGGTGGCCGTTCGCAAGCCAGGTGGAGTCGATGCTGAGCGAGGGGGCGCCCCTGGAATCCCTTGCCCACCTGCCGCCGGCCGGCAACGCCGACCAGGCCATGGCCGCCCGCCTTGCAACCCGTATGGACTCGCTCTGGAGCACGGAGCGGCTGAGGCTGGTGCAGGAGTATGAGCGGCAGACCACCTTCGCCAACCTCTGGGTCCACCAGATGAAGACCCCGGTCGCGGCCATTTCGGTCCTGGCCCAGGAGTCTGCCCAGCAGCCCCTCGAGGAGTTGCGACCGACCATCGCCTCGATCGAAGAGGAGGCGATGGAGGTTGCGGACGGGCTTGAACTGGTCCTGAACATGGCCCGGTTGCGGGAGTTCGCCCAGGACTACCTCGTCCGGCGGGTCAACCTGCTGGAGACGATTCGTGAGATCATCAACCACCGGAAGAAGCAGTTTATCCGGACCGGCATCTTCCCGGAGGTCGATGCGGTGGATGCCGACGACTGGACCGTCCTGAGCGACCAGAAGTGGAATCGCTTCCTCCTGGAGCAGATCGTCGCCAACGCCCTGAAGTACGCCTCCCAGACCGGGGCGGAGCGGCAGCGCCTCCGGTTCGAACTGCGCCGAAGTGGAACGACCGTCATCCTGCGGATCGTTGACCAGGGACCGGGCATTCCGCCGGAGGACCTGCCCCGGATTTACGAGCCCTTCTTCACCGGGGAGAACGGTCGCCGGTTCGGCGGCGCGACGGGTATCGGCCTCTACCTTGTGCGCCAGGTGGTCGACCGGCTCGGTCACCGGCTGGTGATCACCTCCGCGGCAGGCAGCGGGACGACAGCGGAACTGACCTACGAGGTCGCTCCCGCCAACCAGGGCGGCTGAGAGACTCCCCTTGCAGATCTGAAAGGTTTGGCAAGGGTCCTCCCATGGCAGACCGGCCGGGTGATGACGTAGGCTCTACACAAGGGGGAGATCGCGCGTGCCAGTCCTGCAGACGGTCAATCTGAGCAAGGTCTACCGGGGCGATCGGGGCGCCCCGCCCGTGCGGGCCCTTGACGGATTTCACCTGACGGTCCGGACCGGGGAGTTCATCGCCATTATGGGTCCCTCCGGCAGCGGCAAGTCCACCCTGCTGAACCTCCTGGGCACCATGGACACCCCGACACTGGGCGAGGCGCTGATCGATGGTCAGAATCTCGCTGCCCTGAGCGGCAACGCACTGGCGGACTTCCGGCGGCGCCGGCTCGGCTTTATCTACCAGCAGGAGAACCTGTTGGACTACCTGACGTTGCAGGAGAACATCCTCCTGCCGCTCTCGCTGGAGCGCACACCCCGGGCGGAAGCCGAGTGCCGCTTGCACGAACTGGCTGAGCGGCTCTCCCTGACGAACGTTCTCGGGCGGTACCCCTATCAGGTTGCGGGCGGGGAGCAGCAGCGGGCCGCTGCAGCCCGTGCCCTGATCCACCGTCCCAGCCTCGTCCTCGCCGATGAGCCGACAGCCAGCCTCGACTCCCGCTCCGCCCGGCGTCTCATGGAGGCGCTTTCGCAGCTCAACGCGGCCGAGCGGGCCACCATCATCATGGCTACCCATGATCCGGTCGCGGCCAGCTACTGTCAACGAGTTCTCTTCATTCAGGATGGCCGGCTCTATACCGAGGTGCGCCGGGGTGTGGAGCGGCGGGTCTTCTACCAGCAGATCGCCGATGCGATCTCCGCGATGGGCGGAGAGCAGGGTGACTCGCTCTATGTGCCCGGTTAGGGCGGGGAGGCAGCAGCGATGATCTCCCTCCACCTGGCGGTCGCCCACTTGCGCCACCGCATCTGGACCTATCTGACCTTCTTGCTCAGCAGTACCTTTGCCGTCTGGCTCTTCAGCCTCTACAGCGCAATCCTGGACCACCCGGAGTTCCAGCACGCCCTTCCCCGTCCCTATCTGACCGGGGCTACCTGGTTCGTCGGCCTCTTTACCGCGACCTTGATCCTCCAGTTGCACGCCAGCCAGTTGGCGGACAGCCGGAACCGGATCCGCCAGCTACTGCTTCAGGGGATGCGCCCCCTCCAGTTGATCATGACGCTTCACCTGGAGAGCAGCCTGCTGGCCCTGATCGTCCTCGGCCTTGGGATCGGGCTGAGCGCCATCTTCGCCCGCCTCTTCTTCCTGGGGCTCGGCCTGCTGGCCGATCTGCCCAACCCTCCGCTTTTCGCCTTTCCCCTCTCCGCCGTGCTCCGCACCTGTCTCCTCTTCGGCCTCAGCTTCCTGCTCTGCATCCTCTACACGCACTGGGCCATCCGCCGGGCGGCGATCACCACCGGCGGACGGAGCGGGGGTCGCCTTGCGGTGGCACTGCCTCGTGCGGCCTCCCAACTGCTCCTGTCGATCATCCTGCTCCTGCTGGCCTACCTCTCTCTGCTGGTGATTCCCTATAGCGCCAGCGTGGTGCAGACCAGCCTCTGGGCCGCCCTCCTCCTCGTGACGGGGACCTGGCTCCTCTTTGCGCGCGGGCTGCCGGCGCTCCTGGCCAACCTGAGGCAGCGCAAGGCGGCCGCCCTCGATGGTGTCGATCTGATCACCCTGTCGCTCCTGACGCAGCGCCTGCATCACTCGGGGCGGCTGCTCATGCTCTCCGCCGTCCTGATCACCGCCGTGCTGGGGGCCACCGCCTTCAGCCTGCGGCGGCTCCTCGGGGGCGGTGGGATCGCCGAAGCCTATGTCCTCTTCCTGCTTGGGTTCATCGGGCTGATGGTCCTCCTGGCGGTGGGGAGCCTGCTCTACCTGCAGCTCCTGAGCGACACGCCACAGGCCAGGGCGAGGGCGAGATCGCTGCGCCAGTTGGGCGTCTCCCACCGTGACCTGCTCGAGATCTTCTCGGCCCAGGCCTCCCTGGTCTTCGGGCTGCCGGCGCTGGTGGGCGCGGCCAACGGCTCCTTCCTCCTGACCGCCCTGGTGCGGGCGACCGGAGCGGACGGGGAGTGGATCTGGGACAGTTGGGTCTTCCTGATCTACGTCCTGCTACACGCCCTCTTCTACCTGTTCGCCCGGAGCCGGTACCTGCAGATCGTGGTGGGCCCTTCGCCCCGGGCCAGTGCAGCCGTGCTCTCGGTCGAGGGCACCCGGGCCCTGCACCGGCCTCGCACCCTGCGCAAGGGGCTCTTCTTCCAGATCGGCGGCCTGGCCGCCCTGGCCGGCGGGGTCCTCTTCTTCGCCGGGCTGCCGGTGACGATCTACCTCCGCATCATGATGATCCCCGCCGGTCCGTTCACCTTCAACAATCTGGTCTGGATCAGTGCGTTGGGCTTTATCGTGGCACAATCGGCCCTGACCCGCCGCATTGCCCCATGGCTGGTTCGCCTCGTCCTTTATCCCGGCGTAGTCGGTACCGTGCTGATCCTCTTCGGAGCGCTTCCCCCGCTGAACGCCCTCTGGGGGGTCCTGCCGTTCGGGGTGATGCTCCTTGCGCTGGGGACCAGCGTCGTGGGGGTCTATCAGTTGCTCACCGGCGGCTCGGGCCTGCCGCTCCGGGGGCTGGCAGCGCTGCTCTCCGGCCTTCTCATGGCCAGCCTGCCGGTCACAGACCTCCGCATGGACAGCCCGCAGGGGCTCCTCCTCTTCAGCCAGTTCGGCCTGAACTGGGCCTGGACCGGCCTCCACATGCTGAGTGAGGACCGGTTCACCGAAACCCCGGCGCCTGCCGTACTGGAGCGGGCCGGCGCGGCGCTCAGTATGACGGGGGCCGCCCTCTTCGCCTTCGGTCTGCCGGCGATCGCCATTGCGGGTTTCTACCCCGCGCGGCCGGCAGTCCTCTGGATCGTGGGTGGGGCCTGCCTCAGCCTCATGGCCGGATTGCTGGCCTACCTACGGACTCTCTCCGGGTGGGTCTGGCCGGTGGCTCTCCTTCCCGGCGCCGTGGGGACGCTCCTCGTCCTGATGGAGGTCCCCCGGCTGTCCATCGCCCGGGATGCGGTCCTGAACGTCGGATTCTACCTCGTCGGGGCCAGCCTCTTCCTCGTCGGCCTGAGTCGGATGCTCTTCCGGCAGGAACGGCGGCCCGCACTGATGATCCCCCTGCTGCTTGGGGGGCTGGCACCGTTGCCCCTGATCCTCTGGGCCTCTTCCCTGAAGGACGCAGCCGAACCGTTTCAGCTCCTCTTCGGGGTCGGCTGGGTCGTTGCCGGCGCAAGGATCCTGTTTGCTCGGTCCGCTGCCAGGTAAAAGGGGAGGCGCCATCCCGCACGGGTGGCGCCTCGTTCCATGCTCTCTACTTGGTCACCTGCTCGATCACCTGGTCCACCGTGGCATCGGTCGGGATGACGAAGGTGCCGGCCTTGAGGCTGGTCTCTACGCCATAGGCCTCCACCAACCGCAGGAACTCCTGCTCATCGGCGATCACCCCTGCGGCCTTGAGGGTGGACGCAATGTCATGGCTGGAGGAGCCGGGCTCGATCGTCACCGTCACGTTGGCGGGCTTGGGCGGCTCCGGCGGTGTCACAGCCGGAGGAGTCTCGGTCTCAGCCGGCTTGGCCTGCTCGTCTGGCTTCTGAGCGCCGGCAGGATCCGGGTCGGCAGCCGGGGTCTCCGGCTTCTCGCCCTGTTCGGCGGCCACCTGCGACGGGGTCTCCGCCTGCCCGGGCAGAAACGGGCTGAGGAACGCGGCCATTACGAGGCCCATGCCGAGGCCCACAGCCAGGCCCTGGTAGAACCGCCTGTCGCTGCTGGGCAGCCGGAAGGGCTTGTGTTCCGGGATCTTGATCAACTCGTCCTCATATTGCACGGGGCTGGTCAGAATATCCCAGGCCTCCTGGACGGTCGCATCTTTGGGAATGCGTGAAGATTTTTCGGGGCGATGCTTGCGGCGCGGCCCTCCCCACACCCCCAACAGGATCAGGATAAGACCACCGACCAGCAGGAACCAAACCATGTCGAAAGACCCCCTGTTACGAGTACCCTGGCCCATAGATTAACCGGGAGACCGGCAGGATACCGAAGTTCAAGAATGGAAGTGAAGCGGGTAATGTCACAAGGAGGCGGATTCATCGTGCAGGGTTTCCCCTTTACAACGGAGCAGCGGGTCATCTTCCGTGATTGCGACATGTTGGGTCACGTGAACAACGCGGTCTACTCGACCTACTTCGAGACCGGGCGGATGGATTACCTCTCCGCCATCGGGGGCGATGGGGTCCTCGCGCTTCCCCTGATCCTCGCCGAGATTACCATCACGTTCAAGTCGCCGGCCTTCCTTAAAGAGACGCTCCAGATAGGGGTGCGGGTTGCGGAGATCCGCAATTCCAGCTTCATTATGGAATCGCAGATCGTCGAGAAGGAGTCACAGCGGCTCGTGGCGACCAGTCGGGCTGTGATCGTCCACTACGACTACCAGGCGAAGCGTCCGCAGCCGCTCCCGCAGGAGTGGCGCGAGCGGTTTGCGCAGTTCGAAGGACGGGAACTGTAAGCAGGGCAGAATGGGAGGAGCGTGATCACGTGCGCCGTCTGCTCACCTTGCTACTCGCCGCCACCGTCCTGATCGCCGGGTGCCAGGCGAAGCCGGAGCCAACTCCGGAACCGCCGGCTGCAACCGAGCCGGAGGCGGGTCCTGCGCCGCAGCCTCAAGTGGATTCGCCACCTGCCCCGACTCTCCCTGCGGATCCCGAACCATTACCAGTGATCCCCCCATCGGTCGTGGTCAGCCCGGCACAGGTGCAGCAGGGCGATTTCGCCGTGCTGGAGCTGCGCCACATCCCCGAGGGAGGCCTGACCATCGAGGTCGAAGGGCTGGGAGAGCAGCCGCGCCCCTTCACCCTGGGGGACCGGCAGGTCGCCTTCATCGGCTTTCCGGCCGCCGCACAGGTCCGTTCCTACCCGATCACCGTCACCTGGGACGGCGGCTCCTGGGAGGGATCGGTGGCTGTGCTTCACAAGCAGTTCACGGAGGACCGCCTGGTCGTGACCGAGGAGCAGACCGATCTCTACTACGACCCCCGCCAGGAGGCCGACTGGGCGAAGGTCTTCAAGGTCCGGTCGACCAGCGAACCCCGCCCGCTCTGGCGCGGGCCCTTCCAGGCTCCCCTGGCGGGGGAGCTGTGGATCACGACCTACTTCGGTGAGATCCGCTTCGTCAACGGCGCGGAGACGGGCCGGCACAGCGGCATGGACTTCGGGGCCCCGACGGGCACACCGATCCTGGCCCCCGCCCGCGGCAAGGTGGTCCTGGCCGAGCATCTGATCGTCACGGGCTGGACCATCATCATCGATCATGGTATGAACCTCTACACCACCTACTACCACTGCGACCGGCTGGACGTCTCCCCCGGCGACTGGGTGGAGCCGGGGGAGACGATCGGTCTGGTGGGCAACACGGGCTTCTCGACCGGGCCGCATCTTCACTGGACAGCGACGATCGGCAACACCCCAGTCGATCCGTGGCCGCTGACGCTGGAGTCACCCCTGGGCGTCACGCCTCTGGTGGACCGACTGCCCGCCCACCTGGAGGAGTGATGAACCGGCCCGAAGCCGAAGATGGCCGATGAAGGAGAAAGGCGACCCCGGGGGCGGGGTCGCCTTCACACGTTGCTCACCGATATCCCCCACCGCTCAGGACGAGGGTTGGTCCCATCCAACGGAAGCCCTCTGCCTGCCAGGCCAGCACCTGCCCCTCGCTCGCCCCATCGGGCGGGGCGGCGGCGAGGCGGTCGGCATAGTGCTCCGTGAGGGCGCAGGCCTGCCGATGGGGCGAGACCGCATCCGCAATGGATGGTGCCACGTCGACCAGGAAGGTGAACCAGTCGGCCATGATCCGGGGTACCTGATCGGGCGGGATCCGGTGGCGCCCGGCCTCCCGGGGCGCCACGTTCCAGAGGAAGTGCAGGAAGGAGGCGAGCGAGTCGGCCACCACCGGTTCGTCCTGGGCTCCCGGCCAGAGCCGGTTCCACCAGGTAATGCAGGCGGTCGCCGCCTCGAGCTCCCGGCGGGTCACCCAGGCCTTCATGAGCCCTGCCTGGTAGGAGCGCAGCCGGTCGTCCCGCCGGGGCCAGACCCCGTAGACATAGCGGGAAAAGCCGGGGCGCCAGCCATTCGGCTGCCGGTCGATCAGGCGCTCCGCGGGGTCACTGTGGAGCCCCGGGGCCAGGATCGCCACCAGCCAGAGCGGGTCGGGGTGCATGCCGTCGCGATAGCCCCCCTCTGCCAGCAGGGCGGCGACCGACTCCCCCTCGGAGAGGACGCCCCTCGGCGCAAAGCCGGTCAGCGCCTGGAGCGCCCGGGCTGCGATCGCATCGGACTGGAGCGGGGCCTCCAGGTCTCGCTGAGCCCGCGGGATGAGGTTGACCGCCAGCCCGCCGTCCAGCCGGATCCGCAGCAGGTCGCCCACCTGCGGCTGGAGGCGGCGGAAGTGGGGGGCCAGCGCAGGGCGGCCCGCCCCGGTGGCGGCGAGGGCCCGGACCCAGTCGCTGTCTTCGCTCGCCTCGCCGGCCAGCCACTCGCTGAAGGTCACGACATGGTGAAACTCCGCCCCCTCCAGCAGGGCGGCGACCGGGCCGGCGTAGCGCCCGGCGATCAGCGCCAGGTCGGGGGGCAGGTTCTGGCAGGCGTCCAGCAGGGGGCGGCGGGCGGCCTCCTCATCGCCCAGGGCTCGGGCGGTGGGGCAGAGGTCGTAGAGTTCATCGATCAGGCGCATGCTGCCCCCCGCCCGGAGCACGCCCTCCACCTCGGGGGCGATCCGGGCGGCCAGCGAGACCGGCTTGCCCGGCAGGGTGCCGCCCGCAAAGGCCGGCTCGATCTCCCCGAGGGCGAGGGCATTGGCGGTCCGGCCTACCCGGCCGGCCATGCGTTGCAGGATCTCGTGGACCGGGTAGGCCTCCCGGGCCGGCGGCAGGAAGAGCGGCTCGCCGGCCGCCAGCGGGCCGAGGCTGCGCAGCAGCGCCTCGGGGGCGCTCCCGGCCCCCGGCCGGGCCGGCACCGTGCCCGGGTCGACCGGCCCCTGCCAGAGCCGGGCCAGGTCGAGCGGCTCCCCGCTCTCGGCGGCGGCGACCACGGCTTCATCCTCCGCCTCGGCCGCCGGCGGGCGGGAGCCACCGGGCCGGGCGTCGGCGAGCCGCCCCCGCAGTCCGGCCAGCAACTCCTGCCGCTCCTGGCCGAGCACCATCAGCCAGAGAAAGGGATTACCCGCCAGGAGCTCGGCGGTCTGGGAGAGCAGGTAGTTCAGGTGGCGGCAGTGCAAATGACCCGCGCCGCAACTGCACCCCACGCTCGCCGAGTCCGGAAAGAGCGCAAGCCCCAGCGATGCCGCCAGTTCCTCCAGCTCCGCGCCCATGGTCCCGGCCAGGAGCCGCTGGGCCAGCTCCGGCTGGGTGGCGGCGGCGTCCAGCAGCTTGCGCCACTCCTTCTCGCTCCACGGGCGCACCTTGAAGACGACATTCACCCGGCGCCGCTCGCTCACCCAGACCCGGGCGGAGATCCGGCCCGGCCGAATCTCAACCTCGCCCTCCAGCCGGCGGGCCGACTTGGCCTGCCCCTCGGTCTCCGGCCCCAGGCCGAGGGCTTCTCCCCAGGCGAGCCAGCGCTCGGCCCACCAATTCTGCGTCTCGGTCGCCATGCGCTAGCCCTCCTCTTCCAGAGCGTCCTCCAGTGCAATCAACCTGCGCAGATCATCGGTGGAGAGGTCGCCCAGCCAGGACTCGCCCGTGCCGACCACCTGCCCCGAGATCTGCCGCTTCTCCGCGAGGAGTTCATCGATCCGTTCCTCTAATGTCCCGGCGGTCACCAGCTTGTGGACCATCACCGTGCGGGTCTGTCCGATGCGGAAAGCCCGATCGGTCGCCTGATCCTCCACCGCCGGGTTCCACCATCGATCAAAGTGGAAGACGTGGGAGGCCCGCGTGAGCGTAAGCCCCACCCCGCCCGCCTTCAGCGAGAGAATGAAGAGCGGCGCCTCACCCGCCTGGAAGGACTGGACCATCTGCTCCCGCTCTTGCCGGGGGACCGAGCCATCCAGAAAGAGCACATTGACATTGAAGCGGCGCGCCAGGTACTCCTTCAGCCGGGCACCGAACTGCGAAAACTGGGTGAAGATCAGGGCCGAGTCGCCCTCCGCCAGGACCTCCTCCAGCATCTCCGTCAACCGGTCCAGCTTGCCGGAGCGCCCTTCCATGGGGCCGCCGTCCGCCACCATGCCGGATGGATGGTTGCAGATCTGCTTCAGCCGGGTCAGCCCGGCCAGCACAGCCCCGTGCCGGGCGATGCCCGCCAGGCCGAGGGTCCGGTTCATCGTATCCTCCACCACCGCCTCGTAGAGGGCAGCCTGCTCCATGGACAGGTTGACGAAGACCGGCATCTCCTGCTTCTCCGGCAGATCGTCGATGATCGTCGGGTCGGTCTTCACCCGCCGGAGCATGAAGGGCTGCACCAAGTCCCGCAGCCGCTTGGCCGCCTCCTCATCCCGGAAGCGCTCGATCGGCAGGGCGAACGTCTTGCGGAACTCCTCCTGGCTGCCCAGCATGCCGGGGTTGATGAAGTGAAAGAGCGCCCAGAGGTCACCCAAATGGTTCTCCACGGGGGTCCCGGTCAGGGCGATGCGGTAGCCGGGCGGCAGCCGCCGGATCGCCTGGGCGTGCTTGGCCGATGGGTTCTTCAGATTCTGCGCTTCATCTACCACCAGGCCGGCCCAGGGGACGGTCTTCAGGGTGGCCTCATCGCGCGCCACGAGGGTATAGGTCGTGATCACCACATCGTGCGCCATCGCCCGCTCAGCGAAGTTCCCGGTCCGTCCACTGCCGTGGTGGATGAGGACCTTCAGGCCGGGGGCGAACCTGGCCAGTTCCCGCCGCCAGTTGCCGACGAGGGAGACCGGGCAGATCAGCAGGGTCGGGGCCTCGGTCCAGCCCTGCTCCCGCTCATGAAGGAGAAGGGCAGTGACCTGGATCGTCTTGCCCAGGCCCATATCGTCGGCGAGGATGGCGCCCAGGCCGAAGCGGCGCATGAAGGCGAGCCAGTGAAAGCCCCGCTCCTGATAGGGGCGCAGGGTGGCCTTGAGGCCCTCGGGGGCGGGGACCGGCTCGATCCGGGCCGGCTCCCGCAGCCGCTCCAGCAGATCGAGGACCCAGCCCTCGCTGGAGGCCTCGACCTTCACGTCCGGTTTTGCCTCGTCTGTCTTGGTGGCGGATGCCTTCGCTTCGAGGCGCATGGCCGTGCCGAGCGTGATCTGCTTCCGGTAGGGCTCCAGGTTCTTCAAGGCGGTCTGGATCGTCCGCTGATCCACCTGGACCCAGCAGCCCTGCGACTGGACCAGCAGCGCCTTCTCCCGGGCCATGCGCTCCAACTCATCCCAATCGATGGGGTGGGTGCCCAGCGCCAGGTCCCAGTCTACGTTTACGATGGAGTCCAGCCCGAAGCGTGACTCGGTCGCCCCGGACATCGGCTTCAGATGCATCTTGGCCTTGAGCGACTGGCTCCGCAGCAGCCCGGTGGGCAGCAGCACGACGAAGCCGGCCTCCTTGAGGAGCGGCGTCGCCTCTTCGAGGAGCGCCAGGACCTCCTGGGTGTTGACGCCGAGCCGGGCCGGGGCCCCGTCGCCCCGCAGCCGCTCCAGGGCGGGGAAGAGCCGGGCCATGACCGGCAGGTCGGTCAGCAGTCGTTGCTCCACATTCTGGTATCGATGGTGCCCGACGATCAGCTCCTGCCCGATCGCCTCCCAGACGGCCTGGGCCGGGATGGTGACCAGCGGCTCGACGGTCGTCTGGAGGATCAGCTCCACCTCCCAGCCGCTCCCCTCGGTCTCGCCGGGCAGGTTGAGCCGGAGGCCGGAGCGGAGGGACTGGAGGCCGCGCACGCCGGTCGCCGGGGCGATCCAGGCGTCGGCGGCGGTGAAGAGCTCGGTCGCACCGGTCAGCCCGGCCGGCAGGTCACGGCTCGCCTGGCCGCCCAGAGCGAGGAGCCAGTGGCGGACCGCCGACTGCGGCCCCAGCTCGCTGAAGGGGCGGTCCATGTCGGCGAGGAACCGCTCGGCCAGGGCGGCGCCGGCGGCGCGGAGGAAGCGGTCCAGCAGGGTGCGGGCGGCGGCGGGGCGGAAGGTTTTTGCGTTGCGTTCGGGCGGGACCATCGCCCGGCAGAGGTCGGGCATGGCGGCGGCGAGGCGGGCCAGCCGCTCTTCATCATCGGGGTCGGGGTGGGCCAGTTGCCAGAGCGCCGTCAGGCAGCCGGCCTCCACCGTGAGGCCGGGCAGGAGCCGGCCGCGGCCGAGCAGTTCCAGCAGCAGTGTGGCCGCGACGGACCAGGTCCGCAGCGACTGGCCGAGGCGAATGGACTCGCTCTGGCAGCGGCTCTCCAGATCGAGCAGCCACTGGGCGCCATCGGCCAGGGGGATCGCCAGGCCGGCCACCTTGGTGGGGATCAGCCGGTCGCCATCATCCAGGAGGATGACGAGGGAGAGGCTGCTCACCTGCGGGAGGCCCCGGAGCAACGGGTAGAGCCGCTCCACGGGGGCCGTCTGCGGGTAGCTCTGAAGGGCGCGGCGACGGCCCGGACCCCGCTCTGACGCCGGATCCAGGCCGAAGAGGAAGATGAAGCCATCGCGCCCTGCCGGGACGTAGCCGCCATGTACGGTGAGCAGGCCGCCTCCCCCCTTTCATGCGTTATCTTCAATGGTACACGCAGGAGGGCGGGCTGACCAGCCCTATCCGGGCCGGCGGGGGAAGAGATGGATAACGCCCTTCTTGGTATCTGCGCCCTGATTCGCAAGGGAGATGCGCTCCTGATGGAACACCGCGCCGATGCGGATCGCTGGGGGCTGATCGGCGGGGCGCTGGATCTGGATGAGTCGCTCCGGGAGGGGCTCGCCCGTGAGATTCGGGAGGAGACGGGACTGGAGATGACCTCCTGCACCCTGTTCGGCACCTTCTCGGACCCCAGTCGGATCATCGCCTACCCGGATGGGAACGTGATTCGGAGCGTGATCATGGCCTATCTGGTGGATGTGGCCGATCACTCCCGCCTGCAGATCAGCGAGGAGTCCCGGGAGCTCCGATGGGTCACCCCGGCCGAGTGGCAGACGCTACCCGTTGCCGAGACCCACCGGGAGATTCTGGACAAGTACATCGGCGAGGCCGACCTGCCCGTCCTGGCGTAAGTTGGCCCGGGACCGAGCGCCCGGCCCCCGCCCCAAGCCACGCGGCCCCGTCGCTATTGCGCAGCCTTCGGGAGCGGGCCGCAGAGATCCTCCGGCTGCCAGACCGGCTGGGCGTACCCGTAGGCACTGTTCAGCGCCTCCAGGAAGCCCGGGTTCGCCTGTGCCCATGCCACGGCCGCCTTGCACCCGGCCTCACGCTCGCCGGCCCGGGCCAGGAGCGCGGGCAGCTCGGCGAAGGGGCCGGCATCGGCCGCCAGCGCTGCCCCCGCCTCATCGGCCTGGCCCTGCGACAGGAGCAGAGCCCCCAGCCGGAAGCGGGCGAAGGCACGCACGGCATCCACAAACCCGGCCTGCTTCTCCGGCTCGATCATGAGCCCGGTCAGGTTGGGGTCCGCATCGGCCATGGCATCCCGGAATGCCTGCGTCGCTTCGTCTGCGTGACCGAAGGTCTCCGCGACGATCCCATCGATCAGGCGGAAATAGCCCAGGGAGGAGTCCGCGTAGCGCCGGTCGACCAACTCGAACCGCTCCCCCGTCCAGCGGTACCGGTCTACCCGGCTCCGCTGCATGCCCGCGCCCACGGAGTTGATCTGGCCGCCGGTGAAGAGCACATCGTGCTCCTCTAACTCGATCCGAGCCGAGGCCATGACCATGATGCCGGGCAGCGTCTCGCTCGCACCGGGGCGCCAGCGGGAGGCGTTGAGGCTGGTGTAACCGGTGTGCGCCCCCACCATGGTAGTGGACCAGAGGATCTCCGGCTCGCCGTCGCCGGTCAGATCGCGCACGTCGAAGAGGTAGACGCCGGTTTCCGGCTCACTCGCCACCGGCTCCACCGTCACGCCCCCAGAGGCGGCCCGTGCGATCACGAAGACCTGCCCCATACCGTTCAGCGCACCGGAGCCGTTCAGGGCGGTCACGACCTCGACCTGCCCGTCATCGTCCAGGTCGGCTTCCGCCAGGCGGATGTGATTCTCCGGAACCTGTAGCTGCCAGTGGTCATAGAGGGCGGTCAGCCGGTCGGCCACGCTCCCCTCCCCCTGGCTCAGGTAGCGGATGAGCCCCGCCCGGAGCTCATCGATCGTCAGGTCATACGAACTGGAGACCTCCATGAGGTCCGGCCCCGCTGGCAGGACCGGGGTCGGGGTCGGTTCCACCACGACCGGCGGGGGAGGCTCAGACGGTTCGGCCGCGGGCGGCGGGCTTTTCGGCTTCGAGCAGCCCACCAGCACCAACGTCAGCATCAACAGCAGGGCTGCAATCTTGCGCATGAACTCTGCCTCCTTGCGGGCCATATCTACCTCTATGACGATGCCGCCTGTGCCCTGGTTCCCCCCGTCCAGACCCGGGCCATGAACCCATCCGCCCGCCAGTTCTCCAGCACCTCGCCCACCGGCCGGATCTGCCGGGGGATAAACCAGGCCTGGCCATCCTTGTTCAGGGCGAGCCCATCGCCCAGGTAGAAGCAGGCGTGCTGCGGCCGGCCATCATCATCCACAAAGGTGATTACGGCGCCGGGCGGCAGGTTCGAGCCATCATCCGACAGATCGCCCCGTTCAGTATACCCCCGCGAGGCCAGCCCCCGCATAAAGGGCTCCGGGTGGAGCCAGTGCCCCGCGATCGAGCGCGCCAGCACCACGGAGGGCGCAGCCGCCGCAAGCGCCAGTCCAAAGCAGTTGGGCCCACTGGTCGGCGCGAAGGTGCCGGCCAGGGCCCGGGCGACCGGCCCAAACCGGGACCACTGCTCCTCCCGAAGCGTGCCGGAGAGGCAGGATTCCCGACCCTCGTTGACAAACTGGAGCAACCAGGCCCGTCGCTCATCCATCGTCAGACGCCACCAGACGTCGTGGCGCAGGGCCGCGCGCGGACCCCCATCCAACGTGAACCGGTCCCGGTCCGTCGCCCACGGCAGGGAAGCATAGATCTGCCCACGGCCCCGCCGGGCCTGGAACGCCATCAACTCCTGGCGCACCGCCGCAGAGAGCCGCTCGAACTCATCCGGGGTGAGGAAGGCGACTGACAGCCCCTTGCGATCCATCCGGTAGAGGTCGTAGGAGTCGTAGAGGTCCAGCGGGGCCATGGCGGAGTTCGCTGCGAACTCCGCCGCACTCAGGATCACCGCACCGGTGGGGAGCAACCCTACCTCCTCACTGGACAGAAAGACCGGCTCCCGCTCAAAGACCATCCGCCGCTCCCAGGAGGCGAGGGTCGCATCGCTCACGAGACATCCCAGAACCTGCACGAATACCCCCCCAATATACGCAGGTAGACGACAGAGCCCGGGGAAATGTTCGCGTGAAATCTTGAGGCTTTCGTAAGCCTCCTTCGGTAAGGTGGGACACATGGAACGCGTACTGATCATTGAAGACGATGCCGCCCTGGCCAACCTGATGGCGCTCTATCTGAAGGAGGCCGGATTCCAGGTCGATGTGACCCACAGCGGACTGGCAGGCGTGAGCCGGGCGGCGGAGTGGTCGCCCCATCTGATCATCCTCGATCTGATGCTGCCGGAGTTGGACGGCTGGGAGGTCTGCCGCCGCATCCGGCGCTCAAGCCGGGTCCCCATTCTCATGGTGACCGCCCTGGGCGAAGAGGAGGACCGGGTCAGAGGGTTCGAGGAAGGGGCGGATGACTACGTGGTCAAGCCCTTCCTGCCCCGCGAGCTGGTCGCCCGCGTCAAGGCGCTGATCCGGCGCGCCAAGGAGCCATCGATCACCCAGGGGCGGGAGCGGGTCGAGTTCGCCGGCCTGGTGGTCGACCGGGAGCGCTTCTCCCTCCACGTGCAGGGCGAGCCGGTCGAACTGACCCCAAAGGAGTTTGAGATCCTCTGGCTGCTGGCCTACAACCCGGGCCGGGTCTTCCCCCGGGAGCTGTTGATCGAGAAGGTCTGGGGCTTCGAAAGCGGCGATGCCCGGACACTGGAGGTCCACATCTCCCGGCTCCGGGAGAAGCTCGGGCCGGCCAAGGGCTCGATCAAGACCGTCTGGGGGGTCGGCTACAAGTTTGAGGCGGTGAAGCTATGAAGATCTTCCAGCGGCTCTTCTTCACCCACCTGCTGGCGGCCATCCTCGCCCTGGTGATCTCATCGGGCTACATTGGCTTCAAGGTCTCCTCGGTCGCCCGGGAGAGCCTCTTCCTCCAACTGAAGGACTACGGGCAGGTCCTCGCTTCCCTCCTCGCTGAGCGGGAGTGGAGCGGACCGGACACCGCGGAGATGCAGCAGACGATCGACCTGGTGGAGCGGGGCCAGGCGGCCCATATCTGGCTGGTGGACCGGGAGGGACTGATCCGCATGGCCTCTGCCTCCGCGGAGACCCCCGAGGGGCGGCGGCTGCCGTCCGAGCTCTACCAGGAGGTCCTGAAGGGCGAGGGGACCGTGGTCACGCGGCCCGACTTCCACTCCTTCCGTCCCCAGACGGTTGCCGTCCCCGTCGTTCGTGACGGTACGGTGCTTGGTGCCGTGATCCTCCGCCCGGCCCCACCGGTCAACCGGGACCGCCTGAGCGATGACGCCCCCTTCCGCTTCGTGATCTACGGCTCCCTGATCGCCGCCATCGTCGTGGCGCTGGTCAGTTACTATGTCTCCCAGCGGATCGCCCGCCCGATCAGCCTGGTCCGCCAGGCGAGCCAGCGGGTCGCCCGCGGAGATTTCGGCGCCCGGGTCGACTGGTCCACCCGCGATGAGGTGGGGCAGTTGGTCTCTGGCTTCAATGAAATGGCCGCCGAGCTGGGCCGCCTGGAGGCCGCCCGCAAGGATCAGATGACCCACGTCTCCCACGAGTTGAAGGGGCCTCTGGCCCGGATTGCGGGCTACCTGGAGGCGATTCACGACGGGATCGGCGGGGAGGATGGGCGGCGGACCCACTTCCAGATCGTCCGCCAGGAGGTCGGCCGGCTGACCCGCATGGTGGGCGACCTGCTGGATGTCTCCCGGCTGGAGGCGGGCCGGTTGAAACTTCATCCGATCCCGTGCGATATCACCCCGTACCTCAGCCGCGCCATCGCCGTATTTGATGGCCCCGCCGAACTGGCACAGGTGCGGATGGAGACCGACCTCCTCGCCGAGCCGCCGGTCATCCAATGCGAGCCGGAGCGGGTCGAACAGGTGCTGGTCAACCTGCTCCAGAACGCCCTGACCCACACCCCGCCCGGTGGCCGGATTCGGGTCACAAGCCGGGCAGATGATCGGTTCCTCCGCATCGCCGTGGCCGATACCGGTCCCGGGATCCCGCCGGAGGAGCGGAACCTGATCTGGGAGCGCTTCCACAAGATCGACCGGGCCCGCACCCTGAACCAGGGCGGTTCCGGCCTGGGCTTGACCATTGCGAAACAGTTGGTAGAGCTTCAGGGCGGGAAGGTCTGGGTCGAATCAACCCCCGGCCAGGGCTCGATCTTTGGTTTCGCACTCCCCATTGCTACCCCTGAAACGTAGATCAGCGGAGGGATACGGATCATGAACAAGAGAGTGATCGCCGGGATTGTGATCGTCGTGTTGCTTGGCGGAGGCGGCTGGTGGTTCATGAGCCGGCGGGCCGGCAGCGCTGCCAGCGGTGCCGTGCGATACGTGGAAGATGTGGTCACCCGGTCCACGCTCCGGTCCCAGATCAGTGGCAGCGGACCCGCCAAATCGGTCAACGGTGTCACGGTCCGGCCGAACCAGTCCGGCACGATCGCCCAGATCCTGGCGAAGGACGGCGACAAGGTGGAGGCTGACCAGCCGGTCGTGATCCTGGAGAACGACTCGCTCCTCTCCAGCCTGGCCCAGGCGCAGTTCGACCTGGAGAGTGCGAGCGCCAACCTGCAGAACCTGGTCAGTCCGCAGTCGACCGCCGTTCGGGCGCAGGAGCTAAAGGTGGAGAGCGCCAGGCTGACCCTCCAGCAGCGGCAGGAGGAGATGGCCAACCTGGAGGTGAAGGCCCCAATCGGCGGCGTGATCGCCTCGGTCGGCGCGGTGACCGGTGGCACGGTCAACACCGGCAGCCTGCTCTTTACCATTTTCGATGAGGCCACGCCGACCATGACCATCCAGCTCCCGCAGGAGACCGCCACCCGGCTGAGCAACGGGCAGACCGCCTCGGTCACCCTGGCCGGTCACGGCAGCTTCACCGGCACGGTCGCCCGCCTGGGCGGCACCGCCAGCCCAGCCTCCGGGAGCCGGGATTCGAACGTCACGGTCGCGATCGATCTGCCGGCTATCCCCGGCGTGCGGCCCGGCATGGTCGGCCAGGTGACGATCGAACGCCCCGGCCTCACCTACCGGATCCAGGCCAACGGCTCGATCGAGAACGACGCCACCGAGGTCCGGGCCAAGGTGAGCGGCACCGCTGAGCGCATCGATGTAAGCGAGGGCGACGTGGTGACCGCCGGCCAGATGCTCCTGACCATTGAGAACGACAACCTGGCGATCCAGCTCGCCCAGGCCGAGAACGATCTGAAGACCCAGGAGCAAGAGTTGCAGAACCTGCTCAACCCGGCGCAGGACCCCAGCCGTCAGCTCTTCACTTACCAGCAGAAGCTCCAGCAGGCCCAGCTCACCCTCTCCCAGCGGGAGACCGACGTAGCGGACCTGACCGTGAAGGCGCCGGTGGGCGGCACGATCTCCTCGGTCAACGTGGCGGTGGGCGACAAGGTGAGCACGGGCACCGACCTCTTCCGGGTGGCCAACTACAGCACCATGGAGGTGACCATCTCGGTCGATGAGCTCGATGTGGCCATGGTCAAGGTCGGCCAGCCCGCCGAGATCACGCTGGATGCGCTTCCGGGCCGGACCTACACGGGCAAGGTCTCCAAGGTGAATCCCGAGGGTGTCTTCAAGAACGACATTGCCACCTTCGAGGTGACGGTGGCGATCGAGAAGGCCGATGGGATCATGGCCGGCATGAACTCCACCGTACTCGTGACCGTCGAGGAGCGGCAGAACGTCCTCTCCGTTCCCGTGACGGCGGTGACCGTCGGTCGGGGTATGGCCTTCGTGCAGGTGCTGGAGAACGGCCAGCCCGTGCGCAAGGAGGTCGGGGTCGGCCTGAAGACCGACGACCGCTATGAGATCATCAGCGGCCTGAACGAGGGCGACAAGGTGATCACCGCCACGATTAACGGCACCAACGCCAGCGCCCCCCAGATGCGTACGCCCTTCTCCGGCGGGATGGGCGGCGGAGCCCCGACCGGTGGCCAGCGGCCCACTGGTACGGTACCCGCCGGTACAGGGGGGCAGCGGTAATGATCCGTATTGAGGGCATGACCAAGGTCTACGGCACGGGCGAGACAGCGGTCCACGCCCTGGCCGGGGTCGACCTGGTGGTCGATGAGGGCGAAATGGTAGCGATCATGGGCCCGTCGGGCTCCGGCAAGTCGACCCTCATGAACATGATCGGCTGCCTGGATCGCCCCACCGGCGGGGACTACTTCCTGGCCGGCAAGGAGGTCGGCCGGATCGATGACAACCAGCGGGCCGAGGTGCGCAACCAGCATATCGGCTTCATCTTCCAGCAGTTCAACCTGCTGCCGAAGCTGACGGCCATACAGAACGTGGAGACCCCGCTGGTCTACCGGGGAATCCCCGGAGCGAAGCGGCACGAGATGGCCCAGACCGCCCTGGAGCGGGTGGGGCTGGGCGGGCGTGGGCACCACAAGCCCTCGCAGCTCTCCGGCGGCCAGCAGCAGCGGGTGGCCATCGCCCGGGCGATCGCAGCGCACCCCTCGATCCTGCTGGGCGACGAGCCCACCGGCGCCCTGGACAGCCGGACCGGTCAAGAGGTCCTGGCGCTCTTCCAGGAACTGAACGCCGAGGGTCGCACCGTCGTCCTCGTCACCCACGATGAGCGGGTGGCAGCCCACTGCAGGCGGGTGGTCCGGCTGGGGGACGGCAAGATCCTGAGCGATCAGATCAACAAGCATCCGCTGGATGCGAAGACCGAACTGGCGAAGATGCTCGCGGCCGGCGAGGAGGTGAGCGGCGCATGATCTTCGTCTTTGTCGAGGCGCTGCGCACCGCGTGGCTCGGGGTGACCGGCAACAAGCTCCGCTCGATTCTGACCATGCTCGGCATTATCATTGGCGTGGCGGCGGTGATCGCCCTGGTCTCGGTGGGCGAGGGCGCCAAGGTCTCGGCCACCAGCTCGATCCAGACCCTGGGTTCTAACCTGATCACCGTTACCCCGCGCGGCGGTGGTACCGCCCGCCGGCTCGAGGAGAAGGATATGGACCAGATCCGGGCCCAGATCCCGGGCATTACGGCGATCATGCCCACCGTCTCCTCCGCTGGGCAGGTGGTCAAGTCGAGCACGGCGGAGTACGAGGTGAATATTGAGGGCACCAGCGAGGCCTACCAGGTGGTGCGGGAGCGGGGCCTGGAGCGGGGCAGCTTCTTCACCGAGCAAGATGTGCAGACCCGCCGCCGGGTGGCGGTGATCGGCATTGAGACCGCCGCACAGCTCTTCCCCGATGGGACCAATCCCCTTGGCCAGACGATCCGCTTCCTGGGCCAGTCCTGGACGATCATCGGCGTGGCCGAGTCCAAGGGTTCCACGGGCTTCATGGGTCAGTCCATGGATGATGTGATCCTCGTCCCCTGGACCAGCCTGGCCCGTCTCCTGGGCCTCAACCGGATCCAGACGCTGACGGTGAAGGCCTCATCGGGCGAGATGTCCCCGGTCGTCACCCAGATGCTGACCGACTTCTATGTGGCCAAGTTCCGGGCGGAGGATTCGGTCCGGGTGCAGAGCCAGGACCAGTTGCTTGAGACCGTGGACCAGGTGACCGGTATCTTCACGCTCCTCCTTGGGGCGATCGCCTCGATCTCCCTGCTGGTCGGTGGCATTGGCATTATGAACATCATGCTGGTCTCCGTCTCCGAACGGACCCGGGAGATCGGCATTCGCAAGGCGATCGGCGCCAAGCAGCGGGATGTGCTCCTCCAGTTCCTGATCGAGGCGCTGATCCTCTCGATCTCCGGCGGCCTGATCGGCATGGGCCTCGGCTACGCCGGCGCATCGGTGATCTCCAAGTTCATGGACTTTGCTGCTGTGATCACCACCGACTCGGTCGTCCTGGCCTTCTCCTTCTCCGCTGCGATCGGCGTGATCTTCGGCTTCTACCCGGCCTATCAGGGCTCCAAGCTGGATCCGATTGAGGCGCTGCGGCGCGATTAGAGAGATGCGCTGCGGCGCGACTAGGAGGTACGTACACCCTATGAAGAAGCTTACGAGTCTGGTTGCCCTGTTGGGCCTGATCCTGACCCTGTTGGCTGCCGTGGCCTGGCCGCTCCGGTCCGAGGCGGCCACCCTCTCCGGCGGCAGCTACACCTACGTGGTCGATGGCGAGGAGATGCTCTTCGCCTATGACCCGATCGTCAAAAGTGGCAGCGTCCTCCTCCCCCTCGAGGTCTTCACCTCCCTGGGTATTACGGTCGATGGTGCCCTGGAGAAGGAGGTTACGCTGAAGTCCGGGCCGGTCACCGTCGGGCTGACAGTGGGCCGCCCGGTCGCCCAGGTGGGCCTGGAGAGCCAGCCCCTCGCCATCGCCCCGGTCCGGTTGAACGGCCGGCTCTTCCTCCCCGCCGAGCTCCTGGAGGACTTCGGGATCAACTTCAGCCAGGAAGGGAACTACGTCTCGATCAACCGCTACGCCACCCAGATGCCGGAGCTGGTCTACGGAACGCCCGGCGAGTGGCAGGCGAAGACCGCAGACCGGTCCTTCAGCACCTCGGTGCGAGCCGACTCCGGCTTCGTGCTCTCCGCCACCTTCACCCTGCTGACCGAGGAGATCCTGGCAGACCGGAACCTCGACATGGCCTATGGCACCCGGGCCCGGCTGATGGGCTTGCTTGAGACCAACAGCCTGGTCCTGGTGGAACTCTCGAATAACGCCATGCGCTCGGGCGCACTGGTCACGAACGGGATCTACCTGGTCGATGCCGACCGGAACCAGTACGATGTCCTGGAGGTCCTCGACATCGGCGATGGGCTCCTGAGTGGCAAACTGGCACCGGCGGCGGACCGGATGGGCGTCCTGCGCCTGTCGAAGATCCAGTCCAGCGGCCCGGTGAAGCTGTACTACGAGAACAACGGTATGATCATCGGCAGCTTTGTGGCCGGGGAATAGGCTCAGTGGATCAGGCTCAGCGGGACTCGCCCTTTGGCGGGTCCCAACTTTTTTTGCGATCGGTTCGAACAAAACTTCAGATAGATACGTATTAGGAGGTGAAGGTACCTGAGAGCGGGGTACCACTTCGCAGGGAAGAGGTGCGTTACGATGGCGAAGGCAGGCGAGGATCCGAAGGTGACTCTGAAGCAGGTGTCTGCTCAGGCCCCCGTTCAGGCTCCGGCCCCGATTCAGGCCCCGGGCAGGGATCCGGGTCAGCGCCCCGGCCTGGTCCAGGGCATGGAGAGCCCCTTCCCCGGTCTGAGGTGGGCCACGTCGGCCGACGAGATCTCTGAGATGAACCTGGAGATCACCATGACCGAGGAGAACGAGGGGTACTGCAACCTGCGAACCCTCCTGGCGGTAGGTGCCAACTACTCCGGTCGCCTCACACACCTTGCCTTCCTGCCGGATCCCGCCGAGGGCCATGTGATCATGGTACCGGTGCCGGCGAGTATGGCCGGGGTCGATGGCGTGGAGGCTCTGAAGTACAGTGCGACAGAGAACGGAGCCACTGTCAATCTGCGCCTGGCCCTGCTGCAGATGAAGGTGGAGCGAAAGAAGGGGCGGGTCATTTCGTTCCCCATCGTGACCCGTACCGCCCCGAACGGAGTGGATTACATGGCGCTCAACACGAAGGCGCTGAAGACCAGGCCGAGCCGGACGGTCAAGAAGGACGATGCGAATGCGGAGACGCAGGGCACCACGCAGGGACAGTCCGGGCCCAATCCAGGAGAGGTAGCCGCGACCGAGCAGCCGACATCGCCCCAGAAAGGGCCGAGCGCCTAGCATCCTCCTTCGCAACTGGCGCCCAGATAAAGTCAGGCAGCGCCCAGGTAAAGTCAGGTAGCGCCCAGATAAAGTCAGGTAGCACCCAGGTAAAGTCAGGTAGCGCCCAGGTAAAGTCAGGTAGCGCCCAGGTAAAGTCCAGGCGGCGCCCAGATAAAGTCCAGGTAGCGCCCAGATGAACATCAGGTGATCCCCGGGTAGCCGGCACGCATTGGTCGACTTCCCCCCAGGCGCCCACCATGTAGGCGGAGGGTAACCGGCGACTGGCAAGCAAGAGATGTCAGATTGGTGCCAGGTATCCTGCCGGTACCTCCGGACCGCCATGAAGTGAGCGCGTGGCAAGCCCCCGCTGGGAGAGATCCAGCAGGGGCTTGCGTTCGCGATGCGGGCAGAACAACGTGGTAGCCGATTCCGTCTAATCAAATGACTCGAATCCCAGAGGAGGAAGGCTTCGTGAGGCGACGTTGGGGACTGCTCCTGGTTCCACTGGTGCTCTTGGTTCCGCTCCTGCTCCTGGGCGGCTGGATGATCGTGAGCGGCCTCCGGTTCACCCCCGAGGCCGTTGTCCGCTCCCTTCCCCAGGTGCGGGGCGAGGTCGTGCAGAGCGCCGAGTTCCCGGGGGGTGTTGCCCTCCTGCTGGCGAGTGACGGGCGCTACCAGGCCCACGCCCTCTGCCGCGACGCGCTGATCCTCTGGCGGCACTGCGGCGGGGCGGACTTCCCCGTAACCGATGACACCGACGAAACGGAGGCACTCATGGTCGAGTCCGCCTCTTGGAGCGCCATTGGCAACGAGGGCTGGGGCGTCTCCGTCTTTGCCGGCGTCGCCATCGACGAGCGGATCGCTCGGATCGTCTGGGAGGGGCAGGAGGTCGCACTGGCGGAGGGCGCCCGGCACTACCTCTTCGCCCGCCGGACCCAGGCGGCGGCCATGTTCCCCCCGGCCTACGCCCTGGCCAGCACGGGGCGCCCCCTCTACGAGTGGGGCGAGGAGACCACGCATGACTGGCAGCCGGCCCTGCCATCAGAACCGGTCTTCCCGTCAAGCCCGGGGCCGGCAACCTGGTATGTGCCTCTGCCACCTGAGGAGGGCAACTGGGGGGTCCGGCGGGCCGATCCGCTGGAGGCAGTCCGCCTCTTTGTTATCGGGGCGGACGGTGAGGTTGGCGATTCGGTCTCGTATCGCGTCGTCAAGGCGAACGACGAGCAGAGGACCTATCTGGCTCGGATGGAGGGCCTGAAGGATGACAGCATTCGCTCCATCGAGTACCTGGTGAGACTGGAGCACACAGGCGGGGAGTGGCAGGTGACCGATGCCGCCTACCGGACCGAGTGCCGGCGAGGAGCCTCACCCGAAGGGCTCTGCTCCTGATCCAGCCACTGCTCCTGCACTGAGGCCCCCGCTGGGAGTGACCCGGCGGGGGTTGCCCGCGGCAGCAGGTCCCACCCCATCCGCAGGGCGGTCAGCATGACGATCACGGCCAGGGCTCGCCGGAGCGCTACCTGGGAGACGCGCTGGCTCAGGCGGCTCCCGCCCAGGGAGCCGATCAAAGCCCCGGCGACCACCGCGACACTGGGCCAGAGGGGAATCTGGGCGGTCATGACCTTGCCGGCGAAGCCCGCCAGACCGGAGATCAACCCGATCGCCAGGGAACTGCCCAGGGCCACCCGGGTCGGGATCCGCAGGAGGTAGATCAGCCCGGGGACGATCATGAACCCGCCCCCCTGCCCCACCATCCCTCCGAGGAGGCCGATTCCGGCTCCCAGGGCCACGGCTCCGGGGCGGCTGAAGGGCGGAGTGGGTGAGGCATCAGCCTCATCGGTGCGGACGGGGAAGAGGAGAAGTGTGCCGGCCAGCATGGCCAGGGCAGCGAAGAGGACCGCGAGCATGGCGCCATCCACCCAATAGGAGGCCAGGCTGCCCGCAAGGGCCCCGGCCGCGACCGCCGTGCCCATGGTAATGACCAGCCGTGAATAGACCCGACGCCTGCCATGGGCGAAGGTGCCCATGAGGGAGGCCGCCAGGCTCTGGACCATGGTGATCCCGGCCACGCTCTTCATGTCCGGCACCGGCTCGCCCAAGAGCGGCGGGACGTAAAGCAGCAGGGGCACCATGAGGATCCCCCCGCCAATGCCGAGCAGGCCCGAGAGGAGCCCCGCCAGGCTTCCCAACAGGGCGAGGAGCCCGATTCCACCCAGCGTCATGCCCCCACCCCTCTCTTACCGAATGACGGTAGGGTGATTGTAGCCCAGCCCTTATGTATAATGGAAATACATCTTCGTTTGACTAACTCAAACCGACGGTTATAGATGGAGGCAGAGCATGAACCTGCATCACCTGAAGGTCTTTCACGCCGTCGCCCACACGGAGAACTTTTCGCACGCCGCAGACCGGCTTTTCATCAGCCAGCCGGCCGTCTCGGTGCAGGTGCGCCGCCTGGAGGAGGCCCTCGGGCTTCCGCTGGTCGAGGTCTACGGCCGGCGGGTGCATCTGACCGAGGCCGGTACACGGCTGATGGAGTTCGCCGACCAGATCCTGCGCCTGGAGGCCGACGCGGAGGAGGCGATGGCTGAGTATCTGGACCCCAGCCGGGGGCGAATCCGCGTCGGGGCCAGCACAACCCCGGGCACCTACCTGCTGCCCGGGGTCGTCGCCGGCTTTCAGCGGCAGAATCCGGGGGTGCAGGTGGCGCTGGAGCTGGCCAACACCCGCAGCATCGAGGCGAAGCTCCTGGCCAACGAGCTGGACCTGGGGATCGTCGGGGAGGATCTCTCCGGCGACGCCGGGCTGGTGCTGGAGCCGTGGCTGGTCGACCGGATGCTGCTCATCGCCCCGCCGGGGCATGAACTGGCATCCGGCCCCGTTCCGCCGGAGCGGCTGCGGGGTGAGCGGTTCGTGCTGCGGGAGCCCGGCTCCAGCACCCGGGAGTTCTTCACCGCCCAGGCGGAGACGCTGGGGCTGGAGATCAGCCAGGGCCTGCAACTGGCCAACACCGAGGCGGTGCGGGAGGCCGTGGCGGCGGGACTGGGGCTGGCGGTCGTCTCCGAACTGGCCGTCCTGACGGACCTGCAGGTCGGGCGGCTGGTCGCCCTGAACGTGACCGGCCTCCGGCTGGAGCGGAGGTTTCATTTGGCCTGGCACCGGAGCAAGCGGCTCTCCCGAACGGGCGCCGCCTTCCTGCGCTTCGTGCAGGAGTACCGGCCGGCGGAGCGGGCGTAACCGGGCCTGCCCAAACTCACCCTCCACACGCAGAGGGAATCGTTCAGCGACCCACGAATGCTCCCGGCAGAGGTCGCAGATCTATCCTCCCTGCATTGCGAGGTGGTCGCTCTGTCCTGCCAACTGCTGAGGACCAAACTCTTTCCACCCATTGCGCGGCCCAATCTGGTACAACGGCGCCGCCTGACTGACCGGCTGACGGCTGGTCTGCAGCGCCCCCTCACCCTGATCTCCGCGCCAGCCGGCTTCGGCAAGACCGCCCTGATCAGCGAGTGGCGCTCCACGCCCGAGGGGCGGACCCGGCCCCTCGCCTGGCTCTCGCTGGACCATGGCGACAACGATCCGCAACTCTTCTGGGCCTACCTGCTTGCCGCCCTGCAGACCCTGCCGGGCCTGGACGGGCTGCCCGACGAGTTGGAGAGCGGTGCCCCGCCTGACCGGCTCCTGGCGCCGCTGCTCAATGGCCTGGCGGCTGCGGAATCCCCGGCCCTTCTCGTCCTGGATGACTTGCACCTGATCAGCGCGCCGGCGATCCAGGGGGCCATCGGCTTTCTGGTCGAACATCTGCCACCCTCGCTGCGTCTCCTGGTGCTCACCCGGTCGGACCCGGCCTTGCCCATGGCCCGGCTGCGGGCCCACGGGCTCCTGTCCGAACTGCGGGCCGACGATCTGCGCTTCACATCGACCGAGGTGGCGGAGTTCCTCTCCGGGGTGGCGGGGCTTCTCCTGTCACCCACCGACATGGCGAGAATCGAGCAGCGGACGGAGGGATGGATCGCCGCCCTGCAGATGATCGCCATCTCCCTGGATGGCCACCCTGACCCCCGTGGCTTCATCGACACCTTCTCCGGCGAGAACCGGTTTGTCGCCGACTACCTGACCGAAGAGGTCCTGGCCCGACAGCCGGAGCGCCTGCGCCGCTTCCTGCTGGAGAGCTCGATCCTGGAGCGGTTCAGCGCCACGCTCTGCGCCGCGGTCACGCTGCGCCCGGAGAGCCGGGAGCTGATCGACCAGATGGATCGGAAGGGGCTCTTTGTGGTCCCCCTCGACTCCTCCCGTCAGTGGTTCCGCTTTCACCATCTCTTCGGTGACCTGCTGCGCTCCTTCCTGGAGCAGACCGAGCCCGATCACGCCCGGCTCCTGCACGGCCGGGCGGCCACCTGGCTCGCCGGGAACGGCCAGCCCATGGCGGCGGCCCGCCACGCCCTGGCAGCCCGGGAGTACGATCAGGTCATGGCGATCATCGAACAGCATGCCGGCGGTTGGTGGGCAATGGCCTCCCCCGGCTTCGCCCAGCTCCTCGCACAGATCCCGCCGAGCCTGATCCGCCGCTCCGCCCTGATCTGCACCTACCAGGCCTGGGCAACCTGCATGCTCGGGCAGGTGACCGAGGCCCGCGACCTGGTCGATGCCGCCGAGCGCCTGGCGCCGCTGCCGGCTGGCATCCCACAGATGCTGGCGTTGATGCGGGCCTACCTGGCCGAGCTCTCCGGGGAGCCCTACACCCTGACCGATGCGGTCGTGCGAGCGCCGTTGTCGATCCCCGAGAAGGGGGGCGCCAACTTCCGCGGCACGGCAGACCTGACCCTGGCCTTCCTGCTTTACATGAACGGTCGGTTCGACCTGGCGGCCAGCATATGGACCCGGGCGGCCGAGCGGGAGGTGGCGATGGGCACCACGTATACCATCCCGGTCGCCATCCCCCTGTTGGCCCGGATGCGGCTGATCGAGGGGCGGGTGGATGAGGCGGTCAGCCTCTGCCGCCGGTATATCACCCTGATTGCGGAGCGGGAGGAGGCGCAATTCTTCGTCTGGGGGAACCTCCGCGCCGTGCTGGCCGATGCTCTCCGGCTACAGGGCGACCTGGATGGGGCCGAGGCGGAGGCGCGGGAGGCCCTGCGGGTGAACCGGGCCTACCCGATCCACCACGCCATCGTCATGCCGATCCATGCCCTGGCCGGGGTGCTGCTGGAGCGGGGCGCCGCCCTGGAGGCACTGGCCGCGCTCGATGAAGCGGCGGTCACAACCCGTGGCCGGACCCTGGCGCCCGATCTGGTGAGCGAGCAGACCGCCCTGCGGGTGCAGGCCTGGCTGGCCGCCGGCATGGTGGATGAGGCGGCGGCCTGGGCCCGGGTCAGCGGGCTGGATGCGGGCGGCCCGATCGCCCTCCGGCAGGAACTGCTGCAGATCGCTCTTGCCCGGGTGCTCCTCGCCACGGGGCGTCAGGCCGAGGGGAGCACCCTGCTCCTGCGGCTGGAGCGGACGGCACTGGCGGGCGGCAGACTGGGCCGGTTGGCGGAGATTCGCCGGCTGATGAGCCAGGGGCAGCCGCGTGGCACCATCCACCTGAGTGAACGGGAGTTGGAGATCCTGGGTCTGATCGCCGAGGGGCGCTCGAATCAGGAGATTGCCAGGGCGCTGGTGGTGGCGGTGGGGACGGTGAAGATCCACATCCACAACCTCTTTCAGAAGCTGGAGGTCCAGAGCCGGACCCAGGCGGTGGCCCGGGGCCGGGCGCTCCGCCTGATCCCGTAGGCGCGCAAAATCTATCTTTGGATATATGGTCAGCCTCCCCCGGTTTAGCCCCAGAATGGGGTCAGAAACGGAAGGGAGGCTGATTCTTATGATGGCAGATGCAATGTTGGATCCGGGCAGGCCGGTCCTGGTCACCTACGCCACCGGCAGCGGTTCGACGACCGGTGTGGCGGAGGCGGTCGGGCGGGCCCTGACCCAGGCCGGCGCAGCGGTGCAGGTGCGACCGGTGCCGGCGGTCCGGGACCTCTCCCTCTACCGGGCGGTCGTGGTGGGCGGTGCCGTTCAGCGGGGGCAGTGGCTGCCGGAGGCGATGCAGTTTGTGCGGAAGCATCAGGCGGCCCTCAGCCGGATGCCCTTCGCCGCCTTCCTGGTCTGCATCACCCTGGCGATGCCGGGGGCTGAGCGGTACCGCCCGATGGTGGCGGGCTATCTCGAGCCGGTGCGCCAACTGGTGCGGCCGGTGAGCGAGGGGCTCTTCGCCGGGGTGCTGGATCTCGGCAAGGTGCCATCGGCCGCGGACCGGTTGAAGTTCCGGCTGAGTGTCGCCCTGGGCGTCTGGAAGGAGGGGGATCACCGGGATTGGGGCGCCATCCACCGATGGGGGACCTCCCTGGAGCCCCTTCTGGCGCAGGACAATGCGGGTTGAGATCCGGGTGGCAGGCCGGCTGCCACGCAACTGGAGGGACTGGTGCGACGGGTTCAGCAGCACCGTGCTGGAGTCGGGGGAGACGCTCCTGGTCGGGACGCTCCCTGATCAGCAGGCGCTGGTAGGGCTGCTGAGCGCTCTCTGTCAGATGAACCTGACGCTGATTTCGGTACGGCGATTGGAATCGAACAGGAGGGATTGATGATGGGGGAAATGGTGCACCCGGTTGAGGCGAACGGGGCCCGGAGCGGGGCGGCGAGTGGGTACCTGGTCCTGGCTCTGGGGATTGCGGCGGCGGCATTCGAGCGGGGGGCTCCTCCGGCGACGGCTCCGGCGCAGGAGGCCCTTGCATTCGTGCTGCAGTACCGGAGCGAACTGCTGGCGCAGAGCCTGCTCTTCGTGCTCAGTGCAGGCGTCTATCTCTGGTTTTTCGGGAGCCTGCTCGGCTTCCTGCGGCGGGCCGAGGGCGGGGATGGCAGACTCGGCATTGTGGGATTCGGGGCCGGGGCGGTCTGGGCCGGGCTCCAGATGGTCTTCCAGGGCGTCCAGGTCGCGGTGGCCATGGGGGCCAGCGGGGAGCTGGAGCCCGCGCTGGTCGGGCTGCTCCTCGACCTGGCTTACGCCCTGTCTGTCATCGCTTACGTCCCGATGGCCCTGATGCTGGCCATCGTCGCGGTGGTCTCGCACCGGACCCGGGCGCTGCCGGCGTGGCTGGTCTGGCTCTCGGCGGGCACCGCCGCCGCTGACCTGCTCATGTCGCTGGGGATTGCCGTGGAGAGCGGGATCCTGGTGCCCGGGGGTCCGTTGACCTACGCGGTCTACGCCCTGACGGTGGTCTGGCTTGCGGCGGCGACGACGGCGCTGGTCCGGCGGAGCGGGCGGGCATGAGGCTCGGGTAGGGGCGCGGGTTGACCTCACGCCCCGAAGCGCTGGCGGTTGCGCTCCTCCTTCTCGCTCAAGGCCACGGCCACGTCAATCCCCGCCTCGTTCGCGGCCGCCAGCACGTAGAAGAGGCAGTCGGCCAACTCCTCGCGCAGGTTGGCCGAATCCTCCCGCCGCAGGGCACGGACCACCTCCCCTACCTCCTCGACGAGGTGAAGGACCATCTCGCTCAGCGGCGAGAGGGGCCGGCCATGGCTCCTGGCCACACGAACCTCCTGCACATACTGCTGCAACTGGGGCAACGAGAGCTCCGGCTTCAGTTCCCTCATGCTACCATCCTCCCTCACGCCCCGGTCGCCACAGCGCCGAGGCGGTCCATATACTCCTTGTCGTCGAGTCGCATCAACCCGGGGTTGAAGAGCTGCAGCAAGCAGACCAGGGCGCCGGCAATCGGGGTGGCCGCGATCGCGGCAAGGCCGCTGACCATGCCGAGGGCGGCCAGCGACCAGGCGAGCTCGCTCTTCTGCTCGGGCAGGGGGTAGACCACCTGAACCAGCCAGATGTTCACGGCGAAGAGGGTGAGCGCTGTCCCGAAGACCGAGACGGCCTGAGAGGCCCAGAGGATGAGAAAGGTGCGAAACCCATTCGGTGGGGCGTCATAGGTCACGGTCATGCTCCCCTTATGTCGAGTCTGCCCCTATCTTTTCGCCTGCCGGTCGAACTTCCCTGCCAGTCTATTGCCTCTGTCTAACGACGAAGACCGCTTTATGAAGGAGGCTGAGTACATGGGGGTCCTCGCTGCTATTGTCTTGATTCTGCAGGCATTGGTACACCTGGCGGCAACGATCGCAGGGGTGATCCTGCTGCGCCGGCTCGCTGACCCGGGGGTGAAGTTCCTGCTGGCCTGGGGGGGATTCGGGCTGATCATGGATCTACATAACCTCTTCTTCCAACTTCTCTATTCCAGTGGTCAGGCTCTGCCGTCCTGGGTGAACCTGCTCTCCGGAATTGAGGTTCTGCTCGGCCAGTTCCTGACCTACAGCATCGTCCTCTACGCCATCTGGCGCTTCTGGCGGGCGGCGCAGCGACCGGGCGCCTAGGGCGAGGTCCCCTACCTCGGCACAACGCAGAAGAGGCCGGAGGAGACCATGATGCCCTGAATGCCGCCATAGAGCGGGATCTGCAGGGCGATGCCGCCGGCGCCCTTGATCGCCTCGTTGATCGCCTTGACGTAGTTGACCGGGGTCTTGTGGAGGATGACGCCGGCGATCAGGAAGATGCCGATCACGACGTTCAGGTTCAGGTCGAAGCCCTTGTCCATGAAGTGCTTGACCAGCCAGATCACGCCCATGAGGGCGAAGACGTAGTTGATTTCTCCAGTGCGGTGGCCGGAGTCTTCTCCGCGACAACGAGGGCCTCTTCCGTGTTGCTCTCACGCACCAGCTCCGGATCGATAATGATTAGCTCGTCGTCCTTCTTGCACCGTCCTACTGCTTTCCCTGCTCAAGGGGCTCAGAAAGCGTCCACAACCTGGAGGGACCGTCTATGCCCTTCCCTGTGACCGCAACCAGTTGATCCCGGTACCATGCCAAGTCCTTGACGATAGGATCGCCGCCCGGCACTGGCAACTGCGCCACCTCCGTCCCGTCAAAGCGGTTCACGCGAATGAGGTTGGAGCCCTCCTCCGCAATCGCCACGCTGGAACCATCTGGTGACTGGACAAATGCACATACCTTACACAGTTCGCGACGCTCGCCGCCATCGGCGGAGATGAACCAGAGATGGGCAAGATGGATCCCCGAGCCATCAGAGAAGGGATCACCCCAGATCAGGAAGTCTCCGGTTCCGGTCCACTGGATATGCCTCAACTCAAACTCCTGAAATCCCTTCAGCGGGATCTCTTTCTGCAGTTGTCCGCTCAGATCATATACCCTGATCGCCTCTGGCTGTTTCAAGATAGCTACCTGCATCCCATCATCGCTGAGGCTGGTGTATGTCCCCCACTTAGCCAAAGTCCCAACCTTCGTGGTCGTGCCGTCAGCAGCAACAGCAAACTGGCCTTCTTGGGAGGACAGGTAGAAATTCGCACCGCTCCGATTCGTCAAGTAGTAATGAAACCCCGGCACCTCCTTGAGATCCACCATCGACTTGCCGACAAAGAGCCGATTGGGATTCGGATCATAGCTGTCCCACAGCCGGGCGAGGATCAGTTCTCGTTCATAATCAGCCGCGAAGACCACATAGAGTTCGTTCTCATAGGCCGGTTGCCCGACGATCACACCCACTCCATGTGGGAAACTGAGGGCGAACTGCCCGAGTCCGGTTCGCTGGATAGACGCGTCAGTTCTGGAGCTGAACTGAGACACTTCGACCCAGGAGGTCGTCGTGACCCCAGACTTTTCTGCGGGCTCTGTCATAACTTCTTGGGGGGATATGGTCGCGTTGCCCTCGGGCGTGCATCCACCAAGGGACACAGTCAGTGCTATTAATGCAACAACAAAGGTAAGGTATCCCCTGCTCACGAGCTTCCCCCTTGCTAATTGGACAGAGCCTTGCCCTTGAATGGTGCGATTCCCGTTTCATAATCCACTTCTAGGATGATAATCTTTGCTGTCTCCTCCTGGATCTGCTCATCGGTGATGTTTTTATGGAGCCATTTTGCGTCGGCGTCGCTCACGCGAATGCATCCCCACGTTGGGTCGAAAGTACCCATGTCTACTCCCGATGAAGAATGGCCTCCATGAATCTCAATGCCTGTGTAATGGTTTTCGTCCTCTTCATTGCCGCAGTGGTGGAAGTCGTCTACAGTCAATGCGGCGGTGCAGACGAAGGGCAGTGCGGGGACCACCGGGTCCGCCTCCAGCCCAAGTTGACCATCCGGTTTACTCGAGCCAGCGATCAATCGCACTCGTTCAAAGGCAGACTCTGGATCCCCAACATCACCGAACAGCCCAAGGCCGATACTCTCGGCATACACAAGAAGCATCTTCAAGTCCTGTTTGGGAAGATCCTGTCGCGTCCCTTCCAACACGACTAAGACTCCGTTCTCGTACGCCGCCACCAGGGACATCGCCATCCACAACCCCACAATCAGAGCGAGCCGCTTCCACCATTACTTCGAGTCCATTCCGTGATCTCCCCTTTATGTCCAAGCTAAGTCAAAGTCCACTGGTCAACGGCTTACGACACCAGGTTGAACATAACCAGAATTCCCAACACGATACCGGCCAAGCCCACCACGGTGGCGAATATCTGCGCGCCTATGGAGGGCGGTTCATTTTCACGGCGGTACATGTGGGCGGAACCCCAGAAGGTTCGCTTCCGCAGGGCAAAGATAATGGTACCTACGAGGATCATTCCCAATCCGCCCCATACATGACTGGGCATCTTCCTAACACACCTTTCCTAGCGCAGGCCCCAGCGGATTTGCACCTTGACCCCTGCCAGTACAGCGGCGCCGAGGGCGTTGCCGTGGCGGTCCTCGGCGCGCAGGAGGCGGCCGGCCCGCGGGTCCTGCCCCTCCCGCCAGGGGGCGTAGTAACCGTCATAGATGCAGGTGCTGCCGTCAGGCCGGGTGACGACGTAGCGCTCCTGAGACTCCCGCTCCAGGGTCCAGCCGGGCGCGCGGGATGGGGCGTAGCGGCCTTGGCGGAGCTGTAGGTGCGCTCCAGTGCAAGGGCCGGGCCCAGGCCGGGCAGGGAGAGGTCGGGCTGGCACAGGGTGAGGCTGCCGCTGGCCAGGGCGGCCCAGTCGGGCAGCTGGTCCGGCCGAGGCCAGGGACGAGGTTCGGGAGCAGTGGTTCGCCCTCTGGCAACAGGGCAACAGAAAAACCCGAGATGCGCCTCGGGTTTCCACCGTGGCACTTCGGCAACCCCGCTGCCGTAGCTCGTGTGAGCCGTAGGCCGGAGGCTTTGCGTCCCTGGCTTTCGCCAGGTTTGCCATTATCGGATGCCCTTGAATGCTTTATGTCTCTTTGTATAGCGTATTGGGGGAAGCGTGTCCAATGAAACAGTTCGACAAATGACGACAAAGAGCAGGGAATTGTCGCGACAGTGAGGGCGAAAACCGTGTAGATAGGGGGACATGGAGAGGCGCCTTCTGCACGCAACAGACTTAACACCGGCTCGCCTCGTTACCGCCCGCGTCGGCGGAGGACTTGCGCGGACCGAGGCCCCACCCCCTGCGCAACAGATAGAGGCCACGGCTGCCAGAGCCGTGGCCTCATGCATATGCGCGCTCTCTAGAAGATCAGCAGGCCCAGGACGATGATCACGCCCGACCAGATCAGGGTCATCATGCAATAGCCCATGATATCCTTGACCTTCAGCTTGGCGATGCCGAGCAGCGGTAGGGCCCAGAACGGCTGGAGCATGTTGGTCCAGGAGTCGCCGAAGGCGATCGACATGGCCACCTTGGCCGGGGCAACGCCAATCTCCATGGCGGCCGGGATGTTGATCGGACCCTGCACGGCCCACTGGCCGCCGCCCGAGGGGACGAACATGTTGATCAGGCCGCCGGCCAGGAAGGTGAAGACCGGGAAGGTGACCTCGGTGGCGAAGGAGGTGAAGCCGGTGGCGATGACAGCAGCCAGGCCGGAGGAGACCATGATGCCCTGAATGCCGCCGTACAGCGGGAACTGCAGGGCGATGCCGCCGGCGCCCTTGATCGCCTCGTTCACAGCCTTGACGTAGTTGATCGGGGTCTTGTGCAGGATGACGCCGGCGATCAGGAAGATGCCGATCACGACGTTCAGGTTCAGGTCGAAGCCCTTGTCCGTGAAGTGCTTGACCAGCCAGATCACGCCCATGAGAGCGAAGACGTAGTTGATGATCACGGAGTTCTCCAGCGCTGTGGCCGGGGTCTTCTCCTCAACAACGGGAACCTCTTCCGCCATGCTCTCCTTGACCAGTTCCGGATCGATGATGATCAGTTCGTCATCGCTCTTGCTCTTCGCAATGAAGTAGAAGAGGATCGGCAGGGTCAGGATGACGCCCCAGGTGATCGCCAGTGCCCAGGGTGCAAAGATCGTCTCGGAGACGGGAATAATGCCGGTGAGCTTCTCAACGATATGGCCCTTGGTGGCGATGGCGAGGGGGATCGAGCCGGAGATGCCACCATGCCACATGACGAAGCCGGAGTAGCCGGCAGCGACGAGCATGGGGTAGTCGACCCGGCGACCGGTCGAGGCGACCTCACGGGCGAGCAGGGCGGCGACGACAAGGCCGAAGCCCCAGTTCAGGAAGTTGGCAGCGCCCGAGACGAGCACGACCATGACCACGGCCTGAACGTTGTTCTGCGGGATCTGGGCCAGCCAGCGGAGAATCGCCTTGACGGGCTTGGAGGAGGCGAGGGCGTGGCCGGTGACGAGAATGAGTGCCATCTGCATGGAGAAGGCCAGCAGGCCCCAGAGACCGCCACCCCACATCATGATCAGGTCGATCGGACCCTTGTCGGTCCAGATCAGGGCGGCCACATAGGCGACGAAGGTCAGGATAATGGCGAACAGGTAGGCGTCGGGCAGGTACCGTTGGGCGATCTTAACAAAGAAATTAGTCAGGGCACGCACAGGGATCACTCCTTCTACGGTTGGTCATGGTCCTTCCCCAATCTGGGACGGGCGCTCACCAGCCGGGACAGAGGCAACCCAGGGAGGAACCTGACCCCACAAACCCCCGAGGATCAGGGAGGACCTGGGCTACCGAGCGGAAAAGTGGCCGGACACGGTCGCCCTCCCGGTACGGGCCGGGTAGGCCGCAGGCATGGGCCAGAAAGCGGAACCTGGGCAGGCCCTCGTCGGGTGGCCGGTAAGGGCCTGTCCAAACGTAGATCACTACCGCTCGACGATCGCCGAGACGCCCATGCCGCCGCCTACGCAGAGGGTCGCGAGACCCCGGGTGGAGTTCCGCCGCGCCATCTCGTAGAGGAGGGTGACCAGGATCCGGGCGCCGCTGGCCCCGACGGGATGGCCCAGGGCGATCGCACCACCGTTGACGTTGACCTTGGCGGGATCCCAGCCAAGCTCCTTGCCTACGGAGAGGGCCTGGGAGGCAAAGGCCTCGTTCGCCTCGATCAGGTCCATTTCAGCAACGGTGACGCCAGCCTTCGCAAAGGCCTTCTGGGAAGCCGGGACCGGGCCGATGCCCATGATCTTCGGATCGACACCCGCGGTGCCCCAGCCGATCAGGCGGGCCAGCGGACGGATGCCCAACTGGGCGGCCCGCTCTGCGGACATGATCACCAGGGCGGCGGCGCCGTCGTTGATGCCGGAGGCGTTGCCGGCGGTGACGGAGCCATCCTTCTTAAAAGCGGGCTTCAGGGCAGCCAGCTTCTCAGCGGTGGTGCCGGCCCGGGGGTACTCGTCGCGGGCGAACATGACCGGATCGCCCTTCTTCTGCGGAATGGGAACCGGGACGATCTCGGCATCGAAGGTGCCCGACTCGACCGCGGCGACCGCCTTCTGCTGGCTGGCCGCAGCGAACTGGTCCTGCTCCTCACGGGTGATGCCGTACTTCTCGGCCAGGTTCTCGGCGGTCATGCCCATGTGGATGCCGTGGAAGGCGTCGGTCAGGGCGTCGAGGATCATGGAGTCCTGGATCTGGCCGTGGCCCATGCGGTAGCCGGTGCGGGCCTTCGGCAGCAAGTAGGCGCCGTTGGACATGGACTCCATGCCGCCGGCCACCACGACCTCGGCATCGCCGGAGATGATCGTCTGGGCGGCCATGATCACGGACTTCAGGCCGGAGCCGCAGAGAATGTTGACAGTGGTGGCGGGCACCGATTCGGGGATCCCTGCGTTCATCGCGGCCTGGCGGGCAGGGCCCTGGCCCTGGCCGGCCTGGAGGATGTTGCCCATGAAGACCTCATCCACCTGGTCGGGGCGAATGCCCGCCCGCTCCATGGCGGCCTTGATGACGATCGTGCCAAGCTGATGCGCCTGGAACCCGGCAAGGCTGCCACCGAAGCTGCCAATGGGGGTCCGGACTGCCGATGCGATAACGATCTCCTTCATGACGGTATTCTCCTTTCCGCTTACGCGGTCATCTCTTTCAGGTCCTCAGCGATGATCAGGTTGCCGGCGGTCGCCGCCTTGACTTCATCTACCGTAACGCCCGGGGCGATCTCCTTCAGAAGGAAGCCCTCGGGGGTGACTTCAAAGTAGCCCATCTCGGTCACGACCACATCCACCACGCCCTGAGCGGTCAGGGGCAGGGTGCAGCGCTCCAGCAGCTTGGACTCGCCGCTCTTGGTGACGTGGTCGGTGGCGACGAAGACCTTCTTGGCGCCGACGAGCAGGTCCATGGCGCCGCCCATGCCGGGGACCATCTTGCCGGGGACCATCCAGTTGGCGATGTTGCCATGCTGGTCGACCTCAAGCGTACCGAGCACAGTGGCATCCACATGGCCGCCGCGAATGATGGCGAACGAGGTGCAGGAGTCGAAGAAGCAACCACCGGTCACAATGCCCACCGGGTTACCGCCGGCGTTGACGAGGTCCGGATCGACCAGGGCGGGGTCGCTGGGAGCAGCGGTCAGGCCAATGAAGCCGTTCTCGGACTGGAGCATCACCTGCACGCCGGCAGGGATGTGGTTGGCGACCTGGGTCGGCATTCCGATGCCGAGGTTGACGACATCGCCATTCTTGAACTCCTTGGCGATGCGCTTGACGATCAGTTCACGACGGGCCTTGCTGTCCATTTGGCGCACCTCCTAGAGCTTGACGATGTGATCCACCAGGATTCCTGGGGTCATGACGAGGTCGGGGTCGATCTCACCGGCCTCGACCACCTCGCGCACCCCTGCGATGACCAGGTCAGCGGCCATGGCCATGGGCGGGTTGAAGTTGCGGGTGGAGCGGCGGTAGAGAAGATTGCCCATGGTGTCGGCCTTATTGCCGAAGACGAGCGATACGTCGGCCCGCAGCGGCAGCTCCAGCAGGTACTCCTTGCCGTCCACGGTCACCTTCTGCTTCCCTTCCTCCACCACCGTCCCGATGCCGGTCGGGGTGAGGAAGCCGCCGATACCGGAGCCGCCGCAACGGATCCGCTCGGCCAGGGTGCCCTGGGGCACCAGCTCGACCTCCATCTCACCGGTGTTCATCAGCTTGCCGGCCTCGGGGTTGAGGCCGATGTGACTGGCGATCAGCCGCTTCACCTGACGCCTGGCAATCAGCTTGCCAACCCCCTTGTCGGGGTAGCCGGCATCGTTGCAGATAATGGTCAGGTCCTTAACGCCCTTCTCGACGAGGGCATCGATAAAGAGTTCCGGGGTCCCGTTCGCCATAAAGCCACCCACCATGATGGTCATGCCGTCATGGACGAGGCCCATGGCCTGCTCAAGGGTGGTCACCTTGCTCATGGCTGCTCCTCCTTCTGTCATCCGAATCACAGTCAGAAGGTATCGCAAGTCTCATGCCAAGGGGGTCGGGACCCCGAAACCCGCATTCTGTCGTTTTGTGTCGACGGGTCTGGGGCAGGAAGCGTGCATTCCCATTCACACCAAGTGTGAAGTTCGGTTCGCACCTATCGCTCCTCCACGCCCCAGGCCTTCAGCTTCAGTTGCAGGGCACGGCGGCTGATACCGAGCAGCTTGGCGGCCTGGGTCCGGTTGCCGCCCACGGACTGGAGGGTCGCCAGGATCCGTTCCTGCTCAAAGTCTGCCTTGAGCGACCGGACCTCCTCCTTCAGCGATTGGCCGGTGGTACTCGCCGCAGCCTCGCGCGCCGCGCTGTTCAGGTACTCGGGCAGGTGCTCGGGGGCGACCCAGCCGCCATCCCACAGGACGGCCACCTGCTCGATCAGGTTGCGCAGCTCCCGGACGTTGCCGGGCCAGCGATAGGCCTCCAGGGCGTCGATCGCAGCGGGGGTGAAGCCGGCGAAGTCCTTGCCGTGCTTCTCGGCAAAGGTGCGGAGCAGGTGGTTGGCCAGCAGGGCGACATCGCCGATCCGCTCCCGCAGGGGGGGCAGGATCAGCGGCACCACGGCCAGGCGGAAGTAAAGGTCCTCCCGGAAGGTGCCCTGCTTCACCATCTCCTTCAGGTCGCGGTGGGTGGAGGCGAGGACGCGCAGGTCGACCGTCACCGAGCGGGTGCCGCCGACTGGCTCGACCTGCCGGCTCTCCAGGACCCGGAGGAGCTTGGCCTGCAAGGCCAGGGGCATGTCGCCGATCTCGTCGAGCAGGAGCGTGCCGCTATCGGCCAGCTCGAAGCGGCCGGGCTTGCGGCCCTGGGCACCGGTGAAGGCGCCCTTCTCATGGCCGAACAGCTCGGACTCCAACAGGTTCTCGGGGAGGGCGGCGCAGTTGACCGCCACAAAGGGGCGGGCTGCCCGGGGGCTGCCGGCGTGGATCGCCCGGGCGACCAGTTCCTTGCCGGTCCCGGTCTCGCCCAGGATCAGGACAGAGGCGTCGGTGGGGGCGACGCGCGAGATCTTGCGGAAGACCTCCAGCATGGGCGCCGATTCGCCCAGCAGGCCGTTGGGGCGGCGGGTGGTCTCTGGGGTCGCATCTGCGCCGGGGTCGGGCATGGCCTGCTCCATGACGCGGCGGACCTCATCCAGATCGAAAGGTTTGATCACGTAATCGGCAGCCCCGGTCTTGATCGCCTCCACGGCGGTCTTCACGGTGGCGTAGGCGGTCATCATCACCACGGGGAGGTCGGGGTGGAGCCGCTTGATCTCCTTGAGAGTGGTCAGCCCGTCCATGCCGGGCATCATCAGGTCGAGCATGATCAGATCGGCGGGATGCATGGCGAGCCAGTCCAGCGCCTCCCGGCCACCATGGGCCTTGGCGACGGTGAATTCCCGCCCGAAGGACTGCTCGAAGAGCCAGCCCATATTCGGCTCGTCATCGACCACCAGCAGACGTCGTTTCGCCATGGTCCACCACCTCCTCGTTGGTCAGATTGGGCCGGCTCGCGACCGGCAGCAGAACGGTGAAGCAGGTCCCTTCGCCCGGGGTGGAGTCGACCTCAATATAGCCGCGGTGGGCATCGATAATCCGCTGCACCACGGGCAGCCCGAGGCCGGTTCCGCCGGGCTTGGAGGAGTAGAAGACCTCCCAGATCTGGGGGAGGGCGTCGGCCGGGATGCCCGGCCCTTCATCTTCAATGTCGATGCGGACGCTCCGGCTGCCGGGGGGTTGCTCGGTACGGATCGTCAGCCGGCCGCCGGTCTTCTCCATGGCCTGAATGCCGTTCATGAACAGGTTGAGGAGCGCCTGCTTCAGATGCTCGCCATCGCCGTAGACCAGGAGGGCACCTGAGGCGAACTCCAGGTTGATCTCGACCCCCTGCTTCCTGGCGTACCAGCCGAGGAACTCGACCGCCTCGAGGATCAGGTCGTTCAGGTCGAGGAGGGAGCGTTCGGGCTCGGCGTAGCGGGCGAAGCCAAGCAGCCCCTGGATGATCCGATTGACCCGCGCCAGTTCCTTCCCGGCAATCCGGGAGAGGGAGCGAAGGAACTCCTCATCCTCCAGCCGGTCGGGGATCAGTTGGATCGAGCCGGCGACGACGGTGAGCGGGTTGCGGATCTCGTGGGCGATGGAGGTGGCCAGTTCGCCGGCCAGGGCGAGCCGCTCGGCACGCTCGAAGTAGTCCTGATCTCGCCGGGCCCGTCCGGTCTCCTCGAATAGGTAGAGACGGTGGCCGGGCAGGCCGGGCAGTGCGGCGACCAGGATATCGACCGCGACGGGGCCGGACTCGCCGTGCACCGTGGCCCGCACCCGGTGGGGCTCCTCGTTTGTCGGCGGGGCGAGTTCCTCGCCGGGCTCCATCTCCAGGTGGAGCTGTCGGAGGAGCGTCGCCCACCGCTGCCCGGTGGCCAGGGGCTCTGTCGATCCGGTCAGCCGGGCCATGGCGGAGTTGCAGAACTGAACCTCCTGGCGGTCGTTCACCATGACAAGACCGACGCCCAGGTTGTCCAGGAAGAGGCGGGTGTACTGCTCCACCTGCAGGAGGGAATGCATGAGGGAAAGGGCCTGCTGCTGTCCGATGGCCTGATTGGCGGCCGCCTCGGCCAGTTGGGCCCGAATCGTCGCGGCGGAGAGGTTGGAGGAGCCGGCGAAGACGGCCAGGCTGGAGAGGCCAAAGGTGGTGGGCATCTCCACACCCTGGGTCCCCTCGTCGGACTGGACCTGCCGGTAGATATCCTCCACGGCCTCGTTGGCGAAGGTGAAGCCGATCACCTGATCGCCGCGGATCAGGGGATGCACGCAGTTCATGGCATCGCCACGGACCATGGAACCAATGGCGATGCGGACCGCCCGGCGCTCCATGGCAATACGGCCCAGGTGGTCGGGCGGCGGGATGACGCCGACCAGGTAGCCGAGCCGCTCATGGGGGGCATAGGCGGTGACCTGATCGAGCCGGATATCGTAGTAGCCGAGGCCAACGTTCGGAAAGGCGTTGCTCAGCCGCTCAGTCAGGGGTTTGAGCAGTTCGTTCAGGGTGGCGAGGCGGGTTGGTGCGGGTGCATCCACCGGCACGCCGGCCTTCTCCAAGAGGAGATCAAAAGAGTCGCCCAGGAGATCGTCAAGCACCTGGGCGAGCCCTTTCAGTTTGGCAGCTTTCTCGTCGAGCATGGCCGCTTCGGCCTTCTGCAAAATGGCGGGACGCCACATGGGCACTCCTCCTTTCAATAAGGGTACCCGTTGTGGCGCCATCAGGACTATAGTCCGGAAGGGCTGATATGGGTGATAGGGCCCTCGTCTTTTGTCAGCGTTCGTATCCCCACTTCTGTCGCAAGGCGGCCTCTGCCCGTGCGAAGCAGAGCCGGTCGACGAGAATGCCCACCAGCAGGATCACAAGGATCACAGCGACCACCCGTGCGGCATCCACCAGTTCACGCCCCTGTCCGAGCAGGTAGCCGAGGCCGAGGTTCATGAAGAGCAGTTCGGCTGCCATGAGCGACCGCCAGGCGAAGGACCAGCCGAGCCGGAGTCCGGTCAGGAGCGAGGGCATGGCCGCGGGGAGCATCACCCGGCTGTAGAGTTGCAGGCCTCGGGCGCCCATGGTCGCCCCGGCCCGGAGGAAGGCCGGCGGGATGTTCCGGATCGCTGACTCGGTGGCGGAGGCGACGGCGAAGAGCGCCCCGGCGACGGTGACGAAGAGGAGCGCCCCCTCATTCAGGCCGAGCCAGAGGATCGCCAGGGGGTACCAGCAGATCGAGGGCATGGCCTGCAGGCCCTGAACGGCGGGGCCGATCAGCTCCGAGAGCCGCTTCGAGCGGGCCATGGCCATGCCCAGCAGCCCGCCGCCCAGGGCAGCGCCCAGAAAGCCGAGGCCGATGCGCCTGATCGTGTGCAGGAGTGCCACCGCAAGCTCGCCGGAGAGTGCGAGCTGCCACAGGGTGAGGCCGACATGGGCCGGGGGAGGGAATAAGTAAGGGGGCCATAGCCGAAGCCATGCAACCCCCTGCCAGATGAGCAGAACCAGGGCGATGGAGAGAAGGCTGGTCTTCCACTTAACCATCGCCAAGCTCCTCCTCCACCGCGGCGTGCACATCAGCCTTCAGATCGCGGACGAGGAAGGCGCGGATCTCGAGCAGGTGCGGATCATCGGCCCGACGGGGGCGCGGGTGCGTGATCGCAACCTCCCGCTTGATCCTCCCCGGGCGAAAGGAGAGGACCGCCACCCGGTCACCCAGGCGGACCGCTTCGGATACGTTATGGGTGACAAAGATGATCGTCTTGCCGGTTCTGGTCCAGATCCGCTGCAACTCCTCATGCATGACGTTCCGGGTCTGGGCGTCCAGGGCGGCGAAGGGTTCATCCATCAGGAGTACCTTGGGCTCCATCGCGATGGCCCGGGCGATAGCCACCCGCTGTCGCATGCCGCCGGAGAGCTCATGGATGTAGGAGTCGGCAAACCTGGTCAACCGGACCATCTCCAGGGCGGCCATGGCCCGCTCCCGCCGCTCGGCCGGGTCCATGGATGTCAGGGAGAGGCCGAACTCGACGTTGCCCAGGGCGGTCAGCCAGGGAAAGAGGGCGCCATCCTGGAAGACGACGACCCGGTCCGGCCCGGGCCCGATCACGGGCTCCCCCTCTACGATCACCTCGCCGCCGTCGGGGGAGTCCAGGCCGGCGATGATATTGAACAGGGTCGACTTGCCGCAGCCCGATGGGCCGAGCAGACAGAGGAACTCGCCTCGCCGTACATCTAAGTCGACACCGTCGAGCACGTGGAGCTTGCCCTGCCGGGTGTGAAAATGCTTCGAGATCGACTGGAGGGAGAGCTGCGAACGAACCGGCTGTAAGGCCGGGTATCTCATGGAGCCACCTCCTGGAGCAGGCTCAGGTCGAACATGCCGGTCAGGTCCGGCTTGCGGGCGCCGAGGTAGCCCAGAGCATGGGCTCGCCGCGCCTGCTCCTCCACCGAGGCGATCATAGGATCGCTGCGAAAGTCGATGCGGTCGAGCGCACCGGCCAGGAGAGCGGTGGGCAGGGGCCTCCCTTGCAGGTTGGCCATGGCTGTATGCAACTGCTCACTCGCCTCGGTGGGGTTGGTCTGGAGCCACTGGGTCAGGGCGACATGCGTCTCTACGAAAGCCCTCACCGCATCGCGGTGAGCGGCCAGGAAGTCGGGGCGTACCACCAGAAGGGTGGTGGCAAAGGTTCGGTCGGGCCACAGGTCCCGCTCATCGAGAGCCAGGCGGCCTCCGCCCTCCAGGATCAGGCGGGAGCCCCACGGTTCGGCGACCCAGGCAGCATCGATCTGGCCGCGGGAGAAGAGGCTCATGATCTCGGCGGGGGCCAGCACGGAGAGGGACACATCGCCCCCGCGCTCCCGGGTCCGGCGGCCCTGGTCTGACAGAAAGGTTCGCAGGGCGATATCCTGTGTATTGGCGAGGCCTGGCGTTGCCAGCCGCAGGCCGCCGAGGTTGGCTGGGTCAATGCCTTCCTGCACGACGAGGACCGCTCCGCCCGATGCCGCTCCGGCGATTACCCTCAGCGCCTCTCCCTCCGAGCGCAGAAAGCCGTTGGTCGCAGGGGCCGGGCCGACGTAGAGCAGATCGATCTCCCCGGCGAAGAGCGCCTGTATGGCGGCCGGTCCTGCCGGAAAGAGGCGCGGACGAATGGGCACGCCGGTGGCGCGCTCGAAGCTTCCGCTCTCCACCCCAAGGGTCGCCTGGGCGTGGGTCAGGTTTGGCATGTAACCCAGCCGTATCTCCTCCAGCGGACGGCCGGCGGCCACGGTCGGACCGTGCGCTGCACAGCCCGCCGCGAGAATCATGACGAGGAACAGGAAAAACCATCTCTGCATCGGTGTCGTCTATCCTCCGGCGAACGATCTTCTGTCTACCCCAGCGTATGGCTTCCGGCGGAAGATGGTTCGTGCCCGATAGCTTTTTGACGCCCCGGTGTGGTATAGTCTTTAGGTCTAGAAACGACCAACCCCGCGAACGACCTCCACTGCACCCTTCGGGCTGTCGGTGCGAGGGAGTATGGACCGATAGGAGGGCCACTGTGAGCAGAGGACTACAACGCAACTTTACCGAGGGATCAATTCCCCGCCATATTGTCATGTTTTCGCTTCCCATGTTTGCCGGGAACCTGTTGCAGATGCTGTATAACGTCGTCGACTCGATCTGGGTGGGACAGACGATCGGTGCAGCCGCCCTGGGCGCCGTCTCGGTCTCCATGCCGCTGATCTTCGCCCTGCTCTCCCTCGTGATGGGGCTGACCATGGCGACCACGACGTTGGTCTCGCAGTTCCGGGGTGCGGGCAACGAACCCATGGTCCGCAAGACGATCGGTACCTCGCTCGTCCTGCTCGGTGGCATGGGCGCCGTCGTCTCCGTGGTCGGCGTCGTCCTGCGCTACCCGCTGCTTCGGATGATCAGCACGCCGGAGGAGATCATTCACGACTCCGCCGCCTACTTTGCGATCTTCATGGGCGGACTGCTCGGCCTCTTCCTCTTCAATACGCTGGGCGCCATTCTCCGGGGCCTGGGCGATGCACAGACCCCGCTGCGCTCGCTGGCGGTGGCAACCGGCCTCAATATCCTGCTGGATGGTATCTTCCTCCTGGTGCTGAGGATGGGCGTGCCAGGCGTCGCCTGGGCCACGATCATCAGCCAGGGTCTCAGTTCCATCTGGCTGCTGCGCTATATGCTGAAGCGGACGGACCTGATCCGCCTGGAGCGCTCCTTCTTCACCGTGGACCGGACGGTCATGGGATCGATCTTCAGGATCGGCCTGCCTGCCGGGGTGCAGCAGGTGCTGGTCTCCTTCGGCATGGTGGCGACCACCGCCCTGATCAACAGCTTCGGTGCGAACGTAGTGGCAGCCTTCGGCGCTGCTCAGCGACTGGATCAGATCGCTTTCCTGCCCGCCATGTCGATGGGCATTGCGGTCTCCGCCGTGGTCGGCCAGAACCTGGGCGCCAGGCAGTTTGACCGGGCCGGAGCCGCCGTCCGGTGGGGCTCGCTGATCGCTGTCGGCGTCACCTCGCTGGTGACGTTGACCGCCGTGGTCAAGCCGACGATCCTAATCGCGCTCTTCACATCGGATCAGGCGGTGCTGAGCGAGGGGGCGCACTACCTGCGGATTGTCGGCTGGAGCTATGTCCCGTTCTCCCTGATCTTCATCATCGCAGGCGTCCTGCGCGGCGCTGGTGACACGGTCTCGACCATGATCATGACCCTGGTGGCTCTCTGGGGCATTCGGATCCCGCTGGCCTACTGGATGGCCGGATCCATGGGCACGGCTGGGATCTGGTACGCCATTCTGATCGCTTCGGTCATCGGCCTGCTCCTGCATGCGGCCTACTACATGACCAACCGCTGGCAGCGGAAGGTCCTGGTCGATCAGGGGGCCGGAGCGCCGGCCCCGGCCCTAAGCGAAGGGTAGAATGAGGAACGGCCTCCCCGGCGATGGGGAGGCCGTTATGTGTGGGCGGGGTGGGTCAAATCATCAGCTTCGGCCGGACTTCGGTCTCGAACCGCTCAATGAAGAAGTAGGTGATCAGCGGCTGGGCGAAGACGGCCACCACGATCCAGCCGATCACCGGCACGGCGCCGATCATGCCGGCGGCGATCAGGAACCCGAAGAGAATCAGGCTGCCAAGGAGCGCCTCACCAATATGATCGGTGATCACCTTGAAGCCGATGCCAACCGCCTCGCCGACCCCGCGCCCCTCCGCGATGATCAGGTAGGCCGGGTAGAGGCCGAGGTTCAGCGTGACGACGAACTGCACCAGCATCAGCGCCAGAACGCCAACCGGCGGGATGATCAGGAGGATGGCGCTCACAATCACCCCGAGGATCGTGAGGCCTGCCAGGATAAGACCCAGGAGGATCATCTTGCCGAAGTGCGCTGTGGCGTAGTGCCAGAAGCCAGCGAGGCTGACTCGTTCCCCCCGGCGATACCCTACCACGGTGCCCACGAGACCGGCGTGGGTGAGGCTGCTGCTGATCACACCGACAACCAGCGCGACAACGAAGAAGCCGGCGAATGAGCCAAAGAAGGCGAACATCTCACCGGGGCCAGGTCCACCGAACTGGTCCGCCCGGATCATGGCGATGATCCCCGGACCGAGCAACGCCACGCCCAGAACGCCCATGACAAACGCCGTGCCCAGGCCGAGCAGCAACGGGCCCACACCCATAAGCCCGAACTGCTGCCAGTCGCTCCCGACCTGCTTGAAGAATCGATCGAAGTTCAAGTATGATTCCTCCTTCGGGGGATGCCACCCTGCGGGCGGTACCGTCTCGTATAGTTGATATGTAGATGGCGCCGAATCGTTCGCGTCTCTTCGCGAAAACCGGGCGTTGTTCGAAAATCGAAAGGCCGCGACGCAATTGCGCCGCGGCCTCTGTCTACCGCTCTAGCGGTCATGAGCCGAGATCTCATCGATCCGGGCGATGACGTCGGGACTCAACTTCACGTCGCAGGCCTTCGCATTATCGACCACCTGCGCCGGCTTGCTGGCGCCTACGATCGCAGAGGTTACCCCTGGCTTTGCCATGGCCCAGGCCAGCGCCAGGTGGCTGAGCGAGATCCCCAACTGATCGGCGATCGCCTGCATCTGCTCGGCCAGGGCCCAGTTGGCCTCGGTGAACCAGCGGTTGACGAACCGCTCGCCCTGCTTCTCCGCACGGGAGCCGGCCGGAACCGCCTCGCCCCGCTTGTACTTGCCGGTGAAGAGCCCGGCGGCCAGCGGGAAGTAAACGATCTGCCCGACCCCCTCCGCCAGCCCAGCGGGGATGATCTCCCGCTCGATCTCCCGATTGGCGGGTGAGTACTCGGGCTGGTTGGAGATAAACCGCTCCCAGCTATTCTTGTCGGAGACCCAGAGCGACTTCATGATCTGCCAGGCGGCGTAGTTGGAGCAGCCGATATAGCGGACCTTGCCCCACCGTACCAGATCATCCAGGGTCTTCATCGTCTCCTCGATGGGGGTGTTCGGATCCCAAGTGTGGATCTGATAGAGGTCCACATAGTCTGTTTCCAGCCGCTTCAGCGAGGCGTCCAGGGCGTCAAGCAGATGCTTGCGGGATGCCCCGGTATCGTTCGGGCCATCGCCCATGCGCCCAAAGCCCTTCGTGGCAAGGATGGCCTGGGAGCGCCGGCCCCGCAGCGCTTTGCCAATCATGCGCTCCGACTCACCCATGGAGTAGATATCGGCGGTATCGATCAGGTTGATCCCCAGGTCCAGGGCCTGGTGCACCACGGCGATCGATGTCGCCTCGTCGGCGCGCGCCCCGAAGGCGTTGCAGCCCAGCGATATCGCTGAGACCTTCAGCCCACTGCGACCAAGGTTGCGGTATTCCATGCTGTTGGGTCACCTCCACCCAAAGGTTTCGGCATGCCCCGGGTCTCGCTCCTTCCCAGTTGGGACAAACTTCCCGGCGCAGCCAGGTGTCAGACCTCATGCGTCATGGGATAGCAGGGTGATACACTCCCGAACAGGGGGCGTACCCATGCGCCCGCGACCAAGGAGGAACGCAGATGGCGCCCATTGATGTCCTGATTCTCGATGCTCACCCGGTCTACCGGAACGGGCTGAAAATCGTGCTCTCGTCTCTACCACAGACCCGGGTGGTGGGTGAGACCACCACCGGTGAAGAGGCGGTGAAGCTCGCCCTGGACCTACAGCCCCACGTGGTACTCATGGATCTCAACATCCCGGATATGAACGGGATCGATGCAACCCGCCGCATTCTCCAGGCGAATCCACGCATCGGCATACTCGTGATCACCATGTGCGATGACGACCGGTCTGTCTTCGCCTCCATGCGTGCGGGTGCCCGGGGGTACCTTCTGAAAGGAGCGGACCAGGACGAGGTCCTGGATGCGATCCGCGTGGTCGCTGCCGGCGGAGCGATCTTCAGCCCTGCGGTCGCCCACCGGCTGGTGCACTTCTTCGCCGGAGCCAAGCCCCCGGGGGTGGCTGAGGCTTTCCCGGAGTTGACCGAGCGGGAGCAGGAGATCCTGGCCCTGATCGCCGAGGGGCTCTCCAACGGCGAGATTGCGGACAAATTGGGCCTCTCGGGCAAGACGATCCGCAATAATATCTCCAACATCTTTAACAAGCTACAGGTGACTGACCGGAGCCAGGCGATCGCCCTGGCGCGCGAGGCCGGCCTGGGATCCTGATAAGACCCAGCGCCCTCGTCTGGTGATTCGCTGTGGAGAGGAGGGTTCAGCGCTCCGGTCCTCACTCTGAGGAACCGGGGCATTTTGCTCGCCTAGGAGGAATTTTAACAACTATTATCATATTGTTACACAGATCGAACATTCCAACGGGAGGGGATAGCATGAGGGGAAGCCGCCGGTCCCGCTGGCGGTGGCTCTGGTTTGCACCTGTTCTGGTCCTGTTGCTGGCGACCTTCGGACCGGTTCGGACGGCGACCGGGGGGCAGAAGGAGGCCCACATCTGGGTGCGAGACTCGCTCTTCAATCCAGCCATGTTGAAGATCCAGCCTGGTACCACGGTGATCTGGCACTTTGAGGGGCGCAACCCCCATACCGTCACCGCCGACGACAGCTCGTGGGACTCGGGCTACCTGAAGCGAGGGCAGACCTTTCAGATCACCTTCACCGAGCCAGGGCGCTATGCGTACCACTGCATTCCGCACGGTCATGTGGGCGGCAAGGGCATGGCCGGCGTCATCCTGGTCGGTGATGTAGGAGATGAGGGGTTTGACGCCACCCAGATCCGGGTCGACCCCCGTCCGAGCGGCCCTGAGGTCCTGACCGTTCCGGCTGAGTATTCGACCATCCAGAAGGCGGTTGATGATGCCTATCCGGAGGATATGATCCTGATCAGCCCGGGCATCTACTACGAGTCGGTCGTGGTCCTGACACCCCGCCTGACCATCCGGGGACTGGACCGGAACGAGGTGATCCTGGACGGGAAGTTCGAAATGGACAATGCCTTCAAGGTCCTCGGTGCCGACGACGTGGTCATTGAGAACATGACCGCTCGGAACTACACGCTAAATGGCTTCTACTGGACCGGGGTGCAGGGGTACCGAGGCTCCTATCTGACCGCCTACAACAACGGCGATTATGGGATCTACGGCTTCGACTCCCGCTACGGGCAGTTCGATCACTCCTACGCCTCGGGCAACCCTGACTCGGGCTTTTACATCGGGCAGTGCAAGCCGTGCGATGCGATCATTACGGAGATCATCTCGGAGAACAACGGTCTGGGCTACTCCGGCACAAACGCCGGCGGCAACCTGACGATCATGAACTCGCTCTGGCGGAACAACTTCGGGGGGATCGTCCCGAACACGCTGGACACCGAGCAACTGGCGCCTCAGATCGGCACCCGGATTGTGAACAACGTGATCGTAAACAACTCCAATGCGGCTGCCCCTGCGAAGCGAATAACCTACCCTGGCTACGGGGTGGGCGTGGTGGTGGCCGGCGGCATTAACAACATCGTGGAAGGGAACCTGATCCGGGATCACGCCACTTACGGCGTACTGGTCGCTCCGAATGTGGATGTGAACTTCTGGATCGCCTACGGCAACAAGGTGAGGGGTAACCGCATCGAGAACTCGGGTCGGGCCGACTTGGCCCTGGGTGCCCCCGCCGGACCGGGCAACTGCTTTGAGCAGAACGAGGCGAGGACCTCCATGCCCGCTGCAATCCAGTCGCTCTACGGGTGTGGGTCCACTCTGAGCCGGCTGGGCGGGGCGGATATCTACGCCCTGATTCCAATGCTCTCGAAGGTGGCCCGGCTGGAGATGGGGCTTGACTTCGCCAACGGCGACTGGAAGACGCAGCCCGCTCCCCCACCCCAGCCGAACATGCCGGATCCGCATGCAAAGCGCCGGCCCGCCTGGCCGACCCCGGAGAGCGAAGCACTCAAGGATCTGAAAGTAGCGGTTCCAACTTACAGCGAGCCCGCAGCAGCGGGTACCAGTCTGCCCATGGGGGTGTTCAAGATGGGTCCATGGTGGGGAATCGCCTTCGGGCTGTACGTCTATCTGCTGCCGTTTGTGCTCTACACGAGCTGGGTCACGATCGGGCTCTGGGACCTCTTCCGGCGGGATGACCTGGGGACGGGTGGCAAGCTCGCCTGGCTGGCTGCGATCCTGCTGGTGCCTCTGCTGGGGCCGGTCGCCTACTACTCGGCAGGGCGGTCGCCGATCCCGGCCATGCTGCGGCTCGGCCTGGTGGCCGGCAGCCTTGCGGTCTACTTGGGCCTGGCACTGCTGGCGGTGAAGATCGCTCCGGCGTAGACTTGCACGGTGGGCATGCTATCGCTGGAAGGGAGGCGATAGCATGGCGAACCGGCCCAAGCACAACCGGGCGGAACAGGATGACGCGCCGAACATGAAGATGATCAAACCCGCCGAGGGCGGGGTTCACGCAACGGTTGGCACGACGCTGCATCCTGCGCAGGAGGCACAGTCCGGCCCACAGGCGGGGCAGAATCCCCGCACCTAGGTGAGTCGATCGGGGCGCCCCTCGGCACGAGGTGGCGCCCCGGTTGTCTTAGATCCGCTTGATCACCAGTTCCGCTGCCTCCATCCAGGATCGTCGGACGTGATCCCGGGCTCGAAGGACCAGCCGGTCTGGCCAGACCTCCATCATCCGGCTCTGATTGACGCTCAGATCCTTCCTGAAGCCGCCATAGTCAGCCGCCTCGGGCGCATCGGACGGGACGAACTGGTAGAAGGTGGAACCGAGCCCCACGTAGGTGACACCATCAATATGCGCCACATTGCCGGCAATCTCGGGCCCCATGTGGGTGTGACCGGAGAACCAGAGCTTCACCTGCGGGTTCTGCTCCAGGAGCGCACGCAGTTCGGCAACCTGGCCGCAACCGGCGAAGTCATTCCCCCCGTGGGACCAGATGACTGTCTCCTGCAGCGGTTGGTGCAGGCAAACGACCGTCAGCACATCCTTATGGGCGGCCAGGACACCCTCAAACCACCGGAGTTGCTCCGGGGTGAGCCAGGCCCACTCCCGCGGCCCGCTTGCACTCTTGTACTGCTCGGTGGCCAGCATGACAAAGTGCAGCCCGCCGGCCACCCGGTGGGAGTAGGGGGTCTCCAGACCGAACGCCTCGCAAAAGCGCCGAAGCTCCTCCTCGTCGCTGGCCTCCCGGTCGTAGAAGTCATGGTTACCCGTGTTGACAAGGAGTTGCTCCGGCCCGGTACCCTTCGCCATGACCTTCCGAAATGCACTCAACTCGGAGGCCAGCCCATGATCGGCAATGTCGCCGTTGACCAGCCAGAGGTCAGGCTGAAGCGGCTCATAGTCAGCCACGGCATCGGCCAGTTTGCCGTTGATTGCACCGGCCAGGTTGGAGTCCTCGGCAACGGTGTGAGGATCGGAGAGCAAAGCGACCCGGAACGGACGAGGGGCCTCGTCTGGCACGGCAGCCGGGACTCCGCCCGCCTGTTGCGGTGGTTCCTGGGAAGGCGGCCTGGTACATCCGGCTGCGACGGCGAGCACGGTCGCAGCGCCCAGGAGAAACTGACGGCGGTCTAGCACGGTCTCCCTCCTGCGTCATGGCGCGTGTCGCCTCTACGACGACGGAAACGGGTGGAGCGGTTCACACTCGTGACAGGGAACTCCTGGCTTCCTTCCTATGCCTGTGTCCTGACATGCCTGGGTAAGAAGAAAAGCCCGGCGCAGTTGCACCGGGCTTTCTCTGCAGGGATTAGAACCGGCGACCGCCGCCGCGGTTGCCGCCACCAAAGCCACCACGATTACCGCCAGCCGGGCGATCCTCACGGGGCTTCGCCTCGTTGACGGTCAGAGCACGACCGCCCCACTCGGCGCCGTTCAGGGCCTCGATGACAGTCTCGGCCTTGTCAGACGGGACCTCGACGAAGCCGAAGCCACGGGAGCGACCGGTCTCACGATCCGTGGCCACACGGGCGGACACGACCTCGGCGTGCTGGGAGATGGCATTGGAAAGATCATCATTCGTCACGGTCCAGGGCAGGTTGCCCACGTACAGGGTCTTGGTCATCTGCTTTCGAGCTCCTCTATTCCTCGTTATCGCATCCTCGTGGCACATAGAGACGCTCTGAAAGCAGAGAACCCCCGGGCACGGATACGCGACTACCACATTATAACCCCGCTGGCCAAATTACGCAAGTTATTTCTGTGATTCAGGTCTTTCTCTCCAACCGTTGTGATCTGAGCGACTCTGCGGTACAATGGGGTAGACTTGCATACGTGTGGCTCGTAAGAGCGACCTGGTGCGAACAGCGCCGGGTCTTTGTCTATTGTTCTCACGCTTGTGATCTGAAGGGAGGGCCATCTTGTGAGCAACGGTCTCACGTCGACGTTTCATCTGCCCCAGGGTTGGACATTGCGGAAGGTCGCATCCAGCTTGGCGCAGGAGTGGCTGACGCCCTATCGGGCTGCTCCGGCTATGAAGGCCGCCCGTTGGGTGGTGCAAGCTGTCGTCGACCCGGACAAGGTTGAGGAGCCTCTCTGGGAGGCAGGGATCTCCACCAGCGAGTATGAGCAGCGGCTGAACCGCCCGGACCTGTGCTGGGCGATCCGCGCAACCGCCGGGCGGGGCAAGGCCACCATGCTGGCGCGCCTCAATACGGTGATGGACAAGCCAGACACCTTTGAGATTGCAACCTACAAGGCTCCGTTCCCCGAGACTCTCTTTGACGCCGCCAAGGTGGAAGAGTTTATGGCGGAGCAGCAAATCGGGGCGGTGGAGGAGTTCTTCCCCGCTCTGCTGAAGAGCAATGGCTTCAGGGAGGGCGAGTAACGGTTGGTCACGCTCATCTCCCGGTTCCTTCCGGGCTCCGCCAGCTTCGATGTAAAGGCTGCCCTTGTCCAGGGTACGAAGCACCGGATCGTGGTGGATACGCTGATCGCGCCCGCGGACATGGTCGCCTGCCAGGATCCCACCCTTGTGATCTACACCCACTCGGACTGGGATCACTGCTGGGGCACGGCGGCCTTCCCAGGGGTTCCCGTCATCGGACATACCATTGCCCGGGAGCGGCTCCTGAGCCAGGAGGCGCAGGAACACCTGGTCAATCTGCAGCGCGAGAGCCCGGAGGCGTTCGGGGATAGCCGGATCATTCCACCGGATATCACCTTCGATTCCTCCCTCGTGATCGATGCCGGCTGCCTGACCCTTCGCCTCCACCATACGCCGGGACACACCGCTGACTCACTGGTGGTGCACATTCCGGAGCTCGACCTCCTGCTAGCGGGCGACGTGGTAGAGAACCCGATTCCCAGCCTGAATGAGCCGGGGCATATCCGCGACTGGGCCAAGAGCCTCCGCCGTTGGGAGCAGGCAGGCCTGAAGCAGGTGGTCCCCAGCCACGGGCGCCCGGGCGGGCCGGAACTGCTCAACCGCAATGCTTCTTACGTTGAGGAACTACTGGATCGGGTCGGACGCTTCCTGGATCAGGGAGTGCCGCTTGACGAGATGCAACACCGCATGCCGGTGGAGGAATTCGTGGCCGATATCGACCAGTATCCTGCATACTACCGCCAGGGGCATGTGTCGAACATCGCCCAGGTGGTGGCTGAACTAAAGAGGGACAGATAAGGAAAGACCCTGGTCATCTGACCGGGGTCCTTCTTTCTGCTACCCACCGACGCGGTCCTGCCCTCAGTCCGAGCGGGGCCGCCCCTCACGACGGGACAAACCGAGGGCATACCGCACGAACTCGTGCGTGGCGCGAAACTGGTCCATCTCCATGCTGTGGCGCCAGACCATGGCGGTCTGGATCAGATCGTGCCACTCGCTGTTTAGATGCTCCATCGCCCATGATGCCGCCTGCGGCTTGGTGGCGATCGCCCCACTATGCAGGGTGTAGAGTGCCCGGCACATGGTCAGAACGGCGTAGGCCTGGTATTCACTGCCCCGCAGCCGGAAGGGATCCTTCAATTGCGGCGCCCACCACCCCTCCAACATGGCGAGCGTCGCCTCCCGAAGAACATCTGCGGAGATGGGGTCAATCAACGTCCGGGGGGCCGGTCCGGCCAGGGTAACCCCCCTCTCTCGGATGATGTGCCGCTGAATCACCCACTCGGCGCCGTGCCGGTCATGACCGAAGCTGCCATCGGCCCGGATGACAGGGTGGACGGAGTCTTCTCGATCGAAGCGGCGGAGTGCCTGCCGCGGAATGTAGGAACCCTCGTAATTGGTCCGCCACGCCAGGTCGCTCGCGGCGATACGGGCATGCATCGCCTCCAGCCCTTTGACCCTTTCGGCCGGGAGCGGGCCGTCGGTCACGACCAGGAAGTCCACATCGCTTCGGGCGGGGTCGAAGTCGCCGAGGGCAAGTGACCCATGGAGATAGAAGCCGACGAACTGATCGCCGAGAGTGGCCGTGGTGCCCTCCAGGAGACGGTTCAGCAAGGCGGATACTGCATCGAGCATCGGAAGTGGTCACCCCCTGCTGCCAACCATGTCAGTGGCCGTACCCTCGACCTACGTGGCACTTCTCTCTGTCTCCATTGGCTACGATACCACAATGTCGATTGCTCAGGTGCGACACCGAAGGATCATGCCGAACCGCTTGACACTCGCCAAGTCATCGCAGAAGATATAGATGATATGTTTACCTAGATGAAAGTTTCATCGTTCCCTCTGATCACCATAGGCTCTGCCTCGGTCATTGGCAAGCAGGGAAGGGTTGGCCAGCCGTGGGGTAGCCCGAACATCTGGAGGAGGAGTCTCACATGCGCTCTGTCTGGCGGCACGCCGGGGCTATTGCAGCTCTGGGGGCGCTCCTTTGGACCATGAACGGCTGCGGCGACGGCAAGGCAGAGCCGATCACCCTGACGGTTGCGGTTGGCGATGGGCTGCGTTTGGCCATGCCGGAGGTCGCTGAACCGTTCGAGAGCAGGCGACCAGACATCAAACTGGCATTCAGCTTTGCCAATGCCGGTACCATCGCATCACAGGTACGGCATGGTGCACAGGTCGACGTGGTGATCGTCCCGTCTGGCGGGGGGCACATGGACGCACTGAATCGAGACGGCCTCTTCCAGCCCGGGAGCCGCCAAACGGTGGCGGGTGACCAGTTGCTGCTGATCGTACCGAAGCAGACCACCATGCCACAGGACCCCTGGCAGTGGCTGACAAGCAACGGGGTCAAACGACTGGCCATCGGCGATCCCAAGACCGTACCGGTCGGAGCGTACGCCATGGAGGTTCTGCGTCACCTCGGCGTGGCCGATGCGCTGGAGCCCAAACTCATCCATACCGGTAGCGTCCGCCAGTCCCTGACCTACGTAGAGCAAGGGGAGGTTGAGGCGGCGCTGGTGTTTCGCAGCACCCTGATGAACAGCGAAAAGGCCCAAATGGCAGCCGCCGCCCCGCCGGGCTCGCATCAGCCGATCCTGTTCGAGGCGGCGGCGATCAAGGACACGGGCCATCCCGAAGCAGCTGCTGCGTTCCTCGAGTACTTACTCGAGCCCGAGGTGGTGGAGACGCTGATCCGATACGGCTTCACGGCCCCGCCGAATGATTGAGGAGGTAAGGACGTTGGGTATTATGGAGCAAGTACGGCAGCAAGTGCTGGCGCTGGCCGGGGAACAGGGGCTTCTGGATGAGGAGGTCGTGGTGGTCTCTGCCCGCCCTCTGGCCCCCCATGAGGCCATTGGTCACCCAAGCCGCCAGGATTTCCCCCTGCTCAAGGGCAAGGAAGTGCTGGTCGAGGCCACCTTCCGCGGTAACCGGGGCCAGGCTTACACCTCCTCGCCAGGAGACTACTGCGGCAGCGTACGTCAGGCTCTTGACCGGGCCCTCACGACCGACTGGGATCGCACCCTGGTGACCGCCACTGCGAATGCGCTCCTGCGGTACTTCGGCCGTGCGGATCACACTGTTCACTGTCGTGACAGAGAGCCGGACCTGTGCGCCGGAGAACTTGTCCACTTCTTGCAGGCTGAGTATGGTAATCCAAGGGTTGCTGTGATCGGCCTCCAGCCCGCTCTGGTAGCTGCTCTGGCCGGATCACTGCCGGTGCGGGTGACAGACATGGACCCCGAGAACATTGGCCACGAGAAGGCGGGCGTACTGATAGAGGGCGCAGAGAAGAACTCAGAGATCATCGCCTGGGCCGACGTGGTAATGGCCACAGGGAGCGTCATTGTAAACGACTCCTACGACCAGATTACCAGCGAGAAGCCCACCCTCTACTTTGGCACCACCGTGGCTGGCGCTGCGGCCATCCTTGGCCTCAAGCACTACTGCCCGTTCTCACACTAGCTCCTGACGGCTGAGGAGAAAGGCGCACACCCGGGATTTTCGCGATCCCAGAAAAACAGTAACAGTCGGGCGCTTCCCCTGCTGGGGAAGGCGCCCGTTTGCTTGCTCGGGGACTGTCCAGGTTCCCTGCGCCTTCCCCTCCCGCTGCGCCCCCCTGGCCGTGGGCATTCCCCGTTCGAGAGATAAGAATACCGATAGACTCGCTTATCCAGACGCTCTCTCAACCCAGGCGTTGAGGATCATGTCAGTACCAGAGCGAATCCTGCAGGCTGCCAGAGCCTGTTTCACCCGTTATGGTTTCGCCGGGACGACCGTGACCGAGATTTGCGGGGAGGCGGGGGTCGCACCAGCCATCCTCTACCGGTACTTTGCCGGAAAAGAGGCGCTTTGTGAGGCTGCGGGCCGGCCGAGCCCTCAGAGCGGAAGGGGTCCAGGGGATCCAACTGGCCCACGAGCGCTCGGCGGGCGAAGAGTACATACTGGGCGGCCCTGTCCTTACGTTCCCGGAGATCTGGAATGCCGTCGCGCATATCCTTAACAAGCCTCCCGTCCGGAGGCGGGTCCCGGCCGGCCTCCTCCGAACGGTGAGTTCGGTGACCCGTCTGCCGACCGGAAAGTCAGTCCGGCGGATGGTGGAGGAGACACTTGACTACATCATGCGGTCAGGATCTTCTCGTCCCGGAACGGCGGCACCCGCTACTCCCGGTAGGCGAGCATCCGCTTGCGCCCCTCGGCCAACATCGGCCGATCTGGGCCGGTATGGCCCAGGTGAATGACCTTCCCACCGCCTACCTTTGCCGCAACTTCGCCTGCTCCCCGCCCGCGACGGACTGGTCCCAGTTCGAAGCGTACCTGGGCTAGAACCAGGCGGGGGCGGGTAGCCGGAGACACAATGAAAGACCACTCCGCACCGCATACGGAGTGGTCTAAAGGAGGACCTCGCTGCGACCTGGTTCACGAATTGGACATCACCTGCTTGGCCTGGTCTCTGATTCCGAATCGAGGCGGCGAATGCGATCACTCTATGCCTGCATGCGACGTCCCACCGGATCTGAAACCGGAACAGTGTCGGGATCGGACTCTCGAATCTGGGCCTGGGTCCGGGTCTGCCCTGTTGGCCCCGGTCGGATCCTGGACAGCAACGGGTCACTGGCGGAAGCTACAACGGAACCGTAGGGGTGAGCTTATCCGGAACCCTATGCGGAGCACGAGGCTTTACCCAGGGACCGGAACCATGTTGGAACCGACGGTTGAGGTCCTCCTTGCAGCCTCATTGTACGCCGCGGCCCCGCAATGTACATGACTCCTTCGACTCACTTTGGTCTATCATCGTCAGAATAGACTGGTTTACATCCATAACAATCGGTAACGCGAAGGAAACAGTCATTATTAAGGAAGATTTAGACAACCTGCATGGAGGCTAAACAGGTTCGATGGGCCTGCCATTGAACTCTCCCAACAGTTACGTGGAGGTTCCTGCACAAACGGAGGCGATCGGCCCATGCGCATCGGGAGTAACGGAATGAGCCCGACGAACCAGCTGACCCAGATCAGGCAGGCACAGCAATCGGGAATCGTCAGGAAGGGAGTAGCCGCGTACATGGAGCGGCTGGAAGCCCTCTTCGCTGGCGGACGGCAGGGCATGTCCGAGGTGAAGGACCAGGTGGCCAGTCTGGTGCAGGCGGCGAAGGATGGTGGCATCTCGGCCGCCGAGTTCGAGCAACTAACCGGCATTGCCGACGGTGCGCTCCAGTCGGGAAGTGGCTCTACGGAGAAGGCCCAGGCGCTGCACTTCATTTCACGACTCGCTCACGATACGAGCAGGTCGCTGACCAACCCTGCGGATAACGCTGCGCCTGAGCAGACGATGGAGCAGTTCATCCTCGACTGGACCAGAGGGTACGCCCAGGAGCACCATCTCCCTGAATCAGCCCCTTCGTATCCCGCAGGGAATGCTGGTGGACGGCAAAGCGCAAACGAACCGAAAGCGGGCTGCGCCTGGGCGCTGCCCGCTTTCGCGTCAGACTCTATCGGTTCCGCCGGACCGCATCGAGCGGGTCGAGCCGGGCGGTTTGAAGGGCTGGGCCCAGTGCTGCCAGGGTGGAGGCGAGAGCGGTCGCAAGAACGGCCGTTCCCGCTAACCGGATCAGGTCCAGGGCTGTCAGGAAGCGGAAGAGGCCACCCGACATAGGTAGAAGAGCCATTACTCCCAGTGCGATCACAACGCCGAGCAGGGCGCCACCTCCAGCCAGCGAGAGCGATTCGGCCAGGGTCAGGCTGATCATAAACCGCCGGGTGGCGCCGACCGCGCGGAGCATGCCCAGCTCTGCCCGCCGCTCGCCAACCCGAATGGAGGCGAGGAGGCCTGTGATCATGACCCCGGCGAGCAGGGCGATGCCGGATGCGGTGGAGAGATGGCGCACCAACGGCTGCAGGTCGCGCAGCACGTGGCGGGTGGTCTGCTCCGCCACAACAATCTCCACCTCGGGAATGGCAGCCGTGATCTCGTTGAAGGCCATCATGGGCGAGGCCCAGAACTCCAGCTTCACCACCAGGAATGAGGCCATGGGATAGGAGACCCTACCCCTGCCACCCTCGGAGAGATCATAGCCCTCGGTCGTGATCACGCCGAGGACGTTACCGTCCTTCAGCTTCTGGCGCCATTCCTTCACGTCGACCTTCGCTTCGATCGGGTCGGTGCTGCCGGTCTGAAGCCAGCGCTCTACCGCACCGTGGTTGCCGGGAGTGGTGATGACAACCTCACCACCCAGGGTCTCCAGCCCCGCGTCCAGAAGCGCCTGCATGCCGCTGAGCAGGCTGAGGGCCGCCACCAGGGCGCCCGCAGCAACCAGGCCGGCAAAGAGACCGGCGGCAGTCTGCCAGCGGGAGCGGCGCAGGCCGCCCCAGACGAGGGCTGCGAGGCCAATCCGGCCGCTGTCACGAGACACGGGCGACCCGCCCCCCGGTCAGGATCAGATGGCGCGAGGCTGCATCGATCAAGTCCGTATTATGGGTAACCATGATGATGGTTGTACCGTTACGGTTTAGCTCCTGGAAGAGGCTGACAATCTCCCGCTCGGTCTCCTCATCCAGGTCGGCGGTCGGTTCATCGGCGAGGAGGAGTGCAGGGTTGTTCAGCAACGCCCGGGCAACCGCCACCCGCTTCTGCTGGCCACCAGAGAGCTGCCAGGGCAGCCGATCAGTCATGCCTGCCAGCCCCACCCGCTCCAGCAACTCCTGAGCCCTGGTCCGGTCACCGCCCTGCCCGGTGGGCAGGAAGGCGCTGGGCAGCAGGGCGTTCTCCAGGACGCTCAGCGTGGGAATCAGGCTGGCGAACTGAAAAATGAACCCCATGTGCCGGGAGCGGAACTGGGAACGTTCGGCGTCGGACATGGCCCAGAGGTTCTTCCCCTCCACCTTGACCACGCCGGTATCAGGGCGGATCAGGCCGCCGACCAGCGAGAGCAGGGTCGACTTCCCGGCGCCGGAGCGGCCGGTCACCATGAGGAACTCGCCCTTCTCTACCTGGTCGTTCAACTCCTGCAGGGCATCGACCCGCTGGGCGCCGGTCTGATAGAACTTGGAGACCTTCTCGAGCTCGATCATGCGCTCTCCTCCGTCCTTAGCGTGCGTGAATGGCGTGGTGGGGATCGAGGCGGGTCAGCCGCCAGGCGGGATAGGCCGCCGCAAGGGCGCCGCCCAGGGCAGCCAGTGCCACCACAGCCACGCCAAGGGAGATCAACTGCGTCGCGTTCGGGTAGAGGAACGGCAGCGTGTACGATACCATGATCGCCGTCTTGAAGAGGCCATAGACGGCGTAGCCGGCCAGAACACCAGCAAGACCGCCCAATCCGCCCATGAAGGCCGCCTCCATGAGCAGGGCGGCAATCGCCTGGCGGACGGTGGCACCAAGAGCACGCAGGAGGCCGATCTCTCGGGATCGCTCGTGGGCAATGGCCGCAAAGAGGATCACGAAGAGGACGAGCACCACGAGGAGGACACCGACGATTATTGGTAACAGATAGGTCATGAGGCCGTCAAGATCGTCGGAGACACCCTGGGTGATCTGGCCGGCGGTCACGACCGAGACCCCGCTGATCTGTGACTCGATCTGCCGGGCGATCTCAGGGGCTTGGGCCGGGTCATTCAGTCCGACCAGGATCGCGGAGACGTGACCATCGGGAATGGCCAGCGGCTCCTCTGCGAGGGTGACCGAGTTCTTTGCCATCTCCCAGACGGCGGTGGCCGGGAGAAAGACGGTCTCGTCCATGCCCATTCCGGTGGGATCGAGTCTGGCTGCAATGCGGAAGTCCGTACCGTAGAACTTCATGGGATCGCCCGTCAGCCCGAGCACATGGTTGCCGACGATGATCTCGTCCGGGTCGAGTGCCCGGTTCAGCACATACCGGAGCCAGGGCTTGACGGTGAAGTCGCTCTCCGGATCGTATCCGACCAGCATCATGCGACCGGTGCAGCAGGCTGAGGAGGAAAGCGTCTCCACGTAGATTTGCGGGGAAGCGGCCCTCACTCCGGGGATGGCGGCAACCTGCCCCAGAATGGCACCATCCATGTAGAATGCGACGGGTTCGCCCATGACCAGGGCGGTGTGGGTGGCATCCACGGAGCCCTTGGGCACCACCATGAGATCGGCCCCGAGGCGGGCGAGGCCGGTCTCCACGGCGTGGTTGACACCCAGGGTGATCAAACCACCGGCGAAGGCAGTGCCGGCGACCAGCAGCACCCCGAGCAGCACGGCGATGCTGCGTCCGGGGTTGCGGAGCAGGTTGAGGGCAGCGAGGCGCCAGAGGCCTGGAACACCCTTCGAATGCGGCATGCTACCTGGCCTCCGCTCCATCTAACTTGCGGAACCGGATCATGGAGATCAGACCCGCCACGAGCACCAAGCCACCCAAGAGCAAGGAGCCCGGCTTCAGGCTGAGGTTGCAGGGCATGTTGGGCATGGCACAGGTCGGGATCAGGTAGAGGGGGATCAGGATCATGAGGGCGCCAGCCCCAGCCGCCGCAAGGCTCAGACCGCGCCAGGACTCCCGCGCGATCAGCATGGCCAGACCCATGAAGGCGACGAGACCACCCACCCCAATAACGCCACGCTCCGTCCAGGTGCAGCCCATGTGGATCTCCTTGTCACCCATGTGCATGAAGTGGCCGGCATCGGCACAGGTATCGAGGAAATAATGGGCGCCAAATACGGTAAAGAGACCAAGGAAGATGAAGAGCAGTCCGCGCCAGTTACGGGAAAGGAAGTTCATGCGGGTACCACCTTTCGGCACAAGATCATGCACCCTCCATCATGAAGGTAACGCTTTTCAGGCATGGTCCACAATACTCTCGAAGTCCTAAAGGATAGGTGCTCACTAGTACCAACGCCCTACTCCAGGAGGTACCCCTGGACGGTAGGGGTAGGGCCGAAGGACAACAAAGAACCGCCCAGGCATATCCCTGAGCGGTTCTCATCGCTTTGGTGTCGGAGGCGGGACTTGAACCCGCACGGTTGCCCATACGCCCCTCAAACGTACGCGTCTGCCAATTCCGCCACTCCGACAGGCTGTCATGGAGACAGCACTCATAATACCCCGCCCCTGGCGGATTGTCAAGCCTGTATCAGGTCGGTTGAAGCCTGTGCGGCGAGGTGTGCTCCTCGATCCAATCCGCCACCTGGGAGGCGATCTCGGGCATCTCCGGTTCTGCCACCAGGTTGTGGCAGAGCCCCTTCAGGAGGCGGAACTCCTTGTCCGGATGGGGAATCCGCTCGAAGAACCGCCGGCTCTCCTCCGGGCAGATCAGGTAGTCATTCCCGGCCTGCATGATCAGGACCGGGGTCTGCAGTCGGCTGACCTCCCATTTCGCTCTCCTGATCGAGCGCACCGCCCCCAGGAGGAACCGGCCGGTGAAGCTACTTACCCAGTGCTCATCTTGCGAGGCACGCTGCAGGTGGATGGTGTTTCGCGTGGTCTGCACGGGCACTCCCATGGTCGACAGGTGTTTTGTCGGAGTGAGCAAAGCGGAAGCCACCCCGCGCAGGACGTGGCCCCAGGGCGGTGGCGTGCGCAACTTGAAGCCGGGCGAAAGAGCGACAACACCCCGGAGCGCTTGCCCGGCGCGGTACGCGGAGCGCAGGGCGAGGTGTCCACCCATGGAGAGGCCAAGCAGGAAAACCGGTATACCCGGGTTCTGCTCCCGAGAATGCTTCATGATCTCCATGACGTCCTGAATGAAGAGCTCATAGTGGGCGATATCCCCGCGTGGCTCGCGCGACAATCCAAACCCTCGATGGTCATGGGCGTAGATGTTGAATCCCCGCTCGTGCAACAAATCCCCCATGGCCGTGAAGGGGCCGCTGTGGTCTCCCTGTCCGTGGAGGTAGTGGATCACCGCCTTCGCACCCTTCCGCCACCACTCCCGGTACGGAATCACCACCCCATCGCCGGCCGTCAACTCGCCCTGGCGGTGACCATTCGCCCGACCGCTCAACCAGAGCATCCCGCATCACCTCGGCGTTCTTTGTCTATAGCGTGACGCAGACAGGCCTGTGTTATCCGTCACTCCAGCATACGCCCGTCTTTACTCTCCGGTCGACTAAGGAATGGGCTCCAACAAGAACGAGCAGGGCTCTGCCCTGCTCGCCATATCCTCTTATTTCCTATTATACCACAGGAGCCCACTCTAGGAGAAGAGAAATCGGAAAAGGAAGTAGGCTGCGATCATGACGCCAGCCATGGCAAGGATCATCGGCAGGAGAACCTGGTAGGCGGCAATAATCATGGCAAAGGTGTCGGACCAGCTCAGTTGGGGAGTCTCCTCCTCCATGTCATCATCTTCCGATGGCCCTTCTGCTTTGCCTCGCCGGGCCGCCCTGCGCCGGGCCAGTTCGTCATCGAAGTTGTGCATGCGGCTCCCCTCCTTCTCCCCCGTTATCGGTCATCCCCATAGAGCCAGAGGTACCGCTTGTGATCCCGGAGCACGATCGCCACGTAGTGGCGCGTCTCCGCGAATGGGATCTGCTCCAGGGTGCTATGCTCCCCAGTCCACCGCTGCTCATTCAGCCACTTCTTTACGTTGTTCCGGCCACCGTTATAGGCCGCTAATGCTAAGACGTAATCCCCGTCGAATTCGTTCAGTAAATCTGCCAGGTACCAGCAGCCCAGCCGCATGTTGTAGTCGGGGTCATAGAGCAGATCCGGGCCGAATGGAAGCTGGAGCTGGTCCGCTACCCACTTCCCGGTCTCGGGCATGATCTGCATCAGCCCGCGGGCACCCTGGGGCGATGTCGCCCCGGGCCGGAACCGAGACTCGGCCCGGATCAGGGCGGCCACCAGATAGGGATCCAGCCCGTGCTCTGCGGCCCGTTGAAACAGAATCGTCCGGTACTCCAGCGGGTAGAGACGGCCGATCGCCCACCGCCCGCCAAGCCAGGTGGCTGCAGCCAGCAGCAGGACCACCGCCAACCCGAGGGCCAGCGAACGCCGACGCTTCACACCTCTGTCTCCTTTGAGTCCAACTGGTCCGATTCCCGGTCAATGGCGATCTGCCAGGCCTGCACGACCTGCCGTCTGGTCTCCTCCAGGGTGCCGCCGTTATCGATCACGCGGTCAGCACGCTCTCGCTTCGACTGAAGAGCCATCTGGGCGGCGATCCGCCGGTCGGCGTCCTCCGGCATGAGCCCGTCACGCTCGATCAGCCGGGCTCGTTGGGTTGCCGGTTCCACATAGACCACCCAGATCTGGTCCACCTGCTGGTCCCAGCCGCTCTCGAAGAGCAGCGGGATATCGAGGATCACCGCCGGCAGACCTTCGGCCCGGTACCGATCCACCTCGTGCCAGATCTGCTGCCGGACAGCGGGGTGGACGATCCCCTCCAGCGCCTTTCGCCTGGCAGGATCCGCGAAGACGATCCGCCCCAGAGCGGCCCGGTCAAGCGAGCCATCGGGGCCGATCACCTCGGGCCCGAACTCCCGGGCAATCGCCTGGGTGACGGGCGTGCCCGGCTGTTGGAGTGCGTGAACGATCGCATCGGCGTCGATCACCGGGGCGCCCAGGTCCCGGAGCATGCGGGTCACCGTGGACTTCCCACTGGCTATGGAGCCCGTCAGGCCGATGATCCGCATGGCACTTACTCCATCTCGATTCGGTAGGTGGCGAACTTCTCCAGGGTGGAGTCCCGCAAGTCCTTCTCCGAGTACACCTCAAGACGCCACTTGCCGTCCTTCTGCGGACGGATCTGCATCTCGCCGGAGACGCCGTGCCCATCCCAAAGCTTGTTCACGGTATCGCGCATCTCCTTCTCGGTGGGGAACTCAAAGACCAGATGCTGCATCATACGTGATCACCTTTCTTCTTACGCGTTGAATATGGCTTCGGCGGCTCGGCCGCGATGGCGACGCTCTCGCCGCGGCGACCGGGTCGGGCCCGCCTGGACTGGAGCCGGGCCCCCTCCGGAGCCGGCTGGCAGGTCGGGCAGACGTGGGTTCCCCGCTGAGCGACCGCCAGTTTGAGGATCGGTGTCCCGCAGACCGGGCACGGCTCGCCGGTCCGGTCGAAGACGTTTAGCTCATCGTACATGTCGCCCTCCGCGCCCTCACCATCGAAGTAGAGGGAGAAGGTGGTGCCCCGCTTCTCGACCGCCCGCTCAAGCACGCTGCGGATGCACTGGTGGAGCCGCTCGGTCTCAGCCGGCGAGATAGATTCAGCCTGTCGCTCCGGGTGGATGCGGGCACAGAAGAGGGCTTCATCGACATAGATATTCCCCAGCCCGGCGACCATGGCCTGGTTCAACAGGGCGGCCTTGATCGGGGTCCGGCGACCGGCGAGTCCGGCTGCCAGGACGGCGGATGTGAACTCGTCCGAGAGGGGCTCCGGGCCAAGGGCGGCCAGACCGGGCGGCATCCCCTCGCCGTTGGGGCCCAGCAGGTGGAACCCCCCGAACTTCCGCTGGTCCTCGTAGCGGAGCTCGCTGCCATCGTCAAGCTGAAAGAGGAGATGCAGGTGCTTGTCACGGGGCCTGGCGGGGTCACAGGCGTAAAGATGCCCGCTCATGCGAAGGTGACAGACCAGGGTGAGCGGGCCGAGTCGGAGGAGCAGGTACTTGCCCCGCCGGTCGATCGCGGTGAAGGTCGCCCCTTCCAGTTCGGCCTTGAACGTGTCCGGGTCCGGATGGTAAATCTGGCGGGGCGTGATCGGCTCCACCGCCAGGATCTGACGCCCGACCAGCTTTGGCTCCAGGGTCCGCCGGACGGTCTCTACCTCGGGCAACTCGGGCATGGCTGCTACACCTCAAGCTTCTGCACAGAGTACCAGTCGGGGCCGGCCTTCACATCGACCTTGAGCGGGACGTCCAGCTTCATGGCGCCCTCCATCTCTCGCTTAACGAGCCTGGCCAGCGCCTCCTTCTCCTCCGGCGGGCACTCGAAGACCAGTTCGTCGTGCACCTGCAGGATCATGCGGGCGCTGAGGCCGGACTCGGCCAGGGCGGCCCGCACCGTGATCATGGCCCGCTTCATCATATCGGCCGCGGTGCCCTGAATCGGGGTGTTGATCGCCATGCGCTCCGCATTCTGGCGGATGGTGTAAATGCGGTGGTTGATCTCGGGAAGGAGCCGCTTGCGACCATCCAACGTGGTCACGTACCCCTTTTCCTTGGCCTCCGCCTTCTTCTCTTCCATGTAACGCCTCACGCCGGCGAACTTCTCAAAGTAGGTCTCAATGAAGCTCTTCGCCTCGGCCCGGCTCATGCCGACCGCCCGGGCCAGGCCAAAATCCGTCTGGCCGTAGATCAGGCCGAAGTTGACCGCCTTCGCCTTGCGGCGCATCTCGGAGGTAACCTCGCTCATGGGCCGGTCCCACACCTCGGCTGCTGTGCGGGTGTGGATATCCTGGTCCTGCTCAAAGGCCTCTTTCAGGGCCGGGTCACCGGAGTAGTGGGCGACGACCCGCAGTTCGATCTGGGAGTAGTCTGCCGCCAGAAGGATGTGACCCTTCGCCGGTACGAAGGCCTTCCGGATCCGGCGCCCCTCCTCAATGCGGATGGGGATGTTCTGGAGGTTAGGATCTTTGGACGAGAGCCGGCCCGTCTCGGCAACGGTCTGCCCGAAGGTGGTGTGGATCCGCCCGTCCTTCGCGATCAACTGACCGAGGGCGTCGACGTATGTCCCCTTCAGCTTGGTCAGGGTCCGGTAGTCCAGGATTCGCTCCGCAATTGGGTATTCTGCTGCCAGCTCCTCCAGCACTTCGGCATCGGTAGAGTAGCCGCCGGTCTTGGTCTTCTTGCCGGCGGGCAGCCGCAACCGCTCGAAGAGGATCTCGCCCAACTGCTTCGGGCTGCCAATGTTGAAACTCGTGCCAGCCAGCTCGTAGATTTCGCTGGTCAGTTGCTGAATCCGCCGGTCCAGGTCTACGGACATCTCGGCCAGCGTACCCTGGTTGATGCCGACGCCAACCGCCTCCATTTCGGCCAGGATCGGCATGAGCGGCATCTCGACCTCACGGAAGAGGCGGGTCAGTCCCTGCTCCTCCAGGGCGGCCTCCATGCGCGACCGCAGGGCTGGGAGAATCGATGCCCTGGTGGCCCAGGCGTCGGGCAGGTCGCCGACCGGGAGTTCGCCCAGGCCGTGCTGCCGGGCCAGGTCACCCAGGTCATAGGTATTGCGGCCCGGGTCGAGCAGGTAGGCGGCCAGGGCGGCATCGAACGAGGCGGGGCGGGGCTTGTGCCCCTGGCCGTACGCCCAGTTATAGAGCGGCTTCAGGTCATGGCCGTAGAGGTCGTCGGCCTCGGCCATCAGCGGGCCAAGGTCCTTCAGCGCCTCCCCGGTCACCCAGGCGGGCTCGGCCCCAACCGCCACACCCACGGGGCGGGGGCAGCCGGGGTTGGTGGCAAGAACGGCCGTCTGGGCCAGGAGCGGCAAGGGCTTGGCGGCCTCCAGCTTCAGGGCGCCGGCGGTCTCGATCTGCCTCGCCTGGACGACACTCACTGCGACAGCCTCGGCCTGCTCGGCCACCTGCGCCGCCTCTGCCGTTCCCTCCTTCGGGGTCACCTTCGGCAGGAGCGACTTGAACTCCAGCTTCTTGAAGAGTGCGGTCGCCTCGGCGTAGCTGGGCTCGTGGAGTTTCAGCTCCTCCGGCTTCAGATCCACCGGCGCCTCCAGCGAGATCGTCGCCAGCTTCCGGGAGAGGAAGGCCAGCTCCTGGTTCTCCTTCAGCTTAGTCTGAAGGGCGCCCTTGACCTCGTCCAGATGCTCGTAGACGTTATCGACTGTGCCGTACTCGCCCAACAGCTTCAGGGCGGTCTTCTCACCGACTCCGGGCACGCCGGGGATATTGTCCGAGCTGTCCCCCATGAGCGCCTTCAGCTCGATGATCTGGGGCGGGGTGAGGCCCAGCTCCTCCTGGAGTTGCGCCGGGTTGTATCGAACGGTCTCGCTGATTCCCTTCTTGGTCATCATGACGGTGACCTTATCGTTCACGAGTTGAAGGGCATCCCGGTCGCCGGTGACGATCAGCGTCTCGAGCCCCTGCTCGGTCGCCCTGGCCGACAGGGTGCCAATGATATCATCGGCCTCGAAATTGTCGATACGGAACCAGGGGACATTCAGGGCGGTCAGGACCTCACGCAGCAGGTCAAGCTGCGGCCTGAACTCGTCGGGGGCGGCCTTGCGGGTCCCCTTGTACTCGGCATAATCCGCATGCCGGAAGGTGACCTTGCCCTTGTCGAAGGCGACAGCCAGGTAGTCAGGCTTCTCCTCCTCGATCAGCTTGTAGAGCATGGTCAGGAACCCATAGACCGCGTTGGTGAAGATCCCCTCGCTCGTGGAGAAGAGCCGGAGGGCGTAAAAGGCCCGGTTCGCAAGGCTGTTTCCATCGAGCAGGATCAGTTTCTTGCTGGACGACATGAGGCTCACCTCTCTGTTTCCACGAATCTAGCTTGGCCGCTCATCTTCCAACTTATTTCAAGACCCGCTTGCACAAGTCCTCCGTCCCCGAGCCCGGGCAATAAAGAATCGGGGCCGGCGACGGCCCCGACAGGCGGATCACTTAGAACCGGTAGGTGAGTCGGACCTGGACCCGGAAGAGGAGATCCCCCGGCACCGGTGCCTGCTCGACCCGCTCCTCGGCCAGGACTTCGACCGACATGAGTTCACCGAGCGTGCGGTCCTGGCTGCCGGCGATGGCCTGCGCCTGCCTCCCCGCATTCGCGATGGCCGCTCCCAGCGCCTCCTGCATCGCTGCTTCGGGATCGAGCACCCGATAGACCGTCTCCTCCAGGGAGGTCGCCCCGTTGGCCAGACCGGCTGCGATCAGCGTGTCGACCCGGGGACCGGGGGGCAGGGTGACGGTCACCCGGTTCTGAGCGGCAAACCCGGCGAGGTAGGTCTTCCCGGCGTAGTCCTGCCTGGTCAGCGGCACCACCGTCAGCCTGCCCGTCTCGATCTGCGCTTCGGAGGCACCGGCACTGATCAACGTCTCCCGCAGCCGGCGTACGGACGCGCCATTGAGGGCCTCCGCCTCCACGGCAGAAGCCCCTTGTGTCCACGTCGCCACGCCGAAGGTCAGGGTGACCTGGTCGGGCTTCACTTGGATCTCGCCCTCCCCCAGCGCTGTGATCAGGCGTGGGGGAGAATCAGCCACCTGGCCGTCGCCCGGCAGGGAGCGCCCTGCAAAGAGCAGGATCAGCGCCACGACCAGGAGCGTGCCGGCCACAGCGGCGAAGTATTGCGGCTTCACTGCTGAGCGTCAACTCCTACTGAGCCTGGGAGGGCTTCAGGGTGACCGAGATGGTGCCTGTGGCGGCCATGTCTTGCAGCCGCTCGAACTCCTCGTGGAATACCTTGGCACGCCGGGTAAGGTCCGCCACGTACTCCAGGGCAGCAGCTCTCTCGGTCTCGTCGGTCAATTTCGCCAGTTTGGCCTCTTCCACCTGCTTCTCCTGATCGAGCCGCTGGAGGTTCTCGTAGGCTACGGCCATCTGGCTGTTCAGTTCCGTCGAACCAAGCACCGCCTTTGCACCGGTCAGGTCCTCAATGAACCGAGCGATCTGAGCGAACTGGTCGGCGGTAACGGTGGCACTCACCTGGTAGGTTTCCCCGACCTGGTTGATGGTAGCCCCCGGAAGCTGCTCCTTCAGGGCTTCCACGAGGTCGGTCGGGTTGACCGATGTGGCCTCAACCGAGGCAATCAGGTGGCTCTGCGGCTCCAGGGTCCCGGGGTCGGGAATGTTCAGGAGGAAGGACGGGGTGGCCGTATAGACCCCACCCGGATTGTTTGAAGTCGGACCAAGCGGGAGCGGTGGGGTGTCGGTGGGAACGGGGTCCTTCGCCGTCTCTGGCGGGGTACCGGGATCCGTTGGCTGATCCCCGTTCCCGGTCTCGCCAGGCGGCGTAGCGGGATTCAACGGGTCGGCCTTGACAGGGAGATCGCCTTGCGTCGGACCGGTAACTGTGGCCACGTCCGTCCCCGGCTGAACTGGGTTGGGGTTGGCGGCGATCGGGTTGTTGACCGGCGCCGATGGGGTCTGGGGGCCGAGCAGGCCGGATCCGTAGCTGGAGAGCCCGATAACCAAAGCGGCCGCAGCCGCGGCGGGCACGGCCCAGCGCCGGTAGTTCGGCCGGCTGTTCCGCTTAAGCGCCACGGCGGTGCGACCCGCCGACATAGGCGGCCCGAGGGCCACCAGACGATCATGCAGTTGGGCATGGAAGACCGCGGGCACCTCGACCTCCTCCAGGGAGGCGACGAGCGCGATGGTCTGGCGGAGCGCATCGACTTCATCCGCGCACCAATGGCAACGCCGGAGATGCTGCTCGACTCTCAACAGCTCCCCTGCGGAAAGTTCGCCATCCACATATGCGGATAGAAGTCCGCGTACTCCGTCACAGTTCATGGATCTTTCCCCTCCTACCGCTGTAGACGACTCTCGGCGCCAAAAGTTCCAGGCTCCCAAACTTTTCTTTGAGAGCATTCCTGGCCCGGTTCAGCCGGGATTTGACGGTGCCGAGATTGATCCCCAGCGAATCAGCGATCTCGTTGTAAGAATACCCCTGTATGTCCCGCATGACGAGGACGACCCGGTACTCGTCGTCCAGTGAGTTGATCGACTCCTGGACGGCCCGTTGGATCTCCACTCGCTCCAGCGCTTGCTCGGGTCCATCGGCGGTGTCGGCAATCTGGCGACTCATCTCGCCGTCATCCATGGTGACGGACTCGTCGATATACGTCACACGCTGCCGTTTCCGCTTCCGGAGCTCGTCAAGGCAGGCATTATTGACAATGCGGTACAACCACGTAGCGAAGGAGGAGTCGCCGCGGAACTCGGCCAACGAACTGTAGGCCCGAATAAAGGCTTCTTGGGCGACGTCGGAGGCGTCTTCGTGATTGCCGGTCAGCCGGTAGGCGATGTTGTACACCGTCCGCTGATGTTGACCGATCAACTGCTCGAAGGCCTCTACATCTCCCCTCTTCGCCCTCTCTACGAGTAGTTCGTCGAGGGATTTGGACACCTGGTTCACTCCTCCCCCAATTGCGGGGCATTGTTGCAGACGGATGAGGGGGTCACATTGTTCCAAACCGGATTCAAGTTTTTTGAGCAATGTTCATCTGGCGCCGGGTTATTGTAAACCAGATTGAGCGTTACGTAAAGTCTGATCGACCAAGCCATTCACTCCGGCCACTCTCAGCCGGTGCACTTGAACCTGATCACTCTTTTCGATAGTCGCCCGGTGAATTCCTATGGCAGCAGCCTGCTGGAACCATTCGGCATAGCCTTGTCAGCCGTGAATGGTTATGCTATCATGATCAAGCACTGACGCCGAAGTGGTGGAATGGCAGACGCGCTCGACTCAAAATCGAGTGGGGGAGACCCCGTGCGGGTTCGAGTCCCGCCTTCGGCACCATATGAGACAAGGCCTCCGAGGATTACCCTCGGAGGCCTTGTCTCTTTTACTCGTTCCCGTCGACGGGCCATTCGAGACCGTTCTGGCCACCAGACAAGGTCTCCGCATGATAATACCCTCAGGGGGACGACCAGTCCAAGGTCAGGATGCTGTCGCCTGCCCAAACGAAGCCCCCGGACACCCAACACTGGGCGCCCGGGGGCTTCGTCTACCTGTTGCTCTATCTACCTCGGGTACCGCCCGCCTGAGTCGCCCGTCGAAGGTCGTCGGTCCAGCTCCTTGACGAATGCGGCTGCTACTTCGCTGGCTACGCCCGAATCGGCCAGCGACTTGTTGGACCCGTCAAAGCGGCCGTCGTCAATCCAGTCGGTCGCCTTGTCGAAGAGAGTCTGGGCCAACAGGCGGAGACGCTGTTCAGTAAGGAAGGGACGAAGCAGTCGCGGGGCAGCAGGTACCACGTAGATGAGCGCCTGGCGAATCACCCAGTCCATAACCTGGGGGCCGTCGAAGGGCAGTTCGCCCTTGCGGCGCTTGCGCTCGGCCAGGAGCATGAGCCCCTTCAAACTCTCACGGATGCCGGCGAGGCCTCGCTGGCGGAGCAGCGCGGCAGCCATGATCACCAGGGCGGTCACCAGGAAGGAGACCAGGTAGCCAGTCTCATCGGGATGTGCGAGGATCCATTGAGCCAGTCTCTCCATCACGGAATCATTCTCCTCTCATAGAAGGAGGGCGCCCACCTTGGCCTTCGGGATCTCACCCTCAGTAGCCGGGTAGAACTTGGCCTGGATCTCCATCGTCATGGTCGGTTGCTCCTCGAACAATGGTTGTGAACAGGAGAGGAGACGCCCTAGTCGGGAGCCTCCCCATAATTGTCGCCGGCTCTCCTCCGCGCCGGCCCGGTCTGGCCTCGGAGGCTAGTCGTGGGTCCAGAACTCGATCGGGCCGTAGGAGCCAAACCCGTCGAGCAGGAACCCGTCATCGAAATTCCGTGCTCCGGCCTGGGCGACCGGGATGCCGCGAATCGGATCAGGCTGTCCCGGCCGGACCATAGCGACGTGGCCGATGCCTCCCGAGTTGTAGTAGCAGGCTGCCACAGGGTAACCCTTTATGGCGCGCTCCAGGGCCTCGGTGGCGCCCTTAAGCTTCCGCCACCCACCATCGGTACCGCCGGCCCGCAGCCACAGAATGGAGCCGTTGGCGGAGAGTTCCCCGCCTTCTCCCGGCGGTGAAGGACTTCGGTCCTCATAGGCCCACGGCGGGATCTCGCACCCCATCGCCTTGGTGCAGTCACTCACGTAAGCATCACAGTGCGTGTCGATCTCACCGTCACCGGATGTATCGCGAGGAGTGTACCGTGGGTTCCGAGCCACCTGAAACTGCTGGAGGACAGCCTGGTAGAGCTCCGGACGGCGGTCACCTGGGCCGGAGGTAATCACGGGGGTCACCGGGATCCAGGGGTTGATGCCGGCGCCCACAGGTTCAACAGGAATGTCAGGAACAGGAGGGGCCGCGTCGATCAGGAACCGGTGGTCGGTCTCGTCATAGGAATGGGGGCGGCCCATCGCCTCAGCGAACCGGCGAACCCCTGCCAGCAGTTCGCCAGACGGCCCGATACGCACGGGGATGCCGTACGCCTGTAGGATCTGGTAAACCGGAGCGTAGCCGGTCGGAGTGCCGTTCTCGTCGATCACCGGGGCCGGAGTCTCCACGCCGTTGATGGTCAGTTTCACTGGACATTCACCTCCATGAGAAATGCCCGGCTTAGGCCGGGCGGTCTCGCTCCACGTGCTTCAAAATCTCCTTGGTCCGGTAGTCGATACCCTGGAGCACGTCCGCCTGCCGCTGCAGGCTGGTCAGGATCTTCTCCTGCGACTTCTCGTTCGAGGCCTCCATGCGCTCCAGGACGCTGGCGAGCCGGCCATAGGCCTGGGCGTTATCATGGAGCGCCCTGGTGACCTCGGTGAGAACGGGGGCCAGAGAGTCTGTCGCCTTGCCTTCCGTCCGGTCTGCCTTGCGCCCCTGCATATACTCAAACACCTTCGGCACGACCATGGCCAGGGCGACGACCGCACCAACCAGGATCACGACCAGGTTCGACCAGTCTGGTTCCGGGGCGGTTGTGGTGGCCATCGACGCAATCCAGATCAACGGAATCCCTCCTTCCTCCGATCTGTTGCAGGAGTAAGCCGCGGGGGGTCGGACACTTCGCTGGGCGACACCCACCACACAACATAACCCCGCCGCCTGCCGGGGCTCTTTGTCTAGCTGCTATACACCCGCTGCCCCTCCCAGTGGACTCGGCGTTTCAGCGCCTCGGCCACGAACCGGACTGGCACCATAGTCCGCCCGTTGATGATCACCGGCGGCACATCCAGGGTGTACTCCCGCCCGTCCACAACGGCTATGGTGCTACCCGGCGTCAGGATGATCCGGGCCTGCGGTTCGGGCGCAGGCCACCGTGGTGTCGGTCATGAGGCGCACCGTCGCCCTGCCGCCCCCGTCAGACCGCTTCTCTGCCCAACCACGGATGAGCGCCAGCATCTCCTGGGAGACCGGTTCCATCCGGGAGTCAATCGGCACGTCCCACAGGGCGGCACTCACGTATTCGGCGAACCGCTCCCGGGGGCGCCGCTCCCAAAGTGCGTCGGTGCGGTTGCCGGGCTCCTGGCCGACGATCGCCCAGAAATCGGACCGCTGCCGATCGGTGAGGAGCGCATCCAGCCGGTGGGACACCTCGTGGGCAACCAGGTCGATCAGGGTGCGCTGACCGGTGGACCACGAGAATGCGATGAACCCAGGAGCCGCGATTGCGTTAGCCCGGCCTTACGCCGGGTCATCGTTAGCCAGCAGTTGCAGGTCTGTCACCAGGAACTCCAAGTCATCGATCACCCCCAGGGGGAGCGTCCACTGCATCTGGTCGATCGACCGCAACCAGATCGCCGGGGTTCAGGTGACCACCCTGACCGTTGACGCATCGGAGGCCGGTACCGAGGTAGCGGAGCTGCTGCGCTCCCCACATACCAGACGGGTGAGGCTGGAGGAACTTGCGGGCGTAATCGGGCCCGAAAACCCGGAACTCGAACACTCAATCAACCCCTCTCGTGCAATGCATGAAGGCACCCTGTATGTGGGTGCCTTCATGTTCGGATACGGTTTCGGGCAATAAAGGGTGCGGTTCGCATGAGACCGTTAGGACAGCAGACTGGTAAGGACTTGATGTCTCACAATCTCGTCGACGGCCTGCTCCACCCGGTCTGGCACCTCTCCCTGCGCTGCCGCAACTGGTTCAACCGCAGCACCGATACCTGCGGCCTTGATCATGCAGACCCGCTCCCTTCTCAAACAGTCGTGAGGTTGGCCCCTGAGTTGAGCCAACCTCACATTAGCCGGTTGGTATGGGAATTCCTGCTGATTAGAGCAGGTCCATCAGAACCTCGTTTATGATATCCGTGTCGACTAGATCGTCGATGATAGCAGCCACGTGGCTTTTCGCCACTTCGGATACAGCCGTCGCACTGATGGTTCCGCCATTAGGCGCATGTGATTGCAGGAATTTCACTATGCCGTCCTCGCGGATCAGATAGATCGCATCTGCATTCGCACAATCAGAACGGGACAGCACAGCGGTTGCCGGGCAGCCGTTGATCGGTGAAACTCTGTCCCAAATCTCATAGCTAAATCGGGATGCGTGTTTGGCTTTAAACGCCTCGCGGTTTTTGCTGGCAATAGCTGACCGGATTTCTCCCAGAGTCCTGGAACCGCCAAGTTCGCGCAGACGCTGCAACACATTCAACTCGTTCACCATAGTAGTGCCCTCCTTTAGAATGCGTGGACAAAGGATTGCAGATTTTCAGCCGCCTTATCCTTAACTGACTTGGGGAATATGCGGATCACTTTGTCGTGTGGGTTGTTTGAGTGTCCACCTAGTAACCACACTGATCCACCGCTATCCTTCGGCGCCACCCGCGCTCCGCCACAGCCGTATCCGTCAGGCAATCGCGGTCCCAGCAGCCATGTGCCAGATGACTCATCCAGTATATAAAATGAACCAACGGCTTCCTGACCGCCTCCTGGCCTGCGGCACAACACGGCAAAACGTCCGTTGTAATCGGCCCCAGTACTAGCGCTTAACGTAACTGGTGTACTAGGCAGTACTTCCCATGTGTTGGTATCGGCGTTGTACTTCCTTGTATATCCTGTATACATTGCCTTATGGTACACACCGTTAATCACTGAGTGATTTCCGCCAGATATGCCGCTATTGGCCTTAGCAGTCCATGTACCTGCTGTTAGGTCATAGACCTGCAAGCCTGAAGGAGACGAAAAGCTACCTGCGTCAAGATAGAGCAGACTTGGGTCTGACAACTCGAACAAAGCTCCGTTAGATATGTTGGTGGTACCGAACGGGGAGGTCGGTCCACCACTACCGTAGGTGTTGGTTAAGGGGTCCCAAGTGACATGGTTGCTGTTTCCACCCGATGACGTATAGCAACCGATAATGTGCAGTTTCCCAGTTTGAGAGCTAAACGTGATATTCGCACTGTAGTTTGCCACGTATGATGCTTTTTGCGTCCAAGTGTTGGTTGCTATGTCGTACTCATACATGGTGGCTAGGTTACCGTTTGTTGGGTTGTACCCTCCAAACATGTACAATTTGTCGCCTTGGATTGCAACCGCTTGGTTGTACATGGCAACCGGGACTGGTGAGTAACCAACCTGATAGTGAGCATCATCCGCACTCTTTACCAAAAGGGCTTGTGCGATAACTGCTGGATGGGTCATACCGCTAGCTCCTTTCGATCGACGTGAGCACGCCGTTGGTGTAAATCAGAGTCTGAGTCGTCGTCACCCCATTCGCGGTCTCGGAGACTCCCGTGAGGACACCGTTGGTAAAGGACAGTGCAGTGGCCTTCACCACGGTTGCGCCGTCTCGGTCCTCGACAGAGGTGAGGTCATCTCCCGTGTAACCCAATACTGTTGTGCGTGTATGAGTTTCCAATTGGGCGGCTTTCACGAACGAAACATCCTGATTTCCATCGCCGTCCTGAATGCCAGTCTGGAAGGTCTGGCGTTGGGCGAACGTATTGGCGGAGTTTTTCAGGCCCTCGACCGTGTCCAGGCGGGCGATGTCGTCGTTGGCGATCGGTGTCGCTACCTTCGCCCGCCCGGCGGCGTCACGCTTCATGATGGTGTTCGCTGTCGCTGCCAAGTCAGAAGACAGACCACCGAGCCTATTCGCATCTCCTACCCGCCCATTCGCATCAGCAACCGCCGCCCTGTAGGCCGCATTCGCACCGTACCCTCCCGGGGTAGTAGCCCCCCGATACTCCCCGCCGGCATCCCTCAGTGCATCAGCTCGGCCCACCCCACCGGATGCCCCGGTCACAGCCAGGCGGCTCGCCTCGGTTCCGCCTGCGCCGGTCTTCGCCGCTGAGTCAATCCCACTCAACGGAATGGGCGGCCCATCGTTGGCCGCCCCCGTGTGCTTATGACCCGTGCTCTGGCTAAACTTCCCCCAGATCGCGGCGATCGTGGCTGCCGGCGTATCAAACCAGTTCGCCGCCCCGGTGATCGCCTTGATCCGCCCGGCCATCCAGGAGAGGATCTGCCGGAGCGTTCCCGCATTGGCTGCACCGGCGAGGGCGGGATCCAGCGTTCTGGCCCCGGCCTCTATCGCGCTCACATTCTGCTCAATCCGGTTCAGGTCGCCCGGCCCGACAGCGTCCGCCGCCTGCCAGTTAGTCTTAGGAGTCTGCCATCCAGTCGGTGCCGTACTCACTCAGGTCGCCCTCCTCGCTGTGGTCATGGCCGCGAGTGCCCCGGCCCAGTCAATCTGCTGGCGGATCACGTGGTACTCCCGCCCCTTTACCCGGACCCGATCGCCCAGCTCCAGTGCCGGGTTCCCCCGCCAGTCGACATCCAGGTCACGCCGGGGGTCCTTGGCACTCGCCAGAACCGTGCCGGCGATCTGCTGAGCCGTGCTAAGAGTCTGGACCAGGGGGTTGTCCGGGAACTTGAAGCGCAGGACCCCGTTCTCCACAATGGATACCTCATCGCGTGCGGTCGCCCGTTCCTTCGATTCGACCGACAGAGGCCTGCCGGTGACCACCATCGTCACGGTGGCAGCCGAACCACCGGGATTGGTCAGCGTGACCTCGGCGCCCCAGCCGTAGTAGGCCGCACCGGTGATCGATGCCCCCGCCCCTTCCAGGCTGACCTCGGCTTCCATTACCGGAGTCTTGCTGTACCGGACCGTGACCGTCGTGGTCTGCCCAGCCGCAAGAGCGATGGGTTCGTTGCTCCGGTAGACCTCCTCCGGGACAGAGGCCGGCCGGAGAGGCTGCGTATCCACAATGATCTCGTTCGCCACCTGGCCCGGCCGCATCGGGTTTGAGAGCTTCACGTAGTCATCGGCCGTGATCTCCAGGGCGACGGATGATCCAAACCCGCCACCGGGTCCCTCCACCCGCAGAACGCCATCGCGATCACAATAGACCTGAGCGATGGCCGCCTCGGCGATGATCCGCAGCGCCTCACGGTGGGAGACCGGCTCAAACCAGGCGTACGGTACAACAAAGGCGGAAAGGGATGGGTCGACGTAGTATTCCGAAGCCGTGAGCCCGGCATCGGCCAGGACCGACACGGCCAGGGAGTGGAGGGTCGCGTTCACCACGACCTGACTGCTCTGATAGGTGCTCTTGCGGAGCAGCTCCAACCGGTCTCGGGCCTGGACCGAAGCCTCCATGTTTTCATCGGACGCCTGCCACTCGGTGGACCAGAACGTGCCCAGTTGCACGAACTCCTCGGAGCCATCGGGTAGTGCGGCAGCCAGCCACGCTCGGATCCGTCTGTTCGGCTTCAGGAGCTGGTAGAGCGGGCTCTGTTCGTTATCCGCATCGAACCGACGATCGCTGTTGGAGAGCTTAATGGCGATTTCGTTGGCCGAAATGGTACCGACCGGAAGGCTGCCCTGTGAGACCTCACGTTCCTCAAGGAGGCTGATTTCGAGCAGGTCACCGGCCTCGTATGTCTGCTGGACAGCCGTGAAGAACTCGGTAATCTTCACTTGCCTGCCGGGATGACTCCATCTCCTGATCTGCAGCACCATGCGGATGACGGAGTTGACCGACAGGCCCAGGGGCTTACTCCATGCAACGGCTGCGTTACCCGTGACCGCTTCCTCATGGAGGAGCAGGTCGCCGTCCCCGTAAAGCTGGATCGTGAAGTCGACGGGATACTCCCCTCGGGCGCTGTCACCCACCACGCGCAGGGAGTGGATGGGACGAGGAAGGAAGGTCACGGTCAGAGCCGGGTAGGGAATCGAGAACAGCCCACCGACCCCCGCAGGGGTAGCCCCCCACCAGCCCATCTGATACCGGTCTGCATCCGCTGGGGTGTCCGGAGCGAGGTGATGAGAACCATCCAGTACCCAACTCCCGTCCAGTGACGCCCACCGATAGGGAACCGCGTCAACCGCATCGGCGGTCTGCCGCGGGAAGGCAAGGTTCCCCTGCTCCGACGCGGCGACAGAAAGGCTCTGGTCCATGGTGTGGTCCGTGTAGTCGATGGCCACCCGAGCCTTGACCTGCCGCTCCGGTGCCCGCATGGCCTCCATGAATGCCTGCGTGACGGACTCCATAACTGCCTCACCTCTCGATCAGTGGAACGCTGACGTCAGACCACCACCAGGACTCATTCACCCGGCGCCACGGCTTGTAAGCAACATCGCCCACATAGACCGTGATGGTCGTCGGTCCGGCCTGGGGGTCTGTGTAGGTCAGCGTGTGGAATGTCCGGGAATCCAGTTGATCCAAGATCATCCGCAGATCGGAGTCCGCCAGATGGGAGAAGCGGATCGCTACGGTCCGCTTCTTAGCGATGATCTCCATGTTCATCAGTCCGGATGCTGAGCGTCCGGACTTGGATAGGTTAAACCTGCCCACCTCGACAGCCGAAGGGTTGGGCAGTTGCACACCGTTCAGCGTAACCATGCGCTACACCTCCTGAATCCGAACCACCGCGGAGCCGATGCGCTCGCCCTCGCGGGTAATGGCGGGAAGGAGCAGCCGGGCCAACCGCTGACCATCCAGTTGCAGGACGATCTCCTCTCGGTCTGTCCCCCGACTGGACCCTTGCAGCGCCTGCCTGACCGCCGAAAAGACCGCCTGCCCGACGGCCTCCGCCAAGTCACCGGCAAACCCGCCGCGGCTCAGCGGAATCACCGCTTCCGGGCCGGCCTCCCCCACGACTGCCAAGGTCGGACCCGTCACGATACCGCCCTCCGCCAGCATGGGGATCGATGGGATTCTGGGGAAGCCGATCCGCCCGCCACCGAAGACGATGTCGGTCCCGGGGATCTTGACCTCGGGGATCTTCACCTCAATACTCGACAGATGGGTCAGGAACCGGTTGATCAGTGCAATGGCCCGGTTGATGGGCGACTTGACAGCCTCCAGAATCCCGTCCCAGATGCTTGCCGCCGTCTCCCGAATACCAGACCAGATGTTCGCAAGTACACTCGCAACGGTATTCCATGTGGTCTCAATCCGCTCCCTGGCGGCGTCGACCCACTTACCGATCGTCTCCCAGACCGCCTGCCACACGGTGCCGGCTGAGCTGACGATCCCGTCCCACAGGCTGCCCAGCCACCCGACGATGCTGTTCCACACCTCCCGGGTTGTCGAGCTGATGGCGTCCCACCACGAGCCGATGGCCTCCCAAATCCCACTCCAGACGGTGACCACGGCATTCCAGATGCCGTTCCATGTATCTGTCAGCCAGGTGACCATGGCTGTCCAGATCTCCGTGGCGGTGACGTAGATGGCATTCCACACATCGCTGATCCAGGTCATCAGTCCGGTCCAGATCTCCGTGGCCTTGGCGTAGATTGCGTCCCACACAGCGGCCATGTTGTCCTGAAGCGACGTCCAGATGGCTACAATGGTCTGCCAGAGGATCTGAAGGATTCCCACCAGGTAGTTCCATAGAGTCTGGCCGATGAAGAGCACGTAGTTCCAGGCCGCCTCCCAGTCCCCCCGGATCAGGGCCAGCACAAAGCCGATCACACCGCGAACCAGGTTGATGGCCGTGAGAATGACGAGGCCGATCATCTGCCAGACGCCGGTGAGGAGAGCGATCACCGTCTCACCCCAGGTCGCCCACCATTCCTGCAAATGAGCCCAGACCGCCGTCGCTGTGCTTCGAAGACCGTTCCAAATGTCACTGAGCGCCGCCACAAGGGCGTTCCAGATCGGAATGGCAACCGCAAGAATGGCCTCCCAGATGGCCGTCAGAATGGGACCCACGGTCTCCCAGTTCGCGATGATCCAGCCGACGGCTGCCCCAAAGGCCAGAGCAACCGCTACGGCCTGGGCGATGGGGCTGGAGGCAATAAGGAACGCTGCGCCTACCAGCAGGAGCACCCCAACCACCGACTCCAAGACCGGTGCGATGGTCGACCAGTTGTCACGCACATATTGAACAATGGTGCCGAGCCCCTCCATGAGACTCCCCAGCCAAGGAAACGTCTCCGAAGCCCTGGTCTTGAGCGTCTCCCAGGCGGCCGAAAGGCTCTCTGTGAGCTTTGTCCAACCCTCGGCTAAGCCCTGTCCGAACTGTTGCATCATGCCTCCCATGTCACCCAGCCCGGGGATCTCCATACCGGGCGACTCAGGCGGGGCCGCGGCTGCGGGGGATTGCGCCATCTGCTCCTGCAACTGGTGGACCTGGTCGAATGACTGGAGGTTTCCACCCGCGGCGTCGGCCGTTTCGATCATGGCATCGCCGAGTTGCTGCTGGGCCTCTGCGGCTTGGTTCGCTGACTGTGCCGCCTGTTCCGCTGACTTGCCCGTCTCCTGGATCGCAGAGGCGGAGCGGGCGCTGTTCATGGCTGTGCCAGCCGCCCCCTTCAGGGCGTCAGCCCACCCCCGTACAGCGTCCGCAGCGGGGCTCAACCCGGGAATGACGGCTGCGAAGGCCGAGATGATTAGGGCGACACCCCTGACAATGAGCGAGGCGGCGTACAGGACCACCCCCGAGACAGCGCTCCAAACGCGACTGGCTACGGCTGAGACCTGCTCCCAGTGTGTGATTACATAGAGTACGACCGCTACAACGGCCAGAAGACCCACGATGATCAGTTTGGTCTTGGTCATACCCAGGTTCCTCAGCGCGCCCGCAAGTGTCGCCGAACCAGATCGCAGGCTCCCGAGCTGTTTTCGGAGTGCACCGACCCACTTCGCCACATTTCCGATGGTTTCGGACACCTCCGTTACACTCTTGTGCATCGAGGTGAAGCCCTGAACCACCTGGAGGATCTGGTCCCAGAGACCACCGAACCCCGCCGCCTGGCTGGTCACCGATCCCTCTTGCTTATTGGCGGCCTCGGTCGCCAGACTGAACTGCTCCCTCAGGCGGCTCGCGAACCCCACCGCTGCAACGGTCATGCCGCCCATGGTCACCCGAAACTGGCGCTCGACAGCCGAGGCTGCCATCTCGATCTGACTGGCCGATCGAGCGATCGCAGCCAAGGGCTGCGTCATGCCAGCCGCCATGCTCTTGCCTGCATCTCTGAATCGCCGTGCTGTCTTCCGAAACTGCCGTTCCATGTGCTCGAACACTGCGGTCGTCCCGCCTATCTGCCGCTCGATCTGTTCCAGGCCGGCAATCACCTTGACCATCGTCGACCCAACTGCTGCCATGCGATCTCACCACCTTCCGTGAGAAGGATGGCCCGCCGTACGCCGGCGGGCCATCTCACTATCCCCTGGCAGACAGGGTTGCCTGCCACTGTTCTATGATCTGTCGCTGTTCCTCTGCGGTCTGCCCCTCGCGCTGCGGTCGGTTCCAGCGGGGCATGAAGTCCTGCGGCGTGAACGGTCTGCGCTGCCGCTTCGGGTCTCGGTTGGCGTTGGCGAAGGTGCTCGCCACGATTCCGGCCCGGAGGTCGGCAGGCTCGGTCCCCCACGGTTCCAGCCCATAGTAGGCCATCCATTCCGTCAGTTCTATGGACGAGATCCGCGAGAGTAGCTCAGATACCGTGCAGCCCATGGCCAGAGCCAGGCGGAAGTAGAACCGCCTCTCTGGCCGGGCGGCTAGTTTTTTGCGGCCTCCTCCAGGTCCTCGCCGGCCAGACCAGAGAGGCGTTGAGCAGCGGCAAATACCCGCTGAAGGGCAGCGCCACTCTTTTTGCCCAGGGCCTCTGCATCGGCCTGGGTGAAGAGCCGCTTGCCGTTCTCATCCACCAGGCACAAGGCGACAAGCTTCGCCCGCATGTTCTCCATGTCCATCCTGGCCTTGTTTCCCACCTGCTTGACGATGGACGCCTCGTAAGCATCCCGCTCGGCTCCGGTAAGCCCACGGACGAGGACGTTGCCCCCCCACTCCGGGACTTCCACGGGCTCCAGCGTCAGGTCCGTCGCGTTCAGAATGCCTTCGCGTGTAAGGTATGTCATGGGCTACCTCCTACACGACAGCGCCGAGGACCGGCTTGTTGGTAACGGCGATGGTCACCTCGGCCTGCATCACTTCACCGGCCGAGATCTCGCTCGGCGCGAACCCAGTCACAATTCCGGAGAAGGTCCAGCCGTAGTTGCCGGGCAGGACGATCCGGTAGTTCTGCGCCACACCGGCGTGAAAATCGCTCTCCAGCCCCTGGTGATCGGCATCGGCCGGATCGAAGTTCAGGGTCAACGAGACCTCGCCGGCGTCGATCAGACCGGCCAGCTTGCGCTTCACGCCATCTGCCGGGTTCAGGTCATCGACCTCAACCACTTCACGCTCCATCTGCGGGGGCGTGATACTCGCCACCTGGGCGATATCCGTATAGGTCCCCGGGGTCACACTCTCACGCTGGAACTTCGTCATGAAACCAGTCTTCTCAGCCATCTCAGAATCCCCCTCGGAATAAAATGCGGGCATCCACCTGTACTCGGTAGATGCCCGTCTGGTCATCGAACCCGTCAAGCAGGTCCGTTACCATACAATCTAGGATCTCGGGGCCATCGATACCTATCTGCCCTGTGTAATCCTGCAGGGCCGACCTTACCGCCGCCGCCACCTGGGTGGCGCTGTCATACGTCGATCCCCAGCAGGTGAGCAGCAGTTGTGCTCGGCGCCTCACCACACCGTTCAGGTCTCGCTCCGGTGCGTCCGAGACCCCCGAATAGGTCAGGGCCGGTAGGGTCGGAGTTGACGGTAGAACTACCGGATAGATCCGCCCAGCGACAAGACCGGACACTTCCGGATCAGCTGCCAGGTGGTCATGGACCGCCTGCTTCAGACTTGCCACAATCCTATCCTCCTCCGCTGAGTCACACACCTCCGTCGCAGCCAGCCGGTGAGTCACCGGAGGCCCTCGCAGGGTGGCCGGGCGGCGCTCCGCCGGCTGCCTGACCGCCCATGCCCCTAACGCCCTGCTGTGACCGCTGAAACCCAGCCTGCCGATCCCCATTCTCCCTTCCCTCCCGAAACAGAAAAGCCCCGGGTTACCCCGAGGCTTTCGACTATTGTTTCATCGTACCCAGATCATACACCAGACTCTGCATACCGGTCAAGTGTTCGGGTCATGATTTTTTGGCGAAAGTTTGTTCGCCATCATAAAACCGTCCCCAGATGATCAGCGGCAAGGCTTCCACCAACTGTTTGGCGTGCCGCCAGTCAAGTCCCATCGCCTCGGAGACCGAGGTGATCGTTCCGTCCTGATCTCGCAACCAGTACTCTGCCGCCAACCGCTCCAAGCGACTGAGCGACTTCAGCCACCACTCCACCGTAGCCACTCGTTCGCCTAGCTCCTCCCGCTCCTCAGCGTAGCGCTGTGGAGGCCCCCCTCCGCCGCGGCGCCCCCCCGATACCAGTGGTCGAGAGAGGTCAACACTGCGCATGGATGGGCCTGAGGTCAGTGCGCCCAAGTAGGCCTTCCAGTCTCTGAACCGCCGCAGCCAAGTCGCAATCCGGCGAGGGGTCATGGTCACGTCGCTGGACATACAGCATTCTCACTCCCGTAGGCATCGCACTACTTCAAAGCTGATGTAGTACAACGTTCTGTTGTGAGTCGGATGCTACCACATATTGTGGTTATCATCAATAGAGAGCACCACATTTTGTTGTTGAGGTGCACAGGGGACTCCGTTCCATCTATGGGTTGTGTTAGATTTGGAGCAAGGGGGTGGCCTGGTTGCTCGGAGAACGGCTAGCAAGCCTCAGGGAACGCATGGGACTGAGCCAGAGCGAGGTGGCTAGAGCTGTCCACCTGACACAACAGGCCATCGACAACTACGAGAAGGGAATGCGAGAGCCCAAGGGCGCCATACTTGCGAAGCTCGCTCGCCTGTACGGGGTGAGTACCGATTACCTTCTTGGCCTGGCCGATTCTGCCACTGCGGGGCAGGCGACACCCCTCCCCGACCAGTCCGCTGGTGCAGATGACGAACTTTACGTCGTCTTCCGTGGTCAGCGCCAGGAACTGCCTCCTGAGTATAAGCGTGTATTGATCGACATGATGGAGGCGGCCCATCGAAAGGCAACCCAGGAGAAAAAACCTGCCGAAAAGTGAAAGCCAGCCGCCAAGGCTGGCTTCTCTTTGTGAGAACGGGAGTTTAAGTTTTTGTCGTAATGTTCGGTTCAAGGAGTATAACCCTCAATGTCGAACGTATGTTTGTATTCACAAGGGAGGGTTGAGTATCCCATGGTCGCAGCACCTTACCTTGAACCCCTCAGTCGCTCCGCTCGGCTCGCCCGCCGTTGTGTTGAGAAGCTCCGGCTGACACTCCCGATCGATGTTGTGCGCCTTGCTGAGGAATGCCAAGTCCCGGTCTTGGAGCAACCACCAGGCGGACCTGATGAAGACGCATTCCTGGCCTATCACCCAGGTACTGACAGGTGGGCTATCTTCCTCAACCCCAGCTTTCGGGATCCGTTCCGACGAAGGTTTACCCTAGCCCATGAGTTAGGCCATTACCTTCTGCACCGACAGCACATTCAAGCCACCGGGCAGCCCGCCCACGACTCATTCTGGATGGAGGCGGAGGCCAACGAGTTCGCTCGGGAGCTGCTGATGCCCATGGAGAGCGTGCTCGTCCATTCCCGAATGGGCCTGGCGGATTGGCAGGTCCGCCGGATATACGGCGTCTCCATGGCAGCTTGGCAGCACCGCCTGGCCGACATTGGAATCCTGCCCAGGTATCGCTAAGAGACTATGCGCAAACGTTCTCGTGCCAGTGTGAATGCGTGGTCTGCATAACTACGGTCTTCTTTCGTTGCGTAGAGATCTTTTGTACGTAGTCCTACTGTGTTGAGTGTAGTCCGAAACATACCCACACGTTATCGGCGGATGCTGTTACACTTATACGTATGATGATGGGTGCAACGCACCCAATTTCGCAAGGAAAATTCCCAGCGTGCAGTGATACGTGAGGTCGCGGACCTCTGCGAAGGAGGGACATGAATGCCGCATATTCTCGTTGCCGACGATGATCTTGATATTGCCCGGCTGGTGGAGTTTCAGCTCCGCTTTCACGGGTTCACCGTCACCCTGGTCCACGACGGGCGGGCCGCCCTCGAAAAAGCAAAGGAGGTCCAGCCGGACCTGATCCTGGCCGACTGGATGATGCCGACCATGGACGGCCTTCAGTGCCTGATGGCGATCAAGTCTGAACCCCGGCTGAAGCACCTGCCAGTCATTCTCATGACCGCCCGGGCTCAGGCGGCAGATGTGCAGGCCGGCATGGCTGCCGGTGCTGCCGCATACCTGGTCAAGCCCTTCCAACTGGAGCAACTGCTCCAGACCGTGCGGGGGGTGCTGGCATGAAGCGCCCAGCCTACCGCTGGGACACCGGACTGAGGGTACGCGTCCTCGGGCTTGTCGTCTTTCTCCTCTCCTTGCTCGTGGGGTTGGGCACCCTCCTTTCCTACACTTTTACGCAGCTGAACGTCCTCCAGCAGGAGGCGGAGCGGACTCGCCAGAGCGTGATGATGATGGAACGGGCGGCCGGTACCTTCGCCGAGATGACCAGTGCGGTGCGTGGCTACCTACTGACCGGGCATGAGACCATGCTCCAGCCCTATGTTTCCGGGCAGGTCCAGCTGGATCAGTTGCTGGGGCAGCTGTCGGCCGCCACTACCGGCGATTCGCTCCAAACAGAGCGGGTGCGACTGGTCGAGGAGTTGGTCAAGACCTGGCGGGAGAAGGTTGCCGAGCCGGAGATTGCCAGCCGGCAGGTGAACTCGCCGGAGACAGGCGTGCTGGTGGTCAGTTCCGGCCTCAATTATATTGAAGAGATTCGCTCAGCGACCAACGAATACGTCCGCTACGAGTCAGACCGGCTGAGCAAAGAGGTGAAGTCGGTCAACGATCTCGCTGAGAAGCTGCGGCTCTACACGTGGTCCGGGGTCGGCCTTGCTGCCCTCCTGGCCCTGACCGGCTACTGGATCCTCGCCGGCTCGGTCACCCGAGCCACGGGAGCGCTCGCCGGTGCCGCCAACCGCATCGCGAAGGGCGAGCGGGACGTCATTCTGGAGCGACCGGTGGATGGTGAGCTCCAGGAGGTCGCGGAGGCCTTCATCTCCATGTCGGTCACCCTCTCCACCCAGGAGCGTCAGTTGCAGGAGCAGCAGGAGCAGCTGATCGCCCAGAACGAGGAGCTGATCGCCCAGCAGGAGTCCGTCCAGAGCCACGCGACGGAGCTGGAGCGACAGGAACGCCGGCTCTCCCGGCTGCACAACCTCTCCTCCAAGATGATCGGTTCCATTGAGATCGACCACCTGGCCGGCCAGATCCTCGATGAGTACCTGGACCTATACGGCGGGACAGCCGGCGCCCTGCTGCTGGCGGAGGAGTATGGCGACCGCATGCTGGTTCAGGCCGAGCGCTGGCTCTCACCGTCCCTCCGCGGGACCCTGGTCCGCCAGGCGGGGCCGCTGGCCCGGTGCGCCGAGCGGAGCCAGGTCGTGATGGCCCGGTACCCCGAGACGGTCACCCAACTCTCGGTCTGGGAGACCCAGGTGCCCGTCGCCCAGGAGATCTACGTCCCGCTGGTCCACACCGGACGGGTGATCGGTGTGGTGGTGATCGCCTTCACCGAGCTGCTCGAGCCCAACGCAGAGGCGCTGGCTCTCTGGGACTCCATCGCTGCCCAGGCCTCGGTCGCACTGGCCGCTGCCTACAACCACCTGGAGGTGAAGCGGGCCTTCCAGTCGCTCCAGGAGCAGGCGGCGCAGATCGAGGTCCTCAACGCTCAGCTGGAAGAGGAGCGGGACCGGGCGGCGGCCCAACTGGATATCTATCTCTCGATCGTCTCGACCATGCGCGCGGGTGCGTGGCTCTGCGACACCGGCGGGAACCTCCTGGTGGTCAACACCACCTTCCGGGAGTTCTTCGGCGAGGTTCGGGAGGATGCGCCTGCCGAAGAGGTGCTCACCAAGATCCAGACCCACCTCTCCACCGATGATCCCTTCTTGGACGATGTCCGGCACCTGATCCATTCGTACGATGAGGTGACAGAGGGCCGGATCCGGCTCTCCAGCGGCTACGTGCTCCAGTGGTCATCGGCGCCGGTGGGCACAGCCACACAGCGGGTGGGGCGGCTCTTCACCTTCCAGGACGTGACCGAACTGGCCGAGCTGGACCGGCTGAAGTCGGAGTTCGTCAACACGGTCTCCCACGAACTGAGGACGCCGCTCACCTCGATCATGGGCTACCTCTCCCTCGTCCTGGCAGAAACCGTGGGACCGTTGCAGGAGCAACAGAGAGAGTTCTTGAATGTAGTCTCCCGGAACACGACACGGCTGGCCAATCTGATCAACGACCTGCTGGATATTCAGCGGATCGAGTCCGGTCGCACGCCGCTTCAGCGGAGCCAGGTCTGCCTGCCCCGGGTTGTTCAGCAGGTGGCGGAGACCTTCCGGGTCCAGGCCGAGCAGAAGGGCCTGCGGTTCGAGGTGACCGCTGCGCCCGGAGAGCCTCCCCTGATCTCCGCCGATCCCGACCGCTTGACGCAGATCGCATCCAACCTGGTCTCCAATGCTGTCAAGTACACGCAGCGAGGGTCGGTCAAGGTCTCGGTCCAGTGGGGGCGGGAGTCGGTCGATATGATCGTAGAGGACACGGGCATCGGGATCCCCGCGGCTGACCAGAAGCGGGTCTTCGAGAAGTTCTACCGTGCGGAGCATCCCTACGTGCGGGAGGTTGGTGGCACCGGTCTCGGACTGCCGATCGTCAAGACCATGGTCGAGGAGCACGGCGGGGAGATCAGGCTGGAGAGCGTGCCGGGCAAGGGGTCGAAGTTCATTGTCAGCTTCCCGCTCCTGTCGGGCTAGAGGGAGGTAGGGGCCATGAGGGAGCCCCGGTATCGGACGGATGTCCGTGAGGACCAGGTGGAATCGATCCTGCTGCACGCCTTTATCGACCTCATTCAGGAGCGGAAGGCGGCCGGCCGTCGGGAGCTTGCAGCCACCCACGAGACCATCGCTAACTGGCTGTCAGAGCGCACGACCCTGCGGGTGACGAAGCAGCACGTGCAGTACCTGACCCTGGCGCTCCGGGACGGGCTGATTATCGATGTGGGCGGCGGCGGGATCGGCCTGCCGAACACGTACGACACCCGGGAGAAGGCCATGGGGATCGATGCGTTCTGGGACCAGGTCGATGCCTTCCTCATGGTCTGGAAGATGCCGAACCGAAAGACATTGCTTGAAGCGGATGGCCCCGGGGCATAAGCCTCGGGGTTTTCGCGTCGGTAAGCGACTGCCGCTGATTCCCCGGCAGGAGATCCGCATACACAATTCTAATAAGTACAGACTTCGGTTTCAGAGGAGGGGCTGCCCCATGGTAATCTACCGTTCCGCCTCCGACCTGGCCCGATCCATCCGTCGTCGGGAACTGTCAGCTGTGGAGGTCCTGGAGGCACATCTGGCGCAGATCGAGGCCCGGAATCCGGCCCTGAACGCTGTGATCACGCTGGATGCAGAGAGCGCCAGGCGGCGGGCGCGGGAGGCCGATGCCGCCCTGGATCGGGGCGAGGTCTGGGGACCCCTGCACGGCCTGCCGCTCACCCTGAAAGATGGCCACTCCGTCGCCGGCATGCGGACCACGGCCGGCTGGAAGCCCCTGGCCGAGCACGTGCCCGAGCGGGACGGCAGCGTCGCCGCCAGGCTGAAGGGCGCCGGGGCGATCATCATGGGCAAGACCAATGTGCCGACCCTTCTGGGCGACTACCAGTGCTATAACCCGATCTTTGGCCGGACCAACAACCCCTGGAACCCCGAGCGCACGCCCGGCGGCTCCAGCGGCGGGGCGGCGGCGGCCCTGGCGGCGGGGATGACCCCGCTGGAAGTCGGCAGCGACGTGGGCGGCTCGATCCGCATCCCCAGCCACTTCTGCGGCCTCTTCGGTCTCAAGCCGACCGAGCACCGGGTCTCGCTCGCGGGCCATATCCCCGAGCCACCGGGCACCCCGCGCACCGCCCGGGCCATGGCGGTCATCGGCCCGATGGCCCGGACGATCGAGGACCTGGACCTGGCCTTCCGGATCCTCGCCGGACCCGACCCGGGCGATCTCGACGTACCGCCGGTCCCATTACGGGAGGTGGCGCAGCCCGCCCTGAAGGGACTGCAGATCGCCTGGTCACCCTCTCTGCCTGGAGGGCGTGTCTCCGCCGCAATCCGGCAGGCGGTCGAGCGGACCGCCAATCTCCTGGCCGGCGAGGGCGCTCAGGTCGAGCAGGCCCTGCCCCACCTGGATTATGACCGGGCCCGCACGGCCTTCTGGACCCTGACTGACACGATCTTCAAAGCGATGCAGCCACCGGCCGAGGGACAGCGTACCTTCACCGCTGCCGACTGGCTGATGGCGCTGCATGAGCGGGACCAGGCCGCCGCGGCGGTGGAGCGGTTCCTCGCCGACCACGACCTCCTCCTCTGCCCAGTGGCGGCCAGCACCGCCATTGCCCACTGCAAGCCGGGCACCCCGGTCCCCGTCGATGACGAGCCCCTTCCCTACATGGACGCCTTCGCCCTCTCCCAGCTCTTCAGCCTGACCGGCCACCCGACGCTGACGATCCCGGTGGGGCTCGATCCCGACGGCCTGCCGATCGGCCTGCAGCTGGTCGCCCGGCGATGGGACGAGGAGCACCTCCTGGCCGTGGGCGCCGCGGTAGCCGCTGTGACCGGCTCGTTCCAGCGCCCGCCTGGGTACTAGCCACCGGCAGCCGGGTCCCAGGCACAGCCAGCCTGCGGGTAGCCAATCGCTTCCGGGCCATACTAGGCCCGGAGGTGTTTCCATGACCCGACCCGACGATGACCGGGGCCGGAACCGGCTCCGTGACAAGCGTGCCACAGCCCCTCCGCCACCGCTGGACGATGCCGAGCGGAGCGCTGCCTTCGTCCAGGAGGGCAAGGACCTGGAGCGGCGGGAAGACCATCCATAACGCTGGAGGATCCCTGCGAAAGCGGGGATCCTTCCTTGAATGGCCCAGTTTGGCACCCCGAGCGGATGAAGATGGACTGGATCCCGGCATATCATCCACCCAAATGGGGGGATGCGCCATGCCGACGGAGTTCCAAGAGACACGGGCCCTGCTGGAGCGCATGGAGCATCAACTGAAGCGGTTCGACCGGGCCGGCGACCACCGGGCCGCCTTCCTGCGGGTCTACGCTGCCATGACCCGCCGGGTGCTCCGGCGCATGGAGGATGGCCGCTTCTTCCTGGATCCCGCCTGGATCGAGCGGGTGGCCATCCGCTTCGCCGGCATGTATTTCGACGCCCTGCGGGCCTACGACCGCCGGCAGCGCTGCCCGCCCGCCTGGCAGACCGCCTTCGATGCCGCCGTCCAAAAGCGAACCTTCCTCCTGGAGGATGTGGTCCTCGGCGTCAACGCCCACATTAACAACGACTTGCCGCAAGTCCTCGCGTCGATCCTGGCCGAGGAGGGCGATTGGGGCGACACGGGCCGCATGGAGCGGCGCCGGTACGACCACGACCAGATCAACCGGATCCTCAGCGAGATCGTTGAAACCGTGGAGGATGAGGTCGCAGCCCACTATGGCCGCCTGGTTCACACCCTCGGCCGGCTGATGGGCCGGCTGGATGAACTCCTGGCCGCGGCTGGTCTGAAGCGCTTCCGCGACAACACCTGGCGGCAGGGCAGCTTCCTGCTTGCCGCCGCCAGCGAAGCGGAGCGAGCCGAAGTCCGGGCCTGGGTGGAGGACGATGCCCGCTGGGTGGCCGGTCAGATCCTTCGCTTCGGCGCCCCCGCCTGGGCGCGACCAGCGGCGGGCATAGCCCGCCGCCTCCGCCTCTTCTGATCAGTTGGACCGATTGGGGAGCTTCGGGACTAGCCAATTGACCAGCGACTCCTCGGAGCGGGTCTGCATGTAGATCAGGCCCGGACCGGTGAACTCACAGACCAAGCCCTCGCCGCTGGCGATGGTGGAGAACCAGCCCTGGGCCGCCTTGCGCACCTGGAAGTTCATGCCGTCGCTGAAGCCGACTACATGGCCGGTGTCGATGATATACCGCTCACCGGGGGCGAGTTGCTTCCAGTGCAGCGCCCCATAGGTATTGAAGAGGAGCAGGCCGTGCCCCTGGACCCGGAGCAGGAACAGTCCGCCGCCGCCGAAGAAGCCGCGGGCGCCGCCCCACTGGGAGTCGACGCTGAGCGATGCCGAGCCGGCCAGGAAGGCGCCCGACTTGAGGAACATGGTCTGCCCCTGCAGCTCCAGCCCGGTGATATCGCCGGGCAGGGCCGGGGCCAGGGTCAGCTCGCCCGGGCCGCCCTGGGCCTGGAACTTGGAGGTGAAGAAGGACTCGCCACCCAGGAAGGAGCGCCCGAGTGCGCCCATGAATCCACCCTTCATCTCGGTCTGGAGCGAGACGTTGCTGCTCATGGAGACCATGGCGCCCCCCTCGGCCTGCATGGTCTCGCCGGGATCGAGGGTCACGATAGCCAGGGCGTAGCTCGGCTGGTACATGATCTGGTGTCGCATCTCAGATTCTCCCTTCCAGTATCGCTTTGCGCTGATTCGCTTCCAGGGACAGGAGCCCCTTCAACGTCTTCATGGAAATATAGCCGGATGAGAAGAGCAGCTCATTCCACTCCCGTGTGGTGAGGCCGTGGGTCGCCTCCAGCCGCTCCAACTCCCGCATGCCGGTGTAGTAGGTGGTCATGTAGCCCGGCCACTGCACCTGGAAGAGGATCTGGCCCATGGCCTCGGGCTCGGTGAAGTCCAGGTAGCGCCGGTAGAGCTCCGCCACCTCCGCCACCGGCCGCCTGTGCAGGTTCAGCTCGATGTCGGCCCGCACCCGGACGGCCGTATGGAGCCGCCGGTAGGCGACGAAGAGCGGGAAGGCCCGGTCGGGGAAGATCCCCTCCAGCATCCGCTCCGAGCGGTGGGCGATCCCTTCGGTCAGGTGGGAGTCCCGGGTCATGGCCATGCCGACCTTAAACGAGAGCGGAATCGAGCCGGCGGTCGCCTTCACCCGCTGGGCGTGGTGGCCCGGGTAGCACTCGTGCAGGGCCATCATCTGCATCCAGCCGCGGGAGACGGCGGTGTAGTTGTGCTTGTTGAGGAAGACGCTCCCCCTCAGGTTCCCGCGCAGGATATTCCCGCCGCGGTAGGCGCCCCAGGGGTAGGAGTCCTTGATATCGTCCGGCACCTCGCCGACATCGCAGACCTCGCCATCGGGCAGGGTCATGAGCGCCAGGCAGGCGTTCCGGGCGGCATCCACATAGCCGACCATCTCCTGGAGCATCGCCTCGGGGTTCGGGGCGTGCGGCAACTCGGCGGCGAGGATCTCCTCGGGGCTCTTGCCCGGGCTGAGCCGGGCGGCCAGGGAGCGGTACTCCTCGTCGCAGCGGGCGATCTCACCGTCGGCCCACTCCAGCGTGGTGGCCAGGTCCGCGCCGAAGATCTCAGCCATCACCCGCTCGTAGGGCAGGTCGGCGACCGAGCCGTCCGGCTTCAGCCCCTTCAGGTCGGCCTTCAGGGCCAGAGCGCTTCCCTTCAGGCCGGCCAGGCCCTCTGCCAGGTCCTCGGCCCGCTCCCACTGGGGCACGGCTCCCTCTGCCCGCTCGACCACCCGGAGGAGCGCATCCAGCGAGCGCTCCACCTGCTCGCGCCGCTCGATCGTCAGCGATGCGGTCATCGCACCGGCCTCCGAGATGATCGATGGGGCGGCATCCAGCCGGGCAAGGAGGGCGGGGAGCCGCTCGGAGGCTGGGCGGGGGTCATCGAAAAGAAGGTCGGAGAGGGAGTTGGTCACGCTGCCCACATAGCGGAAGGGGTAGCGCTGGTCCTCCTCGATCCGGGCGGTCAGGGTCTCAAGCACTTCAAGCCAGTGGTTGCGCAGGAGGCCGTCGAACTGGGTCGCAGGGTGGGTCAGGACCTCGGCGGAGAGGCTGCGGACCTCGCTGAGGAGGCCGTCTACCCCCTCCTCCCCGGGCACGAAGGGCTGGGTCTCATAGGAGCCGGCGGAGCGATAGCGGAGGACCAGGTCGGTCACCCGATGATCCAGGTGCTGGTTCGATGTCGCGTCGTTGATCATTGCAGGTCGCCCCCATTCTCGGAAAGAGTTCCAGTCTCAGGGGCGCCTTTCCTCCATCAATGTCGCCGTTTCGCCACGGACTGCGTTCAATGTCATCGGACTGCAACGGACTGCGACGGACGGCATCGGACGGCATCGGACTGCATCGGACTGCATCGGACTGCAACGGACTGCAGCGGACTGCATCGGACTGCAGCGGACTGCATCGGACTGCAACGGACTGCATCGGACTGCATCGGACTGCATCGGACTGCATCGGACTGCAGCGGACTGCAGCGGACTGCAGCGGACTGCAACGGACTGCGACGGACTGCAGTCGGACTGCAACGGACTGCAACGGACTGCGACGGACTGCGACGGACTCCAACATCAGAAGACCCCCGATGCCGAAGCACCGGGGGTGTCGCAAAACGCACCTAAAAGAGCCGCAGTTCGTCGGTCCAGACCTTGGGCGGAGCCAGTTCTGCCAGCTTCCTGGCAGCCTCCAGGTAGGCCTTCGCCGCCGGATGATCCTCCTTGTCCGCCACGATCGGATCGCCCACGTCCGAGCCGAGCCGGACGTCGGAGGTCAGCGGGATCTGGGAGAGCACCTCGCAACCGAGGTTGGCCGCCAGTGCCTGACCGCCGCCCTTGCCGAAGATGAAGTGCTTCTTCTCGCACTCATCGCAGAGGAAGTAGGACATGTTCTCGATCACGCCGACAATCCGCTGGTTCGTCTTGGCCGCCATGGAGCCGACCCGGGACGCCACCTGTGCGGCAGCCGCCTGCGGGGTGGTGACCAGGACCAGATCCGTATTCGGCAGCATCTGCGAGATCGAGAGGGCCACATCGCCCGTGCCGGGGGGCAGGTCGATCAGCAGGTAGTCCAGCTTGCCCCACTGTACGTTGGTGAGGAACTGCTCGATCATCTTGCCGAGCATCGGCCCACGCCAGATGATCGCCTGGTCCTCCGCCACCAGCGAGCCGGCGGAGATGAACGGAATCCCATGGGCCCAGACCGGCAGCAGGATCTGCTCGTCCAGCTGCTCCGGCCGGGACATGTTCCCCATCATTCGGGGGATCGAGAAGCCGTAAATGTCGGCGTCGATAATGCCGACGGAGTAGCCCAACTGCTTCAGCGCCACGGCCAGGTTGACGGTCGATGTGGACTTGCCCACACCGCCCTTGCCGGAGGCGACGCCGATGATCGTCATGCGGGTGGCGAGGTCCATGGTGGAGGGGCCGGTCCCCATGTTGATCATGCCGGAGCCCTGATCACCGCGGATCTTGGCCGCAACAGCCGCCCGCTCCTCGGCGTTCATGGAGCCGAAGAGGGTGGTCACCTTCTCCACGCCCTCGAGCGGCATGAGGACGGCCTCCACATCCTTCTCGAACCGGGCCTTCAACGGGCAGCCTGGAACGGTCAGGTTAATGGTAACCGTGACGTGGCCGCCATCGATCCGAATATCCTTCACCATGTCAAGCTCGACAATCGACTTGTGCAACTCCGGATCGTTCACGGGCTTCAGCGCTTCCAGGACCTGTTCACGGGTTACAGCCATGCTTTCCTGTTCCTCCCGAGGCCCCTGTGGGGCGAGTCACGTTCATAGTCTTCCATCATGATAGCCGAATCACCCGCGATAGCAAGGTGATTCCAGTCACACGAATGGGCACACACCGGTTTAGACGAAACAACCGAAATCCCGAGTACGGGCATCGGGATGCATGAATTTTCCGGTGACGGCCGATGACGCCTACCCCGGCACACCCGGCGCGTCGGCCTACCCCTGCGCCTCTGCCTGGGCCTCCACCTTCGCCCGGAAGGCCTCGTAGAGCGCCGGCGCCAGCTTCGGGAGGGCAGCGGGGCGGCCCTCACCGTTCAGGAAGGCGTGGACCGTCGTCCCCTCGCAGCAGAGCTTGCCATCTTCGGCCCGGACGATCCGGTAGGCGAAGGTGATCTTGGCCGGGGAGATCGACTCGACCCGCGTCTGTACATGGAGCACATCGTCATACCGGGCGGGGAACTTCCACTTGATGTTCCCCTCCACTACCGGTACCATGATCCCCTGCCGCTCGAAGTCGATATAGGGCAGGCCCCAGGCGCGCATGAGCTCATTGCGACCCACCTCGAACCAGACCAGGTAGTTGGCGTGGTAGACGACGCCCATAGCATCGGTATCGGCATAGCGGACCCGGACTTCAGCCGTGACCATTCGTTGCGTCCCTCCTATGACCGCGAAAGGGCCCCTGCACGAGGCTCACGCTGTCTATCGTGCGCCAGGGCAGGGGCTCTGTCAACTACCGGACGTTCGCCTTGCCGCGCAGGACCTGGCCGTGGGCCACATCCAGCGTGATCAGGGTACCGGTCGGGATCCGCTCGGTGGCCCCCTCGGCGCCGACGATCACCGGCTTGCCCAGGGAGATGCCCACCACCGCAGCATGGGAGGTGAGGCCGCCCTCTTCGACGACCACGCCGGCACACCGCTCCATGGCCGGGACGAACTCGGCATCGGTCTGGTGCGCAACGATGATCTCGCCCTCCTCCACCCGGGCCGCATCGGCCTCGGTCACGACCAGGCGGGCCCGACCGGCGACCGGCATCCGCCCGATTCCGGTGCCACTGGCCAGCACATCGGCCACCGTGTGGACCTTGATCAGGTTGGTGGAGCCCTGCACGCCCACCGGGACGCCCGCTGTGATCACGACCAGATCGCCGCTGCCGACGATCCCGGACTCCAGGGCGCCCTCGACCGCACGGTCCATGAGGGAGTCGGTATCGCCTGTCTCCAGCTTGATCACCGGGGTGACGCCCCAGACCAGGCGGAGCTTACGGGCGACCGTCTCGTCGGGGGTGACGGCAATGATCGCGCAACTCGGCTTGTACTTGGAGACCATCCGGGCGGTGAAGCCCGAGCGGGTGGCGGAGATGATCGCAGCGGCCCCCAGATCCAGGGCGGTGGCGACGGTGGCATGGGAGATCGCCTCGGTCACCGAGTCCATCTTGCCGAAGCGGCCGCGGCGGGAGAGGAGGTCCGAGTGGTTCAGCGCCTCCTCGGTCCGCTTAGCGATCGTGGCCATGGTCCGGACCGAGTCGACCGGGTACTGGCCGGCGGCGGATTCGGCGGAGAGCATGATCGCATCGGTGCCGTCCATGATGGCATTGGCCACGTCGGAGGCCTCCGCCCGGGTCGGACGGGGCTTTGTGATCATCGACTCCAGCATCTGCGTCGCCGTGATCACCGGTTTTCCGAGGGCGTTAGCCCGCTCGATCATCCGCTTCTGCATGAGCGGCACCTCTTCGGTCGGGACCTCCACGCCCAGGTCGCCCCGGGCGACCATCAGGCCGTCGGAGACCTGGAGGATCGCTTCGAGCTCATCGAAGCCCTCCTGGGACTCCACCTTCGAGATGATATGCTGGTGCCCGCCCGCCTCCTCGATCACACGCCGGATATCGAGAACATCCTGGGCCTTGCGAATGAAGGAGCCGGCCACGAAATCGACGTTCATGTGGACGCCGAACTGAATATCGGCGATATCCTTCTCGGAGAGGGCCGGCAGGGAGACCTTGGTGCCGGGCAGGTTGATCTTCTTCCGGTCGGAGAGCGGACCGCCCACGATCACCTTACAGCGGATCTCGGTCGCCGTCACCTCGACCGCCTGGAAGGTCAGGTTGCCGTCATCGGCCAGCAGGTACCCGCCGATCGGTACATCGCGCGTGATCTCCGGGTACTGGACCCAGACCCTTTCCTGATTCCCCTGGACCTTCTCGGTCACCAGGGAGAAGATATCGCCTTCCTTCAGGAAGATCTTCCCCCCCTCAAAGGTGCCGAGGCGGATCTCCGGCCCCTTCAGGTCGATCATGATCGCGACATCCTTGCCAGCCTTCCTGGCTGCAAGGCGGATCGTCTCGATCCGAGCCCGGTGCTCCTCCTGGGTGCCGTGGCTGAAGTTGAGCCGGCAGACGTCCACGCCCGCCTCGATCAGCTTGGTCAAGACCTCTGGCTTCTCACTGGCCGGGCCGATGGTGGCCACAATCTTCGTCTTGCGCAGCATCTTCTACTCTCTCCTCTGGATTGGTGCTTCAGTGGGCGATCTTGTTGTACCAAGGCCGTGCGGGAGCAGCGGAAGCGCTCCCGAATGGGCGCCTGGAGGCGCTCGTCCTCCCCCCTACTTGGAAAGAACCTCAGCCAGTTGGATCAGCTCGGCGGGGATTGTCTTCTGCTTGTCCAGGACATTCTGCAGCGGCGGGGTGACCACCTCGTTGTTCACCAGCCCGACAAAGTGGCCGCCCTTTCCTTCGGACAGAAGCTCGGCGGCCCGGGCCCCCAGCCGGGAGGCGAGCATGGCGTCGACGGCGCTGGGAGAGCCGCCCCGCTGAATATGCCCCAGCACGGTGACACGGGTGTCAAAGCCGGTGCGAGCCCGGATCTGCTCGCCAACCTTGAACCCCTCGCCGGCCCCCTCGGCCACGATGATCAGCGAGTGCTTCTTGCCACGCTCGACACCCCGCTGCAGACGGGCGATCACGTCATCCATATCCACGAGTTGCTCCGGGATCAGGATCGACTCCGCACCGCCGGCCAGGCCGACCTGAAGCGCGATCCAGCCGGAGTTTCGCCCCATGACCTCCAGGACGAAGGTCCGATCATGCGAGGTCGCCGTGTCGCGGATCTTCCGCACAGCGTCGAGGCAGGTGTTGACGGCGGTGTCAAAACCGATGGTGAGATCGGTGCCGTAGATATCATTATCAATCGTGCCGGGCACGCCAATGGCCGGCAGCCCCTGTTCGGTCAGCTTGATCGCCCCACGGAAGGAGCCGTCGCCGCCAATGACGACCAGCCCCTCGATCCCGGCCGAGTGCGCCTGGGCAATCGCCTCTTGCTGCCCCTCAGGCTCCATGAACCGCTGGCTGCGCGCTGTCTGGAGGAAGGTACCCCCGCGGTGGATGATATCGCCTACCGAGCTGATCGTGAGGTTCACAAAGTCGCCCGCGATCAGACCGGCATAGCCCCGTTTTACACCGACAACTTCCACACCGAGGGAGAGCCCGCGCCGGACGACGGCACGAACGGCTGCGTTCATACCGGGGGCGTCACCGCCGCTGGTCAGGACACCAATCTTCTTCAGGTGCGTCATGAAGAGTTCACCGTCTCCTTGTTCGATCGCTTACTTCTTGCGACTCCGTCCCAAAGTCTGGTTAAGCACCTCGTGGGCCTCACGGGCCTCGCCCTTAGGGACGAGCAACTCAAAATGAGCGCTCCCCGAGTTGGTCGAAAGGCCAGTGGCTCGCAGGCTGACCAGCAGCCCCTCCCGGGTGAGGGCATCGCGCAGCTCCTCAGCAGCCTGCTTGCTGGGCGCTATGTAGATCACCGTCCACACCGAACATCGCCTCCTTGCCAGTCGCATCTCTCCGCCGGCGTGGCAGCCGTTAGTATGCCCGACGAGCCTGCGGGAACCCATTCTGTCGGGCAGCCTGTCCACTGGGCAAATTACGGGTGTGTCTTGGTAGCAGGTATTCGGCGCCTCGTCGCGGAATCTCCTTCCTGTTTAACGCACTTTGTTAGGATTGAATACAAAAGTACTACCAACACAGAACCAAATGGAAGCTCTTGGAGCAATTGTAGTATGGATTGGAATATATTGCAATAGTCTCGCCAAACCTTCCGAAGCTTCGCGTCTTCCGGCAGGAAGCGCCCAATCTTTCCCGAATACCTGAAACCGCCGAATCAACCAAGGGGGCACGCACCAGACTACGGTGAGCGCCCCCATAGTGTCCAACGAGAGGTGATTCCCATGACAGCGTTGTTGCAGCAAATGGATGAAGCCCGGGCCGCCATTATCGCCCGAGGAGCCGCCACGCCCTCGGTCGGGCTGATCCTGGGCTCCGGCCTGGGTGACCTGGCGGAGCAGATTGAGAATGCGGTTCGGATCCCCTACCACGAGATCCCCCACTTCCCCGTCTCGACGGTGGAGGGGCACGCCGGTCAACTGGTGATCGGTACCCTCATGGGGCAGACGGTCGTCGCCATGCAGGGCCGGGTCCATTATTACGAAGGGTACTCCATGCAGCAGGTCACCTTCCCTGTCCGGGTCATGAAGGCGCTGGGTGTGGAGACGGTGATCGTCACATGCGCCTCGGGCGGCCTCAACCCGAGCTTCGAAGCCGGCGATCTGATGCTAATCGTGGATCATATCAACATGATGGGTGAAGATCCACTGCGCGGGCCGAATGTGAAGGAGCTGGGACCACGCTTCCCCGCCATGGTGGATGCCTACACCCCCGAACTGCGCAAGGTTGCGCTGGAGGTGGCGGAAGAGCTGGGCTTCCAGCTTCGGCAGGGCGTCTACTCCCCGATCTCCGGCCCCTCCTACAACACCTCCGCCGAGCTGCGCATGCTCCAGCGTCTGGGCAGCGATGCCGTGGGCATGTCCACCGTGCCCGAGGTCGTGGTGGCGAAGCACATGGGCCTGAAGGTGATGGGCATTGCCTGCATTACCGACATGGCCCTGCCCGACTCTCCCGTCCACCTGACCCACGAGCAGGTCATGGAGGTTGCCAATCAGACCAAGCCCCGCTTCCAGAATCTGATCAAGGGCGTGCTGCGGCGCATCTAGGGAGGTAGAAGGCGTGATTCCGAGCGGCGGGTATCTGCTGGTCCTGCACAAGGATGAATCAACGGTCGCGTACGTCCACCCGGTATCGGGCGAGGCGGTCAGGACGATTCCGGTCGATCTGAACCCCCACGAGGCGACCGTCTCCCGCGACGGGAAGTACGCCTATGTTACGTGTGCCGGCGGCAACACCGTGGCCGTGATCGATGTCCGGGCGGGTGAGGTGATCCACAAGATCGCCCACCCCGACTTCAAGTTCCCCCACGGCATGGATATCACCCACGACAACCGCTGGCTCTGGTTGGTCTCCACCTACTCGAACAAGCTCTTCCTGATCTCGATCCCCGATCATCGGGTGGAGAAGGTGATCCCCCTTCACCAGACCTACACCCATATGGTTCATATGACCCCCGACGGGACCCGGGCCTATGTGGCCAATATCGGCTCGAACAACATCACCATTATGGATGTGGCCACGCAGAACGTCATCACCCACATTCCCGTCGGGAAGGAGCCGGAGGGCCTGGCCCTCCACCCCAGCGGGAAGTACGTCTACGTGGCCAACCAGGGCGACAGCAACCTCTATGTCATGTCGACCGAGAGCCATGAGATCCTCTGGCGCCGGCGGCTGGGCACGGTGCCGATCCGGGCGGTCTTCACCCCCGACGGCAAGTACTGCCTGGTGCCGAATCGGGAGTCGCACGACCTTTCCGTGGTCGCCCATATGCACGTCGGGGCGACGCCCGAGCCCTCCCCCTGGGAGATCAAGCGGATCCCCGTAGGCAGGTGGCCCGGTGGCGTGGTCGTCCGGCCCGATGGGGCGGAGGCCTATGTGGCCAACAACAAGACCAACGATATCTCCGTGATTGACCTGGTCAGCTTGAAGGAGGTCCGCCGCATGAACTGCGGCATTCACCCCGATGGGATGATCTGGCTGGATGTGAAGTAGCCGAAGAGCTGCACGCCGTGATGCGTGCAGCTCTTTTCGCCCTCAGATCGTCAGTGCGTGGCGGGTCAGAACATCGTGGATCAGGTCCCAATCCGCAAGCGTCCGCTCGTAGAGCCAGGTGTAGTAGGGCTTGGCCCCAATCACCTCTCGGGCTTCCGCCAGGCCCAGGAGCCGGGTCAGGGCTGCGAACTCCAGCGGACAGACCACCAGGTGCAGGTAGGTGGAGTCCAGATCGGCGGCCCCCTCCGGCATGGAAGCGGGCGCATTAGGGTAGAGATGGCGGAACTCCGCCACCGCCGCTGCCACCCGCGCCGGGTTCGCCTCCTCGAACCAGTGTATCTGCTCGTGAAGGAAGGTCGAAAGGGCCTGAAGGTCATCGTGAAGGTGCCTGGTGTTCAGCGTGAGAACCGGGTGGCTGTGGGGAACGGCGAAGTCGGCCATCCGAATGGATGTGGTGAAGGTCCAGGGCGACAGATCGTAAGCGGTCAGAAGCCGCTCCAGCTGATCGCAGGACCGCTGCTCCAACTCATTGCCCGTCTCCATGTAGACGGTCCAGGCCCGTCCATAGGCAGTGAAGCGGCGCTTCGGCCCGAAGGGACCGCTGCCCAGACCGTACTGGACCCAGACGGCGCTCAGCCCATCGTCCGTGCCCATCTCTCTGGTCTCCTCGACCGACCAGTTGATCGCATTGCCCGGGGAGACCAACTCCCGCTCCCCGTCGTTGGTCCGGATCCAGCCGCTGCCGCCGGTGACCAGCAGCAGGTAGTTCAGGCGCCCCGTGTGCCGGGCAAGGGTCTGCCCAGGTGCGAGATGAAGCCCCTGGACAAATAGCTGGCCGTTTACGGCGGCGACCGGGGAGACCCGGGCCTCACTCCCAAAGGCAGTGAAGGGACGGGCCGCTTCGGGACCGAAACTTACTCGCTTCATAGATTCACCTCCGGACGCTGGTTTCCACACGAGTCAGAAGATCCCTGCTTGAAGCAGGAGTGTGCCCTCTTCCATCGAGAAAGGAAGCCAGGAAGACCTGATACGCACAGGAGGCAACCCGCGCATGAACGACCTGGAGCAACGGATCATATCCATGGCCCGGATCGGCTCGGCCCACAGCCCCGCCTTCTCGCCCGACGGCTCCCGCATTGCCTTTGTCGCCAACCTGACCGGACTGCCACAGATCTGGACCATGCCGGCCCACGGGGGCTACCCGGAGCTGGTCACCAAGCTGGATGACCCCTGCAACACCCCCCGCTGGTCCCCGGACGGCCGGTGGCTCTCCTTCAGTGTCGCCCCGGGCGGGGGCATGAACCAGCAGGTCTACCTGGCCCGGCCCGACTCGACCGGCCTGCGCTGCCTGACCGACGGCGGCCGCGAGAACAACTGGCCCGGCCTCTGGCGCCACGACGCGAAGGCCCTGGCGATCGTCTCCAACCGGGCCTCCACCACCATGGGCGCCTACCTCTACCACCTGGAGAGCGGCGAGTGGCAGCTCGTGGCCGACACGGGCGGCCTGGGTCTGCTCGGTGACCTCTCCCGAGATGGCCGCCTGGCGCTGATCTATCGCATGGTCAGCCGTGGCGATGCCAACTACCATCTGAAGAACCTGGCCACCGGTGAGGAGGTCCTGCTCACCCCGCACGAAGGGCCAGCCTCCTTTGGCCCTGCCGAGTTCAGCCCGGATGCCCGCACCGTCTACCTCTCCTCCAACGCAGGGCGGGACCTGATCGGCTTCGCCCGGATAGAGCTGGACCCCGGTGGCCACCCCGGCCCGATTGAGATCCTGGCCGACCGGCCGGATGCTGAACTCCAGGACTTCCGCCTGACGAAGGATGGCCGGACCGGCATCCTGCTCTGGAACGCCGGCGGGCGAACCGAGCTGGAGTACATCGACCTGATCAACGGCGAGCGGAGCCCGGCCCCGAACCTGCCGGTCGATGTGGCCGCCACGCCCTCCCTCTCCTCGTGCGGGCGCTACCTTGCCTTCGCCGGCATGGGCGCCGCCACCAGTACCGACATCTGGCTACTGGATCGGGAGTCCGGCACCTACACCCGGCTCACCCACAGCCCGCATGTGGGCGTCGATCTGGCCTCCCTGGTCCGGCCCGAGCTGGTTCGCTTCCCCGCCCACGACGGGCTGGAATTGACCGGCTGGCTCTACCGGCCGCATGGCTTCGCAGCACCCGGCCCGGTCGTCCTCAGCTTCCACGGGGGGCCGGAGGGACAGGAGCGACCCCTCTTCAACGCCAACTACCAGGCGCTCCTCGCTGAGGGGATCGCCGTGCTGGCGCCCAACGTGCGCGGCTCCTCGGGCTTCGGTAAGCGGTTCGTCAACCTGGACAATGGCCCGCTCCGCTTTGACGCCATCCGCGATATCAAGGCCTGCGTCGACTACGTGGTCGGGGCCGGAGTGGCGGCGCCGGGGCGCATCGGCATTATGGGTGGGTCCTACGGCGGCTACATGACCATGGCCGGATTGGCCTGGTACCCGGACCTCCTCGCCGCGGGCGCCAATCTCTATGGCCTCGTCAACTTCGCCACCTTCTTCGCCCAGACCGAACCGTGGATGGCCGCCGTCTCCAAGGTGGAGTACGGCGACCCGGACACCCAGGCCGACCTGCTGTACCAGCTCTCCCCCATCAACCGGTTGGATTCGGTCCAGGCGCCCACCCTGGTGATCCACGGGGCCAACGACACGAACTGCCCGGTGGTCGAGGCCGAGCAGGTCGTGGAGCACCTGCAGAAGCGAGGCGTGCCGGTGGAATACATCCTCTACCCCGACGAGGGGCACGGCTTCGTGAAGGAGCCGAACCGGATTCGGACCGCTGTGGCTATCGTCCGCTGGTTTGTCGAGCACTTGAAGCGATAGGGTCCAGCGAGCGAAAACGAAACACCCCCTGCCAGGCTGGGGGTGTTCTCCTTTGGTCTTTGGGATTACTCGGCTCGCTTCCACTCGCGGACCCGGGCCATCGCGATCGCCCGGACTGGCTCCTCGCCGTAGTTGAGGCAGAGGGCAAAGCAGGTCTGCAGGATCTTCTGGGTCCATGTCTGCAGATCAGCAGCCGACAGGGAGCGACCAGCTTCGGTCTCCTGAAAGACCTCGGCCACAATCGCATGGGCCCGCTCGAACTCCGCGGGGGTGGGGGGCAGATTGCAGGCCCGCTTCACTCCGGGGCTCCGGGAGAGCAGACGGAGCGGAATCTCCCGCCGGGTCAGCCACTCCAGACCGGGTGCCATGGTCGACCCGGGGACGGGCTCCAGGTCCTCGGGATTGAGGAGCTCATCGATCTGGTACAGGTAGCCGTCCTCCGGCCCATTGTGCCCAAGCGACTCGTCGTCGTTGATCCAGAGGTTCTTCGGCTGATGGGAGAAGGCCTCTGCCAGCTCCCTCCACTGCGTGATCGTGCTCCCTGCCTTCAGGCGTGTGAACGCCTGGTTCGAACCATGGTACCAAGGTTGCTGCCAGTCCACCTGCCTGCTCTTCATGCAACGGTCGCTCCCTCAAGATGTGAGTCTTACCTCAGTTCTACGGTGAGGTGGCGGTTTCCTCGTCGGTGGTCAATCTGGTTGATGAAGCCCTAGCGGCGCCAGTTCATCATGCGGTCGATCTCACCCCGGTAGGCCTCGATCTGCGCCTGCCGCTCCTCCTCGGTCCAGCCAAGGAGGCGACCCATCTCTCCCGCCACGACATGAGCCGACTCCAGGCCGTTGTCCCGGCTGAAGAGCATCTGGGCGGTCCGGCGGTTCAGGAGATCGGTCAGGGTGACGGCAAACTCGTGCTGCACCGCGTAGACCGCTTCCGCCGCCAACATGCGGGCCCGAGGCTGCTCGATCGCCGGGTTGATCTGCGCCAGCACCACCGGGACCTCCGAGCCGTGCCGGCTCCAGAGTTCCGCCGCCGCCTCCGCCGGCAGACCCACCTCCCGGACCGCCGTCTCGAACTCGTCTGCCTGGCTCGGCCGGGCGACACCCGGCAGATCGAGCGGCAGTTCCTCGTGCGGGAGTTGGGGCATCAGCTTCCGCAGCACGGAGCGGGCCATGGCTTGGAAGGCGGTCAGCTTGCCACCTGCGACGGAGACCAGACCGCTCTTGCTGGTGTGCAGCCGGTAATCACGGGAGACCTGGCTCGGCTTCAGCCCGCCACCGGTGGCGGCGAGGGAGCGCAGACCCGCCCAGGCGCTGACCACATCATCCACAGTCAGATGGGCCCGTGGGAAGGTGCGATTGGTCGCGGCCAGAATGTAGGCCACATCGGAATCGTCGACGGTAATGGCGGCGGGATCGCCCGTGTAGTCCGTATCGGTCGTTCCCAGGTAGGTAAAGCCGTCTCGGGGGACGGCGAACATCAGCCGCTTGTCGGCGGCGTGCATGACGACCGGGCGCTTCAGTGGCAGCCGTTCATGGGGCACCGTCAGGTGGACGCCCTTCGTGGTCCGGACCGTCTCCGGGCAGCCCGGCTCATCCATACGGCGGATCAGATCGGCCCAGGGACCGGTCGCGTTCAGGAGGGCCTTGGCGTAGACGGGTATCGGCTCACCCCCGCCCAGCCGGTCGACGATCTCCACACCGGCCATCCGCCCATCCTCATGGTAGAGGAAGCGTTGCACCGGTGTGTAGTTCAGCATGACGGCCCCCTTGCGCTCGGCCGCACGGGCCACCTCGAGGGTCAGGCGGGCATCATCGGTCAGGCAGTCCGCGTAGAGGCCGGCGCCCTGCAGTCCGTCCTCCCGCAAATGCGGCTCCTCCGCCAGGACCGACTTGCCGGGGTAGACCTTGTGCCGAAGCAGGTTGGAGCGACCGGCGTACCAGTCGTAGAGCATCATGCCGGCCCGAAGGGCCCAGAACGGGTCGGGATCCCCCTTGTGGACCGGGTAGACAAACTGGATCGGATGGACCAGGTACGGTGCGGTCGCAATCAATCGCTGCCGCTCATGGACACCCTCCCGCACCAGGCGGAAGTCCATCTGCTTCAGATACCGAATGCCGCCGTGTATCAGTTTGGTGGAGCGGCTGCTGGTCCCGCCGGCGAAGTCGCCCTGCTCCAGAACGAGGACGCTCGCCCCCCGGGCGGCAGCCTCGTAGGCGACACCGCAGCCCGTGATCCCCCCGCCAATGATAATGAGATCATATTCCTCTGCCTGCTGTAGCTTCGCAAGCATATCGGTCCGGCTGCCCATACTCGCAGGACCCCTTTCCTCTCGCTGGCGGAATGCGCGAAAAAGCCCCGCCGGACGATGTCGTCATGCGACACCGCCTCGACGGGACTCTCCTATACTCCGTCCCGAGTTCATTATGCAACTTGGCTCTATTCCTCCCCAAGCATACCACTTGCGGTCGGGGGCTGCAAGGGGGGGCGGCGGCGCCTGCGAACTCCCTTGGGCGGCGGGGGCGGCGGATTGCGGTCACGGAGAAGCTTGGCTGCCTCCTGAAGCGTACGACCGTGCTGGGCGTAAACGAGTCTCTTCCGGCGCAAGACCCGCACCTGTCCCAGGCCCACCTCAGCGAGCGGAAACGCTGTTATTCGTTCTCTCACGGCGACTCGCACTCCGGTGTGGTGGGCCTCCGGGTGGGGTCGGTCAGCATGTCGACCAGCCACTCGGTGGAGCGGACCACATGCTGGGCCTCCTCGATCTGGCTCTCAAGCCGTCGCAACTCCGCGTGGGCCTCGGCCAGCCACTGGAGCAGGTCGCCGTAGTGGACCGAATCACCCGGCGTATGGACCAGGCGGCGGGAGAGCTCCTCGACCCGCTGGCGGAAGCAGAACCGCTTGGGAGCGAGCTCGCGGAGGATATGAATGGCATGAATGCGCTGCTCAATCAGATCAGTGGCGCGCAGCGGGGGTCCGGATGGCTCCGGTACGACCGGCCGCGGTGCGCCGGTGATCGGTCCCACCGGGGCGGCCGGGTGCGCATGCGCTTCCGGAGCGGCTGGGCGTGCCACCTCCGGCTTCGGACCCATGCTCTGCAGCCGGGCCTCAGCGTTATCCTGCAGGGCTCTTTTTGCCCGCTCGGCAATGGACTCCAGGGCCTCCTGGTGGGCAGACACGGCGACCACTCCTCCCCTTCTGATCCCTTCTATTCCATTATATGGGGTGCCGGCATCAGGGACAAGCCCTCAGACAGGAAAGTTTTAGCAATCCGCTGCTGCCAAATTTCGTGTGAACGATACAAATGACGACCTTGGCGGCCATTCCGCCGCCGGGTGCCACGCCCGATGTCTCAGCAGCAGTACATTATGGCCGCCTCCTTGACTTCGAATTGACATACTCCGCCAACCTCGTAGAAAATGGAGAGAAGCGACAAAAGACCGCCGTGCGCTCGTGGCGCTCGGCGGTCAAGCCTGCGTGTAGTGTCTGCGAATTAGACGCGGGCCCGGCGGACGACGGTCCGACCATTCTCCAGAATGGCGACGTGGGCGTGCTCGCTCTGGAACATCGCCTTCACGGCGACATCGCCAATCTCGGTTACCAGCCAGGACGGGATCTCATCGACCACGGACTCACGAACGGGCGCCCCCTCGGCAATGCGGTTGCGAATCCGCTGGGCAAGCCCCGCCTCGGTGGCGGCCATCATCAGACTCATGACACGTAATTCCTCCTTGGTTTTTACACGGATCCGTTGGTTATGTCGCACAATAACGAGTTTTATCATACCCCACCTCCCATTGCAAGCCCTTTCACGGAAATTATCTTGTGGATTCAGAAGAGGAATAGAGGTTCCCGAAAGACTACCCTATCGGAGGTTCATGCGCATGGAGGCACTGAGTGCGGCCCTCACGTCCGCCTACGGAATCATGGTGGAGCGGGCGGAACGGATCGATTATGGGATCTGGGAGGAGCCGTTCCGGGTGTGGACCGATCGGGGCCCCCTCTTCGCCAAGCGGTTCCGCCGGAAGGACCGACAGAGCGAGCAGATGCTCCGCGGCCTGCACCTCAGCCAGTCGCTCAGGCTGGAGCACAACTTCCCCGCTCCCCAGGTGATCCCGACGCTGCACGGCGATCTGTTGGCGGAGGTGCATGGCGAGCGGTACCAGGTGACCGAGTGGGTTGATGGGCGCTCCTATCACCCAGGGGAGTTGCCAGATCGGGCCGCCGGCCCTTTGGGGGCGACGTTGGGCCGCCTGCACCGGTTGCTGGGACCGGCCCCGGTCCCGCCACCTGCGCCCTACCCCAGCCCGGCCGAGGGGATACAGGCCTGCCAGGCTCTCCTGGGGCGCTACGCCGACCGACCGGAGCCGTTTGCCAAGACCGCCCGCCAGATCCTATCCGCCCAGGTTGAGCTCCTAGCGGTACTTCCCCCGTCGTACCACGAGCGCTTGCCGGTCCCCGCCCTGGGCGGCCCTTGCTTCAACTCCTACTGGGTCGAGCAACTCCTCTTTGCCGAAGAGGGAGCGGTTGCTGCCCTGGTCGACTGGACCGACGGCGCCGGAAAGCCCGGCCACTGGGCAGATGAGATCGATACGGCCCTCCACCTGAGCGGACTGAATGAGCGCCAGGTGGCCGCCTTCGTTCCCGGTTATCAGGCGGAGAACCCGCTTCCTGAGCGGGAATGGCGAGCGGTGGCGGCCACCTATACTTATGGCCATCTGGCCTCGACCAACTTCCTGGCCGGCTGGTTAAGCCGTCCATACCGCCGCCTGGCTGAGTGGGAGGTGACCGCCACGGTCTGGCACACCCCGGTACCGGAACGGTTTCGAAGGCGGGCTGATTGGGAAGCGCTGATTCTCGATGCTGTTCGGAGGTGACCGACCTGCGTATCTCAAAGGCAACCGCCCGGCGGGTCCTCCTGGCCCGGCAAGGGCTCCTCTCCGCCCCGGCATCCGCTCCATGGCGCACCGCCCTGACCGGCCCGACCGGCGCACTCGAGGCGATTGAGCGGCTGGGCGCCCTGCAACTGGACCCGGTCGCTGTGGTGGAACGCTGCCACCACCTCGCGCTCCACGCCCGGGTGAAGAGCTATAAGCCTGCCTGGTTCGATGGGCTCTTTGCCAAAGGCGCCCTCTTCGAGTACCTGGCCAACGCCCGCTGCGCCCTGCCCATGGGCGCCCTGCCGGACTTCTGGCCGATCATGCTCCAGGCTCGGGCCAACGCCACGGAAGGGCGGGAGGCCCTGGCCGAGTCGGTGGCCGAGATCCTGGAGGCGACCCGCCGTCAGCGCCACGTTCGCCCCAGGGAGGTAGGCAACGCGGGCCCCCGCCTTATGGGCATGGGCTACAGCGCCCCCGACGAGGAGTCCAAGGCAACGGGGCGGGCGATCGACCTGCTCTGGCTGGGCGGGCAGCTCTTCGTCAGCCGCCGGGACGGGGCCGAGAAGTGGTATGCTCGCCCGGAGAAGGTGGTTCCTTCGGCGATCTGGTCGACGCTGCCGGACCATGGCGAGCCGCCCGCCAGCACCGGCACCTCCGCCCGCCCCTGGGCTGCTCCGGTCATGCGGAAGGGCTACGCCCCGTGGACCGATATGCTCATGCACCGCTACCTGAACGCCTACACCCTGGGTGACCCCGGCGACTTCCGGTTCGGGTGGCAGAAGCTCTCCGCCGCCGAGCGAAAGGCGTGGCTGGAGGCCGCCGCAGAGCGAGGCGAGGTGGTTTCGATCTCGGTGGATGGGGCCAAGCGGCACTACTGGGCTCTCGCTGCCGTGGCCGACCTGCTGACCGCCGCTGAATCAAACCCGGCTGCCTGGGAACCGGAACCCGAGGTCCGCATCCTCCCCCCGCTGGACAACCTGCTCTGGCATCGCCCACGCCTTGCCGACCTGTTCGGCTTCGACTACGTCTGGGAGGTGTACATTCCCCCGGCGAAGCGGCGGTATGGGGCCTTTACCATGCCGATCCTGGAGGGGGACCGGCTTATCGGCCGCATAGACCCCCGCATGGACCGTGCCCGGGAACGACTCGTCCTGCAACTCGTTCAACTGGAGCCTGGGGTGCGCCCCGATCGATCCCGCCTGGCCCGACTCGCCCGTGAGCTCCATCGGTTCGCCCGATTCCACGGCGCCCGGGAGATCGAACTGGTCCGCACCGAACCGGAAGGGCTCCGCCTCTCGCTATAGTGTTATGAGAATGACAGAAAAGCGCCATGGCCCGCCGTTCGGCAACCTGCTACCATGGCAGAGAAAGGAGTGGTCGCTCGTGCCATCGAAAGCTGCCATGCAGGAGTTCCTGTCCCACAAACGGATCGCCGTTGTCGGCGTCTCCCGTGACCCCAAGCAATTCGCCAACGCCGTCATGCGGGCACTGCTGGAGCGAGGGTACGATGCGGTCGCCATCAACCCACACGCCTCCGAGTTGGAGGGCCACACCGCCTATCCGACACTGGCTGCGGTCCCCGGCGAACTGGACGGAGCGATCGTGCTCCTTCCATCCGGCGCCCATGCTACCACTGTCGATGACGCCATAAGCGCCCGGGTGCCCCGCCTCTGGTTCCAGAGCGCCAGCGGGCAAGGCACCAGCCCTGACCTGGCCGTGCGGGCCAAGCAGGGTGGAATCTCCCTGATCGATGGGGGCTGTCCCTTCATGGCCCTGGAGAACGCCGGCTGGTTCCACCGGTTCCACGCCGGATTCGCCCGGTTGACTGGATCGCTTAAGCCGTAAACAGATCTCCTGGCTCTGTCCGAATGAAAAACGCCCGGTGAGGCTCAGTTCAGAGCCCACCGGGCGCTTCAGTTGCTAGGCCTTCTCGTGCTCCGGCTCCTGCCGCTTGGCTATGCCCAACTGGGTCATCGCCCTGGGCGCAAGCAGCCTGTCCAACTCCTCCGCCGGAAGCAGGTTGTACTGCAACACGATCTCCCGGACCGAACGTCCGGTCAGCGTCGCCTCGCGGGCGACCATAGAGGCGTTCTTGTAACCGATAACCGGGTTGAGTACCGTCACCAGGCCGACCGAGGTGGAGACCATCTCCTCGCAGCGCTCCCGGTTGACAGTGATCCCCCGGACCAACCGCTCGGTGAAGAGTCCTACGGCACCGGAGAGTGCGTCGAGGCTGGAGAAGAGCGCATGGGCCAGCACGGGCTCCATGACGTTCAGTTCCAACTGGCCGGCCTCGGCCGCCATGGTGACGGTCAGGTCGTTGCCCATGACGTAGAAGCAGGTCTGGTTCAATACCTCGGCCATGACCGGGTTCACCTTGCCCGGCATGATCGATGAGCCCGGCTGCATCTCGGGCAGGTTGATCTCCTTCAAGCCGGCCCGGGGGCCGGAGGCCATGAGCCGGATATCGTTGGCGATCTTGCCCAGGGCCACGGCCAGCGCCTTGAGTGCACCGCTGACTGCCACGAAGGGATCACAGGACTGGGTCGCATCGATCAGGTCGACCGGCTGGGAGAGCTTGCGGCCGGTGATCTGGCCCAGCAGCCCGACCACCATCGGCGGATAGGCGGGATCGGCATTCAGACCGGTTCCCACGGCGGTGGCGCCCATGTTGACCTCCTGGAGCCCTTCCACCGCCTGCTGCAGCCGGGTTCGGCCACGGTAGACGGCCGTCGCCCAGGCTCGGAACTCCTGGCCCAGGCGGATCGGCACCGCATCTTGCAGGTGGGTGCGACCCATCTTGACCACATCATCAAACTCCAGCCCCTTGAAGCGGAGCGCATCCTCCAGGCGTACCAGGGTCTCCAGCAGGTCGCTGGTCCGGTCCATAACGGCCAGGCGAATGGCGGTCGGGAAGACATCGTTGGTCGACTGGGCGAAGTTGACATGATCGTTAGGCGAGACGAGGGTGTAATCGCCCTTCGTGCCACCGAGCAGTTCAATCGCACGGTTGGCGATCACCTCGTTGGCGTTCATGTTGGCTGAGGTGCCGGCGCCACCCTGGATCGGATCGACCAGGAACTGATCCCGAAGCTTGCCCTCGATTACCTCGTCAGCGGCCCGGACAATCGCTGTGGCCACCGGAGCGGAGAGGTACCCAAGCTGATGGTTCGCCAGAGCAGCGGCCTTCTTGACCTGGGCGAGCGCCTTGACCAGGGCGGGATGAATCGTCAGACCGGTGATCCGGAAGTTCTCCAGGGCACGGGCTGTTTGAATGCCGTAGTACGCATTGGCAGGGACCGCTTTCTCACCGAGAAGATCACGTTCATTACGGGTTGGCTGCATAATAGAGAGCCCCCTTCCGAAGACCATTCTACCGAAAAGCTGACATGGACCACAATCGGACAAACTATCTAGGCAGATGCGGTTGCAGACTCGAACGTTCGTCCCAGAATGAGTGCCGGGGCTACCGCCGCAATCGCCACGAGGCCCAGGGCCGTCATGGCCGTCTGCTGCTGGGTAAAGCTATGACTCATCAGCAGCAGGAGAATCATGCCGAAGGACCTGCCGAGTACCAGACAGCATTCCCGAATGACGATGCGCTCCATCTGGCTCTCTCCGCCATCGGCACCAATCGCGTCAAAGGTCTGGGTGAGGAAGGGAATGCCGAGGAGCGGGCCTGCCATGGCGCCAACCAAGCTGTAGAGTAGCAGGGTCGTGTAGTCGAGGTTCACCAGCATGAGCGAGGCCGCCCCGGCCTGTAGAAGACCGCTGATCAACATGGACTGGTACCACTTGTGCCGGGGCAGGAACCGACCGGTCAACCAGTTCGCGACCAGGCCCACGGCGGCAGTGATCAGGGAGAAGTTGCCCATCATACGTGCGTCGCCGGTCGCCACGTAGACCAGCACCGAGGGGAGAAAGCTGAGCGTGCCATCACGAAAACCTGCGACCACGTGAGCCGCCAGCGTGCGCCACCAGCGGTGCCCCACCATATGCTCGCGCAGCCCGTCACGAAGGCGATACGGCAGATTCGAGCCCAGGGTGAAGATGCCGGCGCTGATCAGCGCGGCCAGGCCGTAGGAGAGCGCAGCGAGGCCGAAGACCACCTGATAGCCCAGACCCGGACCAAACCCGGCCACCAGACGGCTCCCGGTAAACGGGCCGACCAGCGCGGTGAAGGACCAACTGGCGCTGACATAGCTCCAGTAGCGTGGCCGCTCGTCCGGCGCGGTCGCCTGCTGGATCAGCATGTTCTGGCCGACCCAGAAAGCGCCCTGCCCCAGTCCCGTCAACGCTCCCAGCAACTCCAGGTACTGGCTGGCCCGAGTCCCGAGAAGGAGGACGGCCAGGAAGAAGGAGACCTGGAGGAGCAGACCAATGCGGACCGCTACGACAGACCGACCGCGCTTGGCCATGGGGCCGAGCAGAAGAAAGGCGAGGGCCAGAGCAATCGGTGAGGCCAGGTTGTACCGACCCAGATCGGCCAGATCGCCCCCTTGATCCCAGAGAAAGGCCTGGACAAACAATCCACTGAGAGACTGACCCAGCAAGACAAGAACCAAAAGTGCTAATAACCGGGTGCCCTGTTTATTCACGGGCCGCCTCTCCTCTTATTATCGCCGCAGGGCTACCCAGCCGTACGACGTCCATCTACGGAACGGATGGAGATTCGCTGGAGAGGGCTGAACTCCTGCAGTGAAAAGGTGTCTACCTTGCGCTGCCCGCGGGCAGACTTTGAGCAGGAGGTGTTGGGTCTTGAGGTTCATTTGGCGGAACGCTCCAGGCCTGCTGGCAGCCACTGCGATCCTGGTTGCGACGCTCTTCCTGACCGGGCCATCTCTTCGACCGTCAGACCAAGCACAGAACGAGACGCCCCCGAGCACGACGGCGAGCGGCATCGCCCCTGTACCTTCGGAGACGCCTCCCGCGGAGGTGTTGGCTCGCGCCGTGGAGCGGGTGACCCGGGGCGCCTCTCCCATGCCCTATTTCGCCGAGCCGGCCGAAGCCGCCCAGTTCCTGGAGCGGTGGTACGGACGTCTGCCGGAAGGCAAGGTCCTGGTAGCCATGGCCGATGCGTTCAACGCAGGGGCTGAGGCTGGCCACCTGGTCCCCGTCCGGCTCTACCTGGACAGCGGCAGCCGGGTACTCTGCCTGACCGGCGAGGCCGGCGTTAAGTCCTCCCCCCAGGGGAATCGAATCCGGCGCCTGACACTCACGGTGGAGCCGCTCCTGGTCGATTCCTGGGCGGCTGCGACCGGGCGGCTGAAGGCTGCAGTTGGCGTGGTCCCAAAGGTGGCAGCTGCCCCGTTCTATGGGCGCTTCCGCTTCACCGTTGGCGACCGGCACTACGCGGTCGATGCCGCCTCGGGCGAGGTGATCCTGGAGTGATCCTTCCGGTACTCCTCCGGGTCACCATGATCTTCTTCGTCCTGCTGGTCCTGACCCGACTGGCCGGCAAGAAGCAACTCAGCCAGTCAACCTACTTCGATTTCATTACCGCGATCGCTGTAGGTGACCTGGTGGCCGAGAACCTGGCAGACCCCGAGAAGCCTGTTCTGCCCTGGTTGGCGGGGACTGTGCTCTGGTTCGCTCTGACGATCGCCCTGGACCTGACCGTCCTGAAGAATCGCCCGATCGCCAAGCTCATGGAAGGTGAACCCAGCGTCGTCATCGAGAACGGACGGATTCTGGAGAAGAACCTCGCCCGGAACTTCCTCCGCGTCGATGACCTTCTGGCCCGCCTCCGGGCCCAGGGCCACTTCAACCCTTCCGATGTGGAGTTTGCGATCTTCGAAACCGACGGCACGGTCAGCGTCCTGGCCAAATCCCAGGCTCGGCCAGTCACGCCAAGGGATCTCGGGCTCTTCACGGAGTACGAGGGCGTCACTCGCGAGCTGGTCATGGAAGGCCGGGTGATCCAATCCAACCTGAAGGCCATAAACCTCTCAGAGGAGTGGTTGCGGGCCGAACTTCTGCGGCTGGGATACGACGACCTCCAGCAGGTCTTCTACGCAGCCGTCGACAGCCAGGGAAAGCTCTTCGTCGACGGCTACTGTGATCGCATTTCGGGCAGCCGTGTGCAGGTCGCCGACAAGGGACCCCACTAAGAGGCGCCCGGCTCGGGTTGAGCAGGGCGCCTCGCATTTGTCAGGCCTTGACCGGGGTGGGGAGGCTGGCGTGGAGTGCCTGGTCCAGGTCGGCGATCAGATCGGCCGGATCCTCCAGCCCCACCGAGAGCCGGACCAGCCCATCGGTGATGCCCGAGGCGAGCCGGACCTCCGGCGGAATGACGGCATGGGTCATGGAGGCCGGGTGCTGGATCAAGGTGTCCGCATCGCCCAGGGAGACGGCCACCTGGCAGAGCCTGACGGCATTCAGCATCCGCCGGCCCGCCTCGACGCCGCCCTTGACCTCGAAGGCCATAATGCCACCGAACCCGTCCATCTGCTCCTTGGCCAACTCATGCTGGGCAAAGGATTCAAGGCCCGGGTACCAGATCTTCTCCACCTGTGGATGCGCCTCGAGGAAGCGGGCCACCTTCATGGCGTTCTCGCTGTGCCGCTCCATCCGCACGTGGAGTGTCTTCAGGCCCCGGATCAGGAGCCAGGCGTCGAAGGGGGAGATCACACCGCCCACATTCTTCAAGGTGGTCATGCGGACCTCATCGATAAATGCCTTTTGCCCGACCGCCACGCCGGCGATCACATCGCCGTGGCCGCCGATATACTTCGTAGCACTGTGAACCACTACGTCGGCTCCGTGCTCCAACGGCCGCTGCAGGTAGGGCGACATGAAGGTGTTGTCGACCACCACGCTGATCCCGTGCTGGTGGGCCAGATCGGAGAGCAGGCGGATGTCGGCCAGCTTCATCGTCGGGTTCGCAGGGGTCTCGAAGAGCAGGACCTTCGTGTTTGGCCGGATCGCCTGCGCCACCCTGTCAGGCTGCGAGATATCAACCTGGGTCGACTCCACGCCAAACTTGCCGAGCACGTCATGCACAAAGTCATAGGTGCACCCGTAGATCGCATCGCCGTAGATCACATGATCACCGGTCTTCACCAGAGCCATGACGACCGCCGAGACGGCAGCCATGCCAGAGCCAAAGGCGAGAGCCGCCTCACCGCTCTCCAGGCTGGCAACCTTCTCCTCCAAGACCGTTTGGGTTGGGTTGCCGATCCGGGTGTACACGTAACCCGGTTCTTCGCCGGCGAATCGGGCAGCACCCTGCTCGGCGCTGCCAAAGACAAAGGTTGAGGTCTGGTAGATAGGGGTGGACAGGGAGCCGGTCAGGGGATCCGGATGCTGTCCCGCGTGCACGCAACGGGTAGCCAGGGCCTGATCGCGCTTCTTCTCCATGAAGTGCACCTCCGATTTTGCTGGGGAAACTCCTCATGGGTCTCTCCTCATGCAAATCGCGTGCCAGGGCGATCAAAAGCCCGCGTTCCTTGTCGCGCCTTGGTTGAAAGGTAGGACTCGTCCAACGATCCGGAACGTTTTCGTGCCAGATGGAACGTTTTCTTGCCAATGTAGATGGGGTGAGAGCTCCCGCCCTTACTCCCGCAACAGGTGCGAGAGCCCGAGACGGTGCACCTTATTCAGGATCGTCGTGTGCGAGACCTCCAGCAGCTCCGCCGCCTTGCGGGCACTACCGGTCCGGGCTAACGCCTCGGCAATCACCTGCCGCTCCACCTCAGCGAGCCGCTCCCTCAGCCCGCCGTGCTGCCAGGCCGCCGGAACAGTTGGCAAGGGCTCGAGCATCAAATGGTCAGCGCCAATCTCTCCCGAAGTCGCCAGGGCCAGCGCCCGCTCCAGGGTATTCTCCAACTCGCGGACGTTTCCTGGCCACGGGTACTCCTTCAGCCGGCGCCAAGCCTCATCGGTCAACCGCGGGGGCAGTCGCCCGGTCCGGGACGCCCACCGCTGCAGGGTGTACTCGACGAGCACGGCGATATCCTCCCGCCGGGCCCTCAGAGGCGGAATCACCAGGGGGATTACGTTCAGGCGATAGTACAGATCGTCGCGAAACTGGCGCTCCGATACCATCGAACGTAAATTGCGGTTCGTCGCCGCGATCACCCGTACATCCACAGCGATCTCCTCCCGCCCGCCCACCCGGCGGACACGCCCCTCCTGGAGGACGCGGAGCAGCTTGGCCTGCAGATGACCGGGGATCTCGCCAATCTCATCAAGAAAGACGGTCCCACCCGAAGCGAACTCGAAGATGCCCTGCTTACCGCCCCGCTTCGCTCCCGTGAAGGAGCCCTCCTCGTAGCCGAACAACTCGCTCTCCAGCAGCGTCTCCGGGAGAGCGGCGCAGTTGACCGGGACAAAAGGACCGGCACTGCGGCCGGACTCGCTGTGAATGGCGCGGGCGAAGATCTCCTTGCCGGTGCCGCTCTCCCCCTGGATCAGGACCGGGGCATCTACACGGCAGGCCGCCTCGGCAATGCGGATTACGTCACGCATCACCTGACTTGTGGTGATCAGGTCAGAGAAGCCAAGCGTCTGCGGCCGGGTGAGCGAATGGGCCAGGGCACGGGCCTGCTGAATCGACTTGAGCGCCACGACCATGCCGTTCGACCCCAGGGCGCGCCCAGATGCAATGTAGTGTAAGTATCCGCGCGGGGTGTGCCCTCGGACCTCTTCGTTGTCAAAGGATGCAATCGTCCGATGGAGCCGGTCGGTTCCCAGGACATCGGCTGCCGGCAGACCCATCGCTTCCCGCTCGCCAATGACGAGAATGCGCTCTGCCGCCGGGTTCATGCCGGTCACACGGCCATCGCGCACGACGAGGACGCCATCGCTCACGGCATGGAGGATTGCGGCCAGCTCCCGGGCCCGCTCCTCCTGTGGCATCAGTGGGACCTCCTCGACCGACTTGACGCCCGCCAGGGCGAGGAGATCCGCCCTCAGGGCACCGTCCAGATCCCCCTCCAGGCGAATAAAGCCAAGACCGGGCAGTACCTCCATAGCGCCTACATTCAGCCCGGCGCCCGAGATCACCCGGAGGATATCCAGGACCATCCCGACCCGGTTCTCCGTTGCGATGCGCCAGCGTTGCGACACGGTGCATCCTCCCCCCTCCCCATTATCTTACCGGGTTGGAGCGATTTGCTCCAGCACGCGAACAAAATCGGACTTCACCGGATCTACTGAAGGGATAGAGAGTGGGAAGACGTCTTATATAGGGAAGATGGTTCTCAGTGGGAGGGATTCTTCGTGGCTGCGTTTCTGCTCTGGATCATCCTGTTTATCATCTGCTGGCCGGTCGCTCTGGCCGCCCTGATCCTCTATCCGATCGTCTGGCTGTTGCTGTTGCCTTTCCGGATTCTCGGGATCGCCGTCGATGGTGCCCTTCGCCTGATCTGGGCCGTGGTCACCCTCCCGGCCAGGGTCCTGACCGGGTTCCGGTAGCCCGAACAGAAGGGAGCCGCCCACCAGTGTGGGAGGCTCCCGCTCTTTCTTTGTGGATGCAGCAGTAACACGTTCTGTTGATCCCTAGGAGTTTTCACGATAGACGGTGTACTTCTATAAGCAGAGCGCCCTGTCAGTCGGTCATCCGTAGGGCCAGGGGCTCCGGTCGCAAAGTCCGTTGCTGGCCTGCGGCCGGTTCAATCTGCCCCTCCTCAACCGCTCCGGAGCGGATCAACTGGACAAAGGCCTGGGTGAGATCCGGATCGAATTGTGTGCCCGCGCACCGCTCCAACTCAGCGAGGCACTGCTCCTGTGGTCGGGGGGCGGCGTAGGGGCGGGGTGTGGTCATGGTGTCGAAGGCATCGGCAATGCTGATGATCCGAGATCCCTGGGGAATCTTCGACGCTGAAAGACCGGTCGGGTAGCCACGCCCGTCCCACCACTCGTGGTGGTAACGGACGATGGGGGCGAGATCGGACAGTGGTTCGTAGCGGGCGAGGATCTGTGCCCCGGCATCTGCGTGGGTGCACATCGTACGCATCTCGGCATCGGTTAACCGGCCGGGCTTGGTCAGAATGGCGTCCGGAATGGCCAGCTTGCCGATATCATGCAGCAACGCCGCCATGGTCACCGTTTTGACCTCGCTCCGGTTCAACTTTATGTGTTCGGCCAGAAATTGGGAATAAAGCGCAACCCGGGTCATGTGGCTGTAGGTAGGCGTATGCTTGGCGGCAACCAGCGAGAGCAGGCTGCGTACCGCCACAGGTTGCCGAGTGATCGGAACGCGGACCTCCTCCAGCCAGAGTTGTTCAACCGCCATGCCAGAGGCCTCCTTCGGGTGGATAAGTTACTGTGCGGGGGCGGAAACAGAGTTTATGTCAGTGCAACCGACCCTGCAAGGGTCACTCGCCGAGGCTGATACAGCAGAAACCACGAGCAACGACACGAGAACCATGAACAGTAGGATGATACGACGCATGTTCCGTTCCTCCGAGTGTGGTACTGTGTTATTGCCGAGACGCATACTACACTGTGATCCTACCTTGTAACGTGTTACATCCTCGTTACTGGAAAGGAGCGGTCTGTAACGTGGAGACGGAGATTCATCTTCTGACCAAACTGTCCCGGCCACGGGCAGTTCGATACCACCTCCCGCGACCTCACTTAACCGCTGTACTGCAGGAGGGTCTCACACGACGTCTCACGACGCTGGTCGCCACCGCCGGCCATGGCAAGACGTCTACGCTCGCTCACTTCCTCTCCCAGGTGGATCTTCCGGCGCTCTGGATCCAACTGGATCCACGGGACAGTGGTCTCCCCACTTTCCTGCGCTGCCTGGCTATCGGGATCAGCCAGGTGCTGGGTGGAGGATCCCGCCTTCTGGGAGCGCTGGACGCCGATGCTCCCCACACAGACTACCAGTCTTTGATCCTGGCCGATCTTCACGAAACAACGGGCCACGTGGCGATCATCTTGGATGACTTCCACCTAATCGAAAGGGAATCACCGGTAGTCGCTCTGATCGGCGGGCTACTCCAATACATGGAGGAGAAGACCCATCTCTTCATCTCGTCACGGCTACCTCTCCCGTTCTCTACTGCCAGACTGAAGGTGATCCAGGAGGCGGCGGAGATCACCGAAGAGGATTTACGATTTACACCTGCAGAAACCCGGACCTTCTTTCAGAGTATGGCCGGCATAGAACTGGCGGGGGATAAGCTGGAGCAGGTCTGCCACTTGACCGAGGGGTGGTCGGCAGCGCTGGTACTGCTGACCTCTGCCGTCAAGCGACGCGGTAATCTCGACTCTCTGCTTAATGGCACGTTGCCTACCGATCTCTTTACCTACTTGGCGGACGAGGTCTTCTTAAGCCTTAACCCAGCGCTTCAACGCTTCATGGAGGAGAGCTCGATTCTGGACACCTGCACCCCGGTTGCCTGCGACGGGGTGTTGGGACGCCAAGACTCCGCCGCCATGTTAGGCCACTTGCTCAGTTCCAATCTCCTCATAACACAACTGGGTCCTGATTCGCTTCGGTACCATCACCTGCTCCAGCGTTTTCTTCACGAGCGCTTAAAGGCACGGGAATCCGGGGATTTTGCCAGACTCCATCGACAAGCCGGTGACTGGCTCCTTCGGCGAGAGGAGCCCGAGGAAGCGGTGAAGCACTACCTACGAGGAGGATGGCTCCAGGAGGCGGCCGAGCTAGTGGAGAGCCTGGCACCGGTCTGGTTGCGTACTCACCGTGTGGAGCGGCTGCGCGGACTTCTCTCCCACCTGCCTCAGGCCACGAAGGAGCAATACCCGTGGATCTCCATCTGCGAGGCCCGACACCTCCTTAACCAGGGCAAAGCGGACCACGCCGTGGGAGTTGCCCATCTGGCCCTTCGGTCCTTCGAAGAGAGGGTAGACAAACGTGGTATTCTTCACGCTCATATTCTCCTCGGTGAGGCCTTTGCGGTTAGGCACGAAATGGCGGCAGCTCAGGAAGAATACCGCCTTGGAGTCGCCGCACTGGAGCCTGAGTATCGTCATGAGGAGGGGCTCCTGCTTCAGCGCCGGGCGGCCCTTGGCTCGGTACTCGGTGCTCCCACCGACGAGGTGGAGGCTGATTTGCGTCGAGCCCTGTCTCTCTTCGTCGAGTTAGGAGATCTACCAGGAGAGGCCAGCGTCTCGGACCTGTTGGGGATTATCCGTGCAGAGGCAGGAGACTACACGTCCGCTGTCTCCTATCTGGAGCGCTCAGCCAAACTCTTCACCTCCATGGGTGAACCCCCCGCCGAAGTAGGTACGAATTTGGCCTGGATCTATAACGAGGTCGGTCGCTATAACGACGCTGTTCCAATCTGTGAACGCATGCTGAACGGCTCTAGTCGAAAACTGCGTCGCACCTACGCCGGACTCCATCTTCTCCACAGTTATACGCGCCTTGGGGACTTCGCCAAGGCCGCTGGTATCGTACCGGTAGCCAATACCCTTATTGAAGAGCTGAGCAACCGTAGCCTGAAGACGAGCCTCACCACAGAACTGTCTGCCTTCTATCGCCTGTCGGGTCAGAGCCAGGCCTCACTCCCCTTTGTCAATGAGGCCATTCAGCTTGCCAAACAGGTGGATCGAGTGGATCGCCATGTCAAGCCGATGATGGAGGCGGTGTTACTCCACCTCTTTCACACGGGCAACGCGGGAGCCGCTATGCGGTTGGCGGAGCGGACGCTGGAGCGCATGGTAATGGGAACCCACGCCCTCGAAAGGATGATCCTTACCCTGGCCCTGGCCATCGCCCACTTCCGAATTAGCCGCACCGAATCCCGCCCCGAGGCGGCCCGCCTCCTTCAGGAGGGCTTGACCGAGTGCCGGCGGCGGCGGTACGAGTTCTTCGTGCTGAGGGAGTGGCCGCTCGCCCTGACCGCTGTGATCTACGGCCTCGCGTACGACGTCCAGAGTGAGTTCTGCCTTGAGTTGCTGCGGGTCATGGAGACACAGCTTCCCACTCCCGTACTCCAGGTAGGGATCATAATCCCCGAGGCCGATGCCCGGCTTCTGCCCGCCGCCTGGCAGGCGCTGCCCGATGACGGCAGTCGAAGCACCTTCGCCACCCTGCTCAGCCCCCAGGACCGAAAGCGAGTGGTGGGCCTCAGCACGGGCCCGGCCCCTGTGCGCATCCAGGTCCTGGGCCCTCTGGTTGTCACGGTGGCAGGCGAAGCGGTGGATGTGAAGGCCCTGAAGAAACGGAAGAGCGGCCAACTCCTCACCTTGTTGATCGCCGAGGAGGGTCCCGTCCCACGCGAGCGGATCATGGACCGGCTCTGGCCAGACCTCGAGCCCGGGGCCGCCGACACGAGCCTGCGCGTCACCCTCCACCACCTTCGCCGGCTGCTTGAGCCTTACCTGGGCGGGAAGTCCAAGTCCCGGTATATACAGACGGAGGGCGGCCTCATGTGGTTCAGCCGGCAGCCCGAAGTTCAGATCGATATCGACTACTTCCGAGAGGGGCTGGCCAACGCCGAGGAGGCGCGAGCAAGCGGCGACGCCGTCCGTGCCTCCCTTCGGTACGAAGCGGCCTGCAAGCTGTACAACGGAGACCTTGCAGCCGACGAACCCTACGCCCTGGATGATATTCGTGATGCCTGGCGGACACGTTACACAGACGCCCTGGACTGGCTCGGCCAGTATTACTGGCATGAGGTGCAGGATATATCCAAGGCGCTGATCACCTATCAACGGCGGCTGGCTGTGGACGTCTCCAATGAGCCGGCACACCAGGCCCTCATGCGGCTCTATCTCGAAAGCGGCCAGGTAGGCCGAGCACGGCAGCAGTACCTCACCTGCAAGGAGGCTCTTGCCACCCAACTGGGTGTAGAGCCCTCTCGTACCACCGAATCGATCCACCAAGTAGCGATCTCCATGGAGAGCGAGACGACTCCGGAGACACCCTCCCGTCGCGCGAAGAAGAAAGGGTAGGAAGATGAGAACCCCCGTGGCGGGCTGCCACGGGGGTTTCATGTATTGCGGGGAAGCGACCGCTCCCGTTAACAGCCCGCTCAGGAGAAGCGCGGCCGGGAGACCGGGGCAGGGCCAGTGCTTCCGCCGCCGCCCTGGACGGCAAAGGACGAGACAAGCACACGGGCCTGTCCCTTGCAGGTCGGACAGGTCACCTCATCGCGCCGGCTGTACGCGACCAACTCCTCAAACCGCTTGCTACACTCCTGACACTCGAAGGTATACAGGGGCAAGTCTGATCACCTCATGCCTATTATTGTAAAAACTGCTGTACCAGCAGCCAGGCTCCTACCAGGAGCCATACGATGGTACCGGGTCAGACCGGTGGCAGGCCACGCCTGCGCTTCGCCGGTCTGCCTCACGTGCCCGTCTGACAGGTCTCCTCGTCGTCAAATGGCAGGGGAATCCCTCCCTTGGCTCATCATATCCTTACCTCTACCCGGTACGGTACTTAAGATATCGAAGAGGGCGTACTGTGTCAAGGATGGCCCACCAAGATTTGCGTATGGCTTTGCATCTGGCCGTACCTTACACTTATAAAACACAGACGTAACGAAAAAAGGAGGGTATGCTCGTGGATTCCCTGACGCATCTGTTGATGGGTCATGCGATGGGTGCGCTGGCCAGCAACCTCTCCCCGACAGCGGGAGCAGCGGTCTACTGGGCAGCCCTCATCGGCAACTCCCTGCCGGACATTGATGTTCCGGTCAGCCTGATGCTCCGAAAGGGCATTTCGCTGCACCGGACCTACACCCATACGATTCCCGGCAACATGGTCCTCTCTGCCGGCGCCGCCCTGCTGCTTCAGCGTTTCTTCCCGGGAACCGGGTTTGCGCTTCTCTTCGGCTGGACGCTCTTGGGGACACTGGTCCACGTCGCAGTCGATTGCCTGAACCTCTTCGGCGCCAAACCGTTCTGGCCGCTCAATGGGCGATCGATTGAACTGGGTGTCCTCCATATTCTGGACCCGATCCTGCTGATTATCCTCGGCATTCCGACCCTGGGCGCCGCTCTCGGCATGGCTTCCTCGCAGATGGTCGCCCTGGGCTTTGTGCTGATCTGGCCGTACATTCTCTACCGGCTGCAGACCGCCCGCCGCCTCCTCTTCCGGCTGAAGCGGGAAGGCTCCGGCCGGGCACGCATCGTACCCTGGTACACCTCGTGGCGGTACATCTTTGAGACCGATGGTGCGATCGAGTATGGCCGTTGGCACCGCGGTATGCGTGTCGCCATGGAGACATTCGTCAAGCACGATGATCCTCGGATTACGGCATCCAAGGCCGACCCGCGTGTCGGTCACTTCCTGCGGCAGGCCGAATACCCGGTCGCCATGGTCCATGAGGATGCCGTTATCTGGATCGATGCGGTCCGGCGGCTCCGTGCGGACTTCGAGCCGCTGCGAGTAAAGCTCTAGCTCGCTGATGCACAGAGGCTCCACCCGCTCTCGGGGTGGAGCCTCTGCGCGCCTATCCTATGGTCAGGCGCTCGCGGTATACCGCGACGCCCACCCGATTCAGATTCTTCCAGAACCGCTCCTTACCGCGGGCAGTCTCTCGGTAGAGCGCCAGAATCGCCTCGACAGTCGGGACAAGTTCAGAAGCAGAGACCCCTTCTGCCAGTCGCTGACCGACCTGCGGGTTGAGCCCACCGGGGCGCCCGCCGGCGTACACATCATAGCGATCCGCATCCACCCGGACGATGCCAATGTCGCGGAGGAGCGCCTCCCCACAGTTGGATGCACAACCGCTGAACCCAACCCGGACCGGGAATGGCACCTGAGCCCCAGCCACAGCCTGATCGAGCCGTTGGGCATCGGGGAGGCCATCTACCTTCTCTCCCATGCAGAAGGTGCAGGTTTGTATATTCTTCACCACCGGCCCAGCCGGGTAGACGCCTAGCCCTGCTGCCCGCAAGGCGGCGTGCTGCTGGTCCAGGTCGGGGCGGTCGGTGTGAATGATTAGCTGCATGAAGCTGTTCAGCTCGACCTTTCCGCCTGGTCCGGCCATCTCGCTGATCCACTGCAGTTGCTCCGGTCGGAAGAAGACCTGCCCCACCCCGGGGGTGACCACATAGCGCGCAAGCTCTCTGGTCACTCGCTCTCCCCCTGCCGAAAGGGGAGGGGCTTCCTGCCCCTCCCCAGTTTACTTAGCCGACGCTGACGACCTCGTAGCCCTCTTCCTCGATCGCTTCCTTGACCTTGGCGATATCGGCGTTGCCCTCAAACCGGGCCTCGCCGATCTTCACGTCGAGGTTCTCGAGGCCGGGGACGGCGGAAAGGGCCTTCTTCACACCCATGACACAGTGGTTGCAGCTCATGCCGCTGATTTTGACGACGGTCATTCTATCGCACGCTCCTTCTAAGGCTAGCTGATGCACCTTGTGGCGTATGTACCCCTACGGGGTACGGGGTCCTACGCCCATGGTACCGCCACCCTCTCCGGTCGTCAAGCCCCTGCCCACTCGAATTTGGCGGTAAAGTGGCGTAGAACCTTGGGCTCCAGGGCAAACCTGACACCCTTCACCTGCTCCCGCCGCTGCCAGACCCCTGCCAGCGCATCGGCCACCCACTCCATGTGGTTGTTCGTGTAGGTCCGGCGCGGAACGGCCAGGCGGAGGAACTCGACAGGACTCGGAATCTGCTCACCCGTCTCAGGGTCCCGGCCCATCATGAGTGAGCCTACCTCCACGCCCCGGACTCCACCCTCGCTATAGAGTTCGACCGCAAGGGACTGGCCGGGGAACTGGCCGGCCGGGATCTGGGGGAGGAAGCGGCTCGCATCCACGAAGATCGCGTGCCCGCCCACCGGTTCCTGGATCGGAATACCGGCCTCCTTCAGCATCCTGCCCAGGTAGGCGACCTGTCCGATCCGGGCCGCAAGGTACTCCGGCTCAAGCGCCTCCATGAGGCCGACTGCCATGGCCTCTACATCGCGCCCGGCCAGACCGCCGTAGGTCAGGAAGCCCTCGAACGGCACCACGAGGCCGGCGGCCTGAGTATAGAGTTCCTCATTCTTAAAGGCCAGCAATCCGCCAATGTTGACCAGCCCATCTTTCTTGGCGGACATCATGAGGCCGTCACCGTAGCTAAACATCTCCCGCGCAATCTCCAGCGGCGACTTGAGGGTGTAGCCCTCCTCCCGCTGCTGAATGAACCAGGCGTTCTCCGCATAGCGGGCGGTGTCAAAGAGATAGGGAATGTCAAACTCACGGGCGATGGCCGAAGCCGACCGAATGTTGGCCATGGAGACCGGCTGCCCACCCGCGGAGTTGCATGTCACGGTCATGATGATTGCGGCGATGTTCTCCGGGCCGTGCTCCTCGATGAACCGGCGGAGTTTGATCAGGTCGATGTTCCCCTTGAAGGGGTGCTCCAGCGTCGTGTCGGCAGCCTCATCGATTACCAGGTCAACCGGACGGCCACCAGCCAGTTGGATATGCGCCCGGGTGGTGTCGAAGTGCATATTGCCGATCACGTACATACCCTTCTCCTTGATCAGCGCCGGCAGGACCGACTGCTCGGCCCCCCGCCCCTGATGGGTCGGGATCACATATGGATAGCCGGTGATCGACTCCACGGTCTCCTTCAGCCGGTAGAAGGAGTCGCTGCCCGCATAGGACTCGTCGCCCCGCATCATGGCAGCCCACTGCTCCTCGCTCATGGCACCGGTCCCGGAGTCGGTCAGCAGGTCGATGAAGACATCGCGGGAGCGCAGGTTGAAGAGGTTGAGGCCGGCCTGCCGAATCTTCTGCTCACGTTCGGCACGGGGAATCAGGCGAATCGGCTCGATCATCTTGATCTTGTAAGGTTCAACATATCGCATAGAAAAGGCCCCCTTCCATGGATGTTCACCCATGTAAAAGGAGCAAGAATTGTGCCATGGCTAGATGCGGCTGGAACGCCCGATATGTCTGGACCCCAGCGCCTATCGTCTCATCTTGATACATCGATAGTGCAAGATATGTCTCAAAACAGATCACAGTGAGACAGTCTTTCTGCGTGACGATTCCGTATTGATTAGCGAGGTGAATTAGATATGAATGTTCTCCTCGTGGCAGTGATTCTGCTCGCCTTCTTCCCGGTGGTCCTGCTCCATGAGCTGGGGCATTTGATCATCGCCGCCTGGCGCGGGGCACGGGGCTTCACCATCGCCTTTGGCCAACCAGATAGCCGGATCACATGGACCCTACCGTTACCAGGGCTCCCCATTCGCTTTCACCTGGACTGGCGGTTTTTCTTCACCCCACCCCACGTGAGATGGGAGAAGCAGCCGCGGTGGCGTCCATGGGAGAGGTTGATCCTGTCAGCCGCAGGGCCGGCGACCCCCCTTGCCCTCTTCTGGCTGCTGAGCGGCTCCCTGTTCGAGGGGATTCTGCTCTTTCTCCAGTGGCGCTACCCGGTCAACTCGGTGGCGGACGCCTTCCAGTTCCAGGCCCTCATGTCGTTCCTGGTCCCCCTCTTCCCCATGCGGTACCGCTCGCTGGACGGAATGTCGAGTGACGGGCTGTGCATTATCTTCGCGATCCGGGACATGCTACGCCCCGCTCAGTCCAGGTCGTAGGCAGTCAGTTTCCGGTAGAGGGTGGCCCGCCCCCAGCCCAGGTGCCGGGCAAGCGCCACCTTGGAGGGGAACCGCTTCAGCCCCTCCTCCAGGACCGCCCGCTCCACCTCCTCCCAGGTGGGGAACTCCCCCTCAAAGGCGAGGGCGATCCCCGGCTGCACCACCGGCCCCGGGCCGGGCCCCAACTCCGGGGGCAGATCCTCCGGGGTGATCAGGCCGTCATCGTCGAGGGCCACCGCCTGCTCCACCAGGTTCTCCAGCTCCCGCACATTGCCAGGGTAGTGGTAGGCCATGAGGAGGCGCAGGGCGGCCGGGTCAATCCGGAGTCCGGCTCGGCCCAGGCGGCTCGTCGCCCGGTGCAGGGCATGGTCGATGAAGGCCGGCAGATCCTCACGCCGGCTGCGCAGGGGCGGCAGATGGATCCGGATCACCCGCAGCCGGTAGTAGAGGTCCTCCCGGAAGCGGCGATCGGCCACCAGGTCGCCCAATCCCCGATTCGTAGCCGAGATAAACCGCACGTCGGCCCGCCGGGTCTGGCTGGAGCCGAGCCGCCGGAACTCGCCGTCCTGCAGGGCTCGCAGAAGCTTCGCCTGCATGGCGAGGTCCATGTCGCCGACCTCATCTAGGAAGAGCGTGCCGCCGTCGGCCATCTCCAGGAGGCCGGCCCGCCCGCCCCGCCGGGCGCCGGTGAAGGCGCCGTCGTCGTAGCCGAAGAGCTCACTCTCCAGCAGCGTGCCGGGAACCGCAGCGCAGTTGACCGCCAGGAAGGGCCCCTTCGCCCGGTCGCTCCGGGCATGGATCAGCCGGGCGACCACCTCCTTGCCGGTGCCGCTCTCCCCCTCGATCAGCACGGGGGAGAGGACGCGGCTGGCCCGCAGCGCCAGGGAGAAGGCCGACTGGGCGGCGGGGGACCGCCCGACCACCACCCCCTCCAGGGCCGAACCGGTGGAGAGGTACTCCTTCAGGAGGGCGATCGTGTTGCGGGCCTCCTGCAACTGCGTGGAGAGCGCGATCAGCTCGGTCAGGTCCCGGAAGACCGAGACAGCACCGATCAGCCGGCCGCTCTGCACCAGGGGCACGATGTTCGAGACCACCTCACGCCCGGCCACCCGGGTCCGGACCCCGACCAACTCCTGGCCCGACTCCATGGCCTGCAACAGGTGCGAATCGGGCACCACCTCGGCCACCCGCCGGTCGACAAACGCCTCCCGCTGCAACCCAGTAATCCGGGTGTTGGCTTCATTCACATAGACGACCAGGCCATCCGCATCGCTCACGGCCACGCCGTCGTGCAGAGCGTCCAGCAGGGGCTCAGCGGCACGGATCAGCTCCCGGATCTCCATCGATCAACCCCCTCTCCTTCTGTATGGAGCATTCTGCGTCCCCCTGGTCTACCCTTCCGCGGTTCGCAACCGAATCCTCACACGGTCTTAACCTCGACCGCCTATGATCATAGGGGATGGAGGAGGCCGTGGCATATGCAACTCATCCGCAGACTACTCTCCCGTGCGCGGGTCCGGCTGCACCAGAAGCAGCAGCCCCTCCCCCTTCAGGAGGCGTTTCGCTCATCACCGGTGCTGAAGCGCCTGACAGCCTACCGCGACCGGGGCTGGTCACTGGGGATCATCTACCTCGATATCGTGGACTTTCAGCAGTTTGAGCAGCGCCATGGCAACAAGCATGCCGAGGCGGTACTCGACCAGGTCGGGCAGATCCTTGAGTCCAGTGTACCGCGCCCCATGGCAGGGCTGTCGGTCGTTGCCCTCCAGAATCTCTGGGGCGATGATTACATTGCCTACGTAGGGCGGCCCTCCAGCATGGAGCCAGCCGATCTGCTCTCCCTGGCGGAGCGTGTCAGGCAGGTCGTGGAACGGAAGCTGAACCCACCCAACGCGGTTCGGCTCCGGGGACATCTCTCCCTGCGGACCGGCGCTGCGCTTCTGGAAGAGGGAGAGGACCGTTCGCTCAGCAGCCAGGTCTACCAGGCGGCCAAGACGGCTCAGGCGCTGGCCAGAGGGCTGATCCAGCCGGAGGATATCGCCCTCTCGGCAGAGTTCCAACAGGTAATCACCGGCGGAGGGCTTCACAGCGTCTACCAGCCGGTGGTCAACCTCGCTACCGGGCGGATCTTCGGCTGGGAGGCGCTCATGCGGGGGCCGGCCGGCAGTCACTTCGCCTCCCCCGGGGCCCTCCTCCAGTTCGCCGAGAGCCACGCACAGATGTGGGGGTTGGAGCGAGCAGCACGCAGAGCCGCCCTGGCCGGACTCGGAACACTCCCACCGGAGGCGAGATCACCGAGGGCACCTCGATCGATGAGTACGACGGCTTCCCCCGGCTCCTCCATCACTATCGTGAACAAGGGTACCTCGTCGCAGTCGATGATGTTGGGGCCGGTTATGCCGGGCTCCACTCCATTGCGGAACTGCGGCCCGATTTCGTGAAGATCGACATGGGACTGGTGCGTGGCTGCGATGCCGATCCGGTCAAGCAGGCGATGCTTCAAGCCCTGTCCGGCCTGGGCATGAAGATTGGGGCCCACGTGATCGCGGAGGGGATCGAGACCCAGGCAGAGTTGCAGGCGGTCCTGCGGGCGGGGGTCGTTCTCGGCCAGGGGTTTTTCCTCGGGCGCCCCGCTGCCCCGCCTGTCCCGCTGGAGCCACGGGTGGAGCGTGTGCTCCTCCGGGCGGGCAGCCACACACGCCCTGCCTCCGCACTCTCCCCCATCGAATCATCGGTAGTCCCTGGCATGACGATCGCTCCAGAGATGCCGGTCCGTGAAGTCTCTGCCCTCTTTGAGAGCCAACCGTCGGTCGAGGGGTTCGTCGTGGTGGCGCAGGAGCGCCCAATTGGCCTGGTTATGCGCAACAAGCTCTTTCAGCGCCTGGGGATCCCCTATGGGGTGCCGCTCTTCTATGGCCGTCCGATCACGTCCATCGTGGACGCCAACCCCCTGATCGTGGAGGTGTCTGCCCCCATGGAGCAGGTCACCAGCCTGGTATCCGTGCGTGAGACCTCCCGCCGCTACGACCTGGTGGTCGTGACCGAGCAGGCCCGGTACCGGGGCGTGGTTTCGGTCCATCAACTGCTGAACGCCATGGCGGAGGACCGGTTCCAGGTGGCCCGACAGTCCAACCCGCTGACCGGCCTGCCTGGTAACTGGGTGATCCGGGAGCGCCTGGCTCGCCGGCAGGCTGGAAACCAGCCCTACTCGGTGGTCTACGCCGATCTGGACTCCTTCAAGATCTTCAACGACAACTATGGCTTCGAACATGGCGATGCTGCCCTGGCCTTCCTGGCCCGCCTGCTCAACCGCGCCCTGCTCCACCATGGCAACACCGACGACTTCCTTGGCCACGTTGGCGGCGATGACTTCCTGCTCATCACGACCCCGGACAGGGTGGATGCGATCGGGCTCTACATGACCCGGGTGTTTGACCGGGTCGCCCCTCGCTTCTATACGAGGACTGACCGCCTGGCCGGCGGGCTGCACGGCTACGACCGGCAGGGGCAGCCGGTGGTGGCGCCCATTATGAAGGTCTCGCTGGCGGCGGTGGATTGCTCCGGGCAGGTGCCGGTGGCCTGGGGGGAGCTCGGAGCCCGCTCCGCTGCGCTGCGTCGGGCGAAGGCGAACGAGAGGAGTTGCCTGGTACGGGGACCGATGGAGACGTAACGGCAAAAGAGGTCCGGCGCATCGATTCTGCGCCGGACCTCTTTGTGTACCTAAACCGACAGCCGCTCCTTCGTCCAGGTGGTCAGGACCTTGCAGCCGTCGGGGGTGACGATCACATCGTCCTCAATGCGGACGCCGCCCAGGCCGGGAATGTAGATGCCAGGCTCAATTGTGAAGACATGGCCTACCTCGAGGGGCTTCTGATTGCCGCCGACGGCGTAGGGCTCTTCATGGACCTCGATCCCGAGCCCGTGCCCGGTCCGGTGGATGAAGTACTCGCCGTAGCCGGCCTTCTCGATCACATCGCGGGCTGCCCGGTCGATCTCACCGATCGGCACGCCGGGCCGGGTGGCGGCAATGGCGGCCAGGTTTGCGGCCAGGACCGTGTCATATACCTTGGCCATCTCCGCCGGCCACTCACCCAGGCAGACGGTCCGGGTAATGTCAGAGCGATAGCCCTCGTAGAGGGCGCCGAAATCCATGAGCACCACCTGGCCCTCCGCGAGCACCTGATCGCCGGTGGCGCCGTGAGGCATGGCTGCCTTGGCCCCGAAGAGGACATGGGTCTCAAAGGCGAAGCCCTGGGCACCCGCCTCCAGCATAGCCTCCTCCAGCACGGCGGCCAGTTGCCGCTCTGTCACACCCGGCTTGATCGCCTTCATGGCGGCGTCCAGGGCGGGATTGACCATGTCGGCGGCCCGCTGCAGCAGGGCGTCCTCGGCCACGCTCTTCTTCTCCCGCATGCCGGAGATCACGGGGGTCAGGTCGCCCACCCCTGCGAGCAGCTCGCCGGCGGAGAGGTCGGCAGCGCCGGAGAACTTCTCAAAGAGGGTGAGGCTCAGCGCCTCCTTCTCCACGGCGACCGGCTGGCCCATGGCGCCGAAGCCCGCCAGGACCTCCCTGACCACGGCGAAGGGGTCGGAGCCGTCCATCCAGGTGCGCAGGTCCTTGACCGCTGAGTGGCTCGCCTCCTCCCTCTCGAGGGCGGGGAGTACCAGGACGGGCTGCCCGGAGGCCGGTACGAGGAGGCCTGCGAACCGCTTGCTGGGGTTGGACCAGCCGCAGAGGTACTTCATGGATACCGGAGCAGTGACCAGTCCGGCGGAAAAGTTGTTGGAGCGGAGCCATGCTTGAACACCATCGAATCGCTGCTGATACATGACGAGCCCTCCCACCATGTCCTATCATCCGATCTGTCTACAGGGTTCGGGGAGCCCGTTGCCACTTCCTGCCGCTATGCGGAGGGCTTTGGCTGTTTGAAGGGATCACGCTGCAGCAGCGTAGTGGGCGAGTTCCCGGGCATTACCCGCCGGAAGAGGAGGGCCATCAACTCCCGGCGCGAGGTCACGTTCAGCTTGCCGAAGATCTTCTTCAAATGATCCTGTACCGTGTACTCGCTGACAAAGAGCTGACCGGCAATCTCCTTCGTGGAGAGCCCGGCAGCGATCCACTCGACCATCTCCCGCTCCCGGGGCGTCAGATCGTAGAGGGCCATGAGCCGGGGGAAGCGCTCCTCCGGCGTGGCGGGCGAGACGACCAGCATGGCGGCGACATCGGGGTGACTGCCCGCTCCCGGCTCCAGCGCCGTCACGGTCCACCACCGACCGCGCTGATCCGGCAGGGTGAGGCGGGGCTCCACCGGTACTGCCACCGGATCGCTTCCCCGGTTTCGCAAGGCAAGGACCGATATGAGCGGGCGCGGCAGGACCGTCCGGTCTGTCTGGTCAGGACTGGCAAAAGCCTCCAGAATCTCTTCGGCTTGCCGGCTGCCAAAGAGCATTCGGTCCCCCTTGTCGACCATGATCGTGGTCATGCTCCCCCCCTGATCCTGCTCCAACGCCCGGCGCAGAATGGCGGATCGCATGCCATCGCCAATGTGGTGGGAGAGCTGGCTCAGGACCTGCTGCTCACTGGTGGTGAAGTCGCGGCTCTCCTTGCCCCGCATGAGGCAGAGCGCTCCCCAGTACGCATCGCCGGTGTTCAGGGTAGTGCGCACCTCATACTCGATCCCATACGGGCGGTAGAAGTCGGTGTACCGCGCCTCCGTTTCCAGCTTCCCGCGGGTGTAGCTGGAGAGAAGGGAGATCGACTCCCGATTCGCCTTCATATCGAGGAAGGACCAATGCTCGTTCTGCAGGTAGATGTGGCTCAGGAAGTAACGGACGTCCTCATCGGTGAAGCCAAGGGTGTATGCATCCAGGCCAAGGAAGGTGACAGGGTCGGTCACGAGGAGGGCGACGAGATCGACATCCAGCAGATCCTTCATTCGCAGGGTGATCTGGCTCGTCAGGCTCTCCAGCGGCGCCCCGGAGTGGCTGATTCGCCTGATCTCTTCATATGCCTCTGTCAGGCGCTTTGAAAGCTTCGGCACCCGCAGACCCCCCTTCACACCCGCCACGTAGCGCTTTGGTATGATTATAAAGAATCAGATCAAGAATGACTACCCACTATGATCCGGGGGCGCCTGGGAACTTCTGACCGAAGCCGGGGACCTGTCTTCACGATTCCGCCACAAATCCTCCAGAGCATGGACAAATCCGGGTGCCATACTCGAGGGAGGATCGCATGGAAATCGAAGGAGGCGCCCGCCATGTCCAGGAGACCGATTCCGCTCCTCTCCCCAATCCGGCTGAAGCGAACGTGGACGATGACCCAGTGGCTTCGCCTGCTCTCCCTGACCGGCTTCTTCCTCGCCACCGCTTACGGGATCGTCCGGCACCGGATCAACGAAGCGGCGGGGATGAGGGGCCACAGCAACGCCGCTCCTAATGTCGATGCACTCTGTCCGATGGGGGGGCTGGAGACACTCTGGACCTGGATCCAGACCGGCGAACCCCTCCGCCACCTCCACCTCTCGGATATCGTGCTGCTGGTCGGGGCCGTCCTCCTGGTCCTGCTGCTGGGCGGCGCCTTCTGTGGCTGGATCTGTCCGTTCGGCGCCATCCAGGAGTGGCTCTACCGGCTCCGGGCCCGGCTGCTCCCGTGGCAGGTCACGATCCCGCCAAAGGTCGATCAGGTCCTGCGCTACGGCCGCTACCTGGTCCTCGCCCTGGTGCTGGGCGCCACCTACGCCAGCGGCGAGTTTGTCTTCGGCGAGTACTGTCCGTGGAAGGCGGTCTGGTCAGTCGGCGGCGATGAACTGGCGATCGCCGGGGCGATCATCCTGGGCCTGGTTCTGGCTGGGGGGCTGCTGGTGGAGCGGGCCTGGTGCCGCTACGCCTGTCCCCTGGGTGGATTCCTCGGGATCTTCAATAAGATCGCTCCGGTCCGGATCGTGCGGGCGGAGAGTTGTACCCACTGCAGCCTTTGCACCCGGAAGTGCCCCATGGGGATCGACTTGGAGGAGGTGACGGCGGTGACCGATACCTCCTGTATCCGGTGTCTGGAGTGCGTGGACACCTGCCCGCGGCCAGAGACCCTGGCGGTGAAGCTCGGCTGGTGGCAGAAGGCCCGTACCCTTCCCGGCCCCTTCTACGGCGCCATTGCCGTCGCAATCTTTGTCGGGGTGATCCTGGCAGCCATGGCGACCGGCAACTGGGAGGCGTACTCCGCCGGAGCCGCGCCCGCCGTGAGCGAGGCGACCGGTTTGCCCGACCCGGTGGAGATCAAGGGCTGGCGCTCGCTGCAGGAGGTCTCGGATTTATGGGGGATCCCGCTCGGCATTCTCTACCGGGAGACGAAGCTCGACCCGGCGCTGGTCCCCCCCACCACCTCTCTGAAGGAGCTGGAGGACGAGACCGGTGATAGGGTGAGCCGGGCCACCGTCATCGACCTGGTCACCCGCTGGCAGGCGGGCAAGCTGAGGTAGCGGAAGGGCCGCCCCATCGATCGGGGTCGGCCCTCCTTTCACTGGTCGAGCACCTGCGGATTGACCGGGGTGATTGGGCGCCCGCCCGTGACCACCGCCACCAGGTTCTCTGCGGCGAGCGTGGCCATGCGGGTCCGGGTCTGCACCGTGGCCGAGCCGATGTGCGGCACGGCGGTCACATTATCGAGCGAAAGGAGCGGATGATCCGCTCGGATCGGCTCCGCTGCGAAGACATCGAGGCCGGCGGCCCAGATCCAGCCCTCCTGCAGCGCCCGGTAGAGTGCACCCTCCTGGACGATCGGCCCTCGGGCCGCATTCACGAAGACAGCGGTCGGCTTCATGAGCCGGAACTCCCGCTCGCCGAAGAGGCCGCGGGTCTCCGCCGAGAGCGGCAGCAGGACGACGACGAAATCCGACTCCCGCAGCAGGTCGTCCAACCCCCGGTACTCGGCGCCCAGGGCCGCCATATCAGCGGACGGCTTGCGATTGTGGTAGAGGAGCCGCATATCGAAGCCCGCAGCCCGCTTCGCCACCGCTTGGCCAATCCGACCCGCGCCGATGATGCCGATGGTCGCCCCGGTGATCTCCTGCCCAACCATAAACATGGGCGACCAGCCCGTCCACCGATCGGCCTGGATCAGCCGCTGCCCCTCACCCAGGCGGCGTGCTGCCGCCATGAGCAGGGCGAAGGCCAGGTCTGCGGTCGTGTCCGTAAGGACGCCCGGGGTGTTGGTCACCAGCACCCCACGCTGCGTGCAGGCCGCTATATCGATGTTGTCATAGCCGACCGCCATGTTGGCGATCACCCGGCAGCGTGGACCGGCGGCATCCAAAACGGCGCCGTCGATGCGATCGGAGAGCATGAGGAGCGCGCCGTCGGCCTCCCGCAGGCGTGCCACAAGCTCATTCGGCGGGACGGGCCGCTCCTCCTCCGGCCAGAGGGTGACCTCGCAGGTACGGCGTATAATCGCCATGGCGGCCTCGGGGAGCTTACGACTGACGAAGACGGTGGGACGGCTCATTCGAAGACTCCTCCTCTCCATATGCGGCGGCAAATCTTAGGCCCGGAAGGCGCGGGTCGCCTGGACCAGGTCACCCGAGACCTGATTGAGCCGCTCCGCCACCCGCCGCAGGTCGGCGTGCTGCTGCTCCATGCCCCTCATCTCCTGCTGAATGCGGGTCAGTCCGCTGGCGATCTCCGCGACACCGCCTGCCATGAGCTGGACGTTGCCGGAGGCCACCTCCGTGGTCGAGGCCATCTCCTCGGCGCCGGCCGTGTTCTCCTCGACCACGGCGGCCACGCTCTGCATCGCCTCGGTGATCTGGCGCATCCGATCGACGTTGGCCGCAATGGCGACATGCACGATCTGCTCCACGCTGTCCGCCGATGTACGGCTGGCCTTCAGGATCTCGCCCAGCGTGGTCTGGGCCTGCACCCCGGTCACCTCACCGTCCTGGGCGTAGCGCTGCCCAAGCCGGATCGCCTCCACGGTCTGCGTGATCAGGCCCAGGGTCGTCTGAATCAGCCGTTCGATCTCGTGGGTCGACTTGCCGGCACGCTCCGCGAGGGCTCGGACCTCCTCGGCCACGACGGCGAAGCCCCGCCCCTGTTCACCGGCCCGGGCCGCCTCAATCGCCGCGTTGAGCGCCAGCAGATTCGTCTGATCAGCGATCCCCGCGATCACGCCGGAGATCTGGCTGATCTCCCGCGAGGTCTCGCCCAACTGCTCTACCAGGATAACAGAGTCGGCAGCGTTCGCGCCAATCCGCTGAATGCCGGCGAGGGTCGCGGCGATCGCCTGCTCGCCGTCCCGGACGAGCCGGAAGGTCTTCTGGGCAGCGGCGAGTGCCGCCTCCCCCTCGGTCAGGCTCTCCCGCTGGCTCTGGTCGATCTGATGCACCATGGCGGTCACCCGGTCCAGATGCGCCGCCTGCTCCTCAGCCCCCCGGGCAATCTCGGTGGCGGTCTGGGACAGATCACTCATACCGGCGTTGGTCTCCTGCGACTGCTGGTCCAGCTTGCGGGCGATCCCGGCCCCGGCCTCCGTCAGGGCCGTTGTCTCAGCGGCCCGGGCGGTGGTGCTGGTCGTGACGTCCAGCAGTTCCTGACCGAGGGTTGCCGCCTGGTCCGCTGCCTCGGTCACCTGCCGGATGCTCTGCCGCACCTTCCCCAGAAGGTCGTTCAAGGCGCCCGCCATGAGGCCGACCTCATCCCGTGCCGTGCTCGTAAAGGTGGTGGTCAGGTCTCCCGCCTCCAGTGCGGCCACGAAGGAGAGGAGCGGCCGGCGAACCTGTCGGTTGGCGAGCCACCAGGGGAGAAGGGCGCCGAGCAAGAGGGCGAGAACGCCAATCGCAAGGCCGATGCGGGTGACCAGGGTGAACGTCTCCCCGATCTGGGTGAAGTGGCTCTCCCGAATGCCCACGTAGGGGCTGGCGATCACCTGGCCGCTCAGGTCGGTCAGCGGGGTGTAGATCGTCTTCTGCCACTCGTAGCCGCCCACCAGCGCCCGTCCCCGGAAGGGCTCGCCGCTGCGAATCTTCGCCATGACGGCATCGGAGTAAAGGGTGCCGGTGGCCCGCTCGTCGGTCCCCTTCTTCCGGACGTTGGTAGTCACCCGGATCCCATCCATGGCGATGGTGGCCGTGAGCGGGATCCCCTCCGGGGAGAGCGCCTGGACCTCATCCACAATCGTGGGGTCATTGTTCAGGACGTCTGCGAGGAGGATCGCACCCACCACCTGACCATATCCATTGCGAACCGGGGCGCCGGCGGTCAGGGCCAGGGCGTCGGTCAGCTCCTTGCCCACCAGCTCATGCTCCGCACCGGCGGTCTGGGTCACCTTCAGGATCACCTGGTCACGCAGGTCCTGCGACTCCCGGGACAGCTCCTGGGCGGGAATCCGAGCCGGGGAGGTGACCCGCTCTCCCTTGCTCAGGACCGACTTCACCAGGCCGCCGTACGAGACCTTGTCACCGGCACTCCCCCGGTAGCGCCAGCGGACCTGCCCATTCGTGTCGACCAGCAGAAAGATATCCGCCTGCGCCTGCAACTGCTGTCCCACGGCGCTTAGCAGGGACTGCTCCATGGGGCCCGGCGGGGTGGTATTGGTCAGGATCGCCGCGAACCGGTCATCCATGGTCAGTGTAGCCGCTGTGGCGCCCAGGTCGCGCAGTCGCCCGGCAATTGTCGCCTGATGGAGCTGGATCGCCAGGTCCAAGGTGGTCTCAGCCTGCCGGTCGATATCCTGCGTGACCGCCCTCCCCAGGTACAGGCTGCTCGCGACGAGGCCCGCCGCCGGCAGCAGGACCGCCAGCAGAGTGATGGCCACGATCCGCACCGTCAGAGATCCAGACCGCCGATTTGTACCTCTCATTCTTCTTGCCCACCCCTTTTGTTATTTTCTTGTTATACGGTATCGAGTCTACTGAGTAGCCCTCACCGTCACAAGAGGGAGAAAACCCTACTTGTTATAGACAAGAGTTGGCACATTGCGGATAGGGGTAGAGCCGACCGCCGCTATCGTTCGCCGTCTGTTCGGGTAAGATGAGAGGCGCCGTTGGAGGGCGCGAGGAGGCGCGCAAAAAGGTCGAAACCGAACCCGAGTGATCAGGTTCGGCTTCGTTTCACTGGGGCTCGCTCCGATACCAGGGCTCAGTCGGGCCGCAGGCGGTACGGGCCCGGCACCAGACGGTAGCCCAGTTTGGCGTTGACCGCCAGCATGGCGGGGTTGTCGGGGTCGTTATTGGTCCGCATGTGCGGAATGCCCCGGGCAATCGCCTCCCGGATCGTGAGCAGCTTCACCGCCAGGGCGATTTTGCGGCCGCGGTACTCCCGGTAGACACCCGTGAAACCGGTATAGGCACCGGCACCGGGGGTCCGGGATGGGAAGAGCATGGAGATTCCGACCACCCGGTCGCCATCGAAGGCGAGGGCCACGATCTTCTCCCCCTTGTGCTCTCGCCAGAAGGCCTGGTAGACGTCGAAGGGCTGGTCCCCCTCCTCCGGGTCATGGATCGGAATGTCCCGGGAGGTGGCCACATCCAGTTCCCACATCTGGTGGAGCAGGGCGTCATCTACGTCGGTGACGGTCGCCAGCCGAATGCCGCCCGCCTCCACCTCGTCGAGCACCCCGTCGAAGCGGGAGAGATCAGCGGTGGTCAGGTCGAGCACCGACTCGGTCCGCTGCCGGTCCACCTTGAAGCCCCGCCGCCCGGCCCAGGCGAGGGAGGCCTCGTCATCGCCCCGGCACCAGGACTCGAAGCGAGCGGCACCGCCCTCCAGGGCGAGTTGCCTGACGTGCTCGAAGATCGCCTGGCCGGCGCCCCGTCCCCGAGCCGACGGATGGACCATCGCCTCGATCGACCAGCGGTCCGGCGGCATCCAGGGGGCGTGCTCAGCAAATCCGTAGCCGATCACCTGGCCCTCCTCGTCCTCGGCCACCACTCGGACCAGGACCGAGCCCGCCTTGGAGCGCACCAGTTCATCATCCTCCTGAAACTCCTCCGGGGTCTGGGGCTCGGGCTGGATCGCGTTGTGGATCCAGGCCACCCGCTCGTAGTCCCGGTTCTCACAGGGGCGAATCGCAAACATGGACTCCCCTCCTCGCATGGGTTCACCAGGAGATAGACGAGACACATTCGCAAAAAGTTCACACCTCCCCAGCGAACCTGTGACCTCCCTGAAACGTCTCAAGAGGGGGAGAAGCCTTTTACAGGAGATGTGGCCATGCTGAAATCCTTTTGGAAAGAATGGGGCCGGGAACTGCTGATCGCGGTGGTCCTCGCACTCCTTATTCGGGCGGAGGTGGCCGAGGCCCGCCGGGTCCCCACCCCCTCCATGGTCCCAACCGTCCATCCCGGCGACCGGCTCCTCGCGGAGAAGATCATCTACCGGTTCACGGGGCCAAAGCGGGGCGATATCATCGTCTTCCGGCCGCCCTTCGTGGAGCAGGAGACCATGCTGGGGCAGTTCCTCGGCAAGGAAGATGACTACCTGAAGCGGGTGATCGCCCTGCCGGGCGAGACCGTGCAGGTGACCGATGGAAAGGTCCTGATCAACGGCGAGCCGCTGGAGGAACCGTATGTCGCTGCTGCGCCCGTCTATGAGATGGCGCCGGTCACCGTGCCTGAGGGGAAGCTCTTCGTGCTGGGTGACAACCGGAACGACAGCTTCGACAGCCACGCCTGGGGCCTGCTGGATATGGACTCGGTCTACAGCCGTGCCTTCTTCCGCTTCTGGCCGCTGAACCGCATGGGATTGGTGGAGTGAACACCGGTGCAGATCATCTCATGCAGCGCCCTGATCCTGAATGAGGCCGGAGACCAGATCCTGATCAGTCGCAGGAGCGAGAACCGGCGTGTTGCGCCGGGTCTGTGGGAGGTCGTCGGGGGTCGCCTGGAGTTCGGGGAGGAGCCCGTCGCCTGTCTGCGCCGTGAGGTGCATGAGGAGCTCGGGGTGGAGGTGGTCGATCCACGGCTCTTCGGTGTGTACAGCACCCTTTCAACCGTGGAGGCCACCACCGTCCACCTTGTCTCGCTGGTCTACACGTGCCGGATAGACGGTACGCCCATACCCGCAGCGAACGAGATTGCGGAGCTTCGTTGGGTCGGAGCGGAGGACCTGGACGGCTTGACCTTCGCCGCCAACTGCCGGGAGCGAGTGGCAGATTACTTTCGGAAAAAGGGGACCACGTGAAGGAGCCTGGCAACGACGCCGGGCTCTTCATTTATTGCGATGGGCCACTGTCCGAGCTGAGAGGCTTTTCCGTCTCAGGTAAACGAACGAATCGAGAAGCGAATGGCCGCCCCCTCCTTCTCCCCGAGCCGAGGGCCGGCCTGTCTCAGGGCCGCTGCACATGAATCCTTCCATCGCCCCCCCGACCAGCCACCGGAGCAGCCGCAACCGTGCGGTCCCGAGGAACCGGGTATGGCAAAAGAACCCAGGGTGTTATGTCTCCAAGCCACTTGTCAGGTTTTGCACGGTTTCGCGGAACCCCTGCGGAATCCGCCGTGCAAAACCTGACACTTTAGGGCCGTAAGACTGGATGAACTGCCCCCACGGGGACCGAAACAGCCCGCCGAACCCTGCTGGACCCACCTATAACCTGCCCTTCGAGCCCTGAGACCCCTTCGTTCCACTATGAAGTATCACCTTTTGCACGGACGAGGGTTGCCCCCTGCCCTCAGACCGTGCAAAAGGTGACAAGCCCCGGCTCACACCCCCTACCTGACAGGTATTCCCCCTGGGGAGCCGAGCCTCCGGCCGCGTCTAGACCGAGACCGGCCCCGACACCAGGGTCAGGCCCCCATCCGCCACGATCGTCTGCCCCGTGATCCACCGGGCCTCCGGCCCCGCCAGGAAGGCGACGATCCCCGCCACATCCTCCGGCCTGCCGACCCGGCCCGCCGGCGTCGCCCGGCCCAGGGCCGAGGCCACCTCCGGCCAGGCCTCGCCGCACATGATCCGGGCCGAGTCCGTCTCCACGGGGCCCGGGCAGATCCCATTCACCACGATCCCCTCCGGCGCCAGCTCGACGGCGAGGGTCCGGACGAGGGACTCCAGCGCCGCCTTCGCCGCCCCGAGCACCCCGTGCAGGGGCACGAAGCGGATCGAGTCGTAGCCCGACATGACCACGATCGCCCCCTGCCGGCCCGCCATGAGCGGCACCGCCGCCTGGGCCATGAGCAGGAACGACTCGACGCTCAGGGCGAAGGTTCGCCGCATGTTGTGCAGCCGCTGGTCGAGCGCCGGCTTGAAGGCGGTGGCCGCGGCGTTGGCCACCAGGAGATCCAGGCCGCCCGCCTCCACCCGCACCCGCTCCATCATCGCTGCGACAGCCTGCGCATCCTCCAGGTCGGCCTGCACGGGGATCCCCCGCCCCCCGACCGCAGCGGCCAGCCGGGCCACATCGGCCGCGGCCTCCTCGTTCTGCTTGTAGCCGATGTAGACCGTGGCGCCATCCGCGGCCAGGCGAAGCGCTGTTGCCCGCCCGATGCCACGAGACCCCCCCGTTACCAGTGCAACTCGCCCCACACCATCACCCTCCTACATCCGCGAAGACGCGATCGCCGACCTCTCCCGCTCCCGCCGGGCCAGTTCCCGCCGCAGCACCTTGCCCACAGCGCTCTTCGGCAGCTCCGGCAGGAACTCGACCAGAGTGGGCCGCTTGTAGGCCGCCAGCCGCTCCTTGCAGAAGGCGATGATCTCCTGCTCGGTCGCCGTCACCCCCGGCTTCAGGACGACAAAGGCCTTGACCGTCTCGCCGCGGTACGCATCGGACACGCCCACGCTGCAGGCCTCCAGGACGGCGGGGTGCTGATAGAGGACTTCATCGATCTCGCGAGGGTAGACATTAAAGCCCGAGGCGATGATCATATCCTTCTTCCGATCGACGATGTAGAGGTAGCCATCCTCATCCATCCGCCCGATGTCGCCGGTGACCAGCCACCCATCCACCAGGGCCGCCGCCGTCTCATCCGGCCTGTTCCAGTAGCCCTTCATGACCTGCGGCCCCCGGATCAGCACCTCCCCCTCCTGGCCGGGGGCCACATCCTCCCCCGTCTCCAGATCGACGATCCGCACATCGGTGTCGGGGTAAGGCAGCCCCACGCTGCCGGGGATGCGCCGCCCGCTCATCGGGTTGGAGTGGGTGGCCGGCGAGGCCTCGGTCAGGCCGTAGCCCTCCAGGATATTGGCCCCGGTCATCTGCTCGAACTGCTCCAGCAGCTCCACCGGCAGCGGAGCGGCCGCACTGACGCAGAACTCGATCGAGCGCAGGTCATACTTCGCCAGGCCGGGTTCCTTCAACAGCGCCGTGTAGATGGTCGGCACGCCGGGGAAGGATGTCGGCCGGTACTTCTGGATCAGCTTCAGGACCTCGGTCGCATCGAAGCGGGGGACGAGGATGCAGGTCCCGCCCTGGGAGAGGGCGTAGCTGACGGCGGCGGTCAGGCCGTAGGAGTGGAACATAGGCAGGACCACGAGGACCTTGTCGACGGCGCCGGGCGGGCGGCCGAGCCACTCCCTGATCTGGGTGATGTTCGCCACGACGTTACGGTGCGTCGAAATCACGCCCTTGGAGACCCCGGTCGTCCCGCCGGTGTAGAGCAGGAAGGCCGGGTCCACCCTCGGGTTGATCACCACGGGCTTGAACCCATCGGCGCTCTGGTTGAGCAGGGTCATGAACGCGAGGGCCCCATCCACCTTCGGGGTTTTCGTCTTCATGCGATACAGGAAGGAGAGCGGGAAGGGCAGGAAGTCGGCCATGGATGTGATGATCAGGCGCTCGGCGGCCATCGCCCCTTCCCTCGCCTTCTCGTGGAAGATGTCGAGGGTGATGAAGAAGCGGCAGCCGGCATCGTTCACTTGATACTCGATCTCCCGGGCGACATAGAGCGGGTTGAACTGGACGGGTATCCCACCGGCCCGCTGGATGCCGGCCATGGCGATCACGTTCTGCGGGCAGTTGGGCAGCATGATTCCCACCCGCTCGCCCTTCTTCAAACCCAATTGGTTGATGAGCCCCGCCGCAAACTGGTCGATCCATCGCCCAAGGTCACCGTAACTGATCTGCTTCCCATAGAAGATCAGGGCCGTCCGCTCCGGATGCCGGGCCACCTGCTCAAAGAGAAAGTGGTAGACCGGGACCTCCGGGTAGTCAAGATGGGGCCGGACTCCATCGGGATAGGACTTCAGCCAGGGTCGTTCCATGTGCGCTCCCCCTCCCCTGCTCGCTATGCGCTCAAACCCAACAGCCTCCTTGTTTCCTCAACCGATGCCGGCTCGCGGCCGACATCTCGGGCCATGCGGACCGCTTTGGCGACCAGATCCCCATTCGATGTCGCCATCTGCCCCGGGGCCAGGTAGAAGTTGTCCTCCAGCCCCACCCGGACGTTCCCGCCCATGGCGAGGGCTGCCCCGACCATGGGCCACTGCTCCAGGGAGATGCCGGTCACCTGCCAGAAGGAGCCCACCGGCATGGACTGCACCTGATGCACCAGGTCGGCCGCCGTCGCGGGGATGCCCCCCAGCACCCCCATGATGAAGTTGAACTGGAGCGGGGCGGACAGCAGCCCCTGGTCGATCAGCGGGGCGACGTTGGCGATATGCCCCCGGTCGAAGCACTCCAGCTCGGGCTTCACCCTGGCCTCCTTCATGACCTGAACGAAGTAGCCGATCTCTTCGAATGGGTTGGAGAAGACCATGTCGAAGAGGAACTGCTTGCGCCGGCTGGAGTAGATGGCGTAGTTCATGGAACCCATGTTCAGGGCGGCGATCTCGGGCCGGGTGGCGGGGATATGGGCGGCCCGCTCCTCCTTGGGCAGCCCCACGGCGCCGGTCGAGAAGTTGATGATGATCGGGCAGCGGGCCCGCACCGCGGTCAGGATCTCCTGGTAGCGCTCGGGCCGGAAGCAGGGGGAGCCGTCGTCCTCGCGGGCGTGAATGTGGGCGATGGAGGCGCCGGCCTCGTAGGCGCGCCGGGCCTCCTCGGCGATCTCTTCGGGCGTGTAGGGGATCGCCGGGCACTGGGCCCGGGTCGCCAGCACCCCGGTCAGGGCGGCGCAGATCACGGTCTTGTCGATGGATGGTCACTCCTTTGCGTTAGTCTGGGCCGCTGCGGATTCCTGGGGCCGCCGTCGACTGGGTATACCCCACGGCAACGCGTTTTGTCACTAAGGGCCGCTACGGCTTACCGGTAGGCCCGCCACTGATCGGAACCGTCACAGGTCGGGGCCTGTTCACTCGCAGTCTGGTGGTACCCCACGGCTGCCCGGGATCCTGCCAAGGGCCGCTACGGCTTACCGGTAGGCCCGCCACTGATCGGAACCGTCACAGGTCGGGGCCTCTCCGCTACGCACCGCCGATCAGTGGCTCACTCCAGGAGGCCTATCGGCCCTAAGGCGATATCCCGAACGCATCCTACAGGGGTACCACCAGCTGCTCGCTCATTGCGGGGGATCATCGTCCGGGCCTCGCGCTCCTCGCCAGGCCGCCAAACGCCAGGAGGCGGAGGCGATGGGTCTGCCCCTGTAGGATCCGTCGGGTTTATCGCCTTAGGGCCGGTAGGCATACCCCGTATGAGGCACCGATCGGGGTGCGCCCCTAAGAGGCTCCGACCCACGACGGTTTCGATCGGTGCCGGACCTTGCGAGAAGCTGTACCGGCCCTTAGGTGAGAAACCTGGGAGACGGGGGGCAGACCCAATCGCCGACGCCGTTCACCCCCAGCCCCCGGGGGGCAGACCCAATCGCCGAGGCCGACACTAAACCGGAAAGATCCCATGCTTCCGGCGGGGCCGCTCGACCCGCTTGCCCTGGGCCGCCTGCAGGCCCCGGATCAGCAAGCTGCGGGTCTCAGCGGGGTCGATCACATCATCCACATAGGCCCCGCAGGCGGCGACGTAGGGGCTGATCAGTTGGCGGATCATGGCGACCCGCTCCGCCCGCACCGCTGCCGGGTCATCCGCCGCGTCGATCTCCTTGCGGAAGATGATCGCCGTCGCTCCTTCCGGCCCCATGACCGAGATCTCAGCGGTCGGCCAGGCCAGGATCTGATCGGTCTCGTAGGTCCGGCCGCACATGACGAAGTACCCGGCCCCGTAGGCCTTGCGCAGCACCACGGTCATCTTCGGCACCGTCGCCTCACTGACGGTGTAGAGCATCTTGGCACCATGACGGATGATCCCCTGCTGCTCCACCTTCGACCCGATCAGGAAGCCCGGCACATCGACCAGGAAGACGAGGGGCAGATCATACGCATCACACAGGGTGATGAACCGGGCCGCCTTGTCGGCCGAGTCCACATCCAACACCCCGCCCCGGAAGGCCGGCTGGCTGGCGATGATCCCCACCGAGCGCCCTCCCAGCCGGGCGAAGGCCGTGATGATCGACCGGGCCCATCCGGCCTTCAGTTCGAAGAAGCGCCCGTCATCCACAACCGCCCCGATCACCTTCCGCATGTCGTAGGCCTTGTTCGGCTCTGCGGGGACCAGGTCGTAGAGCTCATCCACCGTGCGACCGGGCGGATCCGAGCTGGCGATCACCGGCTCGGTCAGGTAGCCGAGGTACTCCTTCACGGCCATAATGCAGGCCTCGTCGTTCTCCGCCTCCAGGTCGGCGCAGCCGGAGATCGTACAGTGGATGCGGCTTCCGCCCAGATCCTCCGCGCTGATCTCCTCCCCCACCGCCGCCTTGACCAGGTGCGGCCCGCCCAATGCCATGGATGAGGTCCCCTTCACCATGAAGGCCACATCCGCCAGTGCCGGTATGTAGGCGGTCCCGGCGGCGCACGGCCCCATGACCGCCGCCACCTGTGGCACCACCCCGGACATGATCACCTGCTCGAAGAAGAGATCGCCCGAGCCTGCAAACTGCGACCCCGCAGATTCCTGGATCCGCGCCCCACTCGAATCCAGCAACCAGACGATCGGGATCCGCAGCCGGAGCGCCAGTTCCCGCATGCGGGCCACCTTCCGCTCCCCCACTTCCCCCATGGAGCCCGCCATGACGGTGAAGTCGTAGGCGGCGCAGGCAACTGGCTTGCCGTTCACGTCGCCATATCCGGTGATCACACCATCGGCCGGGGTGTGCTTGCCGGCCATTTGGATGTTGCGGGGCTCGTGCTCCGCCAGGGCGCCGAACTCGGTGAACGTGCCGCTGTCGAACAAGAGGTCGATCCGCTCCCGAGCCGTCAGCTTCCCCTCGGCGTGCTGCCGGGCGATCGCCTTCTCGCCGCCCATCTGCAGGGCCTGGGCCTTCCTCTGCTTCAGTTCCTCGGCCTTCTCGCGCATCAGCGACATGCTATCTCCCCTTCCACTCTGGTTCCCGCCGGCTGAGGAAGGCGGTGACCCCCTCGGTGGCATCATCCAGGGCCGTGTTGATGCTCAGCATGGCGTGCAGGTATCGGAGCGACTGCTTATACTCCATGTCGGCCGCCGTATAGACCGCCTCCCGCCCAAGGCGGATCGTGGCCGGCGACAGGTTGGCGATCGACCGGGCCAGGTTCTCGGTCTGCGTGGCGAGGCTGGCGGCGGACGTCACCCGGTTGACCAGGCCCCAGGAGAGGGCGCGGTGGGCATCGATCCGCTCGCCGGTCAGGGCGAGTTCCATCGCCTGCTTCGGGCCGAGATGCCGGACGAGCTTGGCGGTGACCATCATCGGGAAGAGGCCGATCTTCACCTCAGGGGTACCGAAGGTGGCGGTGTCGGCGGCGACGACCAGGTCGCAGGCCAGCATGAGGCCGAAGCCCCCGCCCAGTGCGGCGCCGTTCACCGCTGCGATCAGGGGCCGGCCAGAGTCGTGCAGGCTTTCGAGAAGCTCCAGGTAGCGGCGGCGGGCCAGGTGGCCACCGTAGTGGCCATCGCCGACCATGGATGTCAGGTCGCCCCCGGCACAGAAGGCCTTCTCCCCCATCCCCGTGATGATGATGGCCTTGGTGGCCGGATCGCTTCCATACTGGCGGATGGCGTCAATCAAACCATCCATGACGGATGTGGAGAGGGCGTTCCGCTGCTCAGGCCGGTTGATGGTGAGCGTGGCGATGCCCTCGCGGACCTCGGTCAGCAGTTCCATCGGGATGTGCCCTCCTCGCTAGAAGCCCATCTGCTTGGCGATGATCTCCCGCATGATCTCATCGGTCCCGCCACCGATGCGGATCAGGCGGGCATCCCGCCAGTGGCGCTGGATCGGGTACTCCATCATATAACCGGCGCCGCCGTGGATCTGCAGCGCTTCATCGGCCACACGGAAAGCGATCTCGCCCGCCAGCAGCTTCGCCATGGAGATCTCCTTGACCGGGTACTCGCCGTTCTCCCAGCGCCAGGCGCACGTGTAGACCATGGCGCGGGCCGCCTCGATCTCCGTCGCCATCTGCGCGAGCTTGTGGCGGATCACCTGGAACTTGCCGATGGGCCGGCCGAAGGCCTCCCTGTCCTTGGCGTACTTGATGGCCAGTTCGAGGGAGCGATCCGCCCCGGCCACGGCGCCGGCCGCACCGATCAGCCGCTCGCCCTGAAGCTCCCACATGATGTTATAGAAGCCTTGACCCACATCGCCCAGGCGGTTGGCGTCGGGGATCCGGACATTCTCGAAGAAGAGCTCCGCCGTGTCCGATGCATGCATGCCCAGCTTCTTCAGCTTCCGGCCGACGGAGAAGCCGGGGGTGCCCTTCTCGACGAGGAAGAGGGTGAGACCGCCCCAGGGATCGTCGCTGGTGCGGCAGACGACCAGGTACCAGTCGGCCCGGACCCCGTTGGTGATGTAGATCTTGGAACCGTTGATCACCCAGTCGTCGCCATCATTGACCGCCCGGGTGCGAACGCCGCTCACGTCGGAGCCGGCGCCCGGCTCGGTGATACAGAGGGCGGCGATCTTCTCGCCCTGGATCGCAGGCACGAGAAAGCGTTGCTTCTGCTCCTCGGTGCCGAACTTGAGGACGGGCGGGGTGGCCATCTCGCTGTGGACGGCGATCGCCATGCCCAGCCCGCCGTTGCCGGCCCGGGAGAGCTCCTCCGCCAGGACGATGGCGCTGTAGTAGTCGAGTCCGCTGCCGCCGTAGGCCTCGGGATAGCGCAGGCCCAGGTAGCCGAGCTTGCCCATCTCGCGGAAGACCTGGTCCGGGAAGTGCTCGGCCTCCTCCCACTCATCGGCATGCGGGGCCAGCTTCTCCTCGACATAGCGCCGGATCTCTGCCCGCAAGGTCTCGTGGGTCTCGGTGAAGATGAAATGGCTCATGAACGAATCCCCCTCTCAAACGATCGGTAGGGATATTGTATTACAATACTGACTATCATGTAATACAGAAAAGTAATTTGAGCGTGATGATCTCTTTCTCAGGCTATGTGGCGGGGATGGGGTTCAGGTGTGGTTCCATTCGTTGCAGTCCGTTGCAGTCCGTCGCAGTCGCCCGCAGTCCGTTGCAGTCCGTTGCAGTCCGTCGCAGTCCGTCGCAGTCCGTCGCAGTCCGTCGCAGTCCGTTGCAGTCCGTTGCAGTCCGTTGCAGTCCGATGCAGTCCGATGCAGTCCGTTGCAGTCGCCCGCAGTCCGTTGCAGTCGCCCGCGGTCCGTGAGGGAGCCCACTCTCAGCGGGACGACCAAAGACCGCCCCCAGGTAAGGAGGGCGGTCTCGGGCCAGCGAGTAGATCTCTGCATTTTCATTCTGCTGTGCTAATTCAGAAACGATCGTTCCTGCATCCTCGTCCAATAGGTGATCGTCCCGTTCCGGGAGGTCTCGGCAATACGGAGGTGAAGAGCGCATGCACAGTGGTGCAAAGCCAAACTCGGAATCAGCAGTACCCGGACTCGTGGTGGTGGGAGGTATCCTGACTGGGCTCGCCGGGCTGGTTCTCAGTGTCGTCGCCCTAGTCAACGGTTATGAAACGGCGGCGGGCCTGTTCATGTTGGCAGCGGCGGTTGCCTTCGGAGCCCTCGCCAATGCTCTGTTCCGCCATTAAGTAACATGGGAACAGCTCCCCTTCGCCGAGCGTCGCCATCGGTTTCGACCCAGTGCCGCTCCTGCAGTCCAGGGCGGGGCGGAGGCCCCGCAAAACTCGCCCCATACTCGCAGCCTTTGTCAGGGCAGGGAGGTAGGCACGTTTGAAGCCAACGATCACTGTCACAGCCGGTGCCGTCATTCGTGACAAAGCAGATAGGATCTTGCTTCAGAGACGGTCCGATTATGGCGACTGGGGCCTTCCCGGCGGAGCCATGGAGCCGGGGGAGACCGTGGAAGAGACAATGCTCAGGGAAGTGCGAGAGGAGACCGGATTGCTTGTTCACTCCTACCGATTCCTTGGGGTCTATAGTGGACCACGAATGCGCTACCAGTATCCGGATGGTAATCAAGTCGTATTTGTCATGTTTCTCTTTGAGTCGATCGTAGAAGAGACGGCTGAACTTCAGGCGGCGGACCTTCAGGGAGAGACCCTGGACCTCAGATTCTTTCGTCCGCATGAGATCAACTTGGACATGATCAGCAGTGTGCAGAGACCCGCATTGGAAGACATGATGCACTGCAACCAGGCCATTTTACGCACCTAGGTGCGGCCCCGACCCGTGTGCAAAGCCAAAGCCAAACTCGGAATCAGCAGTACCCGGACTCGTGGTCACGGGAGGTCCCCTGACCGGGCCGAACGGAGTTGATCGACGGCTATACCCGCTATACAGTGCTGAAGCGATACAACCAGGAACTGGTGCCTACGTCGGAGAGGTCGAACGCTAGCCGTAGGAAACGTGGCTTACGTAACTCACGACTCCAAACGAAAGACGGTGAAGAATTGGGCGGGTTGCGGATTGTGGGTTATCCGTCCATGAAATGGTCCACAATGAGGACGAGCGCCCGCTTACGCGGACGCTCGGGAGCCTACAGTCGCCGTCCCATGACAAGAACGACGGCTGCCGAGATGTAGCCTAGGTCAGCAGCCGCTACTTCTTAGCGGCGAGTGCGATGCGGAGGATGATCAGGACGACCCAGACAAATGCTGCAAAGTCCAGTTCAATCGTGATCTTCACCGAGGCGCACCCCCTCTCGGGGACACTGGCCCTCAGGCTCCGCTTCCATTATACACCAACCGGACCTCGCTATGGGGTCCGGTTGGTCATTGCCTCCGAACCTCCGTTCGCCATGGTTCGACTTTGCCGGAATCCATGCTTTAACCCCAGAGACGACGCTGAATGGATCGACCGCTACTTCATGGCGGAAAGAATGGCCCTGGCAATGCCCAGGATCACCGAGAAGAGTGAGGGCCCACTCTCAGTGACCATCACAACTGCATACCAACTACGTCAATTCAGGAACCGGACCCAGGCCCAGCACGTCGTACAGTCCGGAGCCCGATTGGCCTATATACTCATGACAAGTCTATGACCGGCCCAGGGGAGAGTCTGTGGGCGCGCCAGCGAAGACCTCCCCAAGCAAGGGGAGGCCTTCGGGCGGCTGACAAGGTCCGGATCTGCCAAGGGGGCGGTCCATCCTCATGCGCCACCCGCAGGGATGCCGCCCAGCGCCGGATTCCGCTAGAAATTCCCGGAGGGTTTCCCGCCCCCTGGGGAAAATCTGGCGGAAAACGCAAAATGAGGGGCCCGCAAGCCGCTTTGGGGGCCTGATGCGGGCCAATATGTACCCTCAGAGGGTCTACAAGAGCGATTTTCAGGGGGAAAGAGCCCTTCAGGTACGCAATTCCGCTAGAATTTCCCACTCGGCCTGAGCTCGCCCTGGGAAAAAGTCTCGGAATCCTGCCTCCCCCAGCAACGGACCGCCATCTCACCATCCACTCGCAATATGCGGCCACGGCTTGAAGACCTCCCCTGGGCGAGGGGAGGTCTTCACATTCAGCATGCTCCCTGTGACTACCATTACGGCCAGCGAGGAGGCATAATGGGTCCCCTTCCAGCCCGCAGGCGAGGAGGCACTATGGGTCCCCCTCCAGCCCGCACGCGAGGAGGCACGATGGGTCCCCTCCAGCCCGCACGCGAGGAGGCACGATGGGTCCCCCTCCCACCCGCAGGCGAGGAGGCACGATGGGTCCCCTCCAGCCCGCACGCGAGGAGGCACGATGGGTCCCCCTCCCATCCGCAGGCGAGGAGGCACGATGGGTCCGGAGGGCGCATCGGAGCGTTAGTTCAAGCTTCGCAGCCGATTCGGCGCGGCATAGCGGAGCTAGGACGCCCGAATCGGCGAGAAGCATTACAAGGATAAGCCGCTCCGCCAGCGCCCGGAGGACCCATCAGTGCCGACGAGCCCCGCCAGCGCCCGGAGGACCCATCAGTGCCGACGAGCTCCGCCAGCGCCCGGAGGACCCATCAGTGCCGACGAGCCCTACTCCCCCCAGACCCGCAGGGGCGGGACCGAGCCCAGCTCCCCCAGCCGGCGAGCCTGCTCAAAGTAAGCCAGCAGCCCCCGGCGGTAGCGCGACCCAAACTCATGCCGGATCAGGTCGAAGTAATCCTCCGTCACCGCGTGCGGCAGCCGCCGTCGGCGCACCGCCTCATCCACCATGGCCGGGCGATGATCCCACGCATAGTCCTGCGATGCATTAAACAAACGGCTGATCGTCCGCAGCGCATCCGGGTTGGCCTCCGCAAACTCCCGCCGGGCCACCCAGAGTGCGTAGACCATGAGATGCCCGCTCATCGCCTTCCACTCCAGCCCCAGGTCCACGTGGGGGATCTCCGGGTACTCCAGCGCTGCCAGCAGGGCGTCATCACCGATCAGCAGGGCGGCGTCGTGCTCCGCCAGCATCGCCTTCAGATCCGGCGGCGCCACCTTGTAGTCCGGCTTCACCCCATACCGCTGCTCCAGGATGATCTTCGTCAGCACGACCGACGTCGCCGACGAAGCCGTCAGCGCCACCGGCCGCCCATCCAGCTCCGAGAGCGGCCGCTTGTGGAAGAGCAGGATCGATGCCACCCGCCCATCCGCACTGATCGAGAGGCCGGGAATGATCACGCAGTGATCCGCATTCCGGGCGTACTCGATGCTGGAGATCGGCGTCACATCCAATTCGCCGTTCAGAAAGGCCCGGTTGAGCTGCGAGGGCGGCCCCTTGACCACCGAGACATCCAGCTCCACCGCCCCCTGCTCGATCCCGAAGTAGACCGGCAGGCAGTTCAGGTAGTCGATATAGCCCAGCCGGATCGCCGGGGCTGCCGCTCCCACCGCCGACCGCCGGGGATCCGCCGAGCCCGAGCCCAAGAAAGTACCCATGCTGCGTTCCCCCTAATAGGTCTCCAGGATCTCGTAGAAGGTGTTCCGCTTGGCCGGAACCCGCCCGGCATCCTTGATCAGCCGGATCGCATCGGTCGGGGTCGCCCCGTAGACCGTGCCCGCCGCCGCGACGACGTTCTCCTCCATCATCGTACCGCCGAAGTCGTTGCAGCCGCAGTCCAGGCTGATCTGGCCGATCCGGGTCCCCTGGGTCACCCACGAGGCCTGGATGTTCTCGATGTTATCCAGGAAGATGCGGGAGACCGCCAGCGTCCGCAGATATTCGTAGCTGGATGTAGTCGTCCCGTTGTGCAGCCCCTCCGCCACCAGCGGCGTGTTGCCAGGCTGGAAGGTCCAGCAGATGAACGACCAGAAGACCCCCTGCCCATGCTTGGCGATCGTCCGGTCCTGGACGTCCCGCAGCTTGAGCAGGTGCTCCACCCGCTCCTCCAGGGTCTCCACATGGCCGAACATCATGGTAGATGAGCCCCGCAGGCCCACATCGGCAATCGTCTCGTAGGACGCCAGCCAGTCAGCGGCCGGGTCCTTCAGCGGGGCGATGATCTTGCGCGGCCGGTCCGCCAGGACCTCGCCGCCGGCGCCCGGCACCGAGTCGAGCCCGGCCTCCTTCAGCGCCTCCAGCACTTCACGCACGCTCATCTTGAAGACGCGGGCAAAGTGGCGGATCTCCGAGACCGAGAAGGAGTGGATCGCGATCTCCGGGTGGTGCTTCTTGATCAGCCGGCACATGTCGGTGTAGTAATCCAGGCCCAGCTTCGGATGGTGCCCGCCCTGGATCAGGAGCTGCGTCCCGCCGGTGGCGGCCAGCTCATCCACCTTCTTCAGAATCTCCTCGTGGCTCAGCACGTAGGCATCATCATCATGGCCGTGCCGGTAGAAGGCGCAGAACTTGCAGTCTGTCACGCAGACGTTCGTATAGTTAATGTTCCGATCGACGACAAAGGTTACAATATTGTCGGGATGCAGCCGCCGGGTGATCTCCCCGGCCACCAGGCCCAGGGAGCCCAGGTCCCCCTCCCGCATGAGCACGACGCCCTCGTCATAGCTGATCCGCTGGCCATCCAGCGCCTTGTGCAGGATCCGCTCCACCGCCGGGGTCGGCTGCGGGGCGGCGAGGGCCATCTCAATCCGCTCCAGTTCGCGCATGCTCTACCGCCCCTCCTCATCCAGATCGACAAACTGCACCGGCACCGCCGTCTTCCGCCCGCCCCAGTGGATCGTCCCGGCGGCCCGGGCCTGCTCCGCCAACGACAGGTGCATGTTCTCCGCGGTGTAGCCGTGAATGGCGCCCGCGGCCACCAGCTCCGGGTCCGGCTCCGCCGGGTACTCCCGGACCACCTCGTAGACCGTGTTCCGCTCCGCCGGAATCCGGCCCGCCTCCCAGATCATGCGCAGGAGCTGCTGCAGCTCCGTATACTGGGCGGTCCGGGCGCCGGCCATGTGGTAGATCTTCTCCTCGCGCACGGTACCATCGATATCGTTCGCCCCGAAGTGGAGCGAGGTCTGGGCGATCGCGGGGGAGCTGGAGATCCAGTAGGACTTCACATGATCGAAGTTGTCCAGCATCAGCCGGCCGACGGCAATCGCCTTGAGATCATCGAACCCGGATGGACCGGGCAGGTGCTCCAGATTCGTATTCTCGGGATGGAAGCGTAGCGGAATGAAGGCCTGGAAGCCCCCGGTCTTATCCTGCTGCTCCCGCAGACGGACCATATGGTCGACCCGCTCCTCCGGGGTTTCGACCGTGCCGTACATCATGGTGGCGTTGGACTTCAGCCCGAGCCGATGGGCGGTGTCATGGACCATGAGCCACTCCTCCGCCGTCTCCTTCGGCTTGCAGATGATATCCCGCACCCGCTGGCTGAAGATCTCGGCCCCGCCGCCGGGCATGGAGCCGAGGCCGGCCTCCTTGAGCGTCAGCATCACCTGCTCCAGGCTGAGGCCGGAGAGCTTGGTGAAGTGGAGCATCTCGATCGCGGTGAAGCACTTCATGTGGACCTGCGGATAGGCGCGCTTGACCGCCCGGAGCATGTCGGGGTACCACTCCCACGGCAGGGTGGGATGCAGCCCGCCCACCATGTGAAGCTCCGTGGCCCCCTGTGCGACAGCCTTTCCGGCCTTTTCGAGAATCTGTTCGATCGAGTAGGTATAGCCGTCCTGGCTCTTCAGCGACTTGCCGAAGGCACAGAACTTGCAGTGAATCGCGCAGACGTTGGAGTAGTTTATGTGAGCGTTGTTGTTGAAGTAGACCCGATCGCCGACCCGCATCCGGCGGGCGAGGTCGGCCAACTGACCGACCGCAAACAGGTTGGGATGGCGCATGAGCAGGACACCATCATCATAGGAGAGCCGCTCGCCCTCCTGAACCTTGCGCAGAATGGGCGCCAGCTCCGGGGGCAGGGTTCGCTCGAGCAGCCGAGTACTGGCCATTGCCTGGCTCCTTCCATCACATTTATGACAGGAAACTTAGTTGCCACTCTTGAAAGGTAACAGAAATGATCGGGAGACTCAAGAGGAGGGTCCTTATGTCGCAGCCCAGGTTGCCGATTCTGACCAATCGAGCCGATACGCTGAAGTATGTAGATGGTGTCGTGCAGGTGCTGGACCGCCGCAAGCTGCCCGAGGTGGTTACGTTCGTACCCTGCCATACGTATAAAGATGTGGCCCAGGCGATCATTGAGATGGTGATCCAGGGAGCGCCGCCCCTCGCCTACGCCGCCGGCTACGGCCTGGCCCTGGCCGCCCGGGAGTTCAAGGGGCTGCCTTCGGATCAATACCGGGCCAGGCTGATGGAGGCGCACCAGTTGCTGCGCTCCACGCGGCCGACCGGGGCCGATATCTTCCCGCTCATGGACCGGGCCCTAGATCTGGCCCTGGATGCACTGGCCGCAGGCGATGATGCCGAGGCCGCCGTCGTCACCTTCGTGGACCAGCAGATCCGGGCCGGCGACCGGGCCGCCCGCCTCAGCGGCTGGCACGCTGCACAGCTGCTGGAAGACGGCGACCGGATCCTCACCCACTGCTTCGCCGGCGCCGCCCTGAACTATATGCTCTACTATGCGGTCAAGGCAGGAAAGAAGATCGAACTCTTCGCGACCGAGACCCGTCCCTACCTCCAGGGCGCCCGGCTGACGGCGAATCAGGCGAAGGAGATCGGGGTCCCGGTCACCCTGATCACCGACAACATGCCGGGCTACCTCTTCTATCGCGGCATGATCACGAAGTATGTCACCGCCGCTGATTCGATCACGTTGGATGGGCACATCTCCAACAAGATCGGGACGTTCCAATATGCGGTGGTGGCGCATCAGTTCGGGGTGCCGTTCATCGTCCTTGGTTACGATGGACCGGACCCCGACCGGCCCGATGCCGCCTCGATTCCCATTGAGGAGCGGGATCCGCAGGAGGTCTTCTACTGCCGGGGCGTCCGGACCGCGGCGGATGGGATCAACGGCTACTACCCCGCCTTCGACATTACCCCGCCGCAGTTCGTCAGTGTGATCGCGACGGAGCGGGGGCTCTTCTCGCCGTGGAATATCAAGGACTTCTTCACGGCGCCGGAGCCGGCGGATGGTTAGCACGATCGTCATTGGTGGTACTGCGGCCTATCACTTGTCGTTTGAGTCGGGCTTCGAGGATCGCATGGTGGAGACGCCCTACGGCGAGGCCGGCCCGATCCGGATCTTCGAGGTGGGCGGGCAGGATGTCGCCTTTCTCTCCCGCCACGGCGGCGAGGGGAAGCTGGGTGTGACGCCGCCGTTCATTAACTACCGGGCGAATATCTGGGCGGCGGGGCACCTGGGGGCTCGTCGGGTGCTGAGCTGGAACTCGGCGGGCTCGCTGGTCCGGTCGCTCCAGCCGGGGAGCCTGGCGGTGGTGGCCGACCTGATCGACTGGACGCGACAACGTGTGGGCACGTTTGGTGGTGTACGCATCGCCGGCGACCTGTTTGACCGGGGCCTGCGTGAGAAGCTGGTCCGGGCGGCGGCGGCCTGCGGCCACCGGGCCTCGCCCGGGGCGGTCTATGTAGGCACCGAGGGCGCCCGGCTGGAGACCCGGGCCGAGATCAGCCTGCTGGCCCGGGCCGGGGCGGAGCTGGTCGGCATGACCATGGCGCCAGAGGTCTTCTTGGCCCGAGAGCTGGGCATGTCATACGGCTCGATCTGCTGGGTCTCGAACTACGCGACCGGCATTCCGTTCGATGGCCCCGAGCAGCGGCTCTTCGGGCCGGAGGTCGGGCCGCTCATGTTCGGGATCATCCGCCGCCTGCTGGAAGATGAGGAGGGTGCCTGATGCTTTACGTTCTGCCGCCTGACCTGGCGCCTGCCGATGGCGATGTTGTTCTGCATGAGACTCCGTACGGTCGTGTGATCCGGCGGGGGCAGGTGCTGATCCGTTCCGCCGAGGTGGAGGCGAGGGCTCTGATCTACGCAGCCAAGGCAGCCGGGGCGGTGCGGCTCCTGGCCGGCGACCGGGTAGATGCGGTCAGCCCGCTCCTGGAGGATGGCGACCTGGTGATCCCATCTGACACGATCGATCAGACCCGGCTCCGCCCCTTCACCTTCTTCGTGGGGAAGGGCTATGGCTTCATTAAGCTGGACCCGCCGTTCTGCCCGCACCTGATGAGTGCGGTGCATGAGGCGGCGGTCTCGGCCACGCCGCGGGCCTTCCGCTGGGCCACCTACGTCGGGACCGACGGCCCCCGGGAACTGACCCCGGCCGAGCGGCGGATGTACCGGGCCTGGGGGGCCGATGTGGCCGGCACGGGGCTTCTGCCGGAGGCCTACCTGGCCCGGGAGCTGGAGCTCTGCTACGCGGCGGTCACGGTCGTGGGAGCCGGTGAGGTCTGGCCGGTCCTGGAGGCCACCGCGGCTCGGGTCGAGGATGCCGAGCGCACCTGCGCCTGCGGCCAGACCATGGCCTTTGCCCGTTCGCAGGGGCTGGTCGGGGAGGATTGGCGCACATGGTAGAGCCTTCGCTTGAGCTGCGCAGGGCGCTGGTCCGGGCTGGGCGGGAGCTGGCCCGCGGGGGCATGACCCCCGGAGCGGCAGGGAACCTCTCGGCCCGCCTTGGGCCTGACCGCTTTCTTGTCACGCCGTCCGGTGCGGCGAAGGGGCGGCTGCACCCAGGCGACCTGCTGGTGATCGACGCGCAAGGAGGCCTCGTGGAGGGGAATGGCCGCCCCTCCTCCGAGACCCCCATGCACCTGGCGATCTACGCCCGCTTCCCGCACGTGCAGGCCATCGTCCACGCCCATCCGCCGGCGGCGACCGCCCTGGCGATCACGCACCGGCCGCTCGCCGTCGAGGCGGTGCCCGAGGCGCTCTTCGCCCTGGGCGGGGTCGAGGCCGTGCCGTACATCAGTCCGGCCTCCCCCGCCCTCGGCCAGGCCGTCGCCCAGGCCCTCGACCACGGCGACGGCGCCCTCCTGCTCAACCACGGAGCCGTAACGATCGGGCGCACCGTCGCCGAGGCCCTGAGCCGCATGGAGGTCCTGGAGGCCGTCGCCGACGTCACCCTGCGGGCGGTGCAGGCCGGGCCCGTCGTGCCGCTGCCGCCCGAGGAGGCGGCCCGGCTGAAGGGGATCTGGGAGCGGAATCGAACGGAGTGATCAGCCAATGACCAAGCACACCCTGCGAGCCTACCAGCGGGGGCTGAAAGAACACCGGAACGCCCGGGTCCACAAGAGTCGCCTCAAGACCCTGGAGAAGGATGGGCTGGAGTAGACGGTCCCGGTCGAGGTGAAGGCAGCGAGGGCAACCGGATCGGAGGGTCCTCTCGGTCTCAGGCCGGCACCAGTCGCTGGATCGCCACCGCCTCCCGCTCGATCCGCTCCCAGCTAAAGCGCATGGGCAGCAGCCGGTGGGTCCGCCACGCCTCCGCCTGGTCGGCGAAGTGTTGGCTGCCCGGGTGCCCCGATGCCCCGAAGGGAAGGACCCAGCCCGACCGGTCCCAGTCGCTCAGGTCAAAGAGGTACCGGGCCACCGAGGTGATGCTGACCGTGAAGCCCGTGGCAGGCACAAAGCCGGCTGCCTGCACCGTGTCCGGGTCCCCGCCGAGCCCGATAGCCGGCGGGTTGAGCAGTGGGGCCGCCTCCGGGAAGAACGGCGCCAGTGGATGCACCGATCGGACCTGGTGGATCTCCTCCCACCGCCAGGCCGACAGGTCCGGCCCCAACTGGGCCGCCAGCGACCGGACCGCCCGCTCCAGCGCTTCGGTCAGCAGGGTGGGCCAGGTCACACCCTCGGGCAGCAGCCCCCGGTCGTCTGCGGCGGCGTAGCCGAGGAGGTTGGGGCGCAGGCGGGAGAGCAGGCGGGCCCCGCCCCCCGTGACCGAACCGAAGGCCTCCGGCGCCAGGCTTCCCAATAAGGGCCGGCAGACCAGATCGACCAGCTCGGCCCGCAGCCCGGCATAGATGGCCGGGGCCGCCTGGTCCGGGGCCATCCACCCGTCCCAGGCCCGGAGCAGGGCCAGCGCTTCCCGGCCCAGGGCGCTCTGCGGCGTCAGCCGGTCCAGCAGGGTGAGCAGGGTCTGAGCCGGGCGGGAGAGCATGTCGCCGTGGATCGCTTGCATATCGGCTGGCGTCAGCGGACCCGCCGCGCCATCCAGCAGATCAGCGATCCGCCTGGCCCGATGCTCGGCGGCAAACTCATGCCCCAGGTAGTACGGGTAGGTCTCATCCACCACCCGGTTGTTGGCGGTTACGATGACCCCATCAGCCGGATTGGTTTGGTGGGGCATCTCGGCGAAGGGGATCATCCCCCGCCAGTCGTGTTCGGCACGCCAGCCGGGGACGGGCACCCAGCCGTTCCGCCGGCTGCGCACCGGCACCGCCCCCCGGGTCCGGTAGCCCACCAGGCCATCCCGGTCGGCGTAGAGCAGGTTGTTGACCGGGTCGACCCAGTCGCACATGGCTGCATCCAGCTCAGCGCCGGTGCGGGCGGTCAGCATGGGCAGCAGGCAATCGGCGCCCCGATTGACCCCATCCGTCGCGGTCCATCGGAACGAGATGCCGACCCCCTTGCCGGCATCGCCCGCAATGATCGGACCATTCCGGGTGATGATCACATCCACCGGTATGGGATCGGCGCCCCGCACGGCGATCTGCTCGGTGTGCCGCTCGGCTTCCTCAAACCGTTCGATGTACAGGTCCTGCGTATCCGCCCCCGTGTGGGTGATGCACCAGGCGACCCGGTCGTTGTGCCCGAAGTGGGGCAAGCCGGGCACGCCGGGGAAGGAGAGGCCGGTCGCATCGAACGCATCGCAGGCCATGTGATTCGGGTAGTAAGCCCCGGGAACGTCGGCCGCCCGGTGTGGGTCACCGGCCAAGAGCGGCCTGCCGCTGGCCGTCCGGCTGCCTGCCACGACCCAGCTGTTGCTGCCCCCGTCATCCTCCTTCAGCCAGGAGAGCGCCTCCAGGGATGCCTGGAGCTCGGCGAGGGCTTCGGCAGTCAATCCACTGTAGACCGTCCCGGGCGGCAGGATCAGCCGCTCGCCGGGCTGGGTGCCAGGGTAGAGCTTCGCCACGACCTCCGGCCCCACCGCCTGGAGGAGCCGGGCCCGCCAGAGCTTGGGCTCCCAGACCCCCATGGCCACATGCCGGACCTTGAAGATTGCGAGGCCATCCCACGGCTGCCAGGGCTCCGGGGTCACGCCGAGCAGCCCGTACTCGACCGGCAGCCGGTCGGTGCTGGCGAGAAAGCCATTCACCCCGGCGGCGAAGGCGTCCAGCATGGCCCGGGTCTCGGGCTTCAGGTGGGCGTAGTCGTTGCGAGCGGTGGCCCCGAGGCGCATCCGGCGCATGAGACGGTCCTGCCCTGCCCCGGCCGGCCCCACCCATTCGGCCCAGCGGCCATAGGCGCGGTGCCGGTCGTAATCCATCTGCCAGAGACGGTCCTGTGCGTGGACGTACCCCTGGGCGTAGAAGGCACCATCTACCGTTTGGGTGCGGATGTGGGCAACCCCGTCTGCGTCGCGTAGGATTGTCACGGGCTCTGTCAGGCCGGGAAGCCGGACATCCCCCTCCTGTATCGGGACCGCCGTTGCCAGGTCATCCCGGGTCAACCGGCTCACGCCACCATCTCCTCTCTTTTGCAACCTTTTCGACATGAATCAGGGCAAAGCCCTCCCCAGGCTATGCGAACCTATGGCGACTTAGGGGCAACCCCTGCCCTACGGGTCCCGAACCTATGGAAACCTCTGGCCGACCTATGGCGAGCCTATGGCGACTCAGGGGCAACCCCTGCCCTACGGGTCCCGAAGCTATGGCAACCTATGGCCGACCTATGGCGAGCCTATGGCGACTTAGGGGCAACCCCTGCCTTACGGGTCCCGAAGCTATGGCAACCTATGGCCGACCTATGGCGAGCCTATGGCCGGCCCAGGGGAGAGTCTGTGGGGGCGGTCCATCCTCATGCGCCGCCCGCAGGGATGTCGCCCAATGCCGGATTCCGCTAGAATTTCCCACTCGGCTTGAGCTCGCCCTGGGAAAAAGTCTCGGAATCCTGCCTCGCAACATGACGCCCAGCGAGGAGGCCCCGGGGGTCCGGGAGGGCGCATCGGACAGGCCGCCGCCCCAAGCGCCCTTCGGACCCGCGAGGCCGACGAGCCCCCTACGGGCACTCGTCCTCCTTCATTTCGATATCGACGTTGATCTTCCGGATCTTCACCCGCTTGATGTCGGCATCAGCAATGTCCACGCAGCCGAGCAGCTGCCGGATGTTCGGGGCGCAGTCCGGCGTCGGCTCCTCCGCCTGCGGCAGCTCCTGGGCCGGGCGCCGCAACTTCGGGTCGATCCGGTAGGTCATGCCGCCTGTCAGGACGCCATCGATATAGGCGTTGATCTGAATGTCGGCGCTCTGACCCACATCCGCCGCTGTGAAGTCGAGCCCCTCCTTCAACTGCATGGTCACCTCCCGCTCGGCCCGAGGGGCCAGCGAGAAGGCGGCGCCGCCGGGGTTGGTGAACAGGAGCTGGTAGCCCCGCTCCTGCAGGAAGGCGGGCATGGCGACCTCCAGCCTCACCTGGACCGGCCGGTCGAAGGGGTTCCTGGCGAAGAAGTGCCGGTTCCGGAAGGAGGCGACCAGTTGGAGGCCGCCGCCGCCTCCGGCCACGGGGGCCACGTTCCGCTGGGCGATGTTGTTGTCATTGCGGACCAGCCACCACTCGGGGATCGGGCCGGTCGCCGTCTCGGTGTTGGCCAGGTCGCCGGGGGCCGTAACCGCCATGAGCAGGCACTCGTGGCCGATCTCCTGCGGCGTCCACTCGAAGGGGCCGACGACCGTGGAGCCGCCGGAGGCCAGGGTGCCGGGCACGGCCAGCTCGGTAGTGGTCATGGGCTGCCAGTCATCGGGCCAGCGCAACCCGGTGGATGGGCGGCAGTGGTAGCCCTTCACGACCACATCCGCCGCCGCCTCGGTCCCCCGGTTCCTGATCCGGACGTAGACGTGGTTGGTCACGCCCACGATCGGGGTCTGGTGCTCCAGGCCGCCATCGGGCGAGAGCCGGTTCCAGATCTCGGTGGTCGACCAGTGGTTGGGGAGGAAGCCGTACTCACCGGCGCGGCCATCATCGATATAGAGGTCGACGGCGGGGGGAGCGCCCTCCGCTGTCGTCGGCGCGCCCGGCGCCCGGTAGAGCCCCTGCTTCTCGAAGCCCCAGCGGATCACCTTATGGACGGCGCCACCGCCGATCCCTTCGAAGAGGGTCGTCCCGATGTCGGCATTCTGCAGCGCCGTAGCGAAGACGGAGGCGTGGGGCGTGGGGGTGATCGGGCTGGAGGCCAGGGAGCCGATCGCCCGGATGATCAGGTAGGCGGTCCAGCGGGCAGCATAGCGCTGCAGATCCAGACTGGTCGAGTCGCCGCCCAGCGACCGGTAGATGCGGAACATGGTTGTCGAGAGGATCTGCTCGCTGCTGTAGCCGCCGATATCGTTGGTGCCGTCCCAGCCCCAGCCGCCGGCCACGGGCCGGTCGTGCCGGCGGTTGGGCAGGATCCACGGGAAGGTCTGGAAGCGGTCGGGCGCCTGGGAGCCGGGGTCGCAGAGGATCGCCGCCAGGCTGTCGCCGGCGGAGTGGGCGAAGCCGAAGTTGGCCGAGTGGACGCTGTCCCAGAGGAGGACGTGGCCGAACTCGTGCAGGACGACCCGGTAGTCGGTGGCGATCCCGACCGGCTGCCCGGCCTGGGCCAGGGCGTAGCGGAAGCCGTCGGAGCCGGTGCCGGTCACGTTGCCGGGCGCCTGGGCGTTGACGCAGTTGCCGCCGGCGCAGGAGCCGCCGATCGTGGCCCGGTGATCGACCCGCACGGGGAAGCTGGTGCCATCGAAATAGGTGGCCATGTCGAAGCCCATGGACTGGACGAGCCGGAAGACCGCATCGGAATGGTAGTAGGCGTTGACGGCGGCGAAGTCGTCGGTGGGGACGGAGTAGGTGAAGAGGCCGGGCAGCGGCTCGGTCGGGGCGGTCACCGCCGGGTCGGAGATGTTGGTCAGGTAGACGTACTCGCCGGCCAGCGCCTGGGGGGCGCCCGGGGCGGCGGGTGCGGTCAGGCCGGGCAGAGCGACCACGGTGCGCAGCGCATCCAGCGTGGCGGGCGATGAGGCGGCGGTGATCATGGTGTCGCCGGTGGCGGTGATCGGATCCCGCTCGTAGATCGCCCCGGTGGCCCCGGCCACGAAGGCACGCAGGTAGAGGATCGCCCCGGTCATGGGCTCCACGAAGGCACGCCAGTTCAGGGGACCCCAGCCGTGGGCGGCGACGGTGAAGAGCGCCTCCACCACCACGTAGTGCCGGCCGGCCTGGATCGTCTCGGGGACCGGGCCGACGGGCAGCAGCGGGGCGTGGACCTCCAGGTCGGGCCGGGGGAGATGGGTGGGCGGACCGTCGGGGGTACCGCGCTGCGGGAGCGCCTCGGGGTCGAAGCGGTCGGCCGGATCGTAGCGATAGATGCGGTACCGGAGGCCGTTGATCCGGATCTCCTCGGACTGCTGGAGCCCGAGCAGCTCGGAGAGGACCGGCTCGTCCATCCGTTCGATGGGATAGGTGAACTGCTGCGGATCGGCTGCATCGATATCGATGGTGTGGTGCAGGGTGGAGAGCGAACTGGTCACCCGGAGCGGGCTGGACTGGAGCCAGACGCTGACACCGGCGCCCCAGATGGGCAGGCCGTAATGCGTCTGGGCGTAGGAGATGACGTAGGTGCCCATCTGGGCCTTCTGGTCGGCGAACTGGAGCAGGGTCGGGTCGGGGGTCATGCCCTTGCCGATCTGCCGGCCCAGGTCGCGCAGCAAGGCCGGGTCGATGGCGTAGAGCGGCGCCACCTCCTGCAGGTACTGGCCGGCCAGCGCCTGCGGCGAGGGTGCGATGAGGCCGCCGGGCAGGGTGTAGGGCTCATGGAGATGGGCCAGGTGGCGCACCGTGCCCTGCTGATCCCGCTCGACCCGGACGTTCGGGGTGAGTCTGAAGGTCATGGATCTTCCTCCCTTGAAGCAAGTCCCCGCGTGGATGGGGCTGTCGGGGGGGATTTGACCCAAGGTCGGGGATATCTTTCCATCTGCTTACAATCTCTCTCAGGGGTGAAGGCCGGTTGACAACCACCGATGAGCGTCGTATAGTCGAGAGCAATACAGAACGGCGATGACAGGACGAGTAGTCGGAGAAGGCGAGCCGCAGAGAGCCGGGGAGTGGTGGAATCCCGGCGCCGCCGCACGATGAACGCCCCCTTGAGCCGGAGCAGCCAACGCCCCCCGGGGCCAGTAACCGCTCCCGTCGGCGCACGTTACGCGCAGAGAGGTCCCGCTCCCGGACTGCCGGGCACGGGGCAAACCAGGGTGGTACCACGAGCCATCGTCCCTGTTTGGGACGGTGGCTTTTTTGCTTATCTCGGATAGGAGGGACCGGTTTCATGCAGAGTGAGAAGCGGCTGGAGATTCTGGGTCTGCTGCAAGAGAACGCCCGCCTGACCGCCGGCGAGATCGCAGTCATGACCGGCGAGCCGGAAGAGGCTGTGACCGCCTTCATGACGGAGGTTGAGCAGGACCTGACGATCCTGGGCTACCAGGCCCTCGTCGACTGGGAGAAGGCCGGGGTGGAGATGGTGACCGCCCTGATCGATGTGAAGATCACCCCCCAACGAGATCACGGCTTTGACCGGCTGGCGGAGCGAATCGCCCGCTTTGCCGAGGTCCGCTCCTGCTACCTGATGTCCGGGACCTATGATCTGGCGGTTGAGATTCAGGCCGCGAGCCTGCGCGATGTCTCCCGCTTCGTCTCGGAGCGGCTCTCGACGATCGAGGGCGTCTCCAGCACGACCACCCACTTCGTACTGAAGCGCTACAAGCACGACGGCGTCCTCTTCGGCCGGACCGACGAGGGACAGGAAAGGCTGGCGATCACCCCGTGAGGAGCTTTGTCAACCAACAGGTGGCGGCGCTGCCGCCATCGGGCATTCGGAAGTTCTTCGACCTGGTCGCCCAGAGCAAGGGGATCATCTCCCTTGGTGTGGGTGAGCCGGACTTTACGACACCGTGGCACATTCGTGAGGCCGCGATCTACTCGCTGGAGAAGGGGCGGACCACCTACACCTCCAACTGGGGGCTGCTGGAACTGCGCCAGGCGATCCGGGAGTATCTCTTCGGCTGGCAGGGGCTGAAGTACGATCCAAACAATGAGATCCTGGTCACCGTGGGCGTGGCCGAGGCGATCGACCTGGTCATGCGGGCCGTACTGGAGCCGGGCGACGAGGTGCTGATCCCCGAGCCCTGCTTCGTGAGCTACGTCCCCTGTGCGGTGCTGGCCGGCGGGCGCCCGGTCACGATTCCGCTCCGGGCGGAGGATGAGTTCAAGCTGACCCCTGAGTTGCTGGAGGCGCACATTACCCCCCGGACCAAGATGCTGCTGATCAGCTTCCCGGCCAACCCGACCGGGGCGACCATGAGCGAGGCGGAGCTGCAGGCGATCGCAGACCTGGCGATCAAGCACGACCTGCTGGTGGTCTCCGACGAGGTCTACGGCGAGATGACCTACGGCGGGCGGCACCGGTCGATTGCGGCCCTGCCGGGCATGCGGGAGCGGACGATCCTGCTCCACGGCTTCTCCAAGGCCTTCGCCATGACCGGATGGCGCATCGGCTATGCCTGTGGGCCTTCCGAGATCATCGGTGCGATGATGAAGATCCACCAGTTCACGATTATGTGTGCCCCCATCACCGGGCAGTTGGCGGCCCTGGAGGCGCTGCGGAAGGGGGCCCCCGCCCGCGACAGCATGATCGCCGAGTACGATCGCCGCCGCCGGCTCATGGTGGATGGCTTCCGCCAGATTGGGCTGCCCTGTTTTGAGCCCCGGGGCGCCTTCTACATCTTCCCGTCGATCGCGGAGACCGGCATGGACGATTCGGAGTTCGCCATCCGCCTGCTGGAGGAGGAGAAGGTTGCGGTAGTGCCGGGCAGCGCATTCGGCCCCAGCGGGGCCGGCCACATTCGCTGCTCCTACGCCTCCTCCACCGCCAACCTGACCGAGGCGCTGCGCCGGATCGGGCGGTTCGTGGCCCGGGTCGGGGCCGGGGCGGTGGCGGGGGATTGACATCATCATAGAAGGGCCGCCGGTCATGGGTTGACCGGCGGCCTTCCTTATAGACGATTCTACAGGTCAAGCTGTATCTCCGTGATCATTCCATCCTCGATGACGAACTGGTCACTAATGACTATACTGCCATCGGCCAGGTAGATCTGAATCCGGTATGCGCCTGGAGGGAGGCTGCTGAAGCTCTTGCTCGTGGTCTGACCGGGAACGAGGGCAAGGTGGGCACCAGCTGGGGCCATTAGGTCGGCCGGAGTACCGTGGCGAACGAGTAGTTGGGCCGCCTGCGGCGTATCGAGACTCGTAACGTCGAGGCTCACGACAAGGGTGCCGCGGGGTGTGGAGACGCTGTCTGTTGCCCCGAAGTTCCGGGCCGCCAGGACTACCTCAACAATGTCGACCTCGTCGTCCATGTTGACGTCGAACAGGAGATCGTGTCTCTGCGGGTTCTGCCCGGGAGGGGGGACCGCGTCTGCGATCTGTGACAGATCGCTCTCGTTGACTAATCCACTGCTGTCCACATCGCCATAGCGAAGCGGCACTTCGACCGTCACCATACCAGTTTCCGGCGGTTGGATGGGCACCTCCTGCGTGAGGTAGAGCGGCGCCATGACCACGGCGGTCCCCATTTCCACCGGCAGGTCCAAGAAGACGATCTTCTCAAATGGCGTTGCGCTCGTTGAATCGGCATACCGCACAGCCCACTGGCTGTTGACCCCGTCCGTCGCCACGGCGGCAGTGGGGAACACGTTGCCAGGCACGCTGATCATGACGGCATTCTTGGCGACCGGTACATACCGATCGAGGCTGGACAACGATTTCGTTACACCTGCAACGGTAATCGTGCTGTTCGGTCCTGCGGTGAACTGGGCCCCCCCGAAGAAGCCGGGGACCGCTTCGAAGACCAGCGTGGGCAGCTCCGGTTCCACCGTACCCTTCGTCCAGGTCCAGCGGAGCGAGCCGTTCCCTTCGAGAATGCTCCCGTTGCCGGCGGCGCTCGCCTGCGAATCGAAGGTGACCTGCGAGGGGTCGTACAGGATCTCCAGGGTCAGGCCCTCAACGCTCGTTGGAAGGTCAAAGATACGAGGGAAAAGACTGAACAGCCCGCCGGGCAGAACCTTGGTGCCCGCCACCCAGTTCGGGGCGAAGTCGATACCGAGAGTCGTCCCGACGAGGAAATCCGCAGAGGCTGCGTACGGGAAGGTCTGGGAGAAGAAGGGACCAGGGTTCGCCTGTGCGGCGAAGCTGTAGCGCCCGTCAGGCGCCGTGGCCGTCCAGGTCAGGCTCGCGTACTCGTTGCTGCCCACCGTCGTTCCCGCGGGGTCCTTGATTGCGGTTGTCATGGCCGAAGACGACGGCCCTAGATCCAAGGGGTACCGCCAGATCCGGTATATCTCGGCGTCGCTTCCTATCAGGGAGAAACTGAACCAGCCCGTCTCACCAAGGGAGAGTTGCTGCGGAACAGCCAAGCGCATGCCCCACGGCCCCGCCCCTGTCAGGTTGTAGCTCTGTCCTGCCTGGAAGGGATAGGACATCCGGGCAGCGGCCCCCGGGCCGGGAAGACCGTAGAATGAGTAGTCCCAGGCGGCTTCCGTGTCGGTTACCGTGACCCCGCCGCGCAGCACATAGCTGCCGGGATCGACCAGTAGCGTGGCAGAAGTGTCGTACAGGAAGTAGTCCTTGCGTGTGGCGGTGCTCAGGCTGACCCAGCCCTCGGTGACCGCCCCGTAGCTCTGCGGTGCCCAGTGTAGGGTAGCCGTCTGGGTAAGAGCGATGTCAGTCGCCACGGGGGCGTTTTCGACAGTGACCTGCTGGACGCCGAAGACCTTTGGGGTACCACCCATGACCGCAGCATCGTACGAACCGGGGAAGGCGTAGATCACCGCCATACCGTCTGCTTGAGTGGTTGTGACGCTCCTGTAGTGGGTATAGGCGTAGATGTCCGTCGAGGTGAGCCAGACACCGGCCCCGCTCACCGGCGCTCCGTCTAGGGAAGCTGTCACGGTGACCGGCAGGGTCGACCCGCCATCGACGGTTAGTCTGTTCACGGTTCCTTCCGGTACGTTCACCTCGGCGAGGTCCATGACATACCCCTCACCCGGCGCCGCCTGCGCGGCGAGCCTGGCCTGGTACTGACCGGCCGGGAATGTGCCTGCGAAGAACCCTTCCCGAATGTCTCGGAAGTAGACTGTGCTTCCGTTTGGGCCGTTTTCGTTCGTCATGTTGAGTTGATAGACTACCAGACTGTTGCCGTCCTTGTCATAGAGGTACGGCCAGAACAGACCTGTGCCCCTTATCACCGCAAAGAACCACATTGGGATGCTCTGCCTTGCACCGCTGGTCGCCACGATCGGGTTGTACCCTACGGGGAGGGCCGTGATCTTCAGTGAGGCATTACCCTGGCTGTCGGTCATGGCAGTCGTCTGATCAAGCGTTACCGTGGCACCGGAGACCGCAGCACTACTGGCCGAGTCGGTGACCCGGACCGTAACCGTGCAAGACTCGTCGACGTAAGCGACGCGGTCGTTGTCCACAGAACCGCAGTCCTCGGTGACAAGGGTCACGGAGAGCTCAGCGGCGGTGAGGGTCGGACGCTGTGCTGTCGAGCCCTCCCAGTCAGGGGCGGGCGCCCCCTCCTGTATGGAGGCTCGCTCGTCCGGGGCAGGGGCGGGATCCGAGATTATGACAGGGGCTGGGGTCCCGGCGGCGAAGCCGGTGCCAGGCATGGCCAGCGTCAGCCCCAGGAGCAGGGCGAGCGTCGTCGAGATAACCCGCGAGGGATTCCGCTTCATTTACTGGCCCTCCTCCTTCTGGGTCGACAGGGTGGTGGAACCGGCATTCTGGGCGGCGTAGTACAGGTCTTGCAGGTCAAAGCGCCCATCGTTGTTCAGGTCGGCCGGAGTGCCGGACAGAGTAGGATCAGCGTAGCGCTCCATGAGCAACGACAGATCCATCTCGGTGACGACTCCGTCCCCGTCGGCGTCTCCGTAGAGCAGGGCAACATCAACGAACTCGATGGACGGGATGCCGTCGGTCACCGTCACCGTTGCGGTCTCTGGTGCGTACGGCCAGGCATTGACAACCAGATCGTAGGTACCATCTTCCGAGATGATGAGGGAGAAAAAGCCCATACTATCGGTCTGGGTTGTCGCCACCTCTCGCTTCGTTGTGCTGTCGACCAGCCGCACGGGGGCGCCGGCGACTGTGAGGCCCGCACTGGTCACTTGTCCGTTGATCGGAGTGCCCACGACCACCGGTTGGGAGAGTACGGCAACGGGAATCGGGTTGCCCATGGAGTCGACAAGCTTGACCTCCACCGCCGTGGCGAGATCGACGGCGGTGACGTCGCCGACCAGTTGCAGGTTCATGAGCAGCAGGGGGACTTCCCCACCGATACCGGCGGTCTCGCCCAGCCGTGAGACGAGGTACTGCAACTGGCTACCGTCCGCGCTGATGGTCGGACCGGCGGACCAGGTAGCGTTAGGAGCCATGGGATCGGTCTCGGTTGCACCCACGACGCGGACGAGATTGGGGTCCAGATTGACGTCTACTTGCACACCGTAAATGTCCTGACCGTTGATCAGTTTGATTACCACCGGGAACCGGGTGAACGGTGGGGTGGAAGATGGGGCCTCGACCATCACCTGTGCAGCATCGACAGCACCGTATGCCTGGACCATGCCCTTGCGAAGGCCATCGACATAGATCGGCTGGGGCCCCGGGACCTTCAGTGCGTCGAACCTGGCCTCTCCGTTCTCGTCAAGCGTTTGGACCGGCCCGGACTCACCGATCTGGACAGTCGCTCCGGAAGGCGCGTTCCAGACCTCAACCAGGAGGTCTGTCGGAAGATAGGCGGGAATCACGGTCGGCTTCGTGACCGCATAGGCCGGGTTCCCCATTTTCATGATGCCGGCGACATCGATTGCGATGCCGAGCGGACCGAGGTCGTAGGTTCCCTCATAGCTGTAGACCTGATCTGCCGGGCTCGCTGGTGCCGGCCAGTCAAATCCGAAGAGATCGAGGGTGGCAGTGCCCACCAGCTCATCCGCCTCGTTGTAGATCACCACATCGCCCAGTTGGGCAGGGGAATCCGACTGCATGGCCATATGCAGGACATCGTTAGTGCTGTTCCGGAGATTGACCCATCCGCTCAGATAGTTCCCGGTTGTCGGGAGATCGTCGAAGGACCAGGCCCTCGGCCTGACCGGGAAGGGCATCTGGCGGGTCTCTCCGGCAGCCAGCGTCACGTCTCTCCTCGTGGGATCAACAACTGCGTAGTTGTACCACCACATGCCGGCACGCAGCACGACACTGGTAATCTCATAACTGCCGGACTCCATCTGGACGGTGCCCTCCGGGACCCGGAACGGCAGCTTGCCGTGGTTCAGGGAGAACTCACCGTGGTCGAGTACGGCCGGCAGATCGGTAAAGGCGGTCTGCAGCGTGGCCAGACCAGAACTGCTGAGAGCAGCGTTCAAAGCTGGCGTTGCGGAACCCAGGATCACGGTGTCAAATACGATTGTCTCTACCTCGTCCACGTACATCGCCGGCACATGGTACCCGATCTCATAGGTGCCGGGGGTCACGTACAGGGTTCCGACGGTGTCTGCGCCGATGAACAGGCTGTGATTGTAGACCGTGTAGGAGTAGCTGTCCTGCGGGGCCAGGAGCACGTTGGCATTCACGCCAGCCGTGTCCAGGGAGACGGTGACAGGGAGTGCAAGGGCACTCGCCCCATCCAGGATGACAACCTCCGGCCCAACCGCTTGGTAGCTCTGCGGCGTAAGGTCCTCGTAGAGTTCATAGAGCCCTTCCCCTGTGGTGGTGACGCCCACCACACGAGCGGGGCTGCCCGCCGGCATGACCGCCCACCCGTGAGAAGGGCCGGTTTGCCACATACCGATGTGCACGCCGCGATCGTCACCGACAACGTGGAAGTCCAGATTCCCACTGGGGATCGGCGTTCCGCTCTGATCGGTCATGCTGACCTGCAGCAGGGCATCCTGCGTAAAGTCCAGGATGGCGAACCAGGCAAACTGGTCTCCGACTTCAACCCTACCGGTGGTCGACCCGTGAAGGGGGAAGGTCAGGGTCACCTGGCCGTTGGCATCGGTCGTGCCGGACACCCACCCCAGGTCAACAAGGGCCCCCGTCACCGGAGCATCCGCATTATCTGGGTCGGTGACCGTGACCGTGATCGGCTCTTCTGTCTGGCCCGTGTAGGGAATGATGTTGGAGCCGTTGGAGCCCTCGACCGTAATCGTCAGGGGCTGAACGTAGATCATGGATTGTGGGGCCTCTTGTTCGGGACGAGGCCGGGCCACGGGCACGACAGAGCCGTCGGGCAGGGTCTGCTCCACGACATAGATCCGAGGGGCCGCTTTGGTCGAATAGGGACGCAGATCAGGATCTACACTGGCGGCCAAGGCCGGGGAACCGGCCCAGGCTGCAGCGATTGCGATCGTCATGCCGGTGATCAGGGAGACGAAGCGTCTCGGCATTCGCATACTGCCACTCCTTCTTGCAGGGCGGGGGGGCCGGGCCAAACCGGCCCCCTCCTGGCTTCCCAACCTACTTGATTTGCAACAGGAGACGGAGCGTCAGGACCGCTGCCTGAGCTCGGGTCGCGTTCTGATCGGGACGGAAGCTGCCGTCCTCGAACCCGGTGATCAGGCCCGCCTGCGTGGCCGCATCGAACTGAGCGGTCGCCCAGGCCGGGATCGCATCCCGATCGGTGAACTGCTTGGCCTGGCCGGCGGGCGCAATGCCCTTCAGTGCGAGGGCACGGCCCATGATCACGGCGATCTGGAGTCGGGTGATCTGCTGGTCGGCCCGGAAGCTGCCATCCTCGTATCCGGTGATCAGGCCGGCCTTCATGGCGGCCGCCACGTACGGGCGGGCCCAGGCAGGGATCTGATCGGCATCGGTCAGGTTCAGCACAGCCGCCTCGTCAATCTCGAGCCCCAGGGCCAGGACGATCATCTTGGCGAACTGGGCCCGGGTCACGCTCGCCTCGGGCTGGAAGGTACCGTCGCCCATGCCGGAGAGGATGCCGGCGGAGACCAGCTCACGCACCGCCGCCTCAGCCCAGTGGCCCTTGACATCCAACAGCATCGGTGCCGTCGGGGTGGTCGGGGTCGTGGGAGTGGTCGGTTCGGGCTGGGTCGGAGGCTGGGTCACGGGCTGGTAGCTGATCGTTGCGGTCTGCTCACCAGACTTGTTGCCGGCTGCATCGACCGCGTAGACCGAGATCGAATTGGTGCCCTCCTGCAACGTAACCGTGACAGTGAGGGTGCCGGAGTTCGGGACTGTACCAGCCAAGCGGCTGTTCACGTAGACCTTCGCCTTCGCCTCGGTGGTCACGGTGATGGTCGCCTCTGCCGTCTCCGACTCGCTCGGAGCGGTCACGGTCACAACGGGAGCGGTGGAGTCACGGGTCACGGTAACCGTTGTCGAAGCCGATCCGCCGACGTTGGTGACGGTCAGGGTGAAGCTGTTCTCACCCTCAGCCAGGTCCGCAGTGTAGCTGAAGGTACCGGACTCGCCCACGGTCAGGGTCTGGAGCAGGGTGGCGCCCCGGGCGATCTTCAGCTCGGCGCCGGCCGTAGCGGTGCCGCTGATCGTGACGGTCGCCTGGTTGGTCAGGCTCTGCGCCGCAGCAGCGCTGATGGTCGGAGCGGGCGTGGGCAGGGCCCCACCGCCGCCGCCACCACCACCGGAGGGCGGCGTATAGGTGATCGTGATCGGAGCGGAGGTGCTGCTGTTGCCCAGTGCGTCGGTGGCCTGCGCCCGGTACTGGTTGGTGCCGGAGGTCAGGCTGACCGTAACGCTCCGGGTGCCGGCCTCGAGCTGCGAGGTTTGGCTGCCCACGTTGATCCAGGTGGCCCCGGAGAGGCGCTGGATCTGGATTCGAGCGGGCTCATTCAGGGTGGCGGTCACCTGCATGCTGCCGCTGGTCGTCGTGGACTGAGGAGCGGTCAGTGTGACCACCGGGCCGGTGGTGTCCTTGGTGACGGAGAGGCTGGTGCTGCCGGTCAGGCCGTTGATCAGGTTGGTCACCTCGACCGTAACCGGGTTGGCCCCCTCGGTCAGCGTGGTCAGATCATAGGAGCCGGTGCCGTTGAAGGCTGCGGCATCCACCAGAGTGGTCCCGCCGACGCTGATCGAGAGCAGGCCGTTCACCGCCACGCTGGCGTCATCCACGGCGCTGATGTTCAGGGTGCTGTTCGTCGTTGTCGGGTTCGGGCTGGCGGTGGCGGAGACAATCGGAACGGCCGTGTCGTAGAGCACGGTCCGGGTCACGGTCGTCTTGTTGCCTGCCGGATCGGTGACTGTGAAGGTCAGGGTATAGGTGCCGTCGGCCGGGAAGGTGATCGTGATCTTCTGGGTGGCGGTATCCTGCGTGTAGGTAGCGCCGTTGTCAGCGATCAGGTCGACCGTAGCGCCCGCCTCGTTCACGCTATACCCGAACGTGAAGCTGTCGTCCCCGGTCTGAGCGGGCAGGTTGTTGATCGTCAGGACTGGGGCCAGGGTATCGTTGACGATGGTCACCGTGCTGCTGGTGACGTTCCCCACAGGGTCCTCCGCCTCGATGGTGTAGCTGTTGCCGGCGTTGGCTGTGAGGTTGAGGGTCAGGTTGACGCTCTGGGCGTCCGCCAGCAGGATGCTCTCACCCTGCTTGACGGTCAGGCGGGCGGTCGCATCGTCGCTGCCGGCTACCAGGCCGGCGGTGCTGCTGGTGGTGTAAACGGTGCCAGAGTACGCGGCGCCGTTGACCGAGAGGCCGGTCACAGCCGGGCCGACGGTGTCAAGCGTCAGGCTGATCTCTCGCGAGTTCCAGTTTCCGAACTCGTCATAGGCCTTAACCGTCAGGGTCTTCAGGCCGTCAGCCCCCAGGGCCACCGAGAGGCTAAAGCTCTGATCCACGGTGCTCTTCGGATTGAGCACCTGCTCGACCGCAGCGCTGCCGCCGGTCACCTCCACCTTGGCGGTGGTGGGATCCACCGTTCCGCTGATGGTCACGGTCGTGGTGTTGATGGTCTGGTTCGCCGCAGTGCTGCCGTTCACGGCGATCTCGCCCACGTACTCCGGGGCGGTCATGTCCACGAAGGGGGCCCAGACCGAGAAGTGCGGCAGGGTTGCATGCACCTTCACGATGCTGATCTCCGTGGCAGGATCGGTGGAGACGATCTCGGTCGTGCCCCAGACCAGTTCCACCGAGCCAGGCTTCTCCAGCGGGAGGTAGTAGATCCCCACCTCCGCCGGGACAGGGCCGGTGATTGCCATCTGGAAGGTGACATCGACGGAGGCATCGTCGCTCAGGGTTGCACTGAACTGGTAGGCACCACCCAGAATCTGGGTTCCAGGCGGAGTGTAGGCGTGCAGGTTCTCATCCAGGTAGGTGCTCAATGCAACAGCGGTGTCGGCCAGTTCGCCGGCCTCGAAGTACACGGTCACGTTTCCGTCATTCGAGGTGACGCTATTAGGCTGGGTCGTGTCGGCTACGGTCTCCTTGACCCGGTGACCATACCCGACGTTGCCCGCGGCATCGGTGCCGGTGACGTTGATCTTCAGCGCGCCACTCAGGTCTACGGCGGGGTCGAACGTCGCCGCGTACTCGTTGGTATTGCCGGTCGGCTGCAGCGCAGTGAGCGCAGCCAGCGACGTCCCGTTGATCGTGGCGGTCAGGGTGGGGCCGCTTGCGATCGGCTCGCTCGCCAGCACGGTAATGGTGCCGGTCACGGTATCGAGCGTGATGCCGAAGGTCGGCGGCGTCGTATCCAGCGTGAGCTGGAGCGATCCCTTCGGACCCTGGTTGCCCGCGGCATCGATCGCGGCGATCTCGATCGTGTTGATGCCCTCGTTCTTCAGGTTCTCAACCAGGGGGATCGAGGCCAGCGAGAAGCTGCCCGGAGCGACCTGGCGGATCCCGACATTCTGGCCGTTGACCCAGAGGGCCACGCGGGTCACATCAGCATCGCTGATCGTGCCGGTGACTGCTGCTGTCCGCTCGGACTTGTTGAGGGTGGCGGTCAGCTCTGTGGGCGCTGCCGGCTCTGTGGTATCCACCTTCATCGGCGGCAGGGTCCGCTCGGTCTTGTTGCCGGCGGCATCGGTGGCGGTGAAGGCGAAGGTGTGCTCACCCTCGGGGACATCGTAGGTGTAGGTGGAGAGGCCCTCTGCCGTCGTGGGGGTGGCCAGGGTGACCTCGTTCCCGCCGTCCTGAAGCGAGAGGGTCGCCCCCTCCTCCACGACGATGGTCAGGCTCGGCTGCTCCACGTACCAGCCCTCCAGGCCTCGGGGCTGGTGGCTGACCTTGACCGAGGCATACGGGGCGATTGTGTCGATCGTGACACCATCTACCACGATTTGGGTGGTCTCGTTGCCGGCGGCGTCCCGGGCGGTGATGGTCACATCGGCATTCGACACGTCCATGCCGGGCTGGAAGTCGAAGGTGAGGAGATAAGTCCCGTTCTCATAGGTGAAGGGTTGGCCGGCGAAGAGCCCATCCACCGTGGCGGCTGCTGTGAGACCCGCCTCGGCGGTGAAGGAGATGGTCAGCTCTCCGTTCGCGGCCTGCACCACCAGGTCACTGATCACCGGGGCGGTGGTGTCGATCTTGACCGTCTGGTCGAGGGTGGCCGTCGTTTCGTTGCCGGCCAGGTCCACCAGGGTCATGGAGACGACCGCACCGTCGACGGGGGTGTTCTCTCCCTCGGCCACCGTGTAAGGGGCACTGTAGGCCCCCGGGTAAGCACCCGTATCCACGAGTTCGCCGGTCCGTGCGACCCCATCTTCCGGGGTGAAGCTGTACGTGACCTGCGTCAGCCCCGGCTCGGCAATAGCCAGAAGCCGGAAGGAGTCGCCGGCCCTCAGGACGGTCTGAGCCGTCGTGGAGAGCGCCTCGTAGGTGGGCGGGGTGGTATCCAGCACCACCTTGTCATCGCTGGTGCGCGGGTGAGGGGTGCCGTCCGGGCTGACCACGGTCGCCGTAACGCTGACGGGCTCGACGGTGTTGTCACCCGCCGTTACGATATACGAACCCTCGTAGATGCCGGCCCCGGTCTCGACCAGCTCGATTTCGGACGCCCCGTCGATGCCGGGAATCTCGGCATAGATCCACGGCTGGTTCTCGGCAGAGGCGCTCAGCAGGCCCGGATGGGCCTCGACCCGGATCTCGACCTCGTCGCCCGCCATGTAGTGAGCGACACCGGCCGGGTCGAGCTTGGTTGCGCCAACGACGTGAACGGCCTTGGGTACCATGTCATCGACCTTGATCGTCACGGGGGCGGGTGGCCCGAAGGCGAGCGGGGCCCCGGTGCTGTCCACCAACTGGACCTTCAGCATGGCCGCGGGGTCAATGATGAAGCTTCCCTGGCCAATCGACTTGAGGGAGAAGGTGGCAATCGTCCCGTCACCACTCGCCCCAAACTGATCGCCCAGACGGAGCGCCAGGGCGGTAATGCGCTGGAGGCCGCCATCGACCTCGACCTGCTGCATTCCCTGGAAGACAGCATCTGACGCAAGATCGCCAGGGACCAGTGTGCCGGAGGTTGCGGAGACGAATTCGAAGGCGCTCGGGTCAAGGAGGAGTTCGACGGCAGAGCCGTAGAGATCGGCCCCAGCGGAGACCGAGACGCCCAGGGTGAAACTCTCCCCTACGCCCACGTAGGCGGGGGCGATGAGCGAGAGCTCGGGCATGGGCTTCTCCACCTTGGCGGCAATCGCCATGGACGCCCCCACGTTGCCGCCGGAGTCGTAGGCCCTGGCGGTCAGGAAGTAGGCGCGGTTGGGGACATTCGTGGTATCCCAGGTGAGGCTCCAGCCATCGGTACCGTTCGTGTCGGTACCCAGGGGGGTGCTGTCACTGTAAAACTCAACCCGCTCGATCGGGTCGGCATCCTGCACCGTGGCGGTCAGGGTGACCTTCCCGTGGAGGGAGGCGCTGGGCAGCGGGTTGGTCAGTTGCACGGCCGGGGCCGAGCTGCTGCTGAACAGACCGGAGACGACCAGGGCATAGGGTTGCGGGCCGTTGGGCACGTTGTAGCCCGCGACGTTCACGGTGTACTGGCCGGAGGTCGGGGCAGCGATGTAGACGTTCTCGACGTTGTTCACCCGGTCAAATCCGCACGCGGTGGTGGCGGCGGTCTTTCGATCGGGGGTGAAGCAGTTGCCCTGGTAGACCTGACCTGACGGTCCCGTCACCTGAAGGTCCAGGTCATTGACCAGGTTCTTCGCCGAGTTTGGGGCACCGGGGTAGTCGGTCCAGACCAGGGTAATTTTGAGGATCTGGCCTTCCCGGAGGTCGTACGTGTACGAGGTGCTCTCGCTGGTCGCGAGACCGGTCTGCTCCATGACCAGGGCGTTCTCCCGCCCCACGGGGTAGAGCGTGTTGGTCAGGTCGACACGCCCCCAGCCCTGGTCAGGGCTCATCCATCCATCGCCCATATCCTGGGCGCCGTTGATCAGCATGGCCTTGATCAGGGCGGAGGACGGGTTGGCGATCTGCTGCTCCGTCTGCAGGTACTCACGCACCAGGGCGGCTGCACCCGCGGTCAGCGGGGTGGCCATGGATGTACCACTCATGTACTGGTAGTAACCGGAGTTTTCCGGATACGATAACGATGAGCGTGTGGATAGAATGGCCATGCCGGGAGCGACCACGTCGGGCTTGACTCTGCCATCCTCGGCGGGTCCCCGGCTGGAGAAATCGGCCATTTCATTGGGATCGTCGGCCAGGCTGCCGTAGTCGCTATCGGGCCGGTTGTTCTCGGAGGCACCGACCGTGATCGCGTTTTTGGCCGTACCTGGCGTGCTGACTGTGCCCGAGTACGGTCCCGCGTTGCCGGCGGCAAAGAGGATGGTGAAGTCCTTGTGCAGCCACGTGTAATCATCGACCGCGGCCGCTTCGGATTCGTACGCGGTAGTTGAGTACCCCCACGAGTTGGTATGTAGCTGGGCACCGGCCAGCCGGGCCTGCTCAAAGAGGGCGGGAAGTCCTTCTGGGGGGAGCGCAAGACCGCCTTCGGTGTCACTCAAGGACTGCATGACAAGTTGGGCCCCGGGGGCCATGCCCTTCTGGGCCCCGTTCGATGCGGCTCCGGTCCCCAGAACCGAGCCGGTCACGTGGGTGCCGTGGCCGTCGTAGTCCGACCACTCGCCAGGGCGGCCAATGCCGAACGTTTCCTTCACCTGGCCCTGGAAGTCGGGGTGTAGGGTGGCCAGGTTGCCGGTGTCCAGGCCCGAGTCGGCCACCGCCACGACCTGGCCGGTGCCGGTCAGGCCCACGGAGTCGAGGCCGCCGCCGGGTATCAGGATCCCCCGGGCCCGCTCGTTGAAGAGTTGGATTGGCTTTGCCAGGTCCACAAAGAGGACCGACTCATCGGCGGCCAACTCCTGGACCGCCGACGCCTGGACCCCGTTCAGGAGCAGGCCCGTCGAGTCGGACTCGGCCGATGTGGCCTTCAGGCCGGTCTGGAGGGTGGTGGGCTGGTCGCCGGCGCCGGGGAAGGTCTGAACCCGGAGGGAGACCTCACCGGTGGCGGCAGCGGCTTCGGGCGAGACCTTCCACTCCGGCCGGAAGCGGACCACCGCCCGCACACGCCCATCCTGGGCGAGGGACTGGGCCTGCTCCGGGGTGGCCTGCACGACAAAAGCAAAGTCGGGCAGGTAGGGACCGACCAGAACCCCAGCCTTCTGCAGCAGGGCGTGGTCGGCACTCGTGATCACATCGTGGAACTGGACGACGTAGAGCGCCTTCTGCCCGGACGGAACCGGGGAGAGGCTGGCGAGGGTCATGAGGCTGGTGGGATCGACCGCCCCGGTCAGCAGGTGCAGACGGGGAGGTGAGGCGGGATCAGGACCGGAACCACCTGCAGCTAGGGCACCAGCCGGAAGGCTGGAGGCCAGGATCAGGAGAATGACCCAGATCGAAACGATACGCCTCATTCAGATGCCTCCAGGATAAAGAGATTGCATCTGAAATGATTGGACAAGAATAAAGAGAGTTCCTGTTCCATTTATACGTTTTCATTATCTTTTATTAAGGATTAGGCAAGATCAATATCGAGAAAAATGGAGCGCCCCCGGGCCGGAAAAGCCCAGGGGCGAAAAGACTGGTGTCAACGGTTGAGCAGGGTACCCACGTACTTGATCAGCTCGCCGGCGCAGAGCTGGCAGTAGCCGTGATCATCGATCAGGCGCTGCACGACCTCGCTGACCCGCTTCTGCTGCTCGGGGTCCGGCGTTCGGGTGGATGTGGTCACCTTGACCACGTTCTTCATGTCGGCGAAGAGCTTCTTCTCAATGGCCTCCTTCAGCCGCTCGTGGGAGGTGTAGTCGAACTTCTGCCCCTTCCGGGCCAGGGTGGAGATGCGGATCATGATCTCCTCCCGGAAGGCCTTCTTGGCGTTCTCCGTCACCCCGATCTGCTCCTCGATCGAGCGCATCAGCTTCTCGTCCGGGTCGACCTCATCTTCGGTGATCGGGTCGAGCAGCTTCTGCTTGTTGACTGCTGCCTCGACGTTGTCCAGGTAGTTGTTGAAGACCGACCGGGCCGTGTCCTCGAAGGCGTAGATGAACGCCCGCTGGATCTCGGTGCGGGCCAGCTCATCGTACTCCTTCCGGGCCTCGTAGATGAAGTTCATGTAGGCCTCTCGGTCCTCCCGGGAGATGCCGGTGTGCTGCTCGAAGCCGTCCTTGAGGGTGCGCAGGGCGTCAAGCGGGTTGATGCACTTGCAGTCCTCCTTGGCCAGAGCGTGCGACAGCCGGTTGATGACGTATCGGGGCGAGATGCCCATCATCCCTTCTCGCTGGGCCTCCTCCTGGAGCTCCTTGATGTCCGTGCTGGTGAAGCCCTCCACGCTCTCAGCGTCGTAGACTGGGGTATGAGTGATCCAGATCGCACGGCTGCAGGGCGTGCGTATGGATCGGCCGATCCACATACCATCTACCGGGGGGTAGGGGGTGGATCATGCGGGCAGCGATCTACGTGCGGGTGAGCTCGGAGGAGCAGGCGGAAGAAGGCTACTCCATCTCCGCCCAGATCAAGGCGCTTCGCCGGTACGCCAGCCAGCAAGGCTGGCGTGTCGTCGCCGAGTTCGTCGAGGAGGGCGCCAGCGGCCGGACCGATGACCGCCCCCAGTTCCAGGCGATGGTCCGGGCCGGGAAGCAGAAACCCCGGCCGTTCGACCTCGTCCTGGTCCACAAGATGGACCGCTTCGCCCGCAACCGCCAGCACAGCGTCGTCTACAAGGCGATGTTCCGCCGCGAACTGGGAATCGATGTCCGCTCGATGACGGAGCCGTTCGAGGACAGCCCCACCGGCCGCTTTCATGAGGCGATCATGGAGGCGCTGGCCGAGTTCTACTCCGAGAACCTGGCCACAGAAGTCCTGAAGGGGCAGCGGGAGCGGGCATCGCTCGGCCGCGGGATGTGCGTCCCGCCGATCGGCTACACCCGCTGCTATGACCGCACCGATGAAGCCCACTACGGCCGGTACCTCCCGGATCCGGCGACGGCCCCCATCGTCCAGTGGATCTTTCGGACCTATGCCGCCGGCGAGATGGGGATGGCCGGAATCGCCAGGCGCCTCTCCCACGAGGGCCTGATCCACTTCGGCCAGGCTGCCGCCCGGTACACCTGGACCACGGCCTTCATCAACAAGATCCTGACCAACCGGGCGTACATCGGGGAGCTGATCTGGGGGCAACGGGATACCCGAAAAGGGCGCCGGATGCGGCCCGAGGAAGACTGGGTCATCGTGCCCGGTGCGCACCAGCCACTGGTCGATCTGGCCACCTGGGAGCGGTGCGCGGCCATCCGGGCGGGGCGTGGGAAGGTGAACCTGCCCAGGGAGAACCGGGACTACCTCCTGCGGGGCCTCCTCCGCTGCCTGGACTGCGGCCGGAGCATGATCCACTTCAACTATCAGTGGATGGACCGCAAGACCGGCCAGCGGGTCTACCGGCCATCGGCGATCTGCACGGGCTACACCCGGCACCACACCTGCTATTGCAACCGGGTACCGATGGCGGAGATCGAGGCGGCGGTCGTCAAGCATCTGCGGGCCATCACGAGAGGGTACGTGAACCTGGGCGACGTCGTGATCACGCCGAAGACCGAGGTGGAGCCCGAGGCAGACCCGACCGATGAGCTACGCAGGCGGCTTGAAGCCGAGGACCGGAAGCTGCAGCGGGCCTGGGAGGCCTACAAGGCGGATGTGATCTCGCTCACCGACTACCAGCGTGAGAAAGAGCAGCACGAGGCGGCCCGGGCCGCCCTGGAGGCGCAGATCAGGGAGGCGGCGGCGCCCCATCAGGAGCCCGAGGTGGATGTGGCCGCCGTCCGGGAGGCGATCGGGGCGATGATCCAGACGGCGAACGATGAGGCCATTCCGCTTGCCCGGCGGAAGGAGGCGCTGGCGGCGGTAATCAACTCGGTGCATGTAAGCCGGCAACAGGAGGGCATCGAGATTTGGTTCCAGTTATAGGGGAAAGCCCGAGGGCCTGGCGTTATGCCGGGTCCTCGGGCTTGGGTGCGTTGGGGTCATCTGCCGGCGTCAGCTTGATGTCGAAGAGGTTGAGCCCGCTTTTTTCCGAGCGTCGGCAGGGCCTTGTTCTCCTGAAGAGAATCTACACGGCAACAGGCAGGTGATTCCCGTGCAGCGGATCATACGCACCAAACTGATGCTTCCATCCTCCGCTGGATACATGCCCCGGCCTCGCCTGACCGACACCGGCAACCCTCCGCCCCATACACTGCTCCTGCAGGCGCCGTTCGGCGCAGGCAAGACCGCCTTCCTGGTCCAGTGGTTGTCCACTGTCGGGCCTTCCTTCGTCTATTACCGCCTCGACCAGTCTGACCGGGAGAGCGGCGCCGCCCTCGTGGCGCACCTCCGGGTCTCGTTTGCGCGAATCTGGCCGGACTGGGCCCTCGCCGATGCGCCCATTGCCCCACAAGACTTCGTGGCCGAACTTGTTGTGGAAGCCGCAGCCCGACCGCCTGTGATTCTCGCCCTCAATGGGCTGGAGGCCGCCTTCGGACAGCCCTGGCTGGCGGACATCCTGACGCTCCTGTTCCGTTACGCTCCACCGGAACTGCACGTGGCCATTTGCACGCAGGCGCCCCTTCCTGTCGACCCGGGCGCCGACTGCCGCACTCTCCGGGCCGCAGATCTCGCGTTCACGCGGGAGGAGACGGCTGACATGCTGGGCGCCGGCGATTGGGAGGAGTGCTGGTCGAAATCCGGCGGCTTCCCACTGGCGCTGCAGTGCTGGCGCCAGTATGGCGAAGGCTGGCGGACCGCTCTCACCGGCCAGATGCTGGCGGCGATTCCTGGCTACGTGCCCACGGATATCGCCCGTAGCCTGGTTGCGGAGTGGCTCTCCGGAAAGATGACGCTCGAAGCCTTTGCCCACCAGGTGGCCGTCGGCCAGCCCGGCACCGAGCAACTCTGGGCCGAGCTCGGGGAGATACACTGGCTGTTCTGCGACCATCCGCCTGCCGCGCAGGAGCGGGCCATCGCCCTCTGGGACTCGGCCCGGGGTCGCGGCGACCGACCGATCATGGCCGCCGCTGCCATGCTCCTGGGCGAGATCACCCTGGCGCTCGGCCAGTACGCCGCGGCGACGGAATGGTACCGGCAGGCCTTTGAGATCGACCCCTTTCTGGAACTGACGGGCGCTCACAGCAAAGTAATCCTCCTGCGTGACCAGGGGCGTCTCGATGAGGCCGTGGCCCTGGGGCGCCGCTGTCTGGAAGCTCGGGCGGACCGGGGCGACCTGACCGCACTGGCCATGGCCCACCTGACCTACGGGCAGGTCTGCCTGGACCTGGGCCGGCTGGACGAGGCCGAGGAGCATCTGCGGAAGGCCGAGGGGCTCTATGAGACGTTTTCGGCCAATATTGCGATCGGGCTTACGGCCATTTGCAACCGCGCCCTCGTCGCGGCCTCCCGGGGCGACATGTCCGCTTTCCGCCGCTTGGCCGAAAGGGCGTACGGCATCGCCCGAGGCCGGTTCCGCTTTCTCGAGGCTTGCGCGGGCATGGTGTTGGCGGCTGCCCTGCTCACCTGGGGGGAGCACGCCGCGGCCGAAGGGTTGCTCAGCCGCTCATTTGCCTACCAATCGTCGATCGAGGCGAAGTTCTACCTGCACTATCTTCTGACCTTGTTCGCCAAGAAGGCTTGGGCGGGGGGCAACCTGGACGGTGCCCGGCACTCCTTCGACCGGGCCCTGGGCTACGCCGCAGCCGAAGGATTCGTCCAGGTGTTGACCGCCCCGCGTCTCGCGGCCCTTCCCCTGATTACCGATGCGCTTGTTCGGGGGGTGGAGGCGGCATTCTGCCAGGACTTGCTGATTCGCATGGGCCGGCGGGCGGTGCCTGCCCTCCTGGAGATGACCCGCCAACCTGCGGGGCCGGTGCGCCGGGCCGCGATCTACCCACTCTCGGTGATCGGAGGCGAGGCGGCGACCGAAGCGATCCGGAGCCTGCTATACGATGAGGATCCGGCGGTGAAGGATGCCGCCCTTCTAGCCTTCCAGTCGCTGCTGCGGGCCGGTGATGCGCCGTCCCGTGATGCACCGCCCCCAGCCCCGGTTCGCCGCCTTTCCATTACGCTCCTGGGGTCCGTTGCCGTAAACGTCGACGGGCGTCCCCCGGCGAGATGGCGAACCACGAAGGCACGGGACCTGCTCGCTTACTTCGTCCTGTCCGGCGGCCGCCCCATCGCCCGCGATCAGGTCATCGAAGCCCTCTGGCCAGAGCTCGACTTCGAACCGGCCCGCACCCTGCTGCACACCACGCTCTATAACCTGCGCTCCACGATCGGAGCCGCAGGCGAGGGGTTGATCACCTTCGCTGGCGGGGCCTACCGCATGGACTGCACCGGCATCGCCCTGGATTTGCGCGAGTTCGAGGAGCTGGCCGCTGCCCAAGAGGAAGGCTCCTGGCGGTGCGCGGTCGACCTGTACCGCGGTGACCTGCTCGAAGGGCTGGACTACTCCTGGTGCGAGGCCCCCCGGACCCAAGCCCGCCGTCTCTATCAGGCCGTGCTGCGCCGGCTGGCCGCCCGCTACGCTGGCGAGGCCCGCCACGCCGACGGCGTCGAGGCGCTGCAACTCCTGCTGCAGGTCGACCCGCTCGATGAAGAGGCCCACCTGGGGCTCATGAGGGCGTACGCCGCCTTGGGGAACCGGAGCGCCGCCCTGGCGCAGTACCAGACCATCGCCCGCCTGCTGTGTGACGAGCTCGGTCTGGAGCCGGGCCCGGTCACGAAGGAACTCTACCGCCAACTGCTGGACTAACCCATACAGCCACCCGCACCCTCTGAACCTGGGTGCGGGCTTTTCGTTTCAGGGCGCCTTCAGTAATTGTTCAGTGCCGTCCCCCATACTGGGGGCAGATGAACACAGGAGGCGAATCCCTATGGGTCTCTTCTGGCACCCGCGGCTCGTGGTCGGCACCGCCCTGGACCTCCCGATTCTGCTGGCCGCCTTCCTCGGCGGGGCGCCGTCAGCCCAGTGAGCCCCGCCATGCGGAAGCTACTGATGCAGGCTTCCCACATTGCCCGGGTCTACCGGCCCGGCCAGCCCAGCGAGACCTGGGCCCTGCGCGACATCAACCTCCGTATTTACGCCGGCGACTTCATCACCATCCTTGGGCCAACCGGCGCCGGCAAATCCACCCTGCTCCGCATCCTCGGGCTCAGGGAGCCACCGACCCATGGCGACCTCTTCTACGAAGGCCGTCTGGTCACCGGCCTGAGCACGAGGGAGTTGCAGCCCGATCTGCTTCTCCTGGATGAACCCGTTGCCGACCTGATCCCTACCCCCGACTCCGCCCGCGCCCAGCCCATCATCCTGGCCACTGCGGACCCGGAGATTGCAGCCCGCGGCTACGCCATCTACCGCCTGACCGACGGAAGACTATCTCTGATTGGAGGATGATCCGACATGGAACCTGTCATCGTGAGCCTGCTCTTCTCCCTGATCGTCTTTGCGCTCTGCCTCTGGAAGCCCACCGCCGGCCGCCTTTTCGTGGGCATTTTCTTCCTGCTGATGGCCTGGGGCGTCAACTTCGTCATCTGCCTGATCGATCCCAGCCTGTTCATCGCCCTTGGCAGCGAGTCAGTCATCCCGGTATATCGCACGATCTTCACAGATGTTGTTGGGGCCGTACCGCTGTTCTTTGGCCTTCTGGCTGTTGCTTATGAGACCACTGCAGGTCTGCTGATCCTCTCCAGCGGTCGTCGAACCCAGGCAGGTTTGATCATGGGCATCGTCTTCCTGGTCGGCATTACTCCGCTCAGCATGGCCACGATGGCCAATCCCGTACTCGCCCTGGCGCTCCAGTACCTGCTCTCCAAGCCTCACCGCGACTCTCTGCCGGAGCAGTGGCGCCTGCGCCTTGGCCACCGTAGGGCCAGGGCCACAACCTGAATCGTCAGCTTCGGTCGTAGGAGGGATACACATGAGTCACTACAGGCAGCCGGTCACGTTCTTTACCTACACACTTCTGCTCACCTGGGCGATATGGTTCACGGCGGCCTACTATAGCTACCAACCCGACGGGGAGTCCATCCTGATGCCGCTGATGATTCTCGGCACCTTCGTCCCCTTCATCGTCTCCCTCGTTATCGTCCTTGGCTCCGGCAACCGGGCGCTGAAGCAGGATTTCTGGAGCCGGATGACGGGCATAGGGCGGATTCGCCTGGCCTATACCCCGGCGATCATCCTGCTGCTGCCCGCTACCATTCTCCTCGCCATCGCCGTTTCCGTGCTGTTCGGTGGGTCTGCCAGACAGTTCGGGCTCTCCGACCTCTTCAGCGGCCAGGGGTTGATGGGCCTGCTGATTTCCATTCTCGCCCCCACTACAGAGGAGATTGGGTGGCGAGGCTACGGCGCCGACAGCCTGCGCCGCCGGTTCTCGCTGCTGAAGGCCAGCCTGCTCTTCGCCCTGCTGTGGGGGCTGTGGCACGTGCCCCTCTTCTTCATCAACAACAACTATCAGAACGAACTCTGGCACGCAGGATTCCCGTATGTAGCCAACTTCTTCATCAGCCTCGTTCCGGCGACGGTGATCATGAACTGGCTGTACGATCGCAACGGCCGGTCGACCCCGGCGGCAATTCTCTTCCACATCATGATGGTGCTTTCGGCGGAGGCATTCCTGGTGGAGGAGTCGGTCAAATTCATTCAGACCGCGATTCTTGTCGTTCTAGCCGTTGGCCTGGTACTCTATGACAAGGCCTATTTCCTGGCGGAAGGAGCTCCGACCGAATACAAGAAGGTAGCAGCAAGAGGTCATTGAGATCTCGTTCGAGTTGTAGGGAAGGATGTCGCCGAGATCCTCCGAATCTCTTTGTGGATGCCCTCATGACCGGAAAAGGCGCCCCCGGGGTCACTCGGGAGCGCCTTCACACATTCGTGCAACCTATCCATAGGAGGACAACGATGATCGTCTTCTTCTCCCTCTTCCTCGTGCTCTACGGTGGCGTCAACTACTACGTCGGCCGGCGGGCCTGGCAGTGGCTCCAGTCCATGGCGCCCCGGTCCATCTCCGGCTGGGTCTACTGGCCCGCCTTCTGGCTCCTGGCGCTCTCCTTCGTGCTCGCCCGGTTCTCAGCCGGCCAACTGCCGATGGCCGTGACGGACCTGCTCATGCAAGTCGGCTCCTACTGGATGGCCGTGCTCCTGTACGCCGTGCTGCTGCTGGGCCTGGTGGACCTCTTCCGGCTCCTGAACCGCTGGACCGGCCTCATTCCGACCCGACTGGTTCCGGATATCAACCTGACCAAGTACACCGGCGCTGTGATCGCCGCGGCGCTGCTCGCCCTGATGCTCTATGGGACGTGGCGGGCGCAGACCCCGGTGGTGACCGAGTACGCCCTCTCGATCCCCAAGAGCGCCGGCCCGCACCGCGAACTGAACGTGGTGCTGGTCTCCGACACGCACTACGGCTACATGAACGGCCACGGTCAGATCCGGAAACTGGTCGATATGGTCAACAGCCTTCAACCTGACCTGATCCTGTTCGCCGGCGATATTATTGATGATGACTTCGGTCCGTTCGTGGCCCGGGGGATGGCCGCCGAGCTGAGCCAGTTGAGCCCCCGACTCGGCACCTATGGGGTCCTGGGCAATCACGATGATGGGTCGGAGAATCTCGCCGAGTTCCGCGCCGAGTTGGAGCGAGCGGGCATCCGCCTGCTGGTTGATGAGTGGGTGACGGTGGATGAGAGCATCATCATCGGCGGCCGCAACGACAGCTCCCAGGCCCGCTCGCCGGGGGGTGCAGTCCCGCTGGATGATGTCCTGCAGGGGGCCGATCGCTCTCTGCCGGTCCTGCTGATGGACCATCAGCCCAACCGCCTGGCGGATGCGGTGGCAGCCGGCATCGATCTGCAGGTCTCGGGGCACACGCACCGGGGTCAAGTCTTCCCGGGCAGCCTGATCACCAGCCGGATCTTCGAGGTGGATTGGGGGCATCTGCAGAAGGAAGCCACCCACTTTGTCGTCTCATCCGGCTTCGGCACCTGGGGGCCGCCCATCCGCATTGGCAACCGACCTGAGGTGGTACGGATTCAGTTGACGTTCGGCAACCAGGGGGGCTAGTCCCTCCTGGGCCCGTGCCGCGCCTCCGACAGGATGCGGCTGGCCTCGGTAAAGGTGATGCGCTCCGGGTCCAGGTCCCAGCCCCGGCGCATGGCCAGGCGTGCGACGGCATCCACCTGGGCGGGGGTCGGACGGTCCGCGGTCTTGGCGGGGGTCAGCCCGATCGACGTTCCCGGGCCAACCAATCGGTCACCCTCTCGGTGGAGCGTCTGCGAGAGGAGCCCGTCCCAGGCGGCCCAACGCTGGTTGCGGGTCCGGAAGGCCAGGGGCGGGGGCGGGTCATCTGGCATGTAGAAGCGGAAGTGCTCGGACTGCCGGTCGCTGCGCAGGTAGCCGGTCTCGGCCAGGAGGAGCAGGAAGCGGCCGACCACATCCTCCGGTGTGTGGATCTCGCCGTGGAGGAAGTACCGGGCGCCCCTGGTCAGTTCGGCATCGAACCCGAAGGTCCGTTCCAGGAGCCTGGCCGCATCTGCCGCGGAGAGGCTCCGCCGCTGCTGGTAGACGAGCCGGTAGTAGATGAAGGCCTGCCATACGGTGCGATGCACGGCGATGGCGGTATCATCCACCAGCGGGATGCCGACCAGGAAATGAAGGTTCTCGGGGTTGAGGTCGTGCCGTTCGACGATGCGGCGCCAGTGCGGGTTGGCCTGCCGGTCTGCGAGGCGGCGGCGCTGCTCCTCCTCCTGCTCGCCGGGCTGGAAGCGCACGGCGTCCAGTTCGACCGGCCACTGGCGCTCCTTACGCTGCCGGGCAGCCTCGTGCCAGATGGCGGGCATGTGGGCCGGCAGCGGCGGTGGCTCCGGGGCTGGCGCGCTCTGGGGCGGTTGGGCTGGGGTTGGGTGGGCACTGGCACTTGCCTCCAGCCGGGCGACACGGGCTTGGTGCTCGGCTAAGCGCTTCTGGTCCATCGGCAAGGCGAAACCGGTCGGTTCGAGCACCAGGTCAGGGTCGTTGAGGGAACTCTTCAGGAGGATGGAGGCCATCTTCGTCTGGGTCTGGCCCCGGAGGTCGCGCATGGCTCGGTAGATCGAGAGTTCGCCGGACTCGGCGTCGAGGTAGGTGATCGACCGGAGCCGCTCGAGCGCCGATCGTTTATACCAGGGGTTGATCTCCCGGCCGACCCGGGCATCGAGCTCCAGCGTCTCCCAGAGCTCCTCCTGCTGGTCGCCCCGCCACCAGGCCACCTCGTAGGGGGTACGCACAGCGGCGAGCGACTCGAAGGCCCGGGGCTTGAGGAAGAGCATGTGCGGCTCCTTGATGCTCCAGCGGGCCTGCTGGCCGGCGGTGGGAAGGGCATCGGCCAGGCGGTTCTCGCCGAAGAGCCAGATGTCGTGAATGCCGAGCCGGCGATAGCCCTCGTGCCGCTCCTCCCATTCACCGGGGCTGATTGCGCTGCGCTGGTACTCGAAGGCGTAGCGGGTGCCATCGGCCAGCTCGATGTAGAGATCGGGCCGCTGGAAGGTCTGGGGGAGCGGGTGCTCCAGGGCGATCAGTCGGGCGGTGGCACCGAAGGTGCGCTGGCACCAGTCGTAGAGGAGTGCCTTGCCGGCCAGGTGCTCCGGCGACTCGGGCTCGGTCCAGCGCTCATAGGGGCAGTCGGTCTTGGGGGCGTGGGCGAAGTGCCGCACCTTCTGGCGACCCCACTTCAGGATCAGCCGGGCGCCGCAGCAGGGCGCGATCAGGTGGCCCTCCTTGGAGGAGGCTCTGAGTGCGCTCTCCTGGTCATCCCACTGCCGCTGGTGAAGAAGGATGGTCTCGCCGTGCAGTTTGGCGCTCAGCATCTGGTCACCCCCCATCCATCAGTATACACGATCAGGCAATCGGTAAACGGCTTGGGGTGGGTGGCTTCTGGTCGGAGGCTGTTGGCTTCTGGCCGGAGAGTGTCGGCATCGGGTCGGAGAGTGTCGGCATCGGGTCGGAGAGTGTCGGCATCGGGTCGGAGAGTGTCGGCATCGGGTCGGAGAGTGTCGGCATCGGGTCGGAGAGTGTCGGCTTCTGGTTGGAGGCTGTTGGCTTCGTGTCGGAGGCTGTCGGCTTCTGGTCGGAGGCTGTCGGCTTCTAGTTGGAGGCTGTCGGGTCTGGTCGGAGCGTGTCGGCCTCCACTGGCTTCACCTTCACCTCGAAGGAAGCCCCAAAGCGGGCCTTGGCAAGCAGGGTAGTGTAGCGGGCGCCCAGAGCGGCCAGGTCCTCAGCGGTGGGCTCGACGTGAGAGCCGGCTCGCAGGAAGCGCAGTCGAACCTGCACAGTCATCCCCCCGGTATGGGTCATCTGCTGCAAGCCTATGCGCTGGGCGATTGGGACTTGTGCCTTGCATCGCAGTCTACGACGTCTCCCCGTTGTAGAGCTTCAGCTTCTTCATGAGGCTGAGCCCGGCCTTCTTCGACGGCTCAAGCCGGGTCAGGATGCCGAACAGCGAGGCGATCCGGAGGGTGTGCGGGGCGATGTGGACTCCCTGTAGCCCGGAATCGGCGATCAGTTTCTCGTAGATCCGCACCTCGTCATCCACCCGGAGGTTGTACGGTACCTTGACCAGGATGATGGGTTTTTCCCTTCTGCGCCCTACTGGAGCAGCATCTGGCAGAACCGGTTCCCCGTCTCCAGCCCGCCGAAGACATCCAGGAAGAGGAACTGGCCCGATGGGTTGATCTCCAGGAAGAAGATCCGACCATCCGGTGTCTCTCGCAGGTCGATCGACCCGCTGTTCAGCCCCAGGGCCTTCGTCAGCTGAACCAGTCGCCCACAGAGCTCATCGGGCAGGGTCGTCTTGGTGACTTCGTAGGTCTGATCGAGCCGCCAATCGTAATGGGCCTTCGGGTTCCGAATCCCGATCTCCGCCACGAAGAGATCATCCTCAATCACCGTCACCCTGTACTCCCGGCCTCTCTCCAGGTACTCCTGAAAGATAACAGGTGCATACTGAAGGCGCCATAGGTCATCCATATCGGCATCCGTAAGCGGCCGGGTGTCGGTCATCATCAGGGTCGTCCCGCTGAACGTCTTGTAGATGACGTGGTCATGTCTGGACCGAAATCTGGCCACCTCTTCGGCGGAGTTGGTGATCAACGTATCCGGGATCATCAGTCCGCACTCGCTTGCAACCTTGAGCTGATAGGGCTTGTAGTTGGCCCTCTCCTCCGCCTGTGGCGAGTTGTAGATCGGAACCCGGCTTGCGTGAATCGCACCCCAGAGCGCTTCCCGGCTTTCACGGGCGGCGAAGCGATACTCCTCGGGCTCCGTGATCTCCCTGGAGGGCTGCGGGGCCCGTACCCGCCGCCACCAGATCGAATGGTACTCGGTCAACCTCTTCCCGTCCAAACGAACATCGCCTGGACCGCTTTGCACCAGGGAGAGGGCGGACGGGAACCCACCCGTGTCGAGGATATCCGCCTGGGCGCCGTGGCGCGACAGCAACGCCTGGATCGCCTGGGCGTGCAGATCCTCCGCGAAGGACAGGATCAGGACCTTTTTCATTCCGCCGGCCCGCCTAGAACGGCTGGTCGACAATACCACCGGTGTTATTGCCGCCGTCGTTTTTGATGTCATCCGTCATGGTATCGGACTCGCAATCTGTCGTGTTATCCGTGGTGATATCCCCACCGTTCTTCGTGTCGGTGCCGGAGAGACTGGAGCTACAGGTCTGGTGGCTGCACGACGACTCGGTACCCTCCACCTCTGCCCTCAGCTTGTCCACATCAATACCGAGATTCATGGCCCAGGTCTCTTCGAGCATTCTCTTTGCCTCTGTGTCTACGCTCGGCACCTGTAACTCCTCGGCTCGGCTCGGTCGAGTGGTGACAAACAACGTCAGCTTCTTCTCTGTCATGCTCTCGACAACCCTTTCTATACCTTCAGATTAGTTGGCGATTATAATCTTTCGCCAGTGCTACACCACATCCTTCTGGACGCTTGCTGTCAGCCTGCACAAGAGAAAAAGGAGCCGGCGATTCGCCAAGCTCCTCAACTACGCATTCCCGACCGCTCTGGTCAGAACCTGTGGTTTTGCGGATCCCAAGGTGCGTCCAATCTCCGCCCTTAACTGCTGCCCATCGATCAGCCAAACGCTGACCTTGGCTGCGCCGTTCCGAGCGTTTGGGGTGTAGTCGGCGTTCGTGACCACCAGCGCCCTCTGGCATCCGTAGTACGAGGCACCGAAGAAGACCTGTTGGACCGCTTCGATCCCAACGGGCTGGGCGTAGCGCTTGGCCTGAACGGCGATCCTCAGTTGAGTCTGAGGGTTGGTCAGGATCAGGTCGACCCCGTAGTCCCCGGTGACCGGGGTCATCTCGACGGCAAATCCTTTTCGCCGGAAGAGCTCTGCGAGGAACTCCTCAAACTCCACGCCCGACATGGCGTCAATGGCATCGCCACCGGGGCGACGACGCAGCGCTCTGCCGACCCCGCCACCGATGCGCCTGAGAATCTCACCTAAGATCGAGGCCAGAACCATCCCAACGGCGATCACGATCACGACCCGGGTCAGGTCAGGATCAGGACCCATCAGTCTGGCTATGAGGTCAGAGAGAAAGGACACCTTCGGAACACTCCCTTGTCACTCGTTCGGCTGGGGGTATCCGTCCTTCACTTCTGCCCGCATCCCACAAAATCCTCCGGTGCCCGTCCCCATATCACCCCGACAGGATGGTCTCCACCTCGTCCTTGCTGTGGATCCGGACCTCGCGAACCACCATCCGCACAAGGGTCTGCTTCTGCTCCGGTGTCAAGCGGTCGATCTCCTCCAGCACCTCCGCCTGCATCTCCCGGACGAGGGAAACCCTCCGACTGATCTCCCCCGCCGCACGGGCGCCCCGGCGCCACGCCTGTTCGATCGCCTCCCTCTCGCCCTCCATGGCGTCCAGGTGGCGCCTGATCTCCCCGAGCTGAGTCTCTGCCACCTCCGGATGGACCACGCCCTTGCCGACCAGATAGAGCACCCGGGACTGCCGAGTCTTGGCCTCCTCGATCTGCCCGGCCAAGGCGGCCAGTCTGGATTTCATCTCTGCCTGGTTGCCATCCGGCTCCGCCTGCTGCCGCTCCAGGTCTGTGCGAAGCAGGTCCGGGTCGCTGAACCAGGCCCTGATCTTCGCCCAGACCGTCTCTTCGATCGGCTCCGCCTTGATATGGGGCAGGCTGCACGCCGGGGGCGGAAGCTTCAGGCCCCGCATGAGGGGGTACTTGTTGGCACAACGCAACAGGTATCCCTTGATCTTGTTGTTCCATACATAGTGGATGTGCCCTCCGCAGCGTCCGCACGTCAGGACCCCGCTCAGCAGATGCCCCCGGCGCCCGGGAGAGAGCCGGGTGCCGGCCCGGCGCTTCATGTTCTCCAGGATCATCTGGGCCCGCTCGAAGAGCTCGGGGCCGATGATCGGCGGAACCGAGACGATGATCCACTCCGACTCCGGCCGCTCCTTGGGCGTCAACTTCTTGGTCCGCTTGTCAGCGGGTAGATGCAACTGCCCACCCAGGCCGGTGAAGTCCCACCGGTTCAGCCGGAGCCGGCCCAGGTAGATGGGATTGCGGAGGATGTGGGCCACCACGTGGCGCCGCCAGGCCCCCCCTCGCTTCGATGGGACGGCCAACCGGTTCAGGCGCTCCGCCACCATCTGGCTGCCGATCTCCTCCTGGACCACCCACTCGAACATCTGGCGGACCCATGCGGCCTCGGTGGGGTTGGGGACCAGGGCACCCAGGTCCCCCTCCCCCTCGCGACGGCGGACCTGCCGCTCCGCCTCCGAGATGTGGTCATAGCCGTAGGCCCCGATCCGGTGAGGGATGCCGCCGGCGGCCATCTTCCCCCGCTTGCCACGGCTCGTCCGCTCCAGGATCTTGGCCTTCTCATACTCGGCGATCGCCACCCGGAGGGTGAAGAAGAGCCGACCCTCGGAGGTGGCCTGGTAGTCGTGCTGCACGAACTCCAGGCGGGTCCCGGCCGCCTCGATCTCGTTTGCGATGAGGATGGCCTGGTAGGTAGCCCGGCTGAACCGATCCGGATCCAGGCAGATGAAGAAATCCGGCCGGGAGTCTCTCACGAATGCCCGAGCACGAGTGAGCTCGGGCCGCTCGATGAGGTCACCACCAGCCGTATCCACGAACTCGAACGTTGCCAGGTCAAGGGGGTTACCGGACTGGCCCTCCAGGCTGTGAGTCAGCGCCCTCGCCTTTGCCAGGCAAGCGTTTCGCTGTTCGGGCAGGCTGAAGCCCCGCCTGCCCTGATCAACGGTGCTCACCCGCAGGTAGATGGCAGCCATGACAGAGCGCTTATCGCTCTTCGGGGTCTGGCCCACAGGCTGCATTCCGTCTTCTCTCCTCTGCACAGCGACGAATGTAGGCCAGGGCCCGGAGAAGGGTCTCCCGTGAGGGGCGGGGCCCTCCGGGGACCGGTTCGTTCCCGGCTGTTCCAGCGGGAACGCCATTCGTCTGCTTTCTCATCGCTTCACCTCCTGGTCCCCGCCTCTCTGGTCGAAGCATATGCCGCCCCGGCCTGTCCCGTGCGACCTGGATGTCGTCCGACTTGATAGACAGCAGCCGGGAGGCCCTGCCCCCCGGTCGCTTCTGCCTTCCTATGCTACCGTTGCTCTGAGTGGGACGGGTCCTTGCGCTGTGGTGGTACCGATCATCAGGATCATGCGGTCCTTGAGCGCCTCGTTCTTCTTGTTGCTGACGAAATGGTTGAACTCGTTCTCGTTTGTGTGGCTAACAATCACCTCGTCAACGTGCATTCTCAAGGTGATCACTCTTGTCAGTCCATAAAGGAATCGGCAGGACGAAGTGTACCTCCTGCCGTTTCCTCTAGCGCCGAGAGGGCGAAAGATCCACTTGATGAGGCCCACGACGACTGCCGCAATGAAAACCGGACCGGCCACTCTCTCATACCAAGCGGCAAGTGCTCCCTTCCGGTTAAAACGAACTCCCAAACCACATCACCTCCGTACTCTTATACGGAGGTGAGAGCACCCCTGTTTGGGGGTAGTGTCCCTTAATGATGCTCAAAGTGCCAAGCTGGCTAACGCCCCTGAGGCGCAAGTGGTCGTATCCTCTTGACCAAACGTCCAACTTCACAACAATAAAGGGCAGAAGGCCTTTAGTCCCGAGCACTGGAGAGACAGGCATGCTATACTAACCAAGTAATACCGGACACAGGAGTGACTGCACTAGACATGGCTAGACCCAAGCGTGAACCCGGCTCTCCGACTGAGCGCAAGGCCACTGGATCGCATTTTACCCCACCTGGCTTGGCTCGATTTGTTGCTGGCCAAGTATTGAGCGCCTGCCCGTCCCTCCTAGAGAAGGGTCATCTTCGCGTTCTAGACCCGGCTTGTGGTGATGGTGAGCTGCTCCTAGCCCTTGCCGATACGCTTGCAGAACAACACGGTTATAACCTAGAGAACGTATCATTCGTTGGAGTGGAGACAGACCCTTTTGCGGTAATGACCTCGAGAACCCGTCTCCAGAGCAGGAACGTACGTGCGACAATTGAGCATGCCGACTTCTTGGCCGGCACTCCAGTTGTTCAAGGGCAATTGACCCTCGACGCTCTAACCGCACCTCCCAGCCTACAGGAACCGTTCGACGTGGTTATCGCAAATCCACCGTACGTTCGAACACAAGTCTTGGGGGCTGCGAAGGCCCAAGACCTAGCCGAAACATTCGGTCTTTCTGGGCGTGTCGATCTTTACCAGGCCTTTCTGATAGCCATGACCCAGCACCTCAGGAGTGATGGTCTCCTTGGTGTGATTACATCCAACCGTTTTCTTGCAACAAAGAGCGGATCTGACATTCGAACATTTCTAGCAGCGGAGTATGATATCATTGGCATCTTCGATTTGGGGGATACCAGATTGTTCGAGGCGGCCGTTCTGCCGGCTGTGTTTGTGGGGAAGAGGTGGGCTCACCCGAGCGGCACTCAGACTAGTTCGGCCCGTTTCGTCAAGATATACGAAGCCGACTCTCCCCTCATCGCGGAGCGCCAAGTCTCGTCAGTGTTTGAAGTCCTGAAGGTTCCTACCAGCGGCCTATACCAGGTAGGCGATCGGAAATATGAGGTTACCACAGGATCTCTACAACTGCCGGACCCAGTTAGTGATCCATGGAGTATGGTCACAGACGAAGAGAGAGACTGGGTTACGCGAGTTGAACGGGGTATGCAGTGCCGTCTAGCGGATCTTTTTAAGGTCAGGGTTGGCATAAAGACTACAGCTGACGATGTCTTTATCAGGACAGACTGGTCTACTCTTCCGGAGGAGACAAGACCCGAGAACATCTTGCTGCACAGATTGATATCGCAGGAGGACGCTGCGCGATGGCTCCCTCTAGACCAGTCGCTTAGTGCCTGCAAGGTAATTTTGTATACCCACGAGGTTCGCCTGGGGAAGCGGAGGGCCATTAACCTGGAAGATTACCCTAGAGCAGCAGCCTATCTAGAGTCTCATCGCCCGCGGCTAGAAGGACGAAAGTACGTCATCCAGGCAAAACGCAACTGGTTCGAGATCTGGGTTCCCCAAGATCCAGAGGCTTGGGCTAAGCCCAAGCTAGTTTTCCCGGACATCAGTCCAGAACCCCGATTCCTGTTTGACAGCGAAGGGGCAATGGTCGACGGCAACTGCTACTGGATCGCGGCGGAGAACGAGTCGGATCTTGATTCGCTCTTCCTAGTTCAGGGTGTGGCAAACTCCAAACTGATGACCAGGTACCACGACTTAGCCTTCAACAACAAGCTGTATGCAGGTCGGAGACGGTACCTAACTCAGTACGTCGGGAAATATCCAATCCCACCTCTCAAACATCCGTCGGCCCAGCAAGTAGTTCACCTGGTCAAACAGCTAGTATTTGGTGCACCTTTGCCGGTGGACCGTAAGAGACTTGAAGCTGAGATTGACTTGGCAGTCGAGGAAGCTTTTGGCCTTACGGTATAATCGAAACAAAGAACACGAGACTCCACACTCACATTCGTGATGTGGGGTCTCGTGTTCCACTGGGCAGTACTAGGGGTTATATACGGACCTGCCCTCGATGCCATCAAAGAAGCTCATCGGAATCATACGCTGACACTTGAAGCTTTGATCGCTCACGTATGTAAAGTGATCCCCCAGTTTACTTCCTGGGCACAAGACAAGCCCTTGTACCAATCCCGAAGCGGGGTCTGTGAGGGCGATCAAATACCTAATATCCCCTGTGGCAAAACCGGTGCAACCGGGAACGGGTTCACTGTACTGAGGAGAGAACTGACCGAGATCCACCGTTGGCGAATCCTGGAGCTTCACCTCTAATGCTTGATGACGGAGGTCCGGGTATCCGCCCGCAAGTATATCCGTCGCGGCAGTCTCATACCCTAACAACTGTTTAACTAGCAGTTCCAACGCTTGACCTCTTGTTTTGGTCGGTGCGGTTTCAATACGCCGTCCCAACAGGTGCGGGACCAACATGGTCCTGAGAAGGTCCAGGGATAGAGTCTCACCTGAGGCAGGGGCGCTGTGTATTCCTTTGCGCGGTTGAACATATTCGGTAGACACCATATCTCGAACCCCAGGATTGTCAGGGTAGAACAGAATGGGCGGGTTCCGATTAATGAGATCAGTCCTCTTGCTAGGACTCACTAAAAGCTGATGTTTAATAGTGGGCTTTCCAAAGCGACCGAACTTCTCCTCGATGTAGCGGGGGGTCATAACGGCTACCGACCTTATTACTTGCCGGTCTATGTCCACGCGGACGAGCACGAAGCGGACATCGCTGGCGGCAAGATCCTCCCCAGACTCCGTGGTCACTTGTACAGAGGGGCTCGTTGGGATTCGATTCCAGACTTGCAGATTGTACGTCCGGCCACTCGTAACAATATATGTATCCACATACTCTCGGAGGAGCCCCGGTATTCCCTTTTGTTTAGGCGGATGAATCTCAAAACGATTGCTAGGTCTAGGCAAGTTGTGTTGCCCTAGTATTCCGGCTACCATCTTCCTGAGGTTCGCTCCATCGGTTCGTGTCTTACCCGAGAGTTTGAATGAAGTGCCGATTAGCGGCTCTAACCGTCTGGCAAGCTCATGACTTTGAGTTAAATCCCCTGTGGCGAATGGCGGGATCAAAAAGTTCTTCATAAGAAACACCTCCAGAATATCGCATATGGCGATATTCTGGAGGATATGAACAATTCCCTTCAGAATTAGAGCTACCGTAAGAACCAATGGTAGGAGGATGTGTATGCACTACCTGGAAGCAGCTTTCAAAGTCCTATCCGAGCGTAACGGAGGCCCACTGAGCGTAAGGGATATAACCGCCATAGCCGTCTCGGAGGGCATTCTTAAGACCAAAAGCAAGACTCCCGAGGCGAGTATGGGGGCTGCATTATACGCTGACACAAAGACCCCGCACAGCCGATTTCGAAAAACTGGACCCGGAAGCTTTGCCCTTCAGCTGAACCTCGATCTCAACGATGTTCGTATCAGAAGAGTCCAGAACACATTAAGACCGTTGCGCGGTCACAATGCCTTAGGAAACGTCTGGATACTGCTTAGCTGTATTCACTCCTCCGCCTCAATCCCAAGTCACGATCTTACAACCGCCCTGCAGTGTTTTGTCAATTCCGTTGATGAACCAATGCCGACCGAGTTTGTCCATGCATATGTGGGACTAGTGACACTCGTCGGCCTGGTATGTTTAGCCGAAAATCGAAACCCCGTCGTGACTGAGGCGGGGCTCTCGTTCTTACGTCAACCGACCGTCAGGGAGTTTCTACAACTATTGAGCAGGAGAATACCGGGCTTAGTGGAAGTATGGACTACCCTAGCACGAAAACCATTGACAACAGGCACTATCGCTCTGGGGCTCTCCGAACGATATGGCGTCAATTGGTCAAAGCGTAATCTGACGTATCGTTTGGAGTGTCTCCACAACCTGGGTGTGGCTAGTGAGACGGCAACCGGTGCATGGTTTGCAGTCTATCCGGCACTCAGGAGCAGTGCTGCCGAAGAGTCGGATTCTGTTTGTGAGTCCGGTGTCAAAAGACCCTAAGAGGACGAGGAATCGCTCCCTCGCCCTCCTGTCCTTGAAACGCCAAGTTCTGCCTAGTCCTTCAACCGACATCTCCCGATATTTCGGTATTGCCTAACCAGTCCGACGGCCCAGATGTCTCTTATCTGTGGGGGCAAGGGTTGCTCTCCGCTTTCTGGCAGATGGTGTCTAACCACTATGTGCGATGTGTTAGCCGTCGTGGATGCGCCTTCATTCTTCACCCGTACTTCCCTCCTCGCCCGACCCAATCTACCCACCTCCACATCCAGATGTTGGGTTACAGATCATTCAACATTTGTCGCAACTTGTGCCGGAGGTTCAAACCTCCAAGCTCACCCTCCGAGGTTCCTGTCGGCATCTGAAGCTCGCTTCCCTGACAGTAGGATGGATATGCTACCTTCCTCTGTCCTGTAACCTGATATTGCAACCGGAGCCCCAGCCGGATCTCCTCCGCCAGCTTGCGCCGGCGGAGTTTCTGCTTCACCCAGTCCAAAAAGGCCTGGTCCTCCTCGCTAGTCAGGTCAGCCTGAACGATCAGCCGTTTGCGCCCCATCGTTGGACACCTGCCTTGTAGTAGCCCCGGCCGTTGGCTTCCTGGGCCTCGTCGGCCAGGAGCTTGGCCCCCTCGCCGGGGAGGATGTGCTTGAAGAGCCGGTAGGCGCCGCCGCCGGTGACCAGGTAGAATGCGATGCCCGGGTCGTTCCAGGAGCGGACCAGGCGGGTGATCTGCCGACCGACCTCCTGGTAGGCCTCCTCCATCTGGGCGGCGCCTTCGAAGGCCCGGAGGCCTGCCTGTACGTCGAGGGCTCCCTGGCCACCGGCGGCCCTGCCGGCGATCTGGTAGGCGTGGGCCATGCCGAGCTTGGGCGAGGTGCAGAAGCGGCGGACCGGCTCCATATCATCCAGCACGTAGGTGTTCAGAGTGTTGAAGCCGATATCGACCACGCACCAGCGCCACCCGGCCACGGTCTCGGCGGGCCAGGCGTTCCGGCCCCCAATCGCCGCCGGGAACTCCCGCTCGCCCTGGAGCTGGCCCTCGGCATCCAGCAGGAAGTCCAGGGCGCTCCCCAGGGGCTGGGGCATCACCATGGCATCATCGACGGAGATTACGGCCCGGATCTGCTCGTCGCCCACCTGAAGCTCGACGGTCTCGCCCCGGATCGACAGGAGAAGCTGCTTGAGCCGGTCCCGGTGGGTCTCCCAGGTATCGACCGGGAGACCGGCCACCACCTTGAAGCGGGTAATCCCATCCCGCCGGGCCAGGTAGGCCAGGGCAGCCAGGTAGAGCAGCCGGCTCTCCTCATTCACCGGGGCATCATCGGCCAGGTCGGCCTGGCTGGCGATCCCGGCCTGCCTCGCAGCCGTGCGCCCAATCAGGTAGGTCTGACCCCGGTAGAGCATGGTTGTCTGTTCACCGAAGCCGGGCATCGGCCGGCCGGGTATGATCAGGCTCTGGAGCACGAGGTTCCGCTCCCCGGGCCGGGTCCCGGCCTTGACGAAGCCAAAGCCCCGGTCCACATAGGCGATCTTGCTCTCAAACATCGCTCAAACTCCCTTCCCTCTTGGGCCGGAGCCGTGTTGTCATACATGGTCATACAATGTCTTACCATGTCATACCACGGCCCTCCGGCCCTTCTCTCATCTGCCTTTCGGCTCTTCTTCCCCCGGTGGCTGTCTTACCGTGACCGAGAGAGCTGCCGCTGGTTCAGCTCGGCCAGGTCCTTCACCCCGGCCGGGGGCCGCCAGTCCCGCACGGCCCGGCCGGTGATCTCCTCGATCCGCTCCCGTTGCCGGTCGTGGGCGGCATCGGTCTCGGCCTGGCGGCCGGGGTCTCTCTCCCGCTCCCGGGCGATCGTCACCCGGTCGGCCCCCCGGAGCAGCGCCTGCACGGCCGGGTTCTCCAAGAAGGAGCGGACATTCGCCCCGCCCGAGACGATGACCGTAGGCAGGCTCTGACGGCCCCTGCGAGCCATTTCGTGCAGGGCCAGGGCATCGGTACCCCCCTCCACGATCCAGACGCTGGAAGGGCTACCACCGAGGATGGGCGGGTACTGCTTGTCGGACCCCCGGAAGTCCCGCTTCGGGACCGCATCCGCCCGGTCGATGGCCCGCCGGGTGACGTTGCGGATCTGGCCATCCGAGTCGTAGCCTACGAAGAGGACACCGCCCCCGGCGTAGCGCAGGAATCCGGCGTACTCGGCTCTGCGGATGGTCTCCAGGCTGATCCCCCGGCCCTTCAGGTACTGCCGGCCGCCCTGGCGGACGGACTCGGCCAGCGGGGGAAGGATGGGCCGCTGCTGCATCATCTCCGGGACCGGCTGTCGCTGGAAGCCGGTCAGCTTCTGCACCGCCTCCCGGAAGCCGGTCCCCGGCTCGATCCGCTGGACCAGGGCGATGTTGTCCCCCACGCCCCGGGCCAGCTTGTCACAGGCCACCCAGTGGCCATCCTCCTTGCGGGTGATCCGGTAGTGCTCCTCCCCGCCCAGCCGGACGGAGAGATGTCTCCCCTCCCGCCTGATCGCAAACCCCTGCGCCGCCAGGTAGGGGCTGGGGTCCATCACCCGGGCTGCCTCGATCTCGGCGGCCTCCAGCCGCTTCTCTTCCTGCGCCATGCCGCTACCTCACCCGCTCAGGCGCCAGGATCTGCTGCACCGCCCGCCCCAGGTCCGCCAGCGGCTCCTGCACGTCCGGCGCCAGCCCCGGGCTCTGGGCCAGTTTGCGGGCAAACTCCCCGATCTCCCCGAGGAGCCCCTCCCGCACCTTGGGCTCCATGTGGCTCCACAGGATGTAACTCCCCCCGCCTTCCTGCACCTCTGCCCGATCCAACAGCTCATGAAGAGAACGGGAGAGGGCATGGTAGGGCCGGCTCTGCTGCTTGCCGTACCAGGCGGGGTCCACCTGAAGCTTCCGCCCGACCTCCTGGGCGATCTGGCCCAGGAGCTTCGCCTGCTCATGGTCTTTCATCTCCCGGAAGGGTGGCGGAGCCAGCGCCAGGCTGACTTCCCTGGCCACCTCGGCCCCCATCGTCCCCGGCTCAAACTCCCGCCCCACCGCCTGCACCCACTCTGCCCGAACAACCGGTGGCTGCTCGTAGAACCCCCGCAGCAGCCCATGGTCTGCATCCGGTGGCACCTTTGCCTTCAGCGCCTCGGCCAGCAGCCAGTGGGAGCGCCGGGAGTCCCCCGGCTCCAGATCCGGATGGTCCGCCTGATCCATCCCCCAGACCCGAATCACCGCCATCACGGCCCGCTTCTGCTCCTCGCTGGCCGCCGCCCACCACAGTGCTGCATCCTCTCGCCACACATCCATCTGCCTCTCCCCCTATCGGTAGAAGTAGAGCGGGTCCATGGGCTCGCCATCCACCCACCATTCAAAGTGCAGATGCGGCCCCGTCGACTTCCCCGTGCTCCCCACGGCCCCGATCTCCTCGCCCTTCACCACCTGCTCGCCCTGGGTCACGTAAATCCACTTCAGATGCCCGTAGACCGCCTCAAAGCCGTCATGCTGAATCCGGACCATGTTCCCCAGCGTCGGATGCTGGCCGGCGAAGGTGACATACCCCACCGCGGCCCCGTGGACCGGTGTCCCCTCCACCGCTGCAATATCGATGCCCTGGTGCATCCTCCACCCCCCATCCACCGGATCGATGCGGGGTCCGAAGAACGAGGTGATGAGGCCATTCACCGGCCAGGCGTAGATGCACTCTGGATGCGGCGTGAACGGCATCGGGCCGGGCTGGTTGAAGGAGTTGATGAGCACCAGGACCATCTCCCGCTCGCCCGGGTCCAGCCCCAGATCGTCCAGCACCTCGTCCAGGGGCCGACCGTGGCAGATGATCGACTCGACGGACAGGTCGACGTGGACGCTGGTCGGGACCTCGCTGGCCGTGATCACCAGTTGGTACCCGCCCGCCGGATTCTTCCCGCCCCCGGCCAGCTGGCCGGAGCTGGTCAGGAACTCGACCGTAGCGCTGCCTTCGATCGTGTCAACCGACCAGGACACATCGCTCTCCTGGGTCAGGATCACGGGATAGG
>JAWLHU010000004.1:0-388044 GCA_041690255.1 Symbiobacteriaceae bacterium
CACGGTTCCCCGCAGGGGCATGAGGTAGCCCCTGTCCGCCCCACGGGGCGGCATCTATCTCAAGCGCCTCGTGGCGCACTACGTGGGAAATAACCCGGTGAACTATGTGGACCCGACTGGTCACATGGGTCAGCGGTCTGACCGAATTCCCGATGGTGATTTCGGCGGAGGTGGCGGCCCGGGATCGATCAGCGTTCCGGTTCCACCATCCACGACTACCTCGGCTATTGACAGTGTAGTGTTTAACCCCCTAACCGTAATTCTTGGTGGGCTCGGTCTTGCGCTCTTTGGAGACATACTTTCCGATTTGATCTTCGACAAGACCACAGAGCGTACAAAGGAAGAGGAACGTACGATTCTCTATCACTACACCGATGCGGAGGGGTACGGTAAGATTCTGACGTCCATGCAGATCAACGCATCCAACCGAGAAAAGGGCGATGCGGTTCACGGCGAGGACGTATACCTGACGAATGTACCTCCTGGATCCGGGACGAAGGAGGGGTTGACCTACAGTCTGTGGTTCAGCACACAGCCCAAGTACTTGAAGCGGACAGAGTACTTCATAGCCATTGACGTTACCGGACTGGAGATCGTCCCTATGGCATATGGGTACATTCTGAGGCGGCCCGGGCTCCATCCTCTCAGTTTGCACGGCCGCTTGACGGCCCACGGCCCCAACCGGCTCCCAACCCTAGAGGAACTCAACAACTCGGAAGGAGGTCCACTGCAGTGAGATACTTCAAGACGGAGCGTGGAGCCCCCTACAACTTCACTTCATGGTACGAGTTTGAGGGCGATCGTGCGGTAAGGCAGATAGACATTTATGAAGGGGGGGGTGTTCTGTTATTGGAAGGGTCGGAACACTGCACAGAGGCTCCTCTCCAGGACATGGATAGAGACGAAGAGATTAGGGGCGAGGAGTTCCAAAGCCTATGGGCCGAGCTGAAAACACGCCCTCACGGTACTCGTCGAACTGATAGCCCATTCCTGAAGAAGGCCATGTTAGGGAAACTAGACAGCTAGTCTTCTTCTCTCTGTAGCCATTCCCGAAGCGGCAACATCTAAAGGAAATGGGCGTGCGCCAGACCGGCTGCACGCCCTCCTTCTGTTCCTGGGTGAGTCACCCGAGGTGGTCTCGGGTGCCGTTGGGGTCTTGACGGGTGACAGGGCGGCGGTATACTGGCATGCCGAAGGGAGCGGGGCCAGTCAAGGCCTCAACGGCCGGTGCTTGACGCATGCTAGGGGGAGGAGGGATCACCTCTGGCCCTGGCGCAGCACCTGACCCGAGCCCTGAGCCGTCTGGTCGAAGAGGTTCCGACAGGACTACGGCCCCATGGAGTACCTGGCCGTGGTGGAACTCACAACCGGAAAGCGAACCACTGGTGCTTTCAGACCGATGTCTCGCCTGGTCCGCGCTTGGAGACCCTGCCTGGGGTCGACATGGTGATACCGGCGGAGTTGCTGGTAGGCACCGGGGATGTGGAGTGGAGTAACGGTTTTCGCAGTCGGGGACACAAGGCGGTCGCAGCCACTCCCAGAGGTATTCACGTGTTCCTCAACTGTCGGCTGGCGTCTTTCGAGGCCAGTGTGCTCGGGTGTTGTGCCATGCTCCAGCCCTGTGCAAGACCAAAGCCCAAGGTGAGTGAAGGGTGAGCGAGGGGTGAGTGGAGGGTGAGTGAACAGTACCCTTTCGCTGCCCGTAAGGATATACGAGGTAGGTGACCGCAGCGGGAGCCCTTCTGCCACAAGCCCTCCGAGGATCCTGCAGAGGGGCTTTTCTCATAGTGCGCCCGAATCGGCCTGCGAATGGCTCCCGTACGGTATGGAGAGGCAGCCAATCCATCCGGGCCGCACGCTCCTTATGCAAGCTGGCAGGCCGCCTGGCACAAGGGGTGTGTGTCGGTGGATGAACCTGTATGCAGGGTTCCCGTCTGGATATGCAAGGGTCCCGTCTGGATATGCAGGGTGGGTGAACCCTGTAGTACCTGCCCCCACCGGGATCGCGGCCAGGTCCTTGGGGTCAGCACTCACCGCGTCCCGATGCGGCCTGGGGTGGCGGTGGGGGAGTGGGCAACCTTCGCACCAGGGCGACCAGCCAGAGCAGCAGGGGCAGCCCCAGGGCAATGGGCAGGGCGATCACCGGCCAGATGTAGGTGTGAAAGTGGTCCAGCAGATGCCGATCTTCGGTGAGCAGGTACTGACCGGGCAGGAGCAGCAGGGATCCCACAAAGAGGAAGCTGCCGCGCCCCGTCTTGATCGGGATGATGGTCCGCAGCGACTCCAGGCCCAGGTAGAGCAGGGTGGCGTTCTGGATCAGGGTGCCCCAGGCGAAGAGGACCATCATGATCAGCTCATAGCGGTGCAGGTAGATTCCCAGGGTGGCCGTCCGGGCCAACTGCATGCAGGCGATCAGGTACTGACCGGTCACCTCGGCTCCCATGGAGCCGATCTCGAGAACCGGCCAGATGATCACCGTCAGGGTGCTCAGGAGAATGGCCAGCCAGGAGAGGTGCAGCCAGCGCCCCGGGGCCGCATCCGTCCGGGGCCAGAGGAAGAGCAGCCCCACCAGGGACATGGCCGAGTCGGTCCAGGCGATCGAGCTGGCCTGCATGATCGGTAGCAGGCCGCTCTCCCAGGCCGGGAGCATGCGGGTCACGTCAAACCGGTCGGCGGCGCCGATCAGGACGAGGAAGCCGAGCAGCAGGGCCATGCCCAGGCCGGCAATCGCCAGCCGGGCGATCACCTCCAGCCCGAGGTAGACGGCGTAGAGAAAGAGTGCGGAGAGCCCGATCACGAAGACCGGTCTCGGGGTCTCGGTCAGCAGGTAATCCTTCAGGTGCAGTTCGATCGTGACCGCCGAGAGGACATAGGAGCCCAGGAGAAAGAATGCGAGCAGGAGCAGGACCAGCCCGCCCAGCCCCTTTCCCAGAACGACCTGTACCCATTCGGGTACCCGCTGGTTGGGAAACCGCCGGGCCAGTGCGACCAATGGCACGACCAGAAGAAAAGCCCCGGCGAAGGAGAAGAGGGAGGCCAGCCACGTGTCCTGGGCCACCAATCGCGCCAAGGCGCCGGTGGTCAAGCCGATCGACTTACCGAAGGCAAGGCAGGCGATCAGGGCGACAGCCTGCGCCCCTGTGATCCGGATCTGTCCCATGGAGGGCCTCCTTCTCTCTGGTCGAGTCTGGTCGAGTCTGGTCGGACCTAGTCCAGCCGCTTAGGGATCAGGGGACGAATGTAGAGGCCCATCTTCCCGAGCTGTACGCTGACATTGATCCGGGTCTGGACGGTGGGGAAGAGATCGCCCCACTCGGAGTGATGGGCCTGCCACCAGGCGGGGTACTCGTCGTGGAATCGCTTTGCGAAGAGGATCGCATCGAGCTTCAGTTCCTGCTGGAGAGTGCTGAGCGTGCCCTCAATCGACAGCCGGATATCGTCCTCGACGGCCCCGGCTACCTCCTGCAGCATGACCGAACGGCTTCTGCCCTCGGTCGGGCAGTCCCGCTCCGAGAGCCAGGCCCGTGAGCGCACGTTCAGATTGATCACCGGGGTACTCCCCTCAAAGTCGGGCCGGATCTGGACCTCGGGTGAGCGCAGTTCGATCGCAAGGCCCACGTTATCCGCATTCGGGCACGGAATGGAGATCACGGCATTCTTCATCTGGTCCCTCAGCCAGAGCAGCCCCCGGCCCTGTGACCCGTCTACGAACCCGACCAGCTTGACCCCGTTGAAGAGGGCCGTACCCCGCAACTCCACCTGGAGGCCCAGCCCCTTCTCGCCTTGACTCTCCGGGGCTGCCGCCCGTGGGGTCAGCCTCACGGCTGAGATCACCGGGTGCTGATCTCCGGTAAGAACGGCGTGGATCACATGGTTCATGTCGGTCCGGACCGACTCACCCGGCAGGAAGGCGTAGCGCATGACCGCTGAGATCGAATTGGCGGGGATATCCTCCAACCCCGTCTTGGCCGCCACGACCGCCTGAGCGGTGCTCCCCCGGGCCACGACGACCCAGGTCCGCATGCGCAGCTCCTGGTTTCGGGTGAAGAAGTCGACGATCGGGGTGATATCTTCTCTGGCGACCTCCTCGCCGATCACAACCACGTTGTTGTGCGCCCACAGGATCCGGCGTGATGTGAACTGCGCTAGGTTTCGAATCGCGGCGAAGATCGTGTCCCCATCGGCGGAGACGGTGTAGACCGGCTCCTTGCCACCGCCGCCACCCCCGCCACCGCCGGCCTGTTCGGAGCGGGCGGAGCCGGGACGGGCGACCTGGATCGTGACCAGGAACCGGGAGGGATCCTTCTCGGACCGGTCGATCCCAACGGCCATGACCAGGGCAATGTGGTTCATCTCCCGGGCATCCCAGCAGCCGGAGAGGCTGAGGAGGAGGAGTACCAGGATCAGCCATCTTGCTGTGCGCTTCATGGCTGATCACCCCCGGGCGGTGCCGGCTTCTGGCCCTCCGGCTGCCGTCGGCTCCCCCCGGCACCGAAGTCCGGGCGGGTGCGCAGGCGCCACCAGGCACTGCGCTTGAGCGCATCCTGTTGCTCCGACGGGCGGTAGGGAGCGATTGGGGCCAGGTAGGGGGTACCGAAGGACCGTAGGCTTGCCAGGTGGAGGGCAAGGACCGAGGTGCCAAGGATGAAACCCAGAGCGCCGACGAAGCCGCAGAGGAGAAGGAGGCCGAAGCGGACAAGGCGGATCACCAGGGAGAGGTTGTAGGCGGGCAGGGCAAAGCCGGCAAGGCCGGCGGCGGCCACGACAATAATGGTGCCGGGAGCGACCAGACCGGCCTGTACGGCAGCCTGACCGATCACCAGGGCACCCACAATGGAGACCGTCTGGCCGACCACGGGTGGGAGCCGTAGTCCGGCTTCGTTAATGATCTCGAAGGTGGTCATCATGCCAAACACCTCCGCCAGGGTGGGGAAGGGGGTGCCCTCACGCCCGGCGGCTACGCTGAGCGCCAGGGGGGTGGGGATCATCTCGTGATGAAAGGTGACGAGCATGACGTAGACGGCGGGGAGGGTGAGCGAGAGGATCAGGGAGAGAAAGCGCAGGGCCCGGAAGGCGGTGCCGATCATGTAGTGCTGATAGTAGTCGCCGGGGGCCTGCATCAACTGGAAGAGCGTGATCGGCACGACGATGGCAAAGGGGGTGCCATCGACCACGATGCCGATCCTGCCCTCCAAAATGGCGGCGGCCAGCCGGTCCGGCCGCTCGGTGAGCATGACGGTCGGGAAGGGCGTGGTCGGCGAGTCCTGGATGAATTCGCTCAGGCTGTTCGCTCCCTGAATCGCATCGACCCGGACCGCCTCCAGCCGCTTCCGCACCTCGGCGACCACCTCGGGATTGGCCACCCCTTCCAGATAGGTTATGGCGACCATGGTCCGGCTCCGGCGACCGATCTTGATCGACTGGATTCGCAGGCGGCGATCGGCCACCCGCCGGCGCAGGAGGATGAGGTTGGTGGGTAGGTACTCGACCATACCATCGCGCGGGCCCTGCACCTCGCGCTCGGCGCTGGGCTGATCAACACGCCGCCCGGGATTCCAGCCGGTGCTGATCAGAAGCGCCTGGCGGAAGCCGTCCAGGGCGAGGAGGGCCTGCCCGAAGAGGACGGCCTCGACACAGGCGGAGAGCCGCCTCTCCAGCTTGGCCTCGGCCAGGGGGAGCACGGCCTTGCGGAGCAGTTCCAGCGGGTTGTGACCCTGGTCAGGTGGCTCGAACGGGGGGTGGGTGTAGCGGGTCACCCCGGTAATGATAGCTTCGACCTTCTTCCCTTCGGCGAGGCCATCAATGAAGAGGAGAAAACCGTGGCGCTCACCGCCCAGGTTCGTGAGAATGGGGCGGAAGCAAATGTCCAGGCTCGGCCCCAACGCTTGCCGGAGGGCCTGTTCCAGTTCGCCGATCACCGGACTCAGTTGCTCCTGCACGCAGCCTCACTCCCCGCAGTCAGAAGCTCTCATTGCAGAGTCTCACCGGATAACCACGCGGGAATACGGATCGGCTCTCCCCGTCCGGCGACTTGCCAAAGTGGTACCATTTCGCTACAATCATGGAGGCAACAAAGGGATACTCTGGGCGAAAGAGCCCATCTCTTGAAAGGGGATATTGTACACATGGAGCGCAGCTTTGTCATGGTCAAGCCCGACGGCGTTCAGCGTGGTCTCATCGGTGAGGTGATCAGCCGGTTCGAGCGCCGCGGTCTCAAGCTGGTTGGTGCCAAGCTGATGACCGTCTCCCGTGAGCTGGCCGAAGAGCACTACGCCGAACTGAAGGAGCGGCCGTTCTTCCCGGGCCTGATCCAGTTCATCACCTCCGGCCCGGTCATGGCGATGGTCTGGGAGGGGCCGAGCGCCATTGCCACCATCCGCAAGACCATGGGCGCGACCAATCCGGCGAACGCTGAGCCCGGCACCATTCGGGCCGACTTCGCCTGCGACGTCTCCAACAATATCGTCCACGGCTCCGACGGCCCCGAGAACGCCGCCCGGGAGATCAGCCTCTGGTTCGGTGAGATCGGCGAGTCCTACAGCCGCAACATCGACGCCTGGATCTACCCTGTGAAGTAATCCCTCCACACACAAAGGCCCGGCGCCAGCGCTCCCCCCGACGGGGCGGGGCTCTGGGCCGGGCCTTTTCCGCTAGGTCCCCAAGAGCGAAGGAGCATGTGATGGCACGACGTCACACGCTCCGATCGGGCTACGCTAGACGCGTGGGGGGTCTAGGGGGGAGGATGCGTTCTTCCTCCCCCCTACTTTCCAGGAATCACTAAGACCGTGCCAGGCTTCAGCTGGTACGGCTCGCTCAGCCTGTTCGCCCGAGCGATCGCCGTGGCGGTGGTCCCATACTTCTTGGCCAGCCGCCAGAGGCTGTCACCCCGGCGGACGGTGTAGACCGTCTGGCTCTCCTTGGGCAGCAGGGAGCAGGGCACGTAGACATCGACAAACCCATCGCGGGTTGCCGTGGCGATCTCCCCGCCGGTGGTGGGGCGGGCGCTGACCAGCCCGCCGACGTAGAGACGGCCCAGCTCCTCCAACCGGCTCTCGCGCCCTACCACCATCACCTGGTAGAGGTACATGGTCTGCGCCCCGCTGGCCGCCGCCACCACCTCGGCCCGCCCGTCGCCGTTGATATCATCGAGGCTGACAGCACGGAAATAGGCGTTCGGATAGAGCAGCGTCTGGCAGAGGGGAGTAAGCCCCTGGGTCGTCAGGGCATATAGAAGAACGTTATCCTTCGTACCCACCGCTACGGTGCCGGGGCCGGCTGGGTCGACCTGCCCGATGGCAAGGGAGAGCCCGTCCTTGGGCATGGTGGCCTCCGCATGGAGCCCGTAGGTGTCGCCGGTCCAGCGGAAAATCTTCAGTTCGCGGCCGGCACAGGCGACGATCTCGGGCATCCCGTCCAGATCAACATCGCCGGTCGCTACCAGGAGCAGCCGTCCCAGGCCGCCCCCCCGCCATCGGCGGTGGTACTGGCCCTCCATGCCCCCTTCACCGTGCGCTCCGTGTTCGTTCATAGCCGAGCCCCACCTCGTTATTTCCTCCCGCGACGAGCCCGGCGCCGGGCAGGCGCAGCGGATCAAGGTCGCCGGGGGTCGCCGTAGGGGCTCGATTCCATGTCACAACAGCCCCTGTGTCTCCAGCTTATGTCACCTGAAAGGTGGGTGTGCCTCCATTGACCACGAAGAGCACGCAGCGGATCCGGCTTGCCATCATCGGCGGGACCGGGGTCTACGACCCCCGCATCCTGGAGAATATCCGGGAGGAGATCATCACCACCCCGTACGGGGATGCCAAGGTCCGGATCGGGACCTACGCCGGTGAAGAGGTGGCCTTCCTGGCCCGGCACGGCACCAACCACTCGGTGCCGCCGCACCTGATCAACTACCGGGCCAATATCTGGGCGCTCAAGATGCTCGGCGTGGAGCGGGTGATCGCCACCACCGCCGTCGGCTCCGTCAACCGGAATATGAAGCCGGGCGACTTCGTGATCGTCGATCAGTTCCTCGACTTCACGAAGGGGCGGCAGTCGACCTTCTTCGAGGGGGGCGATGCCGGTGTCGTCCACACCGACTTCACCGAGCCCTACTGCCCCGAGATCCGGACGGTCCTGTCGGCGGCGGCTCAGGAGGTCGGGATCAGCGCCCACCCGAGCGGGACCTATGTCTGCACCGAGGGGCCGCGCTTCGAGACCCCGGCGGAGATCCGCATGTTCGCGACCCTGGGCGGTGACCTTGTCGGCATGACCAACGTGCCGGAGGTGGTCCTGGCCCGGGAGGCGGGGATCTGCTATGCCACGGTCTCCATGGTGACCAACTTCGCCGCCGGTATCTCCCCGACCAACCTGACCCACGAGGAGGTCCTCGAGGTCATGGCCGCCAACAGCGAGAACCTGAAGCGGCTCGTCATGGCCTCGCTGGCGAAGATCGCCGTCGAGCGCCACTGCCACTGCGGCCAGAACAACCAGGCGATGAAGGTGTAGTCCCCATCCCGCATCCACATTGAATGAACGGAGGCTGAAGGCATGAGCAGCAAGGTCAGCGTCTCCACGCTCCGCAACCCCGCCCTGGCGGCAGAGGGCCACCTGAAGATCAACTGGGTCCGGGCCCATATGCCGATCCTGAACCAGTTGGAGAAGGAGTTCGGCCAGACGAAGCCCTTCGCCGGCCACCGGGTCGCCATGTCGATCCACCTGGAGGCGAAGACCGCCTACATGGCGATGGTCTTTGCCGCTGCCGGCGCCGATGTCTACCTGACCGGCTCCAACCCGCTCTCCACCCAGGATGATGTGGCCGCGGCCGTTGCGGAGAACGGCGTCACCGTCCACGCCTGGCACGCCGCCACAAACGACGAGTACTTCGACCACCTGAACAAGACGCTGGATGCGGCCAGGCCGACCCTCCTCCTGGACGATGGCGGCGACCTGACCTACCTGCTTCACACCTCCCGCGCAGATCTGGCCGATGGCCTGATCGGCGGCTCTGAGGAGACCTCCACCGGCGTGCAGCGGCTCCGGGCCATGGATGCCGAGGGCGTGCTGAAGTTTCCGATGATTGCCGTGAACAACGCCTACATGAAGCACCTCTTCGACAACCGCTATGGCACGGGCCAGTCCACCCTGGAGTCGGTCATGCGGAACACCAACCTCTCCGTGGCCGGCAAGACCGTGGTGGTCGGCGGTTACGGCTGGTGCGGCAAGGGGGTCGCCATGCGGGCCAAGGGGCTCGGCGCCCGGGTGATCGTCTGCGAGGTCAACCCGATCTACGCCAACGAAGCCCTCATGGACGGCTACGATGTCATGCCCATGATCGAGGCGGCGAAGAAGGGCGATATCTTCATTACGGTGACGGGCTGCGAGCGGGTGATCCGCAAGGAGCACTTTGAGGTCATGAAGAACGGCGTGATCCTGGCCAACGCCGGCCATTTTGACGCCGAGATCTCCAAGCCCGACCTGGAGGCCCTGGGCGGCAAGCCGGTGACGGTCCGCAAGAACGTGGAGGCCTACACCATGGCCGATGGCCGCAAGCTCTACCTGATCGGCGAGGGCCGCCTGGCCAACCTGGCTGCCGGCGACGGCCACCCCGCCGAGGTGATGGACCTCTCCTTCGCCGTCCAGTTCCTCACCCATCTCTGGATCCTGGAGAACCAGGCCTCGCTCTCAAAGCAGGTGATCCCGGTCCCGCTGGAGATCGATACCCGGGTGGCCGAGACCCGCCTGCGGGCCCTCGGGATCGAGATCGACCGGCTGACCCCCGAGCAGGCCAAGTATCTGCAGTCCTGGCAGGTGTAGTCCATGGCGCAGCTCTTCATCCCCCTGACGGGCAAGTTCGGGGCGATCACGGGGTCGGGCTATAACACCTTCGGCGAATCGCTGGAGCGGCCGCTCTGGCGGGGCTCGGAGATCGGCATGTGCGAGACCTTTCCAGATGTGCTCGGCGCCGTCTCCGAGTCGGAGTACTACGACTGGAACATGGGGGTTCATCATCCGCTCTATAAGGATGGGGGCCCCGAGTGGTGCCGCTTCTTCGATCCCGACCCGGTGGTGCGGGAGGCGGCGCTGGTGACGGCTGTGCGGTCGGCCCAGGAGGCGCACCATTTGGGTGTGCGCTATATCCTGTTCCACTTCCCGTGGCCGGCGCTTCACGGGGCGCCTTCATGGTACTTTACGACCGACCCGGTGGGTGTGGAGGCCTGGCCCGACGAGGCTGCCGTCTATGAGTGGAGCCGTCGCTGCTTCGAGACCTTCGCCGAGATCCAGTCCAAAGAACTGATCAAGGTGGTCCTGGAGATCGACGGCCCGAATCCGTACTTCTTTGATGGCGATGGGGGCGACCTGTACAGCCGGCTCTTCACCGAGTACCCCGACCTCTCGCTCTGCGTGGATACGGGCCGGCTGGGGCTCCTGGCGAAGACCCACGGGCGGGACCCGATCGCCCTGGCGAAGCGCTGGCTGCCCTGGGCGCGGTACATGCACCTCTCCACATCGCTGTGGGACGAGCAGGGCCGCTTCCGGAACCACATCCCCACCACCGCGGCCCACACGGTCGAGAAGTGGCCGCAGGTGACACCCGCCGCCGACATTGCCCGGATGATCGTCGAAGCGCAGCCCCGCTGCACGATCGTGCTGGAGCACAATCCCAAGAGCGTCTCGCCGGCGGAGCTGGAGGAGGCCCACGCCTTTGCCGCCTCGCTGGTCGAGGGGACGTAGGCCGTGGCCTGGGTCTGGTTGACCGTGGCCGGGCTGCTTGAGGTCGTCTGGGCGACGGCGATGAAGTACTCCGAGGGCTTCACGAAACTCGGCTGGAGCGCCCTGACCCTCGGGGCGATGATCCTCTCCTTCGGCCTGCTCTCGCTGGCCATGAAGCAGTTGCCCCTCGGGACGGCCTACGCCACCTGGACCGGGATCGGGGCAATCGGGTCGGTGATCGTCGGCATCCTCTTCCTGGGTGAGCCCCGGGATCTGCTCCGACTCTTGTTCGTGGCGATGATCCTCGGCGGGATCCTTGGGCTGAAGATCACGTCGAAAGGATAAGCGCGTGAGGCCCTGCACCTGTGGATGGGTGCAGGGCCTCGCTTGCGCGTGTCGCTACTTGCCAGGTACGCGAAGGGAGAGGGAGTAGTCGCCGGTCGCCGCGCTGGCATCCAGCTCGATCTTCCATTCGCCTGCCAGCGGGTCGAACTGCTTCGTCTCGTCCATCTTCGTGCTGGAATCGGCGGTGCCCGCCCAGAGCACGTCACCCTTGGGCGAGACCACCTTGAAGGCCACCGTCCCCGCTGTCAGATCGGCGGTCAACTTCGCCTCGGCCAGGGCTACATCCTCGTTGGCCGTGACGGTCTTGGTGGTCAACTCGGTGTGATCTTTCATGTTGTGGAAGGCGATCTCCGTGCGCGGGCCGGTGTCCAGGCCACAGGCGGTCAGCACCAGTAGGAGGGCTGCCAGGATCAGGGTACGGCTCATCGATCATTCGCTCCTTTCGGCTGGGCGTCTCATTTCCTACGCCCATGAGACAAGAGTAACTCGGCCGAAAGTTCGCCTTGTGAGATAAGTGTAAGATTCGGTGCGCAATCCTCTGCACCGTCTGGGGGCTCATCCCGGGCAACGCCCGCGACCACCACTCCGCTTCATCCAGAGCGATCGGCACAAGCGAATGGCTGACTACATCGCTCGAGCCTGCGCCGGCTTCAGGAACACCCACCGACAGGTGCTGGACGCCTCCAGAGTCCGTCCATTTCCGCATCCTGATTTCCTCTAAATAGCCCCTCGCCACTCTGATTTCGTAGGGATAAAGATCCTTAGCCCGCGGCATGGAGACATTCTTCCAAACCGACACAACTACAGTTCGCATTAGGGTAGAGTACTTAGGGGACCAAATACCTCTTGCCGATTTGCCACTTTATGTGGTGGTCAAACAGATCGGGGACGACGGATTCGAGCTACGCCTTGACCGATTAGGGCGACCCACAACAGACCCAATCCTCCTTGCTCCTGGAGAGACTGAAGTCAGCATTCCGCTGGTGGTCCCAAGGCAGGGCGTGCTCATCCTTCAAGCCTACTCGACCGCAAGGATTCCCTTCTCCAATCGGTCGGAGATCCTCTTCGGGTTCAATCCGAACTTGAGTGAATGAGTTGGCAGACCAATAGGGTCTTGGCATGGCGGGAGCCACCGTTAATTCCTTTGACCTCGCCAAGCCGGAAGGCCCCTGTTGTGGGCTGGTAATGCAGGCCGATCAGTCAGGCTGCCTCCATCGAGAGCAACTTACGGCGGCCACGCTCCCGCCACCGGATCTTGAGGGGAGCGACGATGTGGCCGCCAAGATACCCGCCTTGGTTGTTTTGGGGTTGTGGGATGTTATTGACTAGATCAGATGACCCTTCGGGCTCAGATGCTGACAAATACCTGCTTGCGATCGTGCCACCCTTCGCCCGGGTTCACTCCCCGACCAGGAAGCGCCCGAAGGGCTGCACGACGTCGATCAGCAGTCGGGCCAGGCTGGGAAGGGGCAGGTCACTGACCGCGATCAGCCCGATCCCGGTGGTGAGCACCAGGAGGGTGAGTACGGCCCAGAACTCACCTGTCTGGCCGCCCCTGCGCAGGGCAGGCAGTTGGGCGAGCGCCACGGCACCCGCCCCGGCCAATACCAGCACGTACCTGATCATGAGAGCCCCCCTCTACCTGGGGATCAGTGGTCGGATTTCGGCTCCGGTCGAGCGGATCATCGCCTGGATCTCGACCGTAACCGGGAGCGTTCGGAAGGTCTCCGCCCACTCCTTCTCGACCTTGTCCCAGACTCGCGGCATCTCCTGCCGGACCCGGTCTCCAAACCCGAAGCAGTCCGCTGTCAGCTCTCGACAGCGCCGCAGGGCCGACTCCACCTCCTGCCGTACGTGATCGCGCAGTCGCTCCTCCAGGACGGCGATCTGCTCGGGCCGGCTCATGACGGTGAAGCACTCCTGATCGCCGACATTCGCCTCCACGCTGATTTGAGCGGCGAGACGCAGCTTACCCTGCCGCTCCAGGGAGGGGGTGATCTCTGCGGAAGCCCGGGTGATCTCCATCCCGACGAGGCTCTCCGGATCACCGGGACATCTAATCGGAAGGAGGGCGCTCCTCACCTTGGAGCGGACCCAGAGGACCCCGCGGGACTCCGTTGCGTCCAGGTAGCCGACCAGGTTGTCGCGTTTGATCACGCCGATCCCCTCCACGTGGAAGGTAGGGGCGGGAGTTCCGCCGACGCTGAGATTGGCCGGTTCGATGCCGACCACCCCCACGATCGCTGCCGAGGGGGCCTGGAGCATCTCGAACAGTTCGCCGACCCGGACCATGGGGGCGAAGGAGGTGGCGCCGACTGTTCGGATCATCTCGCGCAGCCCCAGAGCGGGGATCTTTTCGGCCGTCGCCTTGAGGCGCAGCAGACCGCCGGCCTGCCCTCTGGTCACGAGAATCCAGTAAAGGCGCCGGGTCTCCCCGTCGCGGCTGATCCAGTCCAGGGCCTCGACCATGCCCCGCCTTGCGGCTGCCTCCCCGATCAGGAGTACCTGCATGTGCCCCCACCAGATCTTGCGGGGGGTTCTGGTGTTGGCTTGGCGCACGGCGTCAAAGATGGTCTTCCCACGGCTGGAGATGGTGGTAAAGGCCGGTCCGCCGCCGCCACCCCCGCCCCCGCCCCCGCCGCCCGGGGAGAGGGCCGCGGCCTGAACGATCTGGACGGTCACCTGATACTCAGCCGTCTCCTCGATCCAGTCGAAGGCGGCTCCGATGACAAAGCCGAGGCTCTCTATTTCGCGGCGATTCCAGCAACCGGTAAGCGGGAGGAGGGTGAGTACCAGGAGGAGAAGGGAGAGTCCACGTCTCATGGCGCCATCCCCCGCTGCCGCTGTACCAGCTCCACCAGTGCCAACACGCCAGGTATGCCGAGCAGAAACGGCCCGACGGCCCACGGGAGAACCTGGGGGGAGAACAGTGTGGTCACCTCCGCCTGGCTGTCGTAGAGCAGCAGGGAGGTGAGAATGCAGAACAGGGTAAGCGGCATGACCAGCGGTCGGCGCTCCCGGAGCCCGAGCAGCTGGGTCAACCCCAGGGTGGCGGTCCAGAGAAGGGTGGACACCTTGACGAAGCTGCCCATGGTCCAGATCAACATGAAGAGAGGGTCCATGCGCTCCAGGAAGTCGCCGACGGTAACCGACCGGGCGAGGTCATAGAGCGGAAAGGTGATCCGCCGGGCCTCTTCCGAACCATAGAACATGACGATGCTGGCAGAACCCCCGATGATCAGCACCCCGGCGGCGGCGGCGCCGATCAGAGCCGCTCGGGCGCCGGCTTTCGGATTCGCGGCCCTGGAGAGCAGGAAGCCGGCGCAGAGCAGTTCAAAGTGGAGCGCCATCGTGGTGAAGGATGTCCGGATTGGGGGCCACCATCCCCAGCCGAGCACGGGCTTGAGGGCCCGCGGGTCCATCTCCCTGGAGGCGAGGAGAAAGACAACGCCCACTCCGACCAGCACGAGCGGCATGACCACCTCGCCCACCCGGGCCGTCACCTCCAGCCCGTGCCAGGCGGCGTAGCAGGCACCGGCTGCCAGCAGGACCACAAAGGCCTCCACCGGGGTCTCCGGCATCGGTTGGGAGATCAGGAGTCCGCCGTACATGCGGACCGTGAGCATCGTGTTAAGCAGGATGATCCCGACGTAGATCGCCCCGGCTATCCGCCCGAGGACCGGCCCGATGGCGGTGATCCAGCGCTCGATCGGTGTCCGGTTCGGCTCCAGGACGGCTGTGGTCGCAATCAGCCAGACGATCCCCAGCCCGACCAGGGTTCCGATCAGGGCGCCAATCCAGGCGTCCGGCCCCTTTGTGGTGTACTTCGGCGGCGTCAACGACACGATGGCCTGGCTGAAGCGCAAAAGGAAGACCAGCACGCCGATCTGCCAGGCGGAGATTCGTTCCACCCTGCTCCCTCCCGTCTCTTAGTTGCCCACAGGCGGCCTCGGCTTCTGATGCCGCCCGATCCGGCGGGTCCGCCCCCGGGCCATCCTCGGCCGCAAGAGCATGGCCCACCACGGTGCCCGCAGGACCGCATCCTTCCACTCCCCGAAGCGGGCAGGGCCGAAGGGGGAGAGGTAGGGGACGCCAAACGAGCGGAGCGAAGCGAGGTGTGTCACCAGGACCATGCAGGCTACGGCCAGCCCCGGCAGCCCCATAGCGGCGCTGATCGCCAGGATCGGGAAGCGCAGGAGGCGGAGGGAAAAGGCCAGGTTGTAGGCTGGCAGGGCGAAGGAGGAGATACCGGTCAGGGCGACGATTACGACGGTGATCGGGTTGGCAACCCCGGCCTGAACGGCCGCCTCACCCACCACAAGGCCGCCCACAATGCTGACCGCCTGGCCTACCGGGGCGGGGAGCCGAATACCGGCCTCCCGGAGGATCTCAAAGGCGGCCTCCATGAGCAGCGCCTCCACAAAGACGGGGAAGGGCGCTCCTTCCCGCGTCCCGGCCAGCCGCAGGGCCAATCCGATCGGGATCATCTCCTGATGAATGGAGGTGATGGCCACATAGAAGGAGGGGGCCAGCAGGGAGATGAGCAGGGCGCCGAACCGGATCACCCGGACGGATGTGGCGAGGATGAATCGTTCGTAGTAGTCTTCGCTGGACTGCAGGAAGTGGACCAGCAGGGCCGGCGCCATGAGGGCGTACGGCGATCCATCCACCAGGATGCCGACCCGGCCTTCCAGCAGGGCGGAGGCCAACTTGTCGGTCCGCTCGGTATGCTCAATCTGCGGAAAGGGCGAAAAGGGGGAGTCCTCCATGAACTCCTCCAGGTACCCGGAGTCGAGAACGGCGTCGATCTTGATCGACATCACCCGATTGCGAACCTCGTCGACGATCCCGTTGTCGGCAATGCCATCCAGCCACACAATGACCACGTTTGAGCGGGAGATTTTGCCCAGTCTCGTGGTCTCCACGCGCAGTCGCTCAGTTGGGAGTCGCTTGCGAATCAGGTTCAGGTTCTTCTCCAGCTCTTCGACAAACGCCTCGCGCGGCCCGCGGACGACCGACTCGGTGGAGGGTTCAGCCACCTGCCGTGCCGCCGGTTTCTTGGCCATGATCAGGAGGGCTGTTGCCGATCCCTCCACGATCAGGGCTGCGTTGCCTCTCAGCACACTGTCGGTCACGGTCGAAATGGAACTGTCTGACTCTACGTGCAGGACAGGGAGGCCCTGTTCCACCAGGGCGAGGGCCTCCGCATCGGGCGTCGAGCGGAGCGCTCGTATCATGAGTGTCTCCAGGACTTCGCGCTGCAGCAGGGCCTTGTCAGCGTTGTGCTTGCTGTAGATCAGTACGGCAGGGAGCCCGACCGGCTCAGGGGCGAAGAAGGGGCGGAAGGCAACATCGCCACACGGTTCGAGCACCTTGCGCAGCCGCTTTGTGTCGTGGGCGAGGTTCCCCGTCAGGCGATCCGTGATCCTTCTCCCTGGAGTAGGCACTGGTGCTGATGCTCCTCCAAGCGCAATGGTTTCCGCTCTGACACAGCATTTCCAGGGGTCTCGTCCGGTATGCGCCATGGAGGGCAGGGCTGTGACGCTTCGGGGAGCGGGTTGCGAACGGGTTGCGAACGGGTTGCGAACGGGTTGCGATCGGGTTGCGAGCGGGTTGTGCAAGGCTTGCTACAGGCGGCTTGCAGGGCTCGTTCGGGCCCCGAACCGGCGCCTCAAAGGGGACGGGCACTACCGCAACGCCTGGAAATTGCCTTGCTCACTCCTTTCCAGTCGGCTACAATGATGGGCGAAACAGCGATGAGGGGGAGTTCTCCATGGACCGGCTCCTGATTCAGGGGGGCACCGTGATCACCGTAACGGGCCGCGACGATGTGTACGAGAACGGCGTGGTCCTGATTGAGGATGGGCGGATCCGGTACGCCGGCCCGCGGGAGGACGCCCCTCCCATCGATGCATCCGTAAAGACATTGGACGCGACCGGCAGGGTCGTCATGCCCGGCATCATCAACACCCACTGCCACGCCGCCATGACCCTGCTGCGGGGCTACGCCGATGACATGCAGCTGATGCCCTGGCTCGAGAGCAAGATCTGGCCGGCCGAGGCCCGCATGTCGCCCGATGATATCTACTGGGGCACCGCCCTCGGGGCCTACGAGATGCTTTCCGGCGGCATTACCACCTTCCTCGACATGTACTTCCACGCCGACCATGTGGCCAAGGCGATTCAGGATACCGGGATCCGCGGGGTGATCGCCCGCGGGATCATTGCGGTGGGCGGCCCGGGCGAGGCGGCCCAGCGGATGAGCGAGACCCGGGACTCCTTCCGCCGCTGGAACGGCAAGGCGGATGGGCGGATCTCCTTCATGGTGGGCCCGCACGCCCCCTACACCTGCCCACCCGATACGCTGTTGGCCACCGCCGAGCTGGCGGACGAGCTGGGGGTCGGCATCCACATTCACCTGTCGGAGACCGCCGGCGAGGTGGATGCTGCCTGGGAGAACTGGAACGCCTCCCCGATCCAGCATGTCTACAACCTGGGGCTGATGAAGAACCGGCACGTAGTCGCCGCCCACTGTGTCCACGCCAGCGATGACGACATTGCGATCCTGGCCGAAACCGGCACCGGGGTCTGCCACTGCCCGGTCTCCAACCTGAAGCTGGCCTCGGGCCGGACCCCGATCGTGGCGATGCGCCGGCAGGGTGTCCATGTGGGTTTCGGGACCGACGGTGCGGCCTCGGAGAACCTGCTGCATATCCTCGGCTCGGAGATGCGGATCGGCGCCATTCAGGCGAAGGAGTTGGAGGGGGACCCCTCGATCTACACCGCCTATGACGCCGTGGAGATGGCGACGATCGAGGCCGCACGGGTCCTGGGCATGGCGGATGAGATCGGCTCGCTCCAGCCGGGCAAGAAGGCGGATATCATCCTGATCGATATGGAGAAGCCCCACATGGTGCCCAACCACGATCCGTTCGGCCTGATCGCCTACTCGGCCCTGCCGGGCGATGTGACCCATACCTTTGTGGATGGCAGGCTGGTCTATGAGAAGGGCCGCCTGCTGATGACGGATGGGCGCGAGATCATGGCGAAGTCCCGGGAGGCGGCGCTGCGGATTGTCCGCGGGTAGTGCGTGAACGAAGTGAAGGGCCCGTACCCCATCTCTCCGGGGTACGGGCCCTTTTCTTGTCTTAGATGGTGAAGCGTCGGACCTGTTCCTGAAGTTCCTGTGCGGTCTGCGCCAGTCCCTGCGCCGAGGAGGCGACCTGCTCCGAGGAGGCGGTCAGTTCTTCGATCGAGGCGGAGACCTCCTCCGCCGAGGCGGCGTTCTCCTGGGAGACGCGGGCGATGCGATGCATGCCCTCGGTCACCTCGGCGGCGCCTGCGGCCATCTCCTCCGTTGCGGCGCTGCTTTCCTCGGTCAGGGCCGCCACATCGTTGAAGGTTTGTACCGCCTGGGCAGAGACCTGCTTGACCTGCTGCGCCGCTCGGGCGATCCCTTCCATGGCTCCGGCTGCCCGCTGGATCTCCGCAAGGATCTCCTGGAGGGCCTGGCCGGCCTCCGAGGCGAGCTGGTTCCCGACGGCGACCCGCTCCGTCCCGGCGTTCATCGCCTTGACCGCATCGGCCGTGGCGGTCTGAATGCTGCCGATCAGCCCGGTGATCTCCCGGGTGGATGTCGCCGACCGCTCCGCCAGTTTCCGCACCTCCTCGGCCACGACGGCAAAGCCTCGCCCGTGCTCGCCGGCCCGGGCCGCCTCAATCGCAGCATTCAGGGCGAGCAGGTTGGTCTGCCCGGCCAGGTCAGCGATCGCATCGGTAATGGCTCCGATCCGGCCCGAGAGAGCCTCCAACTCCGTGATCCGCTCAGCGGAATGGATCACGGCGGCCCCGATCTCCTGGATCTCGTCCAGGGTCCGCTCAACTACCCCTGCCCCCGCCTGGGCCCGCTGTGCGGCTGCCCCGGCCATCCGGGCGGTATCGGTGGCGCCCGCGGCCATGCCGTCAAGCTCTTCAGCCATCTGGTTCAGGTGTGCGGCGGCGTCCTGGACCTCCGCGGCGGACTTGCCGGCGCCATCGGCAATCTGCTGGATCGACGCTCGCAGCTGGTTGACGGCGGCATTCACCTCGGCGGTCGCGTGGGACTGTTCGGAGGCGCCCGCCGCCACCTGGCTGATCGCCTGAGCGGAGCCGCCGGCGGCCTGAGCAGCGGCGACCGATGCCTCTGAGAGCTGCCCGGAGACGGAGAGGATCGCCTCGGCATTTTGGCTGACTCGCTGCAGCACGCTGCGCAGATTGGCCGTCATTTCATTAAAGCCGTGGGTGACAGCACCGATCTCATCGGTCGTGGTGACCGCCAGGGGCTCGACGGTCAGATCTCCGGCGGCGATCTTGGCAACGGCCCCGGCCAGCCGCATGAGGGGCTTGACCAGTGTCCGGGCGACCACCAGGGCGACCAGCACGCCCGCGACCACCGCGAATCCGGTCACGCTGAAGATGATTGCCTGCATGCGACCCGTGTTCTCCTGGGCCTCCACGAGACCAGCGGCGGCGTTCTCGTTCAACTGCTCTACCAGGGCGGTGGCGGCCTGGGTCATATGATCGAGAATGGGACCGGCCTCGGACTGGAGGATGGCGCCGGCCTCGCTCCCGCTGCCAACCTGGACCTGGGTCTTGATCTTCTCCACAGCGGCACGGTAGCTGATCTGGTCGGCCCGAATGGCCTCCAGTTGCTCTCGGGTCGACTGTACCGCCGCCGTTTCGATCAGGTGGTCCAGTCTGGCATTCAGCTGTTGGCCGGCCGCCTCCAGTTCGGTGACGTCCTCCTGTCTGCCAAAGAGGATGTAATTTCGTATGGCGGTGGCTTGGCGCAGCATCTCGGTCTGGATCTCCTGGGCACCCTGGGCCAACTCGGAGCGGCGGGATAGGGTCCCCAGCGCGGTCAGAACGTCATCGCTCGCGAAGTAGGAGAGACCGCCGACGGTGGCCAGGAGGAGGATCAACAGGACGGGTGCGGCGAGTAGCTTGGACGAGATGCCGAAACGAATACGACGCATGGCTAATAAGGGCCCCCTTCGTCTGGGTTTTGTTATGAACAATGTAAAAAGCACCCTCCTGAGCCCAGGAGGGTGCAAGTCCCCGCAGACTCTTTGAGTGGCAGCCCGGCTGGCATGGGGGTGGAATCCCCTGTAGCCCCGCAGCTTTGCGACCCCGCCTTTTGGCGGGTGTGCCCTGATCACTTGTAGGGGGTGCTTGTCGTGAGGTTGACTTTACCACATCTGGCCGGAGGCCAGGGGCCATTATGGGAAGCTTTGACCATAATTGGCCCTGATGTGCGTTCCGGGTCAGGGCCGAAAGGTACGCCGCCTGCGACCAATGCCCTACTGCAACCGCTCACCGACGGAGGCCGTCCGAAGAAGGAGAGAGGTGAAGACCGCATGGCGAAACCACGCTCGTCGCGCCTGTCCCCTGCTCTTCTGGTCCTGCTGCTCACGGCGACCTGATGCTCTACGATGAACCCTGATCATCCGCCCCAGAGGTCGGTGTGGATGCCGGGATGCTGGAGGGACGGCAGCGGCATCATCGACGGGTCGGGCTCGATCTGGGCCAGAAACTCCGCCACCAGGTCGGCAAAGGCGACCGGGAAGCGGGAGGGGACCCGGTGATCACAGTGCTGCACGAAGACCGAGCGGGCGTCGCAGAGGCCGCGCCGGAGGATCCGGTAGTACTCGTGCATGGGATCGTCCTTCTCGCCATAGACAAGCAGTGCGGGCTGACGGATCTCCCCGAGCCGGGGGGTGAAGTTGGCCCGCATCGATTCACTCAGGAGGCATGCCAGTGAGGCCGGCCGGACGTGCGTCGCTTCGGGCATCATCAACCGGGCGTGTTCGGGTCCGACGGCGTTCGTGCTGGCAATGGATCGACCCACCAGGGCGGCCATGCCGGCCTGCGTGGCGGCGAGCCCGAGGCCGATCTTCGTCCGCAGGTGTACCGTGGAGCACTCGGAGAAGGAGCCGACCAGGATCAGGCCGCTGTAGAGATCCGGGTTGTCGAGGACGGCCTGCAGTGCGACGGAGCCCCCGGTGGAGAAGCCGACAAGGACCGGCTTCTGATCGAGGGGCGAGGGGAGGTTCGAGGCCAGGTCGAGGCGCCGGACCAGCATGTCCAGGTCGGCGGCGAGGTCGGGAAAGCTCCAGGGGGTGTCGCCAAGCCCGGAGCGGCCGTGACCGCGCAGGTCCACGCTCAAGCACCGGCAGCTCTTCGAGAGCCGGTCGACGACGGGGCGCCAGTAGAGCTGGCTGACGGCGGGGCAATGGATCAGGATGACCGGGCGCCCGGCGCCGGCCTCTTCGTAGTAGAGATGTCTGATGTACGGCATGGACCTATTCTTCCCGGAGCCGGTGAAAAAGTGCCGCGAAAAGGATGGTCGCGTAGATCAATCCGCAGAGGCTGGTCAGCATGGCCAGCAACTTGCCCAGGGCGGTGGCGGGCAGGACGTCGCCAAAGCCGCCGGAGGCGAAGGTGAGCAGGGTGAAGTAGGCGACATCGAGCAGGGAGGCGTGCCCGCCCCGCCACTGGAAGGTGGCTGGGTAGGCCAGGAAGGCGGAGATGTTAAGCAGCACCAGGTTCGAGAGGGCGTTCACCAGCCAGATCCCGCAGATCCGGACCTGCTCTACCGCCGTCAGCCGCCGGGCCGGAGCGGCCAGCAGTTGGTAGACCCCGCTGTAGCTCTCCCAGAGGCCGACGAGACAGGCGGTGGCGACGAGCCCGAAGGGCCAGATCGGCTGGACGTCGAGGGCGAGGACCAGGAGGAGCAGGGCCATGAGAGCCAGGAGCGCCGGGCGGATCAGGGTGTGCTGGAGCGGGTCGGTCTGGCTCCGCCCGAGCCAGAAGATCGTCGTCAGAAGACCACCGGTGGCGGTCAGGAGGATCAGGTGACTCATGTGGCGGCCACCCCCGCCATCAACCTACGCTGCGGGGAGGATGATTCATGCCGCCTGGAATAGCGCCTCATCGCCCTGAATATCCGGTAAGGGACAGGGGGTAGGGTGATGCGGAGCAGGGCGGAGTTCCTGATTGACGTGCGCCACCAGGTCTATGGGATGCTACTGGCGCTGGGCATGGCGAGTCTTTTCGGCCTGCTCTTCTCGGACCTGCGGATGACCATGAGCGCCGGCGCCGTCGCCGCCACCGGTGACCGGTCCACCCAACTGGCACCGCTGACACAGGGCGTCTCGATGGATGGGTTCGGCGCCTGGTCGCCCGATGGCAAGCGGATCGCTTTCATGCGCGACGGGCAGATCCTCCTGACCGATCCATCGGGAAAGCGGGTCAGGCCGCTGACCAGCCAGCCCGAGCACTGGGACGCGGCCCCGGCGTGGCGCCCCGATGGCAAGGCGATCGCCTTCGTGCGGACCGCCATGCAGGGCGAGAAGTCCCAGATCATGCTGGTGGAGCCCGACGGCAAGGGGGCACCGGTCTCCCTGGTCAGTGAGCCGGCCCAGATCGGCTACCTCGCCTGGAGCCCGGACGGCGAAGGGATCTACTACAGCACGAAGCAGGAGATCGTCCGGGCGCCGGCGACGGGCGGAAAGCGGACGGTGCTCTTCCATCTGCCGGGGGCGTGGGAGGCGCTTTCGGGCGGGCTGGCGGTCAGTCCGGACGGCAGGCAACTCCTCTTCGGGGCCGGCCCCCGCACGGAGCGAGGGGTCCAGTATGAGATCTGGCGGATGCCCGCCGAAGGTGGAAAGCCGGTTCAGGTCACCCGGCAGGGCGGGATCATGCCCGGCTACCATCCGACGGGGCAGCGGATTGCCTTCCGCAACCCGCGCCAGGGGACGGGGATCTACCTGATCGACCTGGCTCGCGCTGAGCAGCGGCAGATCGTGCCCGATGAGCCGAAGGCGATGTACTTTCACCCGGCCTTCTCACCTGACGGCCGGCAACTGCTGCTCTCCCGCCTGTTGCTGGAGCCGGCTCCGACCCGGGGGCACGGCTTCACATCCCACCTCTACCTGCATACCCTGCAAGGGTCAGGAGGGGATTGAGCATGAGTGATCTGTACGCCCACGCCCGAGCCCTGGTCCGATCCCTGCGGGAGAGCCCGGAGTGGCAGCGCATGCACCGGCTGGCCGGCACCGTGCGGGGCGACTCTGGGAGCGAGCAGTTGCTGTCAACCTTTCGCCTGCGGCAGTTGGAGGCGCAGGCGCTTGCGCTGCAGGGCGAGCGGCCGGGTGCGGAGGCACAGGCGGCGCTGCAACAACTGGTCCGGCAGGTCCAGGCGCACGGCACGTTGAGGCCTTACCTGGAAGCGGAGCAGGCGTATGGGAAGGTGTTGCAGGAGGTGCAGCAGATCCTGGCCGAGGTCTTCCAGCCGGAGGTGCCGGGGGCGGTCAAGTAGTCCCGTCCAGCATCCTTTGTGGAAGGGAACTCTCCCAGATTGGCGAAAATACCTGGGAGAATTGACCACGGAGGTGCTGCATACCTATGGTAAACGTTCATGACTACGCCCACAGCCTGGCGCGCGCCCTGAAGGAGAGCCAGGAGCACCAAGCCTTCCTCGCCGCCAAGAGCCGGATCGCCGGCAAGTCGAAGGCCGAGCAGATGATCGCCGACTTCCACAAGCGGCAGATGGAGCTTCAGGCCCAGGTGCTGCAGGGCAAGGAGCTGACGGCAGAGCAGCAGGAGGGGCTTCAGCGGCTTTACAGCGTCCTGGCGCAAGATGCCGATATCCGGGACTACCTGGCCGCCGAACAGCGGCTCGGGACGCTCCTGAGCGACGTCTACAAGATCATCGGCGAGGCGGTTGAGATCGATCTTCCCTTCGCCCAGTAGCGGTGGGATAGATCCGGCCTCGAATTCGAACACTTATCTCCGGAAGGAGGTAGGTAGCCATGTGGCTTGCGCGGAGCCTGGTCTTGATTGGCGCCCTCAACTGGGGGCTTATCGGCCTGTTCCAGTTCGATCTTGTCGCAGCCCTCTTTGGCGGGCAGACGTCGATGCTCTCGCGGATTGTCTACAGCCTGGTCGGTGTCTCGGCCATCGCCATGCTGATCGGCCTGCTCGGGCGGCGCACTCCCGAGCGGACGTAGACCGGTCTCAGTGCAAAGGAGCCGCACCAGCGAGTAACTGGGCGGCTCCTTCGTGCGTCAGGCGATCACCTGGCCCTCTACAAAGCGAGGGAGGAGGGTCAGGGTGCCCAACTGGGCACAGAAGAGCAGGTCCTCCTGCAGGCCGAGCTTGAGCAGGTTCTGGCCGTGCTCCGCCAGGTGGAGCAGGTCGCCCAGGCGGCCGTCGTACCGGCGGAAGAGCTCCCGGGCGACCAGCCCCATGTCGTTGGTCTCGAGGGAGGCGTCAGGACCGCTGAGGAGCTCGAGAATGGCGCCGGCGCAGGTGGCATCCTCCAGGGAAAACTGGTCGTGGGTGCCCGCACAGCAGATCGCCACGTCCCGCTCCAGCCGGCGCAGCTCCTTCGCCACCGCCGGGGCGTTCAGGAAGCTGGCTATGTAGACCCGCTCCGCCCCCGCCGCCCGGCGAATGGCCCGGGTCCCGTTTGTGGTGGTGAAGAGGATCGGCCGTCCCTTCACCCGTGACTCGGTATACTCCAGGGGGGAGTTGCCGTGGTGGAAGCCGGGGATCAGGAGTGCCTTGCGCTCCCCGCCCAGCAGGAACTCCCGCTCGGGGTTGTCCCTTGCCACCTGGTGGGCCTCTTCGGGCGTCAGCACCGGCACGACCGTATCGGCCCCGTTGGCCAGGGCGGTGCAGATGGTGGTGGTGGCGCGGAGCACATCGATCACGACGGCGATCCGCCCCTCCAGCTCCTCAGCCGGGGGGATGTTCAGGACCGTTGGGTAGACGTTGACACGCATGGAACCCTCGCCTCCCGTCTCATTAGACTCCTGGAATCATTGTATGAGAGAAAGGCGGGGGTTCGCCAGGGGCTACGGGCCGTCCGCGGGATCATCTTCTCGCTGGTTGCCGGCGATCTCATGGAGGTTGGCCAGCGCCTCGGCGCCGCTCTGGCCCGGGACGGCCTGGAGGCCATCGGCCAGGGGCAGTCCGCCGGCCCCGGCGCCCACCTCGCCGGCGTTTGTGATCTCTGAGAGGCCGGCGATGGGCAGGCCGAAGCGAATCCCCAGGGCGGTCGGGCTCTCCGGCGCCCTCTCTGGTTCACGACTCATGCGAATCCCTCCTTGGGGGTAGTCTGCCCCGGGAGGGGATCAAATCCGCAGCAACGACCGCAACGCCTGCGCAAAGGCTTCATCGTCCGCACGGGTACGCTTGGCCGGGCCTGGCAGGCGTACACCGCCACGGCGGAGCCGGGCGTTCATGGCTCGCTGGGCCAGGCGCCCTTCCATCTCGTCGTCACGAAAGATGTGCCCCCACGGGCTGAGGGCGTGCGCTCCCTTCGCCAGCACCAGGCTTGCCAGCCCCCAGTCCTGGGTGATCACCAGATCGCCCCGCCCGGTCCGGTTGATGATCGCCATATCGGCCGCCTCCTTCTCCGGCCCGACCATGATATGGTCCGGTCCATCGATCTCGTGGCGGAAGGAGGAGACGGTGGTCACGGGCACCCCGGCATCGGCACAGAGTCGGCGGATGATCGCCAGCACGGGGCAGGCGTCCGCATCGACCAGAACACGCATGAAAAACCACCCTTTCGCTTCTGGGATTCTGCCCGCATCTGCCGGTTCCCTGTCCCAAAGCAAAGTGGGCAACATGGTCTACGCCGCCCCGCCCCTCATAGGAATGGAGGGAGGAGGTGTCGGCCAGTGCCGCGCTGGGCCCGGTTCCTCTCCTGTGGATTCACCGGTCTGTTGCTCTCCCTTTCTGGCTTCTTCCTGGCAGCGTCCTACTTAGAACCACGCCCGGATTTCTGGGGCCGGCTTCAGGAGTTTATGACCACCCCGCCGTTCTGGGCGCTGGTCTGGCAGTTCGCGGGGGTGGCTGCCATGGCCCTGCTCCTGGGCCGCCTGCTGGTCAACCTGCACGGACTCTGGGGCGGAACCGCCGGCTTTCTGGCCGGTGCGGCGATGGCCCTGGCATACATCGCCTTTCTGCTCTCCACCCAGGTCGATGCGTGGGGCGGCCTGTCCGGCGCCTGGCCGCGGCTCTGGCCCGCCGGTGGCTACATGGCACTTCCCCTGGCCCTGTCCACCGGCTTCGCCACCTGGCTCTGGGACCGGTTCGACTAGTGAGCCCGCTCGGGCGGAGGAGTCGGCTGCCGCGATAGCGAACACTAGGAAGATAGGTGAGAGAAGAAAGGGGGGTACAGCCCAGATGGGGCTGCGCTCCTTTGTCGCGATAGATCTGGAGACCACTGGCTTCGATCCGGAGCGGGACAGGCTGATCGAGATCGGCGCCGTCCGCTATGAGGATGGCCGCGAAGTCGCGTCGTTTTCGCACCTGGTCAACCCAGGGGTGGCGATCCCGCAGCGGATCCAGAACCTGACCGGGATCCATGACGGCATGGTGGCCGACAAGCCGGCTGTGACCGAACTGATCCCGGCCCTGCGCGACCTGATTGGCGACCTGCCGCTCGTCGCTCATAATGCCCCCTTCGATATCGGCTTCCTGCAGGTCGTCTTCCGGCGGCAGGGCTGGTCGCTGTCGAACGAGATCTACGACACGGCTGAACTGGCCCGTGTTACCCTGCCGCGCGCCAAGAACCACCGGCTGAACACCCTGGCCCGCTTGCTCGATGCCCGGCTGGAGCATCATCATCGGGCGGAGGATGATGCCCGCGCCTGCGGCCAGATCTTCCTGGCGCTGCAGCGGGAGATCGCAAAGATGGACCCGGGCCTGCTCCGCTTCATTCTTGGTGTGGGCGAGCCCGGCAACTGGTCGCTGGCTCCGCTCTTCCGGGCTGAGCTGGCGGAGCGGGAGGCCACGGGACAGCAGTCCAGTCCGATCATGCAGTGGGTGAAGCCGTACCAGGGGCAGCTTCACAGGCAGGAGGAGGACGAAGAGCCCATCGAGCCCGGCCCGATCGACCTGGAGGTGATCCATGAGGTGATCGGTCCCGGCGGCGTGATCTCCGAGGCCTTCCCGGCCTACGAACACCGACCGCAGCAGCTCGAGATGTCCGAGGCGGTGACCGAGGCCTTCAACTATGGTTCGCACCTGCTCATGGAGGCGGGAACGGGCACCGGCAAATCGCTGGCCTACCTGATCCCGGCCTTTGCCTGGGCCAGCCAGAACGGCGAGAAGGTCGCGATCACCACCCACACGATCACCCTGCAGGAGCAGCTCTGGGAGAAGGATATCCCCTTCCTTCAGGAGGCGCTCTCCGGCACCCCGCTGGACGGCATTCAGGCGGCCCTGGTCAAGGGGCGCGGCAACTATATCTGCCTGCGGAAGTGGGAGGAGGAGGCGACCGCCGCCGACTTCTTCACGACGCCGCAGGAGCGGGCCTTCCACATACGACTGGCCTCGTGGGTGGCCCAGACCGAGACCGGCGACCGCTCTGAGCTGAATCTGGTGGGCGAGGAGGACCGGCTCTGGAGCGATGTCATGTCGGAGACGGAGACCTGCCTGGGGCCGAAGTGCAAGTGGTACCGGAACCACTGCTTCGCCTACCGGGCCCGGCGCCGGGCGAAGGATGCTGACATTATGGTGCTGAACCACGCCCTGCTCTTCGCGGACATGAACACGGGCAATCAGATTCTGCCGCCCTTCCGGCATCTGATTATCGATGAAGCCCACCACCTGGAGGCGGTGGCTACCCAGAACCTGGGGATCAACCTGGAGAACTGGGAGATCATCACCGCCCTGAACTTCCTCTTCCGCTCCGCCGGCCAGGGCTTTCTGCCTCAGGTGAAGCGCAAGATCCCGCGGGAGCAGCGAATCCCAGCCCGTCCGCCGGTCGGTCTGCCCAACGAGGACCAGATCGAGAAGCTGATCGACCTGGTCTTCGCCTGCCGCTCCGGCGCCGACGAGCTCTTCCGTCTCTGTGCCCAGCTGGTCGAGTCACGTGGCCAGGGAGAAGAGGAGAGCGGGGCCCGGGCGCTCCGCCTGATCGATGACCTCCGCCGTGGCCCCCTCTGGGAGGCGATCGACCTGGCCCGCTCCAACGCGGTCTCCCGCCTGAAGATGCTGAGCCAGGGCCTGGGCACCCTGGGGGAGATCCTGGAGGGGTTCGAGCCGCCGATCAAGGACCTGGAAGCGCTCCTGGTTGACATCGGGAAGCAGAGTGGTATCCTTATGCAAAGTGCCAGGGCGATCGACGCGGTCCTGCTGGAGCCGGCCGAGGGCGATGTGACCTGGATCGAGGCTGGTCAGCGGGGCGAGCACCTCCGGGTCGCTCTCCGCTCGGCGCCGATCGATGTGGGCGATCTCTTAAAGGAGAAGCTCTTTGACAAGGTCCGCTCGGTGATCATGACATCGGCCACCCTCTCGGTGGGCAAGACGTTTGATCATCTCAAGTTCCGGCTGGGGCTGCACGGGATTCCGGCGGGAAGGCTACACGAGGGGGTGCTCTCCTCGCCCTTCGCCTATCGGAGCCAGGCGCTCCTGCTGGTCCCGGAGGACCTGCCGAATCCGAAGGCCGCAGGGGAGAAGGAGTTCACCCGCTATGTAGAAGAATTCCTCCGGCGCTATCTGATCTCGGCGGGGGGCCGAACGCTGGTCCTCTTCACGTCGCACCGGCAACTGCGGCAGGTCTATGCGAACCTGAAGGATGACCTCGAAGGGGCGGGCCTCCTGCTGTTAGGGCAGGGGCTGGACGGCGCCCGGGGTCGCCTGGTGGATGAGTTCAAGGGTGCGACGAACGCGGTCCTCTTCGGCTCCGCCTCCTTCTGGGAGGGGGTCGATATCCCCGGCGACGGCCTGACCAGCGTGATCATGGTCAAGCTGCCCTTCAACCCACCGGGTGACCCCGTTATGGAGGCCCGGATCGAGGACTTGGAGCGGCGGGGGCTCTCCAGCTTTGTCCACCTGAGCCTGCCCCTGGCCGTGATCAAGTTCAAGCAGGGGTTCGGCCGGCTGATCCGGACCCGGAGCGACCGGGGGGTCGTGGTGGTCCTGGACAATCGGATCAGCCCGCGCGTCACCCGCTATGGCAATCAGTTCATTCGATCGCTGCCAGGGCCAAGCACATTCGGCGGTCCGACCAACGTGATCCTGAGCCGGGCCATGGCGTGGTTGAATATGCCTGACAGTGAGTAGTGGCTGCTTGGAAAGACTACCTGGGACTGAGCGAATACGATGCTGGGCACTGTGGGAGGAGAAGGGTTATGGCGCTGGTCCTGCTGACGAACGACGATGGAATCATGGCTCCCGGCATTAATGCCCTGCGGGAGCGCATGGAGAAGATCGACGGGCTTGAAGTCTGGGCGGTGGCGCCGGATCGCGAGCGTTCAGCCAGCGGCCATGCCATTACCATGTACCGCCCTCTCTTCCCAATCCAGGTGGAGATCCCCGGGGCGATCGCTCCCTGTTACTCGGTGACCGGTACCCCGGCCGATTCGGCCAAGCTGGCGATCGAGGGAATCCTCCCGCGCAGGCCTGACCTGGTCATCTCCGGTGTCAACCGCGGGGCGAATCTGGGCACGGATATCTTCTACTCGGGGACGGTCGCGGCAGCGCTGGAGGGTCCGATCTTGGGGATCCCGGCCATCGCGGCATCGCTGGACTCCTTCCGGTCGAGCGACTACTCCGTGGCGGCCGACTTCACCGCCGACCTCGCCCTGAAGGTCCTGAAGGAGGGGGTCCCCGAGGGGACGCTCCTGAACGTCAACATCCCTGCCCGGCCGAAGGAGCAGATCGCCGGGGTCCGGATCACGAAGATGGGTCGCCGGCTCTACCGCGATCAGTGGGACAAGCGGACAGATCCGCGCGGTCGGACCTACTACTGGCTGGCCGGCGAGATCATGGAGGTCTCGAACGAGGCCGACTCCGACGTGGTCGCCCTGGAGGAAGGGTACATCTCCGTGACGCCGGTCCATTTGGACCTGACCCGTTATGATCAGGTCGCCCGGCTCAATCTCTGGAACCTGCAACCGTGATTTTTTCGGGCCTCTGCTGAAGGAGCCACGCATAGAAAGTCGAAGTCGTTACGCACGCCGGATCATCATCCGGTGAATGGAGAAAGGGTGCCGACATGAAGCGTCCGATCATCACGCGAGAAGGCTGGCCGTTCCTCGCAGCCCTCATCGTACTCTCCCTTTTTGCCCTCTGGCTCCACTGGGCCGTCGCCCTCATTCCCGCTGGGTTGTTGCTGTTCGTTGCCTGGTTCTTCCGCGATCCGGAGCGTCCGATTCCGTCGGAAGAACGCTCGGTTGTCTCCCCTGCCGATGGTCGTATCATGTTTGTCCGCGAGGTGGAGGAGCCCCGCTTTATGGGCGGGAAAGCGCTCATGGTCTCCATCTTCCTCTCGGTCTTCGATGTCCACATCAACCGTTCGCCGATCGACGGAAAAGTGACGTATAAGGAATACGTCAAGGGCAAGTTCCTCGCCGCCTGGGATGAGACGGTGGGCGAGGTCAACGAGCGCTCCTACGTGGGGATCGAGGGACCGAAGCACCCGGTTCTCGTCAGCCAGGTCGCCGGGCTCCTGGCCAGGCGGATCCTGACTTGGCCTCCAATCGGCGGGACCCTGGAGAAGGGTGAGCGGTTCGGCCTGATCCGCTTCGGGTCCTGTACGCAGATCTGGCTGCCCCTGGGGAGCGAAGTCCTGGTCAAGCCAGGAGACCGAGTGGTCGGCGGGCAATCGGTGATAGGGAGGCTCCCCGAGTGACCAACAAGGTACCCAAGCAGTTGGACTGGTGGCGGCCGCGCTGGCGCATTCGGGCGGTCCGCGGCGGCAAGTTCTGGCGGGAGCGGGGTCAGAAGGGCCTTTCCATGGTTCCGCATCTCTTTACCCTGGCCAATCTGGCCTTCGGGATTATCGCGATCATCCTGACCATTCGGGGCGAGTGGGAGAAGGCGTCGCTCATGGTCGCAGGGTCACTGATCGCCGATGGGCTTGATGGCCGTCTGGCGCGGCTCCTGAAGGCCGACGGCGAGTTCGGCAAGGAGCTTGACAGCCTGGCCGACGTGGTCTCGTTCGGTACGGCGCCCGCGATCCTCCTCTACGAGATGATGCTGCACCAACTGGGCTACTTCGGCATCGCCGTGACGATCATCTTTCCGCTCTGTGGGGCGCTCCGGCTGGCCCGGTTCAACATCATCAAGACCTCCGGCTTCTTCATGGGGGTACCGATCACGGCGGCGGGTACCTTCCTGTCGACCCTCGCCTTCTACACGGTGCAGGAGACGACGCGCGAGCCGCTCTCATTCGTCTTCCCGGCGGTGATCCTGCTGCTCTCTTACCTCATGACATCGTCGATTCCGTACCCCGATTTCAAGAAGCGGCAGAAGGGTGCGGGGATCAACTTCTGGCCCGTAATTGGCCCCGTGCTGGTCATCGGAGCTGTGCTCTACTCCTCGGGCTGGAACCCGTGGGCGCTGATCCTGATGCCGTTGGCGGCCTACATTGCGCTCGGGCCGTGGCTTTACGTTCTGAAGCACTGGAGTGAGAAGGTGCAGCCCTGGCTGGCCGGCTCGGGCCGGAACTAATAGGCGTGTGAATGCAGAGGGGACACAGAACTCCCCTCTGCATTTTTGTCCACATATGGGGCTCCACTTCCACGTACTCATGGTCCAGAAGGCCAAGTGAGGGAGGAAGTGGCGATGAACGAGGAGGCGACTTCGGGATCGGGCACGCTCTCCGCCATCGGATCTGGGGTTCTCTGTGGTCTGCTGATCATGCTGATCGGTGCTGTGATCCAGGGTATCTGGGCCTATCGGTCGCCGCTGCCCGTTGGCTCCGAGCAGACCGCCATGATGCTCTGGCAGGGGTTCGGCGCTCTCGTTGCAGGCTTCCTCTCCGGCCGGCGGGCAGCGGGCGCAGGCTGGCTCCACGGCGGTCTGACCGGCCTGGCCATGATCATGGCGGCGACCGCTCTCATGGGGATCCTCACCGATCTGCCCGAGCTGGCCGCCTTCGGCAAGGCGGTGGGTGGTGGCACCGCCCTTGGGGCACTGGGCGGGATCGCCGGTGTTAACCTCGGTGGCCGGTGAGGTTTACGGAAGCGCTCTGTTGGGAAGGCTTATGGAAGAATTCGCTACGGAAAAGGAGCGACACTTTCATGAAGCCTTCCCTTCGCGTTCTTTGGCTTCTCCTGGCCATGCTTGTCATGCTCTCATCGAGCGCCCTGGCCCTGCGCCCAACCACGGAGCAGCGGCTTCTCCAGCGGGTCCAGCAGCGAGCCCTCCGGGTTGGTGACCGCGGCGAGGTGGTGGCTGAGCTGCAGCGTCTGTTGATGGAGGCGGGGATCGAGACCGGCCCGGTAGATGGCATCTTCGGCCCTCTGACGGAGCGCGGGGTTCGCAGTGCGCAGCAGCGCTATGGCCTTGAGGTGGACGGGCTGGCCGGGCGCCTGACCGTGGCCGCCCTCCGCCAGGGCCAAGTCGCCGGCGGCGCTGTCGAGACGGCCGCAGGGTCGGGGCTGATGATCTTTCAGGCCGGCGCTGTGGCAGGCCCGCCGGTTCAGGCCAAGGAGTCTCGTCCGATCGAGGTCTCCCGGTTCGCTCGCCTCGCTCTCCTCGGAGCTGACGATCTCGGAGGTCCGGGCAGGTCCGTTCCGGCCCTGGCCCAGACCCTGACGGAGACCGCTCCCGTGGCTCAGGAGCGGGTGGCCCTGACCTTTAACGGCCTGCCGGGCGACTCGGCAGCGCTGGCCCAACTGCTGGCGGCCCTGGCAGAGCACGGTATGCAGGCGACGTTCTTTGTCACAGGGCGGCAGGCGGAGCAGTCCCCTGAATTGCTTCAGGCGCTCCGTGACAGTGGCCACGAAATCGGCAGCCTGGGCTACGCTGAGATTGATATGCGCACCCTCAGCGACACAAGCGTGCGGGCGCAGTTGCGGCGGACCAACCTGCTGATTGCGGGCGAGACCGGCGTAGCGCCCCGCTACTTCCGACCGCCAGGCGGTCGCTTTGACCGCCACCTGAGCGAACTGGTCGCCGGTGAAGCCATGCAGATGGTGCTCTGGTCGAACATCACCGGCAGGGCCAGTGCCGATTCAGAGCCGGCGAAGGTCGTGGAGCAGATTGGGAAAGGGCTCTTCCCCGGGGCCGTGCTCATGCTGCCCTTGGACTGGCCGACGGCGCTGGAGGCGGCGGAGCCCCTTCTCGCCGAGATGGAGGCCCGTGGCTATTCCAGCGTAACCCTGAGCCGGGTACTGGGCGAGGGCTCCGCCAAATAGCTCGTATGGCAGAAGGAGGCGACCGAACTCGACAACGAAGGTCGAATGAGGACGGAACTTGACGAACGATTCCCCCGGAAACGGGCAGGAGTAATCGGCGAAACAGGCAAACATTGGGGTAACAGGCTGAGACCAGGAGGATCGGTTATGCAAAACGCAACGTCTCCCACCGGGGCTCAACGACCGGGGACCTCCGGGCTGAACAGGGCGCTGACGGCGCTCCCCTGGCACCGCCGCCCGCCCGCGGGCTGGCGTGCCGTTTCCCTGTCGCTCTGGGCGGGTATGGCAGGGAGGGCGCTCGCCAAGTGCCGTTCCCTGGCAGATGCGAACCCAGACCGGCTGGATCTCCGGGCCCGGCTGGGCGTGATGCTCCTGCTCCTGACCGACGCTGCTGACGAGGCGGTGGAACAACTGGCTCCCGCTGTCAAGCAGGAGCCCGATCAACCCGTGCTGCGGTACTGGCTGGCGGAGGCGCTGGCCCGCTCCGGCATGGAGCAGGCGGCCCTGGCCCACCTGGAGGCAGGCCTGCGCACCCGGCCGGAGATGGCAGACCTCTGGGAGGCGAAGGGCAAACTGCTGCTGCACCTGGGCAGGGCCGAAGAGGCACTTCTCTTCATAGACGGTGCTCTGGCTGCCCGCCCCCGGTGCGGAGCACTCTGGAATCTGCGCGGGCTCTGCCTTGACGAGTTGCAGCGGCTCCAGGAGGCCGCCCTGGCCTACCGGCAGGCCACCCGGCTCCTCCGCTCGGACGGGGCGGCCTGGGCCAATCTGGGTCTGGTGCTGCAGAAGACGGGGGAGACGACCGAAGCGTTGCGCGCCCTGCTTCGCGCGGTGCGGCTTCGCCCCGCGGATCCCGTGCTGCTCAATAACGTAGGGTTCTCCTTACTGCGGGCCGGGCGGACGCGTGAGGCGATCGACTCTTACCGGCAGGCCATTTCGCTTGAACCAGACTCCGTTCTGACCTTAGGGAATCTCTCCGCCGCCCTGGCGCAGAGCGGGCAGACGGCCGAGGCAGCCGACCTGCTGGACCGTGCCCTGGAGAGGGCCCCGGGCGATCCAACCCTTCTGAACAACAAGGGGCATCTGCTCATGAAGACCGGTCAGTTTCGCGAGGCGCTCCGCTGCTTTGAGTGGTCCCTGGAGCGCACACCAGACGATTCAGCCGCCCTCTCCAATCAGGCGGCCTGCTATTTCGCTCTGGGCCGGTACGATCACGCCCTCGCCGCCTACCGGCTAGCCATGGCTACCGACCCAGCAAACCGGCAGCACCTCTGGTCCATGGGAGCCTGCCTGGAGCGACTGGGCCGGGCGGACGAGGCGCTCAACTGCTACAATCAGGCCCTGGGGGCTTGAGAGAAGCGGTCTAGTGGTGCCATTCGTCGGACTGCGGCGCCGGCCCGGGTCGGTCGTCCGGGCTCCGGCCCTCCGGGAAGAGGGGAGGAGGAGCGGGGTCAAAGACAGTCGCCAGACGGCTCGACTGGTAGGCGGCTGCCAGTTGTCGGTGCACCGACTCGGCCTTCGGTCTCTTCGCCAATAGGTCGTCTCTCCTTTCGCGCCAGCAGGCCGGCAACAGAGCCGGCCTGCTTTATCTGATCGGCAAGGGGCGCGCTCCCTCGCCTGTTGTATCGGCTCCGCTACCTGAGAGCGGAGCCATCGGTCAGGGCCTGCTCGGCGTGCTTGATCATCACCTTGACCATCCGTCCGCCGATTCGGCCTCCGATGTGTCCACAGTCGCGTGAGGTCATCCCGGGCCAGCCCAACTGCACGATCTGTTCCGTGAGGCCGTCTTGGGCGGCAATCTCCCACTTGAACCGGTCCAGGAGCTCATGCGGTAAAACGCGGCCGGTGGGCGTGAACTGAGCCACTGATCTCCACCTCCTTCGGTTTTACAGCCTTAGTGTGGACCCACCGTCGTACGATTATGTCTAGCAATCACCGGCAGCCACGAACCATGCCGATTGGTGAAGGAAGTGTCTCTATGCTTGTCGAAACCTTGTCAGGAATTTCCTCGTCGCCCGAGGTCAGGCTATCAAAGCCAGCTCTGGGCGCACAAAACTGATTCAAGCAGGTGCCCAAACATGACACATTTCCTTGAAGTCGGATCAATGCGAGAAGAGCTTGGCGAGATTCTGGAGAGCGCAAAGCGGCTGCGCAAACTACTGTCAATCACGCCGGATCAACGGCTGCGCATTGAGAAGGATCGGATCCAGCAGGGCGATATGACCACGATTGCCGATGAGATCCAGGCCACCCTTGGCGAGATTCTCGAACAAACCGAGGAGATGGTCAACTTCCTCGACCGGTTCGAGTCCAGTCCGGTAATCTATACCGGGCCGGGATCAACCCAGGAGGTCATGGCGCTCTTGCAGCGCCTTGTCGCCATCGGCCGGGATTCCGGCGAGAAGCTCTAGGAGGCGCTTGTCCCGTGCGCTGCCACCCCGCTCTCCTTATGGATCCGTTGGACAACCCCGGTGACCCCATGGCGGAGCTGCCGGGTGGGAGGTATTGGAGCGGCATGACGTCGAAGTTACTAGTCTACCTCTAGCATTTCGTGCGATTGCACGATCCAGCCTTCAACCGGTAATCGTAAGGGGGTTCTCAGCTTGACGGAACGGCCTGCCCTTTCGCTCGATATTGGCACCCGCAAGGTTGTGGGCCTCTTGACCCTCCCCGGGCCCAAGGGGCTCAAGATCTTGGCTGCCGAAAAGATCGAGCACGCGACCCGATCCATGCTGGACGGTCAGATCCATGACGTTGTGGAGGTGACCAACGTCGTGGGTCGGATCGTCGAGAAGCTCTCCGCCAAAGCCGGTGCTCCGCTGACGGAGGCGGCGGTGGCCGCTGCCGGCCGCGCATTGAGAACCTTCAAGGGAACTGCTGTCCGCGAACTCTCCGGTCTGACCGAGCTGACTCATGAGGAGGTCTTCTCCCTTGAGCTGGAGGGGGTTCAGGCTGCCCAGGCCTCCCTGGCCCGGCTTGTACGCGAGGGCGAAGAACCGCAGGACTACCACTATGTGGGGCACTCCGTCATGGGAGCGAAGCTGGACGGACTGCCAATCGGCAACCTGGTCGGCCAGCGGGGGAATCAGGCCCAGATCGATGTGATCGCCACCTTCCTGCCGCGCGGCGTTGTCGATTCGCTCCAGGCGGTCCTGCATCGCGTCGGCCTGGAGATGACAGCCCTGACCCTGGAGCCGATCGCCGCCCTGACGGTGGCAGTGCCCAACACCATGCGGCACCTGAACCTGGCACTGGTCGATATCGGCGCGGGCACCTCGGACATTGCGATCACGGCGAAGGGCTCAGTCCTCGCCTACGATATGGTGCCCATGGCCGGAGACGAGATCACGGAGGCGCTCTCCGAGGCCTATCTCCTGGACTTCAACGTCGGTGAAGAGGTGAAGCGGAAGGTTGCCAAGGGTGGGCAGGTCACCTTCCAGGATATCCTGGGTCAGCGCCACTCCGCTGCTGCGTCGGAGGTCATGGAGGCGATCAAGCCGGCGGCGGAGCGGCTGGCCGGGCAGATCGCCCAGCGAATCCGCCACCTGAACGGTGGACAGCCCCCTCAGGCGATCCTGCTGGTCGGTGGCGGCAGCCTCACCCCTGGCCTGCCAGCCCTGGTAGCTCAGGCGGTTGGCCTGCCCGAGTCCCGCGTGGCCGTGCGCGGTCGCGACGCCATCGGCGGGGTAGATGGGGCCAAGCAACTCCTCAGCGGGCCGGATGCCGTGACCCCCATCGGAATCGCTGTCGCTGCCCGGGACAAATCGACCCTGGGCTTTGCCTACATCCACGTAAATGGCCGTGGTGTGCGGCTATTCCACCCATCGCAGTTGACGGTGGCCGATGCCCTGCTGGCTGCGGGCATCTCGATCAAGGAACTCCAGGGCCAGATCGGCAAGGGGTTCACCGTTACCGTCAACGGCAACCTGCGGATCGTGCGCGGGACCTTCGGCCGACCGGCCCGCATCCTTCTGAACGGGGAGCCGGCCACGCTGGAGTCCCAGGTGTGCCACCGGGACTCGATCATGGTGGAGGAGGGGAGCCCTGGCGAGCCGGGGCGGGCCACGGTGCATGACCTCGCCCCGCAGGTGAATGAGAGGCTGAACCTCGTCGTAAACGGCTCCCGGCACGATCTCTCGCCCCTGGTCACGGTCAACGGTGCGCTCGTCGATGGCAGGTACGAACTGAAGGATAATGATATCGTTGTCGTCCGTGCGATCAGCACCATTGAGGATGTGCTCCTCCACCTGGGGTTTGAGGACCCCTCGGTGGTGGAGGTGCTCCGTTACAGTCTAGATGGCAAGACGCAGGTAGCCCGGCGCCCCCGATACCGGATCAAGTTGAACGGGACGGAGGCGAGCCTGGAGACGCCCCTGCGCAACGGTGACGGGCTGGAGGTAGTCCCGGTGGGGCCGGTCACCGTCGGGCAGGTGGCAGCGGCTGTCATGCAGGAAGCGACGAGCATCCGGGTGACGGTCAATGGCCGCCTCCATGAGCTGGCGACCGGGGCTGGTGAGCTTACCCGGAACGGCCTGAAGGCCCAGCCCGATGAGCCGCTCGCGGACAACGATGCCATTGGCATCACCCGGACAAGCGGTGATCCAATCTTCGCCGGCCTGCTGCCCCTGATCGGCATCAGCCCGACGCCGCCCGCCGGCAAGTCCCGGTTGCTCATGCGCCTGAACGGCGTCGACGCCGAGTTCATCACCCCGATAAAAGATGGCGATGTCGCCGAAATCCGCTGGGAGTGATTCCATGACGCTGCGGCAACTGACAGAGCGGGTCCATGTGTGGCAGGGTGGGGTCAACTTCGGCATGGTCGTGGGGGAGGAGAAGGAGTTGATCCTGGTCGACTCCGCCCTGGATTCGCACGCCCCGCGCAAGGCGCTTCGCCCCTTTCTGGAGAGCGGGTACCGGTTGAGAGCGATCATCAACACCCATTCCCATGCGGATCATATCGGCGGCAACGCTGATCTGGTTCGCCGGACCGGTTGTGAGGTCTGGGCACCGGCCAAGGAACGGGCGCTGATCCTCTGGCCGGAACTGGAGCCGCTCGGTCTCTACGGCGGGGCCTGGCCCCCGCCCGAGATGCACGCCAAGTTCCTGCGGGCGGAACCGACTCCGGCTGTACGGGAGTTGCCGGCGGCGCCGGGATCGCTCACCCTGGCTGGGGTTACCCTGGACCTGGTCCCCGTGCCCGGTCACGCCCTGGACCAGGTGGCCATCTCCTTCGACGGTGTCCTCCTGGCGGCTGATGGCCTCTTCAAGCCGGAGGTGATCGCCAAGCATCCGATTATCTTCCTCGTCAACGTGGCAGAATATCTCAGCAGCATCGACCGGCTCAGGGTGCGCCCTGAGCGGTTCATTCTCCCCGGTCACGGTGAGTTGATCGATCGCGAAGCGGGGGAGACCGATCCCCTTCCAGCGATTCTGGCGTCTAACCAAGAGGCGATGCAGTTGGTTCAGGAGGCGATTCTGGCGGAGATGACCGCCGAACCGCTGCCCCTGGAGGAACTGCTCGTCAGAACGGTGACCCGCCTCGGCAAGCAGCTCCACTCGGAACCGCAGTACTTCCTGGACCGGACCGCCATCTCTGCCCATTTGACCTATCTCATGGAGCGGGGCATGGTAAAGAGTCTCTTCGCAAATGGCCGTCGATTCCTTGTTCGGCATACCCCGGCAGAGAGTTGAGCGGATAAGCAGGAATTTCTCGGAGCGAGTGCAATAGATTTAAAGCGAACTTGCGTGGTCCCGGGCCAACCGGCCAAGTCCCAAAGGTGGTGTGTGCTCAGTGAACCTGGAACGGATCGGTTCCATTACCTCCGAACTCTCTGCCAATCTGCTCAAATCGATTGTGCTGCCGCCCGGAGGTCTGCTGGGCTGGATCACTCGAAACCAACGGGCCCTCTTCGCCCGAGATAAGCAGAGATCAGGCCGTCCGGAGCTCCGGCAAGAGCATACATTAGATGTCGCCCAGGCTGCCTTCCCGAATGGCCCAGTGGTCCTATTTGGCGGCTACCCGGCCCCTGACGAGGCGGTCGTGGAGGCGGTTCACCTGGCGGGTGGGCGCTCTGCCCACGTGGCCGTGATCCCGGTGGCCGCGATTGTCGACCCTGCAGCATCGGCTGCGGAGGCCATGCGGATCTTCACGCGCTACGGCATGAAAAAGATGTCGATCTTTGAGCTGGACAGCCGGGAGAAGGCGACGAGCAGCGAGTGGTGCGCCCGGTTGGCCACATTCGATGCTGTCGTGCTCTGTGGCGAAAGCCCGGCTCAGGGGTTGCAGGTCCTGCAGGCCACCCTGGCCTCGATCACGCTGCGCGAAATGGTCCAGGCAGGCAAGCTGCTGGTCGGGATCGATGGCGGCGCCGCCCTGGTCGGTAGCCGGCTCTTCCCCAGTGCCGAAGTGGACCAGGTCTCGCCCGGACTCTCGATCATTCCGGGGCTCCTCTTCGATACCGATCTCACCCAGGCCGGTCGGCTTGGCCGGTTGGACCGGGCCATGAGCCAGGAAGATGCCGCCCTGATGCTCGGGGTGGGGATCGACGCCGGCTCGGCCCTGGTGATCCAGGGCAGCGACGCCAAGGTGTTGGGGGAGGGGAGCGTGACCTTCATCGATCCTCGGGAGCGGGGAGCGGAGGAGGGGCCGAAGCAGCATCTCCTTTACGACGGGTACCGAATGAACCTCCGGCTGCGCCGTGTAACCGCACCACAGCCTGCCGCCAGCGGTGCCCGATAGGATTCCGGTTCCATGCATGGCATAGACGGCTATCGGGAGCACGCCCGATGGCCGTTTTCCGCGTGGGTGTCTGTTCACAATCTGGGTAATACGACACGAGCCAGCCCGGCGAGGTCGTGGGCGAGTTGTCAGCCCCAGAAGGGGCGCACGCTTCCGGCGTCGAAGGAGTCTGGTGGAGGTGGCACTGGTGCTGGAAGCCTACGCTTCAAGGTACATTGCGAACCTGCGCCGAGCGCCGCGCACGCGGGAGGAGTACAGCCGAGACCTTCGGCACTTCGTGGACTGGGCGAAGAAGAAGGGGAAGGACGATCCCCGCGAGATTACCGCCGCAGATATTGAAGAGTACCTGATGGGCCTGGTTCGCCGCGATGGCATTCGCTATAGTGCAACGGCCCGAAACCGTGTCCTGGCGGTGATTAAGGGGTATTACAAGTTCCTGGTGCGGGATCGGATCATCGCCGCGATGGATGATCCGGCCGCCATGGTCGGCGTGCAGAGGGTACCGCGGCGGAACCCGATCTTCCTGGAATTGGATGAAGGTGCACAGATGATCGTGGCTGTACTGAATCGTCCGGCTGAAACCCCATTCCAACAGATGATGCGGACCCGCGATCTGGCGCTACTGACACTCCTTCTGGGGTCAGGGCTCCGCATTAGCGAGCTGGTCGCGCTCAACCTTCATACCTGGCGCGAAGCCATGATGAACGGTTGGCTCACCATCATCGGCAAAGGGGACAAGGAGCGAATCGTTCCGCCCTCGGACGAGGCAATCGAGTACGTCCAGGCGTATGTGCGAGTCCGGCCCGAGATCCCACCGGACAGGGACGGCCATCCGCTCTTCGTCAGCCGGAAGGGGAATCGCTGGTCCCGGCACCAGATTGAGCGACTGATCAGCTCTCTGGCCAAGGAGGCCGGCATCGAGAAGAAGATCACGCCCCACAAGCTGCGCGCAACGTGGGTCACGCAGATGCTGATCAACGGCGCAAATCCGCGAGAGGTGCAGAAGTTGGCGGGCCATGACTCGCTCGATACGACCATGATCTATGCCGGTGTGAGGGACAGTCAGGAGCTAAAACGCACCGTCAAGAAGCACCAGGTGCGCTATATCTAGCCGAAGCACAAAGGCGCTCGACCTGGCCGTACGGCCTGGAGAGCGCCTTCATCGCATCAATTTCAATGCTCGCAAATGTGCGTTTGGGAGCGTTGGTGTTCGGTCGATCAGATCAGTTACCCGCAGATGATTGTATTTCGGCTCGCAGGTCGTCCAGGTGCCTTCGGGTCAGCTCCTCATTGGACACTGCGTTAATGTCGATAAAGATCTTTAGGGCCTGCTCGAGCTTCACCCTTGCCTCTGTCAACTGCCCTTTGAGCTTCCAGAGGACAAGGCCAATTCTCCTGAGGGTCAGCCCGCGATCGTTTGCCGAAGTGGAAAGCTTGAGGGCCTCTGTCCACTTTGCTAGTGCTTCATCTGACCGTCCTTGGAACGCCAGCCAGTCTCCCTGCCCTCTTAACGCATCCGCTTGGCCATCCGGGCTGCCAATTCGGAGGTACTGTTCAAGGGCTGCGTCAAATCTGCTTCCGGCATGATCGTACTCCCCCTGGTTCATGAAGACTCCCCCTTGGCTCACCAGGGCAGCGGCATGGCCACGTGGGTTCCTTATGGCAAGGTACAACTCGTCTGCCTTAGTAAAGGCAGACATCGCCTGATCCCACTGCTGGCCTTGCACCAGGATCTGCCCCAGTTCCATCAGCCCGTTGGCCCGCCCTAGTCGATCTTCGCTGGCCTCGAAGATCGCCAGGGCTTCCAGAACGGCTTCCAGGGCCATCTGTCTCTCCCCGCGAAAACGATGGAGAAGAGCTAGATCTACGAGTACAGTGGCGCGTCCTTTGCGATCATCGGCTTCCGCGAACAACTCAATTGCCTCGCGGTACCTAGCTTCCGCTTCGCCCGTCTTGCCGCTGTAGTACAGCCATTTGGCCTGACTCGCGATCACATTCGCCTGGCCGGGTGGGTACCGCATTTCGCTGTAGAGCCGTAGAGCCTCCTCAAACTTAGCGTTTGCTTCAGCCTCCCGGCCTCGTTTCCACAGCATGCCTCCTAGACCGTGAAGGGCATTGGCCATACCAAGACGGTCACCAGCCTCAGAAAACAGGGCGATGGCCAGCTCGTATCTGGCTTCTGCATCGTCAAGTCTTCCAAGGTGCTCAAACATCTCAGCTTCCCCGTTTCTGGCATTGGCCAGTCCGATGCGCTCCCCAAGTCCTTCGTACAAACGAGCGGCCTCAGAATAGCGAGCTTGTGCATCCGGAAAGCGCTCTTGGAGCTTGAACAGGTTCCCAAGTTGTAACAGGGCGTTAGCATGCCCTAACTGGTCCGACTCGGCCACGTACAAACGCAATGCCTCTGACAACTCCTTCTCTGCTTCGTCAATCCTCCCCTGATTCTTCAGCACCTGCCCTAACCCTAGTCTGGCGTGGGCATGACCGACCACATGCTCTACCAAAACAGCCGCCGCAATTGCCTCTTTATACTTGGCAGCCGCTGCGTCAAGTTTGCCCTGGTACCGAAGGGTTTCACCCAACCCCCGAAGTGCATTTGATCGTCCCCAGTTGTCATTGGCTGTAACAGAAAGGCTAAGGGCGCGCTCAAACCGGGCGTACGCCTCGTCATACCGCCCGCCTATCACAAGCATGTCCCCGTATGCCTGTTGAGCATTTGCCTCTCCGCGTATATTCCGGTTTCTCCGGTAAATGCTCGTGGCGGTCGTTAGATATTGTTCCGCACGCCCCCAGTCCCCTGCTATAGTGCTGCTCTGAGCCTCGGCCACCAAACGATCCGCACGTACGTTCGATCCGCTGTAAAAGCCATAGGAAGATGCAATGACCAGAATAGCACCCAGAGCAGCCGACAACTGGATTCTCCGCTTTGGCTTGTCCATCCGTTTCGCCAACGCTGTTAGTAAGGCTACCCCTAGGACCATCGTTCCGATCAGCGTGTTGCGCAGCCAATCCTCTAATGGCGATGAAAACAGCCACTTATCAATTCGTCCGGCCAGGATAGAAGCCATTACCCCAAGGATCAAGGAACCCGTAACCGTACTCAGCAACCATTTGCCGTCTTTCATGGTTCCCCCCTGCGTAAAACGTTACTTTCGCTTTCAGATGGTCTCCTTACTTATTCGTCTGCCAGTCGAACCCGTCCTCCTCTCCGCGTTAGCGCTTTTTTTGACGGCGAGGAGCGGACGGGCCAGGTAGGCTTGCCTCGAAAGCCCACCTGTGCTCACCTTCATATGAAAGGCAGACCGGCACCCCCTGGGGCACCGGCCTGCCTTTTTCGCTAATGAGTGGTTTCACCCGACTCCGAGACGGTCTTGGGCTGATCTGAGGGTATCAGAGCCTCTTCACAACCCGTATGCAGGTGGGCAATCGCCTGCAGTCTCGGGCCGAACTCGATTCGCCTCGTCACAAATCCCTCATCGCGGATGGCCTTGCGGCACTTGGTGCAGATCAGTCGTCCCTCCTGCAGTAACTTCAGTGCTGCAGCCCGGATTTCGTCTTCCGTTGGATTGACCAGCACGGGGCGGTCTGTGCGAATCGCCTCGGCCAGGATCCGTTCGAGTCGCTCCGTCAACGTGGCACCTCCCGGTCGCTATCTCACATGTCCCCATAGATACGTCCGAGCCCCGGGGGTTATGACTACCTGTTTGCTGCCATTCGCTCCAACTCCGGCAGGAACATGGACATGCTCGGCACGATCAGATCCGCCTCGAAATCGGCCGCCGTGCCGTGTGGGTCAATGAAGACCGTCCGGCAGCCCATGGCCTGTGTGGGGGCGATCTCGTTAACCAGGTTATCGCCGACCGAAAGGATCGCCTCCATGCCCACCTGATAGTCCCTGGCGATCTCGCTCATGATCGGGCCCAGGCCAGACGGCTTGCCCGACCGGAAGTACATGCGGTCAAAGTGGCCCAAGAGCCCCACCTTTTGGAGAATCGCCTCACTGTCCGGCTGAGGGCTGTTGGTCGCCAGTACCTGCACAACCTTCCCTTTCAGGCTGGCGATTACCTCGGCCAGTCCCGGGATCGGGCGGACCACGAAGTGCGGATCGGACATGACCTCTCGGATCTTCAGAAAGGCCTCCCCGTGCTTCTCCGGCACGCCGCCGTAGTGATACGAAATGGCAGACGGCACCCACCAGAGATCCCCAACATTCAGCAACGTGGAGTGATCCGGCTCCAGCGGGCCGTTGTAGAGTTCTCGTACGACGAGAGGCGGCGCCTCGGTGCCGTCCCAGTGGAGCGCCCGGACCACCTTCCCGCCCTTCGTCTGCAATACCAGATCCCGGGGCACATCATAAAAGGTGCCGATCCGGAGGGCGGGGTGTCTACCCTCGACCGCCAGCGTATAGTCAGCCCAGAAAGGACCGCGCACCTCTTCCGGCAGGTGGGACTGAATCTCCCGGGCGTAGAGTTCGAAGTGTCGAGTATCATCGTACACGGTTCCGTCCAGGTCATAGACGATAACCTGAACGGTACTGAGGTCAAGTGCCAAAACGAGACGCCTCCATTTACGCACTAGTGATCCGAAGTCATGCTGTTATTGTAACCAACTACTGTCCACTCGAGCAAGCGTGCAGTCACCTTCTGATGCGCCACCGGAAAGGCGTACTTCGCCAGTTCGTCCGGCGACACCCACCGGATCGACTCCCCCTCGGCCGGTGCGGAACCAGGAGCAAGGTGTGCCGTGTAGGCCCGCAAGTCCCAGACCAGGTGGCTGAAGACGTGCTTGACGCTGATCAGATGAGCCTCCACCTCCACCTCCATGCCATACTGTTCCCGCAGCAGCACATGGAGCACCTGCTCCCAGGAGAGCGCATCCGGCCGCTCCCCGCCCGGGAACTCCCAGAGGCCACCCAGGAGCCCATCGGTGGGGCGTCGCGTGATCATCACACGACCTTCATGGTGGATGATCGCTGCGGCCACATCAACCGGGCGGGGCGCCTTTGCCTTCGCCTTGACCGGCAGCCGTTCCACAACCCCCTCAGCAAGGGCTCTGCAGTGCTCCCGCACCGGACAGAGCAGGCACTTCGGGCTGGTCGGGGAACAGATCAGCGCCCCCAACTCCATGAGCGCCTGATTGAAGGCGGATGCCTGGCCGGCGGGGATCAGTTCGAGCGCCAGCGCCTCCATCCCCCGGCGGGTGGCCGGCTGGGCGATATCGTCCTCGATCAGGAAAAGTCGGGAGAAGACCCGCATGACATTGCCATCAACGGCCGGCACGGAGCGGTTGTAGGCGATTGAGAGGATCGCCCCGGCGGTATACGGCCCGACTCCCCTAAGCCCACTGACCAGTTCCGGATCATCAGGCACCTCGCCATCGTACGAGGCGACCACGTCCTGCACCGCCTGATGCAGATTCCGGGCCCTGGAGTAGAAGCCGAGGCCCTCCCAGGCCTTCAGCACCTGCTCTTCCGGGGCCGCAGCGAGGGCCTCCAGCGTAGGGAACCGCTCGAACCAGCGCTCATAGTAGGGAATCACTGTCTCGACTCGGGTCTGCTGGAGCATGACCTCAGAGACCCAGATCCGATAGGGATCGCGGGATCGCCGCCAGGGCAGGTCCCGCTGATTCGTGGCGTACCAGTTCAACAGATCGGCGGCCAGGCTTGTGGCCCGGTCGCCGGCGGGGTAGCTTCGGGTTGCGCGCCGCTTGGCCATCAGTCTTTCTTTTCCCCCTGTAGGGCAGACTATCGTTCGGAGGAGGGAACAACGAAATGGCAGACCTTCATGTAACGCTCTATTCCGGCCCCGAGTCCGAGGAGATGCACGAGGCGCGGCGCTTCCTGGAGCAGCGGGGGATCCAGTTCGAGGAGAAGAATGTCGCCTTTGACACCGGGGCGCGTGGTGAGCTGCTCCACCACACGGGTCGAACTGACTTCCCGGCGATCAATGTGGATGGCCACCTGGTCGTCGGCTTCTTCCCGGAGAAGTGGGACCACCTGCTGCAGACGCCACGGATCCGGGGCAAGGAGGTTCGCGGCCACACGGGCCGGCCCCCCGGGGCGACAGAGCACGCAAACCACTAGGAGAGTGACCAGGCGTGCCCTAACCGGCACGCCTGCCCGATTCTCTATGCGGAGTGGCGCTTCCGCAGCCACTCGAGGATCGCCGGGTCAATATAGCCCTGGCGAATATCCCGCTCCTCGAAGTTCTCCGTACCGACAAACCTGCGCCAGGCGTCATCAAATGTGACACCCTGGTCCAGGTAGTTCATCTGCGTCAGGTAGTTGCTCACCTCGGCGAGCAGATCGCCCTCCAACTTGAGCATCGACCCCGGATCGGGCTTCTCGAAGAGCATTCGCCAGATACCGAGGATTCGCTTCAACTCGAGAATCGGTTCGGGGTGATCATCGACACGCAGGTCGATATACCGGTCGTTCAGGCCACCATACCCGCCAGCCACCTTGACGATGTAGAGCGCCGCCGATTGGCGACCCCGACTGTCACCACCTGCCTGCTGTCCGGCGTCCAGCGCCTCGGTCAGCCGGTGCGCCAGGTCGCCGGAGGTCTCCTGAAAGGTGCGGGCCATGGCCTCCACCGTCTCTGCGGAGACGAGGATATTGCCCTGGGCGGCAAAGTTGGGTCCGGTCAGGCCACCGGCCCAGTGGAGGCAGTCCCTTCCAGTGAAGGTGGCCGAGCGGCCCTCTCTGTCTACAATGCCGACCTGCCGCTGCTCCCGGCCGGGATCATTCTCCAGCAGTCTGGCCAGCGTCTCCTCGGCGGAGAGCCCTTGCCGCAGCAACTCCAGCCCGCTGGAGCCAAAGCTGGTGTTAGCGTACGACTGGGTTGCGATCGCCCCTGCATCAGCCGCTGCCCACGGCACGACCGAACCGACCGAGAGAAACTTGGACTGAACGGCGATTCCCATCTCACCCGTTACGGGATCCCGCCCCACAATCGAGAAGGTAGCGACAACCGGTAACTCGTTCATGCGAACACTCCCCCATACGTGCCTTGCAGCGAACCTTTCGCTCTCGATTCTTCTCTATGAAGTAGGGCCAATCCTCCCGTGGGAGGATTTCCAGCCCTTTATCCCGAAGGTGGCTACCCCAGGATTCGGCGGAGGTGTCCTCATGAAAGAGTGGTTGATCTGGTTCGGACGGGGCGCTGAGAAAGAGCGTGCCTACACCCAACTGCAGAATGTACAGCGGCGGTATGGGGAGCAGGGCGAGCGGGTGATCCGGCTCTCCAGCCGTACCGACCTCGCACGCAGGAGTGCCGGGAGTACCAGGAGGGCGTTCGAGTTCGTCGAGTCCGCCTTCGTCAAGGTGACCGAAGAGTACGCCCACATCGGCCATCTGCTTGCGGCCCTGGAGGCCGGCCTGGCTAAGGGTAAGGTGGGGGACTTCGCCGCCGCCGAGACAGCGCTCGGGGATCTGGGACCCTCCATGGATCAGTTGGAGCGTCATCTGTCTACCTGGGAACAGACCTGGCAGAGTACTCCCAAGCGCATCGATCAGGCGGCCCAGACCGTGGCCGAGCTGCGGCAGCGGGTGGAGCAGGCGGGCATTCTGGTCGGCGCCCCCCTCCCTCTCTCCGAGCGTCTGACCAACCTGGAAGAGCATCTTGAAAAGATCCGGCAGACGCTTGCTGCGGGGAACCCAATCGAGGCGAACCACATGATCGATGACCTCGACCTCGCCCGTGAGCGAGTTGCTGACCAGATTTCCCCTTACGTGAGTGGGGCGGCTGCGATTACGCAGGCCGAGCAGGAGGTCGGCGCCCTCCGGGAGCAGACCGGAGGCCTGACAGCGCCCCCAGGTGGTGTGGTGGCAGCCCTGGCGGCGGCAGAGGCGCTGCTTCCCCGGTTGCGGCCCAACCTCGCCGGTGGGAAGCTTGAGCCGTTTCAACAGGATCTCCTCCAGTTACAGCAGCATCTTGCGGAGGCCAGGAGAGCGCTGCGGGCTTAGGAGAAAGGGTCAGGCAGACGGCCTACTGGCCGCCCCCCTGACCCACATTGTTCTGTCCTTGCTTCTGCTGTTTCCTCCCTGGACCCTGCCCTTGATCTTGCCCCTGACCCCCCTGGCCCTGGCTTTGACCCTGACCTTGACCTTGACCCTGGCCCTGACCCTGACCCTGACCCTGACCCTGGCCTTGACCTTGGCCTTGACCTTGGCCTTGACCCTGGCCTTGACCCTGGCCTTGACCCTGGCCTTGACCCTGGCCTTGACCCTGGCCTTGACCCTGGCCTTGACCCTGGCCTTGACCCTGGCCTTGACCCTGACCGCCCTGGTTCAACTGATTGTGCTGACTCAGGTAATCGAGACGGGACTCAAGGATTGTCACATGCCGATCCATATCTTCGGCCATCTGTCGGAAGACCTGCTGTGCCTTCTGATCCTCGGAATCGGTAGAGAAGAGCAGGTAGTTGCCCTTGGCCGCCTCTGCCATGGCAATCGCCCGCTCCAGATCCGTGTAAACCGTCATGAACCGTACCCTCCCTCTGCAATTCGCCCCAGTCCACTCTGTAAAAGAGGAACCTCATACCGTTCTGCCGAAGAAGCTTCGGACGTGCGCAACAGACCGTCGGCCCTAGTCTTTGCGCCCAAGAGTGGAGGTATGCGACCTTGGTTGTTCGCCCTGTCAAAGGCAGACTCTGCCTGACACTGCAGACGGATCACGCCCGTGCCTCCGGCGAGGTAGCCGCCCATTGGGGTGGGCGCCGCTTCGCCCGTGTACAGCAGCACCGGCGCTCTGTCATCCTGGCCACCGCCCACCATGACGCCGGCTGGACTGATTGGGAGCGGACGCCCAAGCTCAACCCCAGGGAGCGCCCATATAGCTTTCTCGAAATCCCGCAGGCAGAACACACCCAGATCTACGCGCGCGGCGTACAGACACTGTACGAGCTTGACCCGTACGCAGCCCTCCTGGTCAGCCTGCACGGCACCGGCCTATACAACGGTCGACATGGTCATATGCCGCATATCCCCATTCGACCCACCGATCCCGGCGCCGAGCAACTCGTAGCGGACTTCCTTTCGACCCAGGCGGCCATTCAGGCGGAGTTGACCACACTGCTCCAGCCCGACGAGGAACTCCTCTGGACCTACTACCGCTGGCTTCAGGCCTGGGACGGCCTGACCCTGATGATGGCCATGTTCGATCCTGCCGGCGGGCGCGAGTTCAGCCAGGGCATCATGCCCTTCGGGCCGGGTGCGACAGAAGAGAAGATGATTCTGGCGGGTGCCGGTCCCGATACCTGGCGAATCTCTCCCTGGCCCTTCGCTGCCGACCGGCTTGAGCTTGCCTGGCCGGTTCGCTACGTGGAGGACCGGGCGTACGAGAGCGACGCAGACTTCGAGGAGGCCTTCTACGGGGCTCCTATGGTCGAGCAGCGGGTCACACTGCTCCCTGCCTGACCCCCTGACAAGCGAAGATAAACAGAGCCCACCTGAGTGCTTCAGGCGGGCTCTGTTTATTCTTACCGGGCGTACAGGGCCTAGTCGCCGCCGGCGTACGAGTGCAGGCCGACGATCAGCAGGTTGACACCGATCAGGGTAAAGAGGACGACGCCGAAGCCGAGCACGGCGATCCAGGCCGACTTACGCCCCTCCCAGCCCTTGGTGATCCGGAAGTGCAGATAGGCCGAGTAGACAAGCCAGGCGATCAGGGCCCAGGTCTCCTTCGGATCGAAGAACCAGTAGCGCCCCCACGCCTCCTTTGCCCAGAGCATGGCGAAGACCAGGCCGCCCAACGTGAAGATCGGGTAGCCGATCGCCACGGCGCGGTAGCTGATCTCATCCAGCACCTCTATGTCACCCGAGACGCGCCGCGACAGGGCGTCGCCGATCGGTCCCTTCGTGACAAACCGGCGGATGAAGACATAGAGCACGCCGCCCAGGAGCAACGAGTAAAGCAGCGTATTCCAGTGCTTCGCCTTCAACCCGATCGGAGCGATGATCGACGGCAGCGGGATGCCCAGCAAGGAACCCTTCTCGCCAATCTCTGCCCCTAAGGGGCCAATGATCGGCGGCAGGTGGTAGGTCGAGTTCTCAAAGAGCCACAGGAAGCCGGACCAGCGCAGCGTCAGGGCGAGCAGCGTAAAGCCGGCCATGACGAGGATCAGGTAGAAGAGCGCCTCCATGAAGCGGGTCCCCCAGACCCGCTCCCAGCGCTGCTCCTCGGTTTCAACAGCGGCAGCACCGCCGCCGGCGGCCCCGGCCAGCTCCAGCCCCCGCACCCGGAGCAGATAGAGGAGCGCGGCTCCAAAGGCGACCGCAAAGAAACCTTCCCCCAGAGCGGCCAGGCTGACGTGAATCGGCAGCCAGTACGACTTGAGGGCGGGAACCAGCGGCACGATCTTAGGTGGGAAGACATAGGAGTAAGCGAGCAGGAAAACCCCTACCGGTGCCACCAGGGCGCCGACTGCATACATCTGATACAGGCGGTGGATCACCAGGAAGGCGAGCATGCTGGTGAAGGCCATGAAGCCGATGAACTCATACATATTGGAGGTCGGCCAGTGCCCGGCCCCCTGCCAGCGAGCGAGAATGGCGCCGGCATGCAGAATAACACCCAGCGTGTGGGCGGCGGTTCCCCACTGACCGTTCTTCGCAAACTTGGCCCCGTGCGAGATCCGGGTACCGATAATCCCGGAGATGTAGAGCAGCGTCGCAGCGACGTAGCTGACAAATGTCCCGAACAACAACCACTGTGCAACGGAGACCAGCGTCGGATTAGGCGGTGCCATCTGTACGGTTCCCCTCCCCATGGGGTGCGCCAAAGAGGCGCTTTAGCTCCTGCTTGAGACCGAACTTCCCCTTGTAGGCACGGGCACCGAGGAGGATCCTCCCATTCTCCTCCCGGACCCAGACCTGGTAGTGGAAGATGAAGAAGGTGATCGCCATGCCGAGCAGCACGACGGCGAGACCGCTGAACATGTAGGGCGTCGTCAGGTCCCTGTGAAGCTTCAAGGCCGTGTACCACCTGGTGTCGACCTTCTCTACCTCGAGGTAGAACGGCCCCTCATAGACGGGGGGCGTCTTGCCCAGGACCAGAAGAGCTACCCGGCCGACCGCTTCTGTGGCATCAACCGGGACAAACTCCCCGAGCAGGACCGGGTTCTTTACCTCGTACGAGGCATTGGTCGGTTCGTTCGTCTCTGGATCGATCACGAAGTCATGCAGGAAGGAGCGAACGACTAGTTTCAGATTGGTTCCATCGATCAGGTACTCTGCCTGCGGCTGGCGCAGATCCAGATCAAAGCTGCTTACCGGTTGCCGTGTGTCGGCCTGGACCACCTTGATCTTGGCAATGCCGGGCTCCTCACGCCAGGAGGCCTGGTAGATATCCCAGCCGCCATAACTGAGGGGCTTGTTCACCTCAATGACAGTCCGCAAGATCTCCTGATCGCCCTCCACGACCGAGGCGTCCGTTGCGAACCGTGAGGGAGCACCATTCTCGTAGAGGTCCATGGTGAACTTGTGGTTCGTGATCGACCAGGTTTCGCCCGGTACCTTCACCGTCTGCCCGTCGGGAATCCAGACATCCTTCGAGAGGTCCCAGCCGGGCAGACCCTTGGCGAAGGCCGCAAAGGCGACGAGGAGCAGACCGATGTGGATGATGTAAGGGCCATACCGGGAGAGCCGCCCCTTGTCACCGTAGAGGCACTCCCGGTCCTCCCTGATCGCGTAACCGGCCTTCTTGAGCTTGGCCTTCGCGGTGGCGAGGTCCAGGTCGGCCTCCACCACCACCTCCTGCCGCTTCAGGAAGTGCGGTAGCTTCCAGACCTGTGGTCTTGTCAGGGTCCGATGGAGCGGGATAAGCCGCTGCAGCGAGCAGATGATCAGACTGAGCACGATCATGAGGACGAGGGTTGCGTACCAGACCGAGCTGTACGCGTGTGTCAACCCCAGTTTCATAAAGAGATTGCCCCAAAACTCCCCGTAGCGAGCCGGGTAGTACATATAGGGCGGGCGCCAGTCCTGGTAGAGCGACTCCTGTTCGATCAGCGAGCCGGCGATCGAAGCGATGGCGATCATGACAATCAGCCAGGCGGCCACCTTCGTCGAGGCAAAGAAGTCCCATGCACGATCGAGGAAGGTGATCCAAGGGTTCGGCCCCTGCCGTGGCCGCTCAACGCCCCCGAGAGCAAGGCCACAACTTGGGCAAAAATTCGACCCCTCAGGCGCCGCCGTACCGCACTGGGGACACTTGGTCACAGCCAACGATAGACCTCCTCATCAGGGGACCACACCGACTGGAACAGCGACTAGAGAAAACCCTGGAACCCGGTTACGTTCAGCAGCCAGGCGCTGATGATCTCCATATAGCCCGTCGCAAGCAGGATACCCATGACGACCATGACGCCGCCACCGATCCGCTCGACCCAGATCGAGTACTTGGAGAGCTTGCGCACGGACCCAATGGCGTAGGCCATGGTGATAAACGGAATGGCAAAGCCAATGGAGTAGACCAGCAGTAAAATACCACCCTTGCCAGGGCTGTTCACGGCCAGTGCCAGCACGGCACCGAGGATCGGCCCAATGCACGGTGTCCAGCCAGCCGCAAAGGTAAGGCCCAGAACGGCCGAGCCCAGGTAACCCTCCGGCCGGTTGGCGAGCTGCATGCGGCTCTCCCGCATAAGGAACGGAATCCGGACCACACCCATGAGCGCCAGACCCATGGCCACCGAGATAATGCCGCCAATAATGGGCAGCCAGGAGCGACCCGAATAGAAGAAGGAGCCCAGGGCCGAGGCTGCGAGTCCCAGCGAGACGTAGATCACAGAGAAGCCAGCGAAGAAGGCCAGGGAGTGCTTCAACACCCGCATTCTCGCGGCCCGGGTCCCCGCCGACAGGTCGTCTATGGAGACACCGGTCACGTAGCTGAGGAAGGCCGGGTAGATCGGCAGGACGCAGGGGGTGAGAAACGAGGCGACGCCCGCACCGAAGGCCAGGATAATCTGCAGCAGGATATTAGAGGACTCCAAGGGTTTCGTCTCCCGTCTAGCGCGCGAGCAGGCGCGTTACTTCAGCTTCCATCTGGGGATAGGACATCTGGAACTGATACACCCCACGAATGATACCGTCCCGATCAATAAAGAAGGTGGCGGGCAGCGGCAGGATACGATAGTCCGACTGCACGGTCTCGTCCTTGTCGATCAGAATCGGAAAGCTTACCCCCACGCGCTCCCGGAAGTCAGCGACTGCGACCTCAGACTCACCGACGTTGATGCCGAAGACCCTCACTCCGTGCTCCCCATACTTGTCGGCGATCTGCTGAAACTCGGGCATTTCCTTGCGGCAAGGGGTGCACCAGGAGGCCCAGAAGTTAACCACTACCGGCTCTCCCTTCAACTCAGAGAGTCTGACGCGCTCCCCCTCCAGCGTCTCCAGTTCAAAATCCGGCGCTGCTTCCCCAATAGCCAGCGACGTATTGGCATCCGACCGCGGAATCATGAGCAGGAGCAGGACCAGGAAGCCGGCAAGCCCAAGCGAGATCCCCATAGTCCAGCGCTTCCAGGCCGGGCGCTGACCAGCGGTAGATGCTCCCTTGCCAGCGGCCGCCAGTTTGGAATCCCACCCGCATTGATGGCAGAAGCGAGCCTCTTTTCCGATGGCGGTTCCGCACTCCGGGCAGATCACTCAGACTCACCTCACCTACTACGGAAGCTCTAACATAATAGAGTCGAATCTGTAGCCCCTCCAGATACTTCGGATCCAGGGCTTGTCGAAATCCGTTTCATTATACCAGAGCGACGATGACTCAGGTAATCGAGCCGTGGTTTTAGGGAACACAACCGACTAGGGTCTGCGACAACACGGTCGCAGACCCTAGTCATTTCGGTCTAGTCTCCTTCAGCGGTCACTACTGGGCAATCGAGCCAGGCGGGCGGTAGCGCAGCGCCGCCTGCTGATTCCAGGTCCGCAACTCCGGGAAATAGGCGTCAACCGCCAGCGAGATGTCCAGCATGCGCATGCCGCCACGCTCCTCCGGCGACTTCCGGGCCTCAGCCGCCAGGAGATGGCCGAGCAACCGGCCCAGGCGGGTCAACTCCCGCTCGTGGCTCAGGTCGCCCCGCCCGGCCGCCTGAAGCACAGCCGCGTACCGGTGGCGAATCCGCTGCAGACGGACGAGGAGTTCCAGCGGCAGGGCTGTCTGGAAGGTCTGAACGAGCACCGCCATGCGCATTACCTCCCCGCTATGGTCGTCCCCTTCACCGCCGGGATGAAGAGTGACTGCCCGGGCTGAATGGTGACCGACTCCAGATTGTTCGCCTTCTTGATGACCAGGATCATCTCCCGTACATCGTGCTCGCCGGCATAGCGGGCAGCGATCTCCCACAGGGTGTCCCCGGCAGCGACCGTGTAAGTAGCACCCGGCGGATTGGCTACCCTGGTCTCCGCCTGCCCGGGAAGAACGAGCAGGACCAGCACCGCTACCAGCAACACGAAGAGGGCGGCCAGCGTGCGGGCCCGGCGAATGGCTCGGCGGCTCCGGCGAGCCGTGGGACGCTGCTGCCGGGAGTTGGCAGGTAGAGCGAATGCGGTCATGGGGGACCCTCCTTCATATCAGATCGGGTGGCGTCTACCCGGGTTTAGAACACGTGTTCGGTACCAAGCGTATCACGAATGAGTGTTCGAGTCAAGAGATCCGGTCAAATTCTTCGAACAGGCGTTTGCAGGTTGTCAACCTTATGGTACAATGTAGCCAACCCGTGCAGTCGAAGCCGGGAGTAGAGGCGGGGCGAACACCAGGGGTGAACCCGGGTGTGCGGGAGTCTCGCCCTCAACACAGGGGGTGCCACTGCATGCCGGACGGTCTTACCGAACGCCAGCGCCAGATTCTGCAGTTCATCAAAGAAGAGATTCGAGCGAAGGGGTATCCGCCTTCGGTGCGAGAGATCGGCGAAGCGATCGGCCTCAGCTCCAGTTCCACCGTCCACGGCCACATGAGTCGCCTGGAAGAGAAGGGGTACATTCGGCGCGACCCCACCAAACCACGGGCGATTGAGGTCCTCGACGGCTCGGGCGCCACCCCGCTGCGGCGCACCGTCACCGTCCCGGTGGTCGGGCGTGTCACCGCCGGTCAGCCCATCCTGGCGGAGCAGTCGGTCGAGGATCACTTCCCCCTCCCCGCCGATTTCGTGCGGGCCGATGAAGCCAACCTCTTCTTCCTGACCGTCCAGGGTGAGTCCATGATCGAGGCCGGCATTCTCGACGGCGACTATGTCCTCGTTCACCGTCAGCAGAATGCCATCAATGGCGATATCGTCGTCGCTCTGATCGAAGACGAGGCCACCGTGAAGCGCTTCTACAAGGAGCAGGGCCATATTCGTCTTCAGCCCGAGAACCGCTTCATGGATCCCATTATCGTTCCCACTTGTCAGATCCTCGGCAAGGTGATCGGCCTGATCCGCCGTATGGAGTGATCTGTCGCTTACAGTAGACAAGTCGAAGGCCCGGCGCGAAACTCCTCGCGCCGGGCCTCACTTTTTTTCATTAGGCGGCTTTCCGCCAAAACGGCTGAGCCACGTGCTTTCGCCGGACCGCCCACCAGGCCAATCCAATCCCGGCCAGGGTACAGAGGAGTACCGCAAATAGCCCGGCCTCCGGTCCAAACGGGCCGCCCGTCGCCCACTCCGGCCCCGCCAGCTCCGCCTTGATCAGGCTCGGGATCGCGTGCCCTGAGACCGGAGCGCCGAAGATCGTCCCCTGAAAGAGATTCCAGCCCCAGTGTATGCCGACAGCCAGCCAGAGACTCCGGGTCAGCATGTAGGCGGCCCCAAGGAGGATTCCCGCCTCGATGGCAATGGCCACCGAACTGGACCACGTGGCACCGGGGTTGATCCGGTGAGCCAGTCCGAAGAGGGCCGCACTCACCGCAAGGCTCAGCCAGGAGCCCAGGTACTCCTCCATCGAACGGAAGGCCACGGCCCGGAAGTAGACCTCTTCTCGGACCGCGACCAGCAGCCAGGAGAGAAGGCTTGAGAAGAGCAGGGACCCGTTCCAACTGAACTCCACCACCCGGTACCAGCCGGCGAGGGCCAGTCCCGCCACGACCAAACCGATGAGCAGGCCACCGACAGCCAGGCCGGCGATCAGATCACGCAGCGAACCCTTCATACGCAGGCCGCCATCGCTCAAAGCCCGTCGCTCCAGACCCCAGACCAGCAGAGCCAGGGCGGCCAGTGGCACAACAAGAAACCCGAGGAGTTGGTCCAACCAGGATGGGAGCCGCACCAAGGTAAGAGGTAAAGCGAGCGCCAAGTGGATCGCACCGAAGAGCACCCATCGAATGGGTGGAACCAGCAGAACTCGCCTTATCATCGGCTAGAAGATGGCCAGGTACTGATCCAGCTCCCACTGGTGAACCTGGCTGCGATAGATGTCCCACTCGATCAACTTGGCCTCCATGAAGTTGTTGAAGATATGCTCGCCCAGCGCGGCCTGGATCACATCGTCCCGCTCCAGATCACGGAGCGCATCGCGCAGCGAGGTGGGCAGTGAGCCGATCCCTTCGGCCGCGCGCTCCGCCGGGCTCATGTTGTAGATGTTCCGGTTGACCGGCGGTGGCGGAGTGAGCCCACGCTTGATCCCGTCCAGACCGGCGGCCAGCGTCACCGCCAGGGCCAGGTAGGGGTTGCAGGAGGGATCGGGACTCCGCAGTTCGATGCGGGTCGAGCGCCCCCGACGGGCCGGAATCCGGACCAGCGGCGAGCGGTTCCGCTCCGACCAGGCGATGTAAACCGGCGCCTCGTAACCCGGCACCAACCGCTTGTAGGAGTTGATCAGCGGGTTGCAGATCGCCGTGTAGCCTTCGGCATGCTCGAGCAGGCCCGCGATGTAGTTCATACAGACCTCGGAGACACCACTCGGCGAGTTCGCATCGTAGAAGGCGTTCTCGGAGCCCTTGAAGAGCGACTGATGCAGATGCATGCCCGAGCCGGGCACGCCCATGAGCGGCTTCGGCATGAACGAAGCGTAGAGGCCGTGCTGCAAGGCGATCGTCCGCACGACAAAGCGGAAGGTGGCAATGTTGTCCGCCGTCCAGAGGGCGTTGGCGTACTTAAAGTCGATCTCGTGCTGCCCCGGGGCCACTTCATGATGCGAGGCCTCGATCTCGAAGCCCATCTTCTGCAGCGCCAGCACGCAGTCGCGGCGGCACTCCTCACCACGGTCGACCGGCCCCAGGTCGAAGTAAGAGGCCTGGTCGTTCGTCCGGGTGGTCGGCTTGCCGTCCGGCTCCCGCAGGAAGAGGAAGAACTCCGGCTCCGGGCCGACCATCATGGTAAAGCCCATCGCCTCCGCCTCGGCCATCACACGCTTCAGCGTCCCGCGCGGGTCGCCGCCAAACGGGGTGCCGTCGGCATTGTAGACATCGCAGATCAGGCGGGCAGTCGCCCCCTCCCCCTGCTCCTGCCACGGGAAGACAGCAAAGGTGGCGGGGTCCGGCTTCAGCAGCATGTCGGACTCCTCGATCCGCACGAACCCCTCGATCGAGGAGCCGTCGAAGAGCAACTGGCCGTCCAGGGCCTTGGGCAACTGCTCCACCGGAATATCCACGTTCTTGATGACGCCGAGGATATCGGTGAACTGGAGCCGGATAAAGCGGACATCCAACTCCCGTACCCGCTCCATGACCTCATCGCGGGTCGTTGGCCGGCTGATGTTCATGCAAGACCCTCCCTAAATGACCACCTTCAGGATGAAAGAAACCGTCAACCCCAGTGCGACGATCACATTGACAACCACCGATCCCAGGACCCCCACCACGCCACCGAAACCAGCCCGAACCGCCTCCTCGCTGGAACGGCCGGCAACCAGTTCGAAGATCAGCGCCCCGAGGAACGGACCCAAGACCAGGCCGATCGGCATGAAGAAGAGGCCGACAATCGAACCGATCACAGCGCCCCAGGCTCCCGCCTTGCCACCCCCGAACTTCTGTGCGCCCCAGGCCCGGGCATAGTGCTCGGCCACCTGGGTCGCCGCCACGACGAGCAGCGTGATCACCAGGAAGGTCGGGGTCATCTCCTTGAAGCCCTCAAAGAAACCATACCCCAACATGGCAAGCCAGATAAGCGGAATCCCCGGAAGAGCCGGCAGAAACGTCCCCACAATGCCTGCGAGCATGACAATCAGGGCGATGACAAAGGCGATCACCTGTGCCACGACTCAATCACCTCTCCCTCCTACTATTGTACAGGGGCAGCGCCAACTCCTACCTTCTTAAGATGCCGCGACCGGCCAAATCGTTCGCCGCTGTCAGAGCGGCGATGATCACATGCTCACGGGTCAGCCCCCCCTGGAAGTAGGCGGCGAAGGGCGGGCGCATCGGGCCATCGGCGGAAAGCTCAATGCTGGAGCCCTGGACGAACGTCCCTGCCGCCATGATCACCTGGTCCGTGTACCCCGGCATATCCCAGGGCTCCGGCCGGACGTGCGCATCGACCGGGCTGGAACGCTGAACCGCCTCGCAGAAGGCGACCAGCCCATCCCCGGACCCCAGCTCCACCGCCTGGACCAGGTCCGAGCGGAACGCATCGAACGTCGGATGCACCCCCAGACCGAGGCCGCCGAAGAAGGCAGCGGTGAACTGCGCCCCCTTCAGGGCCTCACCGGTCACATGGGGCGCCAGGAAGAAGCCCTGCAGGATCAGCCGGTTTACCCCCAGATTGGCCCCCACTTCGGTGCCGATTCCCGGCGCGATCAGCCGGGATGCCGCCCGTTCCACAAGGTCCCGCCGACCCACCACGTATCCCCCGGTCGGGGCGATGCCCCCGCCCGGGTTCTTGATCAGCGAACCACAGGTCAGGTCGGCGCCGACCTCAGTCGGCTCCCGCTCCTCCACAAACTCGCCATAGCAGTTGTCGACCACGCATATGATCTCAGGGTTGGCAGCCTTCGCCGTCCGGATGATCTCGCCAATCCGCTCCACGCTCAGCGTCGGGCGCAGCGAGTAGCCCCGGGAGCGCTGGATGAAGAGGCAGCGGGCCCCGATGACAGCCCGGCTGATCTCATCCAGATCGACCATGCCATCTGCCAGCAGGTCGACCTCATCATAGAGGATGCCCCACTCGGTCAGCGAGCCCGGTGCACCGTGGATCACTTGGCGCATGGTATCGTAGGGCGTGCCGGCAGCGGCGACCAGCCGGTCACCCGGCCTCAGGACGCCGAAGAGTCCGGTCGCGATCGCATGGGTGCCCGAGGCGAACTGGACCCGAACCAGGGCCGCCTCTGTACCGAACGTCCGGGCGAAGACCTCCTCAATCTTCTCCCGCCCGATGTCGCTGTAGCCATAGCCGGTGGATGTCGCGAAGTGGATATCCGCGATACCCGCCTCCTGGAACGCCCGCAGCACCTTCGCCTGATTCAGGAGCACCCGCTCATCGACCGATTCCCAGAGCGGCTTCACTTTGGCCAGAGCCGCGGCAGCCGACTCCGCGATCCAGTCCGGGCATGTGGGGAGCAAACGCTGCCATATCGTCACGGGGAGTCCCTCCGTTCGTCTCCAGGGCCCCAACCCACAGGTTAGACCCTATCCTGGATATTCTACCCGACGATCGCCTCGGGCGAAAGCTTCGAGCCCCAAGCGATTCCCATTCCGAATCTTCGGTGTAATATTCAGTTATCAGCAGGATGTTGCCCTTCGCTGACGAATAGGAAATGCGAAGGGCTAGCCCCTCTACCACTCCAGAGGAGGATGATGAAGATGGCTGCGAAGAAGATCCTGTTCCTGGTCGGCGATTTCGTGGAGGATTACGAGGTGATGGTCCCCTTCCAGGCCCTGCAGGCGATCGGCCACCAGGTCTACGCCACCTGCCCCGGCAAGCAGGCCGGCGAAAAGGTCCGGACCGCCGTCCACGACTTCGACGGCGACCAGACATACAGCGAGAAGCCCGGCCACAACTTCACCCTCAACCTCAGCTTCGACCAGGTGAGGCCCGAGGAGTACGACGCCCTTGTGATCCCCGGTGGCCGTGCCCCCGAGTACATCCGGCTGGATGAGAAGGTCCTGGCGATCACCCGGCACTTCGCCATTGCCAACAAGCCGATTGCCGCCATCTGCCACGGGGCGCAGGTCCTGGCGGCGGCCAATGTCCTGGAGGGGCGGAAGTGCTCCTGCTACCCGGCGGTCGGGCCCGATGTGACCCGGGCCGGCGGCACCTACATGGCCATCGAGGTCGACCAGGCCTTCACCGACGGCAACCTCGTGACCGCCCCGGCCTGGCCGGCGCATCCCGCCTGGATCGGCCAGTTCCTCACCCTGCTGGGCACCCAGATCCAGCTGTAGCCGCAAGACCGAAGAAGAGGTGTCAGAAACCAAGTGCTTTCTGGCGCCTCTTCTGGCTCTTCGAGGCGATGCCTCAGCTCGCCGATCCCAGAGCCCCCGCGGCACTGGACCGATTGCCCCCTGGTCAGAGGCTCTCCCGCCAACTTGCAGACTGACCGTATCCTAAAGCATAGCCCCCACCCGTGGTGCACCCACAGGTGGGGGTTATTTGACGCTGACGCTGCTCACGCTCCTGGAGCAGCTGCAGGAGATGGCCGCAGCGGGGGCACTCTAACGGAAAGGATCTGCACACCGTGTGGTGCGCAGATCCTTGTTTCATGGTTCCGCTGGGGGCTGTGTCACCGCTCCCGTCGCCTTGTCAACGCGTACGTTTGCCCAGTAATCGGGTCGCACCTTTACCGTTACAGCCCATGTGGGCTTTGTCGGGTTCACCAGGACAGGATTGGGGGCTACCTCTTCATATCCCATAGCCTTAGCTAGATTCACGGCCTCTGCCCGTGAAATTCTCTCATCAAGGAAGGTGTAACCTTCGACTTGATCTGATACCCAGACGGCCAGTGGGCGGTCCTCCTTGTCCCTTCTATAAATCACCCACCAGACGGGACCCGGAGGCGTAGTCTGTGTCTCTGAGTGCTGCACCAGAGGGGAGTTGGCCTTCGCCAGGGCAATGGCCTTTCTCTTAGAGACTCTGAGGCCGTTCCCGATCGGGGTACAGCCTACGAGACTTACAAGAGCCACGAAAACGAATGCCAGAGACCGGATGCGCATGGCGCTGCCCCCTAGCGAGACTTACCCAGACGACTTCCTACTGGACAGGCCGGATCTTTGCAACGGCATTCGCGGTCCAGGTACCCCACTTGAGGACCTGCCCGTGGAGGTCATCGAGTACCACCTGCCGGCCGAAGAGTAGGTCTGTCCGTGCTGCAACGGCCCCCCGCATACCATGAGCACCGAGGTCCGCCAGGAACTGAAGGTTATCCCGGCAGAGGTCAAAGTGGTCAAGCACGTCCGACATGTCTGCAGTTACCGCCAGTGTGAGGCTACGGAGACTCCAGGTGCTGCGGGAGGACGGGCGGGCCGCACGGACCCAGTCGTACATGTGGTTGTACCGGACGGGCCGGGAGGGGCCGCCGATCGTCCTGTACGACTACCAGCAGACACGTGGCGGTGACAAGCCCCGAGACTACCTGGCCGGATTCCGGGGGTGCCTGCATGTCGACGGGTACTCGGGCTACCACAAGGTGACCGGCGCCACACTGGTCGGCTGCTGGGCACACGCCCGCCGGAAGTTCGACGAGGCGCTTAAGGCACTGCCGGACGACAAGCAGAAGGCTGCGGTCACGGCCCGGGAGGGGCTGGAACTCTGCAACCGCCTGTATGCGATTGAGCGTGACATCAAAGACGCCTCCTCCGAGGAGCGCCTGAAGGTCCGGACGGAGCAGAGTCGCCCCGTTGTGGACGGTTTTTTGGTGTGGCTTCGGACCCAGCGGCCCCGGGTTAAAGACTGTAGGTTATTGGCCAGCTTGTGCCGGTCAGTCCAGTCGACATCACCATCACATTCCCAATCGTCATTGTCCTCGATGCTGTCATGGACAAAGATTACCTGCGTCTGAGGATAGTTGTCCTCGAAGCCGTGTTCCACGTCATGGTCATCCTCGTAGTACCAGGTGTTATTGATGTTGGTCTTGGCGCTGTTCGTGAGGAGGTGCTCCCTGGGACTTCCGGACCCCTACCATTCAGCCGGCAGGGAAAGCAGCTGTTTTTTCGCGTATCTCGGTCATTCGTGTTCTTCGGTCTCCACGGCAACGCTCGGCTCAAAGAGGAAACCTCCCCTCCCCTCTTGAACAGAAGTCCGAAGGAGGGATCTGTTCTGCGGTTTGACCACCTGACACACCACGTACCGGACCTTTCTGCGGCTATCGAAGCATACACCGATCATGGTTTCCAGATGACCGTCGTACGCACCGACCCGAGACAGGGCACAACAGCAGCGTTCAGTCGCAATGGGAGAACCTACTGGGAGTTGATCGGGGTCAACGATATTCCCACCTTTGAACGGCAGCAGGCGCTTCGCCAGGAACGGTACCCGAACCTGGCATTCACAACCACCGAAACGGTCAGAGCGGGTGGGGGGATCACATCGTTCGCCATCGAGGTGACAGACCTCGACGAGACGGTCACGCGGCTACGCACACTGGGGCAGCCCATAGCTGAGCCGGTACGGCGCGGGACGCAGACCCCGAGTGGGAAATGGGGTTGGAGTCTGGCCGGCCCGACAGAAGGTCCCCCCTGGCTTCCCTTCTTTATCGAATACGCCACGCCCGGAGAAGAGCGTCTCGCTTCGCTCCCGGTCTCAGGCTGGATCATCGACCATCTCGTTCTGGAGACGGCGCAGCCGGCTGCCAGCGGTCAGCGCCTGTCGGCCCTGCTCGCCCTGCCGCTGACAAAGGTCTCGCAAAATCACTACGTCATCCCCCTATCCGGTGCACCGATCCATCTGGTTTCGGGGATGGCGGAACGGATCTCCACTGTAGTGTTACGCACAGGTCTGCCGGCAGAACGTGAGATAGCCGGTGTACGTTTGCTGCCCGCACGGTAAACAGCACGACTTGGGAGGGATCATCATGCAGCGGATCGCGCTCGTGACCGGTGCCAATCGCGGCATCGGCGCCGCCATTGCCGAAGGGCTCGCAGCGAAGGGCTACCGGGTCCTGCTCACCGCCAGGGACCTGGCGAAGGCCAAGGCCACAGCCGCCCCCATGCGTGCTCGGGGCGTGGCCGTGGACCCACACCAGCTCGACGTGACCGATCCGGCCTCTGTTGCGGCCCTGCAGGAGAGCCTCCGCAGCGCGTATGGTCGGCTGGACGCCTTGATCAATAACGCAGCCATCCTGAACGATGACCGGGAGCGGGCCATCGCTATCGACCTCTCCCTGGTGGAGGCGGCCCTACAGACCAACCTGCTCGGCCCCTGGCGGCTCTGCCAGGCCGTGATTCCCCTCATGCAGGCGCAGGGCTACGGCCGGATCGTCAACCTCTCCAGCGATTACGGTTCGCTGACCTTGGGCGGGGGGCCACAGCCGGCCTACTCCGTATCCAAAGCTGCGCTCAACATGCTGACCGTCCGGCTGGCCGCCGAACTCAAGGGTTCCGGGATCCTCGTCAACGCCTGCAACCCCGGCTGGGTCCGGACCGAGATGGGCGGGCCAAACGCCCAACTCTCGCCCGCCGAGGGGGCCGATACACCGATCTGGCTGGCTACCCTGCCGGATGATGGCCCCACCGGCTCCTTCTTCGATCGCCGCCAACCGTCGCCATGGTAAGCGTGAAGGCCGCCCTATGACAGGGGCGGCCTCGATCATCTCCAGATCCGGCGAATCACAAAGAGCCAGTAGAGCACCAGGGGCGTGGGAAACTGGATCAATCCCCAGAGCCCCCAGAACCAGGCCCGGGCGCCACGCTTCCGGGCGTCCAGGAAGAGCCACGTCCCCTGGGCACCCAGGAGCAGGACGAGGAGGAGCCACTGCCACCAAGTCAGGGTCACCGCCGTGTGCAGGTTCATTCAGCCACCTGCTTCCGACCGACATACCACAGCCCGGCACCGATCAACGAGAGAAGGCCCACGGCACCCTGGAAGACGAGGAACGCAATCGGACTCCGCTGAAAGGCGAGCAGGATCGCCGCCAGCAGGACCGCCGCCACCCCCCAGAACTTGAGCAGATCACCGTAGAGCTTCTGCCTCTGTTCAGCCTGGACACTGGCAACCAGCATCTGCAGGTCACCCAGGTTCGGCGGCTGCTCATCACCCAGGTCGGAGACCCGGTCCAGCCCCTGCCGGAGCAGCTCATCCAACCGCTCAGTCTCCTTGCTCATGGCTCTCTTCCCCCTTTCGCAAAGCCCGTATGCCGTTGAATATGCGGGACTTGACCGTCCCAACCGGGATCGCCATCCACTCTGCGATCTCCTCATAGGTATAGCCGTGGTAGTGTTTCAGGATCAGCGGCAGCGCGACATCGCGCGGCAGCTCATGCAGCCGCTCCAGCAGGTCGCGCACCTCGGTATCAGGCCCAAGCTCCGCCGGCTCGAGCAGGAGCGACTGGATCGCATCCTCCTCGATCCGCCGCTCCCGCTTTTGCTTGCGGAGCCAGTCCATATAGAGATTCGTGGCGATCGAGATCAGCCAGGTGGAGAACTTGGAGCGCCCACCAAACTGGCCGATGCGCTGAATCGCCCGAATCATCGTCTCCTGGGTCAGATCTTCCGCCAGGTTACGGTCGAAAGTGACCGAGACCAGATACTTCTTGACCGGCAGGTAGTGCGTCTGCAGGAGTTGGGCCAGGGCGACGGAATCCCCGCGCTGCGCCCGTGCGATCTGTCTTGCCTCATCGGTGCTGGTCACAGGTCCCTCTCCCTACCGCTCCGCGTCAAGCCCTACTTGACCTGGCTTGCAAAGAGAAGGGTTCGATCCAGACGTTTCAGGACCTGCTGCAGTAAGACAAAGTTTATCACACCGAGAACCAGACCCAGGATCGTCACGACCAGGCTGTCCAGCAGGATCACGCCGGTCAACTGTCCGGCCAGCAGGAGCAGCACCGGCAGGATCACCATACCGCCCATCTGGTAAGCCGCCTGGAAGGTGGCCACCCGGGCACTGATAAAGACGTTGAAGAGGATCGCCAGGAGGCTGATCATCGGGATCACCAGCAGCATCAGCGGGAGCCAGTTCAGGTTCGGGAAGAAGAGCCCGTGGAAGAGCGGCCAGCCGGCAGCGTTCACGGCGATCGCAGCGATTGCGAAGGTAGCCAGGGAGAGACCGACAGCCGGGATCAGCGAGGCGAGGATCTTGCCCACGAAGAGCGTGAGCATATCGACCGGGGCGAAGAGCAGCGTCTCCAGGGTGCCCCGCTCCTTCTCGCCGGCAAAGGAGTCTGCCGATACGACCGATGCCGTCATGAGCGGGACGAGCATGAAGAACGGGGTGAGCATGTAGTTGGCTGCTACGTAGACCACCTTATGGTTCAGGGTCGCGTAAGCGTCGATTGCCTCCCGCAGACCGCCCGCCGGTAGCATCTCGAGCATCCGCAGGATCGGCTTCAGATCCTCCGATGCTGCATCCATCCCGAACTGGAAGGCCAGCACCAGAACGATGGGCAGGACGACACCGAGGAAGACCGGCAGGATCAGCATGGGCAGCCAGACCTGCATGTTGGCGGTGATCGCCCTGATATCCTTGCGGGCGATGGCCCAGATTGCGCGTCTATTCATGGCTTGTCGCCTCCTGGATCTGGAAGTAGAGCGACTCGAGGTCCCGGTTCACCTGGCGGGCGCTGTAGAGGTCCGCATCCTGCGCCAGCGCCCGAAGGAAGGCGGGGATCGCCTCCCGGGAGTCCAGGCTGAAGGCGAGCCGCCCCGGTTCGAGGCGGCGGGCAGCCACGCCGCGATACCCGTCGCCGTTCAGAGGCAGATCGGTCTCCACCTCCAGCGTGATCTGCGGGTTGTACTTGGCCTCTAACTCCGCCAGCCGCCCCTGCTCGATCACCTTCCCGCCCAGTAGGAAGACGTAGCGCTGGCAGACGACCTCGAGCTGCTGGAGCAGGTGCGAACAGAGGATGATCGTCGTCCCCCGCCGCCGGTTCAGCTCGGCGATCTGGTGTAGCACCATCCGGATTCCCTCCGGGTCAAGGCCATTGGTCGGCTCATCGAGGAAGAGGATCTCCGGGGCATGGAGCAGCGCCTTCGCGAGGCCCAGCCGCTTCTTCATGCCGGTGGAGTATGTGCCTACCTTCTTTTCGGCGGCATCGGCCAGACCGAACTCCTCCAAGAGCTCAGCCGGGCGCTTGGGATCGTGCACACCGTACAGATCGGCAAAGAAGCGGAGGTTGGCCAGACCGGTCATGTTCTGATAGAAGCTAGCCGACTCCGTCAGGATGCCGCTGATCCGCCGGATCTGATCCCCATCGTGAATGGGGTCATACCCGCCGATGCGGATTTCGCCCCCGTCCGGCCTGATCACACCGTTCATGAGGCGGATGGTGGTCGTCTTGCCCGAGCCGTTGGGACCCAGGAAGCCGAGGATCTCGCCGCGCCCGACGCTGTAGGTCAGGTCGGACAGCACGGAGCGGTTCTGGAAGGACTTCGATACGTGGTTCAGCTCGATCATGTTCTCTTGCATTTTGCATCACCTGCCGGTCCGACGTTTGGGATAGGGTTAGAGTTCACGGGGGCGCAGAAAAAGTTTCGACCAACCGGGGGGCTGTCTGCTAAACTATCTGTACACCTATGTGTTGTGGAGACAATGATCCCCGATGGGTTGGATGGACAAGGCATCTGGGAGGGCGGGGTCCAACTGCCAGCCATCGGCTGCGTACCCGGTGGTTCCACAGCACCTGGAAAGGATGTGTTGAGCGTGTCAACCCTGCAACCGAAACCGCTAGAGAGCGGCCATGCCCCAGTCAATGGCATCGGCATGTATTACGAAGTGCATGGCCGCAGAGACGGTGTTCCCCTCGTTTTGATTCACGGTGGTGGGTCTACGATTGAGGTTACATTCGGCCGGGTGCTCCCGGTCTTTGCCGGCACTCGAAGGGTCATCGCGCTCGAGGAGCAGGGGCACGGTCGCACGACCGATCGCGATGCGCCGTTCACATTTGAGCGCTCAGCGGACGATGTTGCCGCTCTCCTTCGGTACTTGGAGGTAGAGAAGGCGGACATCTTCGGATTCAGCAACGGCGCCAGCGTCGCTTTACAGGTCGCCATACGGCATCCGCAGCTCGTTCGCAAGTTGATCTTCGCTTCATCGATCACCAAGAGAGACGGTGCACAACCCCAACTTTGGGAGTTCATAAAGAACGCCGACTTCTCGGACATGCCGCAGCCGCTCAAGGACGCGTTCCTCCGGGTCAATCCGGATGTACAGAAGCTCAAGACGATGCACGACAAAGACGCGGCCAGGATGCAGACCTTTGAGGACGTTCCGGAGAGCTTGGTTCGGTCAGTCCGTGTGCCAACGTTGATTCTCCTTGGAGATCGGGACATCGTGAAACCCGAACATGCCATCGAGCTCACTCGGGTGATTTCGGATGCACGCCTGCTGATTCTGCCTGGTGGACACGGGGACTATCTCGGTGAAGTCGTGATGACGCAGGAGGAGACCGGCTACCCCGAGCTAACGGCCAGGCTGATCGAGGAATTCCTCAGCCACTAGGGTGGCAGGTGCAAGCCCCCCAGTACTGGCAGCAAGTGTCAGTGCCTCCTTGTCCTCGCCGGAGAATCTGGTAGGCTGGTTGAGACGTTCCAGTCGGTTCCACACGATCTTCCGGATAGGCGATGAGCAAAGCGAAAGCTTCCACCCCAGAGCCATGGGTGGAAGCTCTCTTTATTGGTCGATGTGGCGCGTAATCTCCGCCTCCGTCTGCTCTGCGAACCGCCGGAGGTCTTCCGGGTCGATCGGATGGGTCTCGTCCCGCTCATAGGCGTCAAGTGCCCACGCCACCACCGGCTGGAGCCCCGGGGCGACCGCCGCAAGTGCCCAGCGACCGCCGTCCGCCTTCGACAGGATCAACCCCTCGACCACGTGCGCCAGGACCCGGCAGAGGTTGAGGACCCCATAGACCGGGTTCTTTTCGATCCACTCCACGGCGCCTTGGGTGTCGTGGGTCCAGATGGCCGCCAGGTAGTCGGCCCGGGGCATCGGCGGGAAGACCTCGCCAATTGCCGGACCAATGAGGGGAGTCCCGTACCGGTGCAGGATGGTGAGATGCGCTGCGAGCTCGGGATCGGTGGCCGGCTGCGCCCGATCTCCGGCCTGCAGCCGCTCGCGCCAGCCCTCGCTGTAGTGAAAGTCAAAGGGCGAGGGAAACCGCCAGGGGCTCATTTGATCGGTGGTGATGAAGCTGATCTCCACCGGAGAGGGCTGCCCCGAGCGCTCCAGGAACAGGCCGATCAGCCCTTCCCGCTCCGCGGGTGTGAGCGGTCGGTTCAATACCCCTACCAGGTCGATATCGCTGCGGGAAGGGTTGAAGCAACCCATGGCCAGGGAGCCGTGCAGGTAGAGACCGAGCAGGGCCGGGCCGAGGCGGGCCAGAAGCTCCGCTGTCAGCCCCTCGACCTGCACCCGAATCTCCTGCGGTGCATCTGCCCAGTGGTGCATGACTCGCTATCCCCGCTCCAGGGCCGCCTTGAGTCGCCCGGCCAGGGAGCGCTCCAACTCCACCTTCAGGAAGGTGCCATCCTCCCGGTGCTCCTCCGCCAGGATCCGCCCCCGCTCGTGGGCCCATGCGGACCAGGAGGACTGGCGATACGGGATCAGCACCTCCAGCACCTCACGACGGCTGGAGAGCGCCTGCTGGATCGCCCGCTGCAGGCCGTCGAGGTTCTGGCCGAGTGCTGCCGCCACGGCGACCGCGTTCGGTGTGTGGCGAAGGAGCGAGTCCAGATCGCCCGGATCGGTCTGATCCGCCTTGTTGTAGACGATCATCATGGGCCGGTCACCGGCGCCGAGTTCATCGAGGACATGCTGGACCGTATCCATCTGCTCCTGCCGCTTCTCATGGGAGGCGTCCACCACGTGCAGCAGCAGATCCGCCTCCTTCACCTCCTCCAGCGTGGAGCGGAAGGCGGCGACCAGGAAGGTGGGCAGGTTGTGAATGAAGCCGACGGTGTCGACCAGGAGGTAGGGCTCCCCCTCCTCCGGCTCCACCCGGCGAGTGGTGGCGTCCAGCGTCGCGAAGAGCCGGTCCTCCGCCAGCACGTCCGACTGCGCCAGCGCCCGGTGCAGCGTCGACTTGCCCGCGTTCGTATAGCCGGTCAGAGCGACCACCGGCACCGTGCTTGCGGCCCGGTCAGAGCGAAGCCTCGTCCGATGGGCCTTGATCTCTTCGAGATCCTGGCGCAGTGCGCTGATCCGCTCCCTGATCCGCCGGCGGTCCACCTCCAGCTTCGTCTCACCGGGGCCGCGGGTCCCAATGCCACCACCCAGGCGGGAAAGCTCCGTCCCCCGACCGGTCAGGCGGGGCAGCCGGTAGTTCTGCTGCGCCAACTCGACCTGGAGCATCGCCTCCCGGGTCCGGGCCCGCTGGGCAAAGATGTCCAGGATCACTGCCGTCCGGTCAAGGATCTGACAGTTGATGATCTCCTCCAGGTTCCGCTGCTGAACCGGGGTCAGTTCGGTGTCAAAGACGACCATGTCGAACTCCGTGGCCCGGCGGAGCGTCTCGACCTCCTCCGCCTTGCCCGAGCCAATGTAGGTCGCCACCTCGGGGCGGGACTTCGCCTGGATCGTCCGGCCCACGGCCACGCCGCCTGCCGTATCGATCAGGCGCTCCAACTCATCCAGGGACTCGTCTGCCGACCAGCCGCCGGAGAGCCGGTCGGGCAGTTCAATCCCGACCAGGAAGACCCGCTGACGCGGGCTGTTTGCGTTCGGATGGACTTCATGCATATGTTCAGGTTCCTCCTGTCTGTCTGCCTTCTCGTAAATCGTTCTCTTCCTCTCAAGACCCGTGAAGGCCCCGGCAGACTGCGGCAGTCCGCGAGGACGCGGCGGACATAAAAAGGCCGCAGCCCAATCAGGGCCGCGGCCGAACGCGCACACATGGGTGCGGATCTACCGAGGACAGGCCTGAGAGGGCGTCTTCTGCGAGCCGATCCAGATCTTGTTCAGCTTGATCACAGCACGTACCCCTCTCTGCGTGAAATCCTCTTCATTTTAGCGGGCCGCCGGGTATCTGTCAAGTTTTCCCGCTCACGCTGCGCTGGTACCGCATTAAGTACCTGCTGAAGCACCTGGAGTAGGCGGCTTCCTCTTTGTCAACCGGGACGAGTTCGATCTGAAGGCCCTTCGTCGAGTCAGGAAGCGGTCCTTCTACTGGTACCAGCAGGTGATCCGGCCGGGTGGGGCGGATTTGACACATTAGAAGGAAACCACTCATCACTGGGCGAACGGTTGATTAGCTTACAACCTTCGCACATAGGAGGGTTTCCTGGTGGATGAATCTTTGGCTCATGTGATTCGGCATTTCGGATTGGAACCCTATCGTGATCAGCTCGCTCCGCACGCCCGTCGCTCCATCCGGCTCGTGCGCGGGGAGGCCGCCGGGGTGCATCGGCCCGGCAGTTCACGGCTCGGCGGCCTGCCCGACCTGCCGCCAGGGGTTGATTGGCCCAGACGAGACTTGGTCGGGACCCCACTCGCCTTCCTTGCCCAGGTCAACCTGGCCGAGGTTGCCCCTGCTGATCTGGAGCGGGTGCTGCCGGCCACGGGCATCCTCTACTTCTTCGTCGACCCGGAGGACTACTTCGACTTTGCACCGGGTGATCAGGATCGCTGGCGGGTGCTCTACAGCGAATCCATCCCAACGGAGGGACCAACTCCCGCCCCGTCGGATCTGGGCGATGCAGGGCGGTTCCCAACCTACTCGGTCACGTCCGTCCCGGAATGGAGTCTTCATCACGCACGGGTGGATGACCTGCCCTTGACCGATTCAGAGCGTGAGGAGTACCTGGACGCCTTGCCCGAGAGTCCGGTTCACCAACTCCTGGGCCACCCCCTGCCGATCCAGGGCGATGTCATGGAGGATATCGCCTCCGCCGTTCGCAACCACTTCGATTCCCCCGGAGAGCGGCGGACACCTCGCCTCGCAGCGGAGGACTGGACCCTCCTGCTCCAGATCGACTCCCATTACGAGCAGAACGGGTGGATGTGGGGCGACGGGGGGATGCTCTACTTCGGCATCCGGCGGGAAGATCTTGCCGTACACCGCTTCGACCGGGTCTGGTTGATGATGCAGTGTGGGTAACCAGATAGGAAGGCCCCGGTCATGGCGACCGGGGCCCTTTGCATGCACCCTATCTCCCCGCAGCCGCCAGGTTGACGAAGACCTGGTCCAGCCCCCCGCCCCCACCGTAGGCCAGGCGCAGCTCCGCCGGGGTCCCGGTGGCCACCAGCCGCCCTGCGAGGATCATACCGAGCTGGTCGCAGTACTCGGCCTCATCCATGTAGTGGGTGGTGACCAGAACGGTCGTCCCCTTGTCGGAGAGGTCGTAGATCAGATCCCAGAACTTGCGGCGGGAGACCGCATCCACGCCGGATGTCGGCTCGTCGAGCAACAGGAGCGGCGGACGGTGCAGGATCGAGCAGGCGAAGGCCAGCCGCTGCCGCAGGCCGCCCGAGAGCTCCCCCGCGATGCTCCGCTGCAGTTCGGTGAGGCCGGCCCAGGTGAGAAGCTCTTCGCGGCGGGCCACCAGGTCATCCCCGGCGAGGCCGTAAACCTGGCCGTAGAAGGTGATGTTCTCCGCGACGGTCAGATCGTTGTAGAGGCTGAACCGCTGCGACATGTAGCCCGCCCGCCGCCGAATCGCCTCCGCCTCTGTGGCCAGGCTGTGACCCAGCACCTGCCCCTGCCCGCCGCTCGGTTCCAGCAGGCCGAGCAGCAGCCGGATCAGCGTCGTCTTGCCCGCCCCGTTCGGGCCGAGCAGTCCCATAACCGAGCCCTCGGCCACCTGGAGCGAGACCTCGTTGACTGCCACGAAGTTGCCGAAGCGACGGGTCAGGTCTTTCGTCTCGATTGCCAGTCTCATCGCTTCATCACCTCCGCGGCGTAGTCCGAGAGCCAGAGGTAGGTATCCTCCAGCGTAGGGGGCACCGGCGTCAGGGCGTACCCATCCGGAATGCCGGGCAGCTCAGGCACCTGAAGGGCGACCCGAACCCCGGTGCCCAGCGGTTGGGTCCAGACGATGCCCGGCAGGGACTCAGCGAGGGCGATCAGCTCGCCCCGCCGGTGGCGCCCCTCGACCGACGGTGCGGTCAGCATGGCCATCTGGTAGGGCAGCCGCTCAATCAGCGCGGTGGCGGTCTCCATGGCCAGCAGCCGCCCGCGATGCAGCAGGCCGACCCGGTCACAGTAGGTGGCTTCATCCAGGTAGGGCGTGGTGACCAGCACCGCCCGCCCGGCGTGGGCCTGCTCCTGAAGGAGGCGCCAGAACTCGGCCCGGGCGATCGGATCGACGGCCGTGGTCGGTTCATCGAGGATCAGGGTCGGTGGATGATGGACGACGGCACAGGCCAGGGCCAGCTTCTGCCGCATGCCGCCGGAGAGTGCTCCTGCCAGCCGGCTCCGGAAGGGCTCCAGGCCGACCCAGGCCAGAAGGCGGCTCCCCTCCTCGTCCAGTTCATCCTTGCGCATGCCATAGGTCTGGGCGAAGAAGTGGAGGTTCTCCCAGACCGTCAGGTCCGGGTAGAGGCTGAAGCGGCCGCTCAGGTAGCCGACCCGCCCGCGGGACTCGGGCTCCACCCGCCCGTGCGATGGCGCCAGGGCCCCGGCCGCCAGTCGTGCCAGGGTCGTCTTGCCCGCCCCGTCCGGACCGACGAGCCCGACCAGCTCCCCGGGGCGGACCGCCAGGCTGACCTCCTGAACGGCGTGGACCTTCCCAAAGGACTTCGATACGTCAATGAGCGCCAATGCAGGTTGCGGTGCTGTCATGATCGCTCCTCCTCCCCTAGCCCAGCCGCTTGCGGAAGCGGATCGAGGAGACGGTCACAACCGCCACCGAGTAGAAGGCCAGAACGACGACCGGCACCCAGAGCAGGGAGAGGTCCTGCCCCTTGATGAACATCCCCTTGGCGATCGGCACGTAGTGCGTGAACGGGAAAAGGTAGGCGATATACTGGATCACCTTTGGCAGCGACGAGAGCGGGAAGATCATCCCCGAGACCAGCACCTGCGGCATGACGACCATCATGGCCAACTGCATGGCCTGCTGCTGGTTCTGCGCCACGGTGGAGAGGAGCAGTCCCAACCCCAGCGTGGTGAAGATCAGGAGCAGGGTCAGCCCCATGAAGAGCGGCAGGTTGCCTGCAAAGCTCAGGTCGAAGAGGTAGACGCCGGCGAAGTAGACCAGGGCGAAGTCGAGGACGCCTACGAAGAAGTAGGGAATGATCTTGCCGATCATCAACTCGAAGGGTCTGATTGGGGTCACCACCAGCTGCTCCATGGTCCCGTGCTCCCGCTCCCGCACCACGCCCATAGCGGTCATCAGGGTGGTCATGAACATGACGACCATGCCGAGCAGGCCGGGGATCATGACCGGGGCCGACTTCAGGTCCGGATTGTAGAGGATCTGGAGATCCGGTGCCATGGGGGTCGGGGTGACGGCGTCCAACTCCAAGGGAGCCACAGGGCTCTGGGAAGCGGCGGCGACGGCCTGGGCCATCTGCTGCTGCATTTGCGGGGGGACCTGCGCCAGGAGCGCCTGTGCCCGGGCCTCGGCGTGGGCCTTCAGCTGGGCGGTCAGCTCCTCCTTGAAGCGCTCGGTGGTCTCCAGCCGCATCTCGCTCTGGACCGGCTCCAGCGCCTTCTGGACGAGCCGGGCGCCTGTCTGTGAGGCGAAGAGATCCGATCCGTCGACCAGGACCTGCATTTGGATATCGCTGCCGGCCTCACCGAAGCCCGGCGGCAGGTAGATGGCCATCTTGATCTGATCCCGGTAGAAGGCGTCAGCGATCCCGGCCTCGGTGGCCTCTGAGAGATTGGTGATCACAAACCGGTCATACTCCCGGACGGAGCTGGCCACCTTGGCGCCGGTCTCGGTGCCGGAGAGATCGACCAGGGCGACGGCCAGGTTGTTCACATCGAAAGTGAAGGCGTAGCCGAAAAGGACGAGCCACAGGAGCGGAATGAAGATCATCATTGCGAGGGTGCGCTTGTCGCGCCGGATCTGGATAAACTCTTTGCGTGCCAGGGCGAAAATGCGCTGGACCATGGTGGATTCCCTCCTACTCGGGGTTGGTCAGCAGGCTGGCCAGGGTCGTCTCGACGATCCCCTGCACGATCATCTCGTTGGTCACATCCTGGAGCATGGGGATTCCGAGAATATCACGGGTGATGACGGCGGCCATGATCGGCCCCTGAACCATGAAGAAGACGACGCGCGGGTCCATCTGCTTCACCCGGCCCCGGGCCATTTGGCGGAGAAGGTACGGGAAGATCACCTCGACGACCGAGACCATCTGCTCCTCCCAGATCTTCACGATCGCCGGATCCCGCTGCCCTTCGGCCATGATAATCTTCAGAATCGCCTGGGTGCGCGGTTCGCTGAAGAAGTCGATCACCCCGCGGAGGACCTTGGGGAGCAGGATCTCGGGATCCATATCCATGACCCGTTCGACCATGGGGACGACGCGGGGCAGCAGGCTGCTGCGCAGTTCGCTCACGGCTGTGCGGAAGAGCAGTTCCTTGCTGGGGAAGTAGTAGTAGAGCGCCGCTGCGGTCACCCCCGCCTCCCGGGCGATGTCGGCGTTGGTGGTGGCGTTGTACCCCCTCTGGGCGAAGAGCCGCAGGGCGGCCTCCAGGATCTCCTGACGCCGGTCGGCCGGCGGGTTCTTGGGACGTGGGGCCATGAACGTGCGCCTCCCTTACTGATCGATCAATTAATAATTACTCCTGGACGACCCGTCCTGTCAAGTAGTACCTTGGGTCATCTCGGCGCTGTATCGCCACCCTGCTCCGCAGGCCGTGCTCCAGGTCCGTTATCGCCTCGTCCCGGCACAGCGAAGCTCGACGAAGCCGCTCGAAGGTCAGCAGTGCGGCCCACCGTCTCGACGAGCCTCACCGAAGGGCACCAGCGCCTCGCACCGCCTCGACGAGCCTCACCGAATGACACCAGCATCTCCCATATCTTCCATACACTTCTCACCTCTTGCATGCAGGGTCGCACCGCTTCACACCGCCTCGACGAACCCTGACGAAGGTCACACCCCCTCCCACCACTTCACACCTCCTCAACGAGACTCGCCGAGGAAGAGCAGCACCTTGATTCCCCGCCAGGTGACTCCGCCCAGGCCCAAACCTGCCCACGCCTCCTGAGCGAACCTCAGAGCGGCCACCACCACGACCAACACGCCGTGACCCGAGCGATTCGGGAACAGAACATATCGAGTCACGATTCTATATTTTCCGGCTAAACTATCACTTCTAGGAGGAAAACCTCAGACTCTGTCGAATAAGTGAGACAAACAGTCCGTTCCGGACTGACAGAGAGAGGAGAGGTGAGCATCATGGCGGCGAAGACCAATCGGACAGCGGCATCAGCGGCCAAGATCGCCGCTGAGGAGGCGGCCAAGGGAGCCAGGGGTTCCGCACAGCCCTTACCCGGTGATCTCCCGACGAAGGCAGCCATCCCCCCGGCACCGCTGAAGGCCACGCTGATCAAGCCGAATGAGACGACCGTCATCTACAAGGGAATGCTCGCCTCGGAGATCAGCATGATCTACCCGGCCATGGCTTCGTTCAGCGCACTGGCAACCCGCAATGTGGGTGACCTCAGCATGAACTCCGGCCTCGGCACCCACCGACCGCCCAAGGTCAGGCTCGGTGTGGATGACACCAAGCAGTTCCTCTATGTGCTCCCAACGGGTTCGGAGGACACGGCGGGGTTTGAAGTCTCCTATGACCGGCAGCGAATCAAAATCAACCTGATTGAGACATTTACGAAGCTCGACCGCGCCGTACCAGAAGGGCGGACCGAGTACTACTACCTGGTTCCGACACCGGGACCCGTCACGCTGGATGATGGCTTTACCGCCCCGGGCTTCTCGATCTACCTCAAGCCCCACAAGTCGGAGCCTCGCCGGACCATGAGTCCGGAAGCGAAGGCGAAGCGAGCAGCCACGATAGCCAGGAAGAAGGCGGCGGAAGCAGCAAAGAAGGCAGCCGGGGGCGCAGCTGCCGGCGAAGCGAACTGAAGGCATAACAGAGGTGGTCAGCGCACACTGTGCAGATCTGATCTCCCTGACCAGCCCTCGGGCGGTGCATGAGCATGCACCGCCCCTTTCGCTGCCTGCCTGCCTGTGGAAGCCAAAAGACAGACAAGCCTGACCGGAACCCTACGCGTATGGGCGCCGGATCCGAGAGATACTAGCCATGGCATTGAGGGAGGTGAACCCAGTTGCCGAACTACACCGAGCACGAGTTCCTTGAGTTGCAGGAGCACATTCGCATCGCCGCAGCCACCGCACAGACCTGCCGCCAGTTTTCGCAGACCGTGACGGACAGCGACCTTCGCTCTATCTGTGAGAACGAAGCGCAGATTGCCCAGCGCAAGGCCACCAAGCTGATGAGCATGGTTGGACGGACCGGTTCTCATTAACCTTCGGAAGTGAGTGATAAAAATGCCCGGACCGAACGTCAACCCCACAGATGTTGCAGTGGCGACCATGATCAATACGACCCTGAAGGCGTGCGCTGCCATGAGCACCAAGAGTGCGACGGAGTGCACCAGCCCTGAGCTGCGCAGAACCTTCATGGAGCTGGCTAACGATGACGTCGAGCGCCAGGCGCGACTGGCCACCATGCTGAACCGGAAGGGGATCTACGTCGCCCCGCCGGTGAGCGAGGCCTCTGTCAACATGGTCGTTCCGCAGCTCCAGGCCGCCATGACCGGCATTGGTACCGATGCGGTCGTGGGCAACAACGTAACGGGCGCCGGGGGCGCCTTTGCGGGGGAGATCTCCCCACGGGGGAACGTCTAGCGATCCCGAACAGGCTGTGAAGAGGAGTCCGTCACCACGGCTGCGGCCGGAGACGGACTCCTCTTCTCTTGTCCCCAGCGCTCCGCCTACCCGCTCGACCACTGACTGCGCACCAGATCCCGCCGGACGGCATCCTCCAGATCGGCCCGGGTGATGATCATCAAGTCCTCCCGGCTCAGCTCGCTCCGCCCCGCCAGCCGGAGCGCCTGGCACCGGAGTGACCGCTCGACCAGGTTGCGGATCGACCGGGCGTTCCCCTCCTCCCCCATGGTGTGCCAGGAGCGGCCCCGCAGGATCTGGCGGAGGGCGCCCCTGGCATCGAGCGACAGCTCATACTCCCGCTCCCGCCACATCTTCTCGGCGATCGCAAGCAGCTCATCCACCGAGTAATCCGGGAAGGCGACCGTCAGCGGGAAGCGGGATCGAAGTCCCGGGTTCTGGGCCAGGAACCACTCCATCTCGTCCGGATAGCCGGCCAGGATCAGCATCAGCTCGCCCCGATGCTCCTCCATGGAGCGAACTATCCATTCGTTTCGCATAATCGGACCGAGATGCTGCGCACTCCACAGGGGCAAGGGGCAGCGCCCTGATCGTAATCCGGCAGTTTCCATCTTGAAAGACCACAAGCCGTCCGATTAGTCGCTGCACCACTTCCCGCTTGCCCTCGTCGTTTAGATTCTCATAGTTGGTGGCGAGGGTCCGGATAAGGTCGACTTGAGCGGCTATGCGCTCCTGGCCCGTTTTCCAGGCACACATCTCCTGGTCGATCTGGGCGAGGCGGAGCGAGGCCGCCTCGATTCGTTTGTCGATCAGACGGGCCTCCTCGTCGAACTGGTCCTCTTCGATTCGCCCTGACGTAAAGAGCCGCATCAGCCGTTGCTTCTCCTTCTTCGCTTGGTCCAGGGAGGCCTCCAGAGCAGCCACCTCGACACCGAAGGACGGTTCCTCGCCGCCCTCCAGACGCTGGACCTTGGCTAAAACCGTTTCGGGTTCCCTCAGCAGGTCGTCGATTGTCTTCAGGGCGACCTGGTCCAGGCGATCCATGCGCCACCGGTTGCCACAGCGGGCAGTTGCGAGATCAGCGCCGGCCTGGAATCCTCGGTTTCCGTGGTTGTATCCCTGGCAGACGTAATAGCGGTGAGCCTTCTCGCCCTTCTTCTTTGAGGTGTATCCGCACATTGAACGGCCGCACTCTCCGCAGATCACAAGGCTCCTCAAAAGGAAGCTGGATGAGGGGCGTCCCTTTTTGGTGCGTGCGTTGTCAGTGATGACCGTCTGCGCCGCCGTGAATGTCTCCTTGTCGACAATCGGCGTGACCGGGATCGGGAACTGCTTGTCGCGGGGGCGGAGGCGCTTGGCCCCAGTGTGGTAGTCGCACTTATAGTGCCAATAGGTGCCAAGATAGGTCTCGTTTTGCAGGATCTTGGAGACCGTGGCTGGGTACCACATCTTCCCCCGGGGAGCTGGTACACCCCGTTCCGCTAGCGCCTGGGCAATGGCCCGGCATGAGAGGGGCTTCCCTTCCTCACCCTCCAGGAGCAGGCGATACATGAACTTCACTACCTCCGACTCCTGGAGGTTCAGGTCCAGTGTGTCGGTCTCAGGGTTGAAGGAGTAGCCATAGACCCGCGGGTCACCGTTCAGGCGGCCTGACTTCGCTTTCTGGACACGTCCACGAACAGTGCGCTCCTTGATCTTGGCTTTCTCGTACTCTGCAATAGCACCGCGCAGGGAGTAGAACAGCCGACCCTCGGCTGTGTTCTTCCACTCGAAGTTCACAAACTCCAGCTTCAGACCGGCTGAGGTGATCTCGTCAGTGATCACGAGCTGCTGGGCCAAGTTTCGGGCCAGCCGGTCGGGGTCATAGATGATGACGATGTCGCCCAGGCGTTGCCGAATGGCTTCGCGAAGCCTCACGAACCCTGGGCGTTCGGGGTCGTCCCCGCTGTACCCTTCATCCTTGAAGAGAAGGACGTCCTGCTCACGATAGCCCAGGGCAATCGCCCGCCCGGTGCAGTCCTCGACTTGGGCCGACAGGCTATTGCCACGTACGGCTTGATCTTCCGTTGACACTCGCACGTAGACCAAGGCAACCGGCATCCTTGCATTCACCCCATCCATGTATTCGTTAACCATGATTCTACCCAGTCCCAAAGGGCGAAGTCTGTCGCATTCTGGCACCGCGTGAAAAGTGTCGTCATGGTGAGAGGGGGCCTAGCACCGCTAGGCCCCCGGGTACCTCTCTTTACGCTTCAGATAGCGAGTGGGCGGATCGAGGAGCATTCGCAGTACTTCAGCAACCCGTTCCTGCGCCTCTGGCGAGGTGTCACGGATAACCTGAACTTTGAGGTCAAGTCTGGAGCGGGGCCTGGCTCTCACTGCGCTCGCCTCCTTTAGGGCATCTTTACGTGCCGCACCGTTGTCCTAATTACTCCCGTCCGGTCCAACCTTTGCTCTTCTCCTGTAAACGTACTGGAATAGCGGGGAGATGCCAATAGGATGCAACTCTTTTTACCAAGGGCTCAAGGCTTGGGAGTAGCTCCCGGACTGGGAAGGCGGAGGTGTTCCCCTCCACAGAAATGCATTCTTGCAGGAATGGTAAACTTCAACGCAGAATTTCTAGTTACTAACTCTCAGGCTCGGAATAATGGGAGGAGTTGACCGATGGCTGATCCTAATCGTGAACTGCAGAGTCTGGCAGTGATTGCCAAAATCAGGGCCAACTTATGACATCGCCTTCGTCGTGCATGACGGGACTCAGTTCTCGGTACAAGGTGGAGTAACCATGCAGTACAGAATAAGAATACCAGTCGAGCTGTTTCCAGGTGAGCCTTTTGAAGTCAAGTTCACTCGTGACTCACAACAGTGGGCGAACCTATCTACTACCGATTTGAAGAGTGGTCGGGTAAAGATACCAAACGACCAGTTCCGGTACGATAAGTGTGTACCGGATGAAGTGTGTGCGCTTTGGTCTAGGGACGTACTCACACCAGTGCTTTCTCGAAAGATACCCAGGGGTTGCATCCTGATCGTGTTAGAATCGCCTCACTGCAGTGAATACACCCCTGACTTCCATCCGCTAGGACCCCTTCGCCTGTGTCGGTCCCGACATCGGCTCTATTCCCATCTGCCCCGGCTATTGAAGAAGGCAAAGCAGACAAGAGGTCATATGGTTTTGTGTAACCCCATCCAATTCCAGACGTCACTCCATCGACTCATGACGTTGGAAGCGCAGGGTGACCTCCAGGACCTTGTAAGAAATGCTGTCTGGAGAGAGCTATACCAGGCCAGTCGAAATAACGTCCGTGTATTTGAGGCGGACTTTCTTCGACGTCTGGACGATTACCAGCCTGCGCTCATTATTAACGCGTGTACCGAGGACCTTCGTCAGCCGGTACTGGACACGCTAAAGACCCGAAAATACCCGGTCCGCACCGTAAACGCCCACCCCTCAGACTGGGGGCTTAGCACGGATTTCATATAGCTGGAACTCCCCCGAGTTCACCCGAGCGTAGAGCCATCCTGATCGAACTAGGGAAAAGGCGCTGACCAACATGTACGCGGCTCCGCCACACTTGGCGGAGCCGCCTTAGTTGATGTACCCAGCAGCACTGACGGCTAGCATTCAAGAGGGCCACTGGGAGGCCAGGAGGGCTGCAAATTCGCTCCTGAGGGACAAACGGAAGCGTGCTTCCTACCACTAGACCCGGCTGAGGATGAGCCCATGACCCCAATCGGCAAGGACTGACAGCCAACCTGGAACTTCAGCTTGGCTCTCAGCACGCGAGGGGTTAGCGACTCCGACCGTCATCCCGGGATCTCTGACGCCGGCGTCGGTAGATCAGGTCATACTCCCGGTCTCGTTCCAGTTGGAACCCGACTAAGGCTATTGTGGCCCGCTCTAGGGTCCTAGTGAGGGTGGTTGCTTTCTCTTCGAGGCCAAGTAGCCTTCCACGATTCTTCTCCCACTTGCTTCGCTGCTCGTTGAGGTCGCCGCCGGATGTGACACCCAGGCCCAGAGCCTTCACCTCTGCGGCCTCGTACCGATTCCGAGCAGCTACATACTCCTGTCGCATTTCGGTGCTGAAGAAGCGCTTCACAGCCGCGATTGGGTCCTTAAACCGCCTTACGGCATCTGCCGCACTCTCCAACTCTCGCAGTGCCTCCGTCGCTCGATCCAGGCGCTGCCCCTCTTTCAGGATGGAGGCCATTTCGGCCTGGATCTCTCGCAACCCAGATTTGCTCTCGTCGTACAGGTCTTCCACGGCGTCCCGGCTCAGTTCCCGGCCCCCACAGCTATAGTACTCCAGTTGTGCCAGAGCCTTGGAGTGCTCAAACGACCATCCCCGCTGCTCCTGGCGGGCGACATGGCGCTTCGAGACCACCTGCTCGATCTGCAACTGCTTCCGCTCTTCCCTCGCCTTCGCCAAGTCCACCACGACGGTATTGTGCTCGGCTACAAGCCGGTTATGGTCGCCCTTCTCGGTGGGGACACCCCTCCGCTCCAAGGCGGCTGCGTGCGGCCCCAAGTGAACCTGTGGAAGCCTTTCTGAGCCCTGCTCGGCCAGGCTCCGATGGTCGATCCGCTCCGCCCTGCCCACTCGTTCCAAGGCCCGGTTGGCATGGGTGGCCCACTGCTCCCGCCAGGTCTCCAGCAACTCAGGCCTGTTCCAGTCCCGGTTTTTCTTGCTGGAGAGCCCCTCTGGCCCCATCTCCCGCATGGTGAGCATGATATGGGCGTGGGGGTTCCTCTTGGTCCGGTGGATGGCCACATCCGCTACCATGCCTAAGGAGACGAACTGCTCCTGGGCGTAACCGGCGATCAACTCCCGTTGCTGCTCCTTGCTAAGCTCCTTCGGGAAGGCGACGACGATCTCCCGAGCCACCTGGGCGTCTGAGCGGCGCTCCGCCTTCTCCACGGCATTCCAGAGCTGCGATCGGTCATGCACCCAGGACGGAGAGCCAGCGGGGGAGAGTATCTGCGCCTCTATCTCCCCCCGGCGGCGAGTGTAGTCAAATACCTGGCCGGTGCGCTCATCAACGATGCGCTCGCCCGCACGGTAGGCGGCGGCGCCGGTGGCGGTACGCCCTGCGCTTCTGCCGATGATTTGCGCGTTCATGTAGAAGATTGCCACGGTGCCCACCTCCCGTTCCCGGATCGGGGATGCCCCCTCTCGGCGAGGGCGGGTGGGACCCAGCCACATCGGGAGATGTGGGTGGGCCGCCTGAGCCACCGGGGTGCAGGGGCGAAGCCCCATGCCGCAACACATCGGCACAGCCGATGTATAGTTGCGCCCTTCGCTCTCGCTCGGGATGAGGGTACCATGGGGGCACGCTCGTGGGAATGCGTTGGCAGGCGTTTTCACTATGGGTGCAACGCTCCATGAAAAGGGCGAGGACGCCAGCCTGCAAAGGATGGTTAGGTGAGAAGTGGCACCGGGAGGGGCAGGCTCCGACCTGGCCCTCCTAATGGCAGAACACCACGGGCCGGAGGGGCAGTCAAGGCCTTGCCGGCTTCGCCGGTGGCGCCGTGGGCGCCAGCCTTGACCGCTCCTACTGCCCGTGGTCTCTAATAGCCAAGGCCGCCCAGGATTACTCCTGGACGGCCTTGTATGACAAGGTCATACACTATCCCCGTCAGTCCCACCACAACACTAGTTGAGATTGCCCCCGGTCGACTTCCGGGTCAAAGTCTTCGTGCTCTGCTTCTTGGGCAGCGATACGAAATAGGGCAGCGCGCTGTCTCGGATCAGAAGGCAGTGAGACAATCAATGTGTCGGCGTATGGGCCGCCTTCCTGCTTTATTCGCCATTCCTCGTCAAGAATGCCGCTCACCAGAACCTGCATGGCGCCAGCCGAGTACAGCGACTCCACGAACGCAAGGGCTTCCTCGGAGGATTCAAAGCGGTTACCTGCAAACGCAAACCTATTCGGATTCGCTTTCAGCCACTCTCTGGCCTCAAACGTCGGCCCTAAATCCAACTCTCCCATCACCGCCTTAGTTGCATCCACCGTAACATCTCTATGTGACTGTCGTTTGACTCCGAGGATCAACACGATGACGATTATGGCCATAACGGCTACGATGAGTGGCTTCAGGGCGGTCTCCTCCTCGTCGGTTGCGGCATTTCGCAATGAAACTCACCGAAGAGAATTCTGCATGTTGTTACGTTTCCCTTCCTCTCGCGCTGCCCGATATGTCGCAGGCCACACTCCGATCGATGCGCATGCGTCCCGCTGGCTCCGTCCTTGGGCGATCAGGTTGTCCACCTGGTTAACGAGGTTCTCCAGCGACCCAAACCACTGGATCAGACCTAGAGCCTTGGCCTCCCGGATGGAACGCAAGGGAATGCCATTCTCCCGGAAGAGCCGCTGCATTGTCTTGTACGAGACGTCACCCAGCCGACATACATCCTCGGCGGGTAACTGTTTGTCCCAGTAGAGAAACCGCAGATACTCTACAAGCCCCGCCCCGTACCGGGGGGCATCGTCCTGCACGCTATTATGCAAAACGAATGCATTGTGCGGACCAGGCAGTCGATCGACTCCTTGCCGAAGTCCTTCTCACCGCCCCGGGCCAGGGAGTAAGCCTCATCAATAAAGAGGACCCCGCCGACCGCCCGCTTCACCACCTCCCGAGTCCGCTGGGCGGTGTGGCCGATATACTCGCCGACCAGGTCGGCCCGTTCCACCTCGATCATATGCCCCCTGGGCAGGACGCCCATCTCCTTGAAGAGGCGGCCCAGCAATCGGGCGACCGTCGTCTTGCCGGTGCCCGGGTTGCCGGTGAAGATCATATGTAAACCGACCGCTTCGCTCAGAAGCCCATATCGGGCTCGCTTTACCTGGATCTCCGTGTATGCCTTGACCTCCCGCACATGCTGCTTCACCCCGCCAAGCCCCACCAGCCCATCCAGCTCGGCCAGGATCGCCGAGATCCGACGCTCCCGCTCCTGCTCCTCGTCTGTCCCCCCCGCCGCCGGGGTGGCGACGGTCTTCCGGCGGCGCAGGTCGACCGCCATCTGGAGTGCGTGAGCCGGGCTGATCTCGCCTTGCCGGAGCCACTGGCTGATCTCGTCCATACGCACCGGTCGTCTGGCCTTTGACACCATGGCGTTCCACCTCGCCCCACAGCATACGCCGGCGAGGGCCTGGACGTGTCTTTGCATTTGGTCGCCGGGGCAGTATGATAGGAATCACTTGGGAGAGCAATTGCCGGGCACAGCCAGTAAGGAGAGAATGATCATGGGGATCCTCCGGGCTATCGGAGATACATCAATGGTGCGCCTTCGCAAGGTGGTCCCGTCCACGAGTGCCGGCATCTTCGTCAAATTGGAGTGGGAGAACCCCACCGGCAGCATGAAGGACCGGATGGCGCAGGCCGTCATCTCACAGGCGGAGCGGGATGGCCGGCTGCAGCCCGGGGATACGGTCATCGAGTACACGGGTGGCAGCACGGGGGCATCGCTTGCCTTCGTCTGCGCTGCCAAGGGCTACGCGATGAAGATCGTCACCTCGGATGCCTTCAGCCAGGAGAAGCGGGATCAAATGGCGGCCCTGGGGGCGGAACTCACCCTTGTCCCCAGCGAGGGCGGCCTGACCACCAAGAAGCTGATCCTGGAGATGATCGAGACCGCCCGCAGGCTGAGCGAAGAGCCGCACACCTTCTGGACCGACCAGTTGAACAACCACGACAGCATCGCCGGCTACTACGCCCTGGGCGAGGAGATCTGGCGGCAGACAGACGGCCAGATCGACGCTTTCGTGCACACCGTCGGCACGGCGGCCTCCCTGCGCGGGGTGGCCACGGTGCTGAAGCGGCATAAGCCGAGCGTCAAGATCATCGCCGTGGAACCGGCCGAATCATCGGTCCTGCTGGGCGGTCAGCCAGGCCCCCACAAGATCGAAGGGGTCGGGATTGGCTATACGCCGCCGCTCTGGGACCCGAGCCTCGTGGACGAGATCCTGCCGATCAGGACCGCAGACGCCAAGGAGATGGCCAGGCGGCTTGCCCGGGAGGAAGCCCTCTTCGCCGGGACCTCATCCGGTGCGAACGTACTCGCTGCCCTGCAGGTGGCAGAGCGGCTGGGGCCGGGAGCCACGGTGGTCACGTTGATGGTCGACTCCGGCCTGAAGTACATGAACACGGACGTCTACCGGAAAGGCTGATCCAGGGCCGCACCCCCCGCCTCCCCCTCCAACAGGGCCCGCTTTCGCTCCACTCCCCAGCGGTAGCCGCTCAGTTCGCCGGTGGAGCGGACGACCCGATGGCAGGGGATCGCCAGGGCCACCCTGTTGGAGGCACAGGCCCTCGCCACCGCCCGGACCGCCGAGGGCGAGCCGATCTGGGCGGCCACCTCCTGGTAGGAGCGGACCTCGCCGTAGGGAATGGCCCGCAGGGCCGTCCAGACCCGCTCCTGAAAGGGCGTCGCCCTCAGGTCCAACGGCAGCTCTGTCAACCCGGGCTCCCCCGCCAGGTAGGCCTCCACCGCGGCGACGTACGACCCCAGGGCCGTGGCGTCCTCCACCCGTTCGGCCCGGGGGAACTCCGCCGCCAACTGCGCCACGAGCTCCGCTGCATCATCGCCGAACCAGAGAGCGCAGAGCCCCCGGTCCGTCGCCGCCAGCAGCATCTGGCCCAGCCGGACCGGCGTGCAGGCGTAGCGAATCCGCACCCCTGCCCCGCCGCGCCGGTAGGCCCCCGGGCTCATGCCCAGGGCGGCGGTGGCGCCCTCGTAGACGGCCCGGGAGGAGCCATAGCCCGCTCCGTACGTCGCATCCACCACCGTGGCGCCCTGGCGCAGCCCATCTTTCAGCCGCTCCGCCCGGACCATCCGGCCGTACGCCGCGGGACTCAGCCCGGTCGCCCGCTTGAAGAGCCGCTGCAGGTGAAAGGGACTCATGCCGGCCAGTTCGCCCAGGGCCGCCAGCGAGAGCGGCTCCAGCGCCTCATCGATCGCCTGCTTCACGGCGGCCACGACCCGTTCCTCATTGCTCGCCCCTTCCGGCCGGCAGCGCTGGCAGGGCCGGAACCCGGCCGACTCGGCGGCAGCGGCCGTGTCAAAGAAGCGGACATGCTCCCGGCGCGGCCGCCGGGAGGGACAGGATGGCCGGCAGAAGATCCCCGTCGAACGGACCCCGTAGAAGAACCGGCCATCGGCACGGGCATCACGCTCCAGCACCGCCTGCCAGCGCACATCATCCATCATGAGACTCCCCCTCTCGTCTACCTCCAGCATACCAGGGGCCCCGAACCCATTCTATCCGAACCTTGCGGTCAAACCGAGGCCCACTCCACATAACATGGAACGATGGGATGCAAAAAGGAGGGCGCAAGTCACTTGAGCGGATGGAACGGTGGTCAGATGAGCCCAAGCCCGCGCAGCGACGGGCAGGCGATCCCGTGGGAAGGCGTGACGGAGTTCATGGTCGATGCCCTGCCGGTGGCAGCGGTCGCGCACAGCCATCATATCGATGCCCTCGCCGACCCGCGGCTCCAGCAGAACCCGGAGTTCCAGCGCTTCAGCCTGATCGAACTGAACGAGCTGCACCACCAGATCGGCGCCATGGGCGCGTTGATGCGGCTCAGCCAGGGGGACACGGCGGCCCTGCGGAGCCTGGGGACCAACCTGGCCGGCTTCCTGCAGAACCGGCAGGCCGCCATGCAGGTTGCGGGCCGCTTCCCACCGGTCGTGACCCAGAACCCGTCCGTCCAGCAGATGATGCAACTCACCCAGCAGTCCAACCAGCAGATCGCCAGGAACTGGCCCGTACTCCAGCAGGCGCTGTCGGCCAGCCGTGGACCGGCCCCGGGGCCCCTGCTGATCGGCGCACCCCGGTAGGTCCGAACCGCACACGGAGGGCCCGGGGAACACTCCCCGGGCCCGTCGCATCCGATCATCGTTCTAGGCCTGCTCGTCTGGCTCGTCGGTCCGCATCATCTGCGCCAGGTTGATCGGCACATTCCGCATGGGCTGGATGGTAGAGAGCGCATGCTTGTAGACCAGTTGCTGCTTCCCCTCGAACTCCAGCACCACCGTGAAGTTGTCGAAACCCCGGACCATGCCCTTCAACTGATAGCCATTGACGAGGTAGATGGTGACCGGGATGTTCTCCTTGCGGAGCAGGTTCAAAAACGTGTCTTGGATGTTGATCTGCGCCCTGTTCATGGATACCGCCCCCTTGCCATTCTCTCTCTACGGCCTTAGAGCGGCTTCCACACCGCCGGGCCATTTTCCTTCCACCATTCGCAGGATCTCATGAACTGCCTGCTCCCGGGCCCCCGCGTGGGTCAGATCGAGCCAGTGCAGCCCGGTCTCCCGCTTGAACCAGGTGATCTGCCGCTTCGCAAAGCGCCGGGTGTTCCGCTTGATCAAGGCTGCCGCCTCCGCCCAGGTGAGGAGTCCCCGCAGGTAGAGGACCAGCTCCTTATACCCCAGGGCCTCCATGGCCCGCTCCTGCGGATCGTACCGCTCCAGCAGGCGGCGCACCTCCTGGAGCCAGCCGGCTGAGAGCATGGCCTCCACCCGCTGGTCGATCCGCTGGTAGAGCAGATCCCGGTCGGCCGTCAGTCCGATCATCAGGTCGTCATAGCGTCGCTCCGACTCTGCCGCCGTCTGGGTGGCCGAGATCGGCAGACCCGTCAGCTCGTAGACCTCCAGCGCCCTCACCAGCCGGAGCGTATCGTTCGGATGCAGCCTTGCGGCCGAGACGGGATCGACCTGCATGAGCCGCCGGTGCAGATGTCCCGGCCCGTACCGCTCCTCCTCCTGCCGCAGCCACTCCCGGAGCGCCAGGTCGGGCTCCAGCTCGGTAAAGGTATAGGCCTGGGTGACCGCCCGGACGTAGAGCCCGGTCCCGCCCACGAGCATGGGCAACCGCCCCCGGCTCAGGATCTGCCGGATCAGCTCATCCACCCGCTGCTGGAACTCGGCCACCGAGAACTCCTCATCCGGTGCCTTTACGTCGATCAGATGATGGGGGACGCCGTCCATCTCACCGGCGGTGATCTTCGCCGTGCCGACATCCATGCCCCGGTAGACCTGCATGGAGTCACCGGAGATGATCTCCGCCCCGAGCCGCTTGGCCACCTGCACGGAGATGGCGGTCTTGCCCACCGCCGTCGGGCCCACCAGGACGAGCAAGGGGAGCTTCATCGCTTGAACCTCTTCTCCAACTCTGGAATCGCCATGCAGATGACCGTCGGCCGGCCGTGAGGGCAGGTGGTCGGCGACTCGCACTGGGCCAGGTCCTGGAGCAGCGCCCGGACATCCTCCGGCTGGAGGGCGTCGCGCGCCTTGATCGCCGCCTTGCAGGCCGCCATGGCCGCCACCACCTTCCGCCGCCGCTCGGTCACGGGGCTGCCGGGGGAGACCCGGTTCTCCTGCAGCCGGTCGAGGAAGTCGGAGACGAGCCGGGCCACATGATCCTGCCCCAGCCCCGTGGGGACGCCCTGGATCAGCAGGGTGGTCCCACCGAAGGGCTCCGCCTCGAAGCCGCTCTCCCGGAAGATGTTCGCGTTCTCCTGCCAGAGGGCCATCTGCGCCGGGGTCAGGTCCAGGGTGATCGGGAAGAGCAGGGGCTGGACAGGGCCGGCCTGCTCCTCGGCGTAACGGTAGAGCCGCTCGAAGAAGATCCGCTCATGGGCGGCGTGCTGGTCGACCACGTAGAGCCCCTCGGGGCCGTCGCAGGCAATGTAGGACCGGTGGACCTGGCCCAGCGGGCGCAGGGAGCGGATCAGGTCGTGCCCTGCCGACGGGAGCGGCTCAGCGGTCCAGAGATCGGTCGGGGGCGCCGGTTCTGCCAGACCAGGCTCCCCGCTGCTCCTCCCCTCCAGGATCCCCTGGAGGCCACCCGCGGGCAGGGTGTAGGCGCCCGCCTCCTCCCTGCTAGTCTGTGCCGAATCGAGTCGGAACGATACCTGACGGGGGCCGGACGGGCTGCCACCGCCTCCGCCACCGCCACCGCTCTCCGCCCACGGCGGAGGGGTGGCCCGTCCCCCGCCCTGACCGGGACGGGTAGCGCCGGGGGGGACCCAACCTCCCGCCCCGTGACCCCCCTGCTCCACCGCCGCATTCTCCCCAGCCCGGTCGGGCACGCTCACCTCGCCATCGGGCGAGATCGTCGTCCCCGGGATCAACAGGCTCGCTCCCAGCGCCTGGCGGGCCGCCTTATAGACCGCCCCCCGCACCTCCCGCTCCCGCTCGAAGCGGACCTCCGCCTTGGCCGGGTGGACGTTCACATCCACCTCCCGGGGCTCCACCTCAATAAAGAGGATACAGACCGGGTACCGCCCGTTGGGCAGCAGATGGGCATAGGCCTCCTCCAGGGCGTAGCGCACATTGATCGTCCGGATCGCCCGCCGGTTGACGAAGAAGTACTGATGATTCCGTCCGGCCCGCGCGACGGAGGGCCGCCCGATATACCCCCAGATCCGGGCGGCGTCATCCTGGTACTCCACGGCGAGCATCTCCTTCACCACCTCCCGGCCCAGCAGGCCGGTGGCGGCATCCAGCACCTGGCCGGTGCCCGGGGTGGCGAAGATCTGTGCCTGTCCGCTGTGGAACCGGAAGGAGACGTCCGGGTTGGCCAGGGCCAGCCGGGTCAGCATATCCCCGATCTGCCCGTTCTCCGTGGCATTCGTCTTCAGGTACTTCAGCCGGGCCGGCACGTTGTAGAAGAGGTCCCGCACCGTGATCCGCGTCCCGGGCGGTGAGCCGTACTCGCCGGACTCGATCATGTTCCCGCCCTCGACATAGAGCCGGTAGCCCGCCAGCGATTCCGCCTGGCGGGTGATCAACTCGAACCTCGCGACCGATGCGATCGAGGGAAGTGCCTCACCCCGGAAGCCCATGGTCGCGATCGTCGTCAGGTCGTCGGCGCTCCGGATCTTGGAGGTGGCGTGCCGCTGGAGCGAGAGGGTTGCATCCTCCGGCACCATGCCGCAGCCATCATCGGTCACACGGACCAGGTCCCGACCCCCGCCTTCCACCTCGACGATGATCCGGCGGGCGCCGGCATCCAGCGAGTTCTCCACCAGCTCCTTCACGACGCTGGCGGGGCGCTCCACCACCTCACCGGCGGCGATCTGGTTCGCCGTCCGTTCATCCAGTACGCGGATGACGGCCATCTCAAACACCCCCATGATAACGAAGGCGCCCACCGGTCAGGGGGGCGCCAGCTCGGCGTTTACTTCTCCTTCGGCTTCCCGTAGATCTTCTCCATCTCGACCTGGAGCTGCTTCTCCATGGCCTGGACCTTCTTCTGCCGCTCGACCAGGGCCTTCTGGCGGAACCCGCCCACACCGGCCATCTGGTAGATCTGCAGCGACTCCTTCGCCACGTTGACCGAGAGGCCGTGCATGGTCTTCGCCTTCTTCGGCACCTTGATCTTGTTCAGGTCGGCGATCAGCGCCTCGTAGGTGGCCGTCAGCTCCCGGATCGGTTTGCGCATGAGAACAGGGTTGGCGTTCGGGTTCTGACCCAGGCTCTGGACCGCCTCTGCCTTCTCCTGCAACTTGTGCTTGTCGTAGATCTTCTTGACATCCATGGCATACTTGCGTACCTTCCACCAGGGGGTCTGCATGACGATCAGGATACCGATGCCGGCCCCCGCCAGAGCCAGGAGAACATAGACATACCAGGCCACTTGTCACGTTCACTCCTCTAGGATTTTCCCACCGCCCCATTGTCGCATGAGAAGCTCCGTGAGGCAAGCCTTTCCGCTCGCTTCGCATCAGTTCCGATCAGTTCCGATCAGTTCCGGGCAGTTCTGGTGCAGTTGACGCCCCCAGCGGTCCGGGGTCCCTTCGTCTATGCACCGTCGTACCCGCTGCCCGTGAGGATGGCGGCGGCGTCCATCGACAGGAGATCGACCACGCTCTGCGCCGGATGTCGCTCCAGGTACCGCTGCACAATCCGGTAGCCGATGGTGTAGCCCGACCGGGGCACCCCCGCCCGGCTGTCGCCGAAGAGGAACCGCTGATGCACGGCCGGGTCCCGGCTCGCCAGCAGCGGCTGCATCGCCTGCCACTGTCTTCGCTCCTGCTCAGGGCTCAGCTCTCGGGTCCACGAGGGCTCCGGTCCCTCACTGACCAGCCGGCCGAAGGCATCGGCCTCGCCCTCGATCAGCAGGGCCGTCAGCAGATCGGGCGGCGGCTGCTGCCGGCGGACGAAGTACTGGTAGCCCCAGACGGCGTGGTGGTACTCGTGGGCGAGCACCCAGGGGACCCAGCGGAACCAGTCCTGGTCCATGAACGGGTTGATGCTGATCTGGATATTGTCGCCGACGCATGCGCCGATCACCCCTTCGGCCGCGCTCCGGTTTGTCGGCGGTAAGGGGTCCATGTACAGGACGGTCGGAGCCTCCTTGGGCAGCAGGCTGTTCGCCCGCCGCAGGGCGGTCCCGGCGATCTCGTTGACGGCCGACCGCTCCAGGGCCTCCACGGCAGCCACCAGGTAGGCCAGGTCACGGACAGGCCGCTCTGCGAGGGTGCGGGTCCGCCCGGCCTGTAACTGCCCCTCCCCCCAGTACTGCCAATAGGGCTCGATCACGTGTTCGACCCAGAGTGATCCCCACTCCGGCTCCGGGCTGCGCTGCGCCTCCGAGACGTAGGTGCGTATGCCGGCAAATGCAGTGATGATAGTCAAGCTGACTGCCTCCTCTTGTGCGCCTGCACCACGTGTAAGACGCCGACGGCCGGCAACTGGTTCACTCAGGAGGAGAAGAGGGCGAGCGCCAGGGGGACAGCCAGGGCCGCCAGGATCAGGAGCGCGACACCGATGACCGCCAGCTTCCGTCCCTTCCGCCACCAGCGGTAGCCGTCGATCCCGGCGTACAGCGATACAAGCGCACCGACCACCAGCATGGCAAGCCTGTCCCAGTTCTGCATCTGCTCACTCCTCCAGGGCCTGCTCGCCGCCGAGAACCAACCCGTGGCGGCGAATGCGCATCTGGGCAGTGGCTGAGACGGTCAGCTCAGCGAGATGCTCGGACCACTCGTACGCTTCCCAGGCGGACCAGGTGGGGAACCGGCTGCGGAAGAGCAGGCCGAAACCGACCGGATCTACCTGCCATCGCTTCAGCTTGGCCAGGAGCTCCCTCATCTGCTCCTCCATGTGGCGGCGGGCGGACTCCTCCACCGCCTCACGCAACTGCTCGGACTGGTAGTTTTCGCCCCCGGTCAGGACCTCCCCCTCAAAGATCAGCCTGATCTGTACTCGTGGGCCATCGGGGCCCATCTCCGGGCCGTATTTCGGCAGGTTCTCCTGCTGAAACCGCAGCAGAATCGTCCGATCGGGGTTGAACGGGTTGGGTATCGTCACATAGGCCTTCCCCATCTCGCCGCGCAGGGCCAGCAACGCCTGGGTCTCATCGATCGTGAGGAAGCCCACCAGGCGTCCCTGGCGGAATACGGCGGTCCCCGCCCCCTCGACCGGGTTTCCGGTCAGGCGGTTCAACTCCCCGGCAACGGCTGACTCGCCGGACGCCAGCTCGGGATCTTCGGCTCCAACCCGGGGGTTGATCGCCACCACTCTCGCAAACGAGGTGGCGCCAATCACTCCCATCCGGTTCACCATGTGATGCAGCCGGGTCGGCGGTGCGAGGTGCAGGTGTTTCTGTACCAGTTGCATCCCCTCTGCCACACGCCCGGGGTTGTACTCCCCTGACCACCGACCTTGCCGCAGCACCTCACCGGCGCTCCCACGGGCGATCGCAAAGGTCGACGTGCCGCGTGACTCGGGGCTTCGTTCCAACTCGACCAGCAGGTCCTCGATTCCCTCCCGGGCAAGCTCCTCCCCGATCACGAAGCCGCGGACATGGCGCAGGGAGAGGCGGCGGGAGAGCCCGGTATTGATGATCAGGATGGCCTGGGCCACGCTGTTCGCCTCCGCCACGAGCAGTTCGAGCGCAGGCGCGCCCCCCTCCCTGCCGCCCAACACACCCGACTTCTTATCCGCGAAAAAGGCAACCTGTGCGGTCACTCGGTACCGTTCCGCCTCCCCCTTGTCGATCGCCACGGTAACGGCGAAGAGCATATCCTCCAGTTCAATGCGGTCCCAGCATCCGGTCAGCAGGAGTAAGAGGAGGCAAAGCAGGGCCACCATTCGCCTGCTCATGCCGGACGCCTCCCCTGCCGGGCGAGGAGAATCAGGTCGAGCGCCGACGGCATGACGAGGACGAGGTAGAAGAGCAGGGGAGTCGCCCCCAGATGCCAGGCGATGGTCTGGGCCTGATCATGGGGAAAAAACGCGACGGTCAGGACCACGGTCGCCAGGGGAAGGATGGCCGTCTGCCGGCGCGGGAGCAGGAAAGTGCGACCGAACACCGCCGAACTGGCGTGGAGGATCGCTCCGAGAAGAATGCTGGTCCCCACCACCCAGATGAAGACCCAGACCCCCTCCAGCCGCTCAAAGAACCGGCCACCAAGGATCAGGCGAGAGGCGGTATGGAGGGGAAAGGCGATCTGCAGGCCGATCGGAAAGGCAAAGACCATCTGCAGGACCGCCTTCTCCAGAGCGATCACGAGACCCCCAAGCAGCGGAACCAGCGGCAACCAGGGGAGCAGCCCCTGCCGATCCCTCACCTGACCGGTCATGGTCAGGACCAGGAAGGCCGGAAACTGGATGGCTGTGGCACTTGGCAGTCCACCGATCAGACGGGGAATCCCCGGCCCCCAGAAGGGCAGGAGGTAGCGAATCTCCCCCCAGCCCACGGTCCCGGCGAGGACCAGCGCAATGCCGACAAGTACAAGGGGGAGGAAGAGCCGGCCTAATCGGACCAGGGAGGATGCCTCCCCCCAGGCGGCATAGACCGCAGCCAGCATCAGGGCGGTGGTCGCAAAGGTCTGCGGTGTATGGGGAAAGACGGCACTGATCGCCATCTCCGAGGTCTCCCGCAGAATCATGCCTGCCGCGAAGCAGAGCCCACCCACATGGATCAAGGTGAAGGGGATCACGGCCCACCGCCCCAGCCCCTGCTCCACGAGGTCGAGCAGACTACCGCCCCGGATGCCCCGGAGGACGAGGCCCACGGGCCATAGCAAGAGCGCCGCCAGAAGACCGGTCATCAGCGACAGCAGCCAGGCGGCGGTCTGGCCGGTCTGGAGCAGGAGCAGCATCTTCGGATGGAAGCTCTGTGTCAAGAGCAGGAGCAGCCCCAGGGCGGCCAGCGAACGGTTGCCGAGACTCAGTTTAGCCGTGCTCTGATGCCCCTTTCGGCCGGCGGCTGGAGATGCCCTCGGGCGCAGTCAGATTGCCTCCGGAGGGGCCGAGGAACGGCACCCCCCAGCTGTTCACCTGGCAGAGGTAGGTGGCGAGGAGCGTCGCCGCGGTGGCGATGCCGAAGAAACCGAGCATCGTGGCACCGAAGAGCAGGAAGAACCGTCCCAGCCGGACCACGAACGCCAGACCGTGGCTTGGCAGCGTCAAGGCTAAGAGGGAGCCGATGATCGCTGCCAGGGCCGGGAGGGGCCCCAAAAACCCAACCTGGACCCCCACCAGCACGATCAGTACGAAGACGATGCTCATCAGCCCAATGGGAACCGCCTGTGGCAGCCGGAGAGAAGCCTCCCGGCAGATTTCGGAGATCCCCTCCAGCAGGAGCACCTCGAATATGGTGGCAAACGGGGCGCTCTCCCGGGCCGCACCCAGCGAAAGCAGAAAGGCGGTGGGGATCATCTCCTGGTGGTAGTTCATCAGGGCGACAACCGCCCCGGGCAGAAACAGGACCAACAGGGCAATGCCAAAGCGCAGGCGAAGCAGCCAGCGCCGGTGGGGCAGGCGGAACCGGGCGTCACTGGGAGCGGTCATCCAGTTCGCCAGGGTGACCGGGGCCATGAAGGCATACTCGACCCGGTCGATCAGCAGGACCACGAACCCGGCGTCCAGCATCATGGCCGCCTTGTCCGCCCACGGGGTCCAGCCAAAGCGGGGCAGCAGGCCCGTTGGGGCGGAAAAGGGATGGGGAGGGCGAGCAGTTCCGTGGAGCGAAGCCGGCGGCGCAGGAGACCGAGGTTGCGCCGCAGGTTACGATCGAAGACCTCTTCCCACCCCGCTGAACTCTGTCGCCTGTTCGGATGTACATCCTGGTTTTCCGCCTGCACCAGGACCGCCCAAGGGCTGCCATTGACGAGGAGAAGGAGCCACCCACTCAGGAGCCTGTCGATCGCCTCAGTCAGTGACTCGGTGAACTCGATCCGCTGGAGTGGGAGGGCCTGGCGTAATGCTCCGGGTCCCCCTGCCCAGTGGTGACAGAGGCGGTCGACTGCCTCGGGGGGCAGGGAGTCGGCGCTCACCATGCCCTCGATCCAGAGGAGGATCGCCTCCCACTGCCCGCCTGGCCCGATTCGGAGGTCGCGCAGTTCAATGCCCAGGTTCTGCGGCCAGCGGAGCCGCTGAACCAGCCGCTCCCGATTCTCCAGACTGCTGCTTACTTGTTCCATGGTAGATGTAGCATGCGCAATCCCAGACGGGTGATATCCCATCGGTTGCATTGGGTGATTGCTGGTTTATACTAGAACCAACCATCTGCAAGGGAGTGGCAACTGTGCCGGAGCCCCTGCCCTACCTGCCGACCCAGGCCGCGGCGTTCAGCGGTCCGGGCAAGGCAGCGATCGTGCTCTACTGCCCCGATTGGACCGAGCCCCTGCTCGCCCTGCTGGTGACCCGTCCCGCCGCCTATGAGGCCGCCTGGCGCTTCGCCGCTGAGCAGCGGGCGCACATCCTGGAGATCACCTACGAGGGGGCCGAACCGATCCAGATCGCCCTGGTCGATGGTACGCACAACGCCGTCATCGCCAGCCTGGCACGGGGACGGGCCCTGGTCCTCTCCCCTTACCCGCTCTACAAGGAGGGCGAGTCGTCGGGGCCGGGGCTCTTTGATCCGGAGACCTCGCTGGTGCTGCCTGAGCTGCCGCCAATATAAGTGCGAGGGGGGCGACAGCCCCCCTCGCACCACTCCCCCGCCTGCCAGGTCGCCCTGGCCTACCCCTTCTCCTTCGCCTTTGCCTGCAACTGATACAGCAGGTTCAGGGCCTCGATCGGCGTGAGCGCCAGGACGTTCAGCCCCAACAGCTCCTCGACCACCGGATGCTTCTTCTCCTCGAAGAACGTAAGCTGGACGGCGGGCTTCTGGCGCAGCTTCTGGGCGGCCACCTCCCGCTTGGACTTCCGCTCCCCCTCGTGCTCCTCCAGGGTGAGCAGGATCTCCCGAGCCCGCTCCACCACAGCCGTGGGCAACCCGGCGAGCCGGCCCACCTGGATGCCGTAGGAGCGGTCAGCTCCGCCCCGGACCAGCTTGCGCAGGAAGACGATGTCGTCCCCCTTCTCCACCACGGCCATGGAGAGGTTGACCACGCCGGGGAGCATCGCCTCCAGCTCGCAGAGCTCGTGATAATGCGTAGCGAACATCGTCCGGCAGCGAATATGCTGGTGGATATGCTCCGTGATCGCCCAGGCGATCGAGAGGCCGTCGAAGGTAGCCGTGCCGCGGCCCACCTCATCCAGCACGACGAGTGACCGGTCGGTGGCGGCGTGCAGGATGTTCGCGACCTCCGTCATCTCCACCATGAAGGTCGACTGGCCGGTCGCCAGGTCGTCCGATGCGCCCACCCGGGTGAAGACCCGATCGACCAGGCCGATCTGCGCGCTGGATGCCGGCACGAAGCAGCCCGCCTGCGCCAGGATCACCGCCAGGGCCGCCGCCCGCATAACCGTCGACTTGCCGCCCATGTTCGGGCCGGTGATCAGCACGAGCCGGTTCTCATCGGTGTCGAGATGTGTATCATTCGGCACGAAGGAGCCCTCGGCCATCACCCGCTCCAGGACCGGATGCCGGGCGTCCTTCAGGTCGAGCAGGGTTGAACCGTCCATAAGCGGGCGGACGTAGCCATAGAGTGCGGCGACCTCAGCAAAGGAGCAGAGGACATCCAGCTCGGCCACCGCCCGGGCCGAGTGCTGGATTCGCACTACCTCACCCGCCGCCTGGGTGCGCACCGCCAGGAAGAGTTCGTACTCCAGGGCCATCAGCTTCTCGTCGGAGCCGAGGACCGACTCCTCCAGCTCCTTCAGCTCGGGGGTGATAAACCGCTCTTCATTCGCCAGTGTCTGCTTCCGAATATAGGTCTCGGGCACCATGTTCAGGTTCGAGTTGGTCACCGCCAGATAGTAGCCGAAGACCTTGTTGTAGCCCACTTTGAGCGACTTGATCCCGGTCCGCTCCCGCTCGCGGCTCTCCAGGGCGGCGATCCAGCCCTTCCCCTCCCGGGCGGCCTTGCGGAGCCGGTCGACCTCCTCGTGGTAGCCATCCTTTACGACGCCGCCCTCGGTAATGGCGATGGGCGGCTCATCGGCGATCGCTGTCTCGATCAGGTCGCGGACATCATCGAGCATATCCAGGCTGTCCCGCAGCGCGACCAGCCGGCTGGCCCCCGCCTCCTCCAGGACGACCCGGATCGAGGGCAGGGCGACCAGCGAGTTCTTCAGGGCGATCAGATCCTTGGCGTTCGCCGTGCCGTAAGCGACCCGGCCAGCCAGCCGCTCCAAGTCGTAGACTTCCTGCAACAGGGCGCGCAGATCGGCCCGCAGCACCGGCTTGTTCACCAGCTCGGCCACCGCCTCATGCCGGGCGATGACCGGCTCCAGGTCGAGCAGGGGCCGCTCCAGCCAGCCCTTCAGCATCCGGCCTCCCATGGAGGTGACCGTCCGATCGACCACCCAGAGCAGGGTACCGCGCCGCCCGCCATCCCGAATGGACCGGGTCAGTTCCAGATTCCGCCGTGTCGCTGGATCGAGCATCATGAACTGGCCGGGGTAGTAGGTATTCAGCCCGGTGATATGCGAGAGGGTCGTCTTCTGGGTCTCCGCCAGGTAGGCCAGGGCTGCACCGGCCGCACCGGTCGCCAGCGGCAGATGCTCGCAGCCAAAGCCGGTCAGGGTCGGGACGCCGAAATGCGAAGCCAGCCTACGATAGGCGTCGGCATGGGCAAAGTGGCGGCTGTCAAAGGTGGAGAGAGCCACCCCGGCGCTCTTGAGCGGACCGACCAGCCGGTTCTCCGTGGCCAGCCCGGGCTCCAGGATCACCTCGCGCGGCTCCAGCCGGCCCAGTTCGTCGAGTATTTGTCTGAGGCCATCTGCCCCGCCCAGCTCGCAGGCGGCGAACTCACCGGTGGAGAGATCGGCCACCGCCAGACCGAAGCCGGTCTTGCCGTAGGTGACGGCGCAGAGGTAGTTGTTCTGCTTCTCCTGGAGGAGGCGCGGCTCGACCAGGGTGCCGGGGGTGACCACCCGGGTCACGTCTCGCTTCACCAGCCCCTTGGTCGCCTTGGGATCCTCCATCTGATCGCAGATGGCCACCTTGTGGCCGCGCTCGATCAACCGGGCAATGTAGCCCTCGGCAGCGTGGTAGGGGATGCCCGCCATGGGGATTCGCCCCATCGCCTTGCCGCCATCGCGCCCGGTCAGGGTCAGTTCCAGCTCACGGGCCGCCAGTTCGGCATCGGCCATAAAGGTCTCGTAAAAATCGCCCAGCCGGTAGAAGAGGATGCAGTCCGGGTACTGCTCCTTGATTTGCAGGTACTGGGCAAACATCGGTGTCGCTTGGGACGCGTCCACAATGACCCTCCTCGTCCGGTTCAACCATGCACAGAAGTCATTCCCCGAAGTTCGATGAAGGACCGCCGCTCTCCTCCGTGCTGCCCAGAGGTTTTCGCCGGCCTGCAGGAAGGGAAGAACTTTGTGTCAAATGATCAATGATCAGGACTGCCTTGATGAGGAAGGAGCGAGCCGATGGTGAGGGCACCCTTTCTGCCGCGCATACAGTCCGCCCTGGTACCGGCGGCGGTGGCCATCTATCTGGTCGCCGTCTGGCTCTTTCCCTCGCACTGGCACTCCATCTGGCTGGGGGTGGCCGTGGTCGGCGCGGCCCGCTTCTGGGAGGTGCGGGGGGGCGTGATCATGGCCCTCATCGCCGGTGTGGCCCAGGGCTTTGGACTCTGGCAGATCGGCGGGGCGGAGTTGCTCCGGCAGCCCCTGGTCCTGGCCGGCTTCGGCTGGGCCGGCATGGCCACCCTCGCCCTGGGCTACTACGTCGGTGATCTCACCCGGCAGACCAGGCATATCACGGCAATCAACGCCGATCTGCGCCAGGCGCAGCAGCAGTTGGGGGCCCTGCACCAGATCGCCCTCTCCCTCTCCACCACGCTGGATGGAAATCGGCTCATGGAGATCATTCTCGAGCAGTTGGGCAAGCTCTGGGGCTATGACTACGGGGCGATTCTCCTGGTTGATGAGGAGTCGGGCGACCTGGTCCTCGCCGCCGCTCATGGCTACGAAGCCCACGTGGGGATGCACATGAAGCCCGACGAGGGGATTTGCGGGGCGGTGCTGAAGTCCGGGATGCCGGTGTGCGTGGGCGACATTGAGGCCGACGGCCGCTACGTGTACGGCGTGCCCGGCGCCAAATCCGAACTGGCGGTGCCACTGACCTGGGAGGGCAAGACCCTGGGCGTGCTGAATGTGGAGGCGAAGATGCATGACGCCTTCGGCGCGACTGACGTCGCCCTCCTGACCACGGTGGCTGAGCAGGCGGCATCCTATCTGGCGAATGCCCGGCTGCATCACCACACCCGGCAGTTGGCGATCACCGATCCGCACACCGGGCTCTTTAACTACCGGCACTACATGGACCAGGTCAGCAGCATGGTCAATCAGGCGCAGCTGACCGGGAGCCACTTCTCGCTCCTCATGCTGGATCTGGATCACTTCAAGCGGGTGAACGATACCTACGGGCATCCGACGGGCGATGTGGTCCTGGAGCAGGCGGCGAAGCTGCTCCGGCTCTCCTGCCGGGGGATGGACCAGGTCTACCGCTATGGCGGCGAGGAGTTCGCCGTGATCCTGCCCGATGCCGACAAGGCGGTTGCCGCCCTGGTGGCCGACCGGATCCGAGAGCGGATTGCCTCCCATACATTCATCTCCAGGCAGGGCCGGCCGCTCGATTTCCGCATGACGATTTCGATCGGTGTCGGCGCCTACCCGCAGGATGGCGTCACCCAGGTGGATCTGATCCTGGCCGCCGACCGGGCGCTCTATGCGGCAAAGCGGACCGGGCGGAACAAGGTGGTCCTCTATGGGCAGGACCTGACCGGGGCGTTGAGCTGATCGCTCACCGCAAGCCAGATCAAACGCAATGAGCGACCCCGCAACGGTGGGTCGCTCTTCTCTGCGGTTCACCATGCCCAATCCCCCACTCAGTCGCAGCGAACAGGGATGCGTTTTGATGCCAAACCCTCTGCAGTGCTTGCCGGCCAGGTTCCACGAGAAATTCCCGAGAGTCTCTTGCCCGATGCGGAAAAAAGTAGCGGAATCTGAAAAAACAGGAGCCTGGAGGTGACGGAACCACCCGTTTGGGGCCTGGTTCGAGCCAATATGCGCCCTCTGAGGCCCCACAAGAGCGATTTACGGGGTGAACAGGCCCTTCAGATGCATGATTCCGCTATGATTTCCCATTTGTCCTGGGCTCACCCTGGGAAAAAGTTGCGGAATCCTGCTTCGCTCGCAAACGACCCGCAATCTTCCGCCCTTGTCGCCCCGCCGACTGGCACCTCCAAAAGGGGTGCCAGTCAGAGTTCTGGGCGCGAACGATGCCAAGCGTGGGCGGCGGCCGCCAGAACGCTTGGCAAGGTGTTCGAGGATCAAGCCCACGGGTACGTGGCACTGGCACGGGCCACTCGGCCACGTGCCCTACGCAGGGGTCGCTCTATGTGTTACCCACATCCACATCCGCCACCGGTGCTGCACCCGCCCTTGCTCTTCGGCTCCTCCTGCCCGGTGATCGGGAAGGTGACCACAGCGTTCACCTTCTCCAGGAAGGAGTCGAGGGCCACGCGGGCGGACCAGTAGGCCTGGATCGTCTCGTGGGTGTTGAACCGCTCCTCGATCTCCATGAACCGGCTGACGAGGAGCATCTGCTCCTGGGGCGGCTTCGTCTTCGATTTCTTGACCGCCCGCTTCGCCGCCTCGTACTCCCGGATCAGCTCCAGGGCGTCCGGGTCGGCCAGGACGGCATCCTCCGTGCGCCGGTAGGTCAGCAGCTCCGGGGACTCCTCTATCGCCTCTGCCAGCTCGCGCGCGAGCATCCAGACATTCTTCGTGGTCGTCATGGTCACAGGGATTTCCCTCCATCTATATGAACGGCCCATTTTCGGGATGGCCGAACCTCCCTACACTTGTTCGACTCCTTTGTCGCCCTTCCCTGCCTACCCTGCGGTGACCGGCGCCTGCACGATCTCCCCTTCGAGGGTCCAGGTACCGGCCTTGGTGATCTTCACGTTGACCAGCGCGCCACGCAGGGACTGATCGCCCGGGAAGGTGACGAGGATATTGCCGCGGGTGCGGCCGAAGACGACGTCCGGCTTGCCCTTGTCGAGCCCCTCCACCAGGATCTCCTGCACACTGCCGACCCGGGCCTCGTTGCGCGCCCGGGAGTGCTTGTTCTGCAGGTCGATCAGCCGCTGGAGCCGCTCCTTCTTCTCGGGGACGGTCAGCCGGTCCTCCATCTCCGCGGCCGGGGTGCCGGCCCGCTCGGAGTACATGAACATGAAGGCGGCGTCATAGCCGACCTCCTCCACCAGGCTGAGGGTCTCCTGGAACTCCTCCTCGGTCTCGCCCGGGAAGCCGACGATGATGTCGGTCGTGATCACGGCGTGGGGGATCAGCTCCCGGACCCAGCCCACCAGTTGCATGTACTGCTTCCGATTGTACGAGCGCTTCATGCGGCGGAGAACCGCGTCAGAGCCGGACTGGACGGGCAGATGGAACCACTCGCAGACCTTGGTGGATGCCGCAATCTGCTCCACCATCTTCCGCGTGAAATCCTTCGGATGGTTGGTGGTGAACCGGATCCGCTCAATGCCCGGCGTGTTCTGGTCCATTTCCACCAGGAGGTCGCCGAAGTCGAAGGCCTCGTCGCCGTGCTTGCCGTACAGGTCCTTGCCGTAGGCATTCACGTTCTGGCCAAGGAGCGTGACCTCTTTGAAGCCGTTGCGCCCCAGTTCCTGCGCCTCGGCAAGCAGGACCTCGTGGGGCCGGCTACGCTCGGTACCGCGGGTGGTGGGCACAATGCAGTAGGTGCAGTGCTTGTCGCATCCATACATGATCGTGATCCAGGTCTTGAGATCGCCCTCGCGGGCGGCGGGCAGCACCTCGGGGAAGTCCTCGCCCATCGCCTCCCAGACATCGACCACGGTCTCCCGCTCGTTCCGGGCGCGCTCGATCAGCTCGGGCAGATGGTGGATGTTGTGGGTGCCGAAGATCAGGTCGAGGTACGGGAAGAGCCGCTTCATGCGGTCGACCTGCCCCTCCACCTGGGGAACGCAGCCGCAGACGCCAATGACGAGATCCGGGTTGGTGTACTTGAGGGGCTTGAGCTGACCGATGCGGCCGAAGGCGTGCTCCACGGCGGATTCACGGACGGCGCAGGTGTTGAAGAGGAGCACATCGGCGTCGTCCGGACCGTTGGCCTTGGTGTAGCCCATCTGGCCGAGGATCCCGTGCATGATCTCGGTGTCGTGCTCGTTCATCTGGCAGCCATAGGTCTCCACGTGAACCCGGGGATTCGGCTTACCATGGATCCGCTGGGCTGCCTCGGGGTCGATCTGCATCTGGCCGACCTTCTCGGGGTCGGACTGGAGATGCGCAAACCCGCCCATGGCGTCCTGCTCGGTCGCCAGGCGCACCAGTTCAGATGTGTCGCCGGGCTGCGTCACCACCGGCAGTTCTTCAAGAGTGCCGGACTTCATCATAGCTTCAACCCGATCAAGAATGGCGTTTGAGTCCATATCATCCTTGGGATCATGGTGCATAACGTCAACCCCCAATGGGAGAAATGTGGCATAAGGTCAACTGATAGTGTACCACAGGCGGTCAACTCGTAGAAGCACAACCGGAATCCATGGCGACTTCCGTCTTCGGTGAAAGCGGGGCGCTCTGCAGGTACACCCATCGCCCCGGGGAAATGGCCAACCGGACCCCAAGACGAGGACCGGTTGGTGTATAATGGAAGCGGAGCCTGACGGCCAGTGTCCCCGATAAGGGGGCGCGCGTCGGTGAGGATCATGATTGAACTGGACCTTACAGCCTTTGTCTGGGTCGTCCTGATCCTCCTCCGCATCGCACTCGCCGCTAAGAAGTAGCGGCTGCTGAACTAGGTAACATTCCGGCAGCCGTCGTTCCTATCACGGGACGGCGACTCTGGTCACCACAAAGCGTAGCTATGTAAAAAGGGCATCGACCGGCGGGGGGCAAAAGGAAACCGAAGGCGCTGTGGCCTTCGGCTTGATGCGCATCCCTACTCGTCCTCCCGGAACAGCTCCCTGAGCAGCTCCTCCCGAGCCTCCAGGAAGCGGCGGGTGATCCGGTAGTGATCGGTCGCCTCGTAGGCCACCTGGGTAATGCCATCATCATCAAAATGAAGGATCTGCGCCCCGGGGTACCCGAGCAGGATCGGCGAGTGGGTGGCCACAACGAACTGGGCGGTGGGCGCCAGGTCGTGCATGAGCCGCATGAAGGCGAGCTGGCGGGCAGGAGAGAGCGCTGCCTCGGGCTCGTCGAGGAGGTAGATCGCCCGCTGCCCGAACCGGTGCTGGAAGAGCGAGAGGAAAGACTCCCCGTGGGACTGAGTGTGCAGCGATCTCCCGCCGTAGAACTGGAGGACCTCGCCCCCCTCCCGTTCCAACTGGTCCAGGTAGGAGGCGAACTGATAAAAGCTCTCTGCCCGCAGAAAGAAGCCCCGGGTGATCTTAGGCAGCCAGCTCAGCCGGATGTAAGGACCAAGGGCCGACTCCGAAGCATCGACCTCGTACCGGTTGTTCCGACCCCCACCGGCGGTGGCGAAGCCACACTGGTACGCGACCGCTTCCAGGAGCGTCGACTTGCCCGAGCCGTTCTCGCCCACGAAGAAGGTGACGCTTCCCTGCAGGGCGATCGCCTCTGCTCCCCGGAGGGCCGGGATCGAGAACGGGAACTGATCCGGGTTCGGGATGATCTCCCGGCGAAGACTGATCTCACGCAGGTACATGGCGACCCCTCCTGACCGACTCCTCCTCTACTTCTCCACCAGCTTCTCGTAGAGCTTGGTGCTCAGCCGCTTCCCGGCCTCGGCGCTCGGATGGTGCAGGCTCAGGTAGTCCAGCCCGGCGGTGGCCAAGCGCTCCTCCAGATCCTGCCGGGAGGTGGCCTTCAGCTCGGGATGCTCCTCCCAGAGCCCATCCAGCTCGCTGGAGATCGCCTCCAGTTCCCCCGTGAGGGCGGCCCGTGCCTCCTGATCGATCTGTCCCGGGGCGGACACCCGGTCCAGCTCGGCCAACTGCGCCAGCAGGACCCCCCGCCGGAGCAGCAGGTGCTCCTGGGCCTCGTGGAACCGGTTGGTCGTCGAGAGGCCGAGGCCCCGCAACAGCACCCCAACGGTCATCCCCTGGGCGAGGATGTTGAAGATCACGACCATGTAGACCATGACCTTAATGTCACTAGCATAGGGCAGGGAGGCCGGCAGGCCGATCACCAGGGCCAGGGAGACGGCGCCCCGCACACCGCCCCAGATCAGCACGTGCTGGTAGGGCATGGGGACACGCTCACGGGAGAAACGGTTGTGAATGAAGGTAACCAGGTAGACCGAGACTGCCCGCATGAGCAGGGAGATGGGGATCGCCATCAGCCCGACCTGCCAGTGCTCCCGGAGCAGTGCGGGGTTCAGCTCCAGGCCGATCAGCAGGAAGACCAGGACCACGGCGGCATGCTCGACCACATCCCAGGTCGTCCGGACGGCCATGCGGGTCTGGGGGCCCATGCCGGTCTTCCTGCCCACGTTGCCCAGGACCAAGGCGGTGGTGACGACGGCCAGCACGCCGGAGAGGTGAAGCAGTTCCGTGGCAATGGCGGCGAAGGCGAGCCAAACGGTCAGCAGGACCTCGGTGTCCGGGGCATCCAGCAGCCGGTGCAGCATGGAGCCGGCCATGCCCAGGATCAGGCCTGCGGCGATCCCGCCGAAGGTGGCAATGGCGAAGTCGCCCAGGATCTCGGCGGAGCCTCCCGCTGCCAGACCGCCAGCCGCCACGGCCATGGCGGAGCGGAAGGCGACAGCGGCGGTCGCATCGTTAAAAAGGGCCTCCATTTCGAAGAGGAGACCCAGCCGGTGCGGGGCGCCAACCCGCTTCAGCAGGGCGATGACGCTGATCGGATCGGTGGCAGCCATGGCAATCGCCGGCAGGGCCGCCACAGCGAAGGGGAGTCCGATGGCCATGCTGAGGAGTCCGGTGCCGACCGTGGCCGCCACCACGACGCCCACCGTGGCCAGCAGGGCCACGTAGCTGAAGCTGCGCCGCAGGTCGCTGAAGGCGATCTTGAAGGCGGCGGGCATGATCAGGATGGGCAGAAGCCACTCGATCACGAACTCGGGGGTGATGTGCACCCAGGAGATCGCCTCAATGTGAAAGAAGGCCAGGATGGCGCCGATCAGTAGCGCGATGTTCTCCTTGGACCAGCCCGTCCGCTGGGCTACGACTGAAACAGCCACCACGGCGGTAAGCAGGACCAGGAAGGTAATGAGGGCCACGTCACCACTCTCCTTCAACTATTAAGCGTTACACCTCTCTATGGTACCATCCATCCACCCGCTTGGGCATACAAAAAGGGCAAGGAGTTTTGCTCCTTGCCCAAGGTCTGTACGGGAGTTAGTCAGCAGCATCCTGCCCGGCGGGCTCCAGTGACCCGATACCGGCGTTCTGCTTCGCCTTCACGAAGAAGAGGATCACAATGCCGGCAGCGATGACCAGGCCCAGCGGATAGGAGATACTGGTCGGCAGTTTGAAGCCCTCGGGGGCCTGTAGAATGTAGGTGGCGGTCACGGCGGTCATGAAGGCGGCGGGGATCGAGGCGATCCAATGCGGCTTCTTCTTCATGACCAGGTACATCGAAGCCGTCCAGAGCATGATCATGGCCATGGTCTGGTTGGACCAGGCGAAGTACCGCCAGAGGAAGTTGAAGTCGACGAGGGTCAGGCTAAAGCCGACGACGAAGAGCGGCAGCGAGATCCAGAGCCGCTTGACAAGCGGCCGCTGATCCAGCTTGAAGAACTCGGCGATGGTCAGACGTGCACCGCGGAAGGCGGTGTCGCCGGAGGTGATCGGCAGGACGACCACGCCCAGGATCGCCAGGGTTGAGCCGAAGGAGCCCATGGTCATGAGGGAGATCTGCCGCACGACGCCGGCGGTGCCGCCGTACTGGGTGAGCGCCTCCTGGAGACCGACGGAGCCGTCGAAGAGGGACATGCCGGCTGCGGCCCAGACCATGGCGATCAGCGCTTCACCGATCATCATGCCATAGAAGATGAACCGCCCGTTCTTCTCGTTCATGGTGGTCCGGGCGACGATCGGGCTCTGGGTGGCATGGAAGCCCGAGATCGCACCGCAGGCGATGGTGATGAAGACGAGGGGCCAGATCGGCAGCCCGCCCGGATGCAGGTTGGCCAGGGTCAGCTCAGGGATCGGCGGATGGTTGCCGAAGAGCATCGCCCCACCAATGCCGGCCGCCATGATCAGCAGGATGGCGCCGAAGATCGGGTAGACCCTGCCGATGATCTTATCCACCGGCAGCAGGGTGGCAAGGACATAGTAGAGCATGATAACGATGACCCAGAAGCTCTGGGTGGCCCAGGAGGGGGTCAGGACGGCCAGCAGGCCGGCCGGTCCGGTGATGAAGACGGCGCCGACCAGGACCAGCAGCACGACGGAGAAGATGTTGACAAACTGCTTCATACCCTTGCCCAGGTAGGCCCCGACCATAGTCGGCAGGTTGGCCCCGCCATGGCGGAGGGAGATCATGCCGGCGAAGTAGTCGTGAACGGCGCCGGCGAAAATGGAGCCCAGAACGATCCAGACGAAGGCGACGGGGCCCCAGAGGGCGCCCATGATCGGGCCGAAGATCGGGCCGAGGCCTGCGATGTTCAGGAGCTGGATCAGGGCGTTTCGGGGGGTGTCGATCGGGACATAATCGACACCATCCTGCTGAGCATATGCGGGGGTCTGCTGTTCGGGTCGAATGCCAAAGATCCGCTCAACCAGACGACTGTAGAGGAAGTAGCCGAGGATCAGTGCAGTGATCGAGAGGACAAACGTGATCACGGTGATCGCCCCTTTCGGAGAAATGAGGACAGAATGATCGCCCTCATTCTCGCACACGAAAGGGGAACCACCGTGATTTGCTGCGTAACCCGTCGAAATGCTGTCTGAACGGTCGGAATGGACGTCTGGACGGCGGGTCGACGAACTGATCAGAACCCCAGCAGTTCCCGAAGCCGCTTGGCGGCCGCCCGGCTGACCGGAATCCGGGAGCGGTCTCGGTCGGACATGACCAGTTCGTACGCCCCGTTGAACCACGGATGGATCTCCGCAATGCGGGCGGCATTGACCAGGTAGGCCCTGTGCGGTCGGAAGTACGGGTACTCCTTCAGCCGCTCCTCCAACTCCTGCAGGGAGATGTGCGAGCGGTAGGTGCGCCCCTCGGTCCTGATCAGGGTGATCCGGTCCTCCCTGGTGGCGAAGAGGATGGAGTCGGGCTGGATCAGCACGATCCGCTCATCCTCCTCCACCGCCAGCCGCTCCAGGCGGCGGGGCTCGGGCTGCAGGCGATCCGCCCGTACCGGACCGACCGGAAGCGGCTCGGCCACGGGCGCCATCTCACGCAGCCGCCGGACCGTGTCGGCCACCCGGGCGCTCGTAAACGGCTTGACGATATAGTCCAGCGCCTGGACCTCGAAGGCGGCCAGGGCGTACTGGTCATAGGCCGTGGCAAAGACAACCCGGGGGGGCGACGGCAGCACCAGAAAGCGACGTGCCAGATCGAGGCCGTTATCGCCCCGCAGATCGATATCCATGAAGACCACATCGGGCGTGAGTGCGGTGACCTTCTCGATCGCCTCCTGCCCGTCCTGTGCCTCTCCCACCACCTCAATGCCGGGCTCCTGCCGGAGGAGATAGGAGAGTTCGTCGCGGGCCAGGGGCTCGTCATCGACTACCAGTGCGCGTATCGGCATCATCTTCCTCCTCGGCAGAAGTCTGTACGGGGAATCGGACGTAGACGGTCGTGCCCTCACCCTCCGAGGAATCGAGGGTGAGTCCGGCACCGGCGCCGAAGAGCCCGCGCAGCCTCTGATGCACGTTGTGCAGCGCCAGCCCGGTACCCGCCTGCGATTGGACAGGGCGCTCCAGTAGCTCACCGATCCGCTCGGTCGGAATCCCCCGGCCGTTGTCGGCCACCGTAACGATGCCCACACCGTCGCGGGCCGAAGCGCTGATATGGATTCGCCCTGGATGCCGCACCGCCTTCAGCCCATGCACGAGGGCGTTCTCGACGAGCGGCTGGAGGGTCAGGGGCGGGATGCGCGCGGGAAGCAGCGCCTCCTCGACATCGTAGGTGACCGAGAGGTGGTCACTGAAGCGGGCCTGCTCGACGGTAAGGTAGTCTCGCACATGCTCCAACTCCTGGCCGAGCGTGATCGTCTCGACCTGGGTAGACTGCAGGTTTCGCCGCAGGAAGTCTGCCAGATGACCGAGGACATCGCGGGCCCGGTCAGGATCACGACGGATCAGGGCCATGATCGTGTTCAGTGCGTTGAAGAGAAAGTGGGGCTGGATCTGGGCCTGAAGCGCCCGGATCTCAGCCTTGGCCAGCAGGGCCGACTGCTCGGATGCCCGGGCGACAGCCAACTGGGTGGAGACGTGATACCCCAGCCCTTCGGCCAGTTCCAGCGGTGGAAGCGCACTGGTGTGGTCAAAGTAGAGCTTCAGGGTTCCCACGACCCGCTCGTCCTCGCGGAGCGGCACGACCACGACCCCCTGCAGTGGGCAGGACGGATCCCGGCACTCGATCTGGGCACGATCCTCCGCCACGATCAGCCTGCCCTGCTGGAGTGCCATGCGGGTCACCTTGGTCAGGACCGGGACGCCAGGCCGGTGGTGGTCTTCGCCCAGGCCCACATGGGCAAGGATCTGACGTTCATCGGTAATCGCTACGGCGGTTGCACATGTCTCCTTGTGAATCACTCTGGCGGCCGCCTCCGCGGACTCCATGGTCAGCCCCCTGCGCAGGAAGGGAAGCGTGCGGGTGGCGATCAGCAGCGCCTTTCGGGCAGCGTCACCCTCCTGGGCTGCCTCGCTGGTCATGATTCCGCGAGTGACCACCAGGAAGAGCGCCACACCCAACCCGTTGGCCAGCGCCATGGGCAGGGCGATCAGCCTCACCAGGTCGAGGGCTGCGCTGAACGGTCTGGCGACCAGGAGGATCAGCACCATCTGCAGCACCTCCATGAGGGCTGCCACGAGGAAGCTCCACCCTGCGTGGGGGCCGAAGCTGTCGGACCGGGGCAGCCTCTTCCAGAGCCAGCCGCTGAGCAGTCCTTCCAGAGCGGTCGCCAGGCCGCAGGCCAGAGCGGTGAAGCCGCCCACGAAGAGCCGGTGAACCCCGGCTACCAGACCGGCGCCCAGTCCAACCCACGGGCCGCCCAACAGGCCGGCGACAATGACGCTGACGGCCCGGGAGTTGGCGATCGCATCCTCCGGCTGCAGGGGACCCGAGACCAGGGCCCCCCAGGAGACCCCTCCGGGGTTGACGACCACACCGGTGTATGTCCCGAAGATGCCGAAGAGACCGAAGATCAGGATCAGTTGCAGCCTCTCCGGCCATCCGGCCTGGCCGGTCGCCTGAAAGCGGAACGCACGGGAGCGGGTGGCGAGATAGGCCAGGCCTACGATCAGGCCGATCCGTTCGATCATGACAATCGACAGGTTGGTTGGCAAGTGGACCTCCCCCATCTGGCACCGGGTTCCGTCAAGGTGAAAAGATCGCCTTATTATGGCCTCGTGATTCCCTTGGCGTCAAGCGACGGTACCAGGTCTCGTGAAAAAGCCGCCCGGAGGATCTGCCCCGAGCGGCCTATTCGCTGCGCTATGCTTCGATCAGGTGGGCCTGCCCCTTTGTCCGCAGCCCCAATGCCACATGGCTGGCGAACTCGTGGACCAGGGTCGCCGCCAGGAGGGCGGTCACCTGGGCCTGGTCGTGTGTCGGCAGCACCTCGACGACGTCAAAGCCGACGTAGTTCAGTCCGGTCAGGGACCGGACCAGCTCCAGCGTCTCCGAGGAGGTGAATCCGCCCACCTCGGGCGTGCCGGTCCCGGGAGCGTAGGCCGGGTCGACGAAGTCGATATCAAGGGTGAGGAAGCACGGGGTGTCGCCGATCGTCGCCCTGATCCGGGCGACCAGATCATCCATGGACTGTCTCCGCAGTTCCCGCATGGTGATCACGTTGTACCCGAGCTCGAGGCTGGCGTCAATGTCGCCCGGATGGTTCAGCGTCCCCCGAATGCCGATCTGGAAGACCTTGCCCTCTGCAAGGAGCCCCTCCTCAGCCGCCCGAATGAAGGGCGAGCCGTGCCAGTACTTCTCCCCGTAGTAGGTATCCCAGGTGTCGGTGTGGCTGTCCAGGTGGATCAGGGCCACCGGCCCGTGGACCTTGTGGGCCGCCCGCAGCTCGGCCAGGGTGACCGAGTGATCACCGCCCAGACCGACCGGCACGATCCCGGCTGCCATGAGATCCTCCACAGCGTTGGTCATGATCTCGTAGGACCGGTGGATGTTATGCGGGATCACCGCCAGGTCGCCGATGTCGATCGCGTGGGTCTCCTCGAAGGGATAGACGGCGTGGACCGGGTTGAATGGAAAGAGTAGCATCGAGGCTTGGCGGATCGCCTGGGGACCGAAACGTGCGCCTACCCGGAACGATGCCGCGGTGTCAAACGGCATACCAAGAATGGCGAGTCGTGCTCCCTCCCGCATGGTGGGAAGGCGCATAAAGCTGCCGGTGGTGCAGAACTCAGGCTTGATATCGGGCGTGAGCGGGTATTGCACGCTGTACAACTCCTAAGCGGGGTTAACGGAATCCATTTGTCATTACTCTCTCCAAAAGGTTACCCGATCAGTCGTACCACTCCTGGTGCATTCCGTCAAGTGGCAAGTTGGCCCGAGATTCGATCCAATTCGGCCCTATCGCCAGCAATGGGCATGAGACCCAAGCCATCCCCTCCAAATCCCAGGAAACAACCTTTGATTACTCTGACAAGTTGTCTGTTATACTCTTGAGAGTTGAGGCTGTTGCTCCCATCTTTGGGGCGACCCCGGTACATACATTCAGAGGGGATGGATTCGCATGAAGAAGAAGCGCGGTCTGGGTCTGCTGGTTCTGCTCCTGTTCGCTCTGAGCGCAACACTGTTGGCAGGTTGTTCCTCGTCATCGGGCGATACGTTGGATTCGGTCAAGAAGGCCGGCGAGGTCACCTTCGCCATGTCCGGTGGCTACCCACCCTTCAACTACTATGATAAGGACAACCAACTGGTCGGGTTCGATGTAGATATTGCGACCGAAGTCGCCAAGCGTATGGGGGTCAAGTTCAAGCCGGTGACGACCGCCTGGGACGGGATTCTTGAGGGGCTGGTCGGCGGCCGGTACGATGGGATCCTCGGCTCCATGGCGATCACGGAAACCCGCCTGGAGCGGGTTGACTTCTCCGACCCATACTATCTGGATGGCTCCCAGCTCCTTGTCCGCAAGGATGCGAACATCAACTCGGCAGATGACCTGAAGGACGCGACCGTCGCCCTGGTCACCGGCACGACCTTTGCAGATGACGCCAAGAAGATCGCGGGCATTAAGGATGTCAAGACCTTCGAGGACGACAACCAGACCCTGCAGGAGCTCCGCTCCAACCGGGTTCAGGGCGTGATCACCGGCTACTTCGTGGCGGTCAACGCCGTCAAGGAGTTCCCCAACGACTTCAAGTTGGCCGGTCCCCGCTTGCGCGAGGAGAAGATCGCTGTCGCCATTCGAAAGGACAACCCGAAGTTTGTCGAGGCGGTCAACAAGGCACTCAAGGAGATGCGGGAGGATGGGACCTACGCCAAGATCAGCGAGAAGTGGTTCGGCCGGGATATCAGCAAGTAACGTATGAACGGATACGATTGGTCGATCATCCCCCGCTACTTCCTCACCTTCCTGCCCGCAGCCCTGACGACACTGCAACTGGCGGTGGCGGCGATCGCCGGCGGAGCGGTGCTCGGTCTCATGACGGCGCTCGCCCGGCTCTCCCATCGCCGGTGGCTCTCAGGGCCCGCCACACTCTATATCTGGGCGATTCGGGGGACGCCCCTGCTCCTGCAGATCCTGATCCTGTACGTCGGCATCGTCTCGCTGGTGAAGCTCGATGGCTTTGCCGCCGCGGCGATCGCCTTCTCAGTCCACACTGGGGCCTACCTGGGCGAGATCTTCCGGGGCGCCATTCTCGGCGTGGATCACGGACAGATGGAGGCCGCCCGCTCCCTGGGCATGACCTACGCCCAGGCGATGCGGCTGATCATCCTGCCGCAGGCCTTCCGCCTGGCCGTCCCGCCCCTGGCCAACCAGTTTATCATCACCCTGAAGGATACATCGCTCGCGTCGGTGATCGCCACGCGGGAGCTGATCCTCCAGGCCAGGCAGTTCGGCTCCTCGCAGTACCGCATGATGGAGTTCCTGATCATTGCCACGATCTACTATCTGATCATGACCGGCCTGCTCACCCTGGTCGCCCACTGGCTGGAGGGCCGGCTCCGCCGCTCCGACCGTAACTCGGGTGCTGAGAGCAAGCCTGCGGCCCCGCAGGAGGTGATGACCGGTGACTAACCCTCAGCTTTCGGGGATGGATGACCCCGTCATCCGCGTGGAGGGGCTGATCAAGCGATTCGGCCAACACACCGTGCTGGATGGCATTGACCTGACGGTCCACCGGGGCGAGGTGGTGACGATCATCGGCCCATCGGGCTCGGGGAAGTCGACACTGCTGCGCTGCATCAACCGGTTGGAGAGTGCGTCCGGCGGGCGCATCTTCCTCGATGATGATGAGGTGACGGGAGAGAACGCCCCGGTCGACGGGCTGCGCCGGCGGATGGGGATGGTCTTCCAGCGGTTCCACCTCTTCCGCCACCTGACCGTGGAGCAGAACCTGATGATCGCTCCCATGCACGTGGCGGGCGTGACGAGAGAGGAGGCCCGGCAGCGGGCCCACGCCCTGCTGGAGCGAGTCGGCCTGGGTGACAAGGCCCTGGCCTACCCGGCCACCCTCTCGGGCGGTCAGCAGCAACGTGCGGCGATTGCGCGGGCGCTGGCCATGCAGCCCGAGGTCCTCCTCTTTGACGAGCCGACATCGGCCCTCGACCCGGAGCTGGTCGGTGAGGTACTGGCCGTCATGAAGGAACTGGCCCTGGAGGGGCGCACCATGGTGGTGGTCACCCACGAGATGGGCTTCGCCCGGGAGGTCTCGGACCGGGTCGCCTGCATGGATGGCGGCAAGCTGATCGAGATCGCCCCGCCCGCCGAGTTCTTCGGCAATCCGCAGGCGGAGCGGACCCGTGAGTTCCTCTCCAAGGTGTTATAGGGCAAGCAAGACCGGCCAGAGCGGCCGGTCTTCGTCCTCTATTGACAGCCCATCGGTCTGGCGGGCATACTGCAAGTGCCAGAGTACGGGAGAATGGTGGGATCGACCATGGCGGAACCGCAGGCGTGGGATCTGGTGGTCATCGGCGCTGGGATGGCGGGGATTTCGACCGCCATCTGGGCCAGGCGGCTTGGGCTCTCCGCCCTCCTGCTGGAGCGGGAGCGGGAACCGGGCGGCCAGTTGACCGCCATTGCCGGGCGCATTGTGGACTACCCGGGGTTGGATCTCCCAGAGGGGGCGGCACTGACCGAACGGCTGATCCGTCAGGCCCGGGAACTCGGGGCAGATATCCGTCTGGGCGCCCCGGTCCTCTCGGTCGATCTGCGGGGCCGCACCTGCACGCTCGCCGGCGGACAGGTCGTGACTGGCCGCAGCCTGGTGCTCGCCACAGGGCTCACGGCGAAGCGGTTGGATATCCCGGGTGAGGCGGAGCTCTACCAGCAGCGGCTCGTCCGACGCCCCTCCCACGATATGGCGTGGTTCAGCGGCAAGCGGGTGGCCATTATCGGCGGGGGTGACCGGGCTGCCGAAAACGCCCTCATGCTGAGCGATACGGCGGCCTGGGTCCACCTGATCCACCGAGGCAGGCAACTACGGGCCAGAGCCACCTTCGCTGATTCGCTCAGTCAGCATGAGCGGATCAGCGTCCATCTGAATGCGCATGTTCAGTCCTTCACCGTGGGAGGCGGTCAGGCGACGATCGCCCTGGAGCAGGACGGGAACCTGGTCCGTCTCCCGGTCGATGGGGTCTGCATCTATATCGGCAACCGGCCGAATACGGAGTTGGCAGCGGGTCAGGTGGCCCTGACTGATGAGGGGTATATCGTGACCGATCGGACCGGGCAGACGACGGTTCCAGGCGTATATGCCGCGGGCGATGTCTGCACCCTCCCCTCCTTCCAGGCCCTGGTCACGGCAGCCGGCCAGGCCATGATGGTCGCCAAGCAGATCGCGATGCGGCAGCGCCCGTAACGGTGGAACGACAGGGCACAAAAAAAGACGCCCGGTGCAGTTGCACCGGGCGCTCCTCATGACCGTTTAGCGGCGAGGGCCACGCTCAGGGCGGGGCTGAGCCTCGTTCACGGTGAGGGCACGGCCACCCCACTCGGCGCCGTTCAGGGCGTCGATAACGGCCTGGGCGGCATCGGCGGGAACCTCAACGAACCCGAAGCCACGGCTGCGGCCGGTCTCCCGGTCGGTGGCGATACGGGCGCCGAGAACCTCAGCGTGCTGAGAAACGGCGTTCTGGAGGTCCTCCGAGGTGACAGCCCAGGGGAGGTTGCCAAAGTACAGGGTCTTGGTCATCGCTCTCTCTCCCATCATCTTGGGTATTTGGATCGCAGTCGGGAGGGAAACGCGAGACTCACCCAGGGTACAGGCAACCTGCGCAACCGCTCTCCAATCCGCTAACCACTAAACAGGGTACGCTGTTTCGACAAAAAATGCAACCCCCTATTGGTGCGGATCGCCCCAGCGGCTGGACCTGATGGGCTTCCCTGGACTCGAGAACTCCGGTTCCAACTCCGCACCAACCTCGAAGTTGGCCTTCGCATCGGCATCTCGCCAGCCTCCCCGGCGCTGGGCCAGAATCCGACGGAGCCCCTGGCCCGCCTTGAGCCTGCCGATCTTGTTACTGGGCAAACGGTTCACCCCCTCCCTGAGCGCTAGTCTGCCCAGGGAGAGGGTGTCACCGATACGTCCGTCAGCGTCCGCGCCGACCTCCGCCGCCTCCGGTCCGGGGCTGGGCCTCGTTTACAGTTAACGCCCGCCCGGCCCATTCGGCCCCATTCAGGGCATCCACGCAGGCCTGGGCTTGCTCGTCGCTCACTTCGACAAAGCCGAAGCCACGGGACTTGCCAGTCTCCCGGTCCCGCACCACCCTGGCCGAGGTGACCTCGCCGTACTGTGAAAAGGCCCGCATCAGGTCATCATCGGTCGCCGCCCACGGTAGGTTCCCCACATACAACGTCTTTGCCATCGTTCTACGCCCTCCTCTTTCGGTGGCAGAAGAATTCCAGACCTTCCACCGTTTGTCACTATTATACGCTATTTGGTGCCATTCGGCAATATTTTCCGTATGCTCAAGTGGCCAGATGTGCAGACTAGATGCCAGACCAGCGATTGAGGGGGCAGCGTACGTGCAGATCACCCTGACGGCAACCGGTCTGGAGTCAAAGGTCAAGCTATGGGAACTCTCGGTGGATCCGGACGGCCACTGGCAATACGAGAGCCGGGCCGTAGAGCATGCGGAGGGCCAGCTCTCGCCGGCGAACATCGCTCAACTCAAGATGTTCTACGACAAGGTGAACTGGGGGTTGGAGGTCCTCAACTCCCCGCTCACGGCCAACGACCGGATCCTCTTTCAAATGGATGTAGTCCACGAGGGAGCCAGGCCCCAGCGCTACCAGTTTAGTGAGCAGTGCACGCACCGCTCCTGGCAGTTCCAGGACCTGTTCCACTTCCTGAGGCACAACGTGGCGACCGCGGGCGACCCGGTGGGCTTCTCGCCCGATGAGCCCCGCGAACAACCGCCGGCCATGCAGTAAAGCCAGGGGCGTATTTGCCCCTGGCTTTCCTATTTGATCTCGAACCGGCGCTTCAGGAGGGTCAGGAAGGCGTTGACGGCTGGCGAGCGGCGCTCGTCCCGCCGGAGGATCAGTGAGGTGGTCCTGCTGCTCTTCGGCAGGCCTGGCACGTGCAACTGGACCAGATCGCCTGCCTCCAGGTCCTTCTGCACTGCGGAGACGGGCTCCAGGGCAATACCGAAGCCTAGTCGGACCATGGTCTTGATCGCTTCGTGGTTGTCGAACTCCATGATCACGTTCGGGCTGATCCCCATCTGCTCCAGCAACTGATCGGTGGTGATCCGGAAGCGGGCGCCCCGGACATAGCAGATCATGGGCTGCCGGGCGAGGTCGGGGTCACTCAGCGTCGCCGGGAGTTCAGCGGCGTAGCTCGGGCTCGCCACCACGACCAGCGGATCCTCGTAGAGGGGGACCGACTCCAGCCGCTCGTGGACCTGCGGGGTGGTGATCAGACCGAGATCCACCTCGCCGTGAAGGAGCATCGTCACAGTCTCTATGTTGTTCCCGGTCTTTACGTTGATCTTGATCAGTGGATGCTCCCGGGCGAACTCGGCCAGGAGATCGGGCAGGGTAAAGAGGCCGATCGTGTGGACGCAGCCGACGGTGATATGTCCGCTGCCCGGAGAGCGCAGCTCCTGGACCGCTGACTCACATCCCTGCACCAGGTGGACGACCTGGCGGGCATACTCGTAGACCAGTTCCCCGGCCGGCGTCAGATGCACCTGCTTGCCATGGCGGGTGAAGAGTTGAATCCCCAGGTGATCCTCCAGGGCACCGACCTGCTTCGTGATGGATGGCTGGGTCAGGTTCTGGACCTGTGCAGCCCGGGTAAACGAACCCTCCTCAACAACTCGGCAAAAGGTGATCAGGTGCTGGAGCAGCATGGGCGACCCCCCCGTTCTGACATGCCTCCAGGGAATGCACACAGTACATACCTTTCGTATTCATTATAGAACACAGAAGAGTCCTTGAGAAGAGGTTCACGAGGATCCCTTCTCCAGCCGTTCCAGCGAGTCGTGAGCGGCGCTGACTGCACCGGCGTCGGGCTGATTGCGCCCGTAGCGAGCCTGGTTGTATACGCTGGTCACCGCATCCGACGGCTGCCCGGCCTCCGGGTGCCTTTCGCTCAACGCCTCGCGGTAGCGGTTCGGCGTCTCCGCCTCCCCCCTCGGACGCCCCTTCTGGCTGCCCCATCGCTGGAGCCGGCGGAAGAGGGCGCGGGGGTCCCGGCGGTCCTGCAGACCGAGCGCCTGAGCGGCGGTCTGGACGGCTGGCTGCGCCCTCCCGGCGGCCAGGCCGAAGAGCGCCTTCAGATCGGCCCAGAGGGAGCGCCAGAAGCCGAGGCTGATCCGCTCTTCATCGAACTCCGCTGACTGGCGCCGCATCCGGACCAGTTGCATCAGGTACCGGGCGACGACGAGGAGGATCAGGACAAAGACGGCGGCCTTCAGGTAGGGCGTGATATCGAGCGGCAGCCCGGTCTCGCCCAGTTCTGGAGGCGGTGGCACCTCGCCTTCGGGATCGCCCTCCGGCGCTTCTGCTTCCTGCTCGGTTCGCCTTGCGACGAGCCACCGGAAGAGGGGGCCGAGCAGGATCAACCAGCGCACGACGATCAGCATGGCTACTTGAAACACCCAGTTGAAGAACGGGGCGATGATCTCCCCGACGCCATGCAGGATCGCCATCATGCGGTCCGTGGAGAGCGTGTAGGAGGCGATCAGGGTGAGGAGGGTCAGGCTGCCTACCACCGCCATCATCACCGGGCTGACGCTGTTGCCGGTGCCGCTGTCGCCCAGCTTCGCCTGGTCGGCCTTGAGGGCCCGGTCGCGGGTGAGCAGCAACAGGCTCAGGCCTGCGGCGAAGAGGAGGATCACCGACCAGTAGAGCAGCAACTGCACCTTCGGATTGGCGGCCTGGCCGAGGAGCAGGAGCAGCAGGATACCGCCCAGGAGCGCCCCGAACTGGACGCTGAACCGCGAGAAGATCCGGCCATACTCGATTCCTTCAATCGAGCTCCTCGCCCCCTGGTACCAGAGATAGGCCGCCACCGGGATGAAGAAGACGGCCAGGTTGAAGTGGAGCAGCCCGCTCCGCATGGTCGGGGGCACGGCCTGGTAAGCGAGCAGGTAGGCCACGACAACGCCGCCACCGAGGGCGTAGAGGCGCCGCTGTGGGTCCTCCTTCCGGTCGCCTGCCTCCCAGAGGCCGGCGGCCAGGAAGACCAGCAGGGGAAGCCAGGCGCCGGGCAGGGCGGCCGGCCACTCGTCACCACCGTTCGATGCATAGGCCACGAGGAGCCAGGGGATCACCACCGCTGTCTCCGAAAGGGCGGAGAGGATCCAGCGGAGAAGGGCACCCTTATTGCGCAAGAACGGCAGCATGCAGCCCCTCCTCCCCACCCACCTCGTAGATGCGGACGCCCGGCAGTCGCGGCAACTCCTGCGGCTCCGGCGATGTGACCACCAGGGTGACCGGCCGTCCCGAGCGCTGCACCCGCAGCACCTGAGCCGCCAGGCCCTCGTCGACCAGCCGGGTGATCACCACCACGCTGGTGCCGTAGGGCAACTGGGGGACCTCTGTGGCCAGCAGTTCAGCGATGGGCTGCGGCGAGCCGCTCTGCAGGCGGGCAAGTCCCTCCAGGGTCTGCTGGAGCACCTGCTCACCGCGCGCGGGAGGCAGGCGGAGCGACATGCCCCATTGGTAGATCAGCCCGTTGGCGTAAAGCCCCACGGCCAGCCCTTCCTCGGTTGCCCAGCTCACGATCGATGCAGCCATGGTGCAGCCAGCCTCCAGCGCGGAGACGTCGTCTCCCGACCAGAAGTACTCGAAGGACCAGGTGTTCAGGAAGACCGCCAGCCCCAGGTTGGCGCTGGGGTCCAACTGCCGCACCTGAAGCCGTCCGGCCACCGCGGAGGCCTTCCAGTGGATCCGGTTGAGCGGGTCACCTGGCTGGTACTCCCGGACCCCGGCGAACCGCAGGGGATCCTCGAAGAGCTTGTCATTCGACTTGAGGTCGCCGAACGGGCGCCTGGAGGGCAGCCCAACCTGCTCCAACGGCTGGATGCGCGGGTAGACAAGCAGCAGGTCAGACTCCTCAATGGGAATGGCGTCATCGACCCAGCCAAAGGGGTCACCGCCCTTGATCGTCCCCGGCCCCAGCCGGTAGAAGCCACGGCGGGTGGCGCGCACCTTGTGGTGCCGGATCACCTTCTGGTACCAGGCCAGGCTGAAGAGCAGGCGAATCACCGAGCGGCCCTTCCGGTGGAAGAGTGTCTTCTGAGACTGCAGTTCCAGGGCTTCCGGCATAGAGTCATCAACGGTCAGATAGGAGAGGGGCAGGATCTTCCGATTGGTCAGTTCGACCGTCAACTCGACCTCTTCCCCGGCGAAGCAGTGTGTGCGACCAAACCAGCGGCGGTACTCCACCCGCTCCAGGGCGTAACGCCCCCAGAGCATGACCGTCCCGACTACGAAAGTGAGCAGGAGGGCCATGAGCAGGAGCAGACCGCTGTCGGTTGCGAGCGCCAGGACGTAGAGGGCGGCAATCCCGAGCCAGATCATCCCCTCCTGGCGGGTGGCGTCCACTAGGAATCCCCCTTCGCGACCGCCTCAGCCGGAACGGGTACCGAGGCGAGGACCCGGCTGATCACATCTTTCGCACCCTGTCCGCGCAGCCGGGAGTGGGCCGAGGCGATGATCCGGTGGCCGAGAACCGGCTCGACAAGGTACTGCACGTCGTCGGGCAGGACGTAATCGCGGCCCCTGAGCGCCGCCAGCGCCTGACAGGCCCGGAAGAGGGCCAGGGTGCCGCGCGGGCTGACGCCAAGCTCCACCCCGGTAGCGGTGCGGGTCGCCCGGACCAGGTCGACCATATACTGCTGGACGGGGCGGCTTACGTGGACCTGCGGGATCGACTCCTGCAAGGCGATGATCTCAGCGGCCGTAGCGACCGACTTCAGTTCCGTGTAAGGGTTCCGCTCCCGGAACTTGTCCACCATAGCCATCTCCTCGTCGGCCTCCGGGTATCCGACAGGCAGCTTCAGAAGGAAGCGGTCCAGCTGGGCTTCGGGCAGCGGGAAGGTACCCTCCTGCTCCACCGGGTTCTGGGTGGCGAGGACGAGGAAGGGCCGGGGGAGCGGGCGGGTGACGCCCTCGACCGTCGCCTGCTTCTCCTCCATGCACTCCAGCAGGGAGGATTGGGTCCGCGGCGTCGCCCGGTTGATCTCATCGGCCAGGACGATCTGCGCGAAGATGGGGCCCGGGCGGTACTCGAACTCGCCGTCCTTCTGGTTGTAGAAGGAGAGGCCGGTCACATCCGACGGCAGAAGGTCCGGAGTGAACTGAATCCGCCGGAACGAGGCGTCGAGCGACCGGGCAAGGGACTTGGCCATCATGGTCTTACCGGTGCCGGGGACATCTTCCAGCAACACGTGTCCCCCGGTTGCCAGGGCGACCATGAGCAGCTCGATGACCGACTCCTTCCCCACCATCACCTGCTGCACATTGGTACGAACCCGCTCCGCCAGGCCCGCGGCTGCCTGTACCTGCTCCACGGTAATCCCCCTTTAGATAATCAATGCATGAATCGGCTGAAACCTCTTGTTGGTTGGACGTGGCAGACGCATGAACGGTTCAGATGAAGTGCAAACTAGCTCCATCCCCTGCTTCCCTCAAGGATATGGAGGTGGGATCCGTGTCCAATTCGCACACAGCACCCAAGAAGGCCGTCGCCTCTCTCAGCCTCCGGCAGCTTCTACCGTCAGGTTGGCGGGACGACGCCCCCGCTTTCACGGGTGATCCGTTCTTTGACTGGGAGAGCCGGCCCGAACCCCCGCCCCGACAGGAGTTTCCTGGTCTCGGGAGCCCGTCCACCAGGCGAGCCTCGAAAGACTGATGCGCGCAGAGGCCCCGGACTGGCTCCGGGGCCTCTGCTTATGCCTCCACGGATCGATCATGGATGCGCCGGAGGGACTCCTCCAGCCGGACAATGCGGATATTCCGCTCCAGGACAGCCTTGGCATAGCGGGCCGACAGCTTTTGCAGCCGCCCGTTCTCTGCCTCAAGCCGCTGGATATGGCTCCGCTTCTCGCGCTCCTGGGCGGCGACCAGATTCATGAGAATGCGGCGGCTGGTCCGCAATCCCTGAAGCCTCTCTTCCAGGATTCGCACGCGATTGCGCAGCTCCTGCAGTTCGTCGTGTTCCACTGCCGTCCTCCCCTGGCAGGTGATGGTCATCCATAGTGTACCTGGGGAGGCGCTAGATTATGCCAGTCCTGCGGCGGGAGCCACCGCGACGACCGTGTGACCGGGGAAGACATAAGAGTCGGCCCTTACGGAGACGGCCACCCCGGTGGCGGGCGAGTGAACGGGCTCGCCGTCCAAATCACCCAGGGCCTGGCCCTCGTTCACGGCGGTGCCGGCGACAACAGCCGGGCTCCAGAGGGCAGCCTTCAGGCTCCGAACGTCCTGGAGCTTGCCGTAGAACCGGGGGGAGACAGGAGGAGCGTCGCCCTCGACCACCCCGAGCCGGATCAGCATGTTCGAGACCGCCGCGAAGCCCCGCTCCCCGGAGCGCCGGTCCAGGATGCCGCCGCTGGTCCCGAACTGACCGCCGGCCAGTTCGATGATGACGGCCGGTTTGCCGGCGTAACAGGCCTCCACAAAGAGCTGGTTGCGGGTACCACCCGACTGGACCACCACGGGGATATCAATCAGGCGTGCCAGGTCCTTCGCAAACGGAAACTCCTGCCAGAGGGCAAGGGTGTAGTCGGAGCCAAAGATGCCGCAACAATGGAGATCAACGATATAGTCGGCCTCCTGTGCATGTGCCCAGAGCAGGGAGGCGAGGACCATGCTCGGCGTTCCCTCGGGCTCCCCGGGAAAGATCCGGTTCAGGTCCAACTCATCGTACGGGGAGACCCGAGTCAGCTTGCGGAAGGCCGCCGGATTGGCCACCGGCAGGATTGTGACCGCTCCCTTCACCTGCTGTTCTCCCAGCCACCGGGCCAGTTGCCGCGCTACCCAGATCCCGGTCGCTTCCCCGCCGTGGATCCCGGCGGTAATCAGGATATGCGGATGCGCCCCCTCCTCCCCGAAGTGGAGGCACTCCAGTTCGTGTGGGTGAAACGCTTCCAGTTCGACTCGCTTGGCCATCTGGCTCCTCTCCTTCGTCACGTGTGCACCCCTACAATCGTCCGGCGGCGCCGGCACGCTGATACCAGGGACTCGCCTCTTTAAGCTGCTGCACCACGTCCATGCCCACGTTCACCGTGCCGGGTACCACCGTGCGCGCCCCGGTCGGCCCGTGGCTGTCGGTGCCGCCGGTGACGATCAGACCAAGGTCAAACCCCCAGCGAGCGTAAAACTGACGCTGCCGCTCGCCGTGGTCCGAGTGGTAAGCCTCGATCCCCAGGACTCCGGCCTGGAGAATCGAACGGACGATGTTGTCGTCCCGGATCAAACCCGGATGCGCCAGGACCGGCACACCGCCCGCCTCCCTGACCACCGAGATCGCCTCTTCGGGGGTGAGCTTGGGCCGGGGAACGTAAGCCGGTCTTCCGTGGGTCAGGTACCGCTCGAAGGCCTCCTCGTGGTTGCGGACGACCCCCGCCTCAATCATGGCGAGGGCGATGTGCGGGCGCCCAACCGACTCGCCACCCAGCTCCATGACACGCTCCAGGGAGACCTGAGTAAAGCCGAGGCCGTGCAGCTTGGCCACGCACTCCCGCGCCCGAGCCCGCCGCCCGCCCCGCATACGCTCCAGCAGGGCGGCCATCACCGGCTCGGTCCGGTCGAAGTAGTAGGCGAGCATGTGGACCTCGGTCTTCCCCACCTCGGTGGAAAGCTCACAGCCTGGCACGATCTCAATGCCGAACTCCCCGGCGGCTGCGATCGCCTCATCCCAGCCCTTGATCGTGTCGTGATCGGTGATTGCCACGGCGGCCAGTCCCTGACTGGCCGCCCACTTCACGTGCTCCCGCGGGGGTAACGTCCCGTCGGAGGCCGTGGTATGCGTGTGCAGATCCGCCCGCCCGTGAGGGGGCGGCATCGGGATACGGACCATGCGCTACTTCCCCTCCGCGAACGCCATGGCCGCCTGGACGAAGGTCCGAACGCCGGCGCCGGTGGCGCCCACATCTTCGAACTTGTCGGCGTTGTGCCGCCAGATCTGGGCGGCGATATCCATGTGGACGCAGGGGGTGTCGCCTACGTGCTTCATGAGGAAGAGACCGCCTACGGTTGTACCTGCTGACCGGCCGGTGCCCGTGTTGGACATATCAGCGATGGGGGACTTGAAGAGGTCGTAGTACTCCTCGTCATGCGGCAGACGCCAGCCCCGCTCGCCGGCGGCCTCGGCGGCCAGGAAGATCTGCTCCTCCCACGCCTCGTTGTTGGAGACGATGCCGAAGCGGATCGGGCCCAGGGCAATGTTCGCTGCACCGGTCAGCGTGGAAGCGGTCACGAGCTTCTGGCAGCCCTGCTTCGCAGCATAGGCCAGGCCGTCGGCCAGGACCAGCCGTCCCTCGGCGTCGGTAGAGCGAACCTCGACCGTCTTGCCCGAGAGGCCACGGATCACGTCGCCCGGCTTGTAGGCGTTGCCGTCGGGCATGTTGTCGGTGGAGGCAATGATCGCCAGGACGTCCGCCTTCGGCTTCACCCGGGCGATCGTCGCCATCGCACCGAGAACGGCGGCGGCACCGCCCATGTCATCCTTCATGTCCCACATGCCATCGCTCGGCTTGATCGAGATGCCGCCGGTGTCAAAGGTGATGCCCTTGCCGACGAAGCCGAGCCACGGCCCCTGCCCGCCGTTGCCCTTGTACCGCATGACAATGAACCGAGGCTCCTCCTTGGAGCCCTGGTTGACGGCCAGCAGCAGCCCCAGGCCGAGTTCCTCGCAGCCCTTCTTGTCGTAGACCTCGATCTCGATATTCCCCGCCTGGCAAACCTCGCCGGCCTTCTCGGCCAGTACGGTGGCGGTCAGGTGATTGCCGGGCATCCAGGTGAGGGCACGGGCCAGGTTGACACCCTCCGCCACCGCCTGCCCGTAAGCGACACCGGCCTCGATCTCGCTGCCGCCGAGAATGGCGATGCTGGCGACCTGCGGCTTCTCCTTGGGCTCCGACTTGTAGCTCTGGAACCGGTAGAGCCCGTGCAGCGCACCCTCGGTCACGAACTGGGCCACCTTCTCGGGGCTCAGGCCGGCCGCCGGAGGCAGGCTGAAGGCGATGCTCGAAGCCCCGCTCTCCCGGGCCGCCCGGGCGCCAACGCCCGCCGCCCGCCGCAGGGCGCGATAGTCGAACTTTGACTCCTTGCCGAGCCCCAGGAGGAGCAGCTTGCGGGCCGCAACCTTCCCGCCGGTGTAGAGCACGGTCACCTGGTCCTTCTCACCGGCGAAGTCCCTGGCGCCAGTTGCCTGAGCAACCAGCCCACCCACGGCCGGGTCGAGGTCAGCGGCCACCGCAGCCCCTTCGAAGAGAGGCAGAATCAGCACATCGGTCTCGATCTGGGACAGGCTCTGATTCCGTACACGAACGTCCACGCAGAGTCCCCCTCAAATTGGTCGGTGGAATCGAAGATTAGCGCAGCACCTGTTCGAAGACCCGGAGGTAGTTACCGCCCAGAATCTTGGCAAGGTCCTCCTCCTTGTAGCCGCGGCTGAGCAGTTCAGCGGTCAGGTGCGGCAGGCGGGTTACATCTTCCAGGCCAGGTGGCGGCGTGCAACCGTCAAAATCGGAACCATAGGCCACATGGTCAGGCGTTCCAAGCAACTGGACCACATGGTCGATATGATCCGCCACCGTCTTCAGGGTCGCCGTCTCCCGGTTCATGAAGGCGTTGACGAAGGAGATGCCAAAGACGCCGCCCTTGGCCGCCAGCGCCTTGATCTGGTCATCCGTCAGGTTTCGGGCATGGTCCCAGAGTGCCCGGCAGTTGCCGTGGGTGAAGAGGACCGGCTGCTCCGAGACCTCCAGCACATCGTAGAAGCCGGGGGCGGTAATGTGGCTCAGGTCGATCAACATACCCAGCCGGTTCATCTCCCGTACGACCTCGCGGCCGAACTTCGTCAGTCCGCCTCCCGCACCTTCCTCGCCGGCGCCATCGGCCACGTCGTTCCGCGGGTTCCAGACCAGCCCCATCATGCGGACACCCAGACGGTAGTAGTTGCGGAGCATCGCCAGGGAGCCCTGAAGCCCCTCGGCCCCCTCAATGTTGAGCAGGACCGCGACATCGCCCCCGGTGTGGGCCTCACGGATATCCTGTGCAGTGAGCGCGAGGCGCACCCCGGGCGCCGCCGAAATCTGTGTCAACAGACCGTCGATCGACTCACCGACCCGCTTCGCCGCTACCGGGTAGTAGACCGGCGCCGGCCAGGCGGCCTGGACGGTGCAGGCAAGCCCTGCTGCCCTCGCCCGGGGGAAGTCAATATGCCCCTGATCCGACTGCTCTGCCAGCGTCCGCTTGCCATCCAGGACCATGAGGATTGAGTCAGCATGTCCATCTACCACGGGATAACGACGATGCAGTTCCATTGCCTTGGCCAGATGCATTTTGCTCACGCCGGACCCCCTGGCGGCCCGGCTCCCTCCTCTGCGAATACTTAACCCACCTAATCTTTTTTCCACCCGGCCCCCAAATCCCTTTCCTGGGGACGGAAAAGGGAAAAAAAGACCGCCTGGACAAGTGCCAGGCGGCTATGTGCTTTCGCACCGGCCGAGCGGTCCCCAAACCACTCTGCCCCTGCGGCCGTCTTACCGCGGCTCGACGATCAGCTTGATCGCCGTGCGCTCCTCACCGTCGATCTTCAGGTCGGTAAACGCCGGAATGCAGATCAGATCAACACCCTGCGGGGCGACGAACCCACGTGCAATCGCCACTGCCTTGACCGCCTGATTGAGTGCTCCTGCCCCAATTGCCTGGATCTCCGCGGCACCGCGCTCCCGCAGGCAACCTGCGAGTGCTCCCGCCACAGCGTTCGGACTCGACTTCGCCGATACCTTCAGTACTTCCATAACCAATGTCCCCTCCACTGGTTGCAGGTGGTTGTCGGGCTAGCAATATCCTACCATCTTCCAAACCGAGTATCAAGTGGTTCTGTTGACACTTCTCGCTCAAGAATACGCCGGATCCCAGTCGCTTTCCCGGTGCTCTCATCCACCTCCACCAACACGGCGGAGAGGATGGCCGGGCCCTTTGCCGCCTCGAGCCTGACCGGCATCTGCGTCAGGAACCGCTCCAGGACCAGCTCCCGATCGGCGCCGATCACGGAAACCCACGGACCACACATACCGGCATCGGTCAGATAGGCCGTGCCCCCAGGCAGGATCACCTCGTCGGCGGTCTGAACATGGGTGTGTGTACCGATCACGGCACTCACCTGGCCGTCCAGATACCAGCCCATCGCCACCTTCTCAGATGTCGCCTCGCCGTGGAAGTCGACGAAGATCACAGGCGTGATCTGTCGGAGGCGTTCCACCTCATCTGCCAGAGCCCGGAAGGGATCATCGTACAACTGTGGCGAGAAGACCCTGCCGTGCGCCTGGGTGACTGCCGCCACCGGCTTCCCGTTCCGGCGGACGACGCATGAGCCCGCCCCGGGCGTACCCGGTGGGAAGTTGAGCGGCCGGATCAGCCGAGGCTCCTCATCAATATATGTGGTGATCTCCCGTTTATCCCAGGCGTGGTTCCCCAGTGTGATCACGTCGGCACCGAGGGCGAAGAACTCTTTGGCGAGTTGGGGCGTGAGCCCCGCCCCCGCTGCAGCGTTCTCCCCATTCACAATCACAAGATCGGCCCCCGTCTCCTTTACCAGCGGCCCCAGCCGCCTGGCCAGGATCTCGCGTCCTGGACGACCATGCACGTCACCGAAGAAGAGAATCCGCAACGCCGTTCCTCCCACATCTCCTGTCTCGATTCCCGGTCCCGGTGAGATGGCGCACCCGAACCAGGCACTTCTTCCATTATACTCTACCGGCCCGGCATTGCGTGGACCCAGACCCGCTCTCCCCTCCTCTGTTATCCCCCGGATTATTTGCTTCCTACCTATCTATACGTAAAATCTCGGCGAAATGTTCGAATGACCGCAAAAGAAAAAACCGCTCGCCGGAAATGCGAGCGGAGCCGTGGGCCGGGTCGACCTATTTGTGGAAGAACATCAGGCGACCGTCTTCGCGAATGGCGATCAGATTGGAGCCGGACCGGCCCCGGGAGAGGGAGTCGAGCATCTCCTCGATCATCTCCTCCTGTGCGATCAACTCCTCTTCGCCAAAGACCCCCATCTCGTCGGCGATCACTCGCCCGGCGAACCGCTCCCGGATGAACTCCACGACCGTGAACAGCTCCTCGGGCTTCAACGAGGCGATATCCCGCTCCAGGGACAGGCTGGTCAGATCGCCGAGGGAGTCCTCGGAGAACTGTATGGTCGTCGGACGCCGCTGTTCCAGCAGATGGTACATCTCCAGCATCTCCTGCAGCCGCAACTCTGTCTCGGTGAACTCCTGCGCCGTGATCACGCCGCGGATCAGGAAACCCAGCTTCAGCATCTGCTGGCGGGGATCGTACCGCACAGTCCAGATCTCAGGGTACCGAACGGCGAAGCTTAGCAGGATATGAACAGCCCTGGGATTCGGTGCCTCACTCGTGCGGTAGCGCAACCACGTCACCTTCCTTGCCTGCATGGAGAAGGGCACCAGCAAGCTCTCGCCGCCGGCGCCCTGCTTCATCATAGTAGACGATCTCACGGACCAAAAGGGTTCGGCGCCTAGCGTGCGTACTCGACCGCCCGAGTCTCCCGCACGACAACGACGCGGATCTGGCCCGGGTACTCGAGTTCGTCCTCGATCTTCTTCGCGATCTCCTTGGTCAGCTTCATCGCGGCGTAGTCGTCGATCTTCTCCGGCTTGACCATGACGCGAATCTCGCGGCCGGCCTGAATGGCGAAGGACTTCTCGACCCCGTCGAAGCCGTCTGCCAGGTTCTCCAGCTTCTCCAGGCGCTTGATGTAGGTCTCCAGGGTCTCACGACGTGCACCGGGACGGGCGGCCGACATGGCGTCGGCTGCGGTGACGAGCACCGCCTCCACGGACCGGGGCTCCACGTCGCCGTGGTGGCACTCCATGCCGTGAATCACGTCGGCGTGCTCCTTATACTTGCGGAGCAGGTTGACACCGATCGAGACGTGGGAACCCTCGATCTCGTGGTCGACCGCCTTGCCGATATCATGCAGCAAGCCGGCCCGTTTGGCCACCTCGACGTTGACGCCCAGTTCGGACGCCATGACCGCCGCCAGATGCGCCACCTCGACCGAGTGCTTCAGGACGTTCTGGCCATACGATGTACGGAAGCGCAGCCGCCCGAGAAGCTTGATCAGCTCCGGGTGCAGGTTGTGGATACCCAGCTCGAAGCAGGCGGCTTCGCCCTCTTCGCGGATCCGGGTCTCCACTTCCCGTTGCGCCTTCTCGACCATCTCTTCGATGCGCGCCGGATGGATCCGCCCGTCCTGGATCAGTTTCTGCAGGGCGATCTTCGCCACCTCGCGGCGGACCGGATCAAAGCCAGAGAGAACCACCGCTTCGGGGGTGTCATCGATGATCAGATCGATGCCGGTCAGGGTCTCCAGGGTCCGGATGTTCCGGCCCTCGCGACCGATGATGCGGCCCTTCATCTCGTCATTCGGCAGTTGCACGACCGAGACGGTCAGTTCGGAGGAGTGATCCGCCGCAACCCGCTGGATGGCGATACCCACCACCTCGCGGGCCTTCTTCTCGGCGCTCTCCTTCGCTTCGGTTTCAATCTCACGCATGAGGCGTGCGGCGTCCGCACGGGCCTCCTGCTCCACCTGCTGGATGAAGATCCGGCGGGCCTCTTCCATGGTCAGGTTGGAGATGCGCTCCAACTCGGCCATCTGCTTGCCCACGAGTTCCTGAGCCAACTGGTGCTGACGATCGAGATCCCGCTCCTTGCGGCTGAGGCCTTCCTCTTTCCGCTCAAGGGATTCGACCTTCCGATCCAGGGTCTCTTCCTTCTGCTGGAGTCGCCGCTCCTGACGCTGGACCTCGGCACGCCGGTCCTTGAGCTCACGCTCAAAGTCGTTCCGGAGCCGGTGAACCTCTTCCTTCGCCTCAAGGACGGCTTCCTTCTTCTTCGCCTCTGCCTCCCGCAGCGCATCATCAACGATGTTGCGCGCACGGGCTTCGGCCGAGGTTAGCTTCTTCCGGGCCTCCCGCTGATACCACTGATACCCGACGGCGACACCCACGGCACCACCGACGATTAGTCCAAGGATGACATAAATCACTTCTGAAATCGCGTTCACCTCCTGTCAGTTTCTTATGTGGGGCAAGATTGCATGCATGGAATAGGGGAAAAGAAAAAACGGACCCCGAAACGGCCCGCTGATCAGATACTCACCATATACGAACACTACGCCTACAGAAGGGTCGGCGCAGCGGGTTGTCGACCAGGTCGGTTTTTGCCTGTATGATAAAAACCTCAGACGGAAGACCGCCAAAGGGGTTTCTCTATGAGCAAAATACGAGAGGATAACCTCGTATAGACCTAGCTGGTCAAAAGGCGAACCGCCCTTAAATAGAACAACCAAAATGGCAAGCAGCGAATCACGGACCTACCTTCTATCATACGGCTGTTTATACTTTCTGTCAAGGTTAAGAGAATTCTGACCTCAGGGGCCGACTGGCACTCAGCCCAGGGTCTGGAAGGCGAGGAGCAACCAGGTTTGGAGCCCCGGAGCGCCCCCGCTCTTCGCCCTGACCTCACCCTGACCCAGGTGATACGGACCCAGATCAAAGTGCCAGGTCGTGTTGATCTGCAGCAGTAGCCGGGCAGTCGGTCTAAAGCGGGGGTGCGCCTCCTTCTCCAGGCCACCGATGAGCCGGATCGTCACCAGGCACTCCTCGTACAGGCGTGCCAGACTCCGGGCCAGGCCGCGCTGGACACGCTCCTCCAAGCCGGCCGAGGCCAGCTTGAGATCGAGTCGCTCGAAGAGCAGGTGCCAGTTCCGATACCGCCCATCCAGCTTGGCCTGCTCTTCGGGCTGAGCGTGCTGCCCTTCCAATGCAACCTCCTCCCGCGCCGCCAGTTCGCCGGACTCCAGGTCGAGACCGTCCATCAGTTGATTGTATGCCGGGGCGGTGGACTGGGTCCAGAAGGCAGCGTTGCGGGCCCAGCGGACCAGGGCCAGCCCCTGGCGACGCAGGTTAGGCAGATCGCCGTCACGCACCGTGAGAAGGCCATCGATCAGTTTTACGTAATCGGCACACAGGTCGTGAAGCTGTGCCAGGTCATAGGCGGGCAGATAGGTGAGGTCGGGATCGATTCCGGCCGTCCCAAACCGTTGCCAGAGGGTTTGTGCCAGAGCCGCCGGGGTCTTTGCCCGGTGTGCGCGGGCCTCTGTCTCCTCCCACCAGTTCATCGGGCGGTTCCTCCTTGTCCAAGGGTCGCATGATCGCTCCCCGAGCGTGCCAAGCTAAGTTCGAGGGGAGGTCAATCCCATGAAGTTGAATCCAGGTGAACGATCAATTCTGGGCATGTTCAACCACTGGAATGATGCCGAAGCCGCCTTGCAGGAGCTACAAGAGGCAGGGTTTCAGGAGGCGGCGATCGATCGGATTGGGGAGATGAGCCTGGAACCGGGCGTGGACCTGCGAAACCCCGCCCGCGGTGCCTCGAGCCTGAGCGATCAGGTCATGAGCAGTCCCGGGGGAAATATCGGCGGCGACGAGGGCATCCTGCTGGGGGCAGACCCGGCCGTAAGCGGCCTCTCCGGCGACTTGCGCCAGGAGACGCCCTTCCTGCTGACCGTTGTGACGAGCGAAGAGCGGGTCCAGGAGGCCCGTCGCGTGATCCGAAAGCACCGGGGTGAGGCCTAGCGATTGTCGCTAGGCTCTGCCTCTTTTCAGGGGACAAAGTGTCCTTTGCTTCAAGTTAGGCAGGAAGCGGCGGGGGCGGACGAGAAATGGGTGGCGCATCTGTGAAGATTGCTGATAAGGAGGCGCTCACCATTGGTCGCGGGCCGCAAGATTTTTGCCGGACGTGCTACGCAGTACCTGGCCCAGGAGATATGCCGCCACCTGGGAGAACCCCCGGGCGAGGCCGAGATCATGAAGTTCAAGAACGACAACCTGTTCGTTCAGATCAGGGAGAACGTGCGGGAGCGGGAGGTGTTCGTCGTCCAGACCTCCTGTCCACCGGTCGACGAGAACCTCATGGAGACACTGATCATGATCGATGCGCTCCGACGGGCCTCGGCGAAACGGATCACAGCGGTCCTCCCCTACTACCCTTACGGCCGTTCGGACAAGAAGGATCAGCCGCGCGTTGCGATCACGGCCCGACTGGTGGCAGACCTGCTGACCACAGCCGGTGCGGACCGGGTCATGACAGTAGACCTGCACTCGGCCCAGATTCAGGGCTTCTTCACGATCCCGTGTGATCATCTCACCGCGAACCTGCTCTTTGCGGAGTACATGCGCGAGAAGGGGTTGAAGTCTCCGGTAGTCGTCGCGGCCGATGCCGGCGCTGCCAAGCGAGCCCTTTCGTTCGCCCGCCTGCTCGATGTCCCCCTGGCAATCATGGAGAAGCATCGCCTGGGCAATACGGATACGGTCGAGATGACGGCCTTTATTGGCGATGTGCGCGGTCGAGAGGCGATCATCTTCGAAGATGAGATCGCAACGGGCTCCACGCTCTTAGGAGCCGTCGAATTGCTGAAGCGCCAGGGGGCCGATGCGATCTACGTCTGCGCCACCCACGGCGGCTTCAGCGGAAATGCACTGGAACGCCTGAGCTACAGCGGCGTGCAGGAGGTCGTGACCACCAACTCGATCCCCCACAAGGACCTGCCCGGGTTCGTGACGGAGCTCTCAATCGCACCGCTCTTGGCGGAGGCGATTCGGCGGGTGACCAGCGGCGAGTCGATCAGCAGCCTGTTTGAGGCCGATTGCTAGGCATTGGGTGATGCCACCCGGCTAGACCAGCTTCAACCGGTTGCCGATCTCCTCCAACAGGAAGTCCATCGCCTCCTGGAACTCGACTTCGTCCACGACTTTGGTGTTGATCTCGCAGACAGTCCCCCGGTGCAGGTGGAAGACGATGAGCGACCCCTTGGGAAGCTGGAAACACCACATCGCGTGCTCGTTCTCACCCACGTGGGCGCTAGGTACGCCGAGCATTGCCTTGACGATCAGGCGCACCGAGCGCTCGCGCCCCTTGGAGAGCGCCTGCCAATCGGCGCGGCGGTACTCAAGGGGTCGGGTCTCGGCCAGGTAGTTCCCAAACAGCTTCGTATGGACAAATGTTTGAACGGTATACATGGTGCAGTGGTAACCTCCTTCGCGGGGGCTGCATCTGCTGGCATGGAAAGGGAATGATCTCCAGCATCATACCCCGCCTCGCGGCAGGGCGTCAAGGAAGCGAGCAACCGGCCATCTCCGAAAGCGATTCTACGCAATGAGGCCATCCCCTGCTGGAGATGGCCTCGCGGTTGTTCGGAAAGCCTAGCGAATGGCGATGTCGGTCTCACCATCGAACAGGTGGACCTTTTCCGTGTTCAGGGCGAGGGTGATGTCCTCGCCGTCCTTGAACCGCAGATGCGGCTCGACGCGCGCGGTGATCTGGTTCTCACCGGTGGAAAGATAGAGGTAGATCTCAGAGCCGAGCGGCTCGACCACCTCGATCCTGGAGGGGACCCGGGCGCCGGGATGGGACTCGACGTAGCTGGGATCGGCCTCGACATCCTCCGGGCGGATGCCCAGGGTCACGCGCTTGCCGGCATGGCTGCGGGCAGCGTTGGCGAGGTCGGGGGGCAGCTCCAGCTTGAAGGTGCCGCCGTCGAAGACCTTCGCATCGGCGGAGAGAGTACCCTTGAGGAAGTTCATGGTCGGGGAGCCGATGAAGCCGGCGACGAAGAGGTTGGCCGGGCGGTCATAGAGCTCCTGAGGCGGCGCCACCTGCTGGACGATGCCATCCTTCATGACGACGATCCGGTCGCCCATGGTCATGGCCTCGATCTGGTCGTGCGTGACGTAAATCGTGGTGACCTGGAGGTTCTGGTGCAGCTTGGAAAGCTCGGTGCGCATGGAGGCGCGGAGCTTGGCGTCGAGGTTGGAGAGCGGCTCGTCCATGAGGAAGACGGCCGGGTTGCGGACGATTGCGCGGCCCAGGGCGACGCGCTGGCGCTGACCACCGGAGAGCTCCTTGGGCTTGCGACCGAGGAGGTTCTGCAGGCCGAGGATCTCAGCGGCTTCCTTGACCCGCTTGTCGATCTCCTGCTTGGAGAACTTCCGCAGCTTAAGGCCGAAGGCCATATTCTCGTAGACGTTCATATGCGGGTAGAGGGCGTAGTTCTGGAAGACCATGGCGATGTCGCGGTCCTTCGGGGCGACGTGGTTCACAAGCCGATCACCGATGTAGATCTCACCTTCAGAGATCTCTTCAAGGCCGGCGATCATACGGAGCGTGGTGGACTTGCCGCAGCCAGAGGGTCCGACGAAGACGATAAACTCACGATCCGCGATCTCGAGGTTGAAATCCTTGACGACCTTGACCTCACCGAAGTTCTTGAACACGTGCTTGAGCGTAACCTTGGCCATGCTGGGAACTTCCTCCTTTGGCCCATTGAGCCCTGGAGTATTCGGGGCGGGGCGGTCCCGGCCCACTATCAATCGCCCTCAGGGGGCGTTGTAGCCAGTTGTCGGATGCGGGCCTGCCGAACCTGTTGATCAGGCGCGGCCACGAACTCGGTAAGGGCGATGGCGCTCTGCAAACTCAGCGGGCGAGTTCCCGCAGGTCGGCTTCAGCAAGCGGGGGAGTCGCACCATCCACCATGATCAGGCCGTGAAAGAGGGGCCACGATTCATGGTACCCCGGCGCCACGGAAAAGCCAAGAGCAAAAACACCTGTACCCGTAACTTTCCCCAGGCTCCGGGCAAACTCCTCCTTGGTCCACCGCCCCTCGGGGGCAGGTCCACCCCGGCCTGTCCAAGGGTCCCCTCGTTCAGGGCGAGGACACAGCCGGTCAGTGCGGTGGCCAGCAGAAGGGTCAGAGCGATGAGCGCCCGAAGCCCCGGTTTGCAAGTACACAAAGAAAGCAGCCCCTGAAATCGTATGGGGTGGTTCATCTCCCCACAGATTTCGGGCTGCTTCCGATCGATTCCTATCGGTTCAAGTGTGCAGATTCTGCAACGCCGACCAATCGTTACCGGTTCTTCTCCGCGGTAGGTGCCTTGTAACGCAGACCAGCGGCCAGGTAAAGGTCACGGATCTCCTGGCTGGTCAGGTTCCGCCACTCTCCGGCGGCCAGGTCCTTCAGATGGAGCGGCCCGAGCGTGGTCCGCTTCAGGTGGATTACCTCGTGGCCAATCGCCTCGAACATACGCCGTACCTGGCGATTCCGGCCTTCGTGAATCCGGATAGAGACGGTGGCAGCGTTGGGCGCCTTTATCTCGATCATCTTTACATCGGCTGGGGCGGTAACCCCATCATCCAGTTCGACGCCCTCCTCCAGCGCCCGTAGCTTGGCGGGCCCCGGAACCCCGCGCACCTTGGCGATGTAGGTCTTCTTCACCTGCTTCGCCGGGTGCATGAGGGCGTTGGCCAGCTCGCCATCGTTGGTCAGGAGGAGGAGCCCCTCGGTGTCGTAATCGAGCCGGCCCACGGGGTAGACCCGGGCTGCGACCTCGTCTCCGAGCAGGTCTGTCACCTTCTGCCGCCCTTGCGGGTCGTAGAGGGTGGTCACGTAGCCCTTTGGCTTGTTGAGCAGCAGGTAGACCAGGGACTCGGGCTTGCCCAGCGGGCGTCCGTCGATCTCGACGACGTCGCTGCCGGCGACGACCTTTGTCCCAAGCTCGGTCACCACGCGTCCGTTGACGGTGACTCGCCCGGCCTGGATCAGCTCCTCGCTGTGGCGCCGGGAGGCTACGCCCGCCCGGGCCATCACCTTCTGGAGCCGCTCGGCGATCTCCTGCTCGGCGGGGTTCAGCTTCCGGGGGCCCGGGGCGGGCTTGGGGGCGCCGCGGCGGCCGGCCAGGGTGGTCGGGCGCGCCTTCCGGTCGCCCCGCTCCTGCCGGGCCGGGCGTTCGGGGGAGCGGCGGTCGGCAGACCGGACCGGGCGCTCCGCGGGGGTTTCCTCTCGATCGGTCGATCTGGTGCGGCGAACCCCGAACCGGGCGCCACGGGCCATGGAGCGCGCCAACTGCTCGTCGACCGACTCGAAGCCACCGTAACTGGCCCCGAAGTTGCCACGCGGCCCACGGGCCGGGCGCTCGCCAGCCTGGCCGCTCCGCTCCCGGGTCTCAGACTCGGGACGGGGGCCACGCCCCTGGCGCGGCGCACGCTCCGGGCGCCCTTCCCGCGGGGAGCGGTCCCCCCCTGTCGTTCGGCCGCCGCGCTCGGCGCCCGTCGGGGCCGGGCCGCCGCTCTGGCGCAGTCGCCGCCCCTCCTGGGTCAGGAGCCCTTCGCGCTCAAGCCGTTCCAGGGCGTCCAGATCTACGCCCCCCACCTTCTCACGGGACCTTGCCGGGCCTCTCTCAGGCTTGCCGGCGGGGCGGCCCGCACTGCGGGGCCGCTCGCCCGGTCGGGCTCCACGATCCGCTCCGGCCCTGGGGCCGGCTGGACGCCCGGAATTCCGGGGCTTGTCTGCCATGGGATTCCACCTCACCATCGTCTCTTGCGGGTCATATAGTGGGGTACTGCGCCGAGAGGGCGGCAGAGTTTCGCCGTTCTCAAGGGGGGAAGTACCGTTGAAACTCGGCCTGGAACTGATCGCGCGCCGCCCGATCACGCTCCGGCTTGGCACCTTCTTCGAGACCTGGATTGCCACAGCCTCCGGCAGCGTTCGCCGGTCCCTCGGGCGAGACGAGTACCACCTCGGCCTCTCCATCGGCTCAGGGGGGCGGCTGGCCGCAACGGGCCGCACCCATATCTGCCAGGCGGATCTTGAAGTCCTCGGCCTGGGCTGCAACGGAGCGCGCCCCGCTCTCCTGTCCGACGCCGATCTGACCGAGGATGGGCCCCTGATCTGGGGCATTCGGACCAACCGCTTCCTGGACCTGGCCGCCCTGAAGGAACAGACCGGCGCACGGCTCCTCTGTACGGAGCGCGAACCGCGGGAGTTCAGCCTGGAGCACCCGCTTCTCGTGGCCGAGGCGGTAGCGCCCGGCCGGTACATTGTCGATGTGAGCGGCATGCTTCAGATCACCCGGGGCTGAGCAAAGAGCAGGCTGCACACAGCAGCCTGCGTCTAGCGTGTCCGGTGGCCTACTTGGCGATTCGGGCGACGACCTCGACTTCGACAGCGGTGTCGAGCGGCAGCTCGGGAGCACCCACGGCAGAACGGGCGTGGCGACCGGCATCGCCGAAGACCTGCTGGTAGAGTTCGGACGCACCGTTGGCAACCGCCGGCTGGCTGCTGAAGCCATCGGCACTGTTGACGAAGACGACCACCTTGACGATCTGCTCGATCTTGTCGAGCGAGCCAACGGCAGACTTCAGCACTGCCAGGGTGTTAATGGCGCAGAGCCGGGCGGCCTGGTAGCCCTCCTCGGCCGTCAGATCCTTGCCGATCTTGCCCTTGAACTTGAGGGTTCCGGCCTCTACGGCGATCTGGCCGCTGGTGAAGACCAGGTCTCCGCTCTGGACGAAGGGGACGTAAGCGGCGAGGGGCTTGGGAACTTCGGGAAGAACGATACCGAGTTCCTGGAGCTTGGCTTCAACGCTCATGTAAATGAGAGCCTCCTCTGTTGGTGTTAGATGGGCGTAACAAGGTACGACTCGTTCCTCTCCTATTCTTACCACAGCCCTACCCGAAAAACCAGAGACAGGCATAGAGCGCTGCCAGAAATCCGACAACGTCTGCTGCCAGACCGATCCCGGCGGCGTAACGGATCTTGCGGACGCCCACGGCCCCGAAGTAGACCGTCAGCACGTAGAAGGTCGTGTCGGTCGAACCCTGCATGATCGACGCGAGACGCCCGATCAGCGAATCCGGGGAGTGGGTCTTCAGCAGGTCTGCGGTGACCCCAAGGGCGCCGGCACCGGAGAGCGGGCGGACGATCATGAGCGGCAAGACCTCCGAGGGGAAGCCCAGGGCCGATGTGAGCGGGCTGATCGCCCGAGCCAGGATCTCCATGGCACCCGAGGCGCGGAAGATCGAGAGTGCCATGAGCATCCCGATCAGGTAGGGGATGATCTTGACGGCGATCTCCAGCCCCTCCTGGGCCCCCTCCACGAAGGTCTCGTAGACCTTGACGCCCCGGATGGCGCCCCAGAGCGGAATCAGGGCCAGCATGGCGGGCACGGCCCAGAGCGAAAGCGAGTCAAGGACAGACATGGCCGCTCACCTCCCTCGCACCCGGTTGTAGAGCCGGACGAGATAGTCCATCAGCACGGCAGCGACCCCCGCAACCAGCGAGGCGATGAGGGTGGCGCCGACGATCTCCGCTGGGTTGGCTGAGCCGTAGGTAGCCCTCAGGGCGATGATCGTGCCTGGCACCAGCGTGATCGATGCCGTGTTCAGGGTGAGGAAGGTGCACATGGCCTCCGATGCCGTCTCCTTGTCCGGGTTCAGGTCCTGGAGTTCCTGCATGGCCCTCAGGCCGAAGGGTGTGGCAGCAGAGCCCAGACCGAGCATGTTGGCCGAGATATTCATGAGCATCGCCCCGATCGCCGGATGATCCCCTGGTACCGTGGGGAAGAGCAGGCGGACCACCGGCTTCAGCAGGTAGGCGATCCCTTCCATCAGGCCGCTCTTCTCGGCGATCTTCATGACCCCCATCCAGAGCGCCATGAGGCCGGCCAGACCGATGATCGTCTCAATGGCCAGTTTCCCGCCGGCAAAGGCGGCATCGGTGACAGCCGGGGCCCGGCCCGTGAAAGCTGCCACGACAACCCCGATCAGGATCAACCCCAGCCAGATGATGTTCATCATGCGAACCGCCACCCCCTAACCCCATCATGGGTATGCCGGGAGTGGCGGTTTCGATTCCTTCTTAAACCTTGATCATTCGTTCAACATCGAGCACGAAGACCGTTGCACCGCTGATATCCACCGCACCGGGGGCTGTCTTCTCCGGGCTGGCGGCGGCGCTCTTCAGGGCACCCTCGGCGAAGGTGAGATCGCCCTGGATCGACCGCTGGGATGGGCAGGCATCTCGGATTGTCTCCATGGCCTCGTCTAGCTGCCCAACGGGTACACCTACGAGAAACGTGGTGTTACCGGCCTTGAGAAAGCCACCGGTGGAGGCGAGTTTGGTTGCACCAAAACCCTTGCGGGTCAGCGCCTCGGTGACGCTGGCCGCATACTCATCGCGCACGACCGCCACGATCATCTTCATGGGGGTTATTCCCTCCTATCCGGTAGAATCCTGATTACGAAGCATTCTCCAAGCCTACCTGTTTTCCCTTCCCAATCTCCAGGCGACGATTCCAGAAGTAGAACTGAAGGGCGGAGAGGACCCGAAAGCCGGTCGCAATCATGAGGCCGGTGCGGATAGGAAAGGCGTCCAACATGAAGGCGCCGACCATCGGTGCGATGGATGCGGAGACCGAGACCAGGGCGGAGTGGACCGCCAGGAAGACTGGACGCCCTTCGTTTGGCGAGACATCCAACAGGTTGTTCAGCACGAGGAGCATCACTCCGGCCACGCCAATCCCGGTGAAGAGGTTTACCGCCACCAGCCACGGGGCACTGGGGACAAGTGCGGTCACCAGCGGGGCGGTCGCCAGATGGATCGCCGCCTGGAAGATCATCGCGGCATTGCCCTTCCGCTCGGCCCATCGGGCCCAGATTGGATAGGTGACCACCATGGCGAGGGAGTTGGCCACCTGCACGATGGAGAGCATCGTATTAGAGATCTCGAGCTCTGAGACCTGGAAGCGGGTGAAAAGCGGCCACGCCATCTGCCAGGTGAAGTGGAAGGGAACGGAGACGAGCAGGAACTGCACGAATGGCTTGTGCCGGAAAACATCGAGGTAGCTCCGCCAGCCCGCTCCGCCAAGGGCGTTCGGTACCGTGGCCGCCGTCTCTGAAGGTGCGGGAGCGCCCACCGTTGGGAGCCGCTCCTGCTCCCGCAGTTGCAGGAAGAAGATGACCTCGATAATGGCGAAGAGGAAGGAGCCGGCGAACACCACCTGATAGCCCATCGGCTCGGGGAACACCTTGTCGAGGAGCCATCCGGTGATCAGGACCACGATCATGCCAGCCCCCGTTGCCCAGGACTGGCGAGAGGCGAAGGCGCGGGCTCGCTCGTTGCCCGGGAAGACATCGGCCAGGAAGGACTGCTGGGCCGTGCCGGCTGCCGATGTCGGAAAGACCGACAGGACCCAGAAACCTATGAGCGCCCACACCCGGGCCTCCTCCGCGAAGAATGGGACCGCAGCGGCACCCAGGGCCGCCGCGCGCCCCACCAGGAAGATGCCCGCAATGAGTCGCTGCTTCTGACTGGAACGGGCCACAGCCGCCGCGACGCCAAGCACTGCGAGCACCGAAACCAGGTTCGGCCAAGCGGAGAGGTAGCCCAACTGCTGGTTGTCGGCCCCCAACTTGATCGCCAGAATACCAACGTAGGGCTGAATCATATTCATGGCCACCGCAGCCGCTATCGCGTTCAAGATATTGAACCGGCTGTTGCGCTCAAACACGCAGACGACCTCCGCTTTCTTTTACCCTCTGATCGATCAAGCTCAACCCATTATAGCATGGCCCGCATACCGGAACAGCCCTGGACATACCGTTTTGTGACTTGGCAAAAGGGGTGACTCCGGGTGGAACGTCAGGTGCGTGCCCACTTTCGCGTCGTGCGGATTAACCGCTGGTCCCTGGCTCTCCTGCTGATCCTGCTCCTGGTCCTTTTGGCCTGGCCTGGCCGCCAGCATCTCCCGGCCGGTGGGCAGGCAAGTCCTCAGGTGCGTGACGGTGTTACCATGCTGGGGCTGGACTTCTCGGGGAAGTCCGAACAGCAGGCCCGGATGATGCTCGAAGAGCTGGCCTCAGCCTACCAGACCACCCCGGTCAACGCACGGGAGTTCAACGATGCCGGGGGGCGGCTCTATGTGATTCCCGAGATCGATGGGTACGAGCTGGACGTCGAGATGACCTGGCTCCGGCTCTCGGTCGCCCCGCCCGGTGCCGAGGTGGAACCCGTCTCCCGCCCGCTGCCCGCAACCCGACGCCTCGCCGATTACCCGCAGGGGGTGATTCGCCAGGGGAACGGCGGGAAGCCGGTGATCGGGCTCCTGGTCAACGTGGACTGGGGCGAGATCGAACTGGCCAAAATGCTCCCGATCTTGCGCAAGAAGAACGTCAAGGTGACCTTCTTCGTCTCCGGCCGGTGGGCCGACAAGAACAAGAACCTCCTGAAGTTGATCGCAGATGATGGGCACGAGATCGCCACCCACGGCTACAACCTGTCCAGCGGACCGAAAGTGCTGGCGGCGGCCGGCGAGCTGCAGAGTGACATAGCCAAATCGGTTGCTGCGATCGAGGCGGTGACGGGCCGGGATGTTCGCTACTACGCCCCGCACATGTCCGAGGTGAGCCCGGAGATTGTGCAGACGGCGGCCGACCTGAAGCTGCGGACCGTCCTCTACTCCCTCGACACGATCGACTGGCAGGAGTCCACCACGCCGGCCATGATCCTGGCCACCTTCCAGAAGGCGAAGGCCGGCGATCTGATCCTCCTCCACCCCAAGGCGAACACCGTCACCGCTTTGGAGCAGGCGATCGACCTGGTAACCGCCCGGGGGCTCAGACCAGTCACCCTGACCGAGGTGCTGACGGCTGATCCTGCCCGTCCATCTCAAACGGGTGGCCATTAGGCCCTCATCGCGCGCAGAGGAGCGCACCTGCCTGCTGCGGGTGCGCTCTCCTTGCTTAACGCAGTTTCTCGTTGATCACCGGCCAGATGGTCGGCTCCTCCAGGCCCAGCCGCCAGATGGCGATGCCACCGAGCCCATACTGCGAGACCAGGTCCAGTTTCGGTGCGAGGGATCGTTCATCTTCGAAGTAGACGACCCGCTCCAGCCCGCCTTCCCAGTAGCTGAACCAGGGGACCTTGGCGACCGGGTCCCACTGGACCGTGGCGCCGGTCTTCGCGGCAAGGGCACGGGCCTGCGGGACCGAGAGGCCGCGGGCCTGGGTAGTACCCTTCACCCAATCGTAGCCGTAGGTGGCAATGCCGAGCAGGACCTTCTGTGGCTCGATCTGGCTGCTGGCGAACTGGGCGACTTTCTCCACCCACCCCACCGAAGCAACCGGTCCCGCTGTATAACCGGGGGTGTGCTCATCGTAGGCCATAATGGCGACGCGATCGGCGTACTGCCCGAGGGCGGCGTAGTCGAAGGCGCCGGACCATGCGGACTTGCGATCATCATAGGTCTTGGCGGGGATGGAAATCGTGACGCCCAGCCCCTCGGGCTTGAGACGCTCCGACAGCTCCTTGATCAGGGCGGTGTAGTTCGCTCGCTGATCGGGCGGCACGTTTTCGATGTCGATATCGATGCCGTCCAGCCCGAGGGTCTGGGCCGCCTTCAACATCTGTTCGATGGCGTGAGCCCGGACGGTAGGGTCGCCGAGCACGGAGCGGGCTACGTTGGCATCGAACCCGGACCCCCGGTAGTTGTGGACAAGCCCATAGACGCGAAGGCCACGCTCCTTGGCGGTGGCCATCAACTCCGGGTAGGAGCGGGTGGACAGGTTGCCGTTCGCATCGATCTGGAGTTGGAAGTTGACGACCATGTCAGCGCTGTCGCCGGCCTGGTTGAGCGACTGGAGCGCCCGACCATCACCCTGCCAGTCCTCGGCATAGTAGCCAATGACCAGGGGACGACCCGTCGGCAGGGGCTGCGGGTGGGTGGGCTCGGTCGGCGGGAGCATGACCAGGTAGTCCAGCGGGATCAGCCCGGGGAGGATCCACTGGGCGTGACCGGGCTGCGGGCGAGGTGTATCGGCAGGCTCGCTCGGCGGTGCCTCCTGACCGGGGCCGGCGGGATCCGGGGTCTCGGGCTCCGGATCAGGGTCAGCCGGGGCAGGGCCTTCAGGTGCAGGTTCCTCGGGTGCCGGGGCGCCGGGCTCCGGTGTCTCGGGCTCCTGGACCGGTGCTTCGGGCTCTGGCTGCTCAGGCGACGGGGAGTCCGGAGATGGACCAGAGGCGGGATCCGGGCTCTCTGACGGTGGCGGCGGGGCTGGCGGGGCTGGCGGGGTGGGTACCTCCTGCGACGGGGAGTCTGGCGCCCTGGTCGGCGGCGGGGTTACGGCCTCCTCCGGTGCGGGGATGCGGAGCACCTGACCAGGCTTTACGCTTCGATCGCTCAACTGGTTCAGCCAGATCAGTGTCTCACTCGTCGTTCCATAGCTTGCGGCGATATGGGAGAGAGACTCCCCTTCTTTAACGGTGTGGATCGTTGCCCGCTTGTAGGCATCAGCCCGATTCAGGGCCTGAAAGGTCCACTGATCAGCCAGACCATCGGCCACAAGGCCCGAGTTCTGCTCGAACTGAGTCACCGCTGCCCGGGTGCGCGGGCCGAAGACCCCATCGGCAGAACCGACCGCGTAGCCCAGACTGTTTAGCCGGCGCTGCAGCTCGGCCACATCCGCCCCAATCCGTCCCACATACAGGCTGCGGCTCCCAAATGGAGCCGCCAGGACCGATGTGCCGATAGCCAGGATCACAAGAATTCCGGTCAGAAGGACCCATGGCGTACGTCCTGCCTTCACCTGTCCACCTCCGAGCGGTTCTGATAGTCACTTGCGATTATACGTTCTGTAAACGTTTTATGTCATGGGGAAGCCTGCTGGCAGTTTCGCTGCCAATGCGAAAACGGGAGCCACCGCAGGGTGACTCCCGACTCGACTGCTCAGCGCCAGTCAAAGATAGTCGAATTACCCCAGTCGTTCCAACTCGTCCACCCAAGAGGCGAACAAGGCTACCGGGTACTCGAATGTGGCGGCTGCCCCAGGATCGATCCCAGCTTCCGACAGGAGTTGGGCCGGCGGCGCCGACGACCCGCTTCGCAGGAACCTCAGGTAGCGAGCGACCGCGTCCTCCCCTGTCCTCTGAATCGCTGAGGCACAGCCGGCCGCTGCAGAGATGCCTACGGCATATTGGTAGGAAAAGTAGCCCATGTAGTGTTGCGGTGGCCGAAGCCACTGCGCCCCCAGCCCTTCCGCGGAGATCTCCAGGGCGTCACCGTAGAACCGTTTCAATACTACCATATTTGTCGAGGTAAACGACTCATACGTAAGTGGTTGCCCCCGTTCAGCCATCTCGTGAACTGCCAACTGGAACGATGCGGCGATCGCACCGAAGTAGTAGTTGGTCACGAAAGCGTTAAGGACCCGGGTAAGGAGGTGGCGCCGAACGGCCGACTCCTGCTGCGTACTCAGGAGATACTGCGCCAGGAGAACCTCATTCATCGTGGATGCAGTTTCGGCCAGCACAGCCGGGTACTTCCCATAGACGATGGGCTGCGCTGACTGGGACAGGGTAGAGTGAAGAGCATGCCCCAGTTCGTGTGCCAGGACAAAGACATCATCCAGCGTCCCCGACCAGTGCAGGGAGATGGCCGGATGGTACCCGTAACAGTCCCGAGAGAACGGTACGACCGACTTTCCCTGGTTGCCAGCCCAGTCGCACCACCGCTCGTCACGGGCCCGCTCAAGAAGATGCAGGTATTCCGGCCCCAGTGTAGCCATGGCCCTGATTATGAGTGCGAACGCATCCGCAAAGCTGAATCGGGTTGCCACGTCGGGATCCAAGGGAACCCCCATGTCATACGGCGCCAGGCGACAGACACCCAGTTTGCGTCGGCGAAGCTCCAGGTACCGGCGCAGGTGGACGCTGCCCAACTCCGCCGTCTCGAGGAAGCTGGTGAAGACTTCCTCAGAAAGCCCATCCTTCGCCAGGTAAAAGTCGAGGGATGTTCGGTGCCGACGAAGCTGAGCGAGCATGACGTCCCGCTTCACCGCTCCAGCCAAGGCAGCCGAGAGGCTGTTCCTGTGGGCCAGGTAGCCCCGGTTTAGCGACTCGAACGCCGCCTTTCGCACCGCCCGATCCGACGACTGATAGAGCCGGGAAAGCGAACCCAGGGAAACCGGTACCGAACTCCCATCATCGTCCCGTACAGGATCGAATCGCATGTCAGCATGGACGACACTGCCGTAGACCGAAAGGGGTACCTGCGTCAGTTCGCTGACCTGAGCTAGTACCGATTCCGCCTCCGCCCCCAGGGTGTGCTGTCGCTCATCGATCAGGTCCATGAGGAGCTTCCGATATGTGCGAAGCCCCTGGCTCTCCCTGAGGAACGCGTGGATCTGCTCTTCAGATAGGCCGAGCAGTTCTGGCCGGAAGAAGGAGACTGCCGACTCGACTTGCGCGGCCAATGCCCGGGCCTGCTCGTGCAGACCCACCCGTTCGGGATCTCCCTGGTCCTCCGCCAGTCTGTTCGACGCGTAGTAGTCAATCCGATCAAACCGCCAGCGGATCTCATCCCGATGCTGAAGGCACGCGAGGAGCACCTCGGCGCTATCCCCGAGCCTCCCGGCAAACCGGCCGTGGTCAACGAGTGTCGCTCGAAGCGCGACCACGTCCGCCGCCCAGGTCTGGTGGTCAGGGTACAGCCCTTCCAGATCCCACGTCTGGTGCACTGGGACTTGGGCACGACTTTGCCGTTTACTCATAACTCGCCAGCACCTCCCGAACCGCCACGTGATCCGGGTATCCGGCCATGTCCACAGCTGAATCACCGTCGTGAGTACGTAAGGTTTCGTCCGCACCGGCAGGGATTAGCCGTGTGACAACAGTGACATGCCCTTGTTCGGCAGCACAAGTCGCGGGGGTCATCCCAAGGTTGGTCTGGGCGTTTGCGCTCGCCCTTTGGGTCAGACACCACTCCACCATGCGATGATGCCCCCAATGAGCGGCACCTTCCAGTAGAGTCAGCCCCCGATGTCCGCCCACCGAGACGGCGCCAGCGTTCCGCAGGATCTCGGCCACAGCCTGGTTGTCTGCGGTGGCACAGAGCGGAGTGATCTCCGATGCCATGCTCCTGGTGACACCTTCCTTATGTTCCCTTACCCACGAGCCGGTCCGAGCCAGCCCCCGGTCGATCGCAGCAGAAATGTTATGGATCATGCGATTCCCCCCTTGTGAGAACCACCATACCACCAGCCACGAGACCATCACAGCGTGCATTTTCCCTGGATTTCGACAGGTAGGACATGCCAGGGAATTCTCCCTAGCCCCTCGAATCACTAAGCACAGGGCAGGCAATGTAATTGAGGGGGCTATCCATGCGACACGATCTACCCCTAGTTGGGCGGTCCGCAGAACTCGCCCTCTGTCGCGATCGGCTGCAACTGGGGGCGGGGGGCATTCTACTGGTCGCCGGCGAGGCTGGAGCAGGCAAGACCCGGCTCGTACTGTCGTGCCTGGAAGAGGCGAAGGCGCTGGGCTACAGCACTTCGCTGGTCAGCAATCCCGGTCCGGGTCCCTCCCCCCGTATGGGATTGTGGAGTCAGTTACCGTTCGGGGGGGGTCTACCCGCAGACCCTTATCGACTGGCTCAGCAGGTCGCTGCTCAGTTACATGCAGAGCCAAGCCTACTCATCCTGGAGGACATCCACTGGGCGGATACCACGTCCCTTGAGGTCCTCCGCTACCTGCCTGGGGTGATGACCTCAGGCCCAACCTTCCTGGTCCTCTCGTACCGTCCCGAGGAGTTGTTCACGGGCCATCCGTTGCATGGCGTTCTGCCCATCCTGCACAGGGGCAGGGCAGATGTGATCCAACTCAGTCCTCTCACCGAGGTCGACGTGGAACACCTGGCCCGTTCGGTCGGCAGGCCGGAGATCAGCGCCGACCTGTTCAGGCGATCCGGGGGCAACCCGTTCTTTACCTGTGCCTTGCTGGATGCGGACGCAGGGGCAATCCCTCAGGTTGTCCGGTATGCAGTTGACGAGCAGCTACATCGGCTGGACACCAATACCAGAGACCTGCTCCGGACGGTTGCAGTCATGGGAGACAGCTTCGCTTACCAACACCTTATTCCGCTAACATTGTGGTCTGAGGAAAGGCTGCTGCACGCGTTGGAAGAGGCAACTGTGCGGGGAATCCTGGAGGAGATCCCCGACGGATTCCGCTTCCGCCACCGTCTGGTCCGAGAGATCCTCTACACAGAGTCGATTGCCCCGCGTCGGATGCGCCTGCATCGGATCATTGCGGACCTTGTGGATGATGTGGCTGCACGTGCCCATCACCTCGCGAGCGCCGGTGTCCACGAAGCCGTTCCCGCGCTGCAGGAGGCTGGCCGTCAGTCCCTGAACCTCGGTGACTATTCGACTGCGTATCAGTTCCTGATGCAATCGGTGCAGCTTCTACCCTCGGCGGCTTCCGGGGAGGTGCTTCTCCTCGCTGGGGCGGCGGCCCGACACGCCGCTCCCAGGCGGGCCGCCAGCCTCTTCCTGGAGGCTAAGCAGGCGGGGAACGATGCCGTAGTTGCTGCGCTGGCTGACCAAGCGCTAGCCTGGATCGCCTCCCATGAGGGGCACGAACGGGCTCCCCTCCTCATGGACAGAGCGCACAGGGCCCTGATGGAGGTCTGGCAGACTCCACGATTGGGTGTGCTGCAAGCGCTGATTTCCGGGAGGCGTTCCTCTTCACCTGGTTGCATGGACGGCATCGCCTATGTCTACCTGTCCAGCGGGCGGCCAGATTCGGCCCGAAACCTGCTGGATGAGGTGCGACGCGAGGCCGGCTCTTCCCTCGGAGAGTTCGATGCGGATGTATTGGCCGAGGTCGCCCTGCTAAAAGGTGACCTCGATACAGCGTTCTGGTTCTGGCAAGCAGGTGTGGATGATGCACTTGGTCGTCGGAACTATGCTGCAGCACTCCACCGGTTGGCGATCTGGCTTGAGCATCTGGTGCTCGATCGCGGAACCGACCGGGCCGCCATTGAGCAAGTGGCTTCGCGGTTGACGGAACTGGTCCCTGCGGCCCGCCGTACCGGCCTATATGACATGGGATCAAGGGGACCGCTACAGGCGCTCTGGTACGTCGACGGAGATTGGGAGTCTATCCGTTATGAGCATGCAACCTTGCCGCCCACCTGGCAGGCATACAGCCGTCGGTGGCAGGTGAGGGTCGATCTTGCCGAGAACCGGCTCGCTGACGCCTCCGCCGCGCTGCTTGGAAGCTTGACCCCTGGTCGTTCTCCCCGATTTGGAGAGTTCCGGTACGCCATGAGCGCAATGACGACCCTCGCCACACTCCGGTTGCGGGAGGGGGATCTCCCCAAAGCCGAGGCCTGGCTGACGACCGTTGACCAGTGGCAATCCGGCCCCCGACCGAGCCCGTACAACGACTTGGAGAACCTGCTTGCCTGGACAGAATATTGGCGAGCGGCTGGGCTGCCTGACCGGGCGTTGGAGTCAGCCCTGGCCGTGCGTGACCAGGCGATGGTCTGTCAGCGCACGACGTCGGCGCTCTTACCGGCCCTGCTCCACTTGGGTCAACTGGATTTGGAGCGGTCCAGCGAGCATCTCGAGGCGGCAGCCCTTTTGGCAGAGCAATCCGGCCAACGGCGTCTGCAAGATGAAGTCGCCAAGAAACGCCCAAGAGAAACTTCTCCTCGTCCTATGGGGCTGACCAACCGGGAACTGGAGATTGCCGCATTAGTGGCACGAGGGCTGACCGACAGGGAGATTGCAGTGCGACTTGTCATCAGCCCGCGAACCGTAGATGGTCATCTGCGGAATGTATTCGCAAAGCTGAAAATCTCATCCCGGGCAGGCCTGGCAGTTTGGGTGGCACGTCAAGGCCTCCTCCCACCCGATGGGGAGTAAGGGCACCAGAGCTTCATCCTCCTAAGTAAGGCGCTATCGACCGAAGTGAGCATTCGTCCCGGACAGGAACAGACTTCCGCCGTCCCATCCCTCGGGGTGTGTTCAATGCCCTGAAGGATTTGGGACGGCTCTCGTCTGCCCGTAACCCACTGACCGAGCTTGCTCTCGTGAGTCACGCAAAAGTGGCTCAACGGAGACAGGGCATGCGAAAAAGAACAACCACGGAACGCCACGCGAAAAATGACCACACGAACTTAAAGGTCCTCTGTTGACAATGATTCTAAATGAGAGTTAGAATCATTCCGTGTTGGATACCCCGGCGGGTATACAACTAATGTATCACGGAGGTGTCCTTTCATGCCTAAGATCGGTCAGCCGGCTCCAGACTTCGCCATTCAGTCCACGCAGGGCCCCATCTCTCTCTCGCAGTTCCGTGGTCAGTGGGTTGTTCTCTTCGCTCATCCTGCAGACTTCACCCCGGTCTGCACCACTGAGTTCATCGGCTTCGCTCAGCTGAACGACCAGTTCAAGGCCCTCAACACCCAACTCATCGGTCTCTCGGTCGATGGGATCTACTCCCACATCGCCTGGTTGCGGGATATCAAGCAGAACTACGGAATCGAGATCCCCTTCCCGGTCCTGGCCGATACCGACAAGGAGGTCGCCAATCTCTACGATCTCGTCGATGAGGCGAGCGGGCTGACGATTCGGGGCGTCTTCGTCATCGATCCCGAGGGAATCCTCCGGTTCTCCGCCTACTACCCGATTGAGCTCGGTCGTTGGATGGAGGAGTTCGTCCGGGTGGTCAAGGCTCTTCAGGCCGTCGACAGGAACGGTACCGCGGCGCCGGCGAACTGGCAGCCGGGTCAGCCGATGATCGTTCCTGCCCCAAAGACCCTGGAGGACTCCTACAAGCGCGACGGTGCCGATGGAGCCGAGACCTGGTACCTCGCCAAGCGGAGCGTCTAGCGTGGAGATGAAAGATCTGAGGAAAGCCTCTTGCGGCGGCGATCCGCTCGGATTCATGAAACGAGCGGTGAAGAGCGTCTCGGGAAGCCTGAAGTCAGGAGATGAAGTGGCTTTCATCTTCAACCCAGAGCGCTTCAACCTCGGCCCGGCTGTTCTCCAGGTGATCGCTGGTCAGAATGGCATGAGCATATCTGAGCAGAACCAGGTGAGCAGCGAAGAAGCGCACGTCCGGTTCCGCAGAATCTAGTGGCAACAAGCCTCTGACAGCGCCCCAGGCCCCCGGTGATACACACCCGGGACTTGGGGCTGTTGTTATTTGCGAGACCGTGAATGTAGATGTAGGAGGCAACTACCGGATGTCTACATAACATGGGGGTGGTTGATCATGTGGGGAGGCGAGGTCATGCATATGAACCCATACGGAGCCAGGGAACCACACCCGTACAGAAACTACATGGAGGCACAGCCCAGCTTCCGGGTGGAACCCTTTGTGTATCAGCGGCTGAAGCAGATCGAGGGGACGCGGGTCGTGGTCGACACGGTCCGAGGGTCGGTCAACGGTGTGCTGGTCGATGTGAAGCCTGACCACATCGCTGTGCAAGAGGCGCCCGGCGGGTCGGTCTTCTTTGTACGGCTTTGCGAGGTCGTGTGGGTAATGCCCAACCTCGACAAGTGAGAGATGGTGAAGGGAGCCCTCAGCGGTGCGCTGAGGGCTCCCTGACTGATCCCGCAACCTGATCGCCGTCTCCGATGCTCACGTCGCATCGGTGAGCTTGCGGATTGCCTCCGTCGCCTGGCGAAGGTCCTGCCGGATCCGGAGAACTGGGGAGAACAGGTCGCCAACCGCCTCCACCCTTGCCCCGATACTCCGCAGCGTGAAGCGCGGCGGCATGCCCTCCAACTCGCCCCAAGTCACAGGATGCGAGACCGGCGCGCCCGGGTGTGGGCGTACTCCGTAGACGGTTGTGATCGTCTGCGTCTAGGTAACAGGGTCGGCACAGTTGGTGAATTCGTGGGTCAATCCTAGATTTGCGGCGTGATCCGTGATGCGCTAGTATTAAAAGCAAATTCGACAGTCAAGTCATGAAGGATGAACTGCGATGCCAAAATGCCTTCTTTGCCAGCATGAAAGGACCCTACTTCGAAGTCACATCATCCCTAAGTTCGTTGGAAAGTGGCTTACAACCTCTGGAAGTGCGGCAACAGGGGCGCCGGCTAGACTTTTGAATTCCAAGATGCAAGTGAAACAAGACCTACCCACCCAGAACTGGTTCTGTAAGGACTGTGAGGCAACGTTTTCGCTTACTGAGAAGGCATTTGCGACTCACGTGTTCTATCCCTTCTTAAGACAACATCAAACTTCTTTTCAATACGAGGGGTGGCTAAAGCACTTTGCCGTAGGGATAGCCTTTAGAACGGCACTGTGGGACATAATTAAGGGAGCGGGGCAGTCGAACGCCGTCGTTCAGTATCTACAGAACCAAACATTTCCCGTGTGGCGAGAGTACCTGTTAGGACGGCGGAGTGACCCAGGTACTGTCTCAATCAACATAGCCTTCCTTGGAGCCGCGTCCGCGGAGCAAGAACGAGAATTCGCACCGAATTTCAACCGTTTCTTACATAGAGGAGTAAATGCACATGTCGTAAAGACAAGCTCTGCCCTCGCGGTGATGATCAAACTCCCAAGTGTGTTATTCTGGGTGGACATTATCCCGTCTTATACACCTGGTTGGAAAGGCACCCTTGTCAGCGATCGAGGTGTGTATAACGCTCAGGACACTGAAATTCCCGGAGTTGTGGTCGACCTTCTGGTTGACCTGGCGGGTGGCACGAACTCTCCGCCCTCCCCAATAATGTCCTCACCCTATCCGGGTCTTGTGTGGGTACCGGTGCGACAGCCGATGAGGTTCAACGCTCTGCAGAAAATGACGTTTTGGGTGGAACCTCACAAGAGGTCCTGAGTATGCACCTAGCAGTGTAATTTACATTTCATGGAAGCGAAGGTGAGAAGGCATGAGCTTGGAAAAAAGCCGCGTGCTGAAGCTGCTGTTGGACCTAGTAGAACAGGTGCGAGAGAATTACTCAGAGGACCGGTTCGACTTTGCCCAAACCGATGGGATTGTCGATGAACTGTTAAAACACCGCTCCATTCGTGCCCATTACTCAAGAGACCACTTGGCATCCCAGGTTTGGCACCAGGTGGGTCGGGTTCGTAGCAGCTCGGATATTCAAAAAGCACTTGGTCAGTGGTTGGATGCGCTTCGCTCCGCTCCCCCGGCCCTACAGCAGTGGACAGTTATCGGTGGTCTAGTTCACGTCCGGACAACTCAGCCCATTGCGGTCGGCTCCGTCTCTTTGCTGCCCAACTCAGAGGCACAAATCGACGACCTACTCTCAGGTTCAACTTCTCGTTTGATAACGGCAGCACAGGACAACGAATGTCAGGCGGTTGGCTTGTGGGTCCGGGACCTCATGTCTACCCTTGGGGGAGACTGTCTTATCACTACCTCAGTATCAGCTGGGGATGACGCCAAAGCCCGCGAGTTGGCTAAGGGCAGCTTTGAGGAAGTAGTAGCATGTCTGCGATTTCTCGCTCACATTAGCGGAGTTGAAGCACCCATCGCTATGCGTGGGGCTCCAGAACGTAGACTGTCGGGTCTTGTGATAGTCTCTTCAAGCGGAGTATCGGTTGCCATCCAAGAAAGCCTTCACAGTGACGTGCAACTATTCCCCGACGAAGAAGGTCTAGAAATAGAACGCTACCTTGACTTGAGCCCCTCTGAACGGTCAGATTATGAGGATCTCCTCGGGAAGGTTATCGGCGTCCTCCAGATTCCTAAGTCGTCAAGGACAAATCTCCAAGAACGATGGGTTAATGCTCTCCGATGGTTTGGAGAAGGCTCGATAGAGGAGTCCCATACCGATGCCTTTATCAAGTACGCGATAAGCCTTGAGGCACTACTTGGCCAGGATGATCCTAATGCAACCATCACAGGGCCTCTGGCAGAAAAAGCGGCCTTCATACGGGGCTGGTCTAGTTCCTCGCACGAGCGGCTCGGTTTCTACAAGGAGGTGAAGGATCTGTATGGCCAACGCAGCAGAATCGTTCACTCGGGTCTCAGTGCATCTGACTCCAAGACCACCAAGCAAATGCAATCGTTAGTTTCCGACCTACTTTCACAGTTCCTCCATCAGGGATGGCTCCACACGTACAAGACTTGGCAGGACTTCGCAGCCTTGTTTGATGAGCTTCGATTTTCGTAATGCAAATAGGCGGCCTTGCCACACCTGGCAGGGCCGCCTTGGTCGATCGAGCTTCACCAAACCATCTGGTCGGGAGCATACACCCCTGGCCCCGACCGTCAAGGGGAAGAGGACAGCGACTCGCCTCTCCTTGACTGCCGGGTCCCCATGGGTGTTCTTGTTCCACCAAGCCGGGGCGTGGTTGGGCTAGCGATCCCGATCCATGCCACGATCACGCTGACGCCTAGCTCGCCTCATCAGGTCCTGGTCCCGTTCCTGCTCACGCTCGAACCCCTCCAGGGCCCTGGCAACCTGGCTGATGATCTTGCTCAACCCTGCCGCCCTCTCCTCCAGCGCCGGCAGTCTGGCGTTGCGCCCCTGCCAGTGCTCCCGTTGCACCTTCAGTTCGGCCTCGGACGTGATGCCTAACTCCCTGGCCCGGTCATCATGCCGCGTGAAGACCTCCTTGGCACGGGCGTACTCCTGGCGGGCGCTCTCGCTGAAGAGGCGCTTGACCCGAGCCAGCGGACTCTCCAGGCGCTCCACCTTCTCGCCAGCCTGCTGCCGGTAGCCCAAGACCTCCGCGGCCCGATCCAGCCGCTGCTCCTCCGCCCGGATGGCGTGGATCTCGTCATACGCCTGCTTCAGCTGACCGCCGAACTGGTCACGCAGGCTGGCGACGTCCCTGCAAGTCAACTGCTCGCCACCGGCATGATCGTACTCTAGCCGCCCCAACGCTTCGGCATGGGGGCGATACCATCCCGCCGTCAAACGGGCGCTGTAGCGCCTCTGAACGGCCTTCTCAGCCTCCAGACGGTTGCGCTCCTCCCTCGCCCTCTCCAGGTCCACAACCACGGCGTTGTGCTCGGCCACCATCCGATTGTGGTCGCCCTTCTCGGTGGCTATACCCCGCCGCTCCAGGGCAGCCGCATCCGGCCCCAGATGCACCTGCGGCAGCTTCTCGGACCCCTGCTCGGCCAGACTCCGATGGTCGATCCGCTCCGACCGCCCGGCCCGCTCCAAGGCCCGGTTGGCATGGGCGGCCCACTCTTCGCGCCAGGTCATCAGTAGTTCAGGCTTGTTCCAATCCCGGTTCTTCTTGCTGGAGAGCCCGTCCGGCCCCATCTCCCGCATGGTGAGCATGATGTGGGCATGCGGGTTGCCCGGGTTGCGGTGGATGGCCACATCCGCCACCATGCCCCGGACGACAAACTGCTCCTGCACATAGCCGGCGATCAGCTCCCGCTGCTGCTCCTTGCTCAGTTCGATGGGGAAGGCGACCATGATCTCCCGTGCCACCTGGGCATCGGCGCGGCGCTCCGCCTTCTCCACGGCGTTCCAGAGTTGCGACCGGACCTGTACCCAGGCCGGAGAGCCAGCGGGGGAGAAGATCTGCGCCTCGCTCTCCCCCCGGCGGCGAGTGTAGTCATAGACCTGGCCGGTCCGCTCATCGACGATGCGCTCGCCCGCACGGTAGGCAGCCGCGCCCGTAGCGGTACGCCCGGCGCTTCTGCCGATGATCTGCGCGTTCATGATGAAGATCGCCGCGGTGCCCACCTCCCGTTCCCGGATCGGGGATGCCCCCTGTGGGCGAGTGCGGCAGGGGGACTACCCATAGGGCCGCCCTCGCCTGGGGGTGCAGGGGGCCGAACCTCGAATCGCCCGGCGCTGATCGCTAGAGCAGTCAGCCGAGGGTGATTCGAGGTGAGCCAAAGCCCCATGCCGCAACACATCGGCACAGCCGATGTATAGTTGCGCCCTTCGCTCTCGCTTGGGATTAAGGTAGCAGGCCAGGCAGCGCCCGAGAACCCCTCCGATTACCTATTCGCTGGCGGGATAGCCGGCCCCCGACATGACCGCATCAGCAGGGCGGCATCGGTTGTGCCAGTAGCGAAATAGGGCCATCGGAAGAGATGTGACCAATCCACGTGCCGAATAGGGTCATCATCGAAAGGAGGTGGTGATCCTGGCTGGCAAGTCGCTGACGGAGCGCATGGACGAGACCGATGAGCGCATCCGCCAACTACAGGCCCGCAAGCAGGCCCTGAGTCAGCAGATCAAGCAGCAGGAGCGCAAGGTACGGACCCGCCGGCTGATCCAGATCGGCGGCATTATGGCGAGGCTTGGGGTGGACACCCTGGAGAAGGCGCAGGCGTTGCAGAAGCAGGTTGAGCGTCGCCCCGCAGTACGAGATTGGCTAAGGAAGGTGACTGAGCGTGCCCAAGAGCAAGGAGCGAGGAGCGAAACGGAATAGCCAACGGCCCGCCCAGGCATGGGGCGGGCCGTTTTGCTGTCAGTGGTATGACATTGTATGACCATGTGTGACCATCGGGCCTGGGGCTAACTGCCACAAGGGCCGGAGGGATCTGGTAACCAGAACTCACCATGGGGCATCGAGGCAAGACGCACACTAGTACCAATCAGGCAGAGAGGGAGGTTACGCTTTGGCCAACCGTCGGATTCGGTTCAATGTCCGTGAGTCCACCGCCATCGATCCCGACTGGGAGGTCGACAAGGCGATTGACCTTTGGGAGCGGATGCTCGCCTCCAAACTCCGAACCCTTGCGAGCAGGCCGGACCAGAAAAGGCAGGAGAACTCCAGTTGATGACAGACGCCAGCGCAGGCCAACTACGGTGTGCTCTATATCGCCTAGGGCGCCCTAACAAGATCATACCTAGGGCACACATCGTTCGGGTCAAGCCGTACCAGGCGTCCAGCTCAACCATGGGGATGGCCTCATCCTGGCAGATCTCAAGCCACCTCGTCAGGTCGTGGAGATACTAACCTACTTGAAAGGCGGGCTGACAGGAAGCCAGAGAGCGCCAGCGTTTGACTGGCGCCCGTTCTGCAATAGAGGAGCCCCCTTCAAGAGTCATCCTTCGGAGGCCGGATGGGACTGTCTTTTGTTTCATTTGCAGCACTTCACAACAACCGTAGGTTTGTTATACTTTAAAATGACTGCAAGCATGTCAACATAGGAGTAAGACTTATGCCAGAACGGCAAAGGGTTTCGGTCTATGATTTGATCGAGAAGCTTCCCATGCAAATTCGTTCCAGATTTCAGCACTACCCCGCCTACATAGACAGCCTGATAGATGAGGAACTTGGCAACCAGAGTGAGCCCTTATCATCTCATGCTCGTGAAATGATCCGAGTGATTGCTTTTGCAAAGCTCCTCAGAGACTTCCTACTTGAGGGGACAAGAGTCGCGAGAGTCTCTGCGTTTGAGTTCCAGAAACTCGGTCTTGAAGGGTTCCAGATTGGGTCAACCGTTTTCACCTCGATGAACGAAGCAACACTCCGGGGCCAAAAACTGGCGGAGGCATTAAGTGAGTCCCTTGCCGAGTATGGGAAAGTCAGGGAGTATCTGCGCAAGTCTTTGACGCCTCAAGCTTTGGTCCAGGCGCTGCTGAAGGAGGTGAAAGATCATGACGCCTTGGGTGGACCTGGACAGGCTTAAGGATGACTTGTTAACCTTCCTAAGCGTAGAGCGACGAAATGTCATGTCCTTCGGAACCACTGTAAACCAAACATTCGAGGCATACGTATTCGCTTCTACTGTCAAGTGGTACAGACAGCGCAAGTATGACGTAACTCTCAACAACCCTGCAGGCGGCAACCTAGTTAGGCTCAAGTTCTCAACGCGTGGTCGTCCAGACAATTATACATACGCGACCGTGTCGCGTAAGAACAAGGCCATATGCGAGGTTCGGCATCAGCTAAGGGTCCGGTCCTGTCACGCAAGATCGACTACGATGGACGCCTCATTTGTGCTTGACGTCGCTGTGGTGAAGCCACATTCGGCCACCGGACTTGCTAGCTCAACTCCGGTCGACAACACAAATCTACTGACATTTGCCGAAGCGAAGCATATGTCCGCATTTGCGGAACTGATAGCTGGGTTTCTTGGCTTAGTGCACGAAGTGGCAAACAAGCGACTACGGCCCCGCAAGAGTCCCTGGAAGCGACCGCGCCACCCACAACCGTTCCTATATGTCTCCGGCGTACTCTACCCATCAGCAAAGGCCGTAGTACAAACGATTGCGGATCGCAGATATGATTTTCGCGTCTACGACAAGTATACACCTCTTACATAACGGCCAACCGATGAAGCATCCCGCCCGGCGGATGTGTTCCTGCAATGGTTATCCGTGGAAGTTCGATTGCTGGAAACGTTCTACATCTCAAGGAGGCCCTCAGCTCACGCTGAGGGCCTCCTTCACCTCCCTGGCGCCCTGGCGCCAGACAATCTCCACGTCCGTCTCCTCCGAGCCCTTCTTGCGGAAAGCCGTCACCTTGACGATGAACTCCGCCAGGAGGGCCTTCTTCTGCTCCAACGTCAGCCCGTCCCAGGCGTCCAGGCGCCCCGCAAGTACCTCCAGGGCATCATCGGCCTTCAGGGACTCCTGAAGGGCTTCTAGCTGCCCCACAAGCCGATTCTCGCGCTCCTTCTGCTCCTCGTACTCCCGGTCGACGTGCCCCTTGAAGTCCCGGTACTCCTCCAGCGTCAGCTTCCGCTGCATGTACTGCTCCCGCAGCTCCGCGAGCCGGTCATCATGGAGGATGAGGCCCCGCCGGACCTCACACAACGCCACCTCGACCTGCCGCAGCTTGGCCAGCGTATCTGCCTGGGCGCTCTCGATCAGCGCCCGCCGCTGGACCCGGTCGCCGTAGCGCCGGCGCACGTAGCGCACGATCAGCTCGTCCAGGTCCTCCTGGCGAATGTAGCCGTTGCTGCACGTCCCCCGGGACTTCATGCCCTCGCAGACGTAGTAGGCCGGGCTGTAGGTCGTCCCGTTGGGCTGGAGCACCTTCTTGCGGCCGTACATCGACAGGCCGCAAGCCGGGCAACGCAGCACGCCCGTCAGCAGATGCTCGCTCACCATCACCCGGTTGGAGGTCTTGCGGCTGGCCCGCGCCGCCATGCGCCGCTGCAGCTCCTCGAACTCCGCCACCGCCACCGGGGGAGAAGAGAGCCGGCCGCCATCAGCCCCGTACAGGATCGCCTCCGTCTCCACCAGCGGCGTCTCGGGCCGCACCCGCAGAGGCTCCCCATCCCGCGGCCGGGACTGCACCTTCGACTGGCCGTAGACCAGGCGCCCGGTGTAGAGCGGGTTCTTGAGCATGTAGCGGAGCGTTACTTCCTTCCAGGTCGTCGTCCGCCCATTGCGATGATCCTTGTACGGAATCCCCTCATCGTTCAGCCGCTTGCAGATCACGGAGGGCCCATCGCCCGCCATGGCCTCGGCAAAGATCGACTGGACGACCTCGATCTCCTCGGGGATGATCTGAAAAGAACCGGGTGCCGGCCCCTTGGTGAAGCCGTAGGGCGGGACCTGGCCGGGGTTCTTCCCCTCCCCCGCCCGGCTCAGCTTGCCGCTGAAGGTCCGCTCCTTGATCACCTGCCGCTCGTACTCCGCAAAGCCGACCAGCAGGTAGAAGAACTGCTTGCCCAGCGGATCCCGGGTGTCCAGCGACTGGGTAGCGCTCTTCAGGTAGCAGCGCCCCTCCCACTCATCCAGCACCAGATTGACGGTGTCCAGCACGTTACGGGAGAGACGGTCCAGCTTGTAGACCACGACGACATCAATCAAGCCCTTCTTGATCGCCTGCCGCATCTTCGTCAGACCCGGCCGCTCCAGCGAACCGCCGCTGTGGCCCTCATCGATATAGATCAGATCGGGGTTGATGTGCCAGCTCTGCGACTGCACGTACATCTCGCAGCTGCGCCGCTGCACTTCCAGGGTGGTGCCATCCCCCTGGTCCTCGGTCGACCAGCGAATGTAGATGGCGATCTTGCGGGGGTTTATCTCCTCCCCCGTGTTCGCCTTCAACCGCTCCGACAATCCCCCACGGGCCATAGACATATCTCCTTCTATCTGGTATTCCTGTTAGTGAGAGTATACCACAGACCATGTTACCTAGCTATAGACGGTTGTGATCGTCTGCCCCCGCCGGTTCTGCAGGTAGTCGATGTACACCTTGCCGGTCCGCTTCGCCACCATGCGCTCCAGCGTGACCCTGGCCGGATGGAGTTTCAGCAGCAGCCGACCGATCGCCTCGCAGAACCCGGCGGTCTCCGCGTAGCTGTACCCCGGCCCGCAGGGGCAGTAGATGTGGATTCCCGTCGCCCCCGACAGCTTCGGAAACCCCTGGACCTGCACCGCAACGAGGATCTGGCGCACCAACCGGGCGAGGACCAGCACCTCATCGAACGGCACGCCCTCCGATGGATCCAGGTCGATTACGGCCCAGTCCGGCTCATCGGGACGGTCGCAGGAGGAGAGCCAGGGGTGCAGCTCAATCGCCCCCAGGTTCGCCACGTAGGTCAGCGCTGCCGGCTCCTCCAGCCGCATGTAGCGCAGCACCCGGCCATCCTCCGCTGGGGCCTCCCACGTCGGAATCCAGTCGGGCAAGCCATCCGGCGCATCCTTCTGATAGAACCATTTCCCATGGATCCCATCGGGGTAGCGGGTCAGCACGATCGGGCGCCCCGCCAGGTACGGAAGCAGATAGGGCGACATGCGGGTGTAGTAGTCGATCAGGTCCCCCTTCGTCACCCCGTCCTCGGGCCAGTATGGCTTGGTCAGGTTGGTGACCGCCAGGTGGCGCCCCGCCACCTGCACCCGATTCTTCACCGCTGTTGCCATCGCCCTACTGCACCCGGATCTCAAGCGGGTTCCAGATGCCAAGCTGCCGCCGAACCTGGTCCGCCTCCTCCCGTCCCACCCGGGCCAGGAGCAGTACCCCGCCCCGGCGCACCTGCCCGGCGTATAGCGAGGCGTCATCGCCGTGCTCGGTCGCCCCGTATTCGAAGAGCCCACCCAGGAAGGAGCCCACCCCGGCTCCGGCCAGGGTCGAGACGAGGGAGCCGGTCGCCACCGCGGCCCCGAAGGGCGGGAAGATGTAGGTCGCGAAGAGCAGACCGGCTGTAGCACCGAGCGTGGCGCCGACCGAGACCCCAGCCCCCATCGGCCGGTCCTTCGGCGGCGACTGATTCTCCGCGGAGAGGCCATACTCCGGGCCCGTGATCACGTTGCCAGGCCGCAGCCCCTGCTCCGGGCCGTCCCCGCGCCGGGCGACCATCCCGACCTCGATCCCCCGCCGCTGCAGGTCCGATGCGGCCGCACTCGCCTGCTCGATATTCTGGAAGACGGCGACCAGCGTGACCGCCCCCTCATCGCCGACGACAGCGTCCGGATGGATCTCCGGCCGGATGGGATCATCCAGCGTCGTCGCCCCGATGATCTCCCCCTCCCCCCGTGGAGAAGCGGAAGGCGTCGGGCGCCCATCGGTCACGTGCTCAGGCTGCTGTGTCGCCCCGAAGGCCGGGCCACCCGTCGGCGACCGTCGCAGATCTGGTCCCTGCTGTTCGATCGGCTGCTCCTCCACGATCGATCCCTCCCTCATCACTTGCTCACAAGATTACGGCCGCCTCCGGTGGGTCGGTCGCGAAGCCTTCGATCACCGGGTCCCGGAGCCGCTGCTCCTCCGTCCACTCGGTGTAACTGACCCGCATGGTCAGGCGGGGCTCCACCCAGACCACCGGGCCCGGGTCGCCCGCAAAGCGGTCTCGCAGATTCGGCACCCGGCCAAAGGGGCAGGGCCCCGGCGGCAGATGGGCCTTCAGCATGGCCAGATCCGCACTGGAAATCCCCGACCCCGCCCGCCCGATGTACCGTAGCTCCCCCTCCCGGTAGGCGCCGAGCAGCAGGCCGCCGGGCCTGCCGGGTGCATCTGTATAGCCGCAGACCAGAGCCAGCATCTCGCCCCGGCGCTTCAGCTTCAGCCACTCCCGCGAGCGCATCCCGGGCAGGTAACGGCTGCTGCTCCGCTTGGCCACCACGCCCTCCAGCCCGGCCTCCACCGCTGCGGCAAAGAGGGCGGGACCCTCGCTCCCCGAGAAGGAGGCGACCACCTGCCAGGCCTCCGCCGCCGGAACCACCTCGGCGAGCAGGTTCAGCCGCTCCACCAGCGGCCGGTCGTAGAGTGACTCATCCCCCAGTTCCAGCAGGTCGAAGATCATGAAGGTGGCCGGCCGGCTCCGGACCTTGCGTTGGTCGGGGGCGCCCCCGGCAAGATCGCGCTCCAGGATCCCCGAGAAGCTCGGCCTTCCGTCCCGCAGCACGATGATCTCACCATCCAGCACCGCCCTGCGCCCGGCCAGGGCTGCCACCAGTCCATCGAACTCCGGGAAGTGACCCGTCCGCTCCCGAAGCCGCCGGCTCCAGTGGCGGATTCGACCATCATCCACCAGAGCCAGGTTGCGGACCCCATCCCACTTGATCTGGTAGAGCCAGGCCGGATCGGCAAAAGGCTTCTCCGCCCGCTCCAGCAGCATGGGCGTGAAGGGCAGATCCATGGCTAGGGCCGCTCCTCGACCGCGTCGTTCGCTTCACGCGACGGTCCTGCCGGTACCAGTGGTACGCCGGGAATGGCCCCGGGCACGCCAGGAGCCACACCTCCCACGCCTGGCACACCCGGCACAGCCCCCGGCCCCGGAGCCCGCAGCACCGGCTCCCGTGCCGCCACACCCGGGATCCTGGGCGCCGCCGGGACAGCCGGCCCAGCCGCAACAGCCCGGTCAGCAGCGGCCGGCCCCGCAGCCGCAGGCTCCCCGCCCTCAGCCGCCCGGATTGACGCCCGGAGCGCCTCCATGAGATCGACCACCCGCCCCCGCTCCGGCGCCGCCGTGACCGGGTGAACCTCCTCGCCTGCGACCTTCGCCTCGATTACCTCCAGCACCGCCTGCCGGTACTGATTCTCAAACTGAGCCGGCTCGAACGGCATCGCCAGCGACTCGATCAGGCTGGTCGCCATCTCAATCTCCTGCGGGCGCAGTTCCGGCTCCACCACCCCCGTCAGGCCGGCCACCGAGCGGACCTCATCCGGAAAGTGCATCGTCTCCATCGCCAGGACCTTGCCATCGTAGACCCGCAGCGTTGCCAGCGACTCCTTCGTGCGGATGACCACCCGGGCCAGGGCGATCCGTCCCGTCTGCTCCATCGCTCGCCGGAGGAGCGCGTACGCCTTCGCACCTCCCTCCCCCGGCTCGAGATAGTACGTCTTGTCAAAATAGACCGGATCGATCTCCTCCAGTCTGACAAAGCCGACGATCTCCAGTGTTCGCTTCGCGGCGAGCGGAATTGCCTCCAGGTCATCCTCATCCAGCGTCACATAGCGCCCGCGCTCGAACTCATACCCTTTGGTAATCTCCTCGGCCGCGATCTCCCGGTCGCAGACGGGGCACCATTTCCGGTACTGCACCGGCGTTCGACACTCGCTGTGGAGCAAGTTGAAACGGATATCCTTCGACTCCGTCGAGGCGTATAGCTTCACCGGGATCGTGACCAGCCCGAAGCTGATCGATCCCTTCCACATGCTGCGCACTACGCTCCCCCCCTGCATCTGGCGGATGCTCCCGCCATTAGGGTGAGCCTTCTGTCACGCCGCTATGTCAAGCAACCAATGGCAGAGAGGAGGCCGCCCCACCTGTGTGAGACGGCCCCTCCGCTAGTTGATCGTCGTGCGTTGCACGCTCGGGTCGCCCTCCGGCCCGTCGCCGCCCGCCTTCGATTTCCCCATGCCATTCTTGATCTTCTCCAGGATCTGCGGCGCCATGTCGATGATCCGATTGACCGGCTGCCCGCCATCGACCGGCAACATGCGTATCTGATCCTTCGAGACAACCAGGAAGCCAACCGGCTGGACCGAGACCCCGGCGCCGCTGCCGCCGCCGAACGGATGCCCCGCCTCCTCAGACGTCGCCGGCCCGGCAGGCTGGAACTCCGACCCGCCGGCCGCAAAGCCGAAGGCGACACGGGAGACCGGTACGATCACCGTGCCCTCCTGCGTCTCCACCGGGTCCCCGATCACCGTGTTCACATCCACCATATCCTTAAGGCTTTCCATGGCCGTCTTCATCAGGCCTTGAATCGGGTGCTCGGCCACTGGCATGATCCCCTTTCCTCCGCAGGCTGTCCCGTATCCAGGCGATGACCTTCTCCCGGCTCAGCACCTGGCGCAGGAGCCCGACGATTGCCAGAATAGCGTTTCCCAGCCGGATCGCCAGTATGCAATCCAACTCGATCCGCCAGAGTGGACGCTCGTAGTTCGGCACGACCGACAGATGCGCCGCAGATGGCAACAACCGGACAGCCCGACTGATGAAGCCCAGCAGCATGCCCGCACCTCCCCAGAGCGCTCCGGCCAGCAGGGCCGACTCCATGGCATCGCCGCCACCCACCTCAGCCGTCAGCCGCAACCGGGAGCATTTCGTGGCGCGGCCCAATCGCCGCAGCGCCGGGAGCGCTGTGCTTGCCAGTTTGCCGCGCGGCGCCTTTCCCACACTCTCCTTCAGGTCCGGCTTCACCGGCTCACCCTTCTCCCGCCAGCGCTTCAGCATATGCTCCATAGCCATCTCGACATTCGCCGAGAGGTCGATCTCCTTCTGAAACAGCCGGATGAAGAGCAGCCGCACCTGAATCGTGGCCGAGGCCTGCCAGCCCTCCTGCCGCACGGTGAACGCGATTCGGATGGGCAGCAGCCCGACCAGCAGCAACGCCACAGCGATTCCGATCAGCCAAGCCACCGCTCCCACCCTCCTCCATCCTGCGAGGAGAGTCTTTCCAGAACCGGGCGCCCCCATACAAAAAAGGGCGCCCCCACGTGGTGGCGCCCAGTTCAACTCCTAGCCGGCAAACCGGAACCGCTTGGACAGGAGCAGTGGCAGATCGTTGATCCGCTCCAACCGGTGATAGTTGGGGTCCGACCGATCCAGATGCAGGTGGTCATAGGCCCAGGTGTCGACCTCCAAATGGAAGGCGGCGATCCCCACAGCCAGCGCCGGACGGATATCCGAGTGGGCCGAGTTCCCTACCACGAAGCAACGCGCTGGGTCCCGGTCACCGATCTGCTGCCGCAGCCGCTCCGGCGTTTTCTCCAGCACGATCGCCTCCCGGTGAACCCAGGGGGCGAGCCCCGACTCCTTGATCTTCCGGCCCTGGACCTCCTGCACGCCGGCGGTCCAGATCGTGACTTCAAAGCCGTTGGCGTGGAGCCACTGGACCGTCTCCGGGGCCCCGGGCAGCATCTCCTGCCGCACCTGATACGGCTCGTCGCAGATCCGCCGGAGTTCCGCCTCCACCGATGCCACCAGCGGCACGTTCTCCTGGGCGCAGAACTCACGGTAGCACTCCACCCAGGCCGTCGCCAGTGACTCCCGCACCAGGCCGATCCGCCGGGCGACGATCACATCAAGATCGGCCCCGCGCCGGGCCACAGCAGTACGGTCCGCCCCGGTTGCCTCGGCAATCAGGCGAGAGGTCTGCTCCTCCGCCTCCCGGAAATAGCGGATATTCTCCGCGATCGTATCGTCCCAATCGACAAAGGCATGTCCGGCATAGCGCATCGCCGTTTATTCCTCCCCTTCCGACAGCTCCACCTCGCCCGACGAAGCCTCCTCATTGGATAGCGGCTCGTCCTCATCCTCCGGGCGGGTCGGTAGGATCAGTCCCGGCTGCGATATATCCAACTCGATCGGTGGCAGATCCTTGATATCCTTCAAACCAAAGTACTTGAGGAACTCCTGGGTCGTCCCCCAGAGGACCGGGCGCCCAGGCGCCTCCTTGCGCCCCACATCGGTCACCAGACGGCGTTCCACCAGCGTCTCGATCGAGCGGTCCACCTTGACCCCGCGGACCCCCTCGATCTCCGCCTTGGTGATGGGCTGCCGGTAGGCAATGATCGCCAGCGTCTCCAGTGCTGCGTGGGAGAGCCCCTTGGAGCGCGGCTGGAGCAGCCGGTCCACGTACTCCGCCATCTCCGGATCGGTGGTAAAGACGAAGCCGCCGCCCATCTCCTTGATCCGCAGCCCCTTGTCGAAGGCCTCCACATCCTTCTGGAGGTCCTCCACCAGGATTCGGGCATCCTTCTCATCCAGACCGATCACGTCGGCAATCTTCTTGATCGAGAGCGGCTCCGTCGATGCGAGCAAGAGCGCCCCCAGAATCTTCTTCCCGTGATTCCAGATCATCCGTCGCTCTCCTCCTCATCCGTCATGGGTTGGAGCAGATCGGTCACCAACACCCGTCGGATGAGGATCTCACCGAAAAGCTCCTCCTGGACCGCGACCACCTTCCGCTGCCGGATCAACTCCAGCACCGCCAGGAAGGTGACGACCACCTCCAGCCTTGTCCCACCACGGGTAAAGAGATCCCGAAACCGAACCCCCTGTGGCTGCCGCGAGACGCGGAAGTTGATCTCCCGGATCTTCTCCCGCAGGGGGATCTCCTCCCGCGGCACCTCGCGCCAGGTCCACTCTTCTTTCAGGACCTCCTGAAAAGCCTTGACCAGGTCGATCAGCGAGAGCCCCTCCAGCGGGCGCGGCCCGCTCGGCTCCTCTACGAAGAGCTGTCGCGTATGGACCTTGAACATCTCGTGCTCGCGGCCCTTAAGATCCTCCGCCACCTGCTTGAACTGACTGTATGTCACAAGCTGGCGAACCAGCTCCTCGCGCGGGTCGACGCCCTCCTCCTCGAGCTCCTCCTCCGCCACCTGCTTGGGCGGCTTCGGCAGGAGCATGCGAGACTTGATGCCCAACAACGTCGCCGCCATGACCAGGAACTCACTCGCCTGGTCAATATCACTCTCCACCAGCTCCTCGATCGCCAGCAGGTACTGCTCAGTGATCCGGGCAATGGGGATATCGTAGATATTCATTTCCTCGCGCCGGATCAGGTGAAGCAGGAGATCCAGTGGACCTTCGAAGTTCTCAAGCTTGACCACGTAGGCCTGTGCACCCGCTGCCTGCTCGGCTGCAGCCGCCTCCGGCCCCCTGCTCTCGTGCTCGGCCATCCCCTGCCCCCCTTTCTGCGCGAAGCGAGAAAAACACAGCCCTATCAGTTTCTTACATGGATGAGCGTTCCGTCAAGTAGTGCCCACCATTTGCAGGCCAATCCACTAGAAAAGGGAGAGCACCCACATGGCCAGCGGGGCAGCAATGCCCATGGTCGCCGCCTGGAGCGCCTCGTAGATGGGCAGGAGAAACCGGTCGGCAATATTGGTCAGGAAGAGCAGAATGAGAATATATGGCCCGAACTGATACAGCTTGAAGACCAGTTCATTCGACCCGGCGGGCAGGAGGTACTTGGCCACCCGGAAGCCGTCCAGCGGGGGCAACGGAATCAGATTAAAGCCAACCAAAATGGTGTTGATCCAGGCGACCCGGTAGAGGGTCTCCGACAGGATTTGGTGCTGGAACCCCAGAACGCCCGCCTCCGCCATGAAGGTGAGGAAGAGAAAGAGCACCGCCAGGAGGAAGTTCATGGTCACCCCGGCCAGGGAGATGGCGATATCGCCCAGCACCCGCGGCTTGACCCGATCGAGGTTCACCTGAACCGGCTTCGCCCAGCCAAACCCACCGATCAGGAGGAGCAGCGTCCCCAACGGGTCCAGGTGGGCCATGGGGTTCAGTGTCACCCGGCCTTGACGGCGGGGAGTGTCGTCACCAAACCAGGTGGCGACCCAGGCATGGGCAAACTCGTGAAACGCAAACCCGATCACGACACCGGGAATCATCATGATGATCGTCTGCAGGTCGGGAAAGTTCAAGCGATCGTTCACTCCTCTTCGGCGGCATAGCGAAGCGCCAGAGCCAGTTGAGACGCAGCGTCCGGGGCCTTGCCCTCCAGGCAGTCCGAGAGCACACGGGACAGGATCCGTCCGATGCGCGGTCCAGCCGGCACCCCGGCCCGACGCAGATCGGCCCCGTTGATCGCCAGCCTCACGTGCCGCCAGCGGTGCCAGTACTGTGAAACCCGCTCCCGCCCGCCCAGCAGGCAGAGCAGCAGTAGCCCCTCCGGCGACCAGTCACCGAGGACCCGGACCAGGTCGGCCGCGGTCCCCCGGGCCCCTGTGGTCACGTCCAGGGCCATCTGCCAGCAGGTCAGCACGTGCATGACCGGCTGCTTCTGCTCCCGCCTCAGTCGCAGCCGCTTCACCAGCGAGAGGGCGTCGGCCAGGGGCAGGTGGTAGAGCAGCAGCATCAGCTTCACCACCCAGGGCTGCGCCTGCGTGTAGAGCTCCGGCTCCAGTTCGGCCAGCCCTTCCACTTCGTCGACCAGGCGGATCCGTTCCTCATCCAGAACCGCTCCGGGCAGCAGATGCCCGTAGAGCCCGAGGTCGCTGAGGCTCCGCAGCGCCCCTCCACTGGCCTGCTCCTGCAGCAGGAGGACCAGTTCGTTGCGCAGCCGTTCCCGGCTGACCCGCTCCAGGTATCCGTCGCGAAGGGCCGAGCGCGCGCAGTTCTCCGTCTCCGGCTCCAGGCGGAAGCCATAGCGGTGTGCAAACCGAACCGCCCTCAGAATCCGTGTTGGATCTTCGACGAAACTCAGGGTGTGAAGGATACGAATATGCCCGTCGGCCAGGTCCTGGAGCCCCCCGAAGAAGTCGGTCAGACCGACCGGCCCCAGCGGCCCGAGCCGCATGGCCATGGCATTGATCGAGAAATCCCGCCGGTAGAGGTCCTCACGAAGGTCGGCGTGCTCCACCACCGGAAGGGCGGCGGCGTGCACGTAGAACTCCCGCCGGGCGGTGGCTACATCGATCCGGCTCGGCAGATCGGGATCATCGGACGATAGGTAGATGTGGGCCGTGCCGAAGCGAGGGACCTCGTTCACCCGCCCGTGCAGAGCGCCCGCGAGGGCGTGGGCGAAGGCGATCCCGTCGCCCTCGACCACAATGTCGAAGTCGAGGTTGGGCCGGCCCAGCAGCAGGTCCCGGACAAAGCCACCCACGGCATAGACGGCCACCCCCTGCTCGTCGGCCACCCGGCCTACGGTGCGAAGCAGCCCCCGGATGCCCGGGCTGGCCTGCTCCATAGCTTCCATGGCCATGGTGGCCCCTCGGTCCCGGGAGGCTTCGGTGGTGGCGTAAAGCGTCCGGTGCCAGCGGGGACCCGGGCCCCCATAGAGCAGCCCCAGCAGATCCGAACGGGTGATGATCCCCACCATGTTCCCCTGCTCGACCACCGGCACCCGCCCGATATCCTTCTCGACCATCAACTCCTGAACTTCATCGAGCGGCATCTCCGGCGTGACCGTCACCACACGACTCTTCATGACCGCCTTGACAGGGGCGTGCTCCAGCCCGTGGTGGCGAGCCTTCTCCACATCGCGCAGCGAGACGATCCCCTGCAAATGGCCCGCCTCATCCACGACGGGGAGGCCGGTGTGCCCGTGCCGGAGCATCAGCCGCTCTGCCTCCCGGATCGGCTTCTGGGCAGTGATCGTCTTGACCGGGGTGGCCATGACGTCCCGGGCCATGAGCGGCCGCTCCACCTCCTGTTGCAGGACCGCCTCCAGCCGCTCCACCGCCTCGGCCACAGTGGCACCCTTCACGACAGCCGACGCCGCTGACGGGTGGCCACCCCCGCCGAAGTGGCCCAGAATCCGGGCCGTCTCCACCCAGGGCACACCGGAGCGGCCTACCAGGTGGACCCGGTCGGCCATGCGGACAGCGACGAAGAGGGCCGGCGCCGGCTGGATATCCTGCAGCCGGTGAACGATCAGAGCGAGCCCTCCCACGTACTCATCAACCTCGGCCACCATCAGTCGGATGCGAGCCCCGCCCACCGTCAGCCAGCGGGAGCGGGTCTGCATCTGGTGCATGAGCGCCTGCTGAACCGGCGTCAACGTCACCTCCATAAAGCGGGAGGCGGCCTGTAGGCTGGCCCCGTTCGCCAGGAGGAAGGCGGCCGCCCGGGCATCCCGGTCGGTCGTGCCCAGCAGGCTGAGCGATCCCGTGTCGGAGTAAATGCCCACCAGCAGCGCCGTCGCCTGAAAAGGGGTGAGCACGGCCCCTGCCTCCTCGATCAACTCTGCGATCAAGGTGCAGGTCGAACCAACCAGTGCCCTTACCTCAAGCGACCCCTGCAGGTCGTCAGGCTCCGCCGGATGATGATCATAGAGATGAATCTCCAGCCCCTCAAGAATGGGCTGGAGCGAACCCAGGCGCGCCGGGTCGGCGGTATCCACCACAATGGCCCGCCGGACGCTCCGCAGGTCGATATCGCGCGCGGTGAGGACCCGCAGGTTGTACCGATGCAGCGAGATAAACTCCGCGGCCAGCGGATTCGGTGAGCCTGGCAGGACAATCTTGGCGTGCGGGTAGAGCACCTGGGCCCCCACCGCCGCACCGATCGCATCGAGATCCGTGTTGGTATGCGGAATGATTATCTGCATGAACTGACAACGACTCCCCGTGTCGACCCCGCCCGTCAGCGACTGGGTGCGACATAGTAATGCATCCTCGACATGGTGCCCCTGACACCCTCCAACCTATTTTGCCATTCCCCTGCCAAACCCTCTTTCGGCGGTTGCGGCTAACCCAATATTTGGGTATAATGGGGCCACGTTGCAGATGAAGGAGGGGTTGAGTTGGACCGATATGGTCACAACCTGCCAGATACGCCCGGTCTCGAGGAGTACGAGCGGCTCCTGCAACTCCTGGACCAGCGCCGGTTTGACGAGGTCCTGGTCCGTGGCCAGGTCCTCCTGGAACAGCCGGAGACCGGCAGCTTCACCCGGGCCAAGACGCACAACATGCTCTGCTGGGTCTTCATTGAAGGAATCAAGCGTCCGACCCCGGAGGCGGTCCTGCATGGCGAGGAGGCTGTCCGCCTCGCCGAGCGGCTGGAAGAGCAAGGACTGCGTGTACAGTCACTTTGCAACCTGGCCAGTGCCTGCTACCAGATCGGTGACTTTGACCAGGCCGAGCAGTGCTACTTCCAGGTCATGCGCCTCCTGACCGAGCGGCCCTCGCTCCTCCCCTACGGGAAGGTACTGGCCCTCCAGGGCCTGGCCCAGATCGACATGGTTCGGGGCGAGCATGCCGAAGCGGTGAAGAAGCTGAACGAAGCCGAGCAACTCTGTACCGACGACGAGAGTCGCTGCCTCCTGGCCGATGTTTACCGCCGCCAGGCCATGGCCCTTCTCCGACTGGACCAGCCTCACAAGGCGGCGGAGCAGTTGGCCAAGGTCGACGAGGCCTCCCTCTCCAACGGGCTGCGTGGGCTCTGGTGGCGGACTCACCTGGGGATCACCAAGGCCCGGGTGGAGATCGCCATGGGTCGCTGGCCCACCGCCCGGACCGTCGCCACCAACACCATGGCCCTGGCCCGCGAACTGGGTGACATGCCCGTTCTGGCCGAGTGCGCCTGCCTGCTGGCCACCGTGGAGGCTGCTGAGGGACGAAAGGAGGTCCACAAGCGGGCCCGTGCTGCACTCACCTTCGCCATTCAGTCCGGCCGGCGCGACGTGGTGGACGATATCCGGGAGCGCATGAAGGACTACCTGACCACCGAGATCTAGCCCCTCCGGCGAAGCAGGTGGGGCCCGGCCTGTACCAGCAGGGTGCCGGCGGAGACGACGAGAATGGCCACCACCTTCTGTCCGGAGAGAGGCTCACCGAGCAAGAGCCAGGAGAGCAGGGCAATCTGTACCAGCATCGTGTTGTTCAGGGTGCTCGTCTCAAAGGGGGCGAGCACCTTCTGTGTGTGTGCCCAGAGCGGGAAGGTGACCGCCGTGTTCAGGACCGCAAGCAGGGCGAGCAGGCCGACCGTGACCCAGGTCAACTGCGGCACCCCTTCCACGACCAGGGCAACCACGGCCATGGCCCCGGCTCCCGCAGCCATGGAGACCTCGGTCAAGGCCAGGGCCCCGATCGCCCCGGCCCGCATGTACTTACGGGTGTAGATTGTCACCAGGGCGTAGGCCACACCGGCTGTCAACACCGGTACCGTGCCCCAGCCCACGATCGAGCTGGTCAGTGGCCAGTAGAAGAGAAAGGCGCCGGCAAAGCCCATGAGGAGGCCGGTTGTCTGGATCATGCCCGGAACCTCGCGCAGCAGAATGGCGCTGAAGAGGATCACCTGGAGGGTGTTGTTCAGGCTCAGGGTCAGCGACACCTGCGTGGAGGGAAGCAGGTTCAGGCCCAAGGTGACACCGCCCTGTGCGACGGCATAGTTCAGGAGACCGATCCCGATCGCGGGCCAGAGCAACCCCTTGCCCCTGAACTCCCGGGACCAGGAGGGCCGGCCTGTCACCGTGCGGACAGCCAGCAGGACGAGGGTGGCCGCCCCGTAGCGCAGGGCGTTCAGCCAGAGAGGTCCCACCCCTCCAGCCTCGAAGATCCATTTGGTGAAGATAAAGGACGTGGACCAGAGAAAGGTCACCAGCATCGCCTGGAGAGCAGCCTTACTTCGCTCCGAAATCGCAGACACCCCCGGGGAAGAATGTGATACCGAGTACCAACGAAGGGACGGATTGCTTCATGTTTGTGGGAGGCATTCTGATTCGCCGGTTTGACGGCTTTCGCCGGCTCTGCCGGTACGCTGCGGAGGAGTTTCACCTCCCCCTGCACGTGCCCGAAGAGGACCTGATTCTCGCCAACCGGACGCTGGCGGCCCTTGGCGGTCCGCCCGCACCCAGCCAGGTTCAGGGCGGCTTTAAGGGAGATGGCCTCCCGCTGCTCCTCCTCTTCCTCCTGACCCAGGAGTACACCTGCCGAATCGGCCTGTCAGGCGATGCCGAACCGGTGCTGGCCCGCGTGAAGGCCCTGACCCACCTGCTCGGCCACGCTGTCTGGCCCACGGTCAGCGGCCGGACAGAACCGCTTGGTTTCCAGGATGTCGTGAAGGAACTCGGGCCGTCGATCACGCAGCTAAGGCCTCTCTTCCAGTACGACAAGGAGGGCGAACCTACCTCCATGGAACCGACCGGGGCAAAGTCGATCCTCCGGATCGGTGCCGATTCCTATCATCTGGCTGTCCTCCTTGGTGAGCAGGCCAAGCCCCTGCCCCTGGTCCAGCCCGGTGATTCCCTCCACCCCGCTGTCCTATTGATCAACTCCTAAGTTGTGACTGCCGCCGCCCTTGCGCCGATTCGCCGCATGCGCTATAATGAGCCATGCACTGGGCGGTTAGCTCAGCGGGAGAGCACTTGCTTCACACGCAAGGGGTCACTGGTTCGATCCCAGTACCGCCCACCAGAGCGATTCAGACAGCGGCCCAGACGGGGCCGCTGTCGCTATTTCTACGCATAGTGGAGGTCCAGAACTTGGAGCAGAACAGACCGCTGGTTGGGATCATCATGGGCAGCCGCTCCGACCTGGAGACCATGCAGGAGGCTGCCAACGTCCTGAAGGACCTCGCCGTCCCGTTCGAAATGAAGATCGTCTCTGCTCACCGGACCCCAGATGCCATGTTCGCATACGCCGAGCAGGCGGAGGGCCGGGGGCTCGAGGTGATCATCGCCGGGGCCGGCGGCGCAGCTCACCTGCCTGGCATGACAGCAGCCAAGACCCTTCTCCCCGTCATCGGTGTCCCGGTCATCGCCACGGCCCTCAACGGGCTGGACGCCCTGCTCTCCATCGTCCAGATGCCCGGTGGCATCCCCGTGGCCACGGTGGCGGTCGGGAAGCCCGGTGCCAAGAACGCGGGCATTCTCGCCGCGCAGATGCTGGGCAACAAGTACCCCGAGATCCGGTCCAATCTGGCTGCCTACCGCGCCAGGGCACGCCAGGCGGTTGAGGAGAGCCAGCTATGATCGCCCCGGGCAGCGTGATCGGCATCGTGGGCGGTGGCCAACTGGCCCGCATGAGTAGTCTGGCCGCCCGGGCGATGGGCTACCGGGTGATCGTGGCCGACCCGGACCCCAACTGCCCCGCCGCTGCGGTGGCGGACGAGGTAGTCGTGGCCCCCTTACATGATCCGGAAGGCGTCGCTCCCCTCGCTGGCCGGGCGGACGTGATCACCTATGAGTTTGAGAATATCAATCCGGCCGTGCTGGAGCGCCTCGCCGCAGCCAAGCCCGTCTACCCGGGCGTCCATGTGCTCCGGGCAAGCCAGGACCGGATCCAGGAGAAGTCCTCGCTGGAAGCGGCAGGGGTTCCAGTCGCCCCGTGGAGCCCGGTGCACTCGGAGGCCGACTTCACGGCCGCCCTGGCCGAAATTGGAACCCCCTGCGTGCTGAAGACCGCCACCGAGGGGTACGATGGCAAGGGCCAGGTCGTGATCCGCTCCCAGGCCGATGCCCCCGCCGCCTATGCTAAACTCGCCGGACGTCCCCTGGTGCTGGAAGGCTTCGTCCCCTTCTCCTGCGAGGTCTCGGTGATCGTCGCGCGCAACCTGCGCGGCGAGGTGGAGAGCTTCCCCGTGGCCGAGAATATTCACGAGCTGAACATCCTTGCCTACTCGATCGTCCCGGCTCGGATCTCCCCCGAGACGGCCCAGGCCGCCCGGGATCTCGCCGTCCAGATCGCAGTCGAATTGGACCTGGTCGGCCTGATCGGCGTGGAGATGTTCGCCCTGCCCGACGGGCAACTGCTGGTGAACGAACTCGCCCCCCGGCCCCACAACTCCGGCCACTACACCCAAGATGCCTGCGTGACCTCCCAGTTTGAGCAGCATATCCGGGCGGTCTGCGACCTGCCGCTGGGGGCGGTCGACCTGCTCAGCCCGGTCTGCATGGCCAACCTGATGGGCGAGGACTACCCCCTCAACTTCGAGGCTGCGCTGGCTGACCGGCGGGTGAAGCTCCATCTCTATGGCAAGCGGGAGGCCCGACCCCACCGGAAGATGGGCCACCTCAACGCGCTGGCACCGAACGCCGATGAAGCGCTGGAGCGGGCACGCCGGGCCAAGCAGAGCATCCAGGGATCGGGCCGCGTTCAATAAGAACCGCCAGACGAAAAGCCCCCGAGTCCAAGGACTCGCGGGGCTTTCCCTTTTCCGACTCGCTAGCGCCCGATCACCGAATCGATCTGGCGAATGGTCGCCGAGATCTCCTCTTCGGTGCCGTGACCCAGGGTAACCCACCCAATCTTGAAGTAGTAGTCCTCCTCGCCCAGGTTCACCTGAGTGACCTCGGCGGCGTAGAGCGTGCCAGCGCTCAGATCGCCCGCCTTGTCTGCCACGAACTTGAAGAGCACCACGCTGCCGCCGTCATCGGTCTGGAAGAAGGTCCGGGAGTCGGGCATACCGAGGGCGTTCTCATGGCTGAAGCGCCCCATGGCATACCGCTTGACTACCCTGGTGCCGAGGCCGTTGGGCGCCATCTCCACGTTGTAGCCGTAGTCGTAGGGGTTCGCCTGCTCGCCCAGGTAGGCGGTCATGGCGGAGACGTTCTTCTGCCAGTTCTCGTTCACAACCGCCTCATACTCCTCCGAGGTGAGAGCTGTGTTCCACGGGGTGACAGAGGCGAAGCAGTTGTTCCAGGTCCCCCCCACCGGCATGAAGTCGACGTTCTCGCCTTCGAGCACCTGCCAGCCAAGCTTCTTGTCCAGGCGGACGTACAGCTTCGAGACGGCGCCCGGACGGCACTCGAAGTTGGTGTAGAGATAGCCCTCGGTACCCGCCTCATCGGTGGGCAGGAACATGTTGCCGTCGCTGCTGTTGCAGATCGAGACAGAGCCGTCAGCCATCGTCCGCTGCCCGAACCGCTCACCCTTCACGTCATTCGGGATCAGCTCGCCCCCACGACCGAGGATCTGGTAGCTGCCGGTGGCCACGGTCACCATCTTCTGGGTATCTCCCGTGGGGACGGGCAGCGGCTTGAAGTCATCCTTCGTGTTGAAGCCGGTCACTGCACCGATCAGGGTCCGGTTATAGGGGTGCATATTCATGGCGCCAGGCCCCTGCATATTCAGAAACATGTCCCCGTTGGCGGTGACATAGAGGCCGGTGATCTCGGAGTCCAGCGGCGTAGCGGCGAAGCGCTTCAGCTCCTTGCCATCCCAACGCCAGAGGTAATTGTTCTCATGGTAGCCGCTGTCCTCACCGACCCAGAGATTGCCCTGAGCATCGACGAAGAGGTTGTCCGGATTGGCCATGTTGTTCACGTCGCACCTGTTCACACCGCCGTTGGGATCGTAGGGGCCACCCTCGATCAGCGGGCGCATGCTGGAGATGTTCCAGTTGTCGTCAAGATCGGCCTCGTAGACGACACCGCACTTGTTCTCCTTCAGGTTGATGTCGCCCTTGCCGTCAGACATTGCCTTCTCCACGCTGGACATGGCAACGTAGAGCTTCTTGCGAATCGGATCGACTGCCACGCCCTCCATCTTGTTGAACTCGGCAGTGGCTCCCTTCACGGCGGCGTACTCCCGGCTCTCCAGGAAGGCCGCCATCGGGTTCTCCATGCTGATCTTCGGGCTCTCCGGGGCCTCTTCAGCCAGAGTGGCACTCGGGGCAGCAACTGTGGCCAGGGTCATTGCAGCGAGGAGTCCAACGATCACCTTGCGCAGACGCATGAAGCCAGCCTCCCACAGGATAGAGTGAATGGACTCCCCGTCCCCACAACGGGGAAGCCCAAGCCACTACGTATGATACAGAACAAGCTTTATGGCCGCGTTTCGTCTGTGTTTCGGAATGTTATCTCTCGCACAAAGAGTGGTTAAGCTCCGTTCGACGAAAACAAAAACGCCAGGGATCACCCCCGGCGTTCCGTTCATGCTGATTGATTTACCGGCTCACCCTGGTCTCAAACCGCTCAGGCACCTCGTCAAAGGCGGTCATGTCGGCGAAGGACTCCCGCCGAACCACCAGATCTGCCTTCCCGTCGGCCACAAAGACCACCGCCGGCTTGGGATACCGGTTGTAGTGGGAGGCCATGGAGTAGTTGTAGGCGCCCGTCGCAAAGACCGCCAGCAGGTCACCGGGGGCGACATCATTCGCTACCTTTACATCGATCAGCAGCTTGTCGCCGGACTCACAATAGCGACCGGCCACCGTCACCACCTTCTCGGCGGGCGAATCCAGCTTCGTGGCGACCGCAGACTCGTACTCGGCCTGATAAAGCGCCGGGCGAATGTTGTCACCCATGCCACCATCGACCGAAATGTAGGTGCGGATCCCCGGGATCTCCTTGACCGTACCGATCCGATAGAGCGTCGTGCCGGCCTCACCCACGATCGAGCGGCCCGGCTCAATGATCAGCTTGGGCAGCTCGAGGCCGTGCTCCTGGCAGCCCGCCTTGACCGCCTCTGTCAGAACCGCGATCAGATCCACCGGCCGCTTCGTGGTATCCGCCTCGGTGTAGCGAACGCCCAGACCGCCGCCCATGTTCAGCTCGGTGGCCACGAAGCCCAGCTCCGCCTTCGCCTCGGCCATGAATCCAAGCATCCGGGCGACAGCGACCTTGTAGCCCTCCAGGTCCAGGATCTGCGAGCCAATGTGGCAGTGGAAGCCCTTCAGTTCGACATTCGGCAGTGAGAGCGCCTGCTTCGTGGCCTCTCGGGCCAGGCCCAGCTCGATCGCAATGCCAAACTTCGAATCCAACTGGCCGGTGGAGATATAATGATGCCCATGGGCACCGACGCCTGGGGTGAGCCGCAGGTAGATCTGGGCCGGGACGCCGACCTCGCCGGCCACATGGTTCAGAAGCTCCAGCTCATGAACCGAGTCAACAATAATCCGGCCGACGCCGGCCTTCAGGGCCAGCTCTATCTCCTCGATGCTCTTGTTATTGCCGTGGAAATAGGCCCGCTCCATCGGGAAGCCGGCCTTCAGAGCTGTCATGATCTCGCCGCCGGAGACGACGTCCAGGGACATCCGCTCCTGCTCCACCAAGGCGACCATGGCGGTGCAGAGGAACGCCTTGGAGGCATAGGCCACCTCAAAGGAGGGGTAGCTGGTAGCAAAGGCGTCAACATATGCACGGCAGTTCTGCCGGATCAACGCCTCATCCATCATATAAAGCGGGGTGCCGAACTCCTGAGCCAGGCTGACCACGTCGACACCACCAACCGTCAAATGACCTTGCTCGTTCTTCCCCGCAGTGCCGTAGTAATGCATCGTGCCAATATCCTCCCAGATTGGACGGTCTCACCCGCCAAGTTTACATACGAAACACGAACGTAGATCAAATCGGTATAACCATAACACCTCTATTCCGCCCGTGTCAACGCGCCAAGAACCCGGCCATTCGCAATGAATGGCCGGGTCCAATTAGCGAAATCGCTTCTCATACGTAAGAGGAGTCACCATCCAATTCCGCCGGGATCTGACCGAGGGTGCGAGAGAGGATCTCCATGATCGCCCGAGTGGTGATCTCGCATCCGTCCTCCCGACAGTCTGCCCCCTCCATCTTCCCGGGGTCACCGATCCCAATGACGATCGGCAGGTCCAACTCACGGAGCACATCGACCGTATCACCACGCAGGACCTGGTCACGTGGCCGGGGATAGCCGTCCTTGTCCACCGGGTAGTCGACCACGCGGCCATTGCGCGTGATCGAGAGGTCTACCGGCACACCTCGGGCACGCCGCGTGTTGGAGGCGACTGCCACTGCACCCAGCACGTGAACCTCCTGACTGCGGCAGAGGTAGGTCAGTGCCTCCTCGCCCGGACCCCGCCCAGGGTTGCCCTTATCGTCGACCATGACCAGCACCGGGTCATACACCGCCTGCTTCACCAGGGCCAGCAGTTCGGGACCACTCAGCGGCGTCGGATTGCCGGCAGAGGCAGAGATACAGCGGAGCCCCAGGTGATGCGCTGCCTCCTCGGCTGCCCGTCTGGCCACCTTGTCGCCGTCTGTGATCAAGATGACCCGCACCGGCGCCTCCATGGATCGCACCCCCGTTCAGATCGTCACAGGCCGCCCGCTCCTCATGTACCCCGGAACCCAACCGAGTAGACGCCCGCCAGCCGAGCCAAGGAGACGGACACCTACCCGGTGGACTCCCGGACAGGCCAGATCAGCCTGGTGCTAGGGTTCCACGCGTGACCGGCTTTATGCGACGCACGGGCGGACCCAACCCGCCAGGCAGCCTCCGCCCGGATCAAGCGGGCGCCGCTCGGTGGGAGGCGATGGTCGGTCTGCCAGTGATAGAAGGCGATCACCGACCAGACGAACAGGAGGAGAAGTCCCAGCGATAGCCCAACCCGGAAGCGGTTCTGGTTCCTCAGGATGATCATGGATAGCCACCTCACCCATAGGGTGTCCCGCTCGGGCTCCTAGCTTGCACTGACGATCTCCCGGATCCGCTCCAACGCCCGCCGCTCCAGGCGCGAGACCTGCACCTGGCTGCAGCCCAGCATTCCGGCCACCTCGGTCTGGGTCTTGTCCCGGAAGAAGCGGAGCAAGATCACCATGCGTTCCCGTGGCTCCAACCGTTCCAGCCCTTCCCGCAGGGCCACCCGGTCCAGCCAGAGCCCCTCGCGCTGCCCATCCTCCGCGGCCAGCTGATCGAGCAGGTAGATCGGTTCGCCATCGCCCTCGTGGACGGTCTGGTGGATCGAGGCCGGTGCCCGGGCGCCGTCCAGGGCCTCGATCAACTCCTCAGCGGTAACCCCCAGCTCCCGAGCCGTCTCCCCGACGGTCGGGTCCCGCCCCAACTCCCCGGCCAGCTTCTCCCGCGCCTTGCGAGCCTGCTGGGCCAACTGCTTCAGGCTCCGGCTGACCCGGACCGGACCGTCGTCCCGCAGGTGCCGGCGAATCTCGCCCAGGATCAGGGGGACCGCGTAGGTCGAGAAGCGGACCTCGTAGGCCAGATCGAAGCGATCAATCGCCTTCAGAAGGCCGATACAGCCCAGCTGGAACAGGTCCTCCGGGTCGGCTGAGGTGGAGGCGAAGCGTGCGACCAGGCTGCGTACGAGGCGGAGGTTCCCCTCGACCAGGCGCTCCCTCGCCTCCCGGTCGCCTCCCTGAGCCCGCGCCACCAACGCCCTGACCTCGTGGTCCGGCCAGCCCCGCTCTTCCAGGTTTGCATGAACGTTCTGATCATGACTCATAGGCGCTCAGTTTGCATTGGCCCCGGCCATGTGAATGGCACCGGCCCGCTTCGTCATGACCACTCGGGTCCCGCGGCCGGGCGTGGACTCGACCTGGAGCGAGTCCATGTGCGACTCCATGAAGCAGAAGCCCAGCCCCATCCGCTCGGGATCCGACGAGACGGCCGGCTGCATGGCCAGCTTCAGGTCATCGATCCCCCGGCCCGTGTCCGACACGATGATCTCCAGGTCGTTCTGCTCCAGGCTGATCTCCACCCGCACCAGATGCCCCGGCTCCCCGCCATACCCATGGATCACGGCGTTGGTCACCGCCTCGGAGACCGCCAGCTTGATCTCGTCGGTCTCGGCCAGGGTAAAATCCGCCTGTGCTGCGATCACCGCAGCCAGGAGCCGGGCCACCCTGACGTTCTCCGGAATCGACGCCAGATCAACTGTCACCCGGTTCTGCGTCACCATTCCCCTCACTCCTTCGCTCCGCTGCCCAGGGCGCGGCAGACGGCACGGATCACCCCGCCGCCAGCGCTTCCTCTTCTGTGCGATAGTCCGCCATGGTCCGGAAGATCCCGGACAGCTCCAACGTGGGGCGGACCGTTCCCGGTGTGCCGACGATCCCCATGCGCCCGCCCGCCTGGCTGATCCGCCGGTACCGCCCGAGCAGGGCCCCAAGGAAGGCGCTGTCCAGGAAGCTGACCCGCTCCAGGTTGACGTAGAGACTACTGCCGGGCCGCCGGTCCAGGAGGTCGTCCACCACCTGCTTGAACTCCGCCGCGGCCACAAGGTCCAGCTCGCCGACCAGCCGGACCACGATGCTCCTCCCGTGCTGTTGAACCTCCATGCACATCCCTCTCCTTGCCAGAACGCCGTCTCGATCTCGGCCTACTCTTTCTCTCCCATTCCTACCAGCTCCTGTCTTTCTTCCCTTCTTTCGGTCGTCATCTTTCGACCGGTTTCGCCAATGGCGCGCCGAAGCCCACCGGTCCAGGCCGATGGGCTTCGCACAAGCTACTGGAACTGGAAGACACCCTTGATATGCTGGAGCACGGTCTCCCACAGGTTGGCCCGCTCCACCGCCGCGGAGGCGACCAACTCCATGCGGGCGACCTCCTTGCCGTCCAGCAGGGCCACGATCTCCCCGATCTTCTGCCCCTTCGCAATCGGCGCCTCCACCCGCTTTGGCAGGCGGACCTCCGCCTTCACCTTCGACTGCTCCCCCTTGGCAACGCTGACACCGAAGAGCCCCTTCGGCACCACCTCGATCTTCGTCACCTTGCCCCGGGCCACCCCGACCGGCCCGAACTTCTGACCGGCAGCGGCCAGCTCCACCGACGTGTAGTTGGCGAAGCCGTACTCCAGCAGGCGGGCTGCCTCGGCGTTCCGCACCTTGGGCGACTCCGCCCCCATGATTACCGAGATCATGCGCACATCGTTCCTGACCGCCGTGGCCGCCAGACAGTAGCCGGCCAGCTCTGTCCACCCGGTCTTCAGCCCGTCAGCACCGGGGTACCAGGTCAGCAGCTTGTTGTTGTTCCAGAGGCGGAAGACCGGCCCGTTCTTCCGCCAGGGAACCTTCAGATCCGCCCCGTAGATCGATGTCAGCTTCACCAGCTCGGGGTAGTGGACCGCCGCATACCGGCTCATGAGGGCGATATCGTAGGCCGATGTCATGTGCCCATCCGCCGAGAGGCCCGTCGGGTTCATGAACTGGGTATCGTTCATGCCCAGCTCCTTCGCCTTGGCGTTCATCCGCACGACAAAGGCGTCGACCGAGCCGGAGACGTGCTCCGCCACCGCCACTGCGGCATCGTTCGCCGATCCCACGGCCACCGAGAGCAGGAGCTCATCGAAGGTGAAGGTCTCGGCGGCATCGGCAAAGATAATGGTACCGATCTGCTCAGCCGCCTCTTCCGAGATCGTCACCTTGTCGTCCGGCTTCACCTTGCCATCACGCAGGGCGTCGAAGGCGACGATCAGCGTCATGATCTTCGTCACGCTGGCCGGATTGCGCCGCTCGTGGGCGTTCTTCTGGTAGAGGACCCGCCCGCTGCGGGCCTCCATCAACACCGCCGATGGAGCCGTTACCTTGACCGGATCGCCCTTCTCCGGCACAGCAACCGGAGCGGCAGGCGCCACGGCCGGTCTGGCCTGGTGGTCGCCATCCTCCAGCTCGGTCGCAGGGCTCCAGCGATGGTCATCGGCCCGGACCTGCGGAGCCTGTGAAAGGAGCAGCAGCGCTGTGACCATCAGCGCGATCGCACGCGTAGGTGACCCCTTCATCCATCTTGACCTCCTCATTCGTCGGACCATCTCGGCCCTAGTCTGCCCCAACTGATAACGCTTCCCATCATGCGGTCCGAATTTGGGCAGAGCACCGCACCTGCGACCCGCGGCCATTCGTCAGAAAGGCAGTCCGGGCGTGCGGCCCCGCCGCCTGCGCCCAACCTGCTCGAGGAGATGAGCCAACGTGTCACAGAGCCCGGCGATCCTGCTGGAAAACCTTCGCAAGGAATACGGTACGGTCAAGGCGGTGCAGGGCCTGAACATATCGGTCCAGCCCGGGGAGATCTTCGGCTTCCTGGGCGCCAACGGCGCCGGCAAGACCACCACAATGAAGATGATGGTCGGCCTCCTCCCCCCGACCGACGGGCGCGTCCTGATCGCCGGCCACGATGTCTGGAAGGAGCCCGCGCAGGCCAAGCGGGCGATCGGCTACGTGCCCGACACACCGATCCTGCACGAACTGCTGACCGCACAGGAGTTCCTCTGGTTCATGGCCGATCTCTACGGCCTGAGCCGAGCCGAGGGGAAGGCACGCGCCACCGAACTCCTCACCTTCCTCGGCCTCGGGCCAAAGGCCGATACATTGATTCGCGACTTCTCGCTGGGCATGAAGCGGAAGATGGCGATCGCCACCGCCCTGCTCCACCGGCCCTCCGTCCTGCTGCTCGACGAGGTGACCAACGGGCTGGATGCCCGCGCCGCCCGCGAGGTGAAGGACCTGGTCAAGACCTGGGCCCGCGAGGGCGTGGCCGTCGTCCTGACCACCCATATCCTCTCCATTGCGGAGGAGCTCTCCGACCGGATCGGCCTGATCCACAAGGGCGAGCTGATCGCCATGGGGACGAAGGCCGAACTGGCCCGACTGGCCGGCAAGCCCGACGCCAACCTGGAGGAGATCTTCCTCACATTGACCGGTGATGACCTGACGGGCGATGACCTGACCGCCGACCTCGCCGATGAAGTGGAGGAGGGCGCATGAGTGGACTGCTCCGCCTCTCCTGGGCGATCGCCGAATCGGGCTGGCGGGCCAACTGGAACCGGGGCTTCCGCTTCTCGCGGGTCAAGTCCGGCCTGATCTGGAACATCCTCCAGGCGCTGGTCGTCCTGATCGTCGCCCGCCGGGCCCCGGCCATGGCTGCCGGCTCCGCCGACCAGGGGCTGGCCGGCATGGTCGCCCTGATCGCCCTGCAGATGGGCTGGTTCGGCCTCATGTACGGCTTCGCCCGCGGCCAGATGCAGCTCTACCAGGGCCTCCTCGTCCCCCTCTTTCAGATCAGCCCGGCCCGCCCCCTCGCCTTCCTGCTGGGACGGGTGATCGAGGCGGTCCCCCAGCGCTCCTGGAGCACCCTTCTCTGGGCCTGGGCCTACTCCTCGGTCGTACCCGGCAGTGGCCGTCCCGCCGCCATCGCCCTCCTCTTCGCCATCGGCCTGGCGGTCGGCATGGTCGCCCACCTCTCCGGCCTGCTGCTCCTCGCCTTCTGGAGCCGGTACAGCCCGAAGACCATGCGTAACGGCACCTTCCTCTTCGGCGGGATCACCCTGGCCATGGCCACCTGGGCGATCATCTTCCTCTCCCAGGGCGGCACCGCCACCGAACTCGCCCTGCTCATGCGCCAGGCCCGGACCACCGTCTTCGGCGGCGTCGTGCTGGCCGGCGGACTCCCCGGCCTGCTGCTGGGGCTCGCCCTCGCCATCGCCCCCGGCTGGGTGGAGGATCTCTACCGGCAGGGGCTCTACAAAGTAGTCGAGCTGGGCGAGCAGGACACCGACCGGCCTGGCCGCTCCTTCTGGCTGCCCATCGGTTCCGATGGCGTCCTGCGGGCCGTCCTCTCCCGGGAATGGCTTCAACTCAGCCGTTCGAAGATCGCCCGCATCCAGATGATGATCTGGGTGGCCGGCACGGTCGGTGTCTTTTTCGCCGGCCGGGCGATGGAGGGGCAGTCCATGGAGCGGCTCGTCCAGTATGTGGGCTCCCTCTCGCTCCTCTCCTGGTTCATGGCGTACGGCCACTGGGTCGTCCGGGTCTTCGAGCAGGAGCGGGTGACCATCGCCCTCTACCGGCTGGCCGCCGTGCCGACCCCCAAGTTGATCGCCGCCAAGTTCACATCGCTCGCCGTGCCCTCGGCCCTCCTGGTCGGCCTCTCCGTCACCGTGGGCTCCCTGGCCGCCCGCCTCTCGCCCGGCGACGCCCTCCAGGTCCTCGGCTACGCCATGACGGCGCTGGCCGCCGGCATCTTCGGGGGCTTCGGCGTCGCCGCTGCCACGGCCGATCAGGAGCCCGAGGAGCCCGACGCCGGGGCCGCCCCCCGCAGCGAGATGGCCCCGCCCACTGCGGCCCAGTCCAACGCCTGGTGGTCCCTGGCCCGGACCATCGCCCTCGTCGTGACCGCCGCCCTGCCCCTCTGGGCCGGCTCCGGCCAGCCCGGACTCGCCGGCCTGATCCCGGCCACGGCCGGCTGGCTGGTGGTCCTGCTCCTGCCGCTTCTCCTGCTCCTGGCCGGCGTCCGGTGGATGCTCCGGACCTGGCGGGTATAGGGCAGATCAGCCCGCCCCTGCCCCTCCAATAAAGCGGACCCCCCTGGCCATCACTCGGCCGGGGGGGTCCACTCATTATGCCTTCACCCTGATCTGCGAGGCGAAACTCTCACCCATCCCGCCGTACTTTACCCCAAGCAGGTCCGCCACCGTCGCCCCCAGGTCCGCCAGGGTCGGACGGGTGCCCACGTCGACCCCCGCCTCGATCCCCTTGCCCTGCAGCAGCACCGGCACGTACTCCCGGGTGTGGTCCGTCCCCGCATGCGTCGGGTCGTTGCCGTGGTCCGCCGTGATCACCAGCACATCGCCATCGCCAAGTTTCGCCATGATCCCCGGAAGGGCCGCATCGAACTCGATCAGCGCCCGGGCGTAGCCCTCCACGTCCCGCCGGTGGCCGTAATGCATGTCGAAGTCGACAAGATTCGCGAAGATCAGCCCCGGCTCCTGCCGGTCCATGCAGTCGTGGATCATGCGGATGCCATCGGCATTATCCTTCGTGTGCTCCCCCCAGGTGATCCCCTGGCCGGTGAAGATATCGCCGATCTTGCCCACCGCCAGGACCGAGAGGCCCGCCTCCTGCACCTCGTTCAGCAGCATGTGCGGCGGCACCAGGGCATAGTCATGCCGGTTCGCCGTCCGCTTGAAGGTCGTCGCCGACTCGCCCACGAAGGGCCGGGCGATCACCCGCCCCACCCGGTGCGGCGGGCGCAGCAGGTCCCTGGCGATCTCGCAGACCTCATAGAGCCGCTCCAGCCCGAAGTGGGTCTCGTGCGCCGCCACCTGGAAGACCGAATCGGCCGATGTGTACACGATCGGCATGCCCGTCCGGATATGCTCCTCACCCAACCGGGCGATGATCTCCGTCCCCGATGCGACCTCGTTCCCCAGTACCCCGCTCAGACCGGCCCGCCGACAAAACTCGTCAAGCAGGTCCTGCGGGAAGCCCTCCGGGTAGGTCCGGAAGGGGGCCTCGGGCTTGATCCCCACCATCTCCCAGTGGCCGGTCATCGTATCCTTGCCGTGGGAGTAGATCGCCATGCGCCCATGCGCGGCCGATGGCCTCTCCGCCGGCGGCGTCCCCACGATATCGACCAGGTTGCCCAGCCCCATGACGCCCAGATTCGGAAGGGCCAGGCCCCCTATGCGCTTCGCAATATTCCCCACCGTGTTCGAACCCGCATCGCCCCACTCCGGGGCATCGGGCATCGCGCCGATCCCTACACTGTCGATGACGATCAGAATCACTCGGTTGATGTTCGTCATGGCGGAGTCTCCTTCTTATTCCAAAGCTTCATCGCCTATGATACCACAGAAGGGGCCGCTCACGGAGGAGCGACCCCTTTTTCTCGTTACCCCCCAGCCTACGCCCGTGGATGCGTCCGGGCATAGACCTCCTTCAGCCGCCCCTTGGTCACATGGGTGTAGATCTGGGTGGTGGAGATATCGGCATGCCCCAGCATCTCCTGGACCGACCGCAGGTCGGCCCCGTTCTCCAGCAGGTGCGTCGCAAAGGAGTGACGCAGCGTATGTGGGGTGATCTCCTTCTCGATCCGGGCATCGTCGGCGTACTTCTTGACGATCTTCCAGAAGCCCTGCCGGGTCAGCCGGTGCCCGTGGTGGTTTACAAAGAGCGCCGACTCCTCCCGGTCCTTCACCAGCTTCATCCGACCGGATTCGAGGTACTCCCGCACCGACTTGATCGCCAGGGAGCCCAGCGGGACGATCCGCTCCTTGGAGCCCTTTCCCGCACATCGTATGTAGCCGGCCTCCAGGTTCACATCGTCCACGCCGAGGGAGACCAGTTCCGAGACCCGGATGCCCGTGGCGTACAGTAGTTCCAGCATCGCCCGGTCCCGCAGCCCCGATGGCTGGGAGCCGTCCGGCTGGGAGAGCAGCCGCTCCACCTCGGCGACGCTCAGGACCCGGGGCAGCCGCTTCTCCAGCTTCGGCGACTCGAGGTTGGCCGTCGGATCGGCATTGATCCTCTTCTCCCGGACGAGGAACTGGTAGAAGGCCTTCAGGGCGGCCAGCCGCCGGGCGATGGTGGCCGTCGCCTTCCCCTGCTGCTGGAGGAAGAGCAAATAGTTGAGGATCGTGTTGCGAGAGGCGGCGTCCAGGTCGGCTTCATCCTCTTGGAGGAACTGGGAGTACTGGCGAAGATCTCGGCCATAGGACTCCAATGTATTCATAGCCAGGCCCCGCTCTACGCTCAGGTAATTGATAAACTCATGGATCAGCGTGTTCATCCAGCATCCCCTTCGCGCCATTAGTGGTAATCATTCTCTCGCATATCGAGGCGAATTATGCGCCAGGCCTGGCCGATTTCGTCAATTCTACAGAATCTCCGGCAATTCCCCTTCCTCTCCCTCACTTTATGACGACTCGCCCCGAATCATGACCCATCCACCGGGGTGATGGGGGTCGTACGTGACCCAAACGAACCCTGCAACCCGCCCCACCAAAGGCTTCCACAACCCGTTCCTAACCCGTTCCTAACCCGTTCCTAACCCGCTCGTCACCCGTTCGTAGCCCGTGCGGCACACGCTCCTGGCCGCCCATCGCCCCTGGCGCTGATGCGAAAGACCGCCCTGCCATATGCCGGCCAGGGCGGTCTTCGCTTTCTCACAGTGCCGCAACGGCTGCGGCCCACTCATCCGGCTCGAAGTTGAGCAGCACCCGCTCCCCAATGAGCGTCACGGGCATCGCCATGCTGTCGGTCAGGCCCCGAAACTCCTCCCGGTACTTCGAGTTGGTCAAAACGTTCCGCTCTTCCCACTTCAATCCTTTCGCCGAAAGGAAGCGCCGGGCACGGGCGCAGCGGGGTCAGAGTGGGACGACGTACATAATGATCGGCTTCATGGATGGAGGCCCCCTTCCCTATGGTCAACATGTCCATTATAGCCGGATACCCCCGGGGGCACCAGAGCCAGTTCGGATGGCAGGCCCGGGCGTCACGTCGCCATCTACGGCGCCTGCCGCAGGAAGTCCCGCTGCTCCCGCAGCGCCTCACCCGTCGGGAAGTGGCCCGCCCCCGGGAGGAGCAGGAACCGGGCATCGAGCCCCATCCTCCTGTACAGTTCCTCCGCAACCGGCCACCGCTCCACCGGGGTATCGCCGAACTGCGCAAAGATCAGCTCCCGGTCCTCCGGGTCGTAGCCATCCCAGTAGGGGACCGAGTCATTCGTATCCGCACTGCCCAGGGTGAAGAGCAGCGGCACCTGGCGTACCTGGTCCAGATCGACCGGGGCGCCCACCAGCTCGTCCAGGTCGCCCACCCCCACCGGATAGCGAAGGGGCAGGCCCTCGTACTCGCCCAGCGGCGCGACCGGCCATCCGCCGGGGGCGTGGATCGCCGCAGCCCGCACCCGCTCCGGATGCAGCATGACGAACCGGTTGACAAACATGCCCGATGCCGAGAAGCCCCACATCAGCACCTGCTCCTCCACGGTCACGCCGGTGGCACGGGCGACCCGGCCGCGGGCATCATCCACCATGGCGAGCAACTGCAGGTCCAGCCGCTGCAGGCCCGGCTTGTCGGTCGTGAGCGAGTCCCGGTCCAGGGCATGAGTATAGAGCGCCGTATCGGTGGCGGGGCGGGGAAAGACAGGGATCAGCAGGGGCGTCTGCAGGGCATCGGCCTGGCGCTTCAGGACCAGGAGGCCGGCCCGGGCCATGAGCCCGTGGTAGGCCTGGCTCTCCTTGGGCGAGCCGGAGTTGTTCGGAGCGACGAGCAGCCGAGTCGTCTCAGGCGGCGCCGAACCGCGCAGGGAGCCGGGTATGTAGAGGAGATAGGGCCACGCGAAGCCGTCGGCCCCGGTCGGGCGGACCGTGATCAACTGGGCCGGATGCCAGGAGCCGGGGGTGTAGAAGAGGTATCCCGTGAGGCCGGCGGCCCCGAGCAGAAGGATGGCTGATATGGCCTTCGCGACTCGCCTGGCCCAGGTCTTGCGCATGGACGGTCCCTCCCGCTTGCTGCGACGTAGAGTGGATGCCACCCATAGGACGCCCCGTGCTGGCAGGGTGTTCAGCCGACTCGCAGCATCTTTGAGCCCTCCTCCGCCCGGGGCCGGGGGCCGGGGGCCGGGGGCCGGGGGCCGGGGGGCCGGGGGCCGGGGGCCGGGGGCCGGGGGCCGGGGGGCCGGGGGCCGGGGGCCGGGGGCCGGGCAGGCACGCCCCGGCGGGCACGCCCTCGAGTCTGTCCGTTTTTCACCAGTCCCGCCTTCAACAGTCTGCCAAAAACGGACAGATAGCCCCAGCCGGCGGAGGGTCAGACCGCAGTCTCGGCGTTTGCGGGCTCCTTCACCCTTGTACTGTCCGTTTTTGCACCGCAGACACGCCTCCCGGATGCCAAAAACGGACAGACCCACCGGCGCCCCCCACCCAGCCTGACCGGCCCCGTCCAGCAGGGAACCCCGCCATCGATGCGGAACTCAGAATGGTCACACTGGGGAACAAAGGAGGACCACACACCCGTGAAGCAGCGAGACTGGCTGAACGACTACGAGGCGCTCCGCATCGAGCGCCCCGCTGAGGGAATCCTTGAGATCATCCTGGAGAAGCCCAAGAGCCTCAACTCCGTCACCGCCGAGATGCACACCGAGCTGACCGGGATCTGGCGCGATATCGATGCAGACGATGCGATCAGCGTCGTCCTCGTCCGGGGGGCGGATGGCAAGTTCTCCTCCGGCGGCGACTTCGACCTGGTCGAGGCGATCATGAACGACCACCCGACGCGGATGCGGGTCTGGAAGGAGGCCCGCGACCTGGTCTACAACCTGATCAACTGCTCCAAGCCCGTCGTGGCGGCAGTCGAAGGCCCGGCTGTGGGGGCGGGGCTTGCCGTGGCGCTGCTCGCCGACATCGCCATCGCCGGGCGGACCGCCCGCTTTGTGGATGGCCACGTCCGGCTCGGAGTGGCTGCCGGCGACCACGCCGCCATCGTCTGGCCCCTGCTGGTCGGCATGGCCAAGGCCAAGTACTACCTGCTGCTCAACGAGACGATCACCGGCGAGGAGGCCGAGCGGCTGGGGCTCGTCGCCCAGGTGGTGGATGATGCCCAGGTCTACGAGTCGGCCCTCGCCGTGGCGAAGCGGCTGGCCAAGGGGAGCCCCAGCGCCATCCGCTTCACGAAGTACGCCCTGAACAACTGGCTTCGCATGGCCGGGCCGGTCTTTGACACATCCACCGCGCTGGAGTTCCTGGGCTTCGTCGGGCCGGATGCCGCCGAGGGGCTGGCCTCCCTGCGGGAGAAGCGGGCGCCTGACTTCGAGCGCAAGTCGCCCCTGTAGCGGCGGCTCCCACACCCTCCGAGGGCCGTGCCTTCAACAGACAGGAGGAATGCAACCATGCCCCCGCACAGACTCGAAGCTGCGCTCCGACAGGGCGATCTCACGCAGATCCCGTCCCTTCTCACAGAGCACCCCGACCTGGCACGGGCACCCGCGGAGCACCAGGAGCAGGGACGGCGAGACCGTCCTGGACGCCGCCCAATCCGGCGGGAATGCGGAACTGATCGACTGGCTGACCGGCCTGCTGGCGGGCTGAGGCACTGCACGTCCAGGCCCTCACTCACGGCCCCGAGCAGAGAGCCCAGCGTGTAAATCACGGTGGGCTCATCTGAATCTCCCTCGGCGACAGCATGGCATTCGGACTGGAATGGTCCGTGGCGGACACCGGTGAGGTGCCACAACCCCCATCTACCTCGATCATGCTGCCTTCCTTGTCAAGATAGAGCGTCACGGCGAACCGGTCCGCGTGGTGGCTGGCCAGGACGATCTCGTATCCGCGGTCAGCGATCAGCGCACCAGGCGAGGTCTCGACCCGGTTGATCGCATACGGCCAGAGTGGGCGGTTCGTCAGATAGCCTATGGTCTGCTCTCTTGCCAGTCCCTCATCATAGAGGTACGTCACGTTGCAGGCAGCCCTTGCGAACACCTTGACAGGGCTGCCTTCGGGCTGCCCCTCCTCGCACGGGGGCGCTCCGGCAGCCAGCCCCTCCTTGTGCGTGCATCCGATCTCTGTCAGCCGCACGAGATCAGCCAGTCGCTCGCTGTCCAGCTCCTGAACCGCCACCAAGACTCGATCTACTTCCGGAACGGCGGTGCGAGTGGTCACAGGATAGAGCCCGGCGGGCGTTGGGTCTTCCGCCAACGTCCACTGGTGGCTCTGCAAGTCAAAGGTGCCCGACAGGTCCCCTGCGAATGCGACCTCCATACCGGTCTGATCGATATGGGTAATCGAAAGCCGGCCCGTATCCGCAGGGCAGGGGTACTCGGCCTGGTACTCAGGAGTCCCGATCGCAGCGGTCCCGATCATGCAGCCATCCGCCCATACCAGAAATCTGACCCATACGCCGTCTGCCTGAACTTCCCCATCTTCCCAGACGCTCTGTTTGCTGTTGAGCGGCGCAGGCAGTTGTGCGACCTCCCGGGCGGTCAACGGTCTGATCGGAGAGAGCCGCTGCGGTTCCGGATTCGGACCGCCCTTGGTTTCGGATGCAATCTGCGGAGCCGGGTCGTGCCCGGTCGGGAGGCCCGTTGGGCTCGGATCGGCGGCGGGTGCGCATCCTGTAACTGCTACTAGAAGGAAGGCAAAAGCCCAACGGACCAACCGCTGCCCCATGAGATACTCCTCCTTACGTCCGAAACGATGGCAGGACATGGACACTCGCCATACCGTGAGGCCAGGCGCCCCCAATGAAGAGTCAGGGCTTCGCCCGCCCGGATGTCGCAGAGGGTTCGCCTCCTCTCTGTCTACCTTACACCATCAGCAGGCTTGATTGGCGTCACAATGTGGACAGAGGAGGGCCAGAACTGCGTGGTTTGGGCCGATACCAGGCCGTTTTGCCCTCCTCTGTCCGCCTCTTACCAGCCTCTGGGTGGAGTGCTGTCAAAACCCGGACAGAGCGCCTTGGCCGGATGTGCGGACAGCCCAAAGCGGGGCCCCTGCGGCCCCGCCCTGCGTTGTCATGCCTGGCTCTTCGTCCCATCCTCACCCGCCGGGGCCGGCGACGGCGTGGCCCCCTCGCCCGCCGCGGCCTGCGTCACCGGCGCCCCGGTCGGCCGCTCGGGCTGGACCCCCGGAGTCCCCGCCACCGGAGTCCCGGCCCCCGGAGTCTCTGGCCCCGGAGTCCCCGCTCCCGGAGTCTCGGGCCCCGGCGCCGGCTGCTGCGCCCCGCTCGACCGCCGGGTGCTCGGCACCGACTTCGAGTCGGTCACGTTCAGCGCCATGTAGACCTGCCCATTCACCGGCTCGTGCGACTCCACGGTGAAGATGCGCAGCCGCCCCTCCTCCCGCTCCAGCTCGAAGTCCAGGAGCGGAAGGTAGAGCGAGATCTCCGCCCCCGTCTCCGGCGCCGAGTAGTCCAGCTTGATCGCCCCGTAATCATCCTTCTCCGCCTGCATCATGTAGACCAAGCCCTTCTCCGGGTCGGGCACGAACCGCATGTGCGTCAACCGTTTGCGCGACTTGCCACGCACCGCCGCCAGGACCCGCTCGTTCATCCAGCCCTTCCACCGGAAGTCCATGGCCACCTCCATGGGCAAGCGATCCTTCAGATCCTTCGGACCCGCCACCTTCAGACCGGGAATGGGGCTCTGCTCTGCCATTCCGTCCACCTCCTTACCTACTAATACGTATCAAGCCTCAACTTTGTTCGATGTAGTCAGAAGGATTTTTCAGGGGAGCGACAGGTGATCTAGGTCGCCGCCCCATTCCGCCTGCGGCCCCGCCATCGGGGCCACCACGAAGCGGAGAGGCTGGCCGCCCTGCGACTCGGCCCCCTGGAGGTACCCCAGACCAAACTCACTCCGTTTCTTGACGGACCGCGGCCCGGATGTCGTTCAAAAACGGCGTGAGTCGGGGTTCGCCCTCCCACCGATCCTTCAAATCCTTCGGACCCGCCACCATCAGACCGGGAACTGGGCTCTCCTCTGCCGTCGCCATGAGAAAAGGCGCGCCCGGCCTGAGACACACCGGGCGAAGCACCTTACGGCCCTCGTCTCCCGACACCACCGACCCAAGCAAAAAAGGCCGGCCACCCCCGAAGGGGCGACCGGCCATCTGCTGCTCTTACTGCAAAATCCCCAGGATCTGCTCCAGCGAGGTGTACTCGATCCCGTGCGCCTCGGCCACCGCCTGGTAGGTGACGTGCCCCGCCACCACGTTGGCGCCCTTGGCCAGGGCCGGGTTCTCGTTCAGCGCCTTCTTCCAGCCCTTGTTCGCCAACTGCAGGGCGTAGGGCAGGGTGACGTTCGTCAGCCCGTAGGTCGAGGTGCGGGGCACGGCGCCCGGCATGTTGGCCACGGAGTAATGGATCACGCCGAACTTCTCGTAGACCGGATCCATATGGGTGGTCACCCGGTCGATCGTCTCCACCGAGCCGCCCTGGTCGATCGCCACGTCCACGATGACCGCGCCGGGGGTCATGTTCTTGACCATCTCGGTGGTGACCAGCTTCGGGGCCCGGGCGCCCGGGATCAGGACAGCACCGATGACCAGATCAGCCTTGGCCACGGCCGCCGCGATCACATACTCGTTGGAGACCCGGGTCTGCAGCCGGCCCTGGAAGATGTCGTCCAGGTAGCGGAGCCGGTCGGCGGAGAGATCGAGAATGGTGACGTTGGCCCCCAGGCCGACCGCCATCTTGGCCGCGTTCGTGCCGACGACACCGCCGCCGACGATCACCACGTTCCCCGGGGCCACGCCCGGCACGCCGCCCAGCAGGACGCCGCGGCCACCGTGGGCCTTCTCCAGGAAGTGGGCGCCGATCTGGACCGCCATGCGGCCGGCCACCTCGGACATCGGGGTGAGCAGCGGCAGGCTGCGGTTGGGCAGCTCCACCGTCTCATAGGCAATCGCGATGACCTTCTTCTCCACCAGCTTCCGCGTCAACTCCGGCTCGGGGGCCAGGTGGAGGTAGGTGAAGATGATCTGACCCTCACGGAAGAGCTCGTACTCCGGGGGCAGGGGCTCCTTCACCTTCATGATCATATCGCAGCCGGCCCAGACGTCCACGTTGGTGGGCAGAATGGTGGCACCGGCGGCCACAAACTCGGCATCTTCAAAGCCGGAACCCTTGCCGGCATCCTTCTCGACAAAGACCTGATGCCCTGCCTTGACCATCGCCGAGACACCAGCCGGGGTCATTGCGACACGATTCTCGTAGGCCTTGATCTCCTTCAATACGCCAACCCGCATGTGAGTTTCTCTCCTTCCGCGTCTCGCCGCATCATGATGATGACGGCACACGAACATGACTGGTACTGATCACGCAAGAACCGTATCCGGATCGGCAACGTTGAGCAATGCCAATAGGTATCACAAGGATTATGGCAGATGACGGCAGGAGTGGCAAGACCCACACCCCAGAGCCCCTGACCTAATTTTGGGCCACCTTACGGCAGCAGGCCGGCAACCACGCGAACCAGGGTCGGCGTCACGTACGCCTCCACGAGCGAGGCGAGGAGCAGCAGAACGCCCACCGAGAGCATGCTGCCCGTGTAGCCGGCCAGCACCTCGTAGAACTCCCGCAACCGCCTGCCCGACCGGAGCAGCCGGAGGACTTCAAGCGAGAAGGCGCACGATGCCGTCGCCGCCAGGATGACCGCCGGAACCTCCAGCAGCGAGTGCGGCAGATGCCCCGCCCCCGCCAGGAGCAGCCCGGGAAGCCCCATCTCCGCCGTGAGGAAGGCGACCACAAAGCCGGAGACAAAGCCCCGGACCAGGGAGAGGAGCATCACGCCCATCGCCCCGACCAGGGTGATCGCCAGGAGCCAGAGAGTCCCGAGCCACTGGGCGTCACGGATCAGCGCCTGCCGCAGCAGAGGCCCCTCCACCCGCCCCGATGAGCCCGAGAGCACCTGGACCGACTTCGAGAGCGCCTGGACCAGGTCCAGCCGTGTGGTGCTGTCCAGACTCCGCAGGGCCAGGGCCCCGAAGATCAGCCCGGTCAGGAAGAGGGTCGCCATCAGCAGGGCCATGCCGCTCTGCTGGTACAGCAGATCCTCCAGATTGCGACGCCATCCGAACAACCATTGCGAAAGCCACGCCATGCCCAACCCGCCTTTACGCCTGGACTCCTTCGAGTCTATGAGCGCAGAGGGCGGATTATGTCACTCCGCCAGGACCTTTCCGTAAATGCCGCCGGCCCCCGACTCGATCGCCAGGGCACCCTTGCGGGCGGCGACCACCAGGCCCGCCAGCCGCGCACCGACCACATCCGCCAGTGCCTCTTCGGAGGCCTGGTGCAGGACCCCCATCTCACTGCCGAAGGCGTCGATCAGTCGGTCCAGGGATCGCTTCCCCAGGCCGGGCACGAACTGGAGCGGGATCTGGTGGATGTAGGGAGGCCGATCTCGTTCGATGGGCGCAAACCGGCTCTCCTGCCAGCCTTCATAGTGGCGGATGCGGTCCAGCACCCCCAGGACCAGCCGATGGCGCGGGTCGACCGGACAGGTGAGAACCGGGGGCTCCCCCTCCACCCGCCCATCGCAACTTAGGCAATACGTCCGATGATACTTCCCCAGCCGCGGATCGAGACCGTAGTTCGCCGTAATCCGGCGCCCCTCCACCGACCGCAGGGCCATCACCCACTCGTCGAAGGTGGGTGCCATCAACATCAGCCGGTTGTACTCCCGGCCGATCTTGCCCAGCGAGTGCGCATCGGAGTTGGTCAGGTAGGCGAAGCGGTGCAGCTCCGGCAGCTCATCCGCCAGGTCAGTGTCCGAGGAGAGGCCCAGCTCCACAGCCGGGACATTCCCCCAGAACTCCGGGGGGATGATCTCGCTGATCGCCGCCGCCGCCCCCAGGGCCGATTTGTGCGGTGTGAAGATATGGGCCGGGATCACGATACCCCCAAGGCCCGCCACGATCCGGACCACATCCACCGCGGATGTTCCATGATGCCGCTGGGTGGAGAGCTGGGTGTTCCGCACCCGCTCCCGCTGCCAGGCGGCGAACTCCCGCAGCTCCCGATGCCCCCGGAAGTAGCAGAGCAGATGGACCGGCCGCCCGCCGTGGATCACCTCCACCTCCGCCCCGGGGATCAGGGTCACCCCGCCCTCGTAGGCGAGGCCCCCGCCAGCCTGCTCGACCACCCGGCCACCGGCCAGGAGCCGCTCCAGATCGGCCAGGGCGCCGCTGGTGGCCGCATCGATCACGCCGATCAGGGCGATCCCCTTCCGCTCCCGGGCCTCCCGGAGGATGTTCGCCAAGGTCAGATCCCGGGCCGCGGAGATCTTCACACCACCCCCCGGCTCCCCGGCCCATCCCAGGTGGATGTGAAGATCGGCGTAGACCTCCATCAACCGGTCAGCCTTGCCGGAGCTGGGCATAGAGCAGCACCCCCGCCAGCGTCTTGGCATCCCGGATCTGACCGGTCACGGCCAGCCGAATCGCCTGATCGGCAGGGATCCGCTCCAGTTCGATCTCCTCATCCTCATCGCCCGGCAAGCGGGACGGTGTCAGGTTCTCTGCCATATATAAATGTAGCAACTCGGAACAGAACCCCGGTGCGCTGTAGATCTCCCCCAGCTTCGTCAGCCGACCGGCCTTGAAGCCCGCCTCCTCCTGCAGCTCCCGGTCAGCGGTCACCGCCGGCTCCTCGCCGGGCTCGCAGGTGCCGGCCACCAGTTCCAGCAGCTCCTCACCCGCTGCGTATCGATACTGCCGCACGAAGAGCAGGTCGTCGCCATCGACCGCCAGGACGACCACAGCGCCCGGATGGGCGACCACGTCCCGGACCATCTCCTTACCGTCCGGCATCCGCAGGGTATCCTGGCGGATGGTGATCACCCGCCCCTTGTGAATCTCTTCGCTCCGAATCCGCTCCACGCCGATCGCCTCCAACTCCGTACTCAGATCAGTACTAGGCTCAGTACTCCCGGGCCGTCTCCTCGCCCCGCAGAACCCGCAGGGCGCCCTCGGCCAGGGCCTGCATCTCATCTTCGCCGGGGTAGATCAACACCCCTGCGATCCAGGCCACCTGGCTTCCGATCCAGCCGGTCAGCAGCTTGGAGTGGGCCAGGCCGCCGGTCAGGACGATCCGGTCCACCTTGCCGGAGAGGGCCACAGCGGCCCGTCCGACCTCCTTCGCCACCTGGTAGGCCATCGCCCGGTAGACCTGCTCGGCCCGGGTGTCGCCCTCCTCGATCCGCCGCTCAACCTCCCGGGCGTCGTTGGTGCCCAGGTGGGCGACCAGCCCGCCCTTGCCGACCAGCATGCGGGAGATCTCGGGCAGGGTGTAGCGCCAGGAGAAGGAGAGATGGATCAGCCCCAGCGATGGCAGCGTGCCGGAGCGCTCCGGCGAGAAGGGGCCCTCGCCGTCGAGGCCGTTGTTTACATCGATCACCCGGCCCTGCCGGTGGGCACCCACGGTCACGCCGCCGCCCAGGTGGACCACCACCAGGTTGAGGGACTCGTAAGGCTTGCCAAGGTCCCGGGCGACCCGCCGGGCGGTCGCCTTCTGGTTCAGGGCGTGGAAGATCGAGCGGCGCGGCATCCCCGGCAGACCGGAGAGCCGGGTGATCGGCTCCATCTCGTCGACCACCACCGGGTCGACAATGAAGGCGGGGACCTGCTCGCCGGCGGATCGGGCGATCTCGTGGGCCAGCAGGGCGCCCAGGTTGGAGGCATGCTCCCCGTACGGGGCCTCACGCAGATCGGCGCGCATCGCCTCGTTCACCCTGTAGACCCCGCCGGGGATCGGGCGGAGCAGCCCGCCGCGGCCGACGACCGCCGAGAGAGAGTGGAGCGGAATCCCCCGCTCCGCCAGGAACGAGAGGATCAGATCCCGCCGAAAGCCATACTGGTCAAAGACCCGGTCGTACCGGCCGATCTCCGCGGCGCTGTGGCGAAGGGTTTCGGTAAAGAGCGGCTGCTCGTCGTCGAATATGGCGATTTTGGTCGATGTAGAGCCAGGATTCATGATCAGCAGGCGATGGGTCAAAGGCGAACCCTCCCAGGGAGCAAAGGGCCACCCCGGGAGGTGGCCCTGTCTCTGCTGTGCACGGCGTTACTCCTGCGGAGTACCGCCGATCATTCCGCCACGTACATCCGCTTGAGCTGATGGATCTTGTTGATCCGCTCCTCGGCGAGGATATCGGCGGCCCGAGCCGTGCTGATATTCCGCTCCTCGGCGATCTGGAAGATCTTGATCAGCTTGTCGAAGATCGTCGAGACCCGGGCGTAGGCCCGATCCCGGTTGTAGCCATTCGGGTTGAACTCCTCAGCGACGTTGGTCACGCCACCGCCGTTGATCACGTAGTCGGGAGCGTAGAGGATCCCCTTCTCCTTGAGGATATCGCCATGGCGCAGTTCCTTCAACTGATTGTTGGCGCCGCCGGCGACCACCTTGCACTTGAGCTGCGGGATCGTCTCATCGTTAATGCCGGCGCCCAGGGCGTTGGGGGAGAAGATATCGCACTCGACCCCATAGATCTCGTCCAGGCTGACGGCGGTGGCGCCGAACTCCTTGACGACCCGGTTGACCGCATCCTGGTTGATATCGGTCACAATCAGCCTGGCGCCCTCGTCATGCAGGTGCTCGCAGACGTGGTAGCCGACCTTGCCGAGGCCCTGCACAGCGATCGTCTTGCCCTTCAGCGACTCCGTGCCGAAGGCCCACTTGGCCGCCGCCTTAATGCCCCGGTAAACGCCGAAGGCCGTGACCGGCGAGGGATCGCCGGAGCCGTCGCCGCGACCGACCACGAACTCGGTCTCCTGCTGGACATAGGTCATATCCTCAACGGTGGTGTTTACATCTTCTGCAGTGATATAGCGGCCGCCCAGCGACTGGACGAACTTGCCGAAGGCCCGGAAGAGCTCCTCGCTCTTGTCCGCCTTGGCATCGCCCCAGATAACCGCCTTGCCGCCGCCAATGTTCAGGCCCATGGCCGAGTTCTTATAGGACATGCCCCGGGAGAGGCGGAGCACATCGGTAATGGCATCCTCTTCCTGCTCATACTTCCACATGCGGGTACCGCCCAGGGCCGGGCCCAGGGTCGTGTTGTGGATGCCGATGATCGCCTTCAGGCCCGAGGCCTTGTCATAGCAAAATACGAGCTGCTCGTGACCATACTTCTCCATCTGCTCAAAAATACCCATGTGAGAGATCCTCCTTAGAAGGCTCAGATATCGAGACCTTGCGAGAATTGGGGGAATCGGTGTTACTCCTGCGGAGTACCGCCGGTAAGAACCGCCAGAGCGATGGATGTAAGCTTGGCATCGGCAGAATCGGCCCGGGAGAGCAGCACCACGGGGCACTTCGCCCCCATGATGATCCCGGCCGGGCGGGCCTTGGCGAAGTAGACCAGACCCTTGTAGAGGATATTGCCAGCTTCGATATCCGGCATGATCAGCACGTCGGCGTTGCCGACGACCGGACCGGGGACCCCCTTGGTCTGGCCGGCCTCCAGGGAGACCGCCAGGTCGAGGGCCAGCGGGCCCTGCACATCGCAGTTGCCCAGTTCGCCCCGCTCGGCCATCTCCTGGAGCGCTCGGGCATCCAGGCAGGCCGGCATGTCGGGGTTGACCGTCTCCACGGCGGCCAGAGCGGCCACCTTTGGCCGGGCGATGCCCAGCGCCTGGGCCATGGCCACCTGGTTGCGGAGGATATCGGCCTTGCGGGCCAGATCGGGCGCCACGTTCAGGGCGACATCGGAGATGAAAAGCAGTCGATCATGACCGGGGATCTCGAAGGCGCAGGCGTGGGAAAGCGCGCGACCTGTGCGCAGCCCACTCTCCTTGTTAAGGACCGCCTTCATGATCGTCGCGGTCTGAAGCAGCCCCTTCATGAGGAGCTGGGCCTCCCCGCTTCGCACAGCGGCGACCGCAGCCGCCGCCGCCTCGGCGGGGTCATCCTTGACAATGCGGAGCCCCCTGACCAGGCCAAGCCGCTCCGCCTCCGCCACCGCATCCTCGACATGGTCGTCGTTGGCCTGGGCGATCGCCATGACCGGCATCTTCAGAGCGGCCTTCTCCCGGGCTGCCTTCAACAGTTGGTCGAATGAGTTCACTGGTAGGTCAGCACCTCCTCTTCGCCCCGCAACGCCCGCAATGCGCCGGCGGCCAGGGCACGGTTCTCCTCGCCTCCCGGGTAGACCAGGACCGGCCCGATCCAGGAGACCCGATCGCGGATCCAACCCAGGAGCAGCGGGGATTGGGCGAGGGGACCGGTCAGGACCACCCCGTTTACCTCCCCCTTCAGGATGACGGCCATCGCACCGATCTCCTTGGCGATCTGGTAGGCCATCGCCTCGTAGACCAGCCGGGCCACGGGATCACCCTGCTCGATCCGCCGCTCCACCTCAAGGAAGTCCTTGGTGCCCAGGTAGGCCACCAGCCCTCCCTGGGTCGTCAGCTTTCGGACCAACTCCCGCTCCGTGTGCTTACCGGAGAAGCAGAGGCGGACGAGATCGCCCACCGGGAGCGTCCCGGCCCGCTCGGGCGAGAAGGGACCCGACTCGTGTGCGTTGTTCGTATCGATCATGCGCCCGCGCTGATGAGCAGCCACCGAGATGCCCATCCCCATATGCGCCACGATCAGGTTTGTCGATTCATAGGGCCGGTTCAGTTCGCGGGCCGCCTTCCGGCCCACCCACCGCATGTTGAGAGCGTGGGCCAGGCTGGTCCGCTCCAGGTCCGGCACCCCGGTCACCCGCGCCAGCTCGCCCAGCTCATCGGTCGAGACCGGGTCGACCACGTAGGCCGGAATCCCCTGGGCATGGGCGATGCCGTAGGCCAGGATGCCGCCCAGGTTTGCGGCGTGCTCCCCCTGCACCCCGCGGCGCAGGTCCTCCAGCATGATGGCGTTCACCTCATAGGTGCCGCCGGGCACGGGTCTCAGCAGCCCGCCGCGCCCCACCACAGCCCGGAAGCTGCGCAGGGCAATGCTGCGATCTTCGAGGAACCGGGTGATCCGGTCTCGCCGCATGAGATACTGATCCCATATGCGTTCGAAGGTCGCCAGTTCCTCTGGCTTGTGGGTAAGCTCGGCGGCCAGGACCTCATCCTCCCCGTCGAAGACGGCGACATACGTTGCCGTAGCGGTCGGGTTGATGACCAGGATCCGAGCAGGTTGGTCGGGCACAGTATTCACCTCGCGTGCGATTACCTCGCGGCTACCGGAGCAGCTCTACTCAGGCAGGTAGATCCGGTTTAACTGGGCGACCTTCTCAATGCGCCGCTCCGCCATCCGGTTGGCGGCCAGGTAGGTCGGGATATTCTCCTCCCGGCTGATCTGGTAGATCTTCAACAGCAGATCGTAGACAGCCGCCGTCTTCTTAGAGGCCCGGTCACGGTCGTAGCCCATCAGTTCATCGGCCACCTGGATCAGGCCGCCGGCATTAATCACATAGTCCGGTGCATATAGGATGCCCCGCTTGTGCAGTTCATCGCCATGCCGAAGCTCCTTCAACTGGTTGTTGGCGGAGCCGGCGACCACCTGGCAGCGCAACCGCTCGATGGTCTCGTCGTTGATCACCGCCCCGAGGGCGTTGGGCGAGTAGATGTCGCAATCCACATCGTAGATGCGGTCCGGAGCGACCGCCTCGATCTCCGGGAAGGCCTTGCGCGCAGCCTCGATCTTCTCGGGCATCACATCGGTCACGGTCAGGATGGCGCCCTCATCCACCAGGTGTTCGAGAACGTGGAATCCGACCTTCCCCAGGCCCTGCAGGGCGATCCGCTTGCCCTTGAGGCTGTCCGAGCCCCACTTGGCCATGGCCGAGGCCTTCAGCCCCCTCCAGACCCCGAACGCCGTGATGATCGAGGAGTCACCCGAGCCGCCGTGCTCCTCGGGCAGTGCCACAAACCAGGGCGACTCCATCTTTGAGTAGACGAAGTCGGTCTTATCCGTGCCCACATCGGTACCGGTGATAAACCGGCCGCCCAGGGTGGCCACGAACTTGCCGAAGGCCCGGAAGTACTCCTCCGACTTGTCGGTCTTGGGGTCGCCCCAGAGCACCGCCTTGCCGCCGCCATGGTTCTGGCCCGATGCAGCCGACTTGTAGGTCATGCCCTTGGAGAGCCGGAATGCGTCCTCCAGCGCCTCTTCCTCGGTCCCGTAGGCCCACATGCGGCAACCCCCGAGGGCCGGGCCTAACGTCGTGTCATGGATCGCGATGATCGCTTTCAGCCCGGTCGCCTTGTCGTAACAGAAGATGACCTGCTCATGCCCGTCCTTCATCATCCGCTCAAACACGCCCACAGTTGCGTCCGGCCCGTCTCATGCACGGCACCCGGACTTCCCTCCTTCACGTGTTGCTACTCGGATCGGTGAAGGCCAGCTAGAGGCGCTCCACCGCGTACATCGCTCGCCTTACACTCACCACCGGAATATGCGTGCAAGAGACATGCCAAACGGAAAATGCAGGCTTGGAGCCACCCGCTCTGCAATCACTTGCAGATCCGTGCACCCCCTTGCCTGCATTTCTTTGCAAGTCGCCTGATACCCGAGAGGACTACCTCAGCCTATGCGCCGGTAACCTAGAGCAAACCGTACCGCTCCAGTTTGTAGTAGAGCGTGCGGGGAGCGATCCCCAGCCGCCGGGCCGCCTCGGTCTTATTCCCACCCGTCGCCGCCAGCGTCTGGGTCAGCGCCGCCCGCTCCGCCTGGGCCACGATCTCGTCCAGCCGCAGCCCCGGCGAGCCGGCGGGCGCCAGGGCCAGGTGCGGGTCGCTCGCCGCCGTCCGGGCCGGGCCCAGGGGCGGCAGGAAGCGCGCCTCGATCACCGTGTCCGTGATCGCCATGGCGATCATGGCCCGCCCCACGATATTCTCCAACTCGCGCACGTTGCCCGGCCATGGGTACTCCATGAGGGCCTGGAGGGCATCGGGGGCGATCGCCCGCACGTGCCGGCCGTACTCCTCGTTGAACTTGTCGATCAGGTGCTCCACCAGCCAGGGGATATCCTCCGTCCGATGGCGCAGCGGCGGGATGACGATCGGCACCACATTCAGGCGATAGTAGAGGTCTTCCCGGAAGGTGCCCCGGGTGATCATCTCCTCCAGATGGGCGTTGGTCGCTGCGATCACGCGCACGTTGACCGCCACCGGTTTCGCCTCGCCCACCCGCACGATCTCCTTCTCCTGGAGCACCCGGAGCAGCTTGGCCTGCAGCCCGAGGGAGACCTCGCCGATCTCATCCAAAAAGAGTGTCCCGCCGTCGGCCTCCTCGAAGAGGCCCCGCTTGCCACCCTTACGCGCCCCGGTGAAGGCCCCCTCGCCGTAGCCGAAGAGCTCGGACTCCAGCAGGGAATCGGCAATAGCGGCGCAGTTGACCCGGACGAACTGCCCGCCCCGCCGGCTGGACGCATTGTGGATGGCGTGGGCGAAGAGCTCCTTGCCCGTCCCGCTCTCGCCTCGCAGCAGGACGGTGGCAGGGGTCTCCGCTGCCCGCCGGGCCTGGTCCACCGCCTGCTGCATCACCTGGCTCTCCGAGATGATCTCGTTGAACGTATAGGTCGATGTCAACCGCCGGACCAGCTTCTTCTGCTGCTCCAGCTCCTCCGAGAGCCGGGTGATCTCGGAGACATCGTGGACGATGCCGACAGAGCCCTTCAACTGGCCATCGACCAGGATCGGGGCGACGTTGACGACCACGTCCCTCTTCTTGGGACCGACCTTGAGCGGCACGTGGCGCACCGGGCGCTTCGTCCGCAGGACCTGGAGGTGCATCGACTCCTGCCGGGGGTCAATGTCGACCGTGGCGGGCTTGCCGATCACCTCTTCGGGCGTCAGGCCGGTCAGCGCCGTGTAGGCCGGGTTGACCATCCAGCCCATGCCCTGGGCGTCAACCACCGAGATCGCGTCCTGCGTGGAGTTGAAGATCGCCTCCAGCAGCACCTTCATCTCGCGCAGACCGGACATCTCCTCGGCCAGGGAGAGCACCTCGGTAATGTCCCGGAAGATCGCCACCGCCCCGACCGCGTTGCCCTGCTCATCCCGCACGGGCACCCGGTTGGTGATCACCGTGGTCGTGCCGACCTGCTGCTGCTGGTTCAGCTCGGCCACCCCGCTCTCCAGGACCAGGTGGAGCCGGGTGTTCGGGATCACCTCCGACGCGAGGCGCCCGAGAATCTGGCTCCGATCGATGCCCATCAGCGTCTCCGCCGACCGGTTGCAGAGGGTGAGAATCCCCGAGGCGTTGACAGCCAGCATGCCGTCATGGGTGGAGTCCAGGATCACGTCCCGCTCCCGCTCCTTCTCCTCCAACTGCTGGAGGAGCCGGTGGGTCTGCTCGACGAAGTCGAGCATCAGGTTCATGGCAAGCCCCTCGATAATCACGGCCCGGGGCCATTTGAGCCGCTTGATCTCGGGGTCGAGCGCCGGCACGCCCGTCGCCTGGACGATCAGATCGACCTCCGGCAGGCAGACCAGACCGGTGAAGTCAGTTGTGGTGGGGATCCCCATGGCACGGGCCAACTCCATGCCCGGCGCGTGGGGATCGCGGTCGGCCATGCCCAGGACACGAACCCGCCGGTTCATCTCGGTCAATGCGCGCAAGAGCGAGCTACCACCCTTGCCGGCGCCAATGATCACCATGTTCAGCATAACTGACGCCCCTGTCCTGCAATTCTTTGCAGTTGTTTTCGCCTCCGGCTCTGCAACTTCCTGCAGAGTTCGGGCACCCGGGCGCGAAAAGCCCCGCCCGGGGTGTGGGCGGGGCCAGGTGATCAGCTCGCCTTCGGATCGACCCGGAGCCGGTCTGCGACCATGGCGATGAACTCGGAGTTGGTCGGCTTGCCCCGGTCGCGCTTCAGCGTGTGGCCGAAGAGCCCATCGAGCACCTGCTGGTTCCCGCGGGTCCACGCGACCTCAATGGCGTGCCGGATCGCTCGCTCCACCCGGCTGGGGGTCGTCCCATGGATCCGGGCGATGGCAGGGTATAGCTCCTTGGTGATCGAGCCCAGCATCTCCACCCGGGTGATGACCAGCAGGATCGCCTCACGCAGGTAGCGGTACCCCTTGATATGGGGCGGGACCCCGATCTCCTGAATGATGGCGGTCACGTCGGTGTCCAGGTTTCGACTCCGCAACGGCAGCACGACCGCGGTGCGCGGGATGGGCGGTGCCACCGGCGGGGTCGGCATGGCGGGTGCGGGCGACAGCCCGGCCAACTGGCGGGCACGGGTGCCGAGCACGTCAAGACTGAAGGGCTTCAGGACATAGTAGTCCGCCCCCATCTCCAGCACCTTCTGGGTGATGCTCTCCTGGCCGAAGGCGGTAAGCATGATGATCTTTGGCCGTACGGGCAGATCCAGTTGGTTCAGTTCTTCAAGCACGCCAATCCCGTCGAGGTGCGGCATGATGATATCCAGAATCAAGATGTCCGGCTCGGTTCGCCGGATGACCTCAAGCACTTCCATGCCCTGGTAAGCGATGCCGACCAACTCCATGTCCGGCTGCGCCACGATGTACTCCCGCAGCACTTCGCAGAACTCCCGGTTGTCGTCGCCGATCACGACTCGAATTTTGCGCGAGGCCACTGGCTGCTCCCCCCCATTGAACCCGTTCAGGCCCGGGCTGTTTCCACCGGATCCGCATCGGCTCGGTTATCGCCCGCAGCGAATAGAGGCCTGTCCAGGGCACGATCCTGGAGCGTGATATTATTCGCTTCAGACGATACAATCTCCTCTTCCGGAGCGCAGAGCCGACCTGCGATTTCCAGATGTCCCCATTCTATCGATCCGCAGAGTCTCTGTCAATCATTTCCATCGACAGAGGTCGTGATGTTACCATAGCAGACTCGGTGTTACCAGACCGTTACCGTGTACGCGATTGGGACCAGCGCGCGGCGAGGGGTCTCCTCGCGCAGGCTGGTCCCACCATTTTGGGATCGGATCACACCGGCTTCCTGCAGCATCCACTCAATCAGTACACCGTAGCCCCTCGTCGGGTCGTTCACAAATACGTGGGTAACGGCCCCGACGATCTTGCCGTCCTGAATGATCGGGCTTCCCGACATGCCCTGCACAATGCCGCCCGTCTCACCGAGCAGGCGAGGATCGGTCACCCGGACGATCATGTTCTTTCCCTCAGCCGTGGGCTGGCGCATAATGCGAACGATCTCAATCTGGAATCGCTCGATCTTCTGGCCCTCGACGACCGTCAGCATCTCGGCCGGCCCCTCCTTAACCTGGCTGGCCATGGCCACCGGCATGGGTTCGGGATAGTGCGGATTCTGCGGGGCCGAAGACATCTTGCCGAAGATCCCGAAGCGGGTGTTCTTCTCAATCGTCCCCACCTCGACCCCGGTTGGTTCGGCATACTTCTCACCGGGGGCGGCGCGCCTGCCCTTCTGGATCTTGATCACCTCTGCGGCCGCAATGTGCCCGCTGGCGAACTCGATCGCCTGGTTTGTCTCCCCATCGGCAATCACATGGCCGAGCGCCCCATATTTTCCGCTGGCCGGATCATAGAATGTCAGGGTGCCGACACCCGAAGCTCCGTCCCGAATGTAGAGCCCTACCCGCCATCGATTCGAACTCTGCTCCCGGACCGGAGTGACCAGGCGCTCCAGCGACTGCCCCTTGCGCCGGACAAGTACAGGTACGGGCTTTCCCGCTCGGCCTGCCTGCTCGAAGAGGATCGCTGCATGCTCTTCACCGTGAACCTCCTGCCCGGCGATCTCCACAATGGAATCACCCAACTCTATCCCAGCGTCGCGCCCGGGCTGCTTCAGATTCCCCTCCCGGTCACGAATCGCGGCGTAGCCCACCACAAGGACCCCCCGGCTTCGGAGTTGGACCCCGATCGAGTGGCCGCCCGGCACCACCTTGATCGGCGGGATCACATCGACTGTCATTCGGCGAAACGGAATGAGGCCGAACAGCTTGAAATCGAGCCGGTATTCGCCGGTCTGCAGGGCTGCAATGCTGAACGGGGTCCTGGCTCCGAGCGCCCTGCCCTCCCACCCCAGGTCGGCGCCGTTGAGGGCGAGCCCACCGGAGAGATCTGCCTGAACGGTGGTGCCCAGGGGGACTCCAAGCGCCAGATCCTGAGCCTGTCCCAGGGGCAGCCGGACGTGATCGGGAAAGGTGATAAAGGCCCGGAACTCAGGCGAGGCACAGATGGTCAGGATCAAGGCGACCAGCAGAATCCCTGCCGCCCTCCGCCGCTTCTCCCGGGTTGACATTGGGGCGTCCCTCCCAAACTCTCCTCTGGACGGCCCCTTCCTCCGTCTTCGCGCCCATGCGGCGTTGGCCGCCGCTTCTGTAAGCGTTAAGTTCCCCCCGTGACGACTCGATTATGCCCGCCGAATGCGGGAAGAATGGCAAGAAAGCGCTATGGCAAGAACAAAATCCCCATCTTACCCAGGGTTTGAAACCGGTTCGTATAGCAGGGATTCGGCTTCGCTTGACGAAAGATCAGTCTCGGACTTGACCCAAGGATCACAGTGCATGGTAAGGAGGCATCTGCCGCATGAAGTGGGGCGCAACGTTGGGCAAGTGGCTGGACATGCCCATCGGTAGTACCCGGTCCACCTGGAGGCGGTTCTGGGCCGATACGGGGTTGGCTTACGTCTACTTGCTGCCGACCCTGCTGGTGCTGGGAACATTCAGCATCTACCCCGTGATTCGCGCCTTTGTCATCAGCCTGTATGACTGGCGGATTCGGACGCAGGAGTATATCGGATTCGAAAACTACCGCACCGTTCTGACCGACCCCCTCTTCTGGCAGTCGGTGAAGAACACGCTGATCTTCGTGGCTGGAACCGTCCCCCTGGAGATCCTGCTGGCTCTTGGGGTGGCCATGCTGCTCAACCGGCAGATTCGCTTCCGATCCTTTTATCGCCTGGCCTTCTTCCTGCCCTATGTCACGACGGTCGTCGCTGTCGCCATGGTCTGGCTCTGGATCTACCACGATCAGTGGGGGCTGCTCAACAGCATCCTCGGCTGGTTCGGCGTGGCACCGCAGAAGTGGTTGCTGGATCCGAAGTGGACCATGATGACGATCATTATCCTCTCGATCTGGAAGTCGCTGGGCTACACCGTGGTCATCTTCCTGGCCGGCCTCCAGAACATGGACAAGGAGTTGTTCAACGCCGCCAAGGTGGATGGTGCCAATGACCGGCAGGTCTTCTGGAACGTCACCTGGCCGTTGCTCACCCCGACCACCTTCTTCGTCTCCATTACTTCCATTATTGGTGCCTTTAAGGTCTTTACCGAGATCTTTGTCCTCTATGGCGGAAAGCCCGGACCGCAGCGCGTGGCGACGACCATCGTCTTCTACGTCTACGAGAAGGCCTGGGACGACTGGAAGATGGGGCTCGCCTCAGCGGCCTCCTGGGCCCTCTTCTTCATGGTTCTCGCCGTCACCATTATCCAACTCTGGTACGCGCGCAAGCGTGTCCATTACGACTAAGGAGGGCGGCTTATGCAGGAGCGAGTCACGCCCCGAGCGCCGCTCACCAAGCGCCTGGGCAACTTCTGGGCCTACCTGTTCCTGACCGTCGGTTCGGTCATCATGATCCTCCCGTTCTTCTGGATGCTCTCCACCTCGCTCAAGACCTACAACGAGACCCTGGCCATGCCGATCAAGTGGCTGCCCTCGGTCCCGCAGTGGCACAACTACATCGATGCGTGGAACGCCCAGACATACTTCGGACGCTACTTCTTCAACAGCTTCTTTGTCACGATCGTCACCATGGTCGTGGAGGTCTTCCTCTCCATTCTGGCAGCCTACGCCTTCAGCCGCATGAAGTTCCTTGGCAAGAACCTCCTCTTCATGATCCTCCTCTCGACCATGATGATTCCGGGCGAGGTGCTCCTCGTCCCGAACTTCGTCACCCTCTCGGAACTGAAGTGGATCGATAGCTACAACGCGCTGATTATCCCCTGGGTCGTCTCGGTCTTCGCTGTCTTCCTGCTGCGACAGCATTTTCTGCAGATCCCGAACGAGCTGCAGGAAGCGGCATATCTCGATGGCGCCGGCCACACCCGGTTCATGCTGCAGGTCATGGTCCCCCTCTCCCGGCCGCCGATTGCGACGATCGCCCTACTGAAGTTCATTGGTTCCTGGAACGCTTTCCTCTGGCCGTTGATCGTCACCAACTCGCCGGAGATGCGGACCGTGCCGGTCGGCCTGATCTCCCTGATGCAGGATGAGGGGCCACAGTACCATATCTGGATGGCGGCCGCAACCCTGGCCCTGGTGCCGGTGGTGGGTACCTTCCTGGCCGCGCAGAAGCAGTTCCTCGCCTCGGTTGCGCGCACCGGCCTGAAGGGGTAGCCTTACTCCCCACCCCTTCACCTAACGTTCACAAAACCATAATCGAATCCGGTCGAAAACTGCGATCAAAAGTGCTTGCGGTTTCCGGAACGAAGTGGCATGATAGCGGGTGGAATCCCGAACAACGCCCCCGTAGGAGGAAACAAGGAGATGCTGAGCATCCGTAAGGGCCTGGCGTTCGTCCTGGCTGGCACCATGCTCGTCGCCGCTGGCTGTGGTGGCACGAAGGCTCCCGAGGAAAAGGCCCCGGCCGCGTCCAACGAGCCGAAGCAGGAAGCGAAGAAGGATCCGGTCACGATCCAGTTCTGGCATGGCATGGCCGATGACTCGTCCCACGGCAAGGTCCTCGCTGAGCTGATCAAGGACTTCAACGCGTCCCAGTCCGAGGTGATCGTCCAGCCGACCTACCAGGGCGCTTACGCTGACCTCGAGAAGAAGCTGGTCAGTGCCCTCCAGGCCAACACCCCGCCCCACGTTGTTCAGGCTACCGACTCCATGCTGATCAAGCTGGTTGACGAAAAGACCGTCGAGCCGCTCGACGCCTTCGTTCCGGCCGCTGAGAAAAACGACTACGGCGCGGGCCTGCTGACCGCCCAGACCTTTGGGGACAAGCTGTACGCCCTGCCCTTCAACAAGTCGATGATCGTCCTGATCTACGACAAGTCCGTTATTCCGACCCCGCCCAAGACCTGGGAAGAGTTCAAGAAGGCTGCGGAAGATGCGACCATTAAGGACAAGCGCTTCGGCACCGTGCTGGAGCCGAACGTCTATACCTTCTCCAACTACTATGAGATGACCAAGGGCGAGTGGATCAACAAGGAGCAGACCGAGGTCCTCTTCAACGGCCCGGAGGGCGTTGAGGCGCTCACCTTCATCGCCGACCTGATCAAGAGCGGTGTCGCCACCCAGACGAAGCCGAAGGAGTACACCTCCAACTACTTCAACGAGGGCCGTGCGGCCATGATCGCCACCACTTCCGCTTCCTTCGCCTACATCAAGCCGGCCTCCGGCGCTGAGTGGGGCGTCGCTCCCATGTACACCCACGACGAGAACGGTGTCGGCCTCTCCGGTGCCAACGTGGCCATGATCTCCGGCCTGAAGAAGGAGGAGCAGGAGGCTGCCGCCAAGTTCATGCTCTGGCTGACCGGTAAGGATGCCACCCTGAAGTGGGGCATGGGCAAGACCGGTTACATGCCGGTTCGCAAGTCCGCTCTCGAAACCGCTGAGTGGAAGGCCTTCGTGAAGGAGAACCCGATCTACGACGTCTTCGGCCAGCAGATTGACCGTGGCGTGGTTCAGCCCAACCACCAGAAGTGGGCTGACGTTCAGAAGCTCCTGACCACTGCCGTTGAGAAGGCGATGCTCGGCACCGCTTCGCCGAAGGAAGCCCTAGACGAAGCCGCCGCAGAAGCCAACAAGCTTCTGAAGAAGTAATCTCGTGCCGGAAACAGGGCCGCACGCCTCCGGGCGTGCGGCCTCTCTCTTCCTTTGGGTATACTCTCCCCGTACACAGGAGGCGACGTGATGACAACAACCCCGATCATACACTTCTATGGCGGCATTGGTACCATTGGCGGCACCAAGATCACCGTCGAGGAGGGCGGCTACCGCGTCCTCTTTGACTTTGGCTTGAACTATGCCCCCGGGGGCGACTTCTGGGGCGGCAAGGTGCAGGCTCGCACCGGTGCGGCCGGCCTGCGAGATTATGTCACCCTGGGCTACATGCCAGCCGTCGATGGCCTCTACAAACCGGGACAGGCGGAGTCCCTCGGCCTGAAAGCCGGCGCAGGGGAGAGGACCCAGGTTTTCATATCCCACCTCCACCTGGACCACATGGCCGTGGTCGACTACCTGGCCGACGAGATCCCGGTCTGGATGCACCGGGAATCGCTCGCTCTCTTCCGGGCGGTTGCCGAGACTGGTGAGCGGCCTGCTGTCCCGATTGGTGCCCGCGCCTTTGAGTGGGAGAAGCCGATTCAGGTTGGGCCAATGAAGGTGACCCCTGTGGAGGTCGACCACGACGTTCCCGGCGCCTCTGCCCTGCTGATCGAGACCTCGGCAGGCACAGTGGTCTATACCGGTGACCTGCGATACCATGGCTCCTACCCCGAGAAGATTGACCGGTTCATTCAGTTGGCCCGGGCGGCCAACCCCAAGATCCTGCTGATCGAGGGAACACGTCTGGGCGAGCAGGATCTGAGCTTTGATCGGGTTGTGCTGAACGAGGATCAGGTGGCGCCGCGGGTCATGGAGATCTTGAGCAGGGCCGGCGGACTCGGGCTGATCACCCTCTACCCACGCAACCCTGTCCGTATCAACAACATTGCGAAGACCATCGGGCAGATCGGACGGAGGGTGGTCCTCTCACCGGAGATGGCCCACGTCTACGCCAGTGCGGGCGGGGACCTGACCGGCGTTTCGATCTACCGCCGTTCCAAGGACGACCAGGCCCTGGCCAGTGGGAACGCACCGGCCTGGCTGGTCAAGCTGCTCCAGGCTGGCACGGAGGTCCTGGATTCGGCCGCCATTCGAGCGAACCCGACGGCCTACCTGCTTCAGCTCTTCTACTGGGATCTGAACGAGTTGGTGGATCTGCAGCCGCCTGCCGGCTCGGTTTTCATTCACTCAAACGGCGAGCCGTTGGGTAAATTCGACCCGGCGTTTGAACTGTTCACCCGCTGGTTGACCCGTTTCGAGATCCCGCTGGTCTACGCCAGTTCCACCGGCCACGCTTCCGCCGCCGACCTGCACCGGATCGTGGAGGGGATTCGACCCGAGATCCTCATGCCTATCCACAGCCGTAACCCTGAGCACCTGAATGTGGCGGGTACTCATCGGATCCTGCCGAACCTTGGCGATCAGTACGAGATCGGCACGGGCAAGCAGATCGGTTAGCGGTCGGGCAAATCGCAAGGCCTGGGAGTCTTCTCCCAGGCCCTTTGCCATCTATGCGCTCCGTAGCGACTCCTTCAGGCTATCCGCACGGCGGAGCATGTCCCGGGCGGCATCCAGCGTGTAGCTGGAGATGTCCGCCCCGCCGATCATGCGGGCGATCTCCCCGGCCCGCCCCTCCGCATCCAGGAGCCGGACCTGGGTGATCGTTCTGCCGGACTCGGCCGACTTCTCGATCAGGAAGTGATGGTCGGCCATGGAGGCCACCTGGGGTAGGTGGGTGACGCAGAGGACCTGCCGGTCACCGCCGATCCGGGCCAGCTTCTCTCCGACAGACTGGGCAGCCCGGCCGGAGATCCCGGTATCCACCTCGTCGAAGACCAGGCTGGGGACGCCGTCGACCCGGGCCAGAATCACCTTCAAAGCGAGCATGATCCGGCTCATCTCGCCGCCGGAGACGATCTTGGCCAGGGGCTTCACGGGCTCGCCGGGGTTCGGCGAAAAGCGGAACTCCACCCGGTCCCAACCCCTGGGGGTCAGGTGCTGGAAGGTGGGCTCCCCGGGCGATTCGACCGCCACCTCGAACCGGGCGTGTACCATGCCGAGATCGGCCAACTCCTTGCTGACCCGTTCGCTCAGCTCCCGGGCTGCCGCCTGGCGCGCCTGGCTCAGCGCAGCGGCCAACCCTTCAGCCTGCTCTCCTAGCTGCGTCTCCTGGGCCCGGAGTTCATCGATCAACTCCTGGCTCCGCTCCAGCCGCTCCAGATCCTGCTGGACCTGGGTCAGGTAGGAGAGCATCTCCTCGACCGAGTCACCGTACTTCCGCTTCAGCCCGGCGATCTGGTCCAGGCGGCGGTCAATGTGGGCCAGCCGCTCCGGGTCGTGGTCGATTCGATCACGATAGTCGGCCAGAAGGTGGCTGGCCTCCTGCACGTGGACGAGTGCGGAGAGGACCAACTCGATCGCCTCGGAGAGCGAAGGGTCGTGACGCCGGGCGTCCTCCAGATCGGATTTGACCCGCCCCAGCAGGTCGACGGCGGAGAGTTGCCGCCCGCTCCCCTCGTATAGGGCGCCGTAGGCACCGGCGGCCATGCGCTTCAGCTTCTCGGCATGGGCCAGCACGTGCCGCTCAGACTCCAGCTCCTCCTCTTCCCCCGGTTTCAGTTTCGCGGCGGTCAACTCGTCCACCTGGAAGTGGAGCAGATCCTCGCGCCGGGCGCGGTCCTTCTCATCGCCCAGCAGCTCTTCCAGTTCGTCCTGGACCTTCTGCAGGCCGCGGACCACCTCGGACATCTGCTGGCGCAGGTCCGAGAGATCGAGACCGGCGTAGCGGTCCAGCAGTTCGAGCGACTTGCCCTCCTGCTGGATGAGCGAGCCACCGTACTGGTCAAGCAGGTCCATATGCTTCTCGGTCTGCAGCAGCGATTGATGCTCGTGCTGACCGTGCAGGTCCATAAGCCCCTGGGCCGCCTCCCGGAGCATGCCAGCCGTGGCGGTGCGCCCGTTTATGCGGATATTGCCGCGACCGCTCCGGCTGATCTCCCGGCGGACCACCAGGAGGTTGTCCTCCTCGACCTCGACCCCCATCTCCCGGAGCCGGGCCACCGTTTCACTCAGGCCGGTAAGGTCAAAGACCGCCTCGACAGTCGCCCTCTCCTCGCCGGCCCGAACCACATCGGCTGAGGTCCGCCCGCCCAGAATCGCCTGGACGGCATCTAGAATGATTGACTTGCCGGCGCCCGTCTCGCCGGTCAACACATTCAGGCCTCCGGCGAACTGAAGGCGCACCTGTTCAATCAGGGCAAACTGCTCGATCGCAATTTCGACGAGCACGCAGGACCCTCCTTGGTTTAGCGCATGAGTCCCTTAATGCGTTCCGCCATCTCCGCGGTGGCAGAGACAGGTTTAATGATCACAATCACGGTGTCGTCACCGGCGACGGAGCCGATCATCTCCGTCCAGCCCAAGTGGTCCAGGGCAGAGGCTACTCCCGGCGCGGTACCCGGCAGCGACTTGACCACGATGATATTGCCGCTGTAGTCCACCTCGAGGACCGACTCCTGGAAGATGCGCCGGCGCTTGTCCCACGAGCCCGCAGGATATTCGTCAGGCAGCGAGTAGCGATACCGCCCGTCCCCGGCAGGGACCTTGTTCAGTTGGAGCTCCTTGATGTCCCGGGAGACGGTTGCCTGGGTTACGGGAATGCCGTGGCGCCCCAGCGCCTCCGCCAGTTCCTCCTGCGTCTCGATCACACCGTGCTTGATCAGTTCCAAGATCTTGGCCTGCCGTCGAGCTTTCACGCTTGTCACCTCGTGTGTACTGCATACTGCCCGGCAACGGATCGCTGTGGATACCGTGACCGCATAAGCTGCGAATACGGCATTCGCCCTTCTGGCCACGGAATCCTGCATAACCATCCGTATCAATGCATATACACGGCTGAATAGCCCAAACGGACTATCGTCCCGGATCGGCCAGCTTCTGGCGGAGGACATCGTAGAAGCGGTAGGACTGGCGGCGGACCAACCTGGCGGGGTATCCCGCCCGACGGACCCGGACGAGATCCCCCTGGCTCAGGGGGAACGGATCGGAGCCATCGGCAGAGAGTCCGACTTCGGCCGGGCTTTCCAGGATCGTCAACGTGATCTCCTCGCTGCCGCCGACGACGATCGACCGTGAGCTGATCGTGTGGGGGCAGATCGGCGTGACCAGCAGGCAGTCAACCGTCGGCTCCACAATCGGACCGCCGGCCGAGAGCGAGTAGGCGGTTGACCCGGTTGGTGTGGCCACGATCACCCCATCGGCGGGGTAGCGGGCTACCCGGGTCTCGCCGACCGAGACGCCCAGTTGGACCAGGCGGGCTCGCGGCCCCTTGGAGATGACCACATCGTTCAGGGCGGTCACTTCAAGCAACTTCTTCCCGTCCCGCTCGACCTGCGCCCAGAGCATCACTCGCTCTTCGATCACGTACTCCCCGCCCAGGAACTGCGCCAGGTGGTCGAAGATCTCCGCATTCTCGATCTCGGTCAGAAACCCCAGGTGGCCGGTGTTGATCCCGAGGACAGGAACCCCATAGGGTGCAACGGTTTTGACGGCCCGGATCAGCGTTCCGTCCCCGCCCAGGACGATCAGGAGTTCAGCGGTCCCCCACGCATCCCCCGCGGGGAGGGCGAGGTCGAGCCGGTTCAGGTGAACGGCTGCCTCATGGTGCATGGCCGGCTGAATCGCTCTCTGCTCCAGCCAGTTGACGATCTCTCGCCCGGCTTGAAGGGCCAGGGGCTTGTCGGTGTTGATGACGAGCGCGACTTTGCGCACGGCTTGAGGCCTCCTCTGCGACATCTCGCTCTATATTTCGCTCCTGCCCGCTCGTTCCCTGCGGGATTGTCGAAAACTGGCAGGGACCTCTCTCCGTCCGCCTCCATAGAATGGGGCGGAACGATGCTGTCATCATGCACCCCCGTGAATGAAAGGAGGATCTGCCCGTGCAATCACCACTTGGATTCCCCTCGCAAGGGATCGCCTATCCGCAGGCGGCGGTCTCGCCAAGCCTCGGTCAGATTGCCCTGGCTCCGCCCGGTACATACCCCTCAGGTGCGATGCCGTCGGGCCAGGCTCCGCCGATCCAACCGACACCCGGTCCCACCGCACTGGGTCCTGGTTCCGTACAGGGCAGCCTGGGAACCGGTGTGCAGGGCGTCGGTATCTCGCCGGTCTCCAGCGTGGTTCCGCCCTCGACCGCAGGGGGACCGCATCAGTTGCCTCCGCTGCCCGCCTGCCCACTGCCCGAGGGCTTCCCCAATCCCTTTGAGGGACAGCCGCCTGCCCAGACGCCGGCCGCATCACCATCGGCGTCGCCCTCGCCCTTCAGCCCTGGCACGGTGACCTACACGGGCCCCAGGGGGCACATGCCAGGGCTCGGGTACTTTGGCCCGCCCGGGCAGGCCGGGGCCCCGGCTCCCGCCCAGGCGGCCCCGCCACAGCAGCCCGTGTTGCCCCAGCAGTCAGCCGGCGCCAACGCCAGTCCTCAGCCCCTGCAGGCCTCCCCATCCTCTCCCTTCTGGATGGCCCTGGCTTGGCAGCTCCTGCAGACCCCGGCGGCGAGGGATGCCATGGGGGACGGCCTGCAGCGACTGATGGCCGGTGCGGACCGCGTGCGTGCGATCCAGGCCGGAGCGGCGCTCCTTCTCACCCCGGAGATGCAATCCGCATTCAAGTCCGTCTCCAACGGTCAGACGCAGCAGGCCCCGTTCACCCACCTCTTCGCGGCACGCGTCCAGCCTGCCTTGCAGCGGGTGGGATTGCTGGCCGGGTAGCTGCGCATAGTCAGGCCCTCGCTCCGCCACGAGCGAGGGCCCTTCCTTATGCTTCATGGCGAGTGCCCAGCAGAATGCAGGCCTCCCTGGTCGGCATGAGCGTCGGAGTCGCCCGCACGAGGCCCTCCACGGTGACTGCAGCCTTGGTGAACGCCGCACCATCGAGGACCTCATCGCCGGCGTGCCCGTCGAGGTACCGGCCAACGATCCTGCGCAGTCGGTCCATGAATTGGCTCCGCACAGGCAGCTCCGGATGAACAGTCGCCGGGCGCATGAAGAGGTCGGTCAGGATTCGCGCCGCGGTCCCGCTGGGAAACCCCTGGTTTGGGTCGGCCAAGTGCTCCGGCCCGGCGTAGTACAGCGGGTGGAAGGTCTGGTTGACCCCCGGGTCGAGGGTGGTCTCGAGGCGCCAGGTGCCGTCGTCCGACAGCGAGAAGCGCCCGGGTGAGATGGCGAGGGAGAGCGTGTTGGAACCGGGCCCCTCGTATGTAGGCGGATTGCCATCGAACGTGAAGGGCTGCCCGGGCTGGTTCCCTGTGCCGCTCAGGCTGTGCGGCAGGGCTGTGAGATCCGCCGGATTCAGGTCCAGGGGGACCGTCAGGTCGTGGAGCAGCCAGAGCGCCGGCCGTACCGCCGGGTCAGGAATCCGATCCAACCCGCTCAGTCTGGCCTCTACCCGATCGGGTTGCCCCGGTCGCTCCTCGAGGACGAGGGTTCCCTGGACGCCGGGCGCCAGTCGCTGTGCAGCGGGCAGGCCGGAGTGGCGCAGGAGGAAGCTGTGGCGCACGGGGACGGGGACGACAGGTGCCGGGGCGGCAGGTGCCTCCCTGGGCGTGGCCGCCCGCGGTGGCGTTCGGGGGGCTGCCCGAGGTGCCGACGGGACCGGGCGCCTGGTCGTGTAGACTCCGCCGGCTCCCATGTCCCGGTTCGCAGTGGAATAGGTCTGGGACATTGATCTCCTCCTCTCTCAGTTCCGGTCGCCGGCAGGAGGCGCGCCGGGACAGTGTCAGTCTACGAAGAATCGGCGCCATTGGTGCCAGGTGGCGAGCCCAAATGATCTGAGAAGCGCACCCCGGAACCCAGATGTGCGTACACTGGCAAGAGGGCTATTCCGTGCAAAAGAGGAGGTCTCGGCCATGTATTACCCCTATCCGGCCACCAAGAGTGCGGGTTACTACCGGGCAGTACCGGCCTACACCAAGGGAGTCGTCCCCGCCGGATACGCCAAGCCGGTCGGATTCGCCAAACCGGTCGGATTCGCCAAACCGGTCGGATACGCCAAGCCAGTCGGGTTCGCCAAGCCAGTCGGGTACGGCAAACCAATCGGGTATGGAAGACCACTCGGGTACGGCTATCCGGTGAGCAAGGCCGCCGGCTACGCCTCGGCTGTCCCGGCCACCTCGGTGGCAACCACGCCCTACCCGTATGCCATCTAGCGCATTGACCGGCGGTCTCTTCGGAGGCCGCCTCTCCTTTTACCGAGGCTGAACGAGCGCCAGGCAGGATTCCACCAGGTCCCCGTTGTATGGTATCCCCGTTACATGGTATGTCGGAGTCGGTGAGCATACGACAAGGGGAGCGTGGGGTAGTGAGCGCCATCGAGCAGCGGGTTCCGGGAAAGGGTCAGGGTGGCACCCAGGTGGTCTGGTGGCGGGTCCTGTCATGGCAGATGTACGACTTCGCCGACACGATCTACTCAATGAACGTCTATACCTTCTACTTCGGTCTCTTTCTGTTGGAGATCTTCGGCAGGGATTCAGCAGACTTCGGCTGGGCGCTCTCGATCGCCAACCTGGTCGTCGCCGTCACCTCACCGCTGCTGGGCGCCATGTCTGACGCCAGTCAGCGACGCCTCCCCTTCCTCCGCCTCTTCGCCGTCCTCACAGCCGTCTCCACGGCGCTGATCGCCTTCTCGACCTCCTACGTGACCGCCGTTCTGCTCTTTATCCTCTCCTACTTCTTCTACCAGACCGCCTGGAACTTCTATCAGGCGCTGCTCCCCGGGCTCTGCAACGAGCAAAATGTCTCCAAGGTCTCCGGCATCGCGATCGGTCTCGGCTACGTGGGCTCGATCTTCGGGATGGTGACCATGAAGCTGGTGATCAGTGGTCCGGAGCAGTACTACCTGGTCTTCCTCTACTCTGCGGCGCTCTTCCTCCTCTTCGCTATCCCCGCCCTTACCGTGGTGCCCGACTTCGCACCGCCGACCCGCAAGATCAGGTTTGACCTCGGAACGGCCTACCGGCGTGTGGCGAGCACCCTGACCCATGCCCGACAGTTCCCCGGCCTCTTCCGCTTCCTGGTCGCCGACTTTATCTACGAAAATGCGATCGCTGCCGTAATTGGCTTCATGACGGTCTATGCCAGCAAGGTGGCCGGCTTCTCCGACGACGACATCCTCAACTTCTTCATCTTCTCCACCGTCTTCGCCGTGGCGGGCGGCTTCATCTTCGGCTGGGTGGTGGATCGGATCGGCCCGAAGGTCTCGGTGATCGGCACCCTGATCATCTGGGCGGTCATCCTTCCCCTCGTAGCCACGGCTACCACGCCGGCCGCGTTCAACCTGATCGGTCCGCTGGCAGGCATTGGCCTGGCGGCGGTCTGGACCTCCAGCCGGACCTACCTGGTCGCCCTGGCGCCGATCGAGAAGAGCGGCGAGTTCTTTGGCCTCTACGCCCTCTCCGGTAAGTCGGCCAGCGTTGTCGGCGTCCTGGCCTGGACCCTGGTGCTGCAGGTGATGACCGGTCCATACGGGGAGGCGACCGCCCTGCGGTCTGCTGTCTGGGTGATGCTCCTCTTCGTCCTGGCCGGCCTGGCCATGGTGATCACCCTGCCCAACGTCCGTCCCTCGAAGGCAAATATTCTCGACCGCTCCAAGGCCGACGCATAGCAGGGAGACCGATGAACAAAGCCCTCCAGCCATTTGGCCGGAGGGCTCTTCGTTTAGGTTCACTGCCCCTGCTGCTGCGGGGGATTTTCCGGGAACGGCTGGGGTTTGACCGCCTGTGGACTGAACATTTGTATAAATCCACAACTTGGGCATCCCAGCATGACAACCGGCACTGCCGGACCCTGCACCGGCTGGTTCTGATCATTCAGGCCCAGCGGGGTCCACTGGCCGGGAATCTGGACGAGCTGCTTGCTACCACAGTGAGCGCATTCGATCTCCACGAGGGCACCTCCTCTTTCCTTCATGATTCCCGTTTTCAGGGCGTGCCTCCTGCCACTGCACCGACATTTCGCTGGCAGACTGGCAGAAGGGAGATTTCCCCTGTGGATGACGGGAATCCGAGGAGGTTACTCGGTAGACATGACCGGGTCCATCTGCTGGTTGGCAGGGATGATCGCCGTGAAGTTATGATCGAGGTCGAGCATCAGGTCGAGCACCTCCGCTGCGGCCTCCTGCTGACCAGACTCCAGAAGGGCCTGGTGGTAGTAGCCCAGCAGTTCACTCAGGTCCCGGTTCCCCCGCTTGCCCAGCCGGCTCAGATGGACCTTTGCGCCCTTGGCGAAGCGCCGCTTGATCGCCGTCTCGTCCAGTCCCTGCTTGGGCTGGATCCGGACATAGATCACACCGCCGGTCATGCCCGAGCAGATCCAGGGGCCCGGGTCGCCGAGGACGACCGCCCGGCCCTGGGTCATATACTCGAAGGCAAAGCCCTTCAGCGTCGCTCGGGTTGCCAGAGAGCCGGCCTTATCCTCCACCGGTCCCTTCAGGCCACCGCCCACGATCACATCGGCGCCGGAGAGCCGGATCCCGAAGCGGGAGTCGGCATCGCCCTGAATGATAAAGAGTCCCTTCTGGGCCCCGTAGGCGAAGGACTTGCCGACCGAGCCACCTACCCAACCGCCGTAGCGGTTACGGCTCTTCATGACGACCACCTTGCCGCCGAGCATCCCCTTGCCAACGCCATCCTGGGCGCCGCCCTCGACCGTGATCGAGACGCCAGCCGTCGACCAGGCGGCCAGGCCGTTGCCGGCCACCGACCCCTCGCCCAGTTCGATCTGGGCCTCGAAGTCCCTGGGGAGCTGCGGCCCGGCGCCCAGGCCCCGGAAGAGGGGGCCCTCGTCGGTCCAGGCCGAGCCAATGCGGGTCCGCGCCACCTCACCGGCCAGAGAGGTGCCGAGAATCCGGTCCTTGGCGGTCACCCCGCGGTGGGTGAAGGAGAAGGTGGCTGACCCCGCCTGAATATGGCCCGCGGCCACGGCCGCGATCTCCTGCGTCAGGTGGCTCGGGGCGCACTGTCGAATGGGCGGCCGCTCCTCGGCGACCAGCGCCGGCGTCTCCCAGGCCACCGGGGTGACCAGCTCAGCCAGGTCAACCCGACCGATGCCCCGCACCTGCCGGAGCAGCTCAGCTCGCCCGACCAGGTCCTGCGTCCGGGCGAAGCCCAGCTCCGCCGTCAGGAGGCGGACCTCTTCGCCAATGGCGGTGAAGAGGTTGATCAGCCGCTCGACCGCTTCATCGTAAACCCGCGGAACAAAGGACTTGAGCCCCTTGTGCCGCGCCTCTTCCTGCGACTCCATCTGGGTGGCAATGCCCACATGGCACGTGTCGAGCTGGCAGCCCCGGCAGATCGTGCAGCCAATGGCGACCATGGCCACGGTGGCGAAACCCACCCGGTTGGCGCCCAGGAGCATCAGCTTCACCACGTCGGTGCCGGACTTGACGCCGGAGTCGCCCCAGATCTCCACCCGGTCCCGGATCCCCGAAGCGACCAGGGCCAGATGTGCCTCGCGGACGCCGATCTCGATCGGCAGGCCGGCGTGACGTAAGGCGTGCTTGCGGGCCGCGCCGGTGCCGCCATCGTACCCGCAGAGGGCGATGATATCAGCACCCGACTTGGCAACCCCCACAGCAATCGTTCCGATGCCGGGCACGACCGGCACCTTGACGACGATCTTCGCCAGCGGGTTGACCGTCTTCAGCTCCTCCACCAACTGCGCCAGGTCTTCGATGGAGTAGACGTCATGGTTGTTTGATGGGGAGATCAGGTCGACGCCGACGGCGGCGTTCCGAGCCCGGGCGACCTTGGCGGTCACCTTGGAGCCGGGCAGATGGCCACCCTCGCCGGGCTTCGCCCCCTGCCCCACCTTGATCTCGATGAACCGGGAGCCGGAGAGCATCTCGGCGTGGACGCCGAAGCGACCCGAGGCCACCTGCTGGCCCCGCCACTTGAAGTAGCGGCCGACCATGTCCGGGATCTCGCCGCCCTCGCCGTTCATGCAGACAATGTCCAGCCGCTTGGCGGCCTCGGCGTAGGCCCGGAAGGCGGTCTCGCCCTGGGAGCCGAAGGACATGCCCGAGATCGTCAGGGGGTAGCGGTACTCCTCTATCGAGGCGTCGACCGAAGCCGGATCCACAGGGGCGCCGATCGGTCGGAAATCGAGCAGATGCCGGAGCGAGACCGGCATATCCCGCTCCTGGGCGTGAAGCTTCTTGAGGTAGCCGGCGTACCCCTCCGCGCTGACCGCGGCGTCGCCCACCGCCTTCCAGAGGCGGGGCCAGAAGCGGGGTACCCGGGCCAAGTCCGCCTTGTGGCCGTCGTGGACCACCCGGTAGCGCTCGCCGGCATCGGCCTTCAGCCGCATGAGGGAGAGTCCGCCGGTGTCCGAGCCCATGAAGCCGTCGCAGGCGAAATGTTGGGCCACCTCCGGCTTCAGGCCGATATGGCTGAAGGAGCGGGCGTAGCCGCGCAGTTCGTGAATGCCAAGGGTGGAGATCACCTTCTCCAGCCCCTTGGCCAGGCCGGCAATCAGGTTCTCCAGCCCCGCCTTGCCGCCCTCGGCCGCCGTCTCCAGCATGAGGTAGGGGTCCACGGCGTCGGCGCCAAGACCAACCGCCAGGGCGACATCATGCAGGGAGCGGATGGCGCCGGAGCGGAGCATCAGCGAGGCCCGCCGCCGCAGATTGACGCTTCCCTCGGGCAGGACCGCCGTTGCCAGCGCCTGATCGATGGCCGAGAGCACCAGGTGCGGATCAATGAAGAGCATGCCCTCATCGAAGGCGGTGCCGTCATCGATCAGCAGCACCTGCGCACCGCCGGACACCGCCCGGACCGCCTGCCCGCAGATTCGGCTCAGGGCCTGGGCCAGCGACTCGGTCGGGCGGAAGCAGGTCTCAATCACGTGGACCGCGGCAGGCTGGAACTCGATGAGAAGGTCCTCCAGCAGGTAGGTGCCGAGGCTGCGGGCCAGGTCACGGTACTCCCCGTAGGGCAGCGGGCTGGCGGAGCGATGGCCCCCCAACAGGACCGGCAGGCGGAGTTCAACCCGGGTCATGAAGACTGGCTGCCGCTCCTGCTTGGAGCGAACCGCCACCGGCGGCCGGTGACCGATCACCGTCCGGATAGAAAAGTGCTCGATCTCCCGCTCCCGGTCAACGGCGGGGTTGGTCACCACCGCCACCGACTCCTTGAAGTAGTCGGCCAGGTTCTGGCGGGCCTCGGCCAGGCAGGCCAGCGGGCCGTCGTAACCCAGGGAGCCGATCGGCTCTGCGCCGCTGCCGGCGATCGACTGGATCAGTTGCAGGTCCTCACCGGACCAGCCCATGGCCGAGAGGAGACGGACCTGCTCGACCGACTCGGTCGCACTGCCCGGACGGAAGGGCGGCAGAGGCTCCCCCTTCCTGCGGGACGGCTCGATGTGGGCCGCACCCGGCCCCCCGGTCTCAATGTGGCGCCGGTAGAGCTCCGGCTCCGGAAACCGGGTCCGGGAGAGCTTCACCACCCGCCGCTGCAGCTCGATATACGGCAGGATCTCGGGCTGGGCGCCCGGCTTCAGGTAGACGCCCACCTTCTCCCCCGGGGCGAGTGGATGCGGATCACGGACCATCTCCGTGGCCGGGACGATCCCCTGCTCCGAGGAGAAGAAGACGAACTGATCCGTCTCGACCTGCCAGAAGGGACGAAGGCCCATGGCATCGACCGAGGCGACCAAGTAGTCGCCGGCGCGGGCGGCAATCGCCGCCGGGCCCTGGGCGAAGGGGCCCCAGGCCTGCCGGTAGTACATGTAGAGGTCTTGCAGGGCCGGTGGCATTCCCTTGATCTCACCGATGATCGGCGGAAAGATGATCTCCATGGCCTCGAAGAGGGTGATGCCGAACTCGTTCAAGAGGCCATCGATCGCCCGGTTCAGGTCCTGCGAGTCGGAGCCGCCGTCCGTCAGGGGGATACCCAACCGGGCGACCTGTTGTCGTAGTTGTCGAATCGTGTTGATCTCGCCGTTGTGGCCCAGGACCGTAAAGGGCTGCACCCGCTCGAAGATGGTCGAGGTGTTGGTCGAGTAGCGGTTGTGGCCCACGGCGACGCGGCTCTCACACCGCTCGTCCCGCAGGTCCGGGTAGTAGGCATAGAGGAGATGGGCATCGCCGCGAACCTTGTAGACCACGGTGTCGGCGGAGAAGGAGACCACGTGAACGGCCGACTCGTCCTCCATGGCGACAGCCAGCCGGAAGCAGGCCTGGTTCACCTCTTCCCGCTTGGTGCCGGGCGCGATTGCGGCCACCTGCCAGAACTCGGGCTCATCCTCCGTCGCACGCGGCCCCAGCGCCTCGCTGTTAACCATACCCGTGCGCTGATGAACGATCCGGAACCCCTCCACCTCCATGCGATGGAGGATCTGCTCCTTCAGGGTCTTGGCCCAGTAGGCCTCCGTCCGAGGGATGAAGAAATGTCCCACCGCAAGGTGCGGGTCATGGGCCAGGGCCGGATCCTCGCCGGCACTTGTGAGAAATCCTTCCCACAGCTTTCGGGGCAGGTCGATCTGCAGACCGCAGCCGTCTCCTTCCCCGTCCACGTCTCCGGAGCGATGGACCATTTTGACCAGCGCTTCCACCGACTCGACAATGGTAGCGTGGCTCCCCTGACCGCTCTTGCTGACGGCAGCCATGAGTGCGCACGCATCATGCTCATACCGGCGCAGGTACTCCTGAATCTCCCGCTCAGTGCGCAGCCTCATGCTCCATCCCCTCTCTGCTCCTACCCTGTAGCTCAGGGCAGGTCCATTCACTCTCCTGCATACCCTGCATGGACCAGACCAGCGTTCTGGCTCCCAGCATACGGCCCCCCGGTCAAAAAGGTACGAAAAAAAGACCGTCGGCAGAGGTGCCCCTTTCGGGCGACCGATGCAACTGGCCTGCGTGCAAGGGTTATGCAAGCTTGTGAATTAGTCTACAGGAGCCAGAAAGCTATGTCAATTTTATGTTGCCCCTTTCGCTGATTAAAGTTGCGAAGGGGATCGATACCGATATCGAATTAATCCGGACTCGCTCAGTCGCCGTGCCCCTGCCCTCCCTCCACGTTACACCCCACCCTACCCCCACCCTACCCCCACCCTACCCCCACCCTACCCCCACCCTACCCCCACCTTATCCCCACCTTACGCTCGGCTCTACCCCCACCTTACGCCCACCTTACGCCCACCTTACGCCCGGCTCTACCCCTTCCGCCCGGAAAGAACCGGTTGACCAGAACAGGCCGTCACTCGCTGTAGTAAAATCGTCGTAGTCTGCTACCACTCTGTGGAGGGATGACCTCATGATGAGGCTGAGCCTCATGTGGCGGGGCGTCAACAGCCTCGGACCCGAGTGGACCTGGCCCCTTGCCGAGAAGATCCTGAAGCCCTGGGGCTTCGATCCCGGATCGGTCCGCTACTTCCGTGCCAGCGCCAACTTCGTCTGCGTCTTGCGCCAGGAGGGGCGCCGCCGGTTCCTGCGATTCAACCTGGACTCGGAACGGCCCCGCAAAGCCGTGGAGGCCGAGGCTCATCTGGTCGAATGGCTGTACGATCAGGGGCTCCCGGTGGCGCGGCCGATCCGTTCCGCTGCCGGCCGCCTGGTGGAGACGGTCCAGACCGACCTCGGCAGCGTGAACGCCATCCTCTTCGACGGGCTGCCCGGGGCTCACCGGGAGGTGGATGAGCTGGATGCCGACGGCTTCCAGCGCTGGGGTGCGGCCCTGGGCCGGCTCCACTCCGTCATGCAGCGCTACGCCGATCCCTCGGCGCTCGACCGGGAATCCTGGCGGGAGCATCTCCAACTGGGCGCAAGCTATATCCGACCGGAGGATGAGGGCCTCCAGGCCGAACTCCACCGGCTGACAGCCTGGACCAACGCCCTGCCGACCGGCCCCGACGAGATGGGACTGATCCACTTCGACTTTGAGAGCGACAACCTCTGCTGGAGCGAGCAGGGCGAGATCGGCATGCTCGACTTCGACGACTCTGCCCGCCACTGGTACGTGGCCGACATCGCCTACGCCCTGCGGGACCTCTTCCAGGAGGGCGTCGACCTGGCCCATCCTCATTTCCGGGCGTTCGTACAGGGCTATGAGCAGCATCGGCCGGTCAACCGGGAGCTGATGGGCGAGATTCCGATGTTCCTGCGCCTGCACCGCATGCACCAGTTCGGCCGCCTCGTCCGGGCCCTGGACCTGCCGGCTGATGCCGACCTGCCGGAATGGCTGGCCGGCATCAACACCAAATTGAGCGCCACGGTAGCCAGGTACCGGACCGAGCTACGCCCGTAAGAGCCGGACCAGGAACTCCTTGTTCCCCTCGGTTCCCAGTACCGGTGAATCGATCACAGGTCCGGCCAGCAGGCCCAGTCCCTGCGCCTCACCCAGGATCCGATCGATGGCCCGGCGGTGCTGCTTCGGATCCTTGACGATGCCGTTCTTGCCAACCCCGCCTGGTCCCACTTCAAACTGTGGCTTGATCAGGGCGATGATCTCGCCGCCGGGGGCCATCAGCCGAAGGGCAGCCGGCAGGACCAGGGTGAGCGAGATGAACGAGACGTCGATCGCGATCAGCGAGGGCGGCTCCGGCAGCGCATCGACGGTGCGGATGTCCGTCCCCTCCAGGTTGACCACCTGCGGATGCAGCCGCAGCGAGGGATGGAGTTGATCACGGCCGACATCGACCGCGTAAACAAGCCGGGCCCCCCGTTGGAGGAGGCAGTCGGTGAACCCCCCGGTCGATGCGCCCACGTCCAGGCAGACCCGCCCGGCCGGATCGATGCCGAACCGCTCCAGGGCGCCCTCCAGCTTCAGGCCGCCCCGGCCGACGAAGCCGATCGGATCGCCGGTTACCTGCACGAGATCCGTCTCCGACACCTTCTTGGCCGCCTTGGTCGCCACCGCGCCGTTCACCGTGACCATGCCGGCATCGATCGCCTCCTGTGCCCGCTCCCGTGACGGGACGAGCCCCCGTTGGACCAGGGCGACATCCAACCGTACCTCTGGCATGACAGCACCCCTCTAAAAAGAACAGGCAATCATTTTTGTCGATGGAGGGAGGCAGATCGAATGCCCCGTACCCTCACGCTCACCCCGGAGAACCTGGCGGTCTTCATTGCCGCCGGTCACCCGCTATACCTCGTCAAGGCGGCTGATGCCGCCACGTGGGACTACAAGAACCCGATCACCGTGCAGGAGTTGCCCGGCCTCACCTTCAAGCGCCATCTCCTCATGGTCGGGAACAAGGGCCACAGGGAGGCGATCGAGCTGGAAGTGACCGCCGGCACGCCGCCCAGCCGAGCCGAGCTGCTCGGAAAGACCCTCGTCCAAGTATAGCACAGAGGAGCTGACTCGCCTTGCGGACCCTGCAGGCGGTCTTCATTGACCGTGACGGTACCATGGGTGGTACGGGACATTTCATTCACCCGGATGCGTTCCGTCTCTATCCCTCAGCAGCCGAGGCGTTCTCACTGCTGAAGCGGTCCGGCCTGAAGCTCTTCGCCCTGACCAATCAGCACCGCATTGCCCGCGGGGAGGCCACCGTCGCACAGTTTCAGGCCGAGTTCGCCACCCACGGCCTCGACGGCAGCTACATCTGCCCGCACCGCCCGGAGGATGGCTGCGACTGCCGAAAGCCCTTGCCGGGCCTGCTCCACCAGGCGGCCCGGGAGCATGGCCTCGACCTGACCCGCTGCGCCGTCGTCGGGGATGTGGGTGCGACCGATATGCTGGCTGCTGCGGCGGTTGGGGCGGTGAAGGTTCTGGTCCGCACAGGCTGGGGCGAAGGCTCGCTGGGCGCACACCGGGCTGCTTGGGCGGCAGTGGAGCCCGACTATATCGCTGACGACCTCCTGGACGCCGCCCGCTGGCTGATTCGACACTCCGCCGACCCGGCGGCCGGGAGATGAGAAACGACCCCGACAGGCATGGCGCCTGCCGGGGTCGCTATGTCTCGCTAGTCCTCCAGCCCGCCGGCAGCGACATCGCCCGGTAGCCGGACCGGTGGCTTGCGTCGAGGGGCGCGCCCCGAGAGCTCGGAACGGATCCGCAACACCAGCTCCCGGGCCCCCTCCGCCACACCCTCCGGCGTAAGCCCGTACCGGTCTAGCAAGTGGGCCGGAGCGCCATGCTCCACGAACTCGTCGGGCAGGCCGATCCGCTTCACCGGGACCGACAGCCCGTGCTCCGCAAAGAGCTCCAGCACAGCCGAGCCGAACCCGCCGGCCAGGTAGGCCTCCTCCACCGTCACCACCGCCCCGACCTGCCGCCCGACCCGGGTTAGGAGCTCGGCGTCCAGCGGCTTCACAAAGCGGGGGTTGACCACAGCGGCCTGAATCCCCTCCCGAGCGAGGAGCTCAGCGGCCGCCAGGCAGACCTGGGTCATGGTGCCCATCCCGATCAGGGCCAGATCCGCCCCTTCGCGGAGGAGTTCACCCCGACCGATCGGCAGGGCCTTCAACTCCTCATCCATCGGGACGCCGACCGCCTTGCCCCGCGGGTAGCGGAGCGAGATCGGACCATCGTGATGCACAGCGGTGTAGAGCATGTGCTGCAACTCATTCTCGTCCTTCGGTGCCATGACCACCATGCGGGGGATCGCCCGCAGGTAGGCGACATCAAAGACACCCTGATGCGTGGCCCCATCCTCGACGAGGCCGCCCCGGTCAATGGCGAAGACCACCGGCTGGTTCTGCAGGGCCACGTCGTGAATGACCTGGTCGTAGGCCCGCTGCAGGAAGGTCGAATAGACCGCAAAGACAGGGCGCATCCCCTGCTTCGCGAGGCCGGCGGTAAAGGTGACGCCGTGCTGTTCGGCAATGCCGACATCGAAATAGCGGTCGGGGAACTCCTTGGCATACTTCGTCAGGCCGGTACCCGAGGGCATGGCTGCGGTGATCGCCACCACCCGTGGGTCCTTGGCGGCCAGCTTGGTCATGGTGTTGCCAAAGACCTCGCTGTACGTAACGGCGCCGGGCTTTGTCTTGCCGGTCATGATGTCGAAGGGGCCACCGCCGTGGAACTTGTCGGGCAACTCCTCTGCGTAGGGTACGCCCTTTCCCTTCGTCGTCACCACATGGATTACCGTCGGACCCGGGTAGGAGCGGGCCTGGCGGAGCGCATCCTGCAAGAGCGGCAGATTGTGACCATCCACCGGGCCGAGGTACGTGAAGCCCAGGTCCTCAAAGAACATATTGTGGACCATGAGATGCTTGACGCCTTCCTTGAGCCGGTCGACGAACTCGAAGGCCTGCGCCCCCACGAAGGGGATGTTCTTCAAGGCTTCGGCCACATCGCTCTTGACCCTCTGGTAGGAGGGTCCGGTGCGAATGCGGGCCAGGTAGTTGGAGATACCGCCCACATTCGGGGCGATCGACATGGAGTTGTCGTTCAGGATCACGATCAGCCTGGTCTTGTCGTGGCCGGCGTGATCCAGCGCCTCGTAGGCCATACCGCCGGTCAGGGCACCGTCGCCAATGACAGCGACCACCTCGTAGTCCTCGCCACGCAGGTCGCGCGCCTTGGCCATGCCGACCGCCGCTGAAATCGAGGTCGAGGCATGGCCCCAGTGGAAGTGATCGTGGATCGACTCCTTCGGGTCGGTAAAGCCGGCGATCCCCTCGTACTGGCGGAGGGAGTGGAACTGATGATACCGGCCTGTCAGCAGCTTGTGGACATAGGACTGATGCGACACGTCCCACAGGATCTTGTCGTGTGGGCTGTCCAGGACGGTGTGGAGGGCCAGGGTCAGCTCTACCACGCCCAGGTTCGGCGCCAGATGGCCACCCGTGGTGGCGACCGTTTGCAGAATCGTCTGGCGAATCTCTTCACCCAGGGCAAGCAGGTCCTGCGTGGAGAGGCCCTTAAGCTGCTCGGGACCAGTCAAGTCCTTCAGATGCATACTTAGGTGGTCCTCCTTCGTGAAGGGGCCGTCGGCCGTGAGCCGGTCAGTTGGCGCCCCGTAACCTTCTCGATGCCGAATATGACCTGCCCTGCCAGGAAGACGACCTGCGTCGCCTTCTCGATGGCGAATGTCTTCCCCGCTGCCTTACCGCCTACCGTCAGGCCGGCGATCAGGGCAATCATGGCCAGGTCGATCAATTGGAGTGCGACTGAACCACCGTGAAACGACTGCGTCATTTTGAGGGCCACCGTAGCACCGGCTGCGCCGCTGACGGCACCCGAGACGTCGCCGACCACATCGTTGGCAAAGTTGGCCACCCGATCAGCGTTTCGAACCAGCCAGAGAGCCTGGCGGGCGCCCGTCACCTTCTTGGCCGCCATTGCATTCAACGGTGCAATCTCGGCCGCGGTTACGCTTGTGCCCAGGATATCGAAAAGGATACCGATCGCCACCAGCGTGAGGACGATGAGCAGAGCGATAATCGCAGGAACGTTATCCAGCGCCAGATCTGACAAATAATTGACAACGACCGCAAGAATAAACGAGAATAGACCGACTCGTAACGCCCTCCGCCACCAGGCAGAAGGAGGAGGCTCCTTGGCCATGTTTGACGACCGCTCCTGCAGAACAGACTATGTAGCGGGTAGACTCACCCCTACCATACATGACGACAAAGAACACGTATCGGTACGGAGGTTGATCCCGCCAGCGCGAAAATGGCACGGAAAGGCCAGTTTCCGACAACCCGATGGTACCACATGTCGGTTGCCTGCGGCAATAAAAACGGGCGACCGCCTGGTCGCCCGCCTGAAAAGATGGGTGGCAGCCCGACGAGTAAATCTTACGGCTTAGGTCTAGCAGGGTTTCCCCACAGCCTCCGCAGCGTCGCCGCCACGGCGGTTTCCCTTTATGGCTGCGCTGCCGTGTCACCACCAGCAGGGCTAGACTACCACTTAGTCCGTACTTTAATCCTCATCGGGCCTCTTGCGAACAGCCTAGGAATTTTCTTCTACAACACACCTTTTCCTAGCCTCTTTTGCAGGCGGCGTTTCAGAAGCCATCTCCCTCGCCCTCGGCTGGCCGGCTTCCGGCGAGGAATTATGGACCCGTAGATCCTCTGCTTCATCCGCACCGCCCACTCAAGGCAGGCTACACTGCACCCCACGCCTCACCATGTTTCAGCATCGCATGCAGGTTTTCACTGTCCCGTAGCCCTGTTGCTCGCATTGGTGCAACCGCCACAGTAACAGGCCTCCTCGGAAAGAGGGTCGTCGCCCGCATGCCATTGCGGATCGCCCTTCAGTCCGGCAGCGCCGGGGCGAGAATGCCCCGGTTAGCTGTATCCCCAGCACCAGCCCCCGATTGGGCATCGGCAGCCAGCACCAGAGACGTCATCGATGTGCCCTTGACGGATTTTTAGGCCCGCCTTCAGAGAAGGTAGTACTGACTAGGATACTGCGCCACCCAAAGCTCTTCGATCAGAGAGAGTCTATGGCGATCAGACCGTATTCGATATGATCACCTACGAACCAGTATCATAACACCGCTTAGCCCTCACGGTCAACAACAAACCTTGCCAACTGGATCAGAATCCTGGCTCTCTCGCCAAACGGGGAGAGAGCGGCGATGGCTCCTTCCACCGCCTGGCGCGCCCGCTCCTGTGCGCCCCGCAAACCGTACAGGCTGACGTATGTCGATTTCTCATGCTTCAGATCCCGCCCGGTCGCCTTGCCGGTCTTGGCGGTGTCACCCGTGACGTCGAGTACGTCGTCCTGGATCTGGAAGGCAAGCCCGAACTGGGCTGCGTAGGCGTCGAGGGCGGCGAGTTCCTCCTCCGTGGCGCCGCCGAGAAGGGCGCCGGCCCGGAGGGAGACGCGAAAGAGCGCCCCCGTCTTCATGGCGTGGATTCGCTCCAACTGAGGTCCGTCGGCCATCCGCCCCTCCCATGCGAGGTCCTCGACCTGTCCGCCGACCATGCCGGCGGCACCGGCACCTGTGGCCACCTCTGCAACCACCCTCAGGGCGGCAGCGGGCGAGACCTCGTGAACCTCCGCCTGCCGGGCGAGCATCTCGAAGGCTAGGGTGAGGAGCCCATCGCCCACAAGCGTGGCGACGGCTTCTCCGTAAACCTTATGATTGGTCGGCATCCCCCGGCGGAGATCATCATCATCCATGCAGGGCAGGTCATCGTGGACCAGCGAGTAGGTGTGGATCATCTCGAGGGCGCAGGCGGTTGGCATGACCTGTGCGGGCGTCAGGCCATAGAGCCCGGCTGCGGCGAAGACCAGTGCCGGGCGCAGACGCTTGCCGCCGGCCAGCAGGCTGTAGCGCATCGCCTCCAGCAACACCGGCGGGAGACCGCTCAGGGCGGGGGTGCCGGGCGCTGTAGAGCCCAGCGTGGTATACCGGTCCAAAGCTGTATCGACCAGGTGAGCCTGGTCCTTCAAATACGCAAGCACGTTCACACGCTGATCCTCCCGGTTGGCTGAGGCCCTACTCGCCCTCAAAGGGAACGGTTGCGGGCTGGCCGTTCTGCTCCAGCAACTTCTCAATGCGGGCTTCAGCGGCGTCCAGCATGGTGCCGCAGCGCCGGGTCAGCTCGACCCCCTCCTGAAAGAGCGCCAGCGACTGATCCAGGGAGAGTTCCCCGGTCTCCAGCTCGCGCACCACCTGCTCCAGGCGCTTCATGGCCTGCTCAAACGTCAGGGCTTCACTCATGGACGCTCCTCCTCTGCCTCTCTAACCGATTCGACACGGGCCTCGATCTGCCCTCTGTGCAGCATCACCTGGATCGAATCGCCCTGGCTGACCTGCCCCGCTTCCTTGATCACCCGGCCCTCACGATCGCGGGCGATCGCGTAGCCCCGGGAGAGGACGGCAAGCGGTGAGAGGGCATCGAGCCGGCCGGCCAGGGAGCGGAGTTCCCGCCGGTCGGCCTGGAGCATCCGCCCGCCGATAAAGCCAAGGCGGCGGACCAGGTCGTCCAGCCTCTGCCGGTCCTGCAGGAGCCGGGCCTCCGGTCGCTGGAGAACGGGGCGGTCTGCGAAGGATTTCAGCCGGGTCCGCTTCCGCTCCACCGCCCGCCGTGCAGCCGCCGCCAGCCGGATGCGAAGACCGTCGACCTGCCCTCGCAGCTCGGACCGGGAGGGAATCACAAGCTCTGCCGCTGCCGATGGGGTCGGTGCCCGCAAGTCGGCAGCGAAGTCGGCGATGGTGAAATCGGTCTCGTGGCCCACCGCCGAGACGACCGGCACCGGGCAGGCGCGAATAGCGCGGGCCAACGCCTCGTTGTTGAAGGCCCAGAGATCCTCCAGCGATCCACCGCCCCGCCCGATGATGATCACATCCACCTCGGGGAGGCGGGCGGTCAGCTCCAGACTGCGGATCAGGCTGGCCGGCGCCTCACTCCCCTGGACGAGAGCCGGAGCGATCACCAGCCGGACCGACGGAAAGCGCCGGCGGGCAATCGTGATCATGTCCCGGATCGCTGCCCCGGTGGGTGCGGTGATGATCCCTACCCGGCGGGGCAGCAACGGCAGGGGACGCTTCAGGGCGGCATCGAAGAGCCCCTCGTCGGCGAGCCGCTGCTTCAGTTGCTCATACTCCAGGTGGAGCGCGCCCACGCCGGCCGGCTCCATTTCGCTGGCGTAGAGCTGGTAGGCGCCGTCCCGCTCAAAGACGGTCACGCTGCCCCCGACGATCACCTGCATGCCGTTGTCCGGCCGGAAGCGAAGCCGCTGGGCACTGGATCGGAACATGACGCACTTGACCTGGCTGGACTCATCCTTCAGGGTGAAGTAGATATGGCCCGAGCTGTGCCACTTGAAGTTCGAGATCTCGCCCCGCACCCAGACCGCCTGGAGCAATTGGTCCTTCTCGATAATCCGTTTGACATGTTGGGTCAGCTCTCGAACCGAGAGAATCGGACGCACGCCTTCCCCTCCCAACTCGAAGGCCCCGGGGCTGTCCCGGAGCCTCCCTTTGAACACCGTTCAGTTGTCGATCACCGTGTGGATGGCGGAACTTCGCTGAACATCAGACAAATTCCGCAGATCGGGAACACGATGACACAGGCTTCGTACATGCCGGACGAGAAATATCACCGGAGCGGCCCGACTCTACAGCCCGTGCTGCAGCTTCGCCGCCTTCACGGTATTGTGCATCAGCATGGCGATTGTCATCGGGCCGATGCCGCCGGGCACCGGGGTGATCATGGAGGCCACCTCGGCTGCCGACTCGAAGTGCACGTCGCCGCGGATCTTCGTCTTGAAACCTGGCACCGGGTTGATGCCCACGTCAATCACGACCGCGCCGGGCTTCACGTACTCGCCGTTCAGCATCTCCAGCTTGCCGATCGCTGCCACAAGGATATCTGCCTTCCGGCAGGTCTCCTTCAGATCCGGCGTCTTCGAATGGCAGATGGTCACGGTGGCGTGCTTCTTCAGGAGAAGGGCTGCCATGGGCTTGCCGACGATGTTCGACCGGCCGACGATCACGGCGTGCTTGCCGGCGGGGTCAACGCCCATCTTCTGGAGCATCACCATGACGCCGTAGGGCGTGCAGGCGACCAGGGGGTCCTCGCCAATCCACAGCTTGCCCACGTTCTCGGGGTGGAAGCCGTCCACATCTTTCTCAGGCTTGATCCGCCGCACGATGGCGTCCATGTTTAGCCCCTTCGGCAGCGGGGACTGGACCAGGATGCCATGGATCTGGGGATCGGCGTTCAGTTGATCCACGAGCGCCTCCAGCTCCGCCTGGGCGGTGGTGGCGGGAAGACGGTGAAGGACCGAGTGCATGCCCAGTTCCTTCGCAGTCCGCTCCTTGTTGCTGGTGTACACCTGGCTGGCCGGGTCTTCGCCAACAAGGACCACCGCCAGGCCAGGAGTGAGACCCTTCGCCTTCAGACTCTGGACCTCCTGGGCTACCTCATCCTTGACCTGCTGCGCGATCAGCTTGCCGTCCATAACCTGTGCTGCCAATGTAGACCGCCTGCCTTCCGACTATAGAGTCGCTCCCCAGCCCCCGAACTCCTCACTCACCGGCGATCCGGTGATTCTCTCGGGCCAGGAGCGCGGTTCCCACTGCGTTATCTGTGCTGAACTGAGGCTGGGCAAAGGAGAGCCGGGCGCCGACCGCACGGTGCTCCAGCCGATCCCGGAGCCGCTGCCGCAGGTACTGGTTGGCCGAAACCCCGCCCACGATCAGAATCTCGTTCAGGCCGGTCTCTGCGACCGCCCTGCGAAGCCACTTCTCCAGCGTCTTGGCCACGCAACCGAGCACGGCGATGGCCAAATCGGCCCCCTCCACCTGCCCTACCAGCCGCTGTGCGGCTGTCTCGGGGCCGGAAAAGGAGACCTTCCAACCACTGACCGATGAGGGCAGGCGCACCTTCCCCGGCGTACCCGATGCCGCCAGTCGCTCAATGTGGGGACCGGCGGGGAAGGGAAGGCCGAGGGCGACCCCCACCCGGTCCACGAACTGACCGGCGTGCAGGTCACGGGTCCCGCCGAGCAACTCCTCGTCAAAGCCACCGGGGCGGCGGGTGACACGCAGAAGTTCCGTCGTTCCCCCCGACAGATGAACGGCGAGGAACCGCTCCCCGATGGGTGGCTCATCCGCCGACCAGAGGCCCGCCATGATATGCATCTCCTGATGGGTCGAGGGGTAGAAGGGAACGCCCAGCGCCGCCGCCAGCGAGCGCCCGAAGCCCTCGCTGACCTTGAAGGGCGGCAGGTAGGCCCCCTCCACCGGGCGGGGCTTCACCGAGGCGCAGACCGCCGCGATCTCCTTGCCATACCGGCGCAGGAGCGGCTCCGCCACCTCCGGAACGGCGTGTAGATGGGCCCAGACCGCCTGCGGCGGGGAGACCCCCCGCTCGCCAGATGGAACACGCAAAGGGCGGCGCTGATCCTCCAGCAGCCGCCCGGCCTCGTCCACCACGGCCAGGGACGTCGTATAGTAGCTTGTATCAATGCCCAGGTAGAGGGGCGTCATCATTCTCTGCACCCTGTTTCAGGCCACGAATAACGGAGCCGAGGATCCCGTTGATAAACTTGGACGACTCCGCGGTGGAGAAGATCTTGGCCAGTTCGACCGCCTCGTCAGCCACAGCGCCGTGCGGAACATCGGGCTGATGGAGGATCTCGTACACCGCAAGCCGCAGAATGGCGCGGTCAACCGCCGCCATGCGGTCCACCGCCCAGTCCTTGGCGTACTTGGCAATCGTCTCATCGCTCTCCTGGCGGAACTCCCAGGCCCCCTCCACCAGGAGCCGGGAATAAGCGGCATCCTTCTCCGGTAGCTGCGCCGGCGACCAGTCCCCCTCCACCTCGCGGGTGAAGGCCTGGAAGACGGCGGTCTCGGGGTCACTCTTGCCCATATCAACCTGAAATAGCGCCTGGAGGGCGAGTTCCCGAGCCCTTCTTCTACTCACGCATGATTCCTCCTACATTGTTACCGCCCACCGGGCGGCAAGAAACGCTCCAGGAACTGAAACAACGACTCCGGCCCTTCATCGAGCCGCTTGCCTACCCAGTAACCTATCCCGGCACAGATCAGAATAAACAGCGCCCACCAGCCGAAGCGGATGACCAGCAGGGCGAAGACCAGCCCGACCAACCCGCCGAGAATCTTGTACCCGTGCTCCTCGGCCATCTCCCGGAGCCATTCCCAGTCCATAGGATGGCCCCCCTATCAGTCCAGCTTCCGGCTCCGGCCGTCGGCTGCGATATTCTCGATCTCGATCTTGACCTCGGTCATCTCGACGCCGACCACCCGCTTCACATACTGGCGAACCGAGGACTGAATCTCCTCGGAGACCTCGGGGATCGAGACATCCGGTGAGACGGTGCCCACCAGAAAGGCATGGAGCCCGTCCTTCCCGTGGGTGATGACCGCCTTCATATCCCGCACGCCCTTGATCGAGCGGGCGGTCTTCTTGACCAGCGACTCCACGGCGCTCAGGCTGATCCGAACCTCGCCGGCAGCCGTCTCGTAGACGACAGGCTGTCCGCCGCCCTGCCGGGTAAAGGCGAAGAAGATCAGCCGGACCGATACGGCGAAGAAGGCCGTGCCGATGAGCCCGATCAGCAACTGGCCGCGCGCCGAGCTGAGGGCCTCCTCCACCCAGATGTGGGGCTTCAGCCACTCCGGGGCCATGGCTATCAGGATCATCAGACCGGAGATGATCGCCAAGGAGATCGTATAGATCGTCAGTACAATTCGGTCGAAAATGCCCACGTCTGCTCGCACCCCTTAGCGAATTCGGTGGTCTTCCTCCCGGGCCTCGTCGAACGAGACGCCCTGGACGTGGATGTTGATCTCAATGCACTCAAGGCCGGTCATGGACTCCACGGCCCGCTTCACGTTCTCCTGCACCTTCTGGGCCACCTCGGGAATCCGGACCCCGAACTCGACGACAATGTAGAGGTCGACGGCGACCTCCTTCTCCCCGACCTGGACTTTGACGCCCTTGGACAGGTTTTTCTTGCCGGTCATCCGCTCGCCGACCTCGGCGGCGAAGCCACCGGACATCCCGGCGACACCGTCTACCTCCATGGCAGCGATGCCTGCGATCACGCCGACGACGTCATCGGCTATGCGTATGGACGACTCGGCCTGCTCGTCCGAACCGCGGCTGATCTCGTTCTCCTTGGGCAACCGTACCTCGCCTCCCAGCCGGTGTCACCGCCGTACATTATGTAGGATGCCACGTTCCAGTCACCGGAATGCATGGAGCTGGCACCTTCCGCCAGAGAATCTCTCAGGCGACGGCGAATCAGGGCGGCGCAACCATTCTAGCACAGTTTACGGCCCCTTGTCATGGGATAGAAGGAGAGCCCGAGCCCATGGGCGAGTATGGGCCCTCTCATTGAACCGGTTGGCTACAACATTGGGCATGTTGGCTTCATCATTGGCCATGTTGGGCTCTTTCCCCGCTCAGTCGCGGCGTATTCGCCCGCGTGCCACACGCATACCGCTCCGGCGTTGCGGCTCCACCGGCGCCCGTGCCTCCTCAGGCATCGGCGGGACCACCGCCTCCGGCCCCCGGTCCGGCCGGACCGCCTCCAGCCGCCTGAAGGCCAGGTTCCGCATGGCCATGGGGTACTCGACCCCCAGCCGCTGACAGAGCGGCAGCATGAGCGACTCGTAGGTGGTGGCAAGCCGGTGTCCGTTCCGCCACTGTTGCTCCACCTCCAGCGGGGCGACCAGCCAGGGCTGGACCCGCTCCAGGACCCCCGCCAGCCGGTAGAGCTCGACCAGCCCCTGGCGGCACCGCTCCAGCTCGGCGTGCGCCGAGAGCGCCTGCCCCCGCCCCAGGGCCCCGGCCGCCCGGTGGAGGTCGCTCCAGAACCGGCCGGCCATCAGCATCAGGTCCAACTCCGGTGAGGGCTTGAGAGCGACCCCGCCGCCGGTCCGGTCGAAGACCCTGGTCAGACCAGGCGCGGGGAGCGCATCGACCAGGTGGAACTGGATCTCCAGGCCATCCGGCAGGACGAGCCGCCAGACACCATCCGCCACATTGCCGGAGAAGGCGTGATCGCCCAGCAGGGCCAGCAGTTCAGCCAGGCTGTCCAGGTAGGATGGCGGAGCGACCAGGTAGAGATCCACCCGCTCGCTCAGGTCGCCGCCATCGGCCTGGTAGTAGAGCGCCCGTACCGCTGACTCCTCGCCCAGCGCGCGCAGAATCCCCTTCAGATAATCGGCCCCGCTCATGGCTCAACCTACCTCCGTCGCTCGATCCGCATCCGCATGCCGCACCTGCTCTGCCTTCCACACCAGCCTGCCCATTCCCTGCCGGTCGGTTTCGACGTCTAATCGCGGACAGGTTTTGTCACATTTTCGCTGTCTACCTTTCAGAGAGGATGAATCCCCATGCAACTGACCGGCATTCACCATCTGACCGCCATATCATCCCGCATTCGCGAGAACTATCACTTCTACACCCAGACCATGGGCATGCGCCTGGTGAAGCGCTCTGTCAACCAGGATGATGTCAGCGCCTATCACCTCTTCTACGCCGACGCCGCCGGCTCGCCCGGCACCGACCTCACCTTCTTTGACTGGGACCTGCCCCGGGAGCAGCGCGGGACCCATGCGATCACCCGGACCTACCTACGGGTAGATGGTACCGACGCCCTGGAGTACTGGGCGAAGCGGCTGCACGATCACGGCGTGACCACCGCCGAGATCACCGTGGTGGATGGCCGCCCCACCCTGCTCTTCGAGGATTCGGAGGGGCAGCGGCTCGCCCTGGTCGATGATCAGGGGCAGGGCGACACGCCCGTGCCCTGGGAGCGGAGCCCGGTGCCGACGGATTTTCAGATCCGCGGCCTCGGGCCGATCATGCTGAGCGTGCCGGATCTGAAGCATACCGATCCGGTCCTCACCCGGCTGATGGGGCTGCGCCCGGTCCGGGAGTACGCCCACCCTGTGACCGGCAGGCATCTGGTCCGCGTCTACGAGATGGGCGACGGCGGGCCGCATGCCGAGTTGCATCTGGCGGTCCAGCCCGACCTGCCCGTCACCCGCCCCGGAGCCGGCGGGGTGCACCATGTCGCCCTGCGGACGCCGACCTTCGCCGAGTACGACCGCTGGGCTGAGCGGCTCCGCGAGGTGGGGATTCCGAACAGCGGCAAGGTGGACCGCTACTGGTTCCGCAGCCTCTACTTCCGCGAGCCCAACGGGATCCTCTTTGAGATCGCGACAGACGGCCCGGGCTTCGCGGTAGATGAAGACCCAGCCCACCTGGGCGAGAAGATCGTCCTGGCGCCCTTCCTGGAGAGCCGGCGAGAAGAGATCATCGCCAACTTGAAGCCGCTGGATTAGGGAGGTTTGCAGATGCTGCGCTATGATCGTTTCATTCCGGAAAATGTAGAGGATGGCGCCCCGGTCTTCGTCCTGCTGCACGGCCGGGGCAGTCACAAGGGCGATCTGATGGGGTTACAGCCCCACCTCCGCCCCGGGGCGATGGTCGTCGCCCCCGAGGCTCCCTTCCCCGGCGCCGCCTGGGGCTATGGCCCGGGCTGGGCCTGGTACCGCTTCCTCGGGGGCAACCGGCCCGAGCCCGAGAGCTTCGAGGCCTCGCAACAGGCCCTGGGCGAGTTCCTGGCCGCCCTGCCGGGGTTGCTGCCGGTCAGGCCTGGCCCCGTGATCCTGGGGGGCTTCTCCCAGGGCGGGACCATGAGCCTGGCCTACGCCCTCCGGAACCCGGGGGAGATCCCCTTCGTGCTGAACTTCAGCGGCTTCCTGGCCGACCACCCGAGCATCACCCTCTCCCCTGATCAGGTCGGAGGCACCCGGATCTTCTGGGGGCACGGGCTGCAGGACCCGGCAATCGCCTTTACCCTGGCGGCCCGGGGGCGGGAGCAGCTCCGCCAGGCCGGGGCGAATCTGACCACCGGCGACTACCCGATCGGCCACGGGATCGACGGCGCCGAGTTGCGGGAAGCAATGGCCTGGCTGGAGCGGGGACTGGCGTCGGGCAAGTGAACCGTTTCACACACCGTGCTGTCTAATGAGATGAGACCCCACTCGTCACGCAGCAAGTGAGGCGGCACATCCCATGGAAGGATTCCAGCGCGGTCTGGTCTGGGTCATCCGGCGTCTTCTCTTCCTGGCCCTGCTCTCCCTGACAGGGTTCCTGGTGCTCCTGCTCCCGGCCATGCTTGTGGCGAACCGTCCCTATGCGGGCTCCCCAAAGGTGACATATACCCTCGAGCCGGCCCGGTGGCTGGAGGCCGTCCACATGCACCTGACGCACCTCGCCCGGGGCCAGCTTGTTCCCTCCGACCCGCCGCCACGCATGGAGATCATCTGGCGAGTCCTGCCACAGGAGATGATCACGGCGCTGCTCACCTCGCTGAAGGTGGCGGGCTTCGCCCTGGTAGTCAGCCTGTCGCTCGGCTTCCTGGGCGGCTGGCTGATGAGCAGGCTGGCCCCACGCCTGCTACGGCGGCCTGTCTGGGGCATCACCACAGCGCTCTCCTGCCTGCCAGACCTGCTGGTGGCCGTCCTCATGAACCTTTCCCTCTTTTTTGCGGGTGCGATCATCGGCCGGCAGTTGCGCACCCCGGACTACCCGCTCTGGCAGCACTTCTTTGCCCCGGCCATCGCCCTGGTCCTGCTGGTCGCCCCTTACGTCGCCCGGGTGACGGCAGCGGCCATCGATCAGATCCTGGATGAACTCTACATACGCACCGCCGTGGCGAAGGGGCTCCCTCCTCAGCGAGTGGTCCTGAAGCACATCGGCAAGAATGCACTGGTAAAGGTCTGGGCTGCCTTCCCTATGGTCCTCTCGACCCTGCTCTCCGGAACGGCGATCGTCGAGTATATGACCGAGGCACCGGGCATCGGGCGGGCGCTGATTCTCGCGGTCGGCCCCGACTGGGACCGCTGGTACGGCGACCGCTTCGTGGGAGTGTACCTGCTCCTGCCCGTGGTCCTGATCGTGACGCTCTGCCTTGGGCTCTCCGACCTGGGACTCCGCCGGCTGGATCCGCGCCCGAAGAGCGCCGGACCCGAGCCGGATGCAGCGGCCAGCCTGCGGGCGCGAAGCGGGCGCCGGGCTCCCACGCGGAGGCTGCGGCTCCGGGAGCTCCTCATCCGGCTGGGGGATGCCGAAAGGTCCTTGGGCCAGCGCCTGCTGGATTGGCTCGCCGGGATTCCAGCGGGAATCCGGTCCCTCCTGGCGACGCTGCGCAATCCCCTGACCCTGGCCGGGGCGCTGCTCGTGCTGGGCCTGGTACTGGTGGCGATCTTCGCCCCGCGACTGGCCCCGTACGGCCCGGACCAGCGGTTCTCCGCCTTCCAGGACAGTGCGGGCAAGATCTGGGTACCACCATTCCCTCCAGGGGAGGCGGGCCATCTGCTCGGCACGGACAAGATGGGCCGAGATGTCTGGACCCGGTTGCTCTACGGCACTCGCTATGCCGTGCTCCTCGCCGCCCTGGTCGTCCCGGCCCGGTTCGCCCTGGCGGCGGCTATGGGCCTGCCGGCGGCCTGGTGGGGCGGGGCCTGGGCCAGAATGGTGGATGGGCTCACGGTCCTCTTCTCCGCCCTGCCGCAGGTCCTTCTGCCCCTGGCGCTGATCCCCCTGGTCAACCTGGTCTTTCAGGACAACGTCCCGGCATCGCTCGCCTGGGGCGTCTTCCTCGTCGCCCTGCCCGGAGTGCCCCGCCTGGCCTCATCGATCTGCCTGCAGGCCCGCGAGGTGATCGCCCAGCCATTTGTGGAGGGCGCTGTGGCGGCAGGGGCGAGGCCCTGGCGGATCCTCGTCCGTCATCTCCTCCCGCAGATGTGGCCCCAACTGTTCACCATGATGGCCCTCGAAGTGCCGGTAGTGATGACCTTCACCGCCACCCTCGGCTTCTTCCACGCCTCTCCCGGCGGCTGGCTCCGGGACACACAGACCGGCGAGTATGTGGTGCCCGTACTACCCGAGTGGGGCTCCATGATGGAGAACCCGGTCATTGTGGTCCTGGCTGGCAAGTGGTGGATGCTCGTTCCCTTCGCCGCACTCTTCCTGGCGGTGATGTCCTTCTCCCTGCTGGGCGAGGGGCTGCGGAAGCGCTGGCGCAGCCATGGCGGCTGGGCGTCATTCTAGTGAGGGAGCGAAGCCGTATGCAGATTCGCCCGTTAGAGCCCACAGACTCCCCTCACATCGAGCAACTCCTCCGCACCGTGTGGGGAGATGATACGCATAGCCTCAACTACTACCGCGTCGGGCCGGACTCCCCGCCGGACAGCCACCGCTTTCTCCGCACCCTGGTGTCGGAGGCCGATGGTCGTCTGGTTGGGCTGGGAAGCGTCTGGGTCAATCCGTTCCACCCACATGCGCTCTACCTGGGGATACATGTTCACCCCGCATGGCGGCGGCAGCGGATTGGTCAACGGCTGTTCCATGCGCTCTGCACCTACTCCCAGCCGCAGACGCCCATCCAGGCTGCCCTCTGGGAAACCAGCGTGAGCGGGGTCCGCTTCCTACATCGGAACGGCTTTCAGGAGGTCCGACGCACCTACACCCCCACCCTGATCATTGCGGATGTGGATACAGCCTCCTTCGGCCGGTTCGAAAGCCGGTGTGCTGAACAGGGATACCGCCTGGAGAGCCTCTCCGCCCTTGCGCAGAACCCGGATCACGAGGCGAAACTGGCCGCACTTCTGGCTACGGTCTACACCGCTACTCATCCAATCAACCCACCCAGGCAGATGGAGCTTTCCGGGTGGATCGACCTGCTTCATCGGGACCCGCCAGATGGCGCCACCTCCTTTATCGCACTCTACGGCGACCAGTACGTGGCCCTGAGCACCGCCCATCAGGGCGACTCCAGCCGGCCCACGATCACGTGGAGCGGGGTAGCAGAAGGTCATCGATCGCAGGAGCGGGAGTTGATCGTTGGACTGACGCTCCGTCAGATCACCCAAGCGGCCCGTGCAGGGCTCCGAGAGATCGAGGGAGAGTTTGACAGCACGAGCCCCTGGGCTATGATCCAACTCGGCACCTTTCCCTTCCAGCCGGCCCCCTGTTGGCTCACCTTCAGCACCCCGCCGTCTGAAACCCGTACCTGCGAAGAGCCACCAGCCCTCCATCGAGGATCTGGTGGCTCGCTTTCACTTCTCTTTCGCCAGCACCGTGATGGCCGAAGACTTCACCCCGGTGATCCGACTCACCGTGTCCACGATCTGCAGGAACTGCTGCTGGCTGATCGAAGCCGCCTTCACCACCACCTGGGCCGAATCGCCGGCGAGGTGGACGATCACCTCCTCGAAGCCCCGGGCCTTGACCATCGACTCCGCCTGGCTCTCCAGTGCTGTGGCCTGGGTCAGCTTCAGGTACTGCTCACCGGCCTCCCTGCGGACCTCATCGGTGGCGGTGCCCGAGTCCATCAGCTCCTTCAATCGCTCCCCCAGCGCCCCCCGGGTCCGCTCCCGGTCCATGCGGAACTCGGCGAAGTAGTCCCGCCCATCGCTCAGGGCTACCGGCTTATCCATGACCGAGGCGGCCTGGTCTCCGGCGGGGGTCGGCGCCGCGATCAGCGGGGTGCTCGCGGGAATCACCTCTTCCGCCGTGCGCTCGGAGAGCCTCCAGAGATCGACACGACCGAGGACGAACCAGACCACCAGCCCGACCAGGATCAGAAAGAGACCAAACCGGAGCACCTCCGACCGCTTCTTGACGATGAACATGCTACTCCCCCCTGTTCGCAGCGACGACCTCGATCCGGTTGGCCGGGATGTTCAGGGCGACCATCGCGGCGTCGAGCAACTGCGCCCGGATTCTCGCACTCTGGGCGCCCTCCGCGACGATCAGGACACCCGCAATCTCGGGCCGGGAGGTCCGGGCGACCACCGGCCGCTCCGCCGAACCGTCCCGGTAGAAGACGTGGTCCTGCCGGGTGTTGGTCGACTGGGTCTCCCGGGTGGAGTCATCGGCCGCCTTCTCCGTTGTGACCGATGAGTCCACGGTCGTGTTCTTGATCACATCGATCGTCGGGCCGGCCTCCAGGGTCACCAGGACCTTGACCGCCCCGGCGCCCTGAATCAGGGAGAGCTTCTCCTCCAGATCGAGGGCGATCTTCCGCTCCAGCCGGCTCAGTTCATCATCGTCGGAGCGGGCGGGGCCGGTGACGAGTGTCGCGTTGGGCGGCCCCTCCTCCCCACCACTGGAGCGGGTCTCTATGCCGAACCAGTCACCGGCCTGCAGGAAGAGGATCCCCAGGGCAAGCCCGATGGCCAGCATTTTGACAACACCGACGTTCTTCTGGGTGATTCCGGCCCGCTCCATGAGGAGCGAGAACCACCCGGGAGCCTTTTCACTCATGCGGCTACCTCCTTGGCTGGCCTGGCCGGTCGACCAGGACCTGGATCAGATTCAGATCGGTGAGGCCCAGATGTCCGGCCACCGCCCGGCGTACCGGGTCGGCCAGGGCCGGCTCCGCCTCGACCGGCGGGTCGACCGCCCTCGACCCGGGGCCGGCCCGGACCGGCTCCACCGGTCGGACCTGTCCAAACCGGGAGCCAGGTTGCAGGGTAATGGTGATCCGCTCGATCTGGTAGGAGTCGATTCCGCGCCGGGGCCTCACCTGGACCGCCACCCGGGCGTCGGCGACGCCCTCCACCTGGCGGGCGGCGCTGCGCGCCTCCGCCGCCAATCGCCCCTGGACCTCCTCCAGCAGGAGCGCCTCGCTCTTCGCCCGGAATCGGTCTGCGTCGGCCATGATCTGGTTCACCGAGGGTACCGACCGCTCATCGCTCACCAGCAGGCTCGGATCGAAGCTGACCGGCTGCCCCAGGAGCGCCACCACGGGCTTCACCACCCCGAGGATGATCAGGAGGCCCATGGCCATGCGGATATACTTCTTCATGGAGTTGATGGGCAGGAGCAGCTCCAGCAGGGATGCGACGATCAGGAGCATCACCAGGCCCCGCACCCATTCCTTCAGCGCTTCCACCGGCTCACCTCACCATGACCGTCAGGTTGGCCGCCCCTACGATGACCGTGATCGAGACGAGGAACATCAGGGTGACCAGGCCGACCGCCGCAAAGATCATCTGCAGGGACTTGGCCATGGTGGTCAGCATCTTCCCGATATTCCCGGCCCCCGCCGGCTCCACCAGGGCGGCAGCGATCTGATAGACCCAGACCAGGCTCAAGATCTTAAGGAGTGGAAAGACCGCCAGGAAGAAGACCACGGCGGCCCCGAGAAGACCGAGGCCGTTCTTCAGCAGGATCGAGGAGCCGGTGATCAGGTCGGCGGCGTCGGCAAAGGTCTTGCCCACCACGGGAATGAAGTTGCCCACGAAGAACTTGGCCGTCTTCAGCGTGACCCCATCCGCCACGGCACCGGCGGCCCCCTTCACCGCCACCGTCCCCATGAAGATGGTCGTCGTGAGCCCCATCGTCCAGGTGGCGCCCTGTTTCAGGAGGCCGGCCAGGTTGTTCAGCTTGAAGTTCTCGTTCAGGCCGCTGACGATCTCCAGCATGGCGGCCAGGAAGGCAAGCGGAAAGACGATATTCACGATCACCGTCGATGCCGTGGCGGTCAGGGTGACCATGAGGGGCTGGAAGATCGCCGCACTCGCCATGCCGCCCATGGCGATGAGCAGGGTGAGCAGGGTCGGCAGAATGGCCAGCATGAAGGAGTTGAGCGAGTCCATGACCTCCTTCGCGGTGGCCACCGCCAGGCCGAAGCCAGTGACCGCCAGGCCGATCAGCACCAGGTAGACCACCCAGTAGGCCACCTTGCCGGTCGCCTCGGCACTGAAGGCGGCCTGGAGGTTCTGCAGGATCGCCGCCACGATCGCAAGGACCACCAGCTTTACCAGGAGGCCGGCGTTGGCCAGGATCTCCCGGACCAGGTAGCGCAGGATCCCCGAGGCGATCGCAGTGATCGAGTACTTGCCCGAATCATCGCCCCGGTAGATCTCCAGGAAGTCCTGGAGCGAGATCTGCGGACCGTACCCCTCCCAGGTCCGGTTCACCTCCCGGAGGAATCGCTCGATCGGGGCGGTGTCCAGGTTCTGCAACTGCTCCTGGACCAGTTGGGCCGGGCCGGCAGCGGGCACGGGCGGCTCCGTCTCGGCCCGGACGACCGGCGTCGGCAGGATGAGCAGGCTGAACGCCACGAGAAGCAGCATCTTGATCCACGTCAATGGCCCCACCCCTAGCCCAGCAGTTTCAGGACGGCATCGAGAATCGCGAGGATGATCGGGACAGCCAGGAGCATGATGATCACCTTGCCAGCCATCTCCACCTTCGTGGCAACCGCCTTCTCCCCGGCGTCCTGGAGGACCTGGGAGCCGAAGTCGGCAATGTAGGCGATCCCGATGATCTTGAGCACGGTTCCCATGTGCACCTGTTCGATCTGTGCCTTCACCGACAACGTCTGCATCACATCGACCACCCGCATCACCTTGGAGACCATGAGCAGGAAGAGCATTACGCCGGCTGCGATCGACAACTGCATGGCCAGCTCGGGTTTCTGCTGCCGCAGGACGTTGATCAGCATCCCTGCCAGCAGCCCGACGCCGACAATTTTGATGATCTCCACGGCCTACCCGCCCCCCTACATACCAAAGGTGGTCCGCACCAGGCCAAAGAACTTGCCAAGCAGGGTGGCGACGATCATGATCACCAGCAGAAAGCCAACCAGTGTGACCAGTTGGCCCTGATCATCCTTGCCGGCCTGCTTCAGAATCGTCGCCATGAGGGCGACGATAATGCCGACACCCGCGATCTTAAAGAGCAAGAGGACATCGATCGCCACAGGCTCTCCCTCCACTAGTACAGGATCAGGACCAGGGCCAGGCCCGACAGGACCCCTACGTACTTGTACATGCGCTCGTACCGCTGCCGCTCTTCACTGGCCTGGGCCTCCGCTCCGATCAGCCGCTCCAGGGCCAGCCGCAGATGGCGCACCTGGTCACGCCGGTCGGAGGCGCCGAGCACCGCGGTGAGCGCCTGAAGGATCGTCAGGTCGCCGGCTGAGAGATGGCTCTCCGGGCCAAAGCTGGCCAGGGCGTCCTGCAGGGCCTCACCGGGGGTGATTCCCCCGCCAGACTCCAACCGCTGGACGGTATCGAGCAGGAGGCGGCGGACGGGCTGACCTGCGGCCTGAGCCGACTGGCGCAGGGCTTCCGGCATGGGGGTCGCCCCGTACTCCACCTCGGTGGTCAGGACCGCCAGGGCGGTCTGGAGCGCCCGCAGTTCCTGTGGGCGCCGGCTGTACCGAGCGGCGACCCGGAACCCCCACAGGCTCGTCATCCCGATGATCAGGGTGGCTCCGACCAGCTTCAGCATGCCGCCACCTCCTGCTCCAGGTCGATCACGCTCTGGACCGCCCCGGGGTGCGGGTCTCGACCCAGGATCACGGCCCGCTGAAAGGCGCCGGCCTGGAGCAGTGCGGCCAGGGCCGGGCGCCGGCTGATATCGCCCAGGCCGTGGCCGTGGGCGGTGGCCAGGACAACCACACCGGCGTGGAGTGCTTCCATGACGGCGTCGGCGTCGGCTGGACGGCCGATCTCATCCACCGCCACGACCGCCGGCGAAAGGGCGCGGATCAGGAGCATCATCCCCTCGGCCTTGGGGCAGCCGTCCAGGACGTCGGTCCGTGGGCCGAGATCACGCTGGGGCACTCCCCGGAGACAGCCCGCCACCTCGGATCGCTCGTCCACCAACCCGACCTTCATGCCCCAGAGGTTCAGGGGTGGAACCCCGGTCGAGATCTGGCGCACCAGATCCCGGAGAATCGTCGTCTTGCCGGCCTGGGGTGGGGAGATCAGCAGGGTGGAGCAGAGCCGGCCCTCGTGCAGGAGCCGGGGGAGCAGGTGGTCCGCCGCCCCCCGAACCTCACGGGCAATGCGGATGTTCAGTCCTGCGATCTGCTTCAGCGTCCGAATCCGCCCGTCCTCGGTGACGGCCCGGCCGCAGAGGCCCACCCGGTGGCCGCCCTCCACGGTAATGAAGCCGCTGCGCACCTCGTCCTCCCAGGCGTAGACCGAACCCTGGGCGATCCGCTGAAAGGTCCGGCTGATCTCATCATGGGCCAGGATCTCGGCCGTCGACGGATCGGCGGTCAAAAGCCCGTCCGGCGTGACGAAGGTGTCCCTGCCCGAGAGCACCAGGTGCAGCGCACGCCCCTCACGCAGGCGAATCTCCTCCAGGGGCCTGGTCAGGTGGCTGACCGCCCGGCTGAGAACCCCGGCAGTCCGAGGAGCCAACAGGGAAAGGATCTCATCTTCAAATCGCTGTGGGATCATCTTCGCTGTCCACTCCCCCTACACTGGAGATCGATATGCGGGCCCGTCCCGCGTTATGAAGCCAAGTGGGAACCTCCGCGTACTCCGATTCGTCCATCTTCTCGGTCATCTTTCAAAACGCGTTCGAACCTATGTGGATGGAGGTCGCCTGTGCTGGCTGAACGGAACACCCGTGCCCTTTACTGGATACAGCTCCTGGACGCCGTCGGCTTCGTGGAGCCTGTGATCGCCCTCTTCTTCCTCAAGGCCGGCCTCACGCCGGCCCAGATCCTGCTCCTCGCCTTCCCCACCACCTGGGCGATCTTTGTGAGCCGGGCGCTCTTCGCCCTGGGCTGGACCTTCTTCTCCGGGGCTCAGGAGGCGGTGGTCTACGAGTCGCTGAAGGCCGAGGGGCGCGAAGGGGAGATGACCAGCTTTATGGGCCGGATCGGTTCGGCCCGCTACCTGCCCATGGTGATCACCTTCCTGGTCGGGCCGTTGCTGGCCCACGACCTGACGATCGCCCAGTTCCGGCTCCTGATTGGGCTGGATGGACTCTTCAGCCTTGTTCGCTTCGGGCTGGCCTCCCGGGTGATCAACCCGCCCTCCATCCACGTCGAGGCCTCTCACCCACTGGCACAGGTAGGGCAGTCGCTCCGGGTGATCCGGCGGAGCCCCTACCTCTTCACCCTGGTGGCCCACGGGATCCTCATCTTCATTGCCTCCAACGTCTTCTTCACCTATGACCAGCCCTTCCTGACCGGGGCCGGATTGCCCGTCGCCTGGCTTGGCGTGGTCTATGCCGGCGGAGCGCTCCTGGGCTGGTACCTCTCCAATCAGGCGGGACGGATCGCCGGTCGCATGAACCAGGTCCGGCTGATACGCCTGCTCGGGCTGACCGTGGCCGCGGCCCTGGCTGCTGTGGCTTCGGTGGGCAGCTCCCTGGCAGTCGGCCTGCTGGCCTGGCTGGGAATCAAGGCGATGGGTGCCATTCGGAGCCCGATCATGTCCGGTCTACAGAACGAGCAGATCCCTTCCGAGGGCCGGGCGACCACGCTCTCCGTCCTCTCAGCCGTCGATTCCGCCTTCGACCTTCTGGTCGTGCCCCTCATGGCCGGTCTGGCCACCTGGGGCCTGCCCACCGTCTTCCGGGGTGGGGCGGTAGTCGTACTCCTTGCGCTCCTCCTGCCGCTCCGTGCACCGGTCCAACCGTCAGCGGAATAAAGAAGAGGCGGGCCGTTTGGCCTGCCTCTTTCGCTTACCGTGAATGAACGTGTGCATCTGCGTCCACGGCCTGGAGAGAACAGCCGCAGACCGGGCAGACCACGTCGAACTCATCGTCCTGCATCTCCCCTGCGCCGGCGGACAGGGTCTCGCCACACTCCGGGCAGGCCACCATCTCCACGCCGTCCTCGTGGCTCAGCAACTGACCCTCCGGGATGAAGGTGAGGACCTCGCCCTCCTCGTCATCGTAGACGCATTCCTCCAGCGCCGTCAGGTCCTCGTCCACATCCTCCATGTACTCGACCAACTCGTCCTGCGCCTCATGGACCTCGTCGATCGCGTCAACCACATCCCCCAGCACATCGATCATGGAAGCGAGTACCCGGCCCTCCGAGCTGTTGGTATCAATGTCCAGCCCCTCGGCCAATCCGTGCAGATAGGCAACCTTGGCACGAAGATCACTCATGGTGACTCCTCCTTCCTCGGCATGACCGCCAATCGTTAGTCTGCCCAACGCGCAAAGTGCGATGCTATGGAAACAAAAAGAAGGCGACAGCCCTCTGGCTGCCGCCTTCGCTCGTGCAATGGACCAGGAATTAGGCCCGCTGCAGGTAAGCGCCGGACCGGGTATCGATCTTCAGCACGTCACCGGTGTTAATGAAGAGCGGGACCTGAACGACATAGCCGGTCTCCATCTTGGCCGCCTTGTAGGTGCCGGTGGCGGTGTCGCCCTTGAAGCCAGGCTCGGTCTCGATGACCTTCAGCTCCACGGTGTTGGGCAGTTCAATGCCGATGATGGTGCGCTTCCACTCGATGATCTGGACCATCATGTTCTCGAGGAGGAAGTTCTTGGCGTCACCGACCTGCTCATCGCTCAGCTCAAGCTGCTCGTAGGTCTCGGTGTTCATGAAGGCCCAGGTGCCCTGATTGGCGTAGAGGAACTGGAACTCACGCCGCTCAACGGTCGCACGGGCAACCTTTTCACCAGCCCGGAAGGTAGTCTCAACCACACCACCGGTGATCACGTTCTTCAGCTTGGTCCGGACGAACGCGGCGCCCTTGCCAGGCTTCACGTGGAGGAACTCGATCACCTGGAACACGTTGTTGTCGATCTCAATGGTCATACCGTTACGTACGTCGTTAACCGAAATCACTGGACTGTCCCCTCCGCTCACAAGAATGTATTTATGAGAAATCAACCGCCATCGGAGTACGGGCCCCGGGGCGAATCATGTTCTCAGAGGATTAGGAGATCCTTCGGGGACTTGGAGAAGGATTCGCAACCGGTCTCGGTCACCAGGACCATGTCCTCGATGCGAACGCCACCCCCCCCGGGGAGGTAGATCCCGGGCTCAATGGTAACGATCATGCCGGGGAGCAACCGGTCCTTCTCACCCCGCCCTGAGACGCGCGGCGCTTCGTGGACGTCAATGCCGACGCCGTGGCCGGTGCCGTGACCGAAGGCATCAGCGTAGCCCTTCTCCCGAATGTAGGAGCGGCAGACCTCGTCCAGGTCCTTGCCGGTCATGCCAGCCTTGCAGGCGGCTACGCCCCGCTGCTCCGCCTCAAGGACGATCTCGTAGATCTCCCGTTGCTTGGCGGTAGGGTCCCCAACCATGACGGTTCGAGTCATGTCGGAGCAGTATCCCTCATAAATGGCACCGAAGTCGAAGGTGACCAGGTCACCCTGGGCGATCTGCTTCTCGGAGGCCCGACCATGGGGTAGTGAGGAACGAACGCCCGAAGCCGCGATGATGTCGAAGGCGAGCCCCTCGGCCCCCAGCTTCTTCATCTTGTACTCGAGTTCAATCGCCAGGTCACGCTCGACCACCCCCGGCTTGATCAGGGGGATCAGATCGGCCCAGGCAGCATCTGCGATTGCAGCCGCCTTGCGCATGCGGTTCAGCTCGTCCTCATCCTTCAGCATGCGCAGAGCCTCAACCATGCCGGAGACAGAGACCAACTCGTGGGAGCCCAGGTTCCCCTGGTACTCGACATGCTGATCAACCGTCAGGAAGTCGCTCTCGAACCCGAGGCGCTTCACCTGATCCTGCTCCAACAGCTTTACGATCAGGGCGATATTGGTCGACTCGGGCTTCAGGATCTCGAAGGCCGGTGCCTGGGCAGCCGCCTGTTCGGTGTAGCGGAAATCCGTGATCAAGTAGGCCTTTTTCAGGGTGATCAGCAGGACGCCGGCGCTCCCGGTGAACCCGCTCAGGTAGAATCGGTTGTGTGGCTTGTTGATCACGACAGCGTCGAGGCCCCGCTCACCAAGGGCTGTGCGAAGTTGCTCGAGACGGGCTATTGTCATTGGGATACCCTCTCTTCTTCGTGGTGTATCAGCGAGGCGAGCGCACGCAGACCCAGGTTGTATGACTCCACGCCGAACCCGGCAATGCTCCCCACCACCACCGGTGCGATGACCGAGTGGTGGCGGAACTCCTCCCGCTTGTGAACGTTGGAGAGGTGGACCTCCACGACCGGGAGGTCGACCGCAGCGATCGCATCACGAATCGCAATGGAGTAGTGGGTGAAGGCACCGGGGTTGATTACGATCCCGGCGAACTGGCCCCTTGCTCCATGGATTGCATCGATTATGGCGCCCTCATGGTTGGACTGGAGCGCCTCCACAGCCAGGCCGAGCTCCTGCCCGAGAGCGACGAGCATTTTGTCGATCTCCGCGAGGGTTGTGGAGCCGTATACCTGTGGCTCTCTGGTCCCCAGCAGGTTCAGGTTGGGGCCATGAATGACAAGAAGACGCTGCATGGCTCTCTCACCCCAGTCCCAAAATGGCACGTAAGGCCCGCATTATCGTACCAGAAATTAGCCAGATCGACAAGCCCGAGCAGGCGAAACGCCCTCCCACGACCAGGGAGGGCGCACGATGTCTACATGGCTTCCAGCCGCAGAATTCGTTCCTGAATGGGCGGGTGGGTCGAGAAGAGCTTGGCCCACCGCTCGTCGATCAGCGGACTGTGAATGTAAAGATGAGCCGTTGCAGCGCTGTCCCGCCTGACGGGAGGCCCCTCGGCCAGCTTCCGCAAGGCGCGGGCCAGGCCGGCTGGGTTCCGGGTGAAGCGGGCTGCCTCCGCATCAGCCAGGTACTCTCGCTCCCGGGAGACGGCCATTTGCAGGAGTTTGGCTGCCAGCGGGGCGATGATCAGAACGGCCACGGCCGCGGCCTGCTGCCAGCCGGCCCCCTCGCCCCTCGGCCTGCGTCGAGCGCCAAGGATTCGCATACGCCAGAGACCCTGGGCGGCCATGGTCAAGACCGAGGCCAGGACGAATGCGGTCGTCATCACGCGGGTATCCTCCCCGGCGATATGGGCGATCTCGTGCGCCATGACGCCCTGCAGCTCGTCTCGGTCCATGCGGGCCAAGAGCCCTGTCGTCGCTCCGACGGCTGCCCTGGGACCGGTCCCGACCGCGAAGGCGTTGGGGGAATCATCATCTACCACCACGATGCGGGGGCAGGGCAGTTGGGCGGCTATCGCCATCTCCTCCACCACGTTGACCAGGAGTTGCTGCTCGGCCGGGGTGGCCTCCCGTGCGCCGAGGGCAGCCAGTGCAAGCCAGTCGCTGAGCCGGTCGGCCAGCAGGGCCAGACCGCCGGCCAGGGCCAGCAGAACCAGGGAGGCGATCCAGGAGTCCAGGAGAAGATAGATGGCCCAGGCCATCAACCCGGCCAGTCCGCCAAACCCAGCGAAGAGCAGCCGTGTCCGCCGCCGGTTTCGCTCCGCTCGCTCCCAGAACATCGCTTAGAACTTGATCGCCAGGTCATCGGCTGCCTGGCGGTCCTGCGCTGCGATCTGGAAGAGCTCCTTGCGCTGGAACTTGGTACCGGCGATCATGCTCCCCGGGAAGCTATCCAGTGCGTTGTGATAGCGTGTCACGGCATCGGAGTATGCCTGGCGGGCATAGGCGATCCGATTCTCGCTGGAGATTAACTCCTCGCGGAGATGATCAAAACCGGCATGGGCCTTCAGGTCCGGGTACTTCTCATCGACCATGAGGAAGAGGGTGTTGAGGCTGCTCTTCAGGGTCTGGTCTGCAGCAGCCGCCTCGCGTGGCCCCCGGGCGTTCACCAGGGCGGCCCGCGCCTCCGCCACCTGGACCAGGACATCGCTCTCATGCTTCATGAACCCCTTGACCGTCTCCAGGAGATTCGGAATCAGGCTGGTCTTCCGCTGGAGCTGAACATCGATCTGGGACCACGCATTGTCGGCCTGATTCCGCTTCGCCACAATCCCGTTATGGGTACTGATATAGAGGAATACCAGACCACCCAGGAGCAGGAGCACCACGATCCATGCCATAGAAAGCTACCCCCTTGCCGCTGCTGCCCATTCTACTCTCTTTAACGAGAAAACTTCCCGCTTTGTTCGAATTGGACGGGCTTGCGACAAAGAAAAGAACCCGGTGCGGTTGCACCGGGTTCTCTGGTGTTCTAGACTACCGGCGGCCGCCGCCGAAGCCGCCACGCGGGCGCTCCTCACGGGGCTTCGCCTCGTTGACGGTCAGAGCCCGGCCGGCCCACTCGGCGCCGTTCAGGGCATCAATGACCTCCTGAGCCTTGTCAGCCGGAACCTCCACGAAACCAAAGCCGCGGGAACGGCCGGTCTCACGGTCGGTGGCGACACGGGCAGAGATAACCTCGCAGTACTGGGTGACAACATTCTGCAGGTCCTCAGAAGTAACAGCCCAGGCCAGGTTACCGAAATAAAGGGTCTTCGTCATGTTCTTCGTGCTCCTCACTCATCCGTAATTATCGCTTCCAGTCCGCACGAAGACACGCTCTGCAACCCAGAGGTACCCGGCATCAGGAGGTGACATGTTACATGATAGCATACCTGGTGGTTTTCGTACAGGGGTGCTCCAGAACTTCTCATCCCAGGGGACCGGCCATTCGGGGCAATGGGAGGAGCCCGAGAACCAGGAGTACCAGCAGGGCGCCCACCCCGATCAGCAACCACCTCTTCCATTCCTGGCGCTCCCCCGGCGCCCCGACCAGGAAGCCGGCGACAATTCCCCCGAGAAAGCCACCCACGTGGGCATAGTTGTCAATAAAGGGCAGGAAGAAGCCGATCATCAGGTTGACCGCCACCGGTCCCCAGAGCCCGTGCCAGTTGAGCGGGCGGTCCTTGAAGGTCCAGCCCCAGTAGATCAGGGCTCCGAAGAGGCCAAAGATCGCGCCGGACGCGCCCACGCTCGGTACCAGATCAGGTCGGAATGCGGTGGATGCAATTCCGCCGGAGACACCTGCGACCAGGTAGATGATCAGCATCTGCCGGCTGCCGTAGACATGCTCGGTGTACTGACCAAGCTGCCAGAGGGCCCACATGTTGAATCCCAGGTGCCAGATCCCCCCGTGCAGGAGGATGTGGGTGACCAGCCGCCACTGCTGCCCCTCGTAGAGGACAAGAGCGCCGCTGTTGGCGCCCCAGCGTATCAGGGTATCCAGGTCGGGGCCGCCCAGGACCCAGCCGATGATGTCAAAGAGGGAGTCCATGCGGTCCATGAGGAGGAGCCAGAGATAGAAGGCGATCGTTGCGGCCAGGATGGTCCGGGTGACCGGCAGGGCATCCAGCGCCAGCAGGGGCCCGGGGCGGGCGCTTCTCGGAGTGGCTCTGCGCTGAACCGCCTTGCCAGTGGCGCCCTCGGGCACCTCGGTCAGCGCACGCAGCACGCCGGTGGGCACGGGCGGGAAGCCCGCGTGCTGATCGAGCAGCCCCACCTCGAGATCGGCGGTCCAGGGGATGACAGCCCAGCCCTCCTCCGCTCCGTCCTGGCGCAGCCGCAGGATCGCCTGGGACTCCGCCTCGGAGACCCGCCGGTCAAAGGGGAAGACCAGGATCAGGTACGACCTCACCGGCAGGCTGCACACCCAGTCGCTGGCCGCCGCCACCAGCCCCTCCTGCTCGGCACCCTCGACGATGTTCGGCTTCCCCACCAGGGCGATGATCAACCGCCCCCAGTTCTCCTCCCGCTCCAGGGCGAGGCCGAGCTGACCGGTCAGGCCATCGGATGGAGCCGGGGCGACAAAGCCGGCGGAGAGCAATTGCTCCTTCAGGTTGACAAGGTAGGCGGCATAATTCAATCCAGTCCCTCCCACAGGGCTGTTCTGAGACCAAACCTCATCTCAGATTCGCCCCCGGCACGCACTCTCCTGCTGTATAGGCAGCACGGGTGAGGAGAAGGCTATGTACGGGCGAGGGAAGCTGTGTACGGGCGAGGGAAGCTGTGTACGGAGCCCATGTCTCTCGGATCATGAGGCTCTGGGACATCACTGCGTGAGAAGCTCGATCCGGTAGCGGATCAGTTCTGCGACCACTGCTGAGAGTACAGCTTCAAGGACCCACTGTGGCAACGGGACTCACCCCCTAAGGGAACGGAGTCCTCCCTCGCCCATCCATATAATACCATGTGGTCCCCAGCCTGCGAACAGGGATTCGTTCGTCAAGTTTCGGCAGCGATCGACAGTGGGGGATGGACTAGCCAACCAGGTGATAGACCGCCACGTAGTGACCGATCGACCCAGCCATGACGAAGAGATGCCAGATCTCGTGGAAGCCGAACCTCCCGGGCAGGAGGTTGGGCCACTTCGCCGCGTAGATCACCGCACCGACCGTGTAGATCACCCCGCCGGCCACCAGCCAGAAGACCGACTGCGGGGGGGATGCCTGCATGAGCGGGTAGAAGGCGACCACGATCAGCCAGCCCATCATCACATAGAAGGTGACATAGAGCCAGCGTGGGGCGCTCATCCAGAAGATCTTGACCGCCACGCCCAGCAGGGCAAGCCCCCAGATGGCGCCCAGGAGCGACCAGCCCCACGGGCCCCGCAGGGGACCGAGACAGAACGGGGTGTAGGTCCCTGCGATCAGCACGAAGATCGAGATATGATCCCAACGGCGGAGGCGCAGCAACCCCTCGGGCGGAACCCTCAGCGCGTGGTAGAGGCCGCTGGCCATGTAGAGCAGGATCAGGCTGGCCCCGAAGATGGTGAAGGAGACCACGTCAAACGGGGTGCCCCACAGGGCCCCACGCACAACCAGAACGGTCAGACCGGCGACCGAGAGCCCTGCACCGATCAGATGGGTCAGCGCGTTGACCGGCTCGCGCAGCACCTGCAGCATGGAAGCCGCCTCCTCATGGGGATCTTCATACTCCCATGATAACGGTGCGAGTTCGAGGTTGCGTCTCCCACACGGACCAAATCAGGTGTACCTTGGGACAGATCTGATGCGTCCTGGAGGCACAGTGCAAGTGCTTAAGAGGAGTGAGCCCGTTCGTTCTGGTATCAGATCTCTTCCAGTTCGACCAGATAGGCAACGCCGTCAACAGAGACCCGAAACTGCCTTGCCCGTTGGATAACCGGGACTCGCTGGCTTGGCGGCCTCAGCGTTGTTCGCACCTCCGCCAGCGCTCTCGCTTCTTCTCGGGCGATGCGATGTGCCTCGGCCAGATCGATCTGCGCAAAGCGCACCCCGTCGCCCGGGCGCAACTGCCCGGCTCGGACTGTATCTGGGTAGACGGCGACCGCGATCTTCGTGTAGCCGCCCATGGTCGCCCGGTTTGCCAGCATGAGGATCGGCTCTCCCGACGGCGGGACCTGAATGCCACCGGCGGGCATGCCCTCTGAGAGGATATCCGCCCCGCCTGCGTGGCCGACAGCCGGGCCCGACATTCGCACACCCTGCCGGTCGGAGCGATGGGTGACGAGGTAACGACTCCGATAAAACCTGTCGATGCCCGCGGATGTGAACGCCCGCTCCTGTGGGCCTGGCGTGACTCGCACCACCATCTCGTGACCGAATCTGGGCCGCAGATCAGAAGGGAGGGATCGACCAGCCAGGTCGGCTGGCGGCAGCAGGGGCAGACCTGTTGGCAGCCAATCCCCGGGCTGTAGCGCCCGACCGACCGGTCCGATTCCGCCCAGCAGATCCTCAGAGAGGCTGCCCAACTCCTGCTCCAAGTCGAACGAACCGGCCACGCAGAGGTAGGTCCGGCAGCCGGCGGTGGAGGGACCGAGAAGCAGGCGGTCCCCGGGCCCCGCCACGTAAACCCTCCAGCCCTCGACCGGCTGGAGGGATGCGCCGTCGGCCCGAACTACCCGAGCATCCATGGTGGCTCCGGCCAGGACAAAGGCGGTGACACCGGTGAACTCCACCTCTGCCCCAAGCAGCGTCATCTCCAGGGCGGCCGCACCGCCTGGGTTTCCGACCAGCCAGTTGCCAACCGTGAGGGCCCAGGGGTCGGCGGCCCCGGCCACCGGTACGCCATAAGCCTGATAACCGCTCCGTCCCCGGTCCTGCACCGTGGTAAAGAGCCCGGGGCGCAGAATCCGGATTCCAGGCCGCCCGGCTTGCCAGGTGGGCAATCTTCGATTCCGGGGCGGGTACAGGCCGGCCAGGCGCTCATACTCAGCGGCATCCACCGGATGAAACCGGATCGTGTCCCCCGGCTCTGCCACCGCCGGCGACGCTCGCCGCCCTGCATCGAAGAGCGGGAGCGGAGTGCGGCCGATCAGGTGCCAGCCAGCGGGACTGGGGGTCGGGTAGGCGCCAGTCTGCGCCCCCCCGATCGCGACGCTCCCTGCTGGAACCCTTGTGCGGGGGCTGGTACGACGGGGCACATGCAAGCCAGGGTCCAGGCCGCCCAGGTAGCAGAAGCCCGGGCTGAAGCCCAGGCAGTAGACCCGGTAGGCGCCCCCGGCGTGCCGGCGAATCACGTCACCGGCGGCGAGGCCGGTCTGCTCCGCCACAAAGCCCAGATCGGGCCCCATCTCCCCGCCGTAGAGGACCGGGAGCATCACCTCCCGCCCCTGCCGGGGGCGCTCCTCCCCCGCTGCAGCCGCCTCCACCAGGCGGAGCAGTTCCGATTCGGACTCGACCAGGAGCGGGTCGTACTCGAACAGGACGGTACTATAGCCGGGAGAGACCTCACGCACCGCCGGATGACCCGCAGCCCGCAGCCGGCTCGCCAGGGAGTGCACTCGGGCGTTCAACTCCGGGTCGATCTGATCGCCAAGGTAGATCAGCAGGCTGCGATCGCCGCAGGCTTCAATTCGGATCACTGGCCCGCGACGGGCCGTCCGATGGCGATGCCGGCCTCCGTTAACCGCTGCCGGAGCGCCTGGACAAGCGCAACCGCGGCCGGATTGTCGCCGTGAACGCAGACCGAATCGGCCTGCATGGCGATCACCTGCCCGTCGATCGTCTCCACAACCCCCTCCTTCACCATGCGGATCGCCCGATCAGCCGCCAGCGCCGCATCGTGGACCATGGCGCCGGGCCGCTTTCGATCGACCAGGGAGCCGTCGGCGTTGTATGCCCGGTCGGCGAAAACCTCGTTGATCACCGGCAGCCCATGCCGCTCCGCCTCTGCCTTCAAAGCGGAGTAAGGCATGGCGAAGAGCGGGAGCGCGGGATCATAGTCGTAGACCGCCCGCACGATCCCCCGAGCGGTGACCGCATCGCGGAAGGAGTGGTTGTTCATGGCTCCGTGAGGCTTGACGTGGCTCAGTGCGGCGCCCCGTGCCCGGGCGAAGGCGCTGAGGGCTCCGATCTGGTAGAGCACGTCGCCGTAGACCTCCTCCTCACTCGCATGCAGCAGACGCCGCCCGAAACCGGCGAGGTCGGGGTAGCTGGGGTGAGCCCCAATCCCCACCCCGTGCTGGAGGCAGCGATCAACCGTGCGGCGCATGACGACGGGATCGCCGCCGTGAAAGCCGCATGCCACGTTGGCCGACGTGATCAGCGGGATCACATGCTCATCCTGCCCGATGCTGTAGGCACCAAAGGACTCGCCCAAGTCACTGTTCAGATCGATGCGGTACACAGCCATCCTCCTTCGCTCCGGGCAGTCCGGGCACAGCCTAGCCTTGCCGCATCCGGAAGGGTCGAGTCCTCCCCACCGTCCAGCAGACACCGCCGGCGGTAACCCTTGCTCTACGTTCTACAGGCTGCGGATGAGCAGCAAGGAACTCCATGGAGGCGAGATCCCCCTCCAGATGGGCGGCGATGGTAAGCCGCAGTTGCTCACCCTGTGCGGTCTCATCGGGCACCTCGGTCACCCAGTCGATCAGGCAGGTCTCAGGGAAGCGGACAGAAAAGGTGTCGGCCCAGGCAGGCCACGTGTAACAGATCATGCCGTCGTGGATCTCCTCCGGAAACTTCTCGGGCACCCAGGAGACGCCCCACTTCTGATAGGTCTTCAGCCAGGCCTGGTTCCAGTCATAGACCTCCTGGTTCTCCCGCACGCGCCGGGTCAGGATGGTCCGCAACGCCTCGGTCCCGGTCACATGCTCGGGATACTGCCCGGGGTCCAGGTCCCGGAAGATCCCGTAGAGCAGGGCGTTGGGTAGCCAGTAGGCGACCCGGAAGTACGGGGCGCTGCTGTAGCCGGCGAAGGGCTGGAGCCACTCGTGTGACGGCACGCCGTGGTCATCCAGCAGCACGTCCGGCCCGTAGGAGGCAAAGAGCTCCTGGAGCACCCGAGCCTCGCCGTATGGCGTCTCCGGATTGACATACTCCCCATAGAACTCCAAGCCGACCGCGTTGAAGCGGGCCGAGTGAAGCTTCCAGGTGGGGTGCTCCTGCATCATCGCATAGTGGGTCGCGGCACCGTCCATGTTCTCCAGAGGGTTGATCACGATGTTAACCCCGCGTAGGTAGCCAGCCAGTTCAGCATCGCCCTTGGCCGCCCGCTCTACCAGCCGCAGGACAGCGTTTGTCGAGGAGACCTCATTCGCGTGATGCCGGGCGTTGATCAGCAGCACCGGCTTCATGGCCGATGCCTTGGCCGGGGGCTGGATCGCCTCCGGCACTGGCAGCCGCAACTCAATGGCATAGCAGGGCCGGCCCATGTAACTCGCACCTGCCTGCCAGACCCGCACCCCGGGGAGGCTGCGAAGGTAGGCGAGTTGTGCCGGCAGTTGATCCGGCCCGATCACCCGGTCCAGTGTGACCGCCTGGTCCGGCACCACCTGCTCCAGCGGGGTGGGCGGTGTCTCGCCAAGCTCGATCGTCCGGCCATCTGCCAGGAGCACAGAGGCGGGCTCACCGTCCTCGTCCACGGTCAGCCCGGTGATGACAGGGCGGGCCGGAGCGGCTGCGGGAGGACGCCAAGTCAACCTCACCGCTGCGTGGGGCGCCTGACCGACGCACTGGTGAATGAAGGGCAGGATCGTCCCGGGAGCCCCGAAGGGCGAGCCGTGGAGTACCCGACCCCAGGTGGCCATGTAGTCCAGGGTAACGAAGTAGAGATCCTCGTGCAGGGCGTCCAGTGGGGAGATCATCTCCTCGCGCAGCTCCAGGCGCCGGTCATCCTCGCTGAGCCAGGCTTCAAAGTGAAGTGTGCCGAAGAGCGGCTGGGCTTCAAGCGCCGGACTTTCGCCGTGGCGCCGGACGACCGAGGAGCGCAGCGCAGGCAGGACACTCCCCTGGTACCAACGCCAGAGCCGCTCCACATCTGTCTCAATGCGAGCGACGTAGCTCCCGTCCACCCAGAGCCCACCGGTGGGCGGATGGACCCAGCCCCGCTCCGGGAACCGGTCGAGATAGCGACGGGAACCGCTCACCGCTTCCAGTGCCCCCTGCCAAATGGGCTGGCCCAACGAATCATAGGCGGTCAGCCGATAGGTCGGCCCCTCCTCCGCCATGGTGAAGGTGATCGCCTCCGTCTCGAGGCCCAACTCCCGGGCCAGCAACAGGTCGGCTGGGTAGCACTCCTGCAGCCAGCGGATCTCCATATCCAGCACCGGGTCACCGGCTGGGACCCGGGGAACGAAGCGGCGGAAGGCCAGCTCAATACGGCTCACGCCCTCCACCCTGCGCAAGGAGGGCAGGACCTCCTCTTCGATCCAGTGAAAGCCCTGCTTGAAGCAGGAGCGGACCTGCACCGTGCTCCCGGGCGGTAACTCGGCCAGGAGTTCCTCCCGCAGCGCCTGCCGGACCGCAGCGGGCTCGGAGAGGCGCAGATCGACGGAGATGCTCCTCCCCGGCTCAAGGGCCGGTCGGACCCGCTCCCGCCACAACTGCCGGAATCGCTCGACCTCCCCCTCGTCCTGGTAGCTCAGCTCGGTCTCCAGGACCTCCTGCGGCGGAGCGGGAGGAGCCTCAACGCGCCGGCGCAGGCCGGCAAGATCGCCGCCCGCGAGATACCGTATGGCCCGCAGACCCCCGACGAGCACCCCGCCCTCATCCAGGCGGATGCTGCCCTCGCCGAGTGCGGCACGGAGGGTGCTTCCACCCCTCTGCTCGCCGGGGAGGAGCGCCACCGGAAAGGAGAGGCGGGAGCGCTCCACCCCGATGCGCGCCGCCAGGTCGACCAGGGAGGCCAGCTCCTCCTCCCCGAGGTCCGGGTCGATTTGGATCGTGTCGATCCCTTTGTACAGATCGGTCAGTTCAGTCAGGTCCGATAGGCTGTCCGAGGCTTCCCCCTTCAAAGGCTCGACTGTATCGGGCTCAGCCGCAGGGACCCATCCATCGCCCAGGAGGCAGGCGCTCACCCCCTGCGCCCCAATCTGCAGGCCCATGGCCTCCTCGGGAACGACGGCTCCACCAATTGCGCCAAGGTACGGGTAGCGAGCGGCCAGGTACTGAAGCGCCTGCCGGACCGCCTCATCGTCAGGGCCGGTGACCAGTAGTTCGCCCCCAGACGCAAGGACGATCAACCCCGTCTCGGCCGGCGCCAGGCCGGGGCCCATGCGTACCAACCGCTCCCCAGTGCCCCCGACCAAGGGAAGGGTGAGGCCCGTCGCCTCCAGCCCGAGTCGGGCAGCCAGATCCATAGCTCCTGCCCAGACCGGCAGTCCGCCGCTCACCGTAAAGCGAGCGGCAACACCATCGGCGATTCCGTCGTGGTCTGAATCCCGTAGCAGGGCACCCGGTGCAAAGAGGGCGTGCAACGACTCCATCGGTAGAATTCCTCCTAGACCCGAAGCTGAGGATCAAGCTCGTCCCGGAGCCAATCGCCCAGAAGGTTGACACCCAGCACGGTCAGCATGATGGCGAAGCCCGGAAAGGTCGCAACCCACCAGGCGTTGGTCACGTAGTTTCTGCCATCGGCCAGCATGCCCCCCCAGGTCGGAATCGAGGGGTCCACACCCAGCCCCAGGAAGGTGAGACCCGCCTCCAGGAGGATGTTGGTGGCCACCTGAAGCGTGGAAAGGACGATGACAGAGGAGATCACGTTCGGCAAGATATGCCGAAGGATGATCATCAGATCGGTGGCCCCGATCGAGCGGGCCGCCTGGACGTAGTCCAGCTCCCGCACAGAGAGCACCTGACTTCGCACTAACCGGGCGTAGGAGACCCAACCGGTCAGCCCCAGGATCAGGATCAGTATGGTGAGGCCGCCACCGAAGATCGCCATGATCACCAGGGCCAGCAAAATGAACGGGAAGGAGAGTTGGACGTCGGCCAGCCGCATGATCACGGAGTCAAGCCAGCCCCGGAAGTAGCCCGAGACCAATCCCAGAATGACGCCCAGGAGCATGGAGATCGCCGTGGCTGTGATTCCGATCAGGAGCGAGATCCGGGAACCGAAGATGATGCGGGAGAGCATATCCCGACCGACGGCGTCGGCACCCAGGAAGTAGCCGGCCTTCGAAGCCGGATCCCAGACGGGCGGATCGAGCCGCAGGCGCAGCTGTGCGGCCATGGGATCCTGGGGGGCCAACTGCGGGGCAAAGAGGGCGCTGGCTACGGTCAGGATCACCAGGATCAGCCCGACCATGGCAGGACCGTTTCGAACGAGTCGCCGCAGAGAGATCCGGCGCCTGGTCATGACTCCTTCCCCCCTACCTTAATGCGTGGATCCAGAAAACCATAGCTCAGGTCCACCAAGAGGTTGATGCTGACCATGACCGCCGCCAGTACCAGGACAGAGCCCTGCACCATGGGGTAGTCCCGGTTGGCAATGGAGTCCAGCGCCAACCGTCCCACCCCTGGCCACGAGAAGACCTGCTCCAGGATCACCGTCCCGCCAAGAAGGGAGCCCAGTTGCAGCCCAATGAAGGTGACGGAGGGGATCAGGGCGTTGCGGAAGGCATGGCGGTAGATCACGATCCGCTCAGCCAACCCCTTGGCCCGGGCAGTCTGAATGTATTGGCTCCGAAGCACGTCCAGCATGGTGGAGCGAATCAGCCGGGCGATGATGCTGGAGAGGATCAGCCCCAGGGTGAAGCCAGGCAGGACCAGATACTCGAAGCCCTTGTAACCCGAGGCGGGCAGCCAGCGCAGCTTCACCGCGAAGATCAGCATGAGCATGATCCCCAGCCAGAAGTTGGGAAAGGAGATACCGATCAGGGAGAAGATCCGGCCAAAGAGATCGAGGAGACCCCCGCGGCGCACCGCCGAGTAGATTCCTACAGGGATCGCCACCACCAGCGAGACCAGAAGCCCCGCCATGGCCAGTGCCATTGTGGCGGGCATACGCTCCAGGATCTGGGGGAGCACGGGTTGGTTATTGCGGAAGGAGGTGCCAATGTCGCCCGTCAGAAGGTTACCCAGGAAGGTGAGCAACTGACGCCAGAGCGGCTGATCCAACCCCAGGGCATGGCGCATGGCATCCACCGCCTCCTGGGTGGGATTGCCTTGACCCATGATCGCCATGACGGGGTCGCCGGTGAACCGCAGGGCGAAGAAGACGACAAGCGTGATTGCGAGCAGCACGAAGAGACCGTGCAGGATTCGCTTTAGAATGAAGGAGCCCATTGATCGATCCTCCCCAAGGGAAGAGCGCGGGCCGAAACGGGTCGGCCCGCGCCTTCGCACATTACTTCTTCACCGTCACCGGGGTGAGTCGCATCCGGTCGTCCGGCGGAGCGACGAAACCCTCCACCTTGGCGCTCGTCGCCCAGACCGCGACCGCCTGGTAGAGCGGCGCATCGGGCATGGTCTCCCGGAGCCGGACCGTCAGTTGTTTGAAGACCTCTTCACGCACCTTCTGGTCGTTGGTGGATCGCTCTTTTGCGAGAAGCTCATTGATCGTCTCGTCGTTGAAGGAGGGGTTCCACTTCTGCCCCTTGGTGTAGAGCAAATAGGCTGTGTTGTCGAAGTCCAGCGTCCAGCCGCCCCAACCAAAGAGGTGCATGTGACCGGCCTTCTGCTCGGAGATCAACTGACCGGAGAGCTGCTGGGGCTCCACCGGGTTGAGGACTACCTCGAGGCCCACCTCCATGAGGTAGGAGGCGATCGCCTGTGCGATCTCCTTCTGGACGGTGGACTTGGAGCTGAAGAAGAGGTCCAGCTTAGCGCCCTTGGCACCGGCGGCCTCGATCATCTGCTTCGCCTTGGCCGGATCATACTCGATCGGCTTCATCGCCGGGTTGTTACCAAAGGAGATATCGCCCTGGAAGGAAGAGATTTGCTTGCCGAAGCCGCCCAGGATCGTCTCAATGATCGTCTGGGTGTCGATGGCGTAGGCGACCGCCTGCCGGACCTCCAGCTTGTTCACAGGGGCCTTCGAGACATCAAACCGGAGCGTCCAGGAGGTGGGGCCGCCCACCGGGAGGACCTTGACGTTCTTGTCCGCCTCCAGCTCCCCCACCTGGGCGACCGGCACGGTCTGCATGATGTCGATCGCTCCGGTCTGGAACTCGGCCAGGCGGGTGGCATCTTCCGGAATGAAGCGAACGGTAATCTCCTTGGTCTTGCCCTTATCACCCCAGTACTCGTCAAACCGCTCCAAGACGACCTCGCTGTCCTTGGTGTACGAGATGACCTTATAGGGGCCGGTGCCGACAGGCTTCGTGTTGAAGGTGGCGTCGCCCTGCTCCTGGAGGTACTTGGGCGGCACAATCTTGGCACCGTAGCCGGCCAGCTTGGTAATCAGGACGGGATCGGTCTCCTTCAGCTGAAACTGGACGGTGTAGTCGTCCACCTTGACAACCTTTTCAATCGACGTGTAGTTCGACCGCTGCGGGGACTTCTCCCCCTCCGGTCCCAGGAGCCGGTCAAAGGTGAAAACCACGGCATCGGCGTTGAAGGGCTCACCATTGTGGAAGGTCACGCCCTGGCGGAGCTTGAACTCCAGCGTCCGGTCATCCGTATACGTCCACTCGGTGGCCAGTCCCGGCCGGATCTTCAGATCGGTCCCCCGATCGACCAAGCCATCGAAGATGTTGGATCCCACCATGCCCCAGGCCAGCAAGAAGGTGTCGATTGGATCCCAGGAGCCCTGTGGATCGCCGTAGGCACTGCCGATCACCAACTTGTCCCGGAGTTTACTCTCCGTCTCGGACTGGTCGGATGATGCAGCGGTCCCGGTCTCACTCTTGGCAGGGGTCTCGCTCTTGGATCCACTGCAGGCGGTCAATACCAGGCTCAGCACCAGCATTAAAGCCCAGATCAACCTGGTCCCCCTCTTGAACATCTCCCCATCTCCCCTGTCTTGATTTCGCCCCTGGATCCATATCTCAAGGCGACCTGCGCCCTGCGATCAAGCAACTGTCGGGTGATACCCCAGTTCGCGGGAGATCGCCCAAGCGGTGCGTGACGCCGCTTCGCGGATCACTGGAGTGCGGTCTGGCCCGAACCGTTCAGCCGGCCCCGCCACGCTGAGCGTGGCGACCACTTCCCCGGTGTAATCCCGGAGCGGTACTGCCAGAGCGGCGGACCCGGGCTCCAGTTCCCCATAGCTGAGGCTGTACCCCTCCCGCCGCACCTCCTCCAAGAGGGCCTGGAGTTGGTCCGGTGCGGTTGGTGTCGTCTCGGTGTACTGCCTGCGCACGCTCTCGGGGCCGAGCAGATACTCTCTCAGTACGGCCGGAGCATGAGCGAGCAGCAGCCGGGGGCAGGCCCCGGCATGCAATGGCGCCCGCCGGCCCGACCGGGTGAAGAGGCGGACGGGTTGCCGGCACTCCACCTTCTCCAGGTAGACCGCCTCGTGCCCGTCGATCACAGCGATCTGAACCGCTTCATCTAGCTCATCTCGCAACTGCTTCATGTAGGGGAGCGCGATGGCCCGCAGATCCAACTGCTCGGTCGCACGGTGGCCCAGTTCGATCAGGCGATAGCCCAGCCGGTAGGAACCGTTGGGTTCCTTACGAAGGAACCCCTGGTGGGTCAGTGCGTTCAGGAACCGAAGGACAGTGGCCTTGGGCATCTCCGCCTCCCGACTGATCTCGGCCAGGGTGAGAACCGGGTGGTCACTGGTGAAGTGGGCCAGGAGCCCAAGCCCCTTCTCAAGGCTGCTGTTCGAAGTTGGATGTGCCATAATGCCTCCGTTTCACATAGCGAAACGCTATTGCGAAATGTGGTTTAGGTCAGTGAACTTCTACGGGAACAGAAGGATTCCTTCCATTTTGATAGCAATAAGTAGAAAACCCCCCGGCAGGTTTACCCTACCGGGGGGCACGTTTTCCAGGCTGGAACAGACCAACCTAAATCAGCCCAAGCTCCTTGCCCACCTTCTCGAAGGCCCGGACCGCCTGATCCAGATCCTCCTTTGTGTGAGCGGCCGAGACGATCGTCCGAACCCGGGCGGTCCCCTTCGGCACCGTCGGGAAGGCGATCCCCTGGGCGAAGACCCCCTCCTCCATTAGCCGGTCGGAGAGCTTCATGGCCTTCACTTCGTCCCCGGCGATCACGGGCGTGATCGGGGTCTCGGACTTGCCGGTGTCAAAGCCGAGCGCTTCGAGCTTCGCCTTGAAGTACCGGGTGTTCTCCCAGAGCTTGGCGATCAGCTGCGGCTCCTGCTCCATGATCTCAATCGCCTTGAGGCAGGCGGCCGCGACCCCCGGCGGATGGCTGGTGGAGAAGAGGAACGGACGCCCCTTGTGCCAGAGCAACTCGATCAGGGCCTTCGGGCCGGCCACGTAGCCACCCAGCACGCCGACCGCCTTGGAGAGGGTGCCGACCTGGACCGTCACCCGGCCGTTCAGACCGAAGTGATGGACCGAGCCCTGGCCGTTCTCGCCCAACACGCCCGAGGAGTGTGCGTCATCCACGTAGGTCATGCAGCCGTGCTTCTCGGCTAGTTCGACGATCTCGGGCAGCTTGGCAATGTCGCCGTCCATGGAGAAGACGCCATCGGTGATGATCAGGCGACGGCGGTATTTGCCATCGGTCTCCTTCAGCACCCGGGCGAGGTCCGCCATGTCGGAGTGCTTGTACCGCAACGTGACCGCTTTAGAGAGCCGGCAGCCATCGATAATGGAGGCGTGGTTCAACTCGTCGGAGATGATCGCATCGCCATCGCCCACGAGGATCGGGATCACGCCGGAGTTGCAGGTGAAGCCGGACTGGAAGACGACGGCGGCCTCGGTATGCTTGAAGGCGGCCAGCTTCTCCTCCAGTTCGTTGTGGATCGTCATGGTGCCGATGATCGTCCGGACCGCACCGGAGCCGGCGCCGAACTCCTCGGTCGCCTTGATCATCGCCTCCTTCAGGCGCGGATCATCGGCCAGGCCGAGGTAGTTGTTGCTGGAGAGGTTGATCACGGTCTTGCCGTTGATCACCGAGCGGGGCTGCTGCGGGGACTGAAGCTCCTTCAGGGGGCGGTAGAGTCCGGATTCCTTGAGGGCATTTAGTTCCTCGGCCAGAAAATCGGTCAGAGCCATGTACACAACCTCCTATGGCAGGGCTAGGCCTTCAGGTCGGGCATCAGAACCACCTTGCCGCACTTGCCGGCGCCCATCAGCTCCATGGCGACGTCCACCTGCTCCAGCGGCAGCGTGTGGGTGATCAGTGGCTTCAGCCGATCGGCAAGGCCGGCCCGGTAAAGCGAGCGGACCTTGTACCAGGTATCCCACATCTTCCGGCCGGTGATCCCCTGCAGCACGAGGCCGCGCATGATCACGTCGGCCGAGAGGTCGATCTCCAGCGGGCGGGAGGGCAGGCCCAGCAGCGAGACGCGCGCTCCGTTGCGGGCCGCCTTCAGCGACTGGCGAATGGCGGTGGCGTTGCCCGACATCTCCAGGACCACATCGACCCCGTAGCCCCGGGTGTGGGAGCGAACGATCTCGATCGGATCCTCCTTGGTCGGGTTGATCAGTACATCGGCGCCCAACTGCTTGGCCAGGTCGAGCCGGTACTCGTTCACGTCCATGGCGATCACCACTTCCGCGCCCGCGATCCTGGCGACCGGGATGGACATGATGCCGATGGGGCCGCAGCCGGTGACCAGGACCGACTTGGCGGTCAGCTCCCCGTTCATGGCCGTGTGGACAGCGTTGCCAAGGGGCTCCTGGATCGACTGGAGCTCCCAGGGGATATCCTTGTCGTTGATCCAGACATTCTGCTCGGGCACCTTCACATACTCTGCGAAGACGCCGTTGGTGTCGACGCCGAGGATCTTCGTATTCTCGCACAGATGGTACTCCCCCACATGGCAGCGGGGGCAGTTGTTGCAGACAATATGGGTCTCGGCAGAGACATAGTCGCCCACCTTGCAGGCGGTGACCTCCCTGCCGATCGCCACCACCTCGCCGGCCAGCTCGTGACCGACCGTCAGCGGGGGCTTCACCCGGTTGGCGGACCAGGGGTCCCAGGAGTAGATATGGTAGTCGGTCCCACAAACCGAAGCCGCACGGACCTGGACCAGGACCTCACGGGAGCCGATTTCGGGGATCGGAATCTGCTGCATCACGGCGCCGGGGCCGGCCTCCATCTTCCGGAGAGCACGCATCAACTCTGGCACGATCTGCACCTTCTTTTCTCCCCGCCCTGCGGAGCAAACTCATCTACTTCCATCGCGATGTCCAGAGTTTGCTACGCTCCCGATACGAAGGGCGGAGTGATGGCTGACCGTAACTACTTTATCCCAATGGAAGACGAACCGCAACCGGTTCCGCGAATCGTTCTCAAGCGACGCGGGTCCGGGCGATCAAGAGCCGGAGACCGTTAAAGGCGACCAGGATCGTCGATCCCTCGTGGCCAACCACCGCCAGCGGCAGGTTCATCCTGCCCAGCAGCACCGTGACGACCAGCACGGTAATGACCGCAATCGAAAAGGCCAGGTTCTGCAGGACGGTGGACCGGGCCTTGCGGGCCAGGTTGATCGCCTCGGGCAGCTTCTCAAGCTCATCGGCCATGAGGACGACATCGGCCGTCTCCATGGCCACGTCGGAGCCGACACCACCCATGGCCACACCGATCGTGGCCGCGGCCAGCGCGGGGGCGTCGTTCACACCGTCGCCGACCATGGCAACCGGGCCGTACCTGGCCTCCAACTCCTTGATGATCCGCAGTTTATCCTCGGGGAGGAGCTCGGCCCGCACTTCGTCCACCCCGACAGCGTCGGCCACCAGCTGGGCGGCCCTGCGATTATCGCCGGTCAGCATGACGATCCGCTTGACGCCGATTTTGCGCAGGTGCTCGAGGGCAAGCTTCGCCTCCTCCCGCGGGGTGTCGGCCAGGCCGAGAATGCCGATCAACCGCCCGCCAGTGATGACGACCATCGCCGTCAGGCCGGACTCGACCAGGCCATGCAGCCGCGCCGCGACCTGCTCCGACGGACTGATGCCGTGCGCCTCAAGAAGCCGGGGGGCGCCGATAAAGACCTCCCGTCCCTCCACCACAGCCCGACCGCCCAGGCCGGCCATGGCCCGGAATTCGGTGGCCATAGGGTAGGTGAGCCCACGCTCCTTTGCGCTGCGCAGGACGGCTGCGGCGAGCGGGTGCTCCGAGCGGGACTCGGCGGCGGCAGCGATCCGGAAGAGCTCCTCCTCGCTGATCCCATACTCGGGCAGGACCTCCACTACCCCGGGCCGGCCAGAGGTAAGGGTCCCGGTCTTGTCGAGGGCGACCACCTGGACAAGGGCGGTCTGCTCCAGGTGGAGCCCCCCCTTGAAGAGGATACCCGCTCGGGCCGACCGTGCGATGGCCGAGAGGATCGCGGCGGGGGTGGAGATCACCAGGGCGCAGGGGGAGGCGACGACCAGGAGCATCATGGCCCGGTAGAAGGCACCGGCCCAGGTGTCCCAGCCAAAGAGCGGCGGTAGGACCCAGGCGAGGGTCGCCACGGCGATGACGATCAGGGTGTAGTACCGGTCGATCCAGTCGGTCAATCGCTGAGTCGATGCCTTCTGGGCCTGCGCCTCTTCCACCACCCGTATGATCCGGGCGAGAGTCGACTCCCCGGCCCCCTTGGAGACCTGGAACTCGATCGAGCCATGGCCGTTGACCGTGCCCGCAAAGACCTTATCCGATGGCCCCTTCTCCGCCGGGATCGACTCGCCGGTGATCGCCGCTTCATTCACAGCGCTCTCACCCTTGAGGATCACTCCATCGGCCGCGATCCGCTCGCCCGGGCCGACGATCACCACGTCACCGGGGCGGAGCTCGCTGACCGCGATCCGGTGCTCCTGACCGCCGCGGCGGACCAGGGCATCTTCCGGGGCAAGGGCCATCAGCTTGCGGATCGCCTGGCGGGTACGGCCTACCGCAAAAGCCTCCAACGTGGCCGAGAGGGTGAAGAGGAACATGAGGACAGCGCCTTCCTCCCAGCGGCCCAGAACCGCCGCGCCGGCAGCCCCGAGCAGCATGAGGAAGTTGATATCCAGGTTCTTCTCTTTGACCAGGGCCTGGAAGCCCTCGATCAGCCGGAAGTAACCGCCGCTGGCATAGCTGAGGACATAGAGCGGAATGTAGATCCACGGGCTCGCGCCGAACCACGCAGCCCCATAGCCGGCTGCGAGGAAGAGGGCGCAGAGGACCGTGGAGATCAGCAGTGGGCGGACCTCATCCTCCTCGGCGGCAGGATGGCCCTTCACCTCGGAAGGGGCCGCTATGGGGCGCTCTACCTCCAGCGCCGCTGCGACCTCCGGGCTGAACCTGAGAAGGAGCCTCTCGCGGGAGGCCTCCTGCAGGCCGTCCACGGAGAGCATCTCGTTCAGGCTGAGCAGACAGGCCGCGCAGTGGGCGCCGCCGTCGCCGGGGCACCGCTCCCGATGGAAGGAGAGTTCGGCTGCAACCCGGTCAGCCGCTGCAAGCGCCAGGTCCGGATCGGTCAGTCCCGGGTCGAACTTCAGGCTCAGGACCTGGCGGCCGCTGTCCAACTCCGCTGAGATTACGCCCGGCTGCCCCTTCAGGGTCCCGAGGATCACGGCAGCGCACTCGCCTTCCTCAATGGTCGCAGGCTGAGTCTTTTCCCATTCCGATGCCATCGAATCCCCCCTGGTTCTGGATGCTGTCACCCTCCATTTTACTCCAGAGGATGTTCACGCCGGAAGGAGCATGCGACCTGGTTCTGCGCAACACTTTCGGACTATACCGCCGGGGGTGGGTGCGGAACCCATCACCACTCCCGTATCCAGGGGTACGTGCAGAAGGCCTTCTGAAAGCCAATCGCCTCGTAGAACCGCTGGCCGGAGCCGACCCAGGCCTCGGTCGCCCCCAGGTCCCTGCAGCGCCGGATCCCCTCCAACACGGCCGCCCTGCCCAGACCAATCCTGCGGTAGTCGGGGTCGGTGGCGACCGGCTCCACGTCGGCAGCCCGGGTGACCGGGTCGTACCAGAGACCGGCGAAGGCCACGTACTCACCATCCGGCGACTCGACAATGATGAAGAGATCCCGCCGGAAGCCCGGGGCGGACTGCATGCGCTCCCGGCCGGGGATATCTGCCTCCGGGGCCTCCCCCGGGTGGTTGAAGCCGCGGTGCATGACCCGGTTGACCTTGCGAAGGTCGTTCCCCTCGGCCAGCGACCGGAGGGTGAACCCCTCTGGCACCTCGATCGCCGGAAAGCTGTCGGGAATGACGAAGCGGGAGTTCCACTGTGGGCGGTCCGCCTGCTTCACATAGCCCCTGGCCCCGGCGATCGCCTCGAACGCCACGTCCCGCTCGTTGATCTCAATCCGCAGGGTGCGCCGGCCGCCCTCCCCCGTCTTGGACAACTCCTCCTCGGCGTAGGTCAGCATCTCACCCTTCAGAGAGTGGTAGCCAGGGCGCAGGTGGAAGTAGGCCTCACCTAACCGCAGTTCATAGGTAGCCACGCCTACCAGCCGCCCCTCCTCCTCCCACATGCCGATCCTGCTCTGGGCGGAGGTCTCGAAATACGGATGGTAGAGAGCATACTCCCACCGGGTCTGCCGCCAGTTCGGGTACCATCCGCCGGGGTGATAGGTCTCCTTCAAGAGCGCTCCGATTCGCTGGAAATCCGCGTCTGATCCCGAGTAGCGACGGACTGTCACGGTCATGGTTGACACTCCTTTGGCGCCGGTGGTCAGTCTGCCTGGGACCTGGCTGCCACCAGGGTGAAGCTGAAACAGGAACCGGCGCCCAGTTCCGAACGGACGGCCACCTCGCCGCCCATCAGCTCCACGAACTGCTTGCAGATCGAGAGGCCCAGGCCTGTGCCCCCCTCGAGGGTCCGGGTCCGAGCCGGATCGGTCTTGTAGAACCGCTCCCAGATATGCGGCAGATGCTCCCGGGGGATTCCGATACCGGTGTCCACCACGCCTACCCGCACCATCTCCCCCTCGGAGCGGGCGAAGAGGCGGATCGATCCGCCGGCCGGCGTGTAGCGGAAGGCGTTGTCCAGGAAGTTGGTCAGGACCTCTTCCACCCGATCGATATTCCCCATGATCCGAACATGGGGACAGTCGATCACCAGGGTGATGCCGGTCGTGGCCGCCCGGGGGCCCCACTTCTCCCCCAACCCATCGGCCAGAGGGGCCAGATCGAACTCCTCCACCGGAATGCGGATGGTGCCGGCATCGAGCCGGGAGAGCTCGAGCAGGTCGTTGGTCAGGCGGCGGAGCCGGCCGATCTCCGAGAGCATCGCCTTGAAGTAGCGGGGCTGGGCATCCGGGCGGATCAGCCCGTCGTGCATGGCCTCGACGCCCGCGGAAAGGGCGGCCAGCGGCCCCCGCAGCTCGTGGGAGACGTTGGCCACGAAGTTCTCGCGGAGCCGGCGCAACTGGTTCTCCATGGTCACATCCTGTAGCAGTGCCACCGCCCCGTAGCCCGCGTGGCCCTCGCCGATCATGGGCGAGATCAGGGCGCGAATCTCAGCCCCGCCGCAGGTGAAGCGAACCTCGTCGAGCCCGGGAGACGCGGAGCGGGCCGCCGCCGTGATCGCAGCGACCAGATCCCCCGGGAAGCCCAACTGGTCCAACGGCTGGTGCCCGAAGGGACCCGGCAACCCGAGCAGGGAGGTTGCAGCCGGGTTGACCAGCAGGGCGCGGGCCGCTGCATCAACCGCGACAACCCCCTCAGCCATGTGCTGGATCAGGGCCTGGAGCTGCCGGTTCTGCCGCTCCAGTTCAGTCATCATATGCTCGCGGGAGGCGACCGCGACCTGGAGCTCCTCCTCCATCCGCCTGCGGAGAATGGCGCCGCCCAACTGGGCCGCCACAGCGGAGACCACCCCCACCAGCCGCTCATCCTCCTCGCGCCGCTCAAAGAGGTAGAACTCGGCGATGGCAACGACCTGGTCACCGCCGAGGACCGGGATCGCCATGGCCGCCTTGAAGCCGACCTCCCGTGCGATCTGCGCCCGCGGGAAATCGACCTCCTCTGAGACATCGGGGCTCCAGAGCGGCCTGCCGCTCTGCCAGGCCAGGCCCAGCAGTCCCGTGCCCGGGGCGGGCGAGAAGTGGAGACAGCGCTGCCGGAAGGGCTTCACCCGGTCCGGTTGGGAAGACCAGCAGGGCCCGCAGAGCAGGCGCTGCCCATCTTCGGCCGGTAGCCAGGCCTGGCCGAAGGCCCATCCGGTGACGTGGCAGACCGCCTGCAGGACCACCTGCAGCGCGGAGTGAAGATCCCGGCTCTGGCTGATGGCCACCGCAGCCTCCTGGAAGAGGCGGACCTCCTCCTCCGCCCGCTTCCGGGCGCTGATATCCCGGGCGATCCCCTCCACTGCGATCAACTGCCCGTCGGGGGCGTGAACCGGCACGATCCGGTGCTCCGTCCAGACCTGACCACCCCCGCTCCGGACCAGCTGAACCTGCAGAGCAGCCCCCGCGGGGAGCGGACGATGCCACGCCTCCCTCAGGCGCTCCCTGTCCTCCGGAACGGTCAGTTGGTACATCAGCTCCGGGTCGGCGTAGAAAGACTCGGGCGGATAACCAGTCAGTCCAAGTGCTGCCGGATTGACGTACTCGTAGCCAGGCGGATCCACGCGGAAGCGGTAGATCATGTCAGGGGCGTTCTCCACCAGCCCGCGGAACCGATCCTCGCCCGCCAAGTCCTGCTCTTCGGTCTCCCGATCGATCATGGTCTCACCTGCTTATGGACGGACCACTTCAAACTTATAACCAATCCCCCAGACCGTGTGGATGTACCGGTAATCGGTCCCCTCCAGCTTGGCCCGGAGTCGGTTGACATGCGTATGGATCGTCCGGTCATCCTCGCCCATACCGTACCCCCAGATCGCCTGGAGCAACTCCTCCCGCCGGACCACGGTGCCGACCCGGCTCGCCAGGTACCAGAGGAGCTCAAACTCCTTGGGGGTGAGCGCCACCTGGGCGCCGTTGCGCTCCACGCGGTGCCGCCGGTTGTCGATCACCAGGGTCGGGAATGTGAGGATCCCCTCCTGGACCGCGGGCGGTTGAACCGGTTGGCCCTGTGCCGGAGTCGCTCGCTTCAGCACAGCCCGCACCCGGGCCAGGAACTCCTGCATGCTGAACGGCTTGGTCAGGTAATCGTCGGCGCCCAGGCCAAATCCCATGAGCTTATCCTGTTCCTCGCCCCGGGCGGTGAGCAGGATGACGGGCACCTGCGAGACGGCTCGGATCTGGCGACAGACCTCCCAGCCATCGAGGCGGGGGAGCATGACATCCAGGACCACCAGCGACGGCTGTGTCGCCAGGGCTTGGGTCAGGCCATCGATCCCATCACCCGTCACCTGAACCCGGTAACCCTCGTTCTCCAGGTACATCCGCAGCACATCGCTCAGCATGGCGTCATCTTCAACCACCAGCACCAGCGGACTCACAGTCTTACCTTCTTTCTGTTCTGCGACATCTCCAGACAGGATTCCACCGAAACCGCGGCAGTCCTTCTCCGAATCCGACCAACTTGAGAACAAATGATCTGGCATACTTCGCAATCTTTCGTCTTAGGAAGGATTCTGGCTTCAGACCGCCAATCTTTCGGGATGGAGCAGAACCTACAGATGCAGGAGGTCACTTCTACATGCAGGCCAAAGAGGCGCTCCGGATGCACGAGTCGTCCACCAATCGTCTGGTGGTCAACATCTCCTGGGTCGGACTGATCATCGTCCTGGCAGCGCTGCTGCCGCTCGGTTCCCGGCTCGGGATGAACATGCCGATCTTCACCGCCTGGGGAATCGGGTCGCTCCTTCTCCTGCTCGTGGGTACCGCCTTGATCCGGATGGGGCTCTGGCCTTCGGTCGCCAAGTACCTGATGATCACCCTGATCGGTGCGATGGTCATCTCGATCGCCTACCTCCTGCCGGGCACGAACCAGCACCTGGGTATCTGGTACCTGGCCCCGGTCCTGGCCGGGCTCTACATGGACCGGGCCATCTCGATCTACGGGACCGGGCTCAGCCTTGCTGGCTGGGTCTCGCTCCTCCGCTTTCACCCCCCGATCGTGGGCGGCGAGATGACCGTGGCCCGGCTGGGGATCGTGAACGGGATCATGCTGCTGCTGGTGGGCATCATCGTCTACACCCTTGCCCTTCGGTTCCGCGCCCTCATGCAGGTGGTGAGCGATGCCGCCGCCCGGGAGGAGGTGCTGGAACGGCTGGATCAGGTGATGGCGGAGGCGGCACGCTCGGCCAGGGCGCTGGCCGTGACCTCCGCAACCCTGAATCGGACGGGTCAGGCGGCAACAGAGCAGGTGGATGGCCACCTCCACGGGACCGTCCAGCAGTTGGAGCGCTCCAGTACCGCCTCACGCGAGGCGGTGGAACGGGCCCTGGGGGCAATGGAGCAGCTCTCCGAGACCGTGGGCCGGATGGCCGCCGCCGCACAGGACCAGGCCCGGCACGTGGCCACCGCCGCCGGCCTTGTCCGGGAGATGGCCGGCGCCAGCCAGGAGGTATCGGACATGGCCCGCGGGATGTTCAGTGAGGCGCAGTCGGCCACGGCAGCGGCTCAGACAGGCGGCCAGGCCATCGAGCGCTCCGCCGCCGGCATGGACCGGCTTGCCGCCTCCATGCGAGAGGCTGCCGGCCAGATGGACCAGCTGGGCGCCCAGTCGGAGCAGATCGGCCAGGTGGTCACCACGATCGAACAGTTCGCCGGCCAGACCCAACTGCTGGCCTTGAACGCAGCCATCGAGGCCGCCCGGGCAGGGGAGGCGGGACGCGGCTTCGCCGTCGTCGCCCAGGAGGTAGGAACGCTGGCCACCCGGTCATCGAGCGCCACCGCCGAGATCACCCGCCTGATCGGCCAGGTCCAGCAGGGGATCACGCAGACCATGGCCGCCGTGTCCGAGGCTCGCTCCCAGGCGGCAGATGAGGTGCTCCTCTCCCGTACCGCTCTGGAAGCGCTCGGCGCCATTCAGGCGACGGTCGATCGGACCACCACAGCCGCCCGGGCGATCACCGGAAGGGCTGAGACCCTTGCGGGCCACTCCCGGCGACTGGTGGGTGCGATCGAGCGGTTGGCGGCGCTCACCGAGGAGAGCTCGGCCTCCGCCGAGGAGATGGCGGCGACCGGCCAGAGCCTGGTCCTGCACGGCCGGGCGATCGGCGAGAACGCCCGGGTCGGCTCTGAGGTGGCTGTCGAGGTGGCCAACGCCACGGCAGCGATCGCCGCCCTGGTGGCCGATCTCGCCACCTCGGCGACCTCCCTGGACCAACTGGCGTCCGATCTGACACGGGTGACCGGCGGGGGACAGACCACCACGTCGGAGAGGCTCATGGACGCCGCAGACTGAACGCAGAGCCCGGGGATTCCTCCCCGGGCTCGCTTGCTGGCCTTGCTCGACGGTCCGGTATCGCTACCGCTCTTCGTTCTCGTCCCGCCCCGGAACCGTGCCCAGGCCACCGGGCGCCTGGCGCATCTGTGCCCGCACCGCATCGGTCAGGCTCTCCCCATCCGCCTCTTCGCCCTGGGCCTCCAGGGCCATCCGCCGGGCGGCGCCGCCCAGATCGGTGAACGCCGCCTCTGCGTTCAGGCCGCCCTCCGCGACCGCTCCGTTGCTCCCCTGCACCTGCTTCGGGTCTGTCATGCTTGCTCTCCCCCCCTTCGCTCCTAGTCTGCTCTAGTCTCTCCTGCCAAAACCACTTGTTCTCCTTCATCCGCATGATAGAATAGGGAAGTTACAAAACGCTGTGAGGAGATGTCTATGAGCGACCATTCCCTGCCGGCCAAGGCGCCGCAGCTATCCCAGGTGGAGATGACCGAGGTCGTCCTCCCCAATGATGCCAATCCGCTCGGCAACATGCTGGGCGGCAGACTTCTGCACCTGATCGACATGGCTGCCGCCGTGGCTGCCATCCGCCACGCCGGGCGTCCCTGCGTCACCGCCTCCTTCGACTCGGTCGACTTCCTCACGCCGGTCCACGTAGGTGAAGCCTGCATACTCAAGGCAAAGGTGACCTGGGTGGGCCGTACATCCATGGAGGTGGGCGTGGACGTCTATGCCGAGAACCTGCTCAGCGGGCAGCGCCGGCATACGACCACGGCCTTCACGACATTCGTCGCCCTCGACCCGGCCACCGGGCGCCCTGCGCCGATTCCACCCCTCGCACCCGAGACCGACGAGGAGAGGCGCTCCTTTGAGGAGGGCCGGATCCGGCGCGAGCAGCGGCTGGCCAGGCGCGGTCGCCCCAGTTAGTGCGGGGACCCGAGGGTACGACAGGGGAGAAGAGCCGCGGTCAACCCTCCCTTTGGACATAAACGCGCATAATGGGTATACTAGTTCGGACAAGCTCATGCGAGGAGGTCCAGCGTGCCCAAGCCCGTTCTGCTCTTTGACCTGGACGGCATCTGCTGCAATCTCATGAAGAAATGGCTGGCCGTCTACAACGAGGATTACCACGATAACCTGACCGAGGAGGATATCACCTCCTGGAACTGGGATGATTTCGTGAAGCCCGAGTGTGGCAAGCGGATATACTACTACCTGAACCGCCCCGGCTTCTTCGCCGACCTGGATCCAATACCGGGCTGCGTTGAGGCGCTGGGCCGGCTTCAGGAGATTTGCGAGTTGGTGGTGGTCACGGCCAGCCCGAAAGAGGCGGCCGGCGATAAGATGGCCTGGGTGCGCAGGCACCTGCCCATGGTGCCCAAAGGGAACATCATCGTCACCTACCGGAAGGACCTGGTCCGGGGCGATTTCATGTTCGATGACGCCCCAAAGAACCTGATCAACCACACGGCCACCAGGATCATGCTCGATTACCCCTACAACCGGGATTTCCACGACTGCCACCGGGTGCACTCCTGGGAGGAGGCCGAGGCGCTGATCCGGCGGATGGTGGCTGAGAAGCAAGGACGGACCGAGACCCCATCGGCCCGGCGGGAGATGCAGCCCGTCCATATGGCGTAGCGAGAAGCGCACCCGTCCGGGTGCGCTTTCATCTCCGGCCCGCCAACTGGTCCAGAAGTCCGCGCAGATCGGGTTGCCGCAGCCAGTAATAGCGGGGTTTCTGCCGCCGGAAGTCCTGTACCTCAAAGTCGGCGCCCGACCGGTACAGGCTGAGGTGACTGCCGTCCCGAAAGGTAATGCGGATGCTCGACTCCGGCGTTGCGCCGGCCAGTGCGCTGTTCTCACGCGGATCGCTGCCGCTGTTGAACCAGGCGATCACCTGCGCTCGCTCTTCTCCAGTCGCCTCCCGGTCACCGGTCGCGCCGCCCCGCAGCCTCACCTGCTGGACCTGCGACGGGTCGATCGGGTCGTGCAGGGCGGGACGCGTCAGCCACCATCCGCCCGCGAGGAGCAGCAGAAGGCCAAGGAACAAGTAGATGATGCGCTTCATTATGGCCATAACCTCCTGAAACCACTACCCCTCCACAGGAGAACCACAGGGGACCTACAGGGGACCTACAGGGGAACCACAGGGGACCTACAGGGGAACCGCAGGGGACCTACAGGGGACCTACAGGGGAACCACAGGGGACCTACAGGGGAACCACAGGGGACCTACAGGGGACCTACAGGGGAACCACAGGGGAACCACAGGGGAACCGCAGGGGACCTACAGGGGACCTACAGGGGAACCACAGGGGAACCACAGGGGAACCACAGGGGAACCACAGGGGAACCACAGGGGAACCACAGGGGAACCGCAGGGGAACCACTCCCCCTCTCTGCCGCTTTCTTCCGCCACTAGCACCCCAACATGCGCTTCCTGTAAACTAAAAGAGTCCCGGTATCGTCTAAAGAAATAACCCGCCTATCAACCGGAGGTTGCAATGCGTAAGCCTGTACTGACCTCGCTCATGATTGGTTCCCTGCTCCTGACCGGATGCTCCGGCAAACCGACCGACGCGCCCCCCGTTCAGCCGCCCGCCACGTCGGCTCCAACCGACCCGGCTCCGTCTCAGCAGCCCTCCGATACGCAGACGCCCCCGCCAGCGACCACGCCGGATCCGCAGCCCCCGCAGACCTCCCCCGAACCGCCCAAGCAGCCCGATCCACCCAAGCCCGCCAAGCGCGAGATGCCCAAGGTGGTCCGTGGCATTCACCTCTCCGGCTGGTATGCCGGCTCACCGGACCTGGTCTCGCCGCTGTTGGACTGGGCCAAGTCCGCCGGGATCAACACCCTCGTCCTCGATATCAAGGCCGAAGATGGCTTCCTCTCCTGGGAGTCCGACATCCCGCTCGCGATTGAGATCGGCTCCAACAAGCGGAAGATCGGCGACCTGGGCAAGTTCATCGCTGAGGCCCACGAGAAGGGCTTCTGGGTCGCCGGCCGAATCGTGGTCATGAACGACCAGTGGCTGTACCAGGCCCGGCCCGAGTGGGGCATTCCCGGCTTCTCCGGCGGCGCCTACTCCTTCATGGACCCGAAGAACGAGAACGTCTGGCAGTACAACATCGACATTGCCAAGGCCGCCGTTGCGGCTGGCCTCGATGAGATCCAGTGGGACTACATCCGCTACCCGGAGAGGTGGGTCGATGGGTACAACCGGGACACCACCGCCGAGTACCGGACCAGCCACATCAACGGGTTCCTGAAGCGCTCCGTGGAGGAACTGAAGCCCCTGGGCGTGGTGATCGGTGCCGACCTCTTCGGCCTCACCACATCGGTCGCCGAGGGCGATGACATGAAGATCGGCCAGGACTACAAGCAGGTGGCCGAGATCGTGGACTACGTGGCCGCCATGGCCTACCCCTCCCACTACGCCGAGAACACCTATGGCATCCCCAACCCGAACGCCGCCCCCTACGAGACCGTCAAGGGCTCCATGGCGAAGGCGATCGAGCGGACGCCCGGCCTTTCCCTCGAGAAGCACCGCCCCTGGATCCAGGACTTCAGCATTCACGGGATCACCTACGGCCCCAACGAGATCATGGCTCAGGTGCGGGCCTTGGATGAACTGGGGATCCACTCCTTCATGCTCTGGGATCCTTCAAACAAATACACCCGCGACGTGGACTACAACCAGAAGCCCTAGCTACAACGCCCTGGACCGGACTGGTCCAGGGCGTCTTTCCTACCGGATCCCATCCCGGTCATCCTCCCGCCGGCGCAGGCCATACCGCGCCGCCAGGTAGAAGTGCAGCGGCAGCTCCAACGCCCCCAGGCCGAAACCGACGATCAGGGAGCCCAACAAGGTAATCCCGGGCCCCGGCCAGAGGAACTGGCCGAAGTAGATTGTCAGCCCCGCCAGGCCACCATCGATCGCCCAGCGGGTCACCCCCTGCAACGTGAAGGGCAACCAGCGGTCACCCAGCCAGGAGAGCCCCGCCACGAGAACGGCAAGCACCGCCGCCTTCCCCGGCGTAGGCCCGACGTTCGCCAATCCCCAGACCACCAGGATCCCCCAGGCGGTCAGGAACTTGAGCGTCACCGCCGTCAGATTGCGCATAACGGCCACCCCTTCTCCGACGCTTCTCGGAGTTAGGGTGGCCGTATGAGTGTACCTTATTCCAGCCCCCGCACTCGCTTGTAGCCGAGGACAAGGACCAGGATCGCCACGGCGCTCAGCACCACGGTACCGCCTGGCGCCAGGTTTAGCCAGTAGGAGACGATCAGACCGGTCAGCACGCTGACGAGGCCCACGACGATCGACCAGACCAGGGCGCCCCTGAAGGAGCGGGCCAGTTGCAGCGCCGTCGCGACCGGCACCACCATAAGAGAGGAGACCAGCAGTACACCGACCACTCGCATCGTCAGGCCGATCGTCATGGCGGTCAGGATAATGAAGATCGTGTTGATCAACCGAATCGGCAGCCCGCCTATCCGGGCGAACTCCTCGTCAAAGGTGACGGAAAGCATCTCCTTATAGAGGAAGAGAAGCGTCGCCAGTACCAGCAGACCCAGGCCGCCCACCAGGTAGATATCCTCTGTGCTCACGGTCACGATCGACCCAAAGAGATAGCCGAGGATATCGCCCCCGCCGCCGGGGACCATGGAGAGCAGGACCACAGCAAGGGCCAGGGAGGCCGCCAGGGCGATGGAGACCGAGAGTTCGCTGTAGCGCTTGTACGACTGGCGCAGCCAGTCCATTCCCAGCGATGCGCCGACGGCGAAGAGCAGGCCGCTGGCCACGGGGTAGACGTTCATGAGCATACCGGCGGCGACACCGGCCAGTGAGACGTGTGCCAGGGTATCACCGTACATCGACAGGCGCCGCAGCACCAGGAAGAGACCGATGGCCGGGCTGACCACCGCGATGATCAGGCCTGCCAGCAGCGCTCGCTGCATGAAGGCCAGGGAGAAAATCTCCAGCATTCTGGTCCCCCCTACGAATGATGATGGTGATGCACCCGGTGTACGTGATGCCCATACAGCTCACAGAGCTGGTCGTCGGAGCCGAAATCATCTGGCGAGCCGTGATAGAAGAGCTTCCGATTGAGGCAGGCCAGGGAGGTCACCTCGTGGCCCACCGCCCCGATGTCATGGGAGACGAGGACCACGGTCAGTCCCATCTCCTGGCGCAGGCTGCGGATCAGCTTGTAGAACTGGGCCTCGGCGGAGGCGTCCACCCCCACCGTCGGCTCATCCAGAATCAGCAACTCTGGTTGGCTGACCAGTGCCCGGGCAATGAAGACCCGCTGCTGCTGGCCGCCGGAGAGCCGGCCGATCAGCCGGTCCTTGAGACCCAGCATGCCCACCTTCTCCAGGGCCTCATGGACCGCCTTGCGATCGTCGGCCGTGAAAGAGCGGAACAGGCCTCGCCGGGGGGTGCGCCCCGTGAAGACCACCTCTTCCACCGTGGCGGGGAAGCCGGAGTTGAAGGAGGCGGCCTTCTGGGCCACGTAGCCAATCCGCCACCACTCCCGAAAGCGCTGGATCGGGGTACCAAACAGCTCGATCTCGCCCTGCTTCGGGGCTGGCAGAATGCCAAGAATCAGCTTCAGCAACGTCGTCTTGCCGGAGCCGTTGGGGCCGATCAGCCCCAAATAGGCCCCTCGCTCCACCGCGAGATTGACTCCCTCCAAGACAGGAGCGCCGTTGTAGCCAAAGGTGACATTCTGCAATCGGGCGAGCGGCTCGTTGATCATCTTAGTTGCACTCCAGTGCGGTCTTCAGATTGGTCAGGTTCTCCCGCATGACCGAGAGGTAGTCCTTGCCAGCCGTGATCTCCTCCTCGGTCAGCCCCTCGAACGGGTTGAGGACCAGGGTGCTGGCCCCGATCTCGCTGGCGACCACCTTGGCCACCTTATCGCTGACCAGGGTCTCGAAGAAGATGTACTTGACTCCCTGCTCCTTGGCCTCCGTCACGATCGCCTGCAGGTCCTTGGGCGTCGGTTCGGCGTCCGGGGCCAGCCCCATGATCGCGTGCTGCTCCAGGTCGTAGCGGTGGGCCAGGTAGCCGAAGGCGGCGTGGGACGTGAAGAAGGTGTTGGTCTTGCACTGGGAGAGGCCGCCTCGGAACTCTCCGTCGAGCAGGTTCAGCTTCTCCAGATAGGCCTCAGCGTTGGCCTTGAAGGTCGCCTCGTTGGCCGGGTCAGCCTGGATCAGGGCCTCCTTGATCGCCTCCACGGCGTGAGCAGCACCGTTGGGATCGAGCCAGACGTGCGGATCGAACGCCTCGCCCTCGTGGCCGGCCTCCTCATCGCCATGCTCTTCACCGCCATCCTCCTCCTCGCCCTCATGCTCGTGCTTGCCCTCCAGCAGAGCGAAGCCCTTGCTCGTCTCGACGGCGACGAGGCTCTTGTTGTCCAGCGATGCCAACGTCTTCTCCACCCAGTGCTCGAAGCCGGCGCCGTTGTAGAGGAAGACCTGAGCGGCATTCAGTGTCTTGATATGGCCGGGAGTGGGCTCCCAATCGTGGGGCTCGCTTCCCGCCGGGACGAGGTTGACGGCGTCGACCTTGTCACCGCCGACCACCTTGGCAAACTCATAGAGCGGATAAAAGCTGGCCGCCACCTTCAGTTTCTCACCGCCGGCGGCGAAGCTGGGGGGCTGGGTTGAACCGCCGCAGCCAGCAAGGGAAATCGAGAGCAGCAAAAGAAGCGTCCACAGATAGGAACGGCGCATTGGGAATTCTCCTCCTTTGAAATCACCGCGGCGCATACGTCCGGATGCGCCGACTCTCCCCAGGAGATTCTGCACCCAAATGCGGATGGGAGTCAAGTAGTTTTTTTCTTGTTTGCATCGCCGTCATCTGGTACGCTGGTCTGGCGGTTAGCGGCACAGGCTGGGCAGTAACCGAAGAGCTCAATGCGGTGCGAGGAGATCACGAAACCGTGTTGCTCCCGGGCGACCGCTTCCAGCTCCTTGATCGGGCAATGCCCCAGAGGAATCTCCCTCCCGCACTCCACGCAGACCAACTCGTGGGCGTGGTGCCGCCGGTTGAGGGAGTACTGGGCCAGCTTGCCTGGCAGCTTGACCTCATCCACAACATTTAGCTTGACAAGTAAGCGTAAGTTTCGGTAAATGGTATCCAGACCCACTTCTGGATAGGCGGTGCGCACCTTCTGGTAGATCTCGTCGGCGGTCATCTCGACCTCGGTCTCCAGAAGGGCTTCCACGATCATCCGGCGCTGCGGGGTGAGCTTGCAGCCCATCTTCTTCATTCGCTGCAGGATCTCGTCGACGGTCATCGATATCTCCCCCTTGGGCGAGTGACCTCAGCCTACGTCCGCGTAGCTAGGAAAATTCCTATGTAGTTTACCGCCCCCCGGTTCCCCTGTCAATCCTTACACCATCAGGAGGGGTTCCCCCTGTTCTTTGCGATGTTTACCAAATGGCTTGGGCTTCTCTGGGAGTCGGTCGCCCCGGCGCTGCCCGCCCTGACCACCACTTTCTTCAGTGTGCTCGTGGGCGCCCTGCCCTTCATGGTGATCGCGGCCTTCGCCTCCGCCATTCTGGAGGTCTTTGTCTCCAAGGACAGGATCGCCCGCCTCGTCCCCCGCAATGGTGCGCTGGGGGTCCTCCTGGCACCACTGCTCGGTCTGGTGATCCCGATGTGCGAGTGTGGGATCATTCCGGTGGCCCGACGCATGGTGCAGAAAGGGGTACCGGCCGGGGCGGCGATCACCTTCATGCTGGCCAACCCGATCCTCAATCCCCTGTCGCTCTACTCGACCTACCTGGCCTTCCCCTTCGCCCGGCAGATGCTCTTCTGGCGAGCAGGCCTGGCCTACGGAATCTCCGTGGTGATCGGGCTCTTGACCCTCTACCTCTACCGGCGGGCCGAGAATGGCGCGATCCTCCACCCATCCCACGCCCTGCCGCTGGCGGCCACCCTGGAAGGCGGGATCGGCTGTGAGTGCGGCCACGGCCATCACCACCACCATGCCCAGTCGCTGGGCGAGAAGATTCAGGCAGTCCTCGATCACGCTGCGACCGAGTTTTTTGATGTCGCCAAGTACTTTGTGATCGGCGCCACCCTGGCGGCCATCTCCCAGGCGCTGATCAGCCGGGAGATGCTGGAGGCGGTGGGCCAGGGGGCGGTGGTCTCCGTCCTGGTCATGATCACCTTTGCCTTCCTGCTCTGCATCTGCTCGGAGGCTGACGCCTTCGTGGCCGCGGCATTTGCGTCGACCTTCACGCCGGGCGCCTTGCTGGCCTTCCTGGTGGCGGGACCCATGACCGATCTGAAGAACACCCTGATGATGGCCTCCGCATTCCGCCGCTCCTACGTGATCATCCTCAACGTCGCCATCATCGCGGTCACGGCGCTGACCACGATCGTTCTCAACTACGTGATTAACTGGGGAGGTTAGGCTCATGTCACTCGATCTGCGCATGGCCAGGGTTCGGGACCTGAACCCGCTCATGCGGACCATTCTGCTGCTGGCCCTGACAGGCTTCCTCCTCAAGCTGCTCCTCCGGGGCGAACTCCCCCAGTTCATTCACCCCAAGTTCACCTGGTTCACCGCCAGCGCCGGGCTCGGGCTTCTCCTGATGGCGATCGGCCAGTTCCGCCGGTTCCTGCGCGGCACCACCGGGATGATCCACCCCTTCCGCTACCGGCTCTACACCGCCCTGGCCACCGTGATCTGCGTCGGGTTCCTGCTTCAGCCCCACACCTTTGGCGCCGACCTCGCCGCCAAGCAGGGGCTCAACGTGACCAATCGCTCCAGCGCCACGCCACCCGCTGCTGCGGTGACCACCGTCGCCCCGGCGGTCAGTCCGGCAGGGCCCACCACCCCGGAACCCCCTGTACCAACGCAGCCGGCGGACGTCCCCGCTACATCCGGCGCCACACCACCGGAGACGCCCACCCTCCCCCCTGTCTCCACCGACCAGGGCGACAAGCCGGAGGCCGAGCCGGTGGAGGCTGCCCCGGAGCCGCCCGGTGAGCCGGTGACCATCACACCGCAGAACTTCATTGAAATGATGTACGAGTTGTACGATTACCCGGAGAAGTACCAGGGCAGGCGCCTGACCATGGACGGCTTTGTCTTCTACCCGCCGGATGTCCAAGAGTCGGAGTTTGCCATCGTCCGGTTGGTCGTCACCTGTCACGTGGCCCACGCCTACCCAGACGGCCTGGTCACCTACCTCCCGGACCAGGGGCGTCCCGCCCAAGATGGCTGGTACCAGGTCGAGGGCGTCCTGGAGCCCTGGACCTATCAGGGAAAGCCTACCCTGAAGCTCCGGGTGGAGCACGCCACCCCAATCGAGCAACCCACGGAGCCCTACGTTTATCCGTGACCAAGGAAAAGGGCCGGCTCTCCATCGGGAGGCCGGCCCTGCACCTTTATCGGGTCTGGTAGGTCTGGTAGCTGTAGTCGGGGCCCGGCATGACCACGGCCAGGATCAGGTAGATCAGCAGGCCGGTACCGCCGGCGAAGAGCGATGCCAGGAAGAGGAGTCGCACCAATACCGGATCGAGCTCCAGGTACTCGGCAACGCCGCCTGCCACACCGCTGATCCAGCGGTCGCGCGACTTGGTCATCCGCTTGGCCGGCTGGCTCGGCGGCAGATCGATCACCTCGGGCTGTGCATACGGGGCTGGACCGGGAACCGGATCGGGCAGAGCGATGGCAAGGACCAGGTAGACCAGGGGCAGGGGCCAGATCACAAAGGAGCCCAGCACCCAGGCAACACGCCAGAGTGTCTTGTCCATGCCGAAATACTCCGCACATCCGGCAGCCACGCCGAAGAGTTTGCGGTCCGTTGACTTCCGCCATTCACGCATAGGCGATACCCTCCCATCGGGCCAGTTCGGCCCGTTCTGATCGGTATGACGTCGGTCCGAGGGGGTATCCCTTCACGCCGGGGCAAAAAAGAGCCAGGGTGCCGACAGCGCCCTGGCTCTTCCCCGTGCAACGCTACTCCAGCAGATCGGCGCCCAGAAGGATCTCCAGCGCCTGATCCGCCTTCGGGTCGGGGTTGCTGACCCACATGATGGTCGGCACAACAGCGCGAAGCCGCTCCTCAGCCTGCCCCTGGAGCCCGGCATGGTCGATGACCAGACTCCGGGGCAATACCTTGGGGCTCTTGGAGATCCGAGCGACCCGGAAGCCGGCTGCCCAGAGCTTGTTGGCGTACTCCCGCCCGATCCCGGCACCAGTGGCGTCGACCACAGCAACGGTGATCTGCTCCACTGCGGGATCGGTGGTGGGCTCCTCTGCGCCGGCCGGCGGGGTGGCAGTCTCGCCCTCCTCCGTACTGGCCGGCTCCTCCGGGGTGTCCATCTGGTCGGCGACCGAGGCAGCCCGGGCGATCGCTTCATCGAGGGCGGCCTGGTAGACCCGCTGGTCCTCCGCCGCCTGCTGCAGATAGGACTCCTCCGGTTCGCTACCGACCAGGACCTCGTAGGCGATCGAGCGGCTGCTCACGAGGTTGTTGACCAGGTAGAAGACCCCATCGATCAGGCGACCATCGCCGCCCAGGGAACCGGTCACCAGGGGATTGGTCAGCGCCTCCCGCCCGACAGCGGCCAGCTTGAGCATCTCGGCGACGGAGAGATCGGTCCCGACAGTGGCAGCCATGGCGGGGATCAGTTGCGGCACACGGGAGAGCATGGCCGGTGTGGCCGCCTTTTTCATGAGCTCCTTGATCACCTGCTGCTGGCGGCGCATCCGCCCGATGTCCCCCTCCCCGTCGGCTCGGAAGCGGGAGTACTTCAGGGCGGTCTCGCCATCCATGGTCTGCAGGCCCGGCGGGATATCGATTACCAGGCCATCCTCGCCGGCGCGCCAGTCGACCGGATCCTCGTAGTAGAGCCGCTTATCCACCGCGATCTCCACGCCGCCGAGCGCGTCGATCACCTTGGTGAAGCCGTCGAACGAGACGGTCAGGTAGTGGTCGATATCGATTCCCAGGAGCCGTTCAACCGTGTCCACGGCCAACGTGTGCCCGCCGAAAGCGTAGGCGTGGTTGATCTTGTCGTAGCCGTGCCCCGGAATCATGGCCCAGGTGTCACGCGGAATGGAGAGCATGGCCAGGCGCTGCTCCTTGGGGTCATAGGAGACCACCACCATGGAGTCGGTCCGGCCCATCTCGTTGTCGACGATATCGACACCCATGACCAGAAAGGTCTGGCGCTTGCCGGGCAGGGCTTCCACCACGGCAGGGGGCGGCGGGGGTGCGGTCTCCACTGGGGATTCAACAATGGCGGCCGGTGCAGCCTGAAAAGGCTTGTAGAAGGCGAAGCCCCCCACGAGGGTGATCATGACCAGGCCGACCAGCAGCCAGCCAAGCCAGAAGCGGCGCTCAGTGCGCAAGGGGTTCCCTCCTCTCTGTACCCAACTTCTCTACTATACCAAAAGTTCCCGAAGAAGGCTATGAAGGGCGACTTGTCTGTTGGACGGTGGCGGGGCCCACCTGGTTGCGAGATCGTGCGCGGTCCCCTTGGAAATTATAGGGCTCAGAAGCAGGAAATGTCGCCCATCTTGTCGTAAATATCCTAATAGATGCTTCCTTCAAGGAAAGTGACCTATACAAGAAAGGGGAGACCGCTGTGAAGATTGCGGTCGTTACCGACCAGATCAGCCGTGACCTTGACACCGCTTGCGAACAGGTTGCCTCCTGGGGCGGTCGCGACGTCTCGCTGCGCCTGGTCAGTGAGGGACCGATCGGCTCCAACCTCTCGTCCGCCTTCCTGGACAGTCTGTGTGCCACCCTGGAGAGCTGGGATCTGAAGGTGTCCTCGATCGCCCCGCAGGCCTTCAAGGTGGGGTTGAATGAGCCGGCCATGCGGTACCACCGGCGGATCCTCCTGCCGGCCAGCCTGCACCTGGCGGTGTTGCTGAAGAGCCAGGTAGTCCATATCGGGGCGCCGCTCAAGCCCGCCGGAGCTGCCGGCCCGACGCCGGAACTGGCGCTGGAGGTGCTGGCAGAGGCCTGCGAGCTGGCCGGCAACCTTGGTCTGACCCTGGCACTGGAGAATGAGGCGGGCACCTGGGCTGATACGGGAGTCGCCACGGCTGCCATCGTCAAGGCGGTGGGGCACCACGCCCTGAAGGTCGCCTGGGATCCGTCTGCCTCCCTGGTCTGCGGGGAGGAGCCCTTCCCGGTTGGCTACCAGGCGGTGGAACGCTACCTGCACGCCGTGCGGATCCGGGACCTGCGAAAGCAAGGGAGCAGCTTCGAGCCTGTGCTGCCCGGCGACGGGCACGTGACGCTGGCCGAAATCATTCAGGTGCTGGCTGCCCACGAGTTCACCGGTCCGCTGGTGCTCGACCCGGGTCTCTCTCCCCGGCTGGAGGGGGCACGCGCCGCCTACGAGACCCTGGAGAAGCAGGTGCACGCCGCCAAGCGGGCGGTGCGCAACGCTCGCTGAACAACCGCAGGACAGTGCAGAGGCCGCCTCGCCATGACAGCGAGGCGGCCTCTTTCGCTCAGACCGCCGCCACTTCGACCTCGGTCCCACGCAGGTAGACCAGACGGCCATCTACCTGGATGAACTCCGAGATCTCGGTGAAGGAGTCCTCGGGCTGGTCGCCCACCTTGAAGCGGGCGGTCAGGGTTCCCCGAGAGATCCCCTGGTCATCGGCCGGTTGGGTCTCGTGGACCGTCAGCCCCGTGAAGTCAACCCGGCTGCAGTAGGCCAGGGTCTCCTGTTTGTACTCGGCCTCGGTCTTGCCCTCCACCGCCTCGTTCGCGGGGTGGGTGGTCTTCCAGAGGAAGTCGACCTCCCCGATGGCATAGGCGGTGTAGCGAGCACGGATCAGGCGTTCCGGGTCGTTGGGGTACTGAATGCCGTTGTGGTTCTGGCCGCAGCAGACCTTGTACTTCCGGCCGCTGCCGCAGGGACAGGGATCGTTCCGGTTCACCTTCAGCAACAGGGCTCCACCTCTTCGTCCAGATCGGTTCGAGGGTCAAGTCCGGCGGATTGACCACAGGGCTCCATTCTAACCGACTGGATACCGTTGTGCACTACGAAACTTAATTCTGAACAAAGTCAAGGGTAGCGGGCTGGCCGGCAACCGTCGCCTGGTAGTATGCCCGGCTGCCGTCTCAGCCTTCCAGGGCCTTGAGCCGGTTAACGGTGATGGAGACGTGCCCGCCGCGCCGGTCAACCCGGCCCAGCGCCGCCAACGGTGGGCGGGGATCGGTGAAGATCAGGTGGCCATAGCGCTGGTAGACATCCTCGAAGATGGTGAGGTCGACGAGCCCGGTCTCATCCTCCAGGGAGAGGAAGACGACGACCCGGCCTGATTTGGTCGGCGGCCGGTGGGGACGGATCGGCAGGCCGGCCACCTTGACCAACTCGCCGGCTTGGGCCTGCTTCACCTCAGCAGCGGTCACGTACCGCTCCCGAGCCAGCCGGTCCCGCACGTGACTCATGAAATGGCCCCGGACCATCAAACCGGTCAGTTCGTACTCCTTCAGATACCGCTCCGCCGGCGTGAAGTCGGCAATGCCGGCCGGGGCCTCCTCGGGGAGCGCCAGCACGGCCTGCTCCGCCCCCTCTGCCTGGCGGGCCCGCTCCCGCTCCAGCAGGTGCGGCAGCCGCCAGAGCAGTTCCCGCCGGTTCGGGTGGATCGAATCAAAGCCTCCCCCCAAGATTAGCGCCTCCACTGCGTCCCGCGGAATCGATCCGCCCGTCTGGTGGATGAACCCCTCCAGCGCGGTGTAGCCGTCGCCGCGCCCGGCGAGCACCGCTTCGATCACCGGCGCCCCCACACCCTTCACCGCCTTCAGGCCCAGCCGGATCGCCTTGCCCAACCTGGCCACCGGGTATGGCTCCACGGTGAACTCGCCCTGCGACCGGTTGATATCGAGGGGAAGGAGTTCGACCCCGCGGCGGCGGGCGTCGCCGGCCAGGGTGTTGATCGGGTAGTAGCCCATGGGCTGGGCCGACATGAGGGCCGCGAAGTACTCCGCCGGATGATGCCGGACCAGGTAGGCGGTCTTGTAGGCGGTGTTGGCAAAAGCGGCGGCGTGGGCCTCGCAAAAACCGTAGCCGGCATAGCCCTGCACGTAGGAGAAGATCGTATCGGCCACCGCCGGATCGACTCCCTGCTGGATCGCCTTTTCGACAAACAACTTGCCGATCGCCGCCATATCTTCCTTGGAGCGGGCCTTGGTCATCACCCGGCGCAGTTGATCGGCCTCACCTGGCGTAAAGCCGGCCACGGCATTGGCAATCTCGATCACCTGCTCCTGGAAGAGGACGACTCCGTAGGTCTTCGCCAGGATCGGCTTCAGCTTGGGGTGCAGGTAGCTGATCTCCTCCTCCCCCTTCCGCCTGGCGAGGAATGGCTCGACCATGTTCCCCTTGATCGGCCCCGGGCGGATGATCGCCACGCTCGCGACGATGTCCTCGAAGCGGTCGGCGCCAAGCCGGGCCTGAAGCGCCCGCTGGGCCGGGGACTCGAGCTGGAAGACGCCGATCGTCTCGCCCGTGCCGAGCATCTCGTAGGTCTCCCGGTCCTCCGGCGGGATCTGGTCGTAGTCGAAGCCGCTCATCATGCGGACGGCATCATCTACCGCACCGAGGGTCCGGAGCGAAAGCAGATCAAGCTTCACAAGCCCCAGATCCTCCACGTACTCCTTGTCGAACTGGGCGATAACCTGGCCCTTGGCGGCCACTTGAAGCGGGGTCACTTCCATGAGCGGACGCCTTGAGATGACAAGGCCGCCCAGGTGGGTCCCCAGGAAGCGGGGGAGCCGGGCGACCTTGGCGCAGGCCTGGATCAACTGCTCGAACTTGTGCCAGGGAATGCCGGACTGGCGCAGCTCCGGAAAGCGGCTCATCACCTCGAGGATATCGTCGGCACCCGCATGCCAGGGGATTCGCTTGGCCAGAAAGTCGATCTCGGCCTCCTGGAAGCCCATCGCCTTGCCAAGGTCCCGAATGGCGGAGCGGGCCTGGAACGTATTGTAGGTGCAGACCGAGGCGACCTTGTCGGCTCCGTATTTGCGGTAGACGTAGGCCGCGACCTCATCGCGCCGGCGGGCATCGAAGTCGATATCGATATCCGGCTTCTCGGCCCGCTCCAGCGACATGAACCGCTCGAACAAGAGGCCCCGACCGATCGCATCCACATCGGTGATAAAGAGGCAGTAGGCGACAGCCGAGTCGGCGGCAGAGCCACGCCCGGCGCAGCGGATCCCGCGCCCCCGGGCGAAGCGGACCACATCCCAGACGAGGAGGAAGTAGTCCTCGTACCCCAGCTTGAGGATGATCGAGAGCTCGTGCTCCAGCCGGCTCCGGATCTTATCGGTGATCTTGCCGTAGCGCTTCAGGGCGCCATCGAGCGTCAGTCGGGTCAGGAACTCGCCGGCAGAGAGGCCATCGGGTGGTGTAAATTCTGGAAAGAGCTTGGCATTCAGGTCGAGGGCAGGGCTGCATTGCTCGGCGATGCGCAGGGTATTGGCGATGGCCTGGGGCATGTCGCGGAAGTGCTCAATCATTTCGGCGGGCGATTTGAGATACTGCTCGCTGTTCAGCGGTCGGGCCGGATGGGGCTGGTCCAGCCGGGTCAGGGTACGGACACATGTGAGCAGGTCGTGAACGAAAAACTCTTCCCGGGTCCGGTAGTGCACGTTCGCCGTGGCGACCAGCGGGAGACTCAGCCGCTCGCCCAGGTCCCGGAGGGCCTGGTGGAGCGCCCGTTCACCGGGCAGCAGGCTCGCCTGGACCTCCAGGTAGAAGCGGCCCGGGAACCAGCGGGCATAGCGGCGTGCTGCCTCCTCTGCCTCGGCGTGGCGCCCGCGGAGGATCAGACTGGGGATTTCGCCCCTGCGACAGCCCGACAGGGCGATGATCCCGTCGGTATCGTGCGAGAGCGCAGCCATGGGGGCCATGGGCTGGAGCCGGTCGTGGCGGGGGGCGAGGGCGAGCATGCCGTTCAGCAAGGGCGGCGGCTCGGCACCCAGGTGGGCCGCGGTGATAATCCGGTTCAGGTTGGCATAGCCGGTGGGGCCGGTCGCCAGCAGGGTGAGGTGGTAGTCGCCCTCCAGGGTGACCTCCGCCCCCTGGATCGGCAGCAGCCCGGCTGCCAGCGCCTTTTTCTGAAAGCGGACCGCCCCGGAGACGTTGTTGTGGTCGGTCAGGGCGAGCGCCGGCATCTGCCGGAGGGCCGCCTCCTCGATCAGGCTGTCAATGCGCGAGGCGCCATCCAGAAAGGAGAAGGGCGAGTGGACGTGCAGATGGACGAAGCTCATGGGCCGACCGCCCCATTCGCATCAGATTGGAACTCCGGATAGAGTTTCAGCTTCTTGTACAGCGCTGCCCGGGAGATGCCGAGAAAGCGGGAGGCTCGGGTCCGGTCGCCGCCGCACTCGTGCAGCGCCCAGCGGATCAAGAGCAGCTCGGCGGAGCGGACGTAACGGCGGAGCAGGGGGCGGGGCGGGGGCGGCTGGAGGTTGCCAGCCACCTCCGGGGGCAGGTGGCTGAGGCCAATGGGCCTTCCCGGGTCGGCCAGGAGAACCGCCCGGGAGAGGCCGTTCTCCAGCTCACGAATGTTGCCGGGCCAGTCGTAGAGCAGGATCGCCGCCATGACCTCAGCGGTCAGCTTCGGGATCGGATTCTCCTCGCCGACCATGCGAGCCAGGAGTTCCTGGGTCAGCGGCTCCAGGTCGTCCTTGCGAAGGCGGAGCGGCGGCAGGGTGAGTCGCAGGACGTTCAGCCGGTAGTAGAGGTCCTCCCGAAAGAGCCCCTTCTCCTTCAGTTGCATCAGATCCCGGTTGGTCGCAGCGATGATCCGGACATCGGCCCGCCTGGTCTCCACGGCGCCCACAGGATCGAAGGTCTTGTCCTGGAGGACCCGCAATAGCTTGACCTGAATGGCAAGCGGTACCTCACCAATCTCGTCCAGGAAGATTGTCCCCCCACCGGCCAGGTCGAACTTGCCTGGCTTCCCCTCCCGGTTGGCGCCGGTGAAGGCGCCGCGGGCATAACCGAACAGCTCCGACTCCCAGAGTTGGTCGGGGACGGTGGCGCAGTCGACCTTGATAAACGGCCCGTTCCGCCGCTCAGAATGCTGGTGGATGAACTTGGCCAATCGCTCCTTGCCGGTGCCGCTCTCGCCCTGCAGCAGGACGGTATGATCGCTGCGGGCCGCCCGCCTGGCCTGCTCTAGCAGTGCTTGCATCTCTGGGTTACGTGTCACAAACTCCATAGGATTGTCGCCCCTCATGACTCATCTGTGCAAACTCATCTTCCTATTGCAACAGGTGTGCCAATGGTCTGACACCGCCCGGAAAGTCTTGTGCCTGCTGGATTGCGAGCAATTCGGCAGGATCGCGTACAGGCGCTTGATGACGCAAAAAGTAAGCACGTAAAGTACCAAATGTCTACGGTTGGAGACAAGGGTGCCATTGCGCACCGGTTTGGTCGTTTGAAGTCCTTACACGGATTACGCGGATTGGGACAACGACCACACTCAGTCATACGCCTTGTAGAGCATCCAACGCCTCTCCCGGGGGATGAAGGTCAGTTCGAAAACCCCGCCGGTGTGGGTCGCCACCCGGTAGGCGACCTGCTCCGGCTCCTGCTCCCACCACCGCCCGGTCTCGACCCAGGTGTCCAGCACCTCCCGGACCCGCTCCCGTCCCCCGGCAAACTGGAAGGAGCGTGGTTGGCCCCCCGGTCCCATGGTCACGCTGACCTCCCGGTTGATCAGGCGGGCCATCTTCAGGCCCCCCTTGTGGGCCACCGGTAGGGATCGGCATACTGGAGCATCTGCTCCCGCCAGGTGGCCTCCGTGCGTGGACCGATGGAGACCACCCGACCGGGGAAGCGTTCGTGGAGCAGGGAGAGTGCCCGTTCCAACCGCTCCTGCCGCTCCCGGCGAATCCGGTCATCCCACAGGTCCATCTGCTGCCAGGGCATGGGGCCGATCAGCCCCACCTCGGCGGTCAAGGCGGTGACCTCCGGCTCCCCCTCCACCTCGCTCAGCGCCTGGTCGAGCAGGATCTGGAGCGCCTGCTGGATCGGGTAGGTGGCCTGCTGCAGCTTCGCCAGGGTCCGCTCCGCATGCAGCGCCGGCCCCTTCGCCTGCTCCAGGATCAGCGCCACCAACTGTGCCCCCTCGCCCCGGCTCTCCAACTGCCGCACCAGCGGCTGGACCGCACGGTTCAACTGCTGCTCCAGCAGGTCCCGCTCCCGCAGTTCGGTGCCGAACTCGATCCGCCGGCTCAAGCGCCGGGGTGGGTAGGCGGGTCGGACCTGCTCATGGTCAATGCCCCGGCTGAGAAGCGCCACCAGCCGGCCCTGTGGCCCCAACTGGCGGACCCATTCGCCCTCGGGCACCCGGGCCGCTTCCCCGATGCTGGCCAGGCCGAGCCGTTGGAGCCGGCGGCGCAGGTCGGGGGGGACTGGGAGGTAGTGGAGCGGCAGCGGCGCCAGAAACCGGGCCTCCTCCCCAAGCGGCACGATCTGCAGCCGCTCGCCGTCGCCGGTGGGACGCTGCCCGGGCCGACGGAGCAGGTAGCCCTCCCGGGTCGCCTGGCTGGCTGCCCGGGCCACCAGCCGCGAGGAGCCAACCCCGGCAAAGGCGACAAACCCAAAGGCAGCGGCTGCCTCCATGAGCTGGTTCACCTCCGCCTTCAGCGCCCGGCCCGCCGTGGTATCCGGCGTGGGAAGACCCAGGAGGACCTGATGCGGCTCCAGTGGTTCCACGTAGGGCGTCTGGGCGGCGCACCGGTCCCACCAGCGGCGTGCCCAGTCGGCCACCCTCACCTCGGCAAGGTCAATCTGAACCGCACGAGGAACGTCGCGCAGGACTTGGTGAGCCGGACTGCCCAGCAGCAGCCCGGCGGTAAACGCCTCCCGGCAACCGTCAATGACCCGACCCTCCCGCACAATCACGACCGGGCGCCCCTCCGGAACGAGCCCCGACGCCCTTGCAGCCGAGGCGTAAAGCCCCTGTATCTCAAGCGAACAGACCCACTGCATGCGCATTCCCCTTTCGCGGCAAGCTGTCTGTTCCGGTCAATCGTTCGGTCAGCGGATAGTATCGAACACCTGTACTCCAAACATACGTTCGATGTACACCCATTTTATGCTCGTGTGGCAGGGGTGTCAAGGGCTGTTCGGTTCCCAGTTACGAACACATGTTCTTACCCATTCGACTATTCGTAACGCCTACCCGTAAGGAAGTTAAACCTTTTGTAACGGCCAATTGACGGCCCCGGTGCAAGGCGCTATACTCCACTAGGATTCCGATATCTACCAGAACAAGCGACATTCTGTTAACAAAAAGCTCAAGTTTCTGTTAAGAAATCGCGAACGTGCTCCCGGCGTCCCCATATGTGAAAGCCGCCTGCTCCTGGCACAACCCAAGGAGGTACGACTGTACCGTGAGTACCGCTCAATGGCTCTACGTATCCCTCATCTCGGTATACATGATCCTATTCCTCGTCTTTGCCCGGATCTTCTACTGGAAGTACCAGGCAGATCGCACCTACTACAGCCGCCGGCCCACCGATCTCTCCACAGGGGGGATCCATGCGCTGGCTGAAGCGCACAACCGGGAGGTCCCCGGCATCTCCCTCCTCGTCCCGGCCCGAAACGAGGCGGACGTGATCGAGAAGACGATCGACCACCTGGCCCACCTGAACTACTCCCCGGAGCACTACGAGATCCTGGTGGTGACCGACGAGAAGGAGGCCATGGCCTCCCGGGAGGAACGGGCCCGGGTTATCGCCAACCTGACCACCTTCCTGAGCAACGAGGGCCCCTTCACCGGCGGGGAGAGTGAGGAATCGGTCCTGCTGGCCCTCCTCGCCCGGCTCGCCCTGGAGGAGACCGACCTGGCCGAGCGCCGGCTGGCCAATCAGTTCTCGCTGGACGAGGTCCGCAGCCTCTCGCCGCTTCACCGGCAGACCCTCCTGCACGAGATGGCACAGACCCTGATCCAGACCGAAGGAAAGGTCGACCGGGACCGCCTCATGGCGATCACCCGGCGGGTGAAGCCCAACATCTCGACCGATGAAGCCGACCGGCTCTACCCGATCTTCCTCTCGTTCGCCTTCCCCACCGTCCTGCTCCACCTGAACCTGAAGCATCAGGCGGGAGAGACGCTGATCAAACGGCTGATGAGCCAGGTGGCACAAGCCCGCCGCCCGCTCACTCAGAAGGTGCTGGCCACCCTGACCGAAACGGTCTCGCAGCACATGACCAGGCGCCTACGGCAGGCATCTGCCGAACAGCTTGACGAGTGGCTGAACGCCGCCTGTCAGCTTGCCCTGCCTACCACCCAGGAGATCGTTGAGCGCAAGCGCATGGAGTTTGCGGCGCAGCGTGGCCTGCCAGCCCTGAAGCACGTCGAGGTTCCCTACGACTTCGACGGCTATGTCGATGGCGGCTGTACCGGTCAGTGGGTTCCATCTACCAAGGGGCGGGCCCTCAACTGGGCTTTCCGGTTCACCAACCCAGCCAATGAGATGTGGGGCTTCTACGATGCCGAGTCCCGCCCCGAGCCCGATGCCCTCCTCTACGTCGCGTGGCGCCGCCTGACCGACGGTACGAACTTCCGAATCGCCCAGGGGCCTGTCTACCAGGTCCGCAACTTCTGGAAGCTGGGAGCGTTCACGAAGGTCGCCGGCATCTACCAGGCGATCTCTCACGAGTGGCGCCTCCCGCTCCTGCTGGGCGAGATCCCCTTCACCGGCGGGACCAACATGTGGGTGGAGCGGAATCTGATGCTCGAGATCGGCGGCTTCGATGACACGGTGCTGACCGAGGACATGGAACTGGGCGCACGGGCCTGGCTGAAGGGCGGCGCCTGGCCCGCCTTCATCCCCTGCTCCTCCTCGGAGCAGACCCCGGCCTCCTACAAGGCCTTCTTCCGGCAGCGGCTCCGCTGGGGCTCGGGCTACCTGCAGGTCTTCGACAAGCTGAAGGCGGATCAGACACTGCCGGCGGAGAAGAAGGCCTACCTGCTGCGGACCTACTGGTGGAAGGGCCATTTCTCCTGGACCCTCTTCCAGTTGACCGCCTTCCTGCCCCTGATTGCCGGCATCCTACGCTGGCAGGGAATGCTGGATGTCCACGCCGTTCCCGCATGGATCAACGGCATCCTCTTTACCTTCACCCCGATCTACCTGCTCTTCACCTTCTATAGCTTCTTCCACCATGGCAAGCATATGGATCCGGCTCCTGCCATCACCCGGGCTGCTGGCTTTGCCCAGCTCTTCCTGCTCCCGATCTCGGCCTTCCTGCTCCCCGTGCCCTACTCCTACGCCCTCGCGCTGAAGGCGATGGGCCGGGCGCCCAAGGCCTGGGTCAAGACCCCTCGTACGAAGGAATAAGCAAAGAAGGGCCATCGCGGCTGTGGAGGAATCCCTCACAGACCCGATGGCCCTTTGCGTTGCTCCCGCACGGCAACGGGAACCAGGATCTCCCGCCAACCGTCAAAGAGTCGGAGGTGTCCGCTTTGCGTGACAGGCTGTTCCTCTCCCTGACGGTCGCGATCGCCCTGATCGGTGGGAGTTCGGCAAGGAGTTCGATGAAACCAGGATCGAGGGCTATTACCTCTGGCTGGAGGGCTACGGTAGGATCACCGGCGTGATCTCCTCCCTGCCCGGCGGCGACTCGCCAACCACCGGCCTTCGCTTTCGGCCCGGCATTGAGGACGGCGGTACAACGAGACGGTTCTACGAAAAGGAGATCTACGAGCCGGTCACCCTGCCGTGGAACGCCAGGTCGGGCACACTCTACGTGCCCCTGCCGCCCGCGGTCAGCGACCGACTGCGGGACACCTACTTCTACTACAGCCCCGCCCTGGTCTTGGAGGTAGACGGCTCGCAGCAGATCATCGTCAGCAGTCTCAGCCAGCACGGCTTTCGCAACGTGAGCACGTGGCGCTATTGGGTTCCGTACTACGTCTATGCGAGCGAGTAAAAGGCCGCCCAGTTGCCCGGGCGGCTTCTCATCTATTCTGCCCCACCTTCGGCCAGGGCCTGGCCCACCAGGAAGAGCCCCATCAATCCCAGAAGCCCGGGAACAGCGGTCCAGAGCAGGTGAGGTGCCACGCGCAGATAGTTGGTCGCCTCGAAGATCAGGTTCCCCAAGGAGGCGGTCGGGGGCTGCACGCCGATCCCGGTATAGCTCAGGATCGACTCCGCCATGAGGATCTGCCAGAAGGTGAGCACCAGCAGCCCAAGCGCCCGGTACAGCGCCCCGGGAAGGTTCTCAAAGAGGGTGCGGAAGGCCTGGGCCATGACTCCGATCGAGGCGACGCCCAGCGCAATGATCAGGGTGAGAACGTTCGTCCCGAAGATCAGGCTGGCGACGAGCCCGGCCGCAAGGGGACCGAGCAGACCCGGAACCGCCACCCGGGGTGACAGAATGGCCGCACCCCAGCGCCCGGTCACCTTCCCGATCCCCGCCCACACGGCTCCCGGTACCGTAGCGATCAGGGTCCCCGCCATCGCCATGACCAGGGAGACCCGCGCCCCGCTCGCAACCCGGGCGAGCAGGTCGCGCCCGTACGTGTCGGTCCCCAGCGGGTAGTCCGGACCAGCGGGCTGTAGTCGCACGGCCAGGTTCAGTTCCGTCGGACTCCGGCCAGAGCCGAGGAAGGCCATGAGGAGCATCCCCGCGACGAGCAGCCCACCGATCACCAGCCAGCTTCCGGAGAGCCGGCTGACCGGGGACCGGCTCCCCTTCGCCGCCGTCACCAGCAGGTCGCCGACCAGGTGCCCGACAAGGGCGATGAGCAGGATCACCCAGAGAACGATCCGTATGAGGGGAAGATCACGTGTCATCGTCCCCGTGATCAGCAGCCGCCAGAGCCCGGGAAGCCCGCCCATCATCTCCAGGATCCCGATCACGACCAGCAGCGAGCCGGTCTGCTGCAGGAACCGTCCCAGCGCCGCCACCACGGCCCTGCCCACCGGCAGACGAAGACCGTCTTCGCGGACGGAGGCCATGCCGTCCCGGATCGCTCTCCCCATCCAGCCGGCCAGGAGTATGACGATGGCTGCCTTCGCCGCCCCCGGAACGGAGACGCTCCGCGACCCGAAGACCAGTACGAGCATCATGCCCAGACCGACGGTGTATGCTGGAACACCCATCAGCATGGCTGCCGGGGCCTGCAGGAGCCGGTCCAGCCAACCGCCGGGCCGGAGACCGGCCGGAACCCCGAGCAGCAGGGCCAGGGGCAGGGCAAAGGCGAGGCTGGTTGCCACTGTACCAACGGTGCCGGGCAGGACCTGTGTGACCATCTCCGCAACCGGCTGCTGGGTCCGGAGCGACAGGCTGAGATCGGGTGTCGCCCCGGGCGAGAGCCGGACCAGCAGCATCAGGAGAATGACGGTTGCCAGGAGGCCCAGGCCGAAACGGATAAGCCGATCCGCATAGGATCTCTGCAATGCGAACCCTCCCCTTTATTCATTAGGCGAATAATTCGCCCCTTGCTCCACCAATCCCTTGCGCGAAAGACGAGACCGCCCCGAAATTGAGGGCGGTCTGACTCTTAGTGAAGCCAGGTGGGTTCTCTGTCCGTCAGCAGAGCGGCAATCTCCTCTGCGGGTGCCGGACGGGCGAAGAAGTACCCCTGCGCTCTGTCGCAGCCCAGTTCTCCCAGCTCGGTCAACTGCTCCCGCGACTCCACCCCCTCGGCAGTCACCGCCATGTCGAGCGCTTGGGCCAGGCTGATGACCGCCCGGGCAAGCGCCCGATCGACCAGGTTTCGCCCCAGTCCGCTGACAAATGAACGATCGATCTTCAGAATGTCCAGCGGAAACTGCTTCAGATAGCTCAGCGACGAGTGGCCGGTCCCGAAGTCGTCAATCGCAATGCGGATCCCCAGCGCTTTCAGCCCCTGCAAGACCGTGCGGGCCACTGCCGGGTTCTGCATGAGGGTCGACTCCGTCAACTCCAGGGTGAGGCGCTGCGGGGCAAGTCCGGTCTCCCGAAGCACGGCCGCGATCTCGTCAGCCAGGGGCACCCGCTGGAACTGGACCGGTGAGAGGTTGACCGAAACCGAGAAACGCTCAGGTACCAGGCCTTGCTCAATCCAGGATACGGCGTCGCGGCAGGCCTGCTCCAGAACCCATCGGCCAAGCTGATCAACATAGCCGGCCTGCTCCGCAATCGGGATAAACAGATTCGGCGGAATCCAGCCCTTGACCGGATGATGCCATCGCACCAGCGCCTCCGTGCCCTCTACCGTTCCATCCCGCAGGGAGATGATCGGTTGGTGGTAGACCATCAGGCTGCCCTGTCGCAGCGCACGCCGGAGCTCTGCGTCCAGTTCCAGCCGCTCCACCGCGTTCTCGCTCATGCTGGGATCGTAGACCACCGGCCCGGTGCCCTCACGCTTACCACGGCGCAAGGCCACCTTGGCCTCGCGAATCAGGTCGTCCGCCTGGTCAGAACCCCTGGTCGCCAGTGCCATCCCCAGACTGATGCTGACCGCCATCTCCCGGCCCCTGACCGAAATAGGCGCATCCAGCTCAGCGGCGATGGACCGACAGACCTGCATTCCCTGCTCCGGTGTACCCACGCCCTCCAGAAGCACTGCGAACTCGTCGCCGCCCAGACGAGCAGTGATCGACCCCGGACCGGCTGCCACGGACAGGTCAAGGGCGAACTGCGACAGGAGCTCATCGCCGGCCCGCTGCCCAAGGGTCTCGTTCACCACCCTGGCACTGTCCACATCCACAATCAGGACAGCCGTGCCCTCAGCGTCAGCTCGGGCCAGCCGCTCGGTCAGCACCCGAGCGAAACCGACCTGATTCAGGAGACCGGTCAGTTGGTCGTGGTAGGCAAGCAGTTCCAACTGCTGCTCAAACATCTTGCGCTCCGTGATATCGCGAGAGGAGGCGACGACAGCGACCAGTTCGCCTTGATCGTCATGAACCGGTCGGGTCAGCGTCTCAAACCAGATATACGGCCCGTTCTTCTGCCGAATCCGGAAGGCAATCCGAACCTGCTCTCCCGCACTTCCCCGGCGCCGCGCCTCCGAGAGGGCGTCCAGGTCTGCCGGGTGGACCATCTCCTCCACGGCGGCAGCGATATACTCGGCGGGGGTGTAGCCCAGGATCACCTCCACGGCCGGGCTGACATAGGTCGTGTTCCCCTCGGGGTCGTACAGGGCCACAATATCCACCGAGTTCTCCGTCACGAGCCGGTGCAGCCGGTCCTTCTCCCGGAGCGCTCTCTCCGCCTCCCATGAATCGGTGGTGTCCCTGGTGATATTGACCACCCCAACGACCTCGCCGTCACGACCCCGCAGCGGCTCCGCATAGGTCTGGAAGACGCGGCCCATAAAGTGGTGATCCTCCTGCTCTCCCGCCTGCCCTTCCATCGCGTGCCAGAAAAGCTCCAGGTACCGTGTCCGGACCGCCGGGTCTGGGATAAGCTCACAGACAGATCTCCCGCGCACGCTCTCCGAATCCAGACCGAGTACCCTCAGCCCAGACCCGACCGCCTCGGTGACGGTGAGCCTCCGGTCCACGATCCAGAGAATGGCCGGCAGTTGGTTCAGGGTTGAGCGAAGACGGTGCTCGCTCTCCCGGGCCGCCTGCTCTGCCTGCCGGCGATCAGTGACATCGCGCAACTGGAGCAGGAACCCCTCAATCTCCGGGTCGTGGAGCAGGTTAGTCGCAACCACCTCAGCCGTCCGGTTCGGACCGCCGGCCGGGCCGACGCGCATTTCCGCACGCATCTCCAGCCCTGCTGCGCCTCGTACCTGCTCAAGGAGGAGGGCAAACGCATCCTGCTCACTCGGGTGAATGAGGGTCAGGGCCAACCGCCCGCGCACCAGTTCGGCAGGCATGCCGACCACCCGAAGGAGCCCCGTACTCGCCTCGCGAATCTGCCCATCGGCCGAGAGGATGATGACCGCGTCCACCATGTTGCGCAGGACCGCCTGAATGTGTCGGTCCCTGCTCTCCAGTTCCCGCCGCTCTGTCTCCAAACGGTCGCTCCGACGCTGTGCGCCGTCCAGCCGCCAGAAGAGGAGGGCGAGGATCAGGACGCTTGCCGACAGAGTAATGGCATCGGCCAGATTGTGCCAGAAGTCAAGTGACTGGGTCCTCTCCTCGAGGAGGTCGGCGGTCGCGAACACGATGCTCTCTGCGGCGTCGAGCGCCGGCATCGCCTCGTCGCGCAGCAACCGCTCCAGATCCGCCCACTCCCTGGTCTCAAGGTGATCGAGCAACCGCTTGTTCGCCGTGATCAGCCGGTCGACGGCGCTACTGACCCGCTTCACCGCCTCAGAAGCGGCGTACGGTTCCGATCGGTTCCAGCGGACAAGCTCCTCCCGGAGCGGATCCATAAGAGGGCCGGTTGAGCGAATTGAGGCTGAGGAGCGACCATTTGTCGAGTTGGCTGCCTGGTAGAAAGCGTCGACCTGGGTAATCATCGCCTGAATGTGCCCCAGGCTTACCTTGGCCTCATGCTGGTTCTCCATGAGTTCGTGGAAAATCAGGTTGATGATCAGAACGGGAGCGGCGAATAGGACGATCATGACCGCCATGAACCGGCGCGGCGATCGCCAGCTGTGCATATTAATGTAGTGCAGCCCCTTTCTCTATCTCCAAGGGAGCATGATGCTCATATGTTATATCAATTTTATTCGCTTTTCGCTCTGAGGACAAGGGTGCCCCTGTCAACCCCCGTCCACCCATTGGCCCACTCGCCTGCAGCGCTACGGTTCAGTGACTGCCCGATCGAGCTGTTCGATCAGCCCGACCAGATCAGTGGGCAGGTCAGACTCCAGCCGGAGGGTCTCCCCGGTGACCGGATGGCAGAGGACCAGCGAGGCGGCGTGCAGCGCCTGGCGCCCAGGGGGACCGGGCTGCCCGTACAGCCAATCCCCCAGCAGCGGATGGCCGACGTGCGCCATGTGGACCCTGATCTGATGCGTCCGTCCCGTCTCCAGCCGCAGGTCGAGCATGGTCACCCCTGACCAGCGCCGCAGTACGCGCCAGTGGGTGACCGCCGGTTGCCCCTGCGCGGTCCAGTCCTCCCGCAGGGTCCGTCCCTCGGCGACCGCCTGGGCCAGCAGAGCCTCCTGCTCAGGTGTGCGCGGCCCCACCGCCGCCTCCCGAGCGACAGGGTGCCCCCAGACGCGCCGGATCGGGACGTCCACCGTTCCCTCGCTGGCCTCGAACTCGCCCCCGGCCAGGGCAATGTACCGCCGCTCCAGCTTCTGCCGCTCCAGTTCCCGGGCAAGCCGGCCGGCGATGGCCGGATCCTTGGCGAAGAGGACCAGGCCGGAGGTCTCGCGGTCGATCCGCTGCACCGGCCGGGCGACAGGCGGAAGGCCTTGCCGCTGCAGATGGTACGCCACCCCGTTCGCCAGGGTGCCACTTACATAGTCCTTTACCGGATGAACCACCATGCCGGCCGGCTTCTCCACCACCAGCAGGTACGGATCCTCGTAACGGACCGCGATCTCGATCGGTTCGGGCTCGACCCGCCCCGCTTCGCTCAGGCGCAGCTCAATCACTTCGCCGCCCTCCAGCAGCAGGCTGGTGCGGGCGGGAGCACCGTTCACATAGATCCCGTCTGCCCCCTTGGTACGGCGCACCAGGGTCCGGGAGAGCTTCAATCGGTCAAAGAGGTACTGGCCCAATCGTAACCCTCGATCCTCCGGGGCAACCTGATACCGCAATGTGCTCACCTCGTCCCTCTCCACTTCCCGCCGGAGGCATCGAATCCTGCACGTTGCGGTTGGTATTCCCATATTCTGTTCGATGATGAATGCGAATCAGCCAAATGAAGTGGTTTCGTGGCTGTTTTTTTGCGTCGGCACAAGGATAAAGGGCGGAAACGTCCAATAGATGATTCGCGGCGGCCTTTTCGAGTAAGGCTCAGCACGACAGACAGAGGGGGCGGACCAACGTGATCGTCCGTAACGTCATGATCGAGGATGTTACCACCGTCTCGCCAGAGGACACCTTGCAGCGGGCTTATGAGGTGATCCAGACAAAGCACTATGACTGTCTTCCAGTCATGGACAGCGGGCGGCATCTGGTGGGCGTGATCCAACTGACCGACATTTATGAGGCCTGTATGAAGGAAGGGCGCCAGGCGGGCCTTTCGCACAAGGTCGGTGAGGTCATGGTTCCCCATCCGATCACAGTCAGCCCGGAAGACCTGATCGAGAGTGCCGCCAAGATTCTCTTCCAGCGAGATATCCCGCTCCTGCCGGTGGTAGAGAACGGGGTTATCAAGGGGATCATTACCGAGGCCGACATCTTCAAGTCCTTCGGCGAGATGCTCGGTGTCAACTCGAATACCACCCGGCTCACCTTGGTCGTTCCTGATCGTCGCGGCCAGTTGGCCCGGATTGCGGAGATCATTCGTGACGCCGGTGTCGCCATTCGCAACCTGGCCACCTTCCGTTCCCAGGTCCGCGATCAGTACCAGATCATCGTGCGTGTCGAGACGAACGCGACCAAGCCGCTGGTCGAACTCCTTGAGCAGCATGGCTTCAAGGTGATTCACGTCGAGGTGGACTAACCTGGTGCATATTGCATACCCCGGCGGCGTCATGCCACCCGGGGTATTTCCTTGCTATGGCCCCAGATTCCGCTCGTTGTGCGCAGTGCCGCCCTTCTCGTATACTGATGCCACGCGCAGAGGTGCGACCAGATCAGAAGGGAGGAACCGCAATGCGCCGCTTCTGGGCGGGTGCAGTCTTGGGGCTCTTGCTCTCAGCCGGCGGCCTCGCCTTGCTCTGGCCGTGGCCGGCAACGGGTGGTGGCCTGTCACCGCAGTATCGGGACGAAGGGAGAACCACGCAGAGCGAGCCGGCGAAGCGGCCGGCCTACGTGCTCGTCCTTGGCGTCGATGAGCGACCCGACGACCCCGGCCGGTCTGATACGATCTTCCTTGTCCGCGTCGGCGATGGTCAGGTGAGAGCGCTCTCCATCCCGCGCGACACCCTCGTCAGCATCGAGGGGCACGGTGAGGGGAAGGTCAACTCCGCCTACACCTACGGAGGACCCGAACTGGCCATGCAAACGGTCTCGGAGCTGCTCGATCTCCCGATTGACGGCTATGTAAAGGTAAACCTGGTGGGCTTCCGGCAGATGGTCGATCTGATCGGGGGCGTCCCGTTCAACGTAGATCGTGCCATGCAGTATGAGGACCCCTACGATGGTCTCGTGATCAACCTGGAGCCGGGCGAGCAGGTGCTGGATGGGGAAAAGGCGGAGCAGTATGTCCGCTTCCGGCATGATGAGATCGGCGACGACCTGGGTCGAATCGGCCGGCAGCAGGCATTTCTGAAGGCAGCGGCCAAGCAGGCTCTGCGCCCGTCCAACCTGCCGAAGTTGCCGAATCTCCTCTTGACCGCCTCGCGCTATGTCGAGACCGACCTCACCACCACGGAGCAACTGCGCCTGGCAAAGGAGGGCTTCCTGGCACAGCAGGCCAATGCGGTGGTGCAGGAGACGCTGCCGGGGCAGAGTGACTACGTGGGCGACCTCTCCTTCTACCTCCCCGACGAGGCAGAACTGGAGCGCCTCGTTGCGATCTGGCAGGGAACGAGCCCGTAACAGGGCTCGTTTTTCGCGTTCATCACTTGACTCTGGACAGACAAAGACATATGCTGTCTATGTAATCGTAGACGAGTGGAGATGTTGTCTAGTGAACGACGCAGAACGGATCACCCAGGCCTCCTTGAAGGAGTTGGTGGCAGGGTACGTGGAGACCGCGGATGGGTACACCTGCATCTGCTGCGGGGAGTTTATCGAAAAGGGGATCATCTACCCCGATGATGGCCGGCTGTATGACGCCGAACGCTACACCCGCCTCCATATTGAGCGGGTGCATCAATCGGTCTTCGCCCATCTCATTCAGTTGGAGAAGAGCCTGACCGGGCTGACCGAGGTACAGCGCAACCTCCTGACCCTCTTCTACCAGGGCAGGAGCGATGGCGAGATCCAGGCGGAGCTCGGCGTGGGCAGCACCTCCACCATCCGGAACCATCGCGCAGCGCTCAGGGAGAAGGAGCGTCAGGCCAGACTCTTCCTGGCGATCATGGAACTGCTCCGGGCCAGGCAGGCGCCTGTCACGCCGGCGCCCCACCACCGGAAACCGGCCCTCTCCGAGCGGGAACAGGTGCTGCGGAAGTACTTCCCGCAGGGGACAGAAGGACCGCTCACCTCCTTCGCCATGAAGGAGAAGCACCGGCTGATTATCCTGGAGGAGCTGGTCGAACGGTTTGATGTGGGCCAGACATACACCGAGAAGGAGGTCAACGCCCTCCTGGAGGCGGCCTTCCCCGACTTCGTCACCCTCCGGCGCTACCTCGTCGACTACGGCTTCTTGCAGCGGCTTCCCGACGGGAGTCAATACTGGCGCAAGGGCGCCACGAATCAGGAGGAGACCCACATGGACCGGAAAGAGCTGAAGCGACTCGCCATGGAGACAACGACCGAAGCGGGCGTCTATCAGATCAAGAATCACCGCAACGGCAAGGCGTTCGTCAGGTCGACCCGGAACCTGAAGACGATCAACGGCCAGCGGTTCAGATTGGAGATGGGCTCGCACGACAACAAGCTCCTCCAGCAGGATTGGAACGAGTTCGGCCCCGAGGCCTTTGCGTTCGATGTCCTGGAGGTCCTGGAGAAGCCCGAGACCGGCTACTTCGATGAGAAGGATGCCCTGGCCAAACTGCTGAAGAAGTGGCTGGAGCAGCTCCAGCCCTACGGTGAGCGGGGTTACAACACCCCGAAGGACGAGTGAGCGACCCTGAACGGCAAAGGGGCTGTCCCTGAGTCATCGCCGATGACTTCCGGGACGGCCCCCTTCTCCCTTGCGGGCGGATCCGTTCGCGACGCCGTCAGAGTCCGTCAGACACTGCCATATCCCTTGCCAGTTCCAGGAGCTTGCTCATGGTCTGCCAGTTGCGGAGCGTGGCCGGGACCCGCAGTTTCTGCTCGATCAGGGCATTCGACAGCTTGGACTTGTGAGAGCTCTGCCGGAAGAGTATGTAGATCTCCCGCCCCACCAGCCGAAACTCATCGGGGGCGACAGAGACTGCGCGTAGGCGATCGATCCCCTCCTGGGAAGGGGCTTCAGCCAGCAGCGAGACGTGAACGTACTCCCCCTCCACCAGTCCCTCTGCGGGGAACGGGCAGTCCTGGATCACCCTCCCCAGTTCCGCAGCCGTCCGCAGGACCACCGGCACCTCAAAGCCGAAGGTTTCACGGATCCCCTCCTCCAACCGCGACCCCAGCACCCCGGCCTCCTCCTCGGACTCGAAGAGGATATTGCCGCTCTGAATGTAGGTCTGCACCCGATGAAGTCCCAGCCGCTCACAGAGCGCCCGCAGGTCGGCCATCTTGATCAGCCGGTGCCCGCTCACATTGATTCCCCGTAACAAGGCGATGTAGATGCTCAGTGCAATCCCCCTCCTCCGAAACACTTACGACGGTATTCCGACGTTTCCCTCTTGACATGCATATCTGTGGAGCAGATCCGCCGCTTCGCCACCGCAGGGACCTACGTCCGGCTCACCCAACAGGTCCTGGGACAACCCGACCGCTTCCCCGAACTCGCCGCTGAACTCTACGGCTTTACCGCCCGCTATGCCGAAATCATCTGCCCGGTGATCGAGGAGGGGCAGCGACTGGGCGAGCTGGCCCCCGCTGATCCCCGGCTCCTGGCGTTCGCCTACGTCTCCTACCTGAACGGCATCGTCCTGATCATCGATGATACACCGGGCGGCCTCGTATGGGAGGAACTGGCCCGGCTTGGTCTCCGACTCTTCGGTCCTCTGAGGGAGGTCTAGCCCATGGCGGTCGTCTACCAGGTAGAATCGCTGACCAAAGTCTACAAGAGCGGCGGCAAGCGGGCCAACGAGGACCTGAGCTTCGCCATTCATGAAGGCGAGATCTTTGGACTGCTGGGACCGAACGGCGCCGGCAAATCGACCCTGGTCAACCAGTTGGCGGGGCTCCTCTCCCCCACGAGTGGCCGGATTCACCTCTACGGCATGGATGTGGTCGCCCGCCCTGACCTGGTGGCCGACTACATGGCCCTGCAGCCCCAGCATTCCATGGCGCTGTGGGACCTCTACCCCGAGGAGGCGATCGCCTACACCGGCCGGTTCCGGGGCCTCTCCGCCAGCGAGGCCCGCCGCCAGACCGATGAGCTGATGGCCGAACTCGGCCTCGACAAGCTGCGCAAGACCCAGACCCGCAGGCTCTCCGGCGGGCACGACGATCATCCTCGTCACCCACAACGTGCTGGAGGCCGAGCGAGTGATCCAGCGGGTCGGGATCATCAACCATGGCCGCCTCATGGCCTTGGGCACCCCCGGCGAACTGAAGGGGCGGATCGACTCCCGGGTCCGGCTGGAGCTGCTCTTCAAGGGCGAGCCGAACGGCCATATGCCGCTGCTGGAGCGGCTGGGCGAGGTCCACGCCCTCACCCGACAGCACGCGACCATTCTCTGTGATCGGGCCGCAACCCGTCAGGCGATCGATCAGGTTCTTGCCGAGATCGGTCTGGAGGCCCTGGACGACTTCCGGATCCTGACCCCCTCCCTGGAGGATGTCTACCTGGCCCTTGGAGGAGGTGCGAAACTTGGCTAGCCTGACCGACGTCCAACAAGCGGTTGCAGAGCCGCCTTACCCGCCGAGCCGGAGAGGGCTCCGCTTCTGGCTGGTCCAATACGCCGGCCTGACCCGGGTGATGCTGACCGAGTACCGGAACACCGCCTGGTTACACATTATGTTCGGCTTCCTCATGCCCCTGGGCATGCTCTTCTTCCTCAAGTACGCCGTGGGCGACGTCAGTCCCGAGCGGGCGATCTTCCTGGTGGGCGGCAACCTGACCACATCGGTCGTCTATGGACCGACCATGCTGATCATTAACAAGATCGGCTGGGGGCGCCACACCCGGGACTTCGACTACTGGGCCGCCCTGCCGCTGCCTAAGCTGGCGCTGGTTCTCGCCATGGTCACCGTCGCCCTGATCCTCGCCGTTCCCGGCCTGGTGATCCTCTGGCTAGCGGGAAGCCTCATGCTGGGCCTGCCGCTCACCGGCGGTGCAGCCCTCCTCCCCCTGATCCCGCTCGGCGCCCTTTCACTAGTGGGCCTCGGCGCCTTCCTGGGGACCTATGCGAAGGACGGCCAGACCGCCAACCAGCTAGCCAATCTCATGATGGCCTTTGTCACCTTCCTCTCCCCCACCATGATCCCCCTGGAGGCGATGCCCGCCCCGCTGCGGGTGGTCGCCCCGTTCACCCCGATCACCTACGTCTCTGATGCGTTCCGCGCCGCACTTGCCGGCAATTTCGGCCCCAGCTTCGCGTATGATGTGGCGATCATGACCCTCTTCGGCCTGGGCATGCTGACCCTGGCCCACTTCAAGCTCGACTGGCGCAGCCAGTAGCCGATTCTAAACGGAGGCCCTCCATGAACAGACAGATGCCGCCCTCCTCTTCGCACGCACGGCGCCAGGCCTACCGGCCGATCGTGGCCGGGGCCGGCCTCCTCATCTCCCTCGGAATCCTGACCGGCTGCCTCTTCCCCGGGAGTGCATCCCGGCTCCCTCCGACGCCCCCGCCAGTGGCCGCGGAACCGGAGCCGGCCTCCCCCGAGCCGCCGGTCGATCCAGCCCCCGCCCCGGCGAAACCAGCGCCCGAACCGCCGCCCCAGCCGGTGCCGGCCCCCGAACCAAAGCCACTGCCCACCGTCCCCGAGGGTGAGCCCTCCCAGTTCATCGTCCACGGTGACCGCTCCTGCAAGATGCTCACCCTCACCTACGATGCCGGCTCCGGTGCGGACGGCGCCGCCGCCGTTCTGGATGTCCTGAAGAAGCACGGGATCACGACCACCTTCTTCCTGACCGGCAAGTGGGTGGAGAAGTACCCGGATCTGGCGAAGCGCATCGCAGATGAGGGGCACGAGATCGGCAACCACTCGTACAGCCACCCCGACTTCACCAAGATCCCGGACGAGGAGGTCCTGCAGCAGCTCAAGGACGCCGAGGAGGCGATCCAGAAGGCGACCGGGAAGAACCCCCGCCCCCTCTTCCGGGAGCCCTACGGCGCCTTCAACGAGCACGAGCGGGCCCTCGTGCGGCAGGGCGGTTACTCCTACTCCATCTACTGGGATGTGGACACCCTCGATTGGCAGTTCCCCGGGGTGGATCTGCTCGTCAGCCGGATCATGAAAGCGCAGGGCGGCTCGGTCGTGCTCATGCACATGAACGTGGTCGATACCGCCACCGCCTCGGATCAGGCCATCCCCCAACTACTGGCCAAGGGCTACCAGCTTGTACCTGTCAGCCAAATGCTCCAGTGCACGGGCGAGTAGTGCCGACTGCAACGAAACCGCCGCCTCCCCCGTCTATCTGACACAAAGGAGGCGAGCAGCCATGCGATTGCTGACGATCGGTCTCGTGCTGACCACCCTGCTCCTGGCCGGCTGTACCGGGAAGAGCGCCCCGTCGCTGCCCGACCGAGCCCCCCTGGTCGAGGGCCAGATCACGAAGATCGAGAACGAGCGGGTCCTGGTCGAGGCCACTCCCGAGAAGGAAGAGGGCGCCAAGTGCTGGTTCGCCCTGGCGAAGAAGACGGTCCTTGTGCGGGATGGAGCCGCCGTAACGGCTTCGGATCTGCAGGTGGGACAGCAGGTGAAGGCCTGGGAGGATGGTGCGGTTGCGGAGTCCTACCCCTGCCAGGCCACGGCCCAGGCGATCGAGATCAAGTAGCTGTGTATAAAGCGCTGAAGGCCGGGCCGACGCAGATGTCAGCCCGGCCTCGCCGTTACTCAGGGTGAACGATCTTCAGCTCATACGGGGTGCCACCGGAGTCGGTGACCACGTACAAATAATAGGTTCCGGCATCCAGATGCGCACTGATCGACTCCGGGTTCAGGTTGGGCGAGGTAGCTGTGGTGAGGTAGCGCCCCTGGGCGTCCAGCAGGTAGATATCGATATCGGCGCCCTTGGACTGGGCCGTCACCAGGGCGTTGAGAGCCCCCTGCTTGCTGGTCTTCACCTCGTAGATGTCCGTTCGGTCCGAGGTGGTGAGATTCCCCCGGTGAAGCTCAACCGGCGATGCGGGTGGGTAGTTGACCATGAGGGCGTAATCGGCCCAGCCACCGCTGCTGGTCAGGTTGATCGTATAGGTGCCCGCCTGACCGGCCGTGAAACGCAGCCCCTTCTCACCGGACGCGACCTCCTTGCCGCTCGGGTCAAGGGCCGTCAGACTCGCCCTGGCGCTGCCCAGCAGGCCCAGGTCAGCGATCACCTGGCCGCCCGCCTCCATGGTCAGGTGGAACTTGCGCACCGTGCTGTAGACGGCCGTCTGGCCGGTGAACTGGAACGCCTCCAGCTTCTGCGCCTTGTTCTGCACCGCCACCCGGACCGGGGCGGAGATGCCGACATAGCCGCCGGTGTTGTAGGCATTGGCCACGATCTCGTGGGGACCGTCGGCCACGGTGGTGGAATCCCAGTGGAGCGTGTACGGAGCGGTCGTCGCCCTGCCCACGTAGACACCATCGACATAGTAGAGGACCTTGGTGATCCCCTTCGCATCGCTGGCCGATGCCCTCAGGCTCACCTTCCCGGTGAGGGTGGCGCCGTTCGCCGGACTGGTGACCGAGGCGGTGGGCCGCTTCGGGTTCGGCTTCGGCTCCTCCGGCTTCGGGGTGGGAGCGGTGCCGTCGCTCACATTGCCCGAGAGGACCAGGGCAAAGGGCTGCGGCCCCTGCGGGACGTTGTAGCCGGAGACCGTCACCGTGTAGGTGCCGCTGGTCGGTGCGGCCACCACCACGTTCTCTACGTTGTTGATCCGGTCCGGGGTGGCGCCGAGCATGTGATTGCCGGCCACCTTCTTGCCATCGGGGCCCGTGACCAACAGGTCGAGGTCATTGACGAGCGTCTTCTCGGCGGAGGGATTGGCCGGGTAGTCGGTCCAGACCAGGGTCGCCTTGAGTGGGGCACCCGCCTCCACCGTGTAGCTGTAAGACTGGGACTGCCCGGTGGCCAGCGCCTTCTCCTCGTTCACGAAGCGGAACGGCGTGCCGCCTACGGCCTCGTTCAGATCGACCCGGCCCCAGCCGGTATCCTTCCAGGTGAGGCCGCTCTTCATGGAGGCGGCGCTGTTGATCAGGGTCGCCTTCAGGAGCGAGGCTGCGGGCGTGACCTTCAGGCTCTCCACGTAGAACTGGCGGAGGACCGCCACGGTGCCGGCGGTGAGCGGGGTGGCCATGGAGGTGCCGCCCATGTAGCCATAGCGGCTGTTGGTCTCATCGATCGCCCAGAAATGCTTCTCTTCGGCCACGCTGGAGCGGGCGGAGAGGATCCAGGTGCCCGGGGCCACGATATCGGGCTTCACCCGGTTGTCCTTGGTCGGCCCCCGGCTGGAGAAGGAGGCCATGTCGGTCACATCGGTCGCCATCTTCCGCTCGGGCCGGTCGTTCTGGGAGGCGCCCACCGTAATGGCGTTCTTGGCGGTAGACGGAGCGGAGACGGTCCCATAGTTGGTCTGGCCGTTCCGGTCGTGGTCGCCGTCGTTGCCGGCGGCAAAGAGGATCGTGTAGTCCCTGTGCTCCCACATGAACCGGTCGACCTGGCTGGATTGTGCGTTGTAAATGTCGCCGCCGCTGGTGACCGGGATGCCCCAGGAGTTGGTGTGAATCCGGGCGCCGGCGTCATACGCCTGCTGGAAGAGCTGGGTCAGGTCCTCGGGGATGCCACCCAGGCTGCCGTCCTTGTCCTCCACGGCCTGGAAGACCAGTTGGGCACCGGGGGCCATGCCCTTCTGCGCCCCGCCGGACGCCCTGCCGCTGCCGAGGACCGAGCCGGCCACGTGGGTGCCGTGAGCCAGGGTGTCCGAGGCGTCTCCCGGCTTGCCCAGGGCGATGAGCCTCTTGATCTGCCCCTGGAAGTCCGGGTGCATGGAAGCGTCATTCTTACCAGTGTCGAGGCCGGTGTCGGTGACAGCCACCACCTGCCCCTTGCCGTCGTAGCCGCTCTTCCAGACCGGCGAGACCCTCATGATCCCCGCGGCCTTCTCGTTGTGGGTCACATAGGCCGGCGCCGGCTCCAGGTAGATCAGGTCGCTGGACTCGGCCATCTGGGCCAACTTTGCGGCATCGACCGTCGTCTGGTAGGTGCGACCGCCGCCCCCCGGCGCGAAGCTGGTCACCTGCACCGCAACCGACCCCTTCGCCCCGTGCAGGGCACCATCGACCTTGTAACTCGCCTTGTACGGGGCCACGCCGTTCACGAAGCTGAGGGCAGCCACCTTCTCCCTCTGCTTGCCATCCATGCGGACGAGGAAGGCGTTCTCGGGCAGATAGTCACCCAACTCCGCCCCCAGGCGAGTCACTGCGGCCTTCTGCGCCTCGGTCACCGGGCCGGTGAACTGGAGGATGTGGAGGGAGCGGACAGCCTGACCCGTAGCCGGGACCGCCGTGCTCTGGCGGGTCATGTAGAGCGTCCCCTGCCGGAGCCGGATCGGTTGGTTCGCCGCACTCGCCGCATTCTGACCGCCGGAGACCTGGACCCCGAGGAGACCTACGAGTACCGAGGCAACTGTAACGGCTGCGAGTATCTGTCTCTTTCGCGTCATCCGGTCTTCCCCCTCTGTTTCGTTGCCGCGGTCTGCTGCGATCCATCGTTATCTGGAAATCCTTCCAAATAACATAATACGATGGATTGGCACAACGAATTCGGGGAGAAGAGCCCCTCTTCCTGCTGAACAGCACCTGCCAGATTCTGCGCTCCGGGATCCTCTGCCGACAATCGACGCTGGACAAACCGAACGGGATGGGAGTACCATGTCCTTGTACCTTCGCCCAAGATCATGCCAAAGGAGAATGGGCCGTGTTCAGCAACCTCGGCTTTGGAGAGATCCTGCTTATCGCAATCGTCGCCCTCGTCGTCTTTGGACCATCCAAACTGCCGGAGATGGGCCGGAGTGTAGGCACCGCCATTCGGGAATTCAAGAAGGCCACCCAGACGATCACCGAAGAGGTGACCAAGGCGGCGACCGAAGAGATCAAGGACAAGTCAGAACCCGCCAAGAGTGCGGGGACCGAACCGAAGGCATAACGAAGCGCCCGCACCTGGGTCTCGCCAGGACGGGCGCCTTTTCGTTCATGCCGCTGCCTTTGGGGAGATTCCGGGGAACCTAGTGGGGGAGCAGATCGATCCGCTCCGCCCCGGCCCGGCGCATCTCGCCGGCGATATCCAGCGCCCGGTCCGGATCGTCCGACCGGGCGACGACCACCGTCTGCCCCTTCCAGACCATGTCGCCCCAGCGCTTCGAGACCGGGTCCTCGTCGCCCAGGGCGGTCAGACCGATCCCGGTGAAGGCGGCGAGAATCCAGTTGTCGGTCGGGTCCAGGGTCGGGCGGGCCAGATCATCGAACTCCGCCTCGCCTATGATATCCAGCTCGTCGGCATCCAGCGCAAACTCATCCCGCAGGTGGGCGGCGGCCAGGTCGGCATCGCCGCTGTGCTGAAAGACCCCCACCACGGTCTGTCCCATGGGATCATCGCCTCCTCGGCCATAGTCTGGCCTGCGGGCGGGCGGGATCATCCGGGGCGGGCGTGGATCACCGACTACGAGCCACCCTCCTGGCGGCGGGAGACCGGCGGGCGCACCGGACCGGCCTTTTCGTTCTGACCCTTGCGGCGCAGTTGCGGGAAGAGGCGCACCGTGAAGAGCAGCCCGTGGGACCAGACCGCGAAGGCCCAGACCAGCGGGAAGAGCTCCCAGCGCCAGAGGCTGATCGCCACCCCGACGCCGCCACCGATCATGAGCATCCAGCCGGCCCGCGGGCGCGGCCAGTCGCCGGCGGTCGCACCGGCCAGAACCCATCCCCCAGCGATGGCGCCGCTGCAAATCGCCCCGTAGATCCCAAACCAGATCCAGTCCATCGTAACGCGGGGCAACAGCGCCAGCCCGACCGCCCCGGCCAGCATGGCCGATGCGGAGAGCCCGTAGACGAGGTGACGCACAGATTTGACCCCCTGATCGTTCATCTTCCTGTAGAAAGTTTACCGCAGCCCTGCTTCCTTTCCCTCCCTATGATACAATGAAAGACGATTTTCGATGAAAAAGAGGGCGATATCGCCCGCGTGTCACGACAAGGAGGCCGACTCATGCCCACGTTCGATGTTGCATACATGGCCGAGAAGACCATGGAACTCTGCCGGATTCCCAGCCCCACCGGCTTCACCGCCGAAGCGATCACGTACACCGAGGCCGAGTTCCAGCGCCTGGGCGTGGAGACCCGCCGGACCCGTAAGGGCGCCCTGATTGCCACGCTGCCTGGCAGGGAGCAGTCCACGCACCGGGCGATCGCCGCCCATGTCGATACCCTGGGCGCCATGGTCAAGGAGATCAAGGGGAATGGCCGGCTGAAGCTGACCAAGGTCGGCGGCTTCTCGGGCAACTCGATCGAGGGCGAGTACTGCCTGGTCCACAAAATGGACGGCTCCACCGTCTCCGGCACGATCCTCGTGACCAAGGCCTCCACCCACGTCCACGGCCCCGAGCACGCCAAGCAGGAGCGGGACGAGGCGAACCTTGAGGTCCGGCTGGACGCCAAGGTCCGCTCGAAGCAAGATGTGATCGATCTGGGGATCCAGGTGGGCGACTTTATCTCCTTCGCCACCCGGACCACCATGACCGAGACCGGCTTTATCAAGACCCGCCACCTGGACGACAAGGCCTGCGTCGCCATCCTCTTCGAGATCGCCCGGCTGGTCAAGGAGGAGCGGATCGAACTGGCTCACACCACCCACTTCTTCATCTCGAACTATGAGGAGACGGGCCACGGTGCGGCCGGCGTCTTCCCGGCCGAGGTGGATGAGGTGGTCGCCCTGGACATGGCCGCCGTGGGCGACGGCCAGACCTCCGATGAGTACTCGGTCACGATCTGCGTCAAGGACTCCTCGGGTCCGTACGACTACGAGCTCTCCCGCCGGCTCCAGCGCCAGGCCGCGGCGGCGGGCATTCCCTACCGGGTCGATATCTATCCGTTCTACGGCTCCGACGCCAGCGCCGCCCTGCGGGCCGGGGGCCAGTTCAAGGCCGCCCTGGTCGGCCCCGGGATCGACGCCTCCCACTCCTACGAGCGGGTCCACACCGACGCCCTGGAGAACACAGCGAAGCTGCTCATGGAGTACCTGACCCGATGAGCCTTGTCCAGCAGTTCTGGGAGGCGTCCCGCGGGGCGCCCCTCGTGGTCCTGACCGATTTCGATTTCACTATCACCACGGTCGATGTGGGCGACCTGATCACCGACGACCACTGCCGGGCATCCGACGAAGTGACCGACCGCTTCCTGCGGGGCGAGATCGGCACCCGGCTCTACTGGCTCGACTCCATGGCGCGGGTGGACCTGGCCCGGGCGGTGGATCTGGCCGACTCGGTCACAATCGACCCCGGCTTCCACCCCTTTGCCGAGTACTGCCGGGAGCAGGGGATCCCGCTCGCGGTGGTCAGCGATGGCTTCACCTTCTACATTGACCGGGTCCTGCACCGGGAGGGGCTGGACTGGCTCCCGGTCTTCAGCAACGCCCGCTCCGAGGCAGGCGACCTCCTCTTCCCGTTCGGCAACCCGGCCTGCGACCGCTGCGCCTGCTGCAAGGCGGCTGTGGTACGGCGGCTCCACCAGGCAGGCTCGCGGGTGATCTACTTTGGCGATGGGGTGAGCGATCTCTACGCCGCCGGTCACGCCGATTGGGTCTTCGCCAAGGGGCGCCTGGCCCGGTTCCTCAAGGAGCAGGGCTCGCCCTTCTTCCCCCTCGACTCCTTTACCTCGGCGCTGCAGGTGGTACAGGCCAACGGGGATGCTTTTCGCTCCGGGCAGATGGAGTCCCGCGCCACCCTCACCCCGCACCCGAACTGCCACTTCGCCAACTGACGGCGAAAGGCCGGGGATCCGAACGGAACATCCGCCAACTTATACGAATTCGGAAGGTTGTTGGTTGTCACCACGGCTGATTGCCTCTCCTGCCCGATTTCGGCCCCGCAGCAGCTTTGCCCTGGCAGGAGCCGGTCACGTATGCTAGATGTGGGTCCCGTCCGAAGTCTAGACGCAGCTTGGGAACCCGGTCTGCCGGCGAAAGCCGATGGACCGGGTCTTGTTATGGCGAAGGAGGCGATCATATGATTCAGGAGGAACGCGTACCGCTGCTACAGCGAGTCGAAGCGACCAGCGATGACTGGCAGGCCACCGTAGAGCTGGACGGCATAAACCGACGAGTAAAGCTGAAGCGCTACCGCTTCGAGGGGCGTGAAGCGCTCGCGGCCCTGGGCGAGTACCTGATCTCCCTGGCCCGGAGCCAGGGGTTTGGAAAGATACTGGCCGAGAGCCGAGAGGCGGACTGGGAGCGGTTTTTGGGCCGTGGCTTCGCCCTGGAGGGGATCATTCCGGGCTACTTTGCCGGAGCCGACGGCTACTTCCTCTCCTACTTCATTGAGCCAGACCGGCAGCAGTCGAGCCGGCTGGAGCTGGAGAACGAGATCCTCGAAGCGGTGTTAGATGCCGACCTGGTTGAGCCGGAGGTCCACGAGCGGTTCACCATCGCCCCCGCGACCGATGAGGACGTGGAGGAGATGGCCGAGCTCTTCGGCGCCATCTTTGACACGTACCCCACCCCGCTCAATCAGCCCGACTACATTCGGCAGCAGATGCGGGACGAGGAAGCGATCTTCCGGGTCGTCCGGGAGGATGGGCGGGTGGTCAGCGCCGCCGCCGCCGAGGTCGACTGGGCCAACCGGCACGCCGAACTGACCGACTGCGCCACCTATCCCGAGTACCGGGGTGAGGGGCTCATGCTGGCGATCCTGCGTGACCTGGAGCAGGAACTGCACCGCCGGGACGTGGGCTGCCTCTTCAGCCTGGCCCGGGCGTCGAGCTACGGCATGAACCTGGTCCTCCGCCGGCTCGGCTACCGCTATCGCGGGCGGATGATCAACAACTGCCATATCTGCGGGGACTGGGAGGATATGAACGTCTGGGTGAAGACGTAATCTGTGAGGCCGCACCCTCTGATGGGTGCGGCCTCTCGCTATGCACGTTGCGTGCTCCGATTGCGCCCGGCGACCTCCTGCACGGGGGTCCGAAACAGTCGCGCTCAGTCGCACCGGGGTCCGAAGCAGTCGCGCTCAGTCGCACCGGGGTCCGAAGCGGTCGCGCTCAGTCGCACCGGGGTCCGAAGCAGTCGCGCTCCGTCGCACCGGGGTCCGAAGCGGTCGAGCTCCGTCGCGCCGGGGTCCGAGGCAGTCGCGCTCCGTCGCACCGGGGTCCGAAGCGGTCGCGCTCCGTCGCGCCGGGGTCCGGAGCGGTCGCGCTCCGTCGCGCCGGGGTCCGAAGCGGTCGCGCTCAGTCGCGCCGGGGTCCGAAGCAGTCGCGCTCAGTCGCGCCTACTCGCTGACCGGCTTCACCCGGCCGTAGAGCGTCAGCTCGGGACCGATCACCAGAGCCTTCACCTCGACCTGGTAGAGGATCGAGTCGATCTCCATGAGCCGGCCGTGATAGCGGCTGTAGAGCAGGAGGAAGGAGATATCGTCGATCCGGCGGCCGATCTGCTCGTCGGAGAGCTCCTTCTGGATCCGTCGGCCCGCTTCCAGCCCCACCCGCTGGTCCGGCCCCTCGATCTCCGCCCTCGCCCGCAGCACCTCGGACTGGCCGGGCCGCTTCCGCTCGGCCTCCTTCAGCTTGACCACCTCGTCCTGCAGGGCTTCGACCTTGGCCAGCGCCTCGTCCCGCTCAAGCCGCAACTGCTGCACCTTTGGCCCGGCGATCACCGGGAAGAGCCAGATCGCCGTGGCCACGCCGACCGCGAAGGCGGCCATGAGCCGGGAGGCCGGTCCCCACCGGCTCATGGCTTCCGCCCCGCCAAGTGCTGGAGCAGGAAGTAGCCCAGGTTGGCCCCCACCATGGCGACCAGCAGGTAGAAGACATGGCGGACGAGCACCCGCCCCTGTCCGGCAAAGAGCCCCTGCTCGATCCCCCGCAATGGCTCAAAGGAGCCGCTGACCGCGACGAGGATCCCCCAGAGGCGCATCTCGTCGGCCAGGAAGCGGAGCCGGTCCATAGGGTGCCCCCCGACCAGGAGCGAGGCGGCGGCACCGGAGAGGGCGCCGCCCAGGGTCACGCCCAGGGCGACGAGGAAGTTGGAGAGGAGTCTACCAAACAGGGCATCGTCCACACGACCACCTCCGTCTGGGACTCATACGCCGGAAGGAGGGCTGGCATGACAGAACAGAAACCGCCCGCCCGGGTCAACCCCAGGCAGGCGGTCTCCGCTCTATCGCTCCATCGCACGGACCAGTTCCAGCAGCGACTGATTCACCGGGGTCCCCACGCCGTAATCCCGGCCCCGCCGGACCACCTCGCCGTTGATCGCCTCGACCTCCGTCCGCCGCCCCCGCTCCAGGTCCTGGAGCATGGAGGAGCGGTTCTGGGCCGTCGCCGCCGCCACCCGGGCGACCTGCTCCACCGAGTCATCCGGCAGGATGACCCCCTCGGCCAGGGCCACGTGGTAGGCCTCGCGGGCAGCCTGCTCCATGAGCCGCCGAGCCGATGGGCGCTCCAGCAGTCCCCCGTTCGTTACCCGCAGCACCGCCGTCAGGGCGTTAATGCCGGCGTTGATCACCAGCTTCGACCAGAGCAGCCGCGCCGGGTCATCCACCAGGCCGGCCTGGAGCAGCGCCGCCACCGCAGCCGCCCGCTCCGCCGCCATGCCCTCCGGAACCCAGGGCGCAATCCAGGTCGGCCCCTCGCCGCCGGGCCGAACGATGCCCGGGCCGGTCAGCGTCGCCCCCATGGCCGTGGTGCCCACCAGTACCCGCTCCGGCCCCGCCACCTCCGCCAGCGTCTCCGCATTCCCCAGCCCATTCTGCAAGGTCAGCAGGACCGTGGATTGGCCCACAGCCCCACCGGCCCAGGCCAGGGCCTCACGGGTATCGCCCGCCTTCACCAGGACCAGGAGCAGATCGACGGGACCATCTGCCCCACCACGCTCCACCGCCCGGCGCCCGTGCCCCTCCACCTCGACCCAGTCCGGGCCCGGGGAACGGGCCAGGAGCCGGACCTCCACGCCTGGTATCCCCGCCAGTTCGAACCCCAGCCGGCAGCCAAGGGCCCCGGCGCCAAGAATGCCGATCCTCACGACTCGCTCCCCCCATATCGAAGCGCCGCTTCCAACACATCCGGCTTCATCTTAAAGGAGTGCTCCGGCCCGGGGAATGCGCCGCTGGTCACGTCTGCCGCGTAGGCGGCCAGCCCCTCGGAGATCGCGGCCCCCGCCTCGGCGTACCGCTTGACGAACCGGGGCTGAAGCCGGTCGTAGAGGCCGAACATGTCATGCCAGACCAGGACCTGACCGTCGCAGTCCGGGCCGGCCCCAATGCCGATCGTGGGAATCCCGACCCGCCGCGTCAGGGCCGCCGCCAGCGGCGACGGGACCATCTCGAGCACCAGCGAGAAGGCCCCGGCCTCCTCCAGCGCCCTGGCATCCAGCAGCATCTGGGCCGCGGCCGCCGAGTCCCGCCCCTGCACCTTCCAGCCGCCCAGGGCGCCGGCGGTCTGCGGGGTCAGCCCCAGATGGCCCATGACCGGGATCCCCGCCCGGACCAGCGCCCGGACCGTCTCGACCACCGGCTCGCCGCCCTCCAGCTTGACCGCGTCGGCGCCGGCCTGGATCAGCCGGTTCGCCTCCGCGATCGCCTGGGCCGGGCTCACGTTGAACGAGCCGAAGGGCATGTCGGCGATGACGAAGGTGCGGGGTGCGCCCCGCAGCACCGGCCGCAGATGATGCAGCACATCCTCCATGCTCACCGCGACCGTCGAGCTGTAGCCCAGCATCACCATGCCGAGCGAGTCGCCCACCAGGATCGCATCGACCGGAGAGCGGTCCACCAGCGCCGCGGCCGTAAAGTCGTAGGCGGTCACCACGCTGATCCTCCGCTGCCCCTTCAGCCCACGGAACCCCGGAACCGTCAGTCGCTCCTTCTGCACACCAATCCCGCCCTTTCTCGTCTCGGCCCCGACCGAGCGGGGTCCAAGCGCCTCCCGGGTTACTCGTACGCCAGATTCCCCGCCGGCAGTCCGCCCATGGGCCGGGCATGCCGGACCGCGTTCAACACCGCCTGTTCCACCGCCAGCGCCGCAGCGGTGCCGGCGGCGGTCACATCCACCTCCGGGCCGCCGGTGGCCAGACAGAAGAGCGTGTCACCATCGAACATGGTATGGATCGGGGAGATGGTCCGGGCCAGGCCGTCGTGGGCCATGCGGGCCACCTTGTTCGCCCCCTCCTTCGAGAGGTTCCCACCGACCGCTACAACGCCGATGGTCGTATTCTCCCCGAAGGCCTGTCGTGATTCGCCGCCCAGCAGCAGGCTGGTGGTGGAGGCAAAGCCCTCACCCTCAGCGGCCCGCGGTCCCGCGAGGATCACGCCCCGCTCCGGATCCCAGACGTCGCCGAACGGATTGACCGCCACGATCGCCCCGACGACCACATCGCCCACCTTGATCGTTGCGGTCCCGATGCCGGTCTTGGTCGCCCGGGCCACACCCAGCGCCTTGCCGGCGGTACAGCCGGTGCCGGCGCCCACGCAGCCCTGCTCGACCGGCCCGCCCGCCGCTGCCTCGCAGGCGGCGTAGCCCATGGCCTCGTCTGGCCGCACCTTGGATGAGCCTACGCCCAGGTCATAGAGGACGGCGGCCGGCACGATCGGCACGAGCGCATCGCCCGTGGGAAAGCCGTAGCCCCTCTCCTCCAGCCAGCGCATGGCGCCGTTGGCTGCAGCCAGGCCGAAGGCGCTCCCCCCGGCCAGCAGCACGGCGTGGGCCTGCTGGACCAGGTTGCCCGTCCGGCAGAGATCGGTCTCCCGGGTGCCCGGCGCCGAGCCCTCCACCGAGACCCCGACCACGGCCCCCGCCGGCGCCAGCACCGCCGTCACGCCGGTCAGGGCCTCCGGGTCGCTTGCATGTCCCACCAGGATTCCCGGAACATCGGTGATCATGGTACCCCTCCTCACCGGATCAGTAAACCCGCAGAGCGACGCGGCAGAGGCCGCCCCCGTCTGTGCGGAAGCGGCCCGTTCTCTCATTATGCTGCCTTACGGCTCCTGGAATCCGCCCTTCCGACAAAGCCTGCCCGGTGAAGCGCCAGGCCCACCGCCACGACCACGACGACCGAGAGGGCCAGCTCAGCCACCCCGTGCGTCAGCCCGAGGGTCAGGACCACGGAGCCCGGCAGGTATCCCCGCAGATAGATCAGCCCCAGGACCAGCACGGTGTTGGTCAGGGTGCCGATCACCGCCGATCCCGCCAGGGCTGTCACCAGCCCGAAGGAGCGGAGCGAGCGGAAGGAGTAGGCGGCGGCCGCCCCGATCAAGAGGCGCGGCCCCATGGCGATCAGGATATCCTTGAAGATCGCATTATCGGCCCGGAGCCAGGACATCAGCCCGAAAATGAAGCCCACGAACATACCGACACCGGGACCCTCAGCAACAGCGGCAATGATCACCGGGACGTGCATGATCGTGGCATTCTGACCCGTGGGCAGCGGAATGAAGCCGAGGAACGGAACGAGTCCCATGACAACCGAGACCGCGCCAAGCACACCGGCAATCGCCATCTTCCGGACCGACATTCTCATGGTGCATCCCTCTCATCAATAAAGTGGTGACGCCCATATTTGTGGAGTCCGTTTCAGTATAGTCCCTTAGGCTGTTCCTGTCACCCCCCAACCCGCGCAGGGACCGCCCCGCACAGGGCGGAGCGGTCCTTTGCACGGGTACCTCCACCACTAGTTCACGTGGATGTAGGCGGTGCCCCGGAGCTTGTAGCCGAAGTAGACCATCACCTTCAGGGTCTGGCCCGGATCGACGTTGTACTCGCCAGACTCAAAGAGCTGGCTGTAGACGCCGGCGGCGTCCATCTCGACCTGGTGCTCCCAGGTGTAGCCGGCGATCAGGGCGTTGGTCGCCGCATCCCGAATCCGGACGGTGACCGAGTGATCCTCGATCGGCTCGCCGCACTGACCCCACTGGAACTGGATCAGGTAGTCGTCACCGTCATTGATATCGGCGTTCGGATCGAGGAAGGTGAGGACCGGGGTGCCTGAGTCAGGCGGGGGCGTCGTGACCGTGGCGGTCAGCCCGGCGTCATTCCAGTGGCCGCTGTAGTCACCTGCCTCCACCTCCAAGGCGTAGGTGGTGCTGTCGGCCAGGGAGAGCGTCACCGTGGTGTCGGTCGTGATCGCCTGGACGATTCCGTCCACCTTCACCCGGTACTGGACGGCGCCCGAATCATCGGTGGCGGCCGGCCACTCCAGGATCACAGCGCCGCAGGTCACATCGACCAGCAACTCAGCCCCCGCGGGCCACTCGGGCGGGGTGGAGTCGTCATCGCACGCATCGCCGATGCCGTCGCCATCCGCATCCTCCTGCCCCGGGTTCGGGACGAACGGGCAGTTGTCGTCGTCATCCGGAATGCCGTCATCGTCCGAGTCGGCATCGCCCTGGTCCAGACCGCTCATGAAGATGAAGGAGTCGTAGACCTGGTCGCCGGCGTCGGCCACGGCCAGCTTGATATGGTTGTTCTCGTCCGGGTTCACATCCGCCTCGACCTCCATGACGACCGTGAAGCCGTCCATCTCCGTGTTGTAGGCGCCGCCGCCATCGGAGAGGTCGTTGTTAATGAAGAGCCCGGCGTTGGTGCCGCTGTTCACATTGTTGATGGAGACCGCGGTCGATGTGCCGGGTATGGTGGTGACGTTGACGCCGTTGACGAAGAAGGCGAAGACATCGTTGTAGCTGGAGCCGACCCACTCGTTATACTCCTCGGATCCGAAGACGAACTTGAAGTTCACCTTGTCCGTTGTGGGCACGAAGTCGAACTCCAGGATCGATGCGTCCTGGGTGGCGTAGCCCGGGATCAGGGCGTCCAGGTCACCGTCACCGGCAAGGCCGTTGGCCTCGCCGATCGAGTCCTCCACGTTCGGGCCCACGGCGTTATGGACAGAGCCACTGGAAAGGACGATACCGCTGTCGAAGGCGGCGTGGCCGAAGACGGCGGCGCCCCCGCTGAAGGTGCCGGCGGAGTGGTTCACCCCGGTGTAGGTCACGTTGCTGTAGGTAACCCCGCCGCCGACGAAGGCGGCTACGAGATCGCTCGCACTCTGCCCGCTCAGATCGCTGATCGCCAGCCCGGGCGGGTCGGCCTGGGCCACCTTACTGCCCACGCCGGCCAGGGAGGGCATGATCAGCCCCAGGGCCAGCGTGCACGCGGTCAGCGCTTTCCATGTGCGCTTCATATGCACTCAATCCTCCAGTCTGCGGAGAGTCTCACCGCTACGGGTTGTTGGCCAGCTGCTCGGCGTAGGCGGTGAAGGTCACAACCGTGGAAAGCCCCTGGTAGGAGTTGTCCGCATCGAGCGGGAACTCCACCCAGAAGTGCAGGTTGATCACATCGCCGACATAGGCCTCAATCGGGACGGGGAAGTACTGATCTCCGTTGATGAAGTCAGCGAGGGTGGCCGTCGTGACCACATCCATCCCGCCGGGGTCGGTGGTGACCACGACATTCAGCTTGTCGGCCAGGTACATGGATCCGGACTGGAGCGTCGCCCGCAGATGGGTCAGCTTGGCGTCCAGGCTGCCGATATTCTCGACCTGCAGGATCCGGTGATGCTCGTCGCCCGGGGCCCAGAGCCCCGTGGGATGGGCGTTTGGATCGACGCCGCCGCCGGCCACATCGATATAGAACATCGGGCCGGGGATCCCGTCGCCCATGTCGCGGTGGGCCTCGATCTCGAGGGTGCCAGAGACGAACTCCTGGGTCGCCGTCGCGGCACTGTCCGAGAAAAGGGCCAGGGTGAGCCCGCCGCCCGCCACGGCTGCCATGACCACGAAGGCCACGGCCATCATCCAGATGCGCTTCATCTTCCTCTCCTCCTTCTCTACCTCCGGTGAGTGACGGAGCCGGCCGCCGGATGCTCCCGCCCGCTCACGCTCCTCGGTATCAGGGTAGAGGAACCGGCCCCTTCGCTCAACGAATTGTCCGACTTATAGCTGGGAGGGCAAGGAAAACCCGCCATCCCGGGAGGATGGCGGGCTGAGTCACACCGGTGAAGGATCAGACACCCGGACGGGATGCCGGCGAGCGGGCCAGGAGCCAAGCCCCGATCAGAGCCATTACAGCAATCCCCACGAGGCCGCCCATCCCGCCCAGGACCGGGTCGGCATCACCATAGACCACCCGCCAGATCCCGTAGGCCTGGGAGTTGAACGCCCCGTGCAGGAAGGCGGTCAGGATCACCGAGCCGGTCCGCAGCCAGAGCGCCACCTGGGCCATGCCCAGGGCGATGGCCATGCCGCACATGAGCAGCACCCCGAGGTACGGATGGCCGGGGTAGTTGAAGCCGACCAGGATCAGTGGGGCGTGCCAGAGCCCCCAGATCATGCCGTAGATCAGGGTCGCCTTCCAGCGCCCCAGGGGCAGGAGCCGCGGCATCAGGTAGCCGGTCCAGCCAAACTCCTCCCCGAAGGCGAAGATGCTGTTCACCCACGGAGTGATAAAAGTCGTGACCAGCAGCAGGAGCAGGGTCGGGTTGGCCGGGATCGCTGACGGATCACCCCCTGCTGCGAGGGCCATTTCGACATACGCCCGCATCTCCCAGTCGGGGGTGCCCAGCCCGAGCAGGCCGGTCAGGCCGTAGATCAACCCGAAGAGCAGGGGCGCCGCGACCAGGATCAGGGCATACGGGCGCCAGGAGCCGAACCGGAGGCCGGCATCGGCGAAGCCCTCCCGGGTAATCCACCGCCGGACGATAAAGGCGGTCAGCGCCGGCACCCACATGACCCCGGCGACCACCAGTTGGGCATAGATGGGGGGAGCGCCATCGAACCGGACTCCCTGTGCGATCATCACACCCTCAATCGCCCAGGTGAGACCCATGGTAATCAGCAGGTACCAACCGATTCCGCGCCAGTTGACCATCATTTGGATCATCTCCTTCTGCCGGTCCGACGCCTGGGCGGGGCGGAAAGTTCACTGGGTCACAAAGAACTGGTTGCATTTTTCTAGTGGAGACCATACACTACTACTATAGGTTCCGAGAGGGGTGACGTGCCATGTTCTGCATCCATGCGACCCGGCTGCGCAACCGCATGGTCACGCATTCAGACACGCCCTCTCAGGAGCGGGTCCGCTGACCATTGCCATGGCAATTGCGTCGAGCCGGCCGTAGCCCTGCGTGGGCTGCGGCCTTTTTTGTGTTCCCGTAGGGCCGCCGCCCGCCGGGGTGATCCTCCTGAGCGTTCTGTACCACGCTGCGCAAGGAGGAACCAAACGAAGATGACTGCGATTGAAGTAACAGACCTCACCCGGCGCTTCCGGGTCTCCCGCAAGGAGCCAGGCCTGGCCGGTGCTTTTGAGGCCCTGCTCCGCCCCCAGTACGAGACGAAGACCGCGGTCGATGGGATCAGCTTCGCCATCGCGCCCGGAGAGATCGCGGGCTACATCGGTGTGAACGGGGCCGGCAAATCGACGACGATCAAGATGCTGACGGGCATCCTGCTGCCATCGGGCGGGCGGGTCCGGGTCCTGGGCCGCGATCCGTACCGGGAGCGGGTAGCCAACGCCCGGGAGATCGGGGTGGTCTTCGGCCAGCGAAGCCAGCTCTGGTGGGACCTGGCCCTGATCGAATCGCTTGACCTGATCGCCCGGATCTACGAGCTGCCGCCGGCCCGGTACCGCGAGCGGCTCGCCCTCTTCGCCGACCTGCTCGACCTGGGCGAGTTGCTGACCAAGCCGGTCCGGACCCTCTCCCTCGGCCAGAAGATGCGGGCCGAACTGGCCGCCGCCCTGCTCCATGACCCGAAGGTCCTCTACCTCGATGAACCGACCATCGGTCTGGATCTGGTGGTGAAGGAGCGCATGCGGGCCTTCATTCGCCGGGTGAACGCCGAGTCGGGGACCACCGTCCTGCTGACCACCCACGACTTGGGCGATATCGAGGAGCTCTGCCGGCGGGTGATCATCATTGACCAGGGCACCCTGCTGTACGATGGTGCCCTGCAGAAGATCCAGGAGCGCTTCGGGCAGCACCGGCTCCTCACCTTTGAGACAGTGCCGGCCGTACCGGGCAGCGTCGCGTTGCCGGATGGCGCCGACATGGTCGATGCGGCGGGCCACCGCCTCGTGGTCCGCTTCGAGCGGAACCGGCTGACCGCCAGCCAGGTCGCCCAGGCGGTCATGGCCCAGGTAGATGTGGCCGACTTCCAGCTCAGGGAGCCGGACCTGGCCTCGGTCGTCCGCCAGATCTACGGCGGGGCCCTGCGGAATGATGGGGCCGGCCGGCGGGAGGTGGCACGGTGAGCATCCTCCTGCACGTGCGCCACCATCTGCGCCTCCTGCGTCGCCATCTGCGCCACCTGATCGCCTATGGCTCCATCACCCTGAAGGAGCGGACCGCCTTTACCGCCTGGTTCTGGTCTGACCTGCTGGGCCAGGTCGTGCTGATGCTGATCTTCGCCGCCTTCTGGCGGGCGGTCTACGCCGGTCGCGCCAGCCTGGGCGGACTCAGCGAGGAGCAGACCCTCGCCTATGTGCTGGTCGTCAACACGGTCGGCCTCGTCGTCCGCTGGTCGCTGATCTGGGAGTTCGGCCTTCTGCTGCGGGACGGCTCGATCGCCGTGGAACTGATCCGCCCGGTCGACTTCCAGCTCCGCATGTACGCCAAGATGACCACCACCACGCTCTTCACCATGCTCCAGCAGATGCTCCTCCTCGGCCTGGTGGCTGTCCTCTTCCTGGGCCTCCGCCTCCCGCTCGATCCGCTGCGATGGCTCGCCTTCATCGCCTCGCTCCTGATCGGCAATGGGATCCTCTTCTTCTTCGACTGGACCCTCAGCCTCGTCGCCTTCTACTCTACGGAGGTCCGGGGGCTGCTGATCTTCCGGGATGGCTTCGCCTCCTTCTTCAGTGGCTTTCTCATCCCGCTCGCCATGCTGCCCGACTGGCTGCAGCGGGTGGCGGCCCTCCTGCCCTTCGGCCAGGTGCTGAACACCCCGGTGATCATCCTGACCGGCATCGTGCCGGTTCACGAGGTGCCGGGACTCCTCTTCACGCAGATCCTCTGGCTGGCTGGGCTGATCCTCATCTCCCGCCCCGCCTTCCGGATCGCCATCCGCCAGGTCACGGTACAGGGAGGGTAGATCATGCTGATGCGCTATCTACGGCTATATGGGGCCTTCCTGGCCCAACATGTCAAAGGGCTGATGGCCCACCGGCTCAACTTCCTGATCGGCTCCCTCTCGACCCTGGTCTGGCAGGGGTTTGGTATCCTCGCGGTCTGGATCGTCCTCGAGCAGGCGCCCGACCTGAACGGCTGGTCGCAGGGGGAGATCTTCCTGGTCTACGGCCTGGGGACCATGGCCCTGGCCGTGGCCGGTATCTTCGGGGTGAACCTGCTCTACATTGGGCAGGGGTATGTCCGGACCGGGCGCTTTGACCTGCTGCTGATCCGGCCGGTCAACCCGCTCTTTCACCTGCTGGCCGACCGGTTTGGCCAGGAGGGGATCGGCAACCTGCTGGCCGGTGCGCTGCTGGTCGGCTACGGGCTCCGCAGCCTTGGGCTGGAGCCGGGCCCGCTGGAGTGGGGGTATCTGGTGGCTGTGGTGGCGGCCGGCGGGCTGCTCTTCATGGCCCTGGATCTGATCACCGCGGTGACAGCCTTCTGGATCATCGTGGCGACCCCGGTGACGCTGGCGCTCAACCATGCCACCCAGATCGCCCGCTTCCCCCTGGACATCTACCGGAAGCCGCTCCGGCTGTTGATGACCTGGGTGATCCCCTATGGCCTGGCCTCCCACTACCCGGCCCAGTTGATCCTGGGGCGCCCGGCCGGGCTGATGCCCTACACCCTCTTCCCCATGGCGGCCCTCCTCTTCTATCTGGCCTACCGGTTCTGGCTCTATGGATTGACAAGGTACACATCGACCGGGTCGTAACGTTTTGGGGGGCTCGAGCGTTCAGGTAGGCGAAGGGATGTGCTCTGGATGATGCCTCGCGCCTTGCTCGCCTCGTCTGCCGCTGCGGTGCTCCTCGTCCTCGGCCGGATCGGCTACACGGGGGAGCGGACTTACCTCTGGCTGATCCTGCCGAACCTGGCTCTCGCCTGGGTCCCCCTGATCATGGCGCTCCTGGTGGGGCGGGCGCGCAGCCTGGCGGCGCAGGTGGCTCTGGGCGGGGTCTGGCTGCTCTTCCTGCCCAACGCGCCCTATATCCTCACCGATTATGTCCACCTGACCTGGGTGCCGAACCAGATCACCATCTATTACGATGTAGCCATGCTGGGGGCGGTGGCCGTCACCGGCCTCTACCTCGGCTTTCTCTCGATGATGCTGATGCAGGAGCGGGTGGCCCGGGCCCTGGGGGCCCACGTCGGATGGATCTTCGCCGTGAGCTGCTGGGGGCTCACTTCGGTGGGCATCTACCTGGGCCGGGTTCCCCGGTTCAACAGCTGGGATATTCTCCACGCGCCCTGGCGGATCGTGGCGACGGCGCTGAGCGTGCCCGCTGAGCAGATCCCCATGCTGCTGGGCTTTGCGCTCGCCCTCCTGGCGCTCTACCTCCCCTTCTGGGCCATGGCTCGGGGCCGGGGGGACACCTGATCCCATCCCACATCACTGGGATGCGAAAAGGGGGGCCGCAGCCCCCCCTCTCAGATCTCCTACCCGATGATCTCCGGCTCGACCGTGTAGAGCTTCTCGTAGTACTCCCGCAGCATCCGGTCGATCGAGAAGGCCTCCCTCGTCGTCTCCATCGATTCCTTCATCATGGAGAGCCACCGGCTCCGGTCCCCGTAGTAGATCGGGACGATCTCCTCCAGCAGGACCCTGTAGAGCGCCACGGCGTCCCGCTCGTCCTGCTCCTCCACGGTCCCGGGCACGTGTTCGTCGCCGATCGCCCAGCCGTTCACGCCATGCTGGCAGGCCTCGGGCCACCAGCCATCCAGGATCGATGCGTTCAGCACGCCGTTCATGGCCGCCTTCATGCCGGATGTGCCGCACGCCTCCAGGGGCCTGCGGGGGTTGTTCAGCCAGACATCGCAACCCCGGGTTAGATGGGCCCCGATCTCCATGTCATAGTTCTCCACGAAGACGACGGCGTTCGGGTACTGCTTCGCCATCTCCACGAGGGTGTGGACGATCCGCTTGCCGTTATCATCCAGCGGATGCGCCTTGCCGGAAAAGACGATCTGGATCCGGCCGGACTCCAGCAGCTCCCGCACCCTCTCCTCGTAGCGGAAGATCAGGTTGGAGCGCTTGTACGGTGCGGCCCGGCGGCTGAAGCCGATCAACAGCTTCTCCGGGTCCAGCTTCACCCCGGTCTTCAGCGCAATGAAGTTGATGGTGTCACGCTTCACCATCATGTGGGCCTCCCACATCGCCTCATCCGATGCGAACGGCCCGACCATGCGCTCATCCACCCAGGTGCCCCGGTGGATGCCGTTGGTGATCGCCGTGATCTGGGAGCGGCCCTGCACATGCTTCCACATCTCCCGGGCGGTCACGCCGTGAAGCTGGGCGACCCCGTTGGAGAACTTGGAGAGGCGCAGGCCAGCGATGGTCATGTTAAAGGGTGAGCCGCCGATCTCGATCATCTGATGCAGGCAGAGCCCCAGGTTGGCGCCCATGTACATCAGCCGCTCCAGCGGATGGGTCTCGTTCCCCTCAGGGATCGGGGTGTGAGTGGTGAAGACGATCTGGGGCCGGGTCTGTCCCCAGGCCTGGTGGAAGGAGGCGCCCTGCTCCATCTTCTCCCGGATCAGTTCGATGCCGGCCAGGGCGGCGTGCCCCTCATTGAAGTGGTACATGTCCACATCGATCCCCAGCGCCCGGAGTGCCCGGACCCCGCCCACGCCGAGGACGATCTCCTGGGCGATCCGGTCCTCGCCAAACCCGCCGTAGAGTTGGCCCGTGATCCAGCGGTCGGCGTTCCCGGGGATATCGGTGTCCAGCAGGTAGAGCGGGCCGCTGCCGAAGGAGTCACAAAGCCAGACCTTGGCGTAGACGTCGTTCTCCCGAATCCGCACCTTGACCGTAACCCCGGTCTCCTTGAGGAACGGGTAGACGTAGTTGTGGTAAGAGTCGTAGGGCATCCCGTCCCGGCCGATAAACTGGTCCGTGTAGCCTTGCTTCCACTTCAGCCCGATGCCAACTATGGGCAGGTTGTTATCCTTCACGCCCTTCATGGTATCGCCGGCCAGGATGCCAAGGCCGCCGGCCCATTGCTTGAAGGAATTGTCCAGGCCGTACTCCATGCAGAAGTAGGCCACCCGGGGGAGTTGTGCGGTCAATCCTGCTCACCTCTGTCCTAGTCTTGTGTTGGTGTTTCATGCGCAAACGGTTGCACGGTATGCCTGAAAAGAGATTGGCGCTTTTTGGTCGAGATTCCTGTTGGGGGCTCGGCTTTTTTGCCGGACGGCATTAGGGTCCCCCACTCTCGCCGTGATGCACTCATAATTTGACGTTGAGTCGATACCCGGACAGAGTGCCGGAGGCATTGGCAAAACTCTCCCCGTATACCCCTGGCAGCACGTTGAAGATGAGCCCTGTCATGTCGTCTGGATTGGTTCCGACCAGAACCAGCCATTCGCCCACGATTGGCATGGCCTGGGAGAGGAGGGCCAGCGACAGGAAGAGGCTTGCCCTCCCGACCCCTGGAGCGGTCTTCGGGAGCGCCAGGGCGGTCATAGTGACCGGTCGGCTGTCCGGTCCGCACCAGCGAGCGACCAGTTCACCGGGCTCGCTGGCCCAGAAGGACACCGCAAGCCAGACAGCAAGGTCAGACTGAAGAAATCTGTTCCCTATGCGGGCTGGGTGGCCCTCTTCGCTCACGCTCTTACAGATGACTACATCTTTGATTTCAATGGTCACGGAATAAAGCTCCTTTACAGATTGCATCTCTCCGTCTATATTTTATGGTAAGTTCCAACGTAAGAAAAGGGTGTGGATTATGGCGCTAATCGATTCAGGAATGGGTTATGGATCTGCCTCCCTTCGTCGGGGTTCCTCAACCGGTACCACGAAGAGTTCCTCTGTCACGCCCTCAACCATTTCGCCGTCTCAAGGTTCACAGTCAGGCTCTCCGAGTCCAACGGTGAACACGAAGCCTGGCGCGGCAGTTGCAGGCGGCTTCGTGAGTCGGTCGCAGGGCGGTAACACCGTCAGTGCCGGATCGGCTACGGAGTTTGTGGCAGCCGCTCCCCCAGCGAAACCAAGCACACGCCCACCTCAGCCCCTCACCACAGCCCAGAAATTGAAGGCTGTGGCCAGCGGAGCCCTGAACGAGGCGCTGGATACAGTCAAGTCGATGGCACGAGTGACTCCTACTGGAAGGATTAATAGTATTATTCAGCAGGTCTCCGAGGGATCGTCGCTGAAGAATGCGATCGCCGCGGAGGTGGAGGATATCCTCGGCACAGCGAAATCCCTCGTCCAGTCCACCCCCGATCAGATGATCGGCAGGGGGTTAAAGGAAGTAGGGCGCCAGGTTTCCAGTGGCGCCTTTGATATGGGCCGGGCGGTCAGCAAGGCCATTGAGGGAACATCCGTAGGCCAGGCGGTGAATGACGCCGTGAATACGGTCTCCCTCGGCCATCGCGCCTTTACCGATCCGAAGGTGACCGAGACGGAGATGGAGCAACTCGGCCGGAGTGCCTTCAACACAGCCGACAACCTCTCGTCAATGGTTGGCCTTGCCAAAGGGCTGAAGGCGGTCCAAACGGTCGAGAAGCTGCCGGATGTCCACTACAACACCGAGGTGTCCGTGAAGACAAGCGGCAAGAAGGTGACGGTGGGCAAGCCCCAGACAAGCCAGGTCCTGGTGGAAGGGGAGAATGCCAGATCGATGGCCACCACCCTGGCGGGGCCCCAGGGCCGAAACTTGCTCTCCAGCCTTGCCGATGAGGCCACCGCGCTGAAGAACGCCAAGGGTGCGATCCAGAAGATGGGCGTGATCGGGGAGAAGGTCGGCGGAAAGGTGCTTGAGGCACTGGGGTTTGATAAGAAGCATCCCACCAAGCTCATGAACGGGAACGGATTGGATGGCTTTTCCACGAACTCTTCCACTGGAGCGGGGGCTGCCGTTGAGAGCAAAGCAACCATGAAGACTGGTAATCAGCCTGTCATGAATAGCTCCAAGGTGCAAGGGGCCAGAACTCCGACGGTTCAGGGTACTCCGGACTACGTCGATGCCCAGGCGAAGCGTTATGCTACTTCGGGCGACCCTGATCTCGCACAGACTGGCAAGGATATGCGACAGAGCACCAATCGGACGAATCTGATCTCAAGCCTAAATGGGGACGGAAGAGTTCGGGTTGTGAACGGCAAGACCGTCCAGGAGGCAGTCAGGTCAGGGGGCCAGGCTATGGGTGGCGGAGTGGCGGAGAGTGGCGTGGTAAAACCTTACCTCTCGACCGGCGAAAGCGCCGCACTGGCGGCGGGGGCGTTCGGAATCCTTGTGCCGGGCCTGAAGAGCGGTTCCGGAGCTTCGCCGCAGGGGGGCCGAAGCGGCGGTGACCCGGTCTATAGGACAGCCCCGAGCGAGGCCGCGACGCCCTCCAGGTCCACGGCTGGGCCGAAGCCAACTCCTCGTTCTCTCTCCATGGCCAACTCGGCCCAGGCGAAGCCTGTCCCCGTGACTGCCGCAAACCAGGTCAAGCTACAAGCGCTGCTCTCCCCGACCAACCTGCGCAAGGCCGCGGTAGTGGCGTCGAAACCGTCATACCGGTTTACTAAACGCCCCTCCGTGACCCAGGCAGCCCAGACCACCCGTACCCCTGCCAGGGCACCAGTCAGCCAGCCCACGCCCTCCGTTGCGGTGAATCAGCCGGTCCGCTTTGCGCCGGCCGTCACGCCGACTACCGTCTCCCAGGCCCGTCCCGCCGTCGCGAAGGCGCCGACCGGTCAGCCCAGTCTGGCCGTTGTCAGGTCTCGACCGGTCACGGTCAGGCGGACGATTGCACCGGCACCCGCGACCCAAGCCAGGCCGGTCGCTCAACCGGCCAGGGCCAAGCCAACCACGGTCCCCGCTCGGGTTCTCCAGCCCAAGCCCTCCCCCGCACACACGAGCCGCCCCAACCCCTACACAACCTCATGGAGCAGGGGTAGAATGTTCTAGAACGCTCGAGCACCTTGGCATGGGGGTGGCATCAGATGGACAAGGCTGAACAACTGCGCATTGACGCAACCAGAATGCTGGCGGAACAGCGCGAGGTACTCGATGGTCTGTGGGGCAATCTTCGGGCGAAAAGTCCAAGCGTCGAGGTCCATAGCCGACTCGCCCTTATGTACTATGACCTGGGCGTGTGTGAACTGGTGGCGGAGCAGAGAGCGCAGCCCGTGTTGAGTACCTACCGGAAGGCTCTCAACCACTGGCTGCAGGGAATGCGGACCACCCTCATCTCCCAGAGCTTCCCCCTTCTCGAAATGGCCACCCTCGTCGGCGACTCGCAGTTGACAAACGCTGTGATCCGCGAACTGGGCGAGGACCCGCCTGACTGGCAGTCGTTCCCGGAGCACCACGTGGGCCGGCTGCTGATCCACGTCCTGACCGGCGAGGGGGACCCGGCCCCACACCGCCACGCCCTGCGCAACGGGCTCGGGCTCCATGTCGGGTACCAACTCATGATCGGTGGCATTCTGGAGCACTCCCCTACCCTCTTCCGGAGTGGTGTCGATCGCTACCTGGAGTGGCACCGGAAGGCGGCCACCAAGGGGGATCTCAGGGGTATGCCCGACAGCCTCGCCGCCATGGGCGTCGTCACCTGTCTGGCCATCGCCCAGCGCCAGGGTCTGCCGGTCCAGGTCGACGACCCCTATGTGCCAAACGTTCGCTTCGCCTGAGGAGACCCAGCCGAATCGCCCCGTACCGCGACAAGGCCCTGTGCTGCATCCAGCACAGGGCCTCCCGTATGCTACTCTGCCACCAGTGGGAAGCGGGCGGTCAGGGCGTGAACCTCCGCCTTGATCGCATCCAGCGCGGCCTCGTCCTCCCGGGCCCCGATCGCCCGGTCGATCAGCTCGGCGATCAGGTCCATCTCCGCTTCCTTCATCCCCCGGGTGGTCACTGCCGGGGTCCCGATACGGATCCCGCTGGTCACCATGGGCTTGGCCGGGTCGTTGGGGATGGCGTTCTTGTTTACCGTGATCCCAACCCGGTCCAGCAGGTGCTCCGCCGCCTTGCCGGTGATATTCTTCGGCCGGAGGTCGACCAGCATGAGGTGGTTGTCGGTCCCGCCGGTCACGAGCCGGAAGCCCCGGTCCATCATCGCCTGGGCCAGCCGCTTGGCGTTGGCCACGACCTGCCCGGCGTAGGCCTTGTAGGACGGGTCGGAGAGCTGCTTGAAGGCGACCGCCTTGGCTGCGATCACATGCATGAGCGGCCCGCCCTGCATGCCCGGGAAGATCGCCTTGTCGATCTGCTGGGCGAACTCCGCCTTGCAGAGGATCGCACCGCCACGGGGACCGCGCAGGGTCTTGTGGGTCGTGGTGGTCACGATATGGGCGTGCTCCATCGGGTTCGGGTAGTAGCCGGTGGCCGCCAGGCCGGCGAAGTGGGCCATGTCGACCATGAGCAGCGCCCCGACCTCATCGGCAATCTCCCGAAAGCGCTTGAAGTCCAGCACCCGCGGGTAGGCGGAGTACCCCGCCACAATGATCTTCGGCTTATGCTGCCGGGCCAGCTCGGCCACGGTCTCCATGTTGACCCGCTCGGTCTCGGGGTCGAGCCCGTAGGAGACGAAGTTGTAGGTCTTGCCGGAGAAGTTGACCGGTGAGCCGTGGGTCAGGTGGCCGCCCTCCGCCAGGGACATGCCGAGGACAGTATCGCCGGGCTGGAGGAAGGCGAAGTAGACGGCGGTGTTGGCATTGGCGCCGGAGTGGGGCTGCACGTTGGCGTGATCCGCCCCGAAGGCCGCCTTGATCCGGTCCCGGGCGATATTCTCGACTACGTCCACATACTCGCAGCCGCCATAGTACCGCTTGCCAGGGTAACCCTCGGCATACTTGTTGGTCAGCACCGAACCGGAAGCCTCCAGGACCGCCTTGGGTACGAAGTTCTCGGAGGCGATCAGCTCAATATTCTGGAGCTGCCGCTTGGCCTCTTGCTCCATGACCGCATAGACTTCGGGGTCATAACGCTTTAACTCATCCATCGAAAATGCTGCACCTCCGTTACTTCTTCAGGTTCCAATCGTCACGGCCGTACTTGACGGCCAGCAGCCGAGCCGCCTCCTCCTGCTCCGCCGGGGTCAACTCCCCGGGGGACAGGGTGATCCCGAGACCGGTTACGAACCCCTGCGCAAAGGCCTCCCGTGCCTGATCGTAGGAGACCTCCCGCCCCAGGACCTCCCGGAGCGAGGTCGCCTTCTGCCGGAACCGCTCCTTCAACCGCTCCTCCTTGCCCGCGGGGACCTTCATCAACCGGAAGAGCAGGTCGACATCCATATCCAATAAGATGGCGCCATGCTGGAGCACGACGCCGTCCTTCCGGGTCTGGGCTGAACCGGCCACCTTCCGCCCCGCCACCTGCAACTCGTACGCCGATGCGGTGTCAAAGCAGGCGGTGTTGAATCCGGCCGGATTGATCTTGCGGGGGTCCTCTTCCCCACCGGAGAGCTCGGCGGGGGCGCCCAGCAGGCGAACCCCTTCCAGCAGCCCCTTGGAGATCTCCCGGTAGGTCTCGATCACCCCACCGGGCAGGAGCTCCCCATCGATCACGACGCTATAAGTTAGTTCAAGATGATGGAAGATCAGCCGGCCACCGGTCGGGCGCCGCACGTAGCCGTAGCCGCCGGCCTGGACGGCATCCAGGTCGACCTCTTCCCGCATCGACTGGAAATAGCCGATCGAGACCGCGGCCGGCTCCCAGCCATAGAAGCGCAGGGTGGGCGGTACCTCTCCCCGGCCATGAGCCCGGGCGATGGCCTCATCGATCGCCATATTCTCAGGGCCTGTATGGTGTCCGGTATTGAGCAGTCGCCACCGGGTTTCTTTCAATGCCATGGCGCACTTCTACTCCAATCCTGTCGGACTAAGGAAACCCCCCGGGCGAGTAAGATTACCCGCCCGGGGTCGTCTGCCAATCACCTAGGCCTCTGCCTTGTAGCGGAGGTTCGGCTTGCGGGCGGCCAGGGCCTCGTCCAGGCGGCCGACGACCGTCAAATGCGGCGCCGACTTCACCTTATCGGGCTCATCCCTGGCCTCTTTGTAGATCTTGACCATCGACTCGATGAACCGGTCGAGGGTCGCCTTGTCCTCGGTCTCGGTCGGCTCGATCATGAGCGCCTCTTCGACGATCAGCGGGAAGTAGATCGTGGGCGGATGGACGCCCTCATCCAGCAGCCGCTTGGCGATGTCGAGGGTCTTGACGCCCACCTCGTGCTTCAGGGTCTTGGCGGAGAGGACGCACTCGTGCATGCAGAAGCGGTCCACAGGGAGGTCGTAGTACTTGCGGAGATGCGCCATGATGTAGTTGGCGTTCAGCACCGCGTACTCCGACACCTCCTTCAGTTCGGGGCCGTAGGCCAGGCTGTAGGCATAGGCCCGGACGACGACGCCGAAGTTGCCCCAGAAGGAGTGGATCTTGCCGATCGACTGCGGGCGGTTCCAATCGAGGACGTACTCGTTCTCCTGCTTCTCGACCACGGGCACCGGCAGGAAGGGAACCAGCAGGTCCTTCACGCCCACGGGACCGCTACCGGGGCCGCCACCGCCGTGCGGGGTGGAGAAAGTCTTATGCAGGTTCAAATGGACCACGTCAAAGCCCATGTCGCCGGGGCGGGCATAGCCCATGATGGCGTTCATGTTGGCGCCGTCATAGTAGCAGAGGCCGCCGGCCTGGTGGACGATCTCAGTAATCTCCTGGACATGCGGGTCGAAGAGGCCCAGGGTAGACGGGTTGGTCATCATGAGGGCGGCGGTGTCCGGACCGACCACATCCTTCAGGGCATCCAGGTCGACCGAGCCGTCGGGGAGCGACTTGACCGAGACGACCTCGAAGCCCGCCATGGCGGCGGTCGCCGGATTGGTGCCGTGGGCCGAGTCGGGCACGATCACCTTGGTCCGCTGGGTCTCGCCGCGGGCCTCGTGATAGGCCTTGATCAGCAGCACGCCGGTCAGCTCACCGTGGGCGCCTGCGGCCGGCTGGAAGGTCATCCGATCCATGCCGGTCACCTCGCAGAGCCACTCCTCCATGGTGTGCATGAGCTTCAGGTTCCCCTGGATGGTCTCGACGGGCTGCAGGGGGTGGGTGAGGGCAATGCCCGGCAGGCGGGCGGCCTCCTCGTTTACCTTCGGGTTGTACTTCATAGTGCAGGAGCCCAGCGGGTAGAAGTCCACGTCCACGCCGTGGTTGCGGCGGGAGAGTTGGGTGAAGTGGCGGACCGCCTCGATCTCGGAGACCTCCGGCAGGGCGGCCGGGGTCTGGCGGATCAGATCCGCCGGAAGGGCCTCGGCCAGGTCTACGGCCGGCACATCCGACTTAGGGAAGGTGATCGCCCGCTTGCCGGGGGTCGACTTCTCAAAAATGACGGGTACGACGGACATCTACTTCACCTCCCCAAGGGCAGCCACAAGCCGGTCGATCTCGGCCTTGGTCCGCTTTTCGGTCACGGCGATGGTCATGGCGTGTCCCAGTTCGGGATACTCGACGGCGGTGTCGAAGCCGCCCAGGATCTTGTTGGCGAGGAGTGCCTTGTTGATCTCGTTCGCCGGCTTGGGCGTGCGGATCGTGAACTCCTTGAAGAAGGGAGACTTGCAGGCCATCTGGTAGCCAGGCAGCTTGCTGATCTCGCTGGCGGCGTAGTGCGCCTTCTGGAGCGACAGGTTGGCCACCTCGCGCAGCCCCTCCTTGCCGACCAGCGTCAGATAGACGGTGGCGGCCAGGGCGATCAGCGCCTGGTTGGAGCAGATATTGGAGGTCGCCTTCTCCCGGCGGATGTGCTGCTCACGGGCCTGCAGGGTGAGGACAAAAGCCCGCTGGCCGCGGTTGTCCAGGGTCGCACCGACAATGCGGCCCGGAATCTTGCGGGAGAACTTCTCCCTTGTCGCCATGATGCCAAGGTACGGGCCACCATACGAGGGCGCCACGCCCAGCCCCTGCCCCTCGGCGACGACGATATCGGCACCGTAGTTGCCCGGGGCCTCCAGGAGGGCGAGGGAGACCGGATCAGCGGCGATCACGAAGAGGCCGCCCTTTGCGTGGATCAGCTTCTCGATCTGGCGGACCTGCTCCAGATGGCCGAAGAAGTTGGGCATCTGGACCAGCACGCCGCCGATCTCCTCGGTGATCAAAGCCTCGAGCTTGTTCAGGTCGAGCTCGCAGTGATCCAGCGGGGCCTCGATCACCTCGACACCGATGCCATGCATATAGGTCTTCACGACCCGGCGATAGTTGGGATGGGCCGACCGCGCGACGATGATCTTCTTCCGGCCGGTCTGGCTGACCACCATGCCGGCGGCCTCTGCCAAGGCGGAGGCGCCATCGTACATGGAGGCGTTGGAGAGGTCCATGCCGGTCAGCTCGCAGACCATGGACTGGTACTCATAGATGACCTGGAGTACGCCCTGGGAGATCTCAGGCTGATACGGCGTGTAGGCGGTCAGGAACTCGCCCCGCTTCAGGAAGGTGTCGACCGCGGCGGGGATGTAGTGGTCATAGGCGCCGGCGCCCAGGAAGCTGGTGTACTCCGCCAGGTTGATGTTGCCGGCGGTCAACTCACTCATATGCGCGAGGATCTCCATCTCGGTCAGGGGCGCGGGCAGATCCAACGGCCGCTGGAGCCGGACGTTCGCCGGGATGTTAGCAGCGAAGAGTTCCTCGGTGGAACTGACGCCGATATCCCGCAGCATGGCCTCCTTGTCGGCCTGCGTGATCGGGATGTACCGCATGTTAGTGGCCGGCCTCCTTGACAAATGCCTCGTAGGCGTCGGCGTCCAGCAGGGAGTCGACCTCGGCGGGGTTGGAGAGCTCGATCTTCAGCATCCAGCCCTGCTCGTAGGGGCCCTGGTTGACCAACTCCGGGGAGCCGTCCAGGTCACCGTTCACCTCGACCACCTTGCCGGAGACCGGGGAGTAGAGGTCGGAGACGGTCTTGACCGACTCGACGACGCCGAACTGCTCATTCTGCTTCAGGACGCGGCCCACGGCGGGCAGCTCCACGAAGACGACATCGCCCAGCTGGTCCTGTGCGAACTCGGTAATGCCGACAATGCCGATGTTCCCCTCAACCTTGATCCACTCGTGCTCCTTGGTGTACTTCAGTCCAGCAGGGGTCTTGGCCATGTTCAAAGTTCCTCCTTCAGTCTTTCGGGCGCTGTCGCGCCGGGTTTCCGTCTGTGAACGATCGTGGTGGGGGCTCAGGGGCGCCAGGTGCTCCGGCGTTCCCTGCGCCAGTAAAGGAACCAGGCAATGCCGACATTGAACACCGCCATGAGCAGGAAGGAGAGGGCGACCTTCATCTCCTCTGTCTGGCCCCAGCCCTCCAAGATCCGCATGACCCCAAGGACCGCCCAGACCAGTCCGACTCCGAGAAAGAGATAGGTCACGGTCGCCCCTCCCTTGCTTAATCAGTTCGCCGCTCGCGGCCTACTACGCAGACCCCTGACGGCCGCTGTCGGACGTTACTCCTGCGGAGTACCGCCGTTTAGCGCTTGTACCGCGGCTGGTAGAAGGGGGTTGCGACCACCTTCGCCTTCAGCGCCTTGCCGCGAATGATCACATCGAACTCGGTGCCGATCTCGGTCAGCTCCGCCGGCAGGTAGCCCAGGCCGATGTTCTTCTCCAGGGTGGGCGAGAAGGAGCCAGTGGTGACGAAGCCGACCACAGTGCCATCCTTCGCAAGCTCATAGCCTTGGCGGGGAATGCCGCGATCGATCATCTCAAAACCGGCCAGCTTGCGGGTCAGCCCCTTCTCCTTCTGCCCGGCCAACGCCTGCATGCCGATGAACTCGACGCCCTTCTTCATCTTGACGAAGAAGCCGAGTCCGGCCTCCAGCGGGGTGAGCTGGTCGTTGATCTCATGGCCGTAGAGCGGGAGCTTCGCCTCGAAGCGAAGGGTGTCGCGGGCACCCAGGCCGGCGGGGACCAGCCCCCGGGCGTCGCCCGCCTCCAGGAGGGCCTCCCAGAGAGCAGCGGCATCCTCCTTGCGGACATAGATCTCAAAGCCATCCTCACCGGTGTAGCCGGTCCGGGAGAGGACGAGCGAGCGAATGCCGGCCACGGTCTCGCCGGTCTTGGCCCAGTAGAAGCCGATCTCGGAGAGGACGACATTAGGCACCAGCGGCTGGAGGATTTCCTCCGCCAGCGGGCCCTGAATGGCGAGCTGGGCCACATCGGCCGAAATGTTGGTCAACTCCAGGTTGTTCAGCCCGGACCGCTCCTTGGCTGCGCTGACCCATTCCCAATCCTTGTCGATGTTGCCGGCGTTGACGACCAGCCAGTAGTGGTTCTCACCGAGGCGGTACACAAGGATATCGTCGACAATCGTCCCGTTCTCGTAGCACATAAGGGAGTACTGAACCTGGCCGATCTCCAGCTTCTTGGCGTTGTTGACGCTGATCAACTGGATCAGATCGAGGGCCTGGGGCCCCTTCACCTCGAACTCGCCCATGTGGGAGACATCGAACAGCCCCGCCTGGTTCCGGACCGCCTTGTGCTCGTCGATCACACCGGTGTACTGGACCGGCATCTCCCAGCCGCCGAAGGGTACCATGCGTGCGCCATGCTTCAGATGCATCTCGAACAGGGGCGTGCGCTTCAGAATCTCCGTCACAATCTGCACCTCCGAACCCGACTCACGATAGTCTTGCCAATCTTAGGGAGGAAGTAGTCTCCCACACAACGCAGAGAGGACAGAGGGTTACACGCAGGCCTTTGCCTGCTGTACGCCCCCTGTCCCATAACGTTCAGAGTCCGTCCGACCCCGGTCGCCGGTGCCTGAGAGATTCTTCCCGCCTCCAGCCAAGGGGGAGTTGCTCCTTCGGCGCCCTCCCACCTTACCGGCGGAGGGTCTCTTCCAGGGTCATCATCCGTCTGTATGTGGTTGGGAACCTTCGTGATCCCCTCTGCCTATTCCATAAAGACAGACGGGATTCCTTCTATCCACCAAAAGAAATGGAAGCCTTATGGAGCGGTGGGGTTTCGGCGACGAAACCAGCCGACCAGGTACTTGCCCAGGACCAGGGCCGCCGCCAGGGCGACCAGCGACAGCAGGAGATCGCCGGGCCCCCGCCCATGGAGTAGCCGGAGCGCCTCGTGGTGAAACCGGTGGATCACGAAGAGCCAGCCGGCGTTCCAGAGCACCGAAGCGACCGTCAGGTAGAGGGCGAAGCGGAGCGGTGACATGCGGGCCGCACCGGCCGCGTAGATCGTTGCGGCGCGCACCACGCCGACAAACCGGGAGACGAAGACCGCCGCCTGTCCGTACCGCGCAAAGAAGCCCTCTACCTTCCGCATGGCGTTCGACCTGATTCCCAGGAAGCGGGAAACGGTCTGGAACAGGGCCGTTCCGCCCATGTAGGCCAGGCTGAAGCCGATCAGGCCACCGGCCACGTTCCCCAGGCTGGCGACCAGCACCATGCCCAGATAGGACGCCTCACCCTGACGGACCAGGGCAACCCCCGGGAGAAAGAGCACCTCGCTGGGAATGGGCAGGCCCATCCCCTCGAGCACCGCTGCCACGAGGATCGCCCGATAGATATGGTCGCCAAACCAGGACGACCAGTCAGTCAACCACATGGATTCTCCCCCTGATCAACCCTATGCCGGGGTGTCCGTCCCTACTATACTATCCCCCTGCCATTGGCATCAACCAGGTGAGCGTCATTTCGTCATCGACACACCTGGACAACTCTTCGGGCAGTGCCAGGCGAGTACCGTCGAGCAGGATCGACGGCTCTACCCCCTCGCCCAGGGCCCCCAGCAGGTCAACCCCGGCGGAGCGGCCGGCGGCCCGCAGCCCGTCCCGCACCGTGGCGCCCTTGCGCAGCCGGACCTGGCCCCGCCACTGGATCATCCGGTTCCCGACCACCCCGAGGATGCTGACCGAGAGGCGGATCCGCGGGCCGAAGAGCCGGTCAAGCATCTCGCTGCGCCACGGACGCCGCTGCGGCTTCGGAGGGCCAGAGGTCCCGGGCTACCTGCTCCAGCCCCAGCGCCCGCAGCCGCTCCGGCAGGGGGCGCCCGCTCTCGGGGTCATAGCCGATCGCCTCGTAGTAGCCCCTCGCCAGGGCGTCGGCGTCGACCGTAATCCCGGCCGTCGGGCCGGCGGGCAGGGGCGGGCGTCCCACCGCCCGATCGGGCAGCCGCCACTGCGAGGGCCGGATCCCCTCGCGGCAGTTGAAGGCCTGGCGGAGCGCCTGAATCCGCTCGCCGGTCATCAGCAGATCCTCGGTGCTCATCTCCCAACCGGTCGCACCCTTGATCATGAGGGCGTAGTCGAAGGAGCCGACCATCCCCTCGAACTCGCAGAGGCCAAGGGCCATCTGGACCTGCTTCTGCCTGACGAGCATCGCCTGGGCGGGTCCCTTCCCCCTGTAGTCGTAGCGCTTGACCGAGAAGCGCTGATCGACCGGGAACGGGAAGTGGCCGTAGGCGACCTCCAGGACGTGGGCCCCGCCGGCGGTGTGGCGACCGGGGGTCGGATCGGTCTGGTAGGTGGTGGCGAAGCTGGGTGCCAGCTTCGGGTCGTGGTAGGGCAGCTCCTGCCCGCCCACATGGATCGCAAACGCTTCGGCCCCCCGGCCGATCTTCGCAGCGGCCCGCATGACACCATCGGCCAGGATCGCCCCGATATGCTGCCGGTGGGCGATCAAATGGATCAGGTGAAGCATGCCGCGCGCATCGCCCCATCGGAGCGGCACCCCGCCGGTGTGCTCATCGTTGATCAGCCCCTTCTCGTAGGCCTCGAAGGTGAAGGCGATCACGTTCGCGGTGGAGATCACATCGAGCCCGTAGAGATTGCAGAGGTGGTGTCCATACTGGACCGCCCGGGCATCATCGATCAGCAGGTTGGCCCCGAACCCGGCGGAGGACTCGTACTCCACCCGGTGCCCCTCCTCGATCTGGAACTCGGGATCGTCCAGCTTCACCTCGCCGCCGCAGTGGAGCGGACAGGCGGAGCAGGCGTAATGGCCGGTGTTGAACTGGGCGGCGTTCGCCCCGCCGATCTTGACCGCCCGCTCGTAGGGGAAGTCCCGCATGCCGACCCCGGACCAGTTCTTGATGGGGGAGTCGCCCGATTCGGTAGCCAGCGCCAGGACCGACGGGGTCCCCAGGTTGGCCATGGACCAGACGATGGTGGGATGCGGCGACTTGACGTGGATGCCGAGCCGGCCGATCCACTTGTAGAAGGCGGCGGGGCCGTAGGCCAGGATCTTGTTGAGGAGCCCGGGCGGTGTCGGCTCCATGGGGTGCATCTTCGCCATGACCGACTGCGTCGAGGCCCTGAACGCCTCCAGATCACCTTTCGGCACAGGCAGATGCCCCTTCAGGACAATGGCCTTCAGCCGCTTGGCGCCCATGACGGCGCCCACACCGGAGCGGGCTGCGACCCGGCCCCGGTCGTTGACGATACCGGCGACCAGCGCCCGGTTCTCGCCCGCCTGGCCGATGCTCGCCACCTGCCACTTCTCGCCGTGCCGCTTCAGCAGCTCCGCCTCACAGCTCGGTGCATTGGTGCCCCAGAGGTCGGCGGCGCTGTGGAAGGAGACCAACCCCTTGGCAATGGAGAGATAGACCGGTTCGGCCGATTCGCCGGTCAGGAAGAGCCCATCGTACCCGCAGCGGCGCAGCTCGGGGCCGAAGAAGCCGCCACAGTTGGCGTCGCCCCACCCGCCGGTCAGGGGGGACTTGCAGACCACGGCAAACCGCCCCGAGAAGGGCGACCCGGTGCCGGTCAGGAGGCCGGGCACGAAACCGAGAATATTCTCAGGCCCCAGCGGATCGATTCCGGGGCTCAGGTGGTCGTAGAGGATCCGGACACCAAGGCCGTAGCCACCCAGGTACTGCCGATAGAGCTCCTCGTCCAGGCTCTCCTCCCGGGTCGTCTGCGTCGACAGGTCCACCCAGAGGATCTTTCCCATGTAGCCCTTTGGCATGACCCCACCCCCCTGTTTCTCGCACAGCCCCATGGCCCTGATTTTCGGCGGTGCCCTGACGAATCCCTTCGTTCAGAATCGGGACAGGGATCAATCACGGTAGATACAGGAATCTCCAGGCTTGTGTCGAATCTCTTTCACAGACATATCGAAGGAGGATGACGAATGTCAAAGATCTCCCCTGCGATGTGGCAATCAAACGGGCTGGTGCTGCTGAACGGGTACCTGCAGCGCCTCTACGTACAAGACGAGATCCTCCAGATTCTCGGTGACCGGCGTCACCGCCGCTGCTGCGCTGAGCTGTCGGCCCGGTTAGCGAGCGCAGACGGACAGATGAAGAACCTGAGAGCGGGCACCACGCTCCTGCTCGACCTCCTCGATCTGGCGGGGGCCTGGTGGGAGGAAACACTGCCCCGCCCTCGCAGCAAGACCCATCTGGCGGAGCGCTTGGCAGCAGTCGGCGGCGCAATCCACGGCGAACGGGCGATCAACGAAGGGCTGATCCACCTGGGGCGCCAGTACGACCCCGCCCTGGCAGAGGAGTTCCTCGCACAGCGCCCGTACCATGAGCAGCGGGTCGAGATCGTGACCAACGTGGTCGGCCTCCTCGCCGGAGGCGCTGACCCAGCGGCGTCGGAGCGGCAACTCATGGAAGGCTTGTACGATGACCTCGTCCGCAACCGGCAGGGAATCCAGTCTGACCTGGCAGCGATCCGGAAGATGCTGCGGGGATACTGCCCTGCGAACCTCCACTGATCTACCCTATGCGCAGAAGACCGCCCCCGAGCGAGGGCGGTCTTCGGTGTTCCAGGTCATGCGGTCGATATGGATCAGAGCGTCGCATCCAGGGGCAGGACGGGCAGCGCCGGCCTCATGATGTCGGGGTACTTGATTCCCGCGCCGGTGTTGAGCAGCAGCACCTTCTCGTCGGGCTGGAGCCAGCCGTCGGCGAGGAGGGTCCGGGTAGCGCCGACCAGAGCGGCTCCCTCCGGACAGATAAAGGCCCCCTCCAGCCGGGAGATCTGCTCGAGGCCCCGGAGGGTGTCGCTGTCCGGCACGGCAATACACGTCCCGCCGGTCGCCCGGACCGCCTCCAGGACAAGGAAATCGCCCAGCGCCTTCGGGACCCGAATCCCCTGGGCGACGGTAGAGGCCCCCTCCCATTTGACCGAGACGCTCTGCCCCTCCCGGAAGGCCTTGACGATCGGCTGGCAGCCCTCGGCCTGGACGGCGACCAGGCGGGGCAACTTCACACCCTCCGGGAGCCACCCCATCGCCTGCATCTCCAATAGCGCTTTGTAAATGCCAATAATGCCGACGCCTCCGCCGGTCGGGTAGAGGATCACGTCGGGCAGGCTCCAGCCCATCTGTTCTGCGATCTCGTAGCCCATCGTCTTCTTGCCCTCGATCCGGTAGGGCTCCTTCAGGGTGGCGGCCTCGAACCAGCCGTGCCCCTTGGCCGACCGGGCGATGATCGCCCCCGCGTCGGTGATCTGACCGTCGACCATGTAGGCCCGGGCACCGACCGCCGTCGCCTCCAGGACACTCATGGCCGGGGCGTCGGTCGGCATGACCAGGGTCACCTCCATGCCGGCCCGAGCGCCATAGGCCCCCCAGGCCCCGCCGGCGTTGCCGTTGGTCGGCATGGCGACCGAGCGGATCCCCAGTTCGCGAGCCCGGCTGATGCCCGCCGCGGCGCCCCGGGCCTTGAAGGTCCCGGTCGGGTTGACCCCCTCATCCTTCAGCAGGAGGTGCCGGAGCCCCAGGGCTTCGCCCAGGCGGGGCAGCGGCAGCAGTGGCGTCATGCCCTCGCCCAGGGTAATGATATGCTCCTCACTGCGGACGGGGAGCAACTCCTTATACCGCCACATATTGGCCGGACGCCCGACCAGGCCGTCAGGGCGGAGACTCGCTGCAGCCCGCTGCAGGTCGTAACGGACCAGGAGCGGTCCTCCGCACTCACAGAGGTTCTGAATCCGGTCCGCCTCGTAGCTCTTCCCGCAGCGCCCACACTCCAGATGCGTCATAAAAGACATGGCAGACTCCCCTTTTCTCGTTGCTCAACCCGATTGCGCAACAGTGCCCCCCGGGGTATCATAGACGTCAAATGGTATAGAACTCATCTGGCTTCGGCCAAGTTGAAAGGAGCGTTCCCCTTGAGCTTTGATTCAAAGCGTCTGATGGCCGCCCTCCTGGTCCTGGGTGCCCTCGTCTCCGGCTGCTCCTCACCCAAGCAGGAGCCCGCTGCCGCCTCCGCTGCGCAGTCCAAGGCCCCGGCTGAGGCGATCACCAACATCACCGCTGCTGACCTGCTGAAGCGGGTGGAGGCCGGTGAGAAGCCCCTTATCATCGATGTGCGGGAGCAGTCCGAGTGGGATGCCGGCCACATTGAGGGCGCCAGCCTGATGCCGCTTGGCGTGGTCGACAAGAAGATCACCTCGGTGGCCAAGGACCAGGAGGTGGTCCTGATCTGCCGCAGCGGCAACCGTTCCTCCCAGGCCGCCCAGATCCTCGCCAAGATGGGCTACACCAACATTAAGAACGTGGTAGGCGGCATGAACGAGTGGTCCAAGGTCGGCCCGGTCGTCAAGTAGATCGCTGTCTCGTACAACCCCCGGGTGGACAGGCCCGGGGGTTTACGCTTGAACCAGCTACTGCAGGAACCAGACCCAGAAGGTGACCGTGGCCAGACTGGCCAGGGTGGTGACCAGGGTGGCGCCCGAGACCTGGTCGGGCTCGGCATCGAACTGGACAGCCAGCAAGGTTGTGTTTACTGCGGCCGGCATGGCCGACTCCAGGACGAGCACCTTGGCGGTGAGCGGGTCAGGCCTCATGAGCCAGACCACCCCCAGTGCGATCACCGGCGAGATGACCAGCCGGAGGAGCGTCGTCACACCAACCTTGACCACGGAGCCGCGCAGTTGGATACTGGCCACCTGCATGCCCAGGAGCAGGATCACCAGTATGACCGCGCCGTTCGCCAGGAGCCCGATCGGCTTGATCACGAAGCCGGGCAGCGTGATGCCCAGGAGGCGAACCGCCAGAGCGAACGCTGCCGCCCAGATGAGCGGCAGCCTGAAGACCGAGACGATTGAGGTCCGCCAGTCCATGCGGCCGCGGGCCGCAATGAAGACCGCAACGGAGTAGACCAGTATGGACTGTGTCACCACAAAGATGGCCGCCCGGTCGAATCCCGCCTGCCCGAAGGCCAACAGGATCACCGGAAGGCCATAGTTGGCCGAGTTCATGAAGGCGGTGGAGAGGACCGCCGCGTTGCTCGAGGCGGGGCTCCAGCCCAGGAGTCGGCCAAGTCCCATGGTCAGCAAGATCATGATCAGCACCATGAGGAGCGAGAAGCCCACGATCTTGCCAACCTCGTTCGCCATGAGCTGGCTCGTCAGGATCGAGTTCATGATCAGGCCGGGGGTCATAATGTAGACAGCCAGTTTCGCCGGGTCTTTCGGATCTACCTTCAACACCGTGCGCGCCAGGTAACCCAGTCCGGCCAGCAGGAAGACCGGTAGAACGGTCCCCAGCAGAGCCTCGAGCAACTTCACTACATCTCACTCCAACGTATTATGATCCAAACCCTAATTCTTCGCTAGGCGAAGCAAATCCTGTTGGGGTGGCGCGCCCGGCAAAAAAGGGCACGAAACGGCCCCTCCCGATCTGGCGAGGGGCTTGGCCGCTATCCTTCCAGGGCGAGCCGGTCGCCGGGCCCCGTGGCTTGGGCGGCGCCGGCAGGCAGTTCCAGCACGGCGGCTGCCTGGCGGATCGCCGGGCTGAAGCGCCATGGCTGCATGGCCGGTATCACGTGGAGGACCGTCTGATCCCGAGCCACGAAGAGCACGTCGATGGCGAAGCGCATGAAGTGGGTATGGACCGACTGGCAGGGCTCAATCCAGAGCCCCTCCCCCTCAGCCAGACCCGAGCGGAACATGAGCCCCAGGAGTCGGAGGCCGAAGGTGTCAGCCCTCCGGATCGAATGGCCCAGGACCAGGTTCCGGCTCAGGTTTCGGACCTGCATGGCGCTCACCTCGAGAAGGATTCGATCACCTGGAGTACGATCGGTCCGATCACGACAATGAAGATCGTCGGGAAGATGAAGAAGACGAGCGGGAAGAGCATCTTGACCGGCAGTTGCATCGCCTTCTCCTGAATCCGCTGCTTCCGCTTCACCCGCAAGGCCTCGGACTGGGTCTTGAGCACCCGGGCGATGGAGACGCCCAACTGCTCCGCCTGGATCACGGCGGCTGTGAATGTCCGCATATCCGGTACCCCGGTCCGGTCGGCCAGCCCGCGCAGCGCGTCTGCACGGGGGGTGCCCAACCGGATCGCCTTGAGCAGTTCACGAAACTCGCCGGCGATCGGCTCGGCGAACTTCTCGCCCACCTTCTGGATCGCGCCGTCCAGGCCAAGGCCAGCCTCGACCGAGACGGAGAGCAGATCGAGCACATCGGGCAATGCACGGTCGATCTGTGCCCGGCGGGAGGTGATCATGCGGGAAAGCATGAAGTCGGGAATCCGCCACCCCAGGAGGACGCTGATCCCGATCATCCCTACGGCGAGAAGCGGTCGCTCTTTCACCACAGAGAGAGAGAAGAGAAACCCAAAAAGGCCGACGAGAGTGGCCACAGTCACCTGAATCCCAAGAAAGCGGGAGGGCGTTGTCGGATTGCCAGCCTGAACCAGCTTCATGTGGAGCGCTTCCTGCACCCGATGAGGAGCCAGGCGCCCAATGAACCGGGTGATGCTCTCCAGGAGCGGCTGAATAACCCGCTGGCTGAAGGGCAGTGCCATCTCCTCATCGACCGGTCGCCTGGGACCCGTCCGGGTCTGAGACTGACGTCGAATCGCCGCAGCGCGGGCCTTGACCACCGCCGAATCACCGACAGGAGCAAGCAGCAGCAATACGCTGACCGCCGTCACAGCAAAGGTGAGAGCCAGGATCAAGGACGACATCGACTACACCTCCAGGTTCACCATCCGGCGGATGAGGAAGATTCCGAGGCCCTGCATGATCGCACCTAACCCCAGCAACGCCATGCCCAGCGGGTTGGTAAAAAGCGGTTCCATTAACCCTGGCATGACCAGGTTCATAAGCACGCCGAGCGCCACGGGAAGGAAGGCTACGACCCACCCGGAAAGGCGCCCCTGCGCCGTCAAAGTGCGAACCTCGCCTTGCATCCGAATCCGGTCCTTGATCGTTCCACCAATCTTGTCGAGGACCTCCGAGAGGTTACCGCCCACCTGTCTCTGGATCAATACGGCTGTTACCACCAGATCCAAGTCAGAGCTCTGTACCCGTTGGACCATATGTTGAAGCGCCTCTTCCATTGGGATGTTGACCCGGGCCTCCTTCAGCGCCAGCTCAAACTCCTTGCTGATCGGGGTCGGCATCTCCTTGCTCACAACGTCCATCGCCTGCAGGAAGGAGTATCCAGACCGTTGGGCATTAGCCATCATGGTCAGTGCATCGGGCAGTTGGGTGTTGAAGAGCCTCTGTCGTCTCATAATAGCCTGTTTGAGGAGAACCTTCGGAGCAATCCAGCCAACGATGGCGAAGACAAACCAGATCTCCGGGATCAGTATGATCGAAGCGAGCAGTCCCCCCACAGCCATGACGACCTGGGCGACCATAAACTCCGCCGGCTTCCATTTCCAGTCCGCCTGCTGCAGTTGCAGCTCCAACCGATTGGATGTGGTGCTGCCCGAGGTGGCCTTCTCCACGACCCCTACCAGCGCCTGCTGAACCGCCTTACGTACATTGAGGTGAGGGCGCTTCTCCTCCTCCGGCGGAAGGGGTGTTCCTGGAAGATCGCGGGTAGCAAATCCCTCCATTGACTTCCGCTGCGTGACGAGCCGCTGAAGCCGGTCCGACGCCGTCTCCTTCTTGCCGCCTCCCAGGGATGCCATGATCAGATAGACCAGCAGGGTAGTCAGGATGAACAGAATGGTCGTCATAGGCTTACACCTCGAAGAGTTCGTCGGGCAGGTGGATCCCGTGCTCGACCAGCCGGTCGTAGAACTTCGGGCGGATACCGGTCGATGCGAACGTGCCGTTCACCTTGCCCTCTTCGTTTACACCCGTCTGATGGTACAGGAACAGGTCTTGCAGCACGACTACATCCCCCTCCATCCCCTGTACCTCTGTGACATGGGTGATCTTACGGGTGCCATCCTTCAGGCGGGAGACCTGCACGATCAGGTCAACGGCCGATGCGATCTGTTCACGGATCGCCCGGATCGGCAGGTCCATGCCCGCCATAAGCACCATGGTCTCAAGACGGGAGATCATGTCACGCGGGGAGTTGGCGTGGCCGGTCGTCAGGGATCCGTCGTGACCGGTGTTCATGGCCTGGAGCATGTCCAGGGCCTCGCCGCCGCGACACTCACCGACAACGACCCGGTCAGGGCGCATACGGAGGGCGTTCTTCACCAGGTGCCTGATCGAAATCTCGCCCTTTCCCTCAATGTTGGGCGGTCGGGTCTCCAGGGAGACGACGTGGTCCTGGCGGAGCTGAAGCTCGGCCGCGTCCTCAATCGTCACGATCCGCTCATCATCGGGGATAAAGGAAGAGAGAATGTTCAAGGTTGTAGTCTTACCGGAGCCGGTACCACCCGAGACCACGACGTTCATACGGGCCTTGACACAGGCCTCGAGGAACATGGCCATCGGCTTGGTAAGTGTGTTCCACTGGACCAGGTTCTCGATCGTAATCGGCTTCTTGGCGAACTTACGGATCGTAATCGAGGGCCCTTTCAGGGCGAGGGGCGGAATAATGGCGTTGACGCGGCTGCCGTCAGGCAGTCGGGCATCCACCATCGGGCTGGACTCATCGATCCGGCGGCCGAGCGGCGCCACGATCTTCTCGATCACCTGGAGCACGTGCTGATCTGAGATGAACTGGACATCGGCCAGTTGGAGCTTACCGCTCCGCTCGACATAGATCTGGGTCGGCGAGTTTACCATCACCTCGGAGACGGTGGGGTCGTCGAGTAGGGTCTGGATTGGGCCGTAGCCGATGATCTCGGCGTAGAGTTCCGCCAGGACCGTATCCCGCTCCAGGGGCGGGATCTCAGGTTCCCGCTCGATCGCCTCCGCGATCTTCTCGCGGACCTCCCAGCGCTGCTGGTCTGTCATCTCCTTGCCACTGGCCAGCAGGTTGGTATCCAGCTCCTGAATCAGCACCTGCTGGATCTTGTTCTTCAGCGCCCTGCGAGCCTTTGCCTCGGGGCTCTCCTGCGGCGCCGAAGGCCGGGTCGCCGGCTTGGCGCTGGGCGCCAGGACGGAAGACGCCACAGGAGCCGGGGTTGGCTGGGGCCGGTGCCCCTCCTTCTGCTTGATCCGGTCGTACAGCGACAACGCAGGTCACCTCCTTTCCGATCGCAGGCCGAGTGCTGACGGGCGACTATGCCAGCCCAAAGAGCTTGCGGAGCCCACCGGTCGATTGTGGCTTGCTCGGGATCTCCTCCGCCGGCGCCGGCCCGGCCTCACCCGAGACCAGGTGGGCCAGGCGGAGCAACGAGTCGCCCGCCGCACCATGCTTGGCCCGCTTCAGGACCACCGGAATTCCGACGTTCGCGGCTGCCACCATGGCCTGGCCGTCGCTGGGAATCTGGTGGTAGAGCGGCTGGCCCAGACTGGCGGCGATCTCGTTCGGCGTGAGCCCCGCCACCGAATCGGCCCGGTTCAGAATCACCTGGACCTTCTCCCGGGAGTACTCCAGACGGTCGATCAGCACGTCCAGCCCCTTGGCGGTCGACTCCAGGACAGCGATCTCCGGCAGGGTGATCATCAGCACCAGGTCGGACTTGTCCAGTGCGATCAGATTCGCCTCCCGGAACGAGGGCGCCGTGTCGATGATGACGTAGTCGTGCGTCTGGCGAAGCGCCTCGATCACCTCGTTCACATAGCTCCGGTTCTTGTCGGCGCGACCGTCGCCGTCCACCTCGGAAGCCAGGTGGGGCATGGGCGGGCCGGCCAGTACACCGACCCCGCACTGGGACTGCTTGACCAGCACCCGGCTGACATGCTCCGCGGTGATCGCTGTATCGAGGCGGCAGAGATCGACCAGGGTCGCCTGCGGGCGGACGCCCATCATGGTGGGCAGAGTGCCGAACTCCAGGTCGAGGTCGAGGACGGCGACCTTGTGCTTCCCGCCCAGTGCCAGACCGGCAGAGAGATTCGATGCGATCGTAGTCTTGCCAACCCCACCCTTGGTGGAGAAGACGGTGACGACCTTGCCCTGCCGCTTCTCGGGAGCCGCTGGGGCTGTGGTGCCCAGCACAACAGGCTTGCGCTCCGCAGCGCTCCGGAGCGCCTGGACCAGCTCGTCGAAGGTGAAGGGCTTGATCAGGTAGTCCCGGGCGCCGGCCTTCATGGCTCGCCGCAGGTACTCCTGCTCCCCCTGGACGGAGATGATCACCACGTTGACCGGATTCTCAGCGGTGATTCGGGCGGTGGCTTCGATGCCGTCCATGACGGGCATGTTGATATCCATCAGGACCACGTCCGGACGGAGCTGTGTACTCTTGAGGACTGCGTCCTGCCCGTTCTCCGCCTCGCCGACCACCACGAACTCCTCGGCCTCAAACTCTAGCATGGCTTTCACCGACTGACGAACCTGGTAGGAGTCGTCCACCAGCAAGACTCGAATCTTCTCAGGCATCGGGAGCACCTCCTACTGATTCGGGGTGGATGGATCAGCGGGAACGGTCATGACCCATGGGTTGTTCCGGTACTTGGCCTCATCCGTCTGGTATTTGCCGGTGTCAGGCTGCTTCAGGGCCGGGCGGAGAAGCATCTTGATATAGCCGACCTGCTCTGCCAGGACCACCTCGGTTGCCTGTTGGGGCGTGAGGGCCAGCGTAATGGACGTTAGAGGAGCTCCTTCTGTCTTGGGCTTCGCCCCGTCTGAGGTGTAGGGTCCCTTCGCCAGGACCAGGACCGCCTCGTGCAGAATGCGGCTCGACGCCGGGAAGGTGAACTCAACCGGTTTGTCCACTTTCTTTTCGGGCAGGAAGAGAATCAGGTCGACGAGGTCACCCTCGTTGGGATAACCACCCACACCGTTCAGTTCATCCATACGGATCGTAACCGCCCGCATGCCCTCGGGAATCCGATAAGGAAGTGCTCCCTGCCCCTCCGGCACTACCCGTTGGCGCAATACGACCTCGCCCGGTTGCAGGTCGACGGTGTTAATCTGCCCAGCTACCTCGCTGATCTCGGCGAATTCCGTGCCTGCGGCCATCTCCTTCGGAATCTGCTTCACAATAAACTGCGTCTCACTCAGCTTGGTGCGGGCCGGGATTGGCTCCTTTGTCGCCACCAGCACCACCGAGACCATCTCGACCTGCGGGGCCGATGTGGCCTGTTCCGACACCGTCATGAATCGCTGGACGATCAGGGTGACGATCAGACCGGCGACAATGGGAATCAGGACGAGCCGGAAGACCTTGCTTTTATCCACGTGCCCTTACCTCCCGAGAGGCCGACTTATTACTCGATCAGTTTGGTGGCCACCAGACCGAAGTTCGGGGCGGTACCACTCGCCTCGCCTTCACCTACGATCCGCATGAACCGACCGGTGATCTCACCCTTGTCAGAGCCGGTCTCTGCGACGGTTTCGAGGAAGAACATGGCGAATCCGACGATCTGTACCTCACCACGCCCATTCACCGTCCAGTCCTGGAGGACCGGAATCGGCAGGAGCCGGGGTGAACCCTTCTGCACGGTTGTATGGGTAGCATAAGGATCCAGGCTGATCCGGTACCGAACTGCCCGCACCGTAGGCGTCGCCATGTTGCCTGTCTCGGTCTCGATCCACTGACCAGCCCGAAGCCACGCCTGATATCCGTTCATCAGGTTCTGTTCATACATGGAGGCACCGCTTTTGCCGAGGGAGAGCGCCTGGTAGTTACCAGGGGCGATCGTTCCATCGTTAGCCGAGAGCTTCAGGACCACCGGCTGGCCTATCTGCCAATCTGCCTGGGCGACGCCAAGCGGAACGGCCCCATTCACTCCACTCAGAGCCGCCACCTTGGCCGTGGCTCCGCCGACAGTGCTACCCCATTGATGGCCCATCACCCGGGCAAACGTCATCGGAATTGTGTTACGCACCCGGACCTTCACCTGCTTGGTGCTCTCATCAACCGTGATCTCCTCGGGAAGAGCGCCCATTCCATTCTTCTCCAGGTAGCGTGCAGCTACCTCACGGGCCTCATCCGGATCATCCAGCATATACGGGGCGGCGGAAAGCGCTGCCACATCGGCCACGGTGGAGAGCCGCTCCCGCTCCACGTAGAGCCGACCCACGTCTACCGCCAGGGCGGTCAGCCCCATCAGAGCGACCATACTGATTGCTACTAGCGGGATGACCGAACCGCGTTCGTCCGTTACGAACCGCAGTCTGTTTTTCTTCATGATGATGCTCCTCACTCGACCCGGCCGGTCAACTGACCGTTCAAGGGTACCTCGGTACCGGCGATGCCAAACGTCGCCAGGAAGCGATAGCGATAGGTCACCACCACGGTCACGTCCGTACCGGTCATGCGTGAGCCCGCTGGACTGATGAGCACCGTAACTCGGTCTGGCTCGAGGGCGGGCATGGAATCCCTGGCCCGGTCCTCAATCTCGGCGTCAGTCGCTCCGGTAATGCCGGCTCGGACCGCTTCGCGGGCAGCGTGGTTAACCGTCAGGACGGCGTTGGCCATGCGAGCGACATCCACTATGCCCACCAGGAGCCACAAGAGGATCGGCAGGACGAGAGCCATCTCGACAGTGGCCTGCCCCTTACTTCCGGCCTTCCGCTTCATCCCAGGTTCACCTCGCTTGAGTCATCCGAATGAAGCGGGCCGGCCGGCGTGCACTGCCGACCGGCCCATGTGGTTATGCTGTTACGACCCGGAGGGATTGGCCAGCTTGGTTGTGATGTTCTGGAAGAACGTGTTGATCTGCCCGCCGAGAGCGACGACGGCCACGACAACCGCCAGTGCGATCAAACCGATGATCATGCCGTACTCAACGAGACCCTGGCCCTCTTCCCGCTTCATCAGGTTCTGGAACTTGACATACATCTTCAACATGGTTCAAGTCCTCCTTTTTCCTGGCAGCGGGTGCAAAAGAGGCTCCCTCCGACTGGTCGGTCCGAAGGGAGCCTCTTGCCTTGCCAGGGGGAGGATGGCGGTGCAAGTGCTTCCCATTCGGTAGCCCGGCTGCCGTGGACCGCTCGGGGAGCGATCGGTAGGCCCGTGGCTTTGCGCCCGCAGCTTTCGTTGCGTTTGCCTTTATCGTGGGTGGAGGAGTCCTTTTTTGCGAGCCACCGATCGGTTCTGGTTTTTCGGTGGCTGCCCGTCTTGCTTGTCTATAATCTACCACGCCCATAACGGCTTGCCATCGAACTGCAGGCCCATCTTCGCGGCGCCGATCATTGGGACCCTGGTCCTATAGACCTGATCATTGGACCCAGGCCCCGAGCGCGAACCCGCACAGCGCCGAGCGCCGGGGCGTGTTGTTACACCCCGGCGCCTCTCCGTCCTATCAGTCGTCCCACCCGGCCGAGCCGGATGCCTGGGGCAGGTGAGTCCCGGCTCCCTGGCTCTCGCGGGAGAGGAGGATCACGTGGGGCGTCCCCTCCACCGGATGCCGGATCACCTTGACCCGGCTCCCATAGACCCCGAGGATGTTCGCCTCGGTCAGGAGATCGCCGGGCGGGCCCTCGGCGTAGCGGCATCCATCTTTCATGAGCAGGATCCGGTCGGCGTACTGGGCGGCCAGGTTCAGATCGTGGAGGACCGCGAGGACGGTCAACCCCTCCTGCCGGTTGAGCCGGCGGCAGAGGTCGAGGATCTCCACCTGATGCGAGATGTCCAGGTGGGCGGTCGGCTCGTCCAGGATCAGGAGACTCGGCTCCTGGGCCAGGGCCCGGGCGATCATCACCCGCTGCCGCTCGCCGCCGGAGAGCTGGGTGACCGACCGGCGGGCCAACTGGTCGGTCCCGGTCGCCAGGAGCGCTCGCCTTACGGCGGCCCGGTCCCGCTCAGTCTCACCCCGCAGCTTCGAGAGGTACGGCAGCCGGCCCAGCATGACGATCTCCTCGACCGTGAAGTCGAAGCCGACCGTCGTGTCCTGGGCGACGACCGCCATCTGCCGGGCCAGATCCCGGGCGGATAGGCGGCTGATCTCACGCCCATTCAAGAGGATCCGGCCGGAGGCGGGCTTCAGCGCCCGGCTGATCGCCCGGACGAGCGTGGACTTGCCGCTGCCGTTCGGTCCGACCACCGCCAGCCACTCCCCCCGGTTCACTCGGAGGTCGAGCCCGTTCAGCACGGCTCGGGTGCCGTAGGTGCATGTGAGCGATTCGACGGTCAGGTACATGGCGGTGGTGCACCTCCAGTCCAGGTTCCATCTCAGTCGGGCTTCAGGTGGCGGCGGAGGATCCAGAGGAAGAAGGGTCCGCCGATCACGGCCATGACCAGCCCTACCGGGATCTCGGTGGCGCCGAGCAGCGAGCGGGCCAGGGTATCGGCCACGACCAGGACCACGGCCCCGACGAGGGCCGAGGCGGGGAGCAGGAAGCGGTGATCGGGGCCGACCAGCATGCGAACCAGGTGTGGCACGATCAGGCCGACAAAGCCGATCGCGCCGGCAAAGGCGACCGACGCGGCGGTCAGCAGGGCGCCGGCGACCAGGATCACCCGCTTCAGCACCTCCACCTCCACCCCCATCGTCCGGGCGGGCTCCTCTCCGAGCAGAAAGGCGTTCAGCTCCCGCCCGTAGTAGACCAGCACGGCCAGCCCGAGCACGAGGTAGGGCAGCATCCAGCCGACCTTCCACCAGTTGGCGCCACCGAGGCCTCCCATCATCCAGAAGACGATGGCGTCCCGCGCCTGGGAGTTCGTAAAGTAGAGGATCAGGGAGACGATCGATGTTGCGAGCGAACCGACGGCCACGCCGGCCAGGAGCAGCCCCACCAGGGGCACCTGACCGCCGACGCTGGCCAGGTTGTAGACGATGGTGACGGCGGCAAGGCCACCGAGGAAGGCGAAGAGCGGGACCGGTCCCAGCTTCCAGACCCCCGCCAGGGGCAGGCGGATCCGGTCGATGAAGGCGATGGCCAGCGCACCGCCCAGTGCCGCCCCGGAGGAGGCCCCAAGCACGTACGGATCGGCAAGCGGGTTCCGGAAGAGCCCCTGGTAGGCGCCGCCGGCCACGGAGAGCGCCATGCCGACGAGCATCGCCATGATCACCCGCGGAAAGCGGATATCCCAGAGGATCACCGGTGCGGTCTCTGACCAGGTCGGCTCCAGGCTGACGCCAATGCGGGTGAGCAGGATGCCCACCAGATCGCTCGGGGGGATGCGGACCGAGCCGATCCCTGCGGCCAGGAGCAGGACCAGGATGAGGGTCAGGGCGGCAATCAGCAGTACACGCTGTCCGCGAATCCCGCGCATGCCGCCACCTCCCTGCGACTTACTCGCCAAATAACTCCGGGTGGATCTGCTCGGCCATCCAGTTGAGGCCCTGGATCAGGCGGGGCCCCGGCCGGACGACCAGGTTCTGGTCGGGGGCGCCGAAGACCTTTCCGTCCTTGACCGCCTTGAGCGACTCCCAGCCCTTCCGCTCCAAGATCGCCTTGGCACCATCGGGCGTGCCGGTGAAGATCACATCCGGATTGGCGGCGGCGAGTTGCTCCAGGGAGAACATCGCCCAGGGGTCCTTGGTGTCGGCGGCGGCGTTGGTGCCACCGGCCAGGCGGATCATATCATCAATGAAGGAGTTGGGACCGGCGGTCTGAAGCGGGTCATGCCAGACCTCGTAGAAGACGACCGGCTTGGTGGTCGCCTTGGCCACCTTCTCCTCCACCGCCTTGGTGGCAGCCTGCATGTCGGCGACCAGCTTCTGGGCTGCCTCCTGGGCGTTCAGGACCTGGCCCAGGCTGGTGACGCCTGCGTAGAGTTCGGCGAAGTTGCCGGGATCGACGACGAACGTGGTCAGGTTGTACTCCTGCTCCAACTTGGTTCGATCCTGCTCGGAACCGTTGTAGAAGAGGATCAGATCCGGCTTGAGGGAGACGATCTTCTCGAAGTTGAAAGGGATGCCGCCAATCGACTCGACCTGCTGTGCCTCAGCGGGATAGTCGCAGAAGTCGGAGCGACCGACCAGCGAGGAGCCCTTGCCCAGGGCAAAGACGAGTTCGGTGTTGGCCGGGACGACGGAGACGATCCGCTTCGGCTCGGCGTTGAAGGTAATATCGCGGCCGGCGGCGTCCTTGACGGTGATCGGGTAGGTGGTCGCCTTGGAGGCGGGCTTGGCCGCTTCATTCGTGGAAGCAGCGGGCTGGGCCGGGGCGGGATCGGGCGTTGGCTCAGATGTCTTGGGGGTGGAGCCGCAACCGGCAACCAGGGTCATCAAGAGCAGCAGAGCAGGCACAATATGGGTGGCGAAACGCTTCATCATATACGTTATCCTCCTGGAGTTGGGCAGTTCAGGCGAACAGATCAGGAACTCGGGCAATAAAAGACCCCCGGCATCAGCCAGGGGAAAGGTTCAGGCACAGAGTCGGTGGACGCACCACGCGAGTCGTCTCCCCCTTTCCTCCGAAGGTGAGTCGTTACGCGAGCAGGCAGGTTTCCTGACTTGCGGATCAGCGCCAGCCTCCGACCTTCCCAGTGAGATCACCAGTGGTCATGCAGAAGAGGTTGGCTCCCCGTTTACAGTGGCGGGACCGTGCCGGATTCTCACCGGCTTCCCTTTTATCTCCCGGCCTCAGACCGGGAGCACCTACTCGGTTGCCATATTCGGTTGTCATGTTCCAGTATAATCCGGGCGATGAGTTCTGGCAAGCGCTATCGGCCTGGCCTAGCCGACCGGCTTCTCCTTATCAATGGTGACCAGGCCAACTCGCACGGCATAGAGTGCCGCCTGGGTCCGGTCGGAGACGCCGATCTTCTCGAAGATATGGGTCATATGGTTCTTTGCGGTCTTCTCACTGATGAAGAGCGAGGCGGCGATCTCCCGGTTGGATGCGCCGTGCCCTACCAACCGCAGAACCTCCAACTCCCGTTCGGTCAGACCGGGGTCATCGGCTGCTCGCTTCTCCTTGTGAGGGCCGCGGGCCATCTCCATGAGTGCGATACCGGCCATCTTGGGGTGCATGTAGGGCCGCCCTTGGGAAGCTGCGCGTATGGCGTCGGCCACATCGGACGAGTCGGTATCCTTAAGCATATAGGAGTTGGCCCCCGCCTTGAGGGACTTCATGAGGTACTCCTGGTCCTCGTGCATGGTCAGCATGACAACGCCGATCTTGGGCAGCCGCTCCCGGATTCGGGAACAGGCCTCTAGCCCGCCACCGGGCATGGAGACATCCAGCACCACCACATCTGGGTGGAGCGACTCGGCCAGACGCAGGGCATCATCGCCATTCGCTGCCTCGCCCACCACCTTCAGATCAGGCTCCAGTTCGAGAACCTGCTTGAGCCCCTGGCGGAAGAGCGTGTGATCGTCTGCGATGAGAATCCGCACGGGTTCCGTCTGCATGAGCTCTCCTCCTGTCAGTCGATCAACGGAAAGAGGAAGGTCAGTTTGGCCCCCCGTCCCGGGGCGCTTTGAATCTCCATGGATCCACCGAGCAGGGCGGCCCGCTCGCGCATGCCGACCAGCCCGAACTTGGAACCACCTGCGCCTGGCTGAACCTGTGCGGGATCGAAGCCGGCACCGTCATCTTTCACGGACAGTTTGATCTCCTGGCCACCGGTGGTCTCTACGGTCACCCAGACACGGGAGGCGCCGGCATGTTTGGCTACATTGGTCAGCGCCTCCTGGACGAGCCGGAAGAGCGCCACCTCAAAGGCGGGGTTGAACCGCCGCTCGTTGCCGTAAAAGGCGAAGTCGGTCTCGATACCGGAGCGGGCCTGATAGTCCTTCAGGTAGCCGCGCAGGGCCGGCACGAGGCCCAGGTCATCCAGCGCCATGGGGCGCAGGTCGAAGATGATCTTGCGGACATCCTGGATCGAGAGGCGGACCAGTTCCTTAAGCTGGCCCAGCTCGTTCTTCAGGCGGTCAGAGTCCTGGTCGACCAGCCGCTGGCAGACATCGATCCGCAGGACGACTGAGTTGAGCAGCTGCGCCGGCCCGTCGTGAATCTCCCGGGCAAGGTGTCGCCGCTCCTCCTCCTGGACAGTGATAGCGTGGAGCCCAAGCCCTCTCCCCTGCTGGGCAGTCTCCAGCTTCGCACCAATGTCGCGGAAAGTCCGGGCCAGGGCGCCCATGGCGGGTGAGAGTCTCTCCGCCGCCTGGTCCCACTGGGCCAGAAGGGAGCCAATTCGCGTATTGCGGACCATGAGGGTCTGGATCGACCGCTCCGTCTCCTCCGGCGTCGCACCGGTGGCGAGGCGGAGTCTGAGGGCCGTGATCTCGTTTTGGAGCCGGTCCTGATCCGACTTGAGTTCATCGAAGACCTGGAGTCCCTGAACAATGCCTTCCTGGAGGGCGACGAGGTGCTCTCGCACGCCTCCATCGAGCCCTTGAGTCTTGGTTTCCGGCGACTTCATGCAGCAGCCTCCCCCGATACAGCGAAGCCTCCGACACGGAAGGCCGGGACAGCTTACCTTTTCCCCACCACAGCGGGAAAATCCTGCCGAAACTCGTCGATCCGTGCCCTGTAGTCGGTAAATTATTGATAAGTTTTACATATCGGGGCCAACAGTAGGGGCTTTGATATGTTTCGGACGATTGCAGGTGTTTCTGTCCGTGGACAGCGGATTTTGGGGGCGATTTGGCGTCACCTGTTGCCATGTTATGTGACCTTCCTGGCGCCCGGCGCATAGGTTGGAGTGTACCGGCACGCTAAAGGAGGTCGCGCAACCTTGAAGGATTACGGCTATGTCATTCAGGTCCCGGTCGTGGTCAATACGAACACGGCTCAGGTCCTGGTTGTCACCGAGATCCCCCTGACCCCTCCCGCCTTTAAGATTCACGAGATCGACAAACTGATCGAAATCGATGACTCGATGTCGGGGTAGGTAGTAGTTGAAGAGGATCAGTATGACACCAATTCGTGCAGCACAGAAGGATATCTCATTGAACACTCAGAACTCTCTATAAGCTATATAGGAACTGTGAGAGGATCGGTGAGGTATGGACTTCATTGATGAGATTCGCCAGTTCTCCGAAAAGGCCAAGAACGTTATTTCCCACTTGAAGACCGAAGAGGCAACCAAGACCGCTCTGATTCTCCCGTTCCTGCAGATCCTGGGGTACAACGTCTTTGACCCGTTGGAGGTTGTGCCCGAGTACACCGCTGATGTGGGGACGAAGAAGGGTGAGAAGGTCGACTACGCTATCATGGTGGGAGGCAAGCCTGCCATCCTGATTGAGGCGAAGCCGGTCACCGACTCCCTGGCCGGGCATGGGACCCAGTTATTCCGATACTTCACCACCACACCCGCTAAGTTCGCCATTTTGACCAATGGGTTGGTCTACAAATTCTTCTCTGACCTCCAAGAGCCTAACAAGATGGATGACCAAGCGTTCTTGGAGTTCAACATCATCGAACCCAGGGAAGCGCTTGTGGCCGAGGTCAAGAAGTTCCATAAGGAGACCTTCAATGCCGACGACCTTTTCTCGGCGGCGGCCAACCTCAAGTACTCCACCCAGATCCGCAGCATCTTTGAGTCCGAACTAAAGGAGCCCAGTGACGAGTTCCTGCGGTTTCTCCTGAGGGATGTCCATCCGGGCAAGATCACTCAGGGTGTGCTAGAGAAGTTCCGCCCACTGGTGAAGCGGACAATTGGCGTCTACCTGAGCGAGATGATTGGAGAGAAGCTCAAGTCGGCTATTGCGACCACGATGGAGACTGAGAAGCGGGTAGCTGCAGAAGCCGAGACTACTGAGGTTGCTGACGAGGACGCATCCAAGCCTAAGATAATGACCACCCTGGAGGAGTTGGAGGCGTTCTATACGATCAAGTCCATACTCCGCGAGGTAGTAGACACGAAGCGAATTACATACAAGGACACAGCGCGATTCTCATCGACAATAACGTCCGGAAGTGGGTCTGCCGGTTGTGGTTCGGGGAGACTAAGAAAGCTATTTGCCTGCAGTCGGGGACCAAGTCGGACCCGTGGGCTAACTTCGAGACCGTTGATGATCTCTACAAGTACCGTGACGAGATCGTCGAAACTGTAGCCCGAATCACTGGCGGAAAGCAGTAAGGCTCTTCCACCAGATCGGTCTGACTGCCGCCGCAGAGTGGTAGGCAGGGCGTCCTCGCCAGACTGGCGGGGGCGCCCTGATCGATGCCCACCATGCTGGAGGAGGGCGGTCAAGGGTGAACCTGGGGCAGCCCGTAGGGTGCAGGTTCACCCCGGAGGGTCGACGGAAGCGTGGTTCCTACCGCCCGGCCCGGCTGAGTATTAGCCCCTGGCGGCACCCATCAAGGAAGAGCCGGCCTCGCTCTGGCTCTTGACAGCCGGTGCTGAGGGGCGTTTTCATGCCACAAGCTTGTCGGCTGCGTTATCGCGCTCTATACTCTTGGCTAGGAAGGATGCCTTTCTTTGAGTCATGGCAGGCGGTCTCTGCTTCTCTCCCACTCCCCCCTGCTCCTGGAGATCCCTGTCTGACGTCACTCCCAGCCTCTTCACCTACTCGTATTTGATCTTGTGGTGACTTCGAGCGTTCATATACTCATCGGCTTGTCTTCGAGTTAGTCATTGGTACAATACTATAGATGAGTTGCCGCTAATCAAAACTAGCCATCGAATGCCCTTCCCTAGTTTACTTTCGTCATCAGGGGGCTAATATGACCTCGGTGCAGACAGTGCAGTTGAATCTTCATATGAACATATATTATCCTCTCAGTGTGGGAAGTGAGTTTTGCAGTGAGGGGGGTAAGTTTTTTGTTTCAGTACCGTCTTACCGGCACAGAGTTCAAGAACTCAGACCAGTTAAAGCTTGGAGATCTCACTGTTATCGTCGGGCCCAATAACAGTGGGAAAAGCCAGTTCCTTAAGGATATAAGCGCACTCTGCACCGAGGAAAATCCGCAGCCTGTCATACTGCAGAGCATTAGCCACACTATACCGGAAAGTCTGAACGACCTTCGGGCCTCATACCAAGTAGATCCTGAGAAAGACGATAACGGCAACTACTTCATCAAGGGTTTTCGCCCCGATCTTGGAGGAGTTTACAGCATCCACGTCAACAGTTCTAATTGGGAAGCTACTGCCGTTGACATCATCAGTAAGTGGGATAGCAACCCCCACTTACAGAGACTCTTCAGAACTTGGTTCGGCCACCGTTTCGTAACTCGTCTAAAGACGGAAGATCGGCTGTTACTCACCAAACGAGCGCCGAGGACGGACGACAACTCTATCTTGAGTCAGTTTTATGATCTAGCCAAGTTCGGAGAGGAGAGGCTCAGTTCGTGGGTTCAGCAGGCATTTGGGCTCCAAATGCGTCTAGATTACTCTCGAAAGGCCGACTTTCTCCTGCGCGTGGGATCAGGATTTGATGGAGTTCCAGAGGACCCCAGAGAGGCACAGCCGATTCTCGAGGCCTACCTGAAGCTTGACGAGCAAGGGGACGGCCTTCGCAGTTTTGTGGCCACCGCTATGGCTCTTATCGTAAATCGGCGCCCTGTCCTTCTATTGGATGAACCTGAAGCCTTCCTACATCCACCTCAGGCTATGGTCCTGGGCCAAATCATCGCCGACGTAGCACAAGAGGGACGGCAGGTGGTTGTAGCAACTCATAGCGTAGACATTCTTCGTGGGATCCTTAGTCGTCGCTCAGACATCGGACTTGTTCGCCTCTCAAGAAACTCAGGCGTTTCAAACGTAACCATCATGGATGCAGATGCAGTACGCCGAGTTGCCAACGATCCACTTCTCAGCTCGACTCGCGTGCTGGATGGTCTGTTCTACCGAGGGGTAGTGGTGGTGGAGGCCGACAGCGACAGCATCTTCTATCAAAGGGTTGCTGCCAAAATACGATCTGGTGATGAGATTCACTATGTACATGCCCATAATAAGCAAACACTAGCGAAAGTGGCGGGTCCGTATCGCAAAATGGGATTACCTGTAGCGGTTGTTCCCGATTTCGATGTTCTGAGAGACAAGACCGAGCTTAGGGCTCTGCTTCAAGCGATTCAGGCTCCACGAGTAGAGGACATGTTAGTCCTCCAAGAGACGATACGAGACGAAGTTGAACTTCAACCCATCTCTGCCAGACTGGAGGTACTCCGACAAGCAGTAGAGGCGGCGCTTGATAGAACTTCATCAGAAAGCACTTCTGGAGGTGAAGCTGAGGCCCTTTCGGACATCAAGCGCCGGCTGAAGAGGGCTCTGGAAGAATCCGACAAATGGAGCCGGTTTAAGAGGCGAGGACGCGCTGAACTGTCCGATAAGGCACAGGAATCCTTCGACTCAATCGACGCTCATGGACGGGCCGTGGGGCTGTTCATTGTTCCGGTTGGAGAACTGGAGTCCTGGCTTGTGGACTTCGGACTTCCACGGTTGAGTAACAAAAACACGTGGATCCTTCAAGCTCTGGAGAAGTTGGCCGAGATCAATCTCCCTGAGGAATCGGCGCTAGCAAAGTTCGTGACAGGGCTTCATGCCTATCTGCTGGATTAACGTTTCTGCCAGGTGACCAGTGCATCTTGCAGGGCGCACCCGATAACTCACAGCCACGCTGTTCTTAAACGTGCAAAGGAGAACATCGGACCGCTCATAGGATTACGGGTTCACCCTTCAGGGCCCGACGGAGCCGTGGTTCCCACCGCCCGGCCCGCCTGAGTACACGCCCCTGGCTCCGGTCGTCAAGGGAGGGCAGTCCTCGCTCGGACTCACCTTGACAGCCGGCGCCGAGGGGCATCTTGCTGCCAGTAAGCCGGGCGGCTGGATTAGCGGCCCCGGTCCTGGTCGCGGGATTGCTGGCGCCGACGTCGGTAGGTCAAGTGATACTCCCGTTCACGTTCCAACCGGAACCCAGCTAAGGCCTTCGTAGCCCGCTCCAAGGTCTTTACGAGGAAGGCGGCCCGCTCTTCTAGACTGGGCAGGCGTACTCGGCTCCTCTCCCATTTCGCCCGCTGGTCGTGGAGGACTGCCTCGGATGCAACGCCCAGGCTCAGGGCCTTCACCTCTGCGCTCTCATACCACCCCCGAGCCGCAGCATACTCCTGCCGCACCTCGGAGCTGAAGAGGCGCTTTACCACAGCTATGGGGGTCTCCATCCGCCCTACGGCATCTGCCGCTCTCGTTCGGTCTTGAAGGGCCTCTGCGGCTCGCTCCAAGCGTTGCCCCTCCTTCTGGATGCTGGCGACCTCGGCTTTGATCTCCCGAAGCCTTACCGTGCTCTCCTCGTGCAGGTCGTCAACGGCGTCCCGGTTCAGTTCCCGGCCGCCGCAGTTGTAGTACTCCAGTTGGGCCAGGGCCTTGGAGTGCTCGAAGGACCATCCCCGCTGCTCCTGCCGAGCGACGTGGCGCTTTGAGACTAGCTGCTCAATCTGCAACTGCTTCCGCTCCTCCCTAGCCTTCGCCAGATCCACCACCACGGCGTTGTGTTCGGCTACAAGCCGGTTCTGGTTGCCCTTCTCAGTTGGGATACCCCTCCGCTCCAACGCGGCTGCGTGCGGCCCCAGGTGGACCTGTGGGAGCCTTTCTGAGCCCTGTTCCGCCAGGCTTCGGTGATCGATCCGCTCCGCACGGCCCGCCCGCTCCAGAGCCTGGTTGGCATGGACAGCCCAGCCCTCCCGCCAGCTCTCCAGCATCTCCGGCTTGTTCCACTCCCTGTACTTCTTGCTGGAGAGCCCATCCGGCCCCATCTCCCGCAGCGTGAGCATGATGTGGGCATGCGGGTTGCCCTGGTTGCGGTGGATGGCCACATCGGCCACCATGCCCCGGGCGACGAACTGGTCCTGCACGTAGGCGGCGATCAGTTCCCGTTGCTGCTCCTTACTCAGCTCCTTGGGGAAGGCAACGACGATCTCCCGAGCGACCTGGGAATCAGCGCGGCGCTCTGCCTTCTCCACTGCGTTCCACAGTTGCGCCCGGTCCTGCGCCCAGTCCGGAGCGCCAGCGGGGGAGAAGATCTGCACCTCCCTCTCTCCCCGGCGGCGAGTGTAGTCAAAGACCTGGCCGGTCCGGTCATCGACGATGCGCTCGCCCGCACGGTAGGCAGCGGCGCCGGTGGCGGTACGCCCGGCGCTTCTGCCGATGATCTGCGCGTTCATGTAGAAGATCGCCATGGTGCCCACCTCCCGTTCCCGGATCGGGGATGTCCCCTTTGGGCGAGGGGCGGCAGGGCCCCGGCCATATCGGGAGATGTGGGTGGGCCGCCTGAGCTGTGGGGTGCAGGGGGCAAAGCCCCATGCCGCAACACATCGGCGCAGCCGATGTATAGTTGCGCCCTTCGCTCTCGCTTGGGATGAAGGTAGCAGGAATCCGCCGCGCCGTGAACGGGTGAGGATGCCTTTTCGCCACCGGGGGAGGATGGGGTCCCATCGATGCCGATACGCCCTTGCCGGCAGCGTTCAGCCCCCGGCGAATCAGCGCTCCTGTGGGAGTTCATCAGCCACCATCCGCCGAATGGGATGGGTGAGATCTTCCTTCGGGAGGTGCGTGGAACGTGGCAGGCAAGTCGCTGGAGCAGCGGGTGGCGGAGACGGAAGGCCGCATCCAACAGCTTCAGGCCCGGAAGCAGGCGATAGAGCAGCAACTGCGCCAGCGAGAGCTGTAGGACCGGACCAGGCGCCTGATCCAGGTGGGGGCGATCCTGGCGAAACTAGGCGTGGACAGCTTGGAGAAGGCCCAGGCCCTCCAGCGTGAAGTAGAGCGCCGGCAACAGGTCCGGGAGTGGTTGGAACGGGTTACGACCAGAGTTGACCGGCAAGACCGGGAGGCAGACCTGCAACATCACGTTCCACACCGAAGATAAGTCTGACGTCTTGTCCAACTTCATAGGGCCTCCACAAGCCACTGTGTGGTTAGTCGAGGCCTCTTGTTCCTCATATGCCTGCGTAGGGTGGACGTTGAAATCTAGCGAACAAGTGTATACTGTTTTTGTGAGGATACTCGCTTTGCCGTTAATTCTGTGGAGGGGTCAGTCTTGGCTAGATCTAAGAAGGTCTACGGGAACTGCAGTATTTGTGGTAACCACGCAAAGCTCACCTACGAGCACGTTCCACCGGAATCCGCCTTCAACGATCGTCCAGTGTTAGTGGCTGAATTTGAGGCGGTTATCAATCAAGTACCTGGTGAGCGGCCGTCGAAGTACCAAGTGCGTCAGAGGGGGTCGGGGAACTACACCCTGTGTGACAGTTGCAATACCAAGACTGGGGACTGGTATGCTAAGCACTATGCGTATTGGTGTTACCAAGCGATGGAACTCATTCTGAAGAGTCGTGGGCGCCCAACACTCCTGTATCCCTACAAGATCTTCCCCTTGGCCGTATTTAAGCAGATTATGACCATGTTCTGCTCCATCAACGGGCCAGGCTTTGCTGATCGCCACCCGGAGTTAGTGGATTTCCTTCTCTGTAAAGAGCGCATGTACCTTGATCCAAAGTACAGTGTCTTTGCCTACTTGAATGTTGAGGGCACATCCCTTCGGAGAGCTGGCCTAACAGGAATAGGGGATGTACTTAATACTGGGCGGTTCAACCTAATCAGCGAAATATCACATCCTCCATTCGGGTTTGTGCTTGCTTTGGCAGGAGGTGCTCCCGACAATCGGCTGGTAGACATTGGCTTCTTCGCCAGATACGCCTATGAAGAACTTGCTACGATTCACATGAAGCTACCAGTGCTCGCCACCCATCTGTGGATTCCGGGCGATTATCGTACCATCAGTGAAATTGTCGAACAGCGGATTCGCAGTGAAAGTCAGCTTCCCCTCGAGCAGGGGAGGGCCCCCGTCGAGGATTGAGGGTCCGCGGGCTATCGAGAGGGGTCCTGACCAGTCTATTGCCCCGGGACGAGTCCGAACGTTCGCAGTAATGGGAGGGCGACCTCCGTCCCACCTCGACCTGCAGACCAAAGAAGAGGGCGCCCAGGAGTAATCCTGAGCGCCCATTGTACTTATCGGTTTGGGGGTGGGTCTAGCCTGGGTCTTGGCGGGAGAGTGGCCGTGGCTGCCCAAACAGCTGCTGCCGGATGGCCCGGTTCCGCTGAATCCGCCGGCTCAGCTCCTCGCACTCCTCCAAGCTGTGAGTCCTTACGTAGTCAGCCACCAGTTCGCTGATCACGCGCACGAAGTGGCGGGTGTTCGGGTGGTTCGGGTCCATCGACAGGCTCTCCCCCCTTCTGCTCTCCAGATTATGCGGTCCCCATGCGCTGTGTCCTGTGGCCCAGGTCCTTGTTGAGAGATTCGGCGGGGATTGGTTGAGATCTCTTGGGGAGCGGAATATCACCCCCTGGAGAATCACCCAGGGGCGAAACCTGTCGGATTGTGTCCGATCTTGTCCGCCATGTTCCCTTTTCTGGTTCTATGTGGTATCTTGCTCTTAACTACTAATTGCGGGGGGATCGACCCTGGAGATCCGTCTAAGTGAAACGTGGGTCTACCTGCGAATGTCCACGGAAGAGCAGGAGGACAGCCCGGTTACACAGGGGCATCACACCCTGGAGTTCATCCAGCAGAACGGCGCCCCATCCTGGGCCAGGACCTATTACGACCTGGGCAAGTCGGGCGGCTCACTGGAGAAGCGGCCGGGCATGCTGACCATGCTTGCGGAGGCGGAGCGGCTGCGTCCTGCCTGCATCGTCTTCTACCGGCTGGATCGAGCCTTCCGTAACGCCGAAGAGCAGGCCGTCGCCCTGAACCGGCTGAAGCGGCTGGGGATCGAGATCCTGAAGGTCCGGGACCCCAACCTCCAGGGACCGATCGGGGAACTGATCGATGGCATCCTGGGCAACATCAACCAGTTTGAGCGGCAGTTGACCGGCATGCGGATTCGGGACCACAACCTCGCCATGGCCCAGCGGGGAGAGTGGCCAGGGGGTACCCCTCCCTTCGGCTACCGGTACATCAAGGCTTCGCGGGAGGCCAGGGGTCGCAAACACGTGACGATGATCCCCGGCCGCCTGGAGCCGGATGAGACCGAGTGGCCCATCGCCCGGCAGATCTGGGATTGGGCGCTGGCCGGGTATCGCAAGGTGGAGATCGTTGACATGGCAAACGCCGCCGGCTACCGGCGGCGCAGTGGGCTGGCGTGGAACACGGAGGCCATCAGCCTCATGCTGATCTCCAAGACCTATGCGGGGTACGTCCCCTTCGCCCGCCATGTGCGGATGCACGGGCGCATGAAGCGGCAGTGGGACCGGGCGGAGTGGTACCCCGGCAACCACCAGGCAATGATCACCATTGAGGAGTGGATGCGGGTCCAGGCGACCACAAACTCACAGATGGGCCAGCGCAGGGCGCACAGCCGGCCCCGGAACGAGTTGGCGGGGCTGATCCGGTGCGGGATCTGCGGAGGCGTGGTGGTGGCGAACGCCTACACGAAGGATGGGGGCTACCACTACACCTGCCAAGGCGCCGTGAAGCATGAGGTTGACCATCCGCTCTGGAGTCGTCGGGATTGGGTGATTCACATGGCGATTAAACGCATCCTGGATGAGGTGGTCAGGGTGATGCCGGAAATGCCTCCTGAGGGGCTCTCGGACAGCCAGCGGGGGAGCATCAAGGAGGAGATCCAGCGGCTCAAGAGCCAGATGAAACGGCAGCGGACGCTCTTTGAGCTCGGGGAGTACGATGACGACCTGGAAGAGTACAAGCGGCGGCGCCGGGAATTGGAGGTCCAGGTGGCGGCGAAGGAGGCCGAGTTGGCGTCCAGTGGCCCATCAGCCGATGAGATGGAGAAACGCTGGGAGCTACTGCGGAACTGGGAGGCCGGGTATGAGGCTGCCCGTGACTCCGTTCGAGAGAAGCAGCGGGTCTGGGCTTCTCTCTTCGAGGAGGTCAGGACAACGGCCGAGTCGCTCTCTCTCCGCCTTCGGGACTTCGGGCCGGCGGTGCCGAGGGAATGGCTGATCGACCTACCTTCGCTCCGGACTCGTCGCCCGGGTTCACGCTGTGGGAAAGGCGTTGTTGGGGAGCGCAAGACCGGTCCCACAAGGAGCACACTGAGCACATCATTTCCGACTCCTCGGAGCATGGCGTGACATCAGTGGCCACATGATGCCCGTAGCTGAGACTCCTACTCTTCTACCCTCTAGCCGCCGATGCTCGATCCGGAAAGAAGGCAGCGGCCAGTCTCGACGGCCGCAGCTTTCCAGCTAGCCCGAAGAACTCGCAGAAACTCATGATTAGCGGGTTCCAGACCTCGGGATCGATATGGTTAGCCGTGCCCGGGATCAGGATCTCTTCGGACACGTGGACCCGGACGATACGGGTCTCGATTGCCACGAGAGGCGCTGCCACTCGGGGAGGAGCTTCCCCTACATGGTAGATCGCTTTCACGCTCGCTTCCAACTGAATGGGGCACTGGGCTACACGCGGCGCTCGGACCAGGTCCGAGGGCACAGCTGTCAGTCCCGCAGCTGCGAACTTATCTGGCTCGTATCGATAGCCCATCTTCGCCTTGTACTCGGGCACTGGGCTCCGCCCAGTCAACAGTGCCAAACGGTCGACCACATCCGCCATCTCCGCGGATGGCAGGTTCAGAACACACTCCTGCTCCCGCTCCAGGTTCCTGGCTGTCTGCGACGCGGCGCTCATCCCGAGCATGCCCGTAGAGTGCAGCCACCACGCTGATGAAAAAGGGGCCAGATTCGGCGAGCCATCTTCGTTTCGAGTGCTCACGAGGACGACGGGGGTACCAAAGTAGAGCACTTTGGGCTCAATAACCTTGTGCATGAACACGCCTCCTTGAGGTGGTAGGGATGACTGTTAGATCCTCACTATACCGTCATAGAAGGCGTCCAACTATCCGATTCTTGCGCTTAAACTATCCCCGCAGTGGCGTCGCTTTGCAGCGGGATTCATCCCATGTCCGTTGCACAAAGCCGATCAAATACTACCTGACCCGAAATCGATGACTGCGCCGCCGCCTGTGACAAGGTGATCATCAACGGTCGTCTGATCAAGAGCAAGTGTACGGTACTCGACGCGTGAAGGCGGCGGACTGTGTGCCCACCGCCTTCGCTCATGGTCGGGCTCTATACTGGGTCAGGAACTCAATGACGAATGCTGCAAGTAAGCCGCCACCACCCAAGACAAGGAGCCAGGGTGAGCGGAAGTTGAGACCATAGCGTTCCCTCATCCACAGACCAAGCAAAATGACTCCAAGGCCCACGATCGGGACATACCACGCTCGCCTCACGCACATCCCCCCTTCGGCGCGTAGTCGACCTGACTGGAGCCGATAGCGGCTAATCAGGAGCAGTTACAACGGGGAGGGCATCTACTGGATACCTTCCCCGCCTCCGGTTCGGTCCACCCGGCGACTCAACGTATACCAACTGCAGGCGCTACTTGCTGCCTATGCCTGCCGGCCCGGGGCCAGGGCTGCTCACCTGCTCCTGGTCGGTGACCTGCGTTTGGGCTTACACGGGCGCTCGCCTTATCGCAGCGATGACGCCCCGGAAGCGGGCTGAGCACGTCCGTCAGGAGTTGCTGGAGGCTCCGGGCAGATGCCGCAGGCCTGGCTCATCCGCACCATCGACACGGATGATTCGACCGAGCCCTCTCCCTGGCCTGTGCCGACCTGCTCTTCGCCCACATGTGCAAGGGGGGATTCTGGTCACATCGCCGCCGCCGATGCACACGTGGCGATGGGGTTTGAGCCGGTCCCGGGTGCCGTCCATACCTTCTACGACGGGCAGACCCCAACCGCCGTCTTCGCCCAGCTTGCGCGCGGCTGGCACTGGAGCAATCCTGACCGGCGTCGAGTCCATGCAGAAGGCTGAGACCACCGAGGTTGTCCACGCCTCTCTCACGCATAGTCTGAGGCAGAGGTGATGGAGAATGCCCTCCCCTCCCCAACCGTCCCGCCGGCGCCTCCTGGAGGCTCTCCGGTGGCTGGAAGAGGTGAGCCAAGTTGGCCCCGCTGATCCTGGTCTACCTGCGCGTCTCCACCGAGGAGCAGGCCAAGAAGGGCCACAGTCTGCCGGAACAGCAGGAGGCATGCCAGGCCAAGGCCCGGGAGATTATCCGCCAGCTGGAGGCGGAGAGAGGCCATAAGGTTGACATTCAAGTGCGGGAGTTTGTCGATAGCTTTGGTGGCGATCTGTTGGAGCGACCGGTGCTGGAAGAGGTCCGCGCCCTCGTCCGCACACAGCGGGTCACCCACTTGGTCTGCCTGGATCCGGACCGTTTCTCCCGGAGCCTGAAGTGGCAGTTGATCGTGGCGGATGAGATCGAGGGCCGGGGCACCCGCCTGGTCTTCGTCCAGCAGGAGTACAACCCCGATGACATGATGAGCCGGGCCTTTTTCCAGTTCCGCGGCCTCATGTCCGAGATCGACAAAGCCAAGATCCTGGAGCGAACCTCCAGGGGCAAGCGCGGAAAGGTGAAGTCCGGCCGCCGGCCGAACGGTGCCGCCCCCTATGGGTACCGGCACATCAAGGAGACTGACGAGCTCGAGATCTATGAACCCGAGGCCAGGTGGGTCCGGGCGATGTTTGAGTGGGTCGAGACCGAACGGATCGGCATCCACCTGGTGGCGAAGCGCCTGAACGAACTGGGCGTGACCACCCGACGTGGGGGCGACAAGTGGTACCGGTCCACGGTCAGGGAGATGCTCATGAACACCTCGTACGCCGGCGAGATGACCTGCTATCGGCGGGATACCAGGGGCCTGGGAGCTATTCGACGCCTCCCTCGGGAGAAGCGCAGAGCGCTTACACCACTGATACGCCCCCGGGAGGAGTGGGCCACCGTGCCCACCCCCGTGATCGTGGACCGTCGGCAGTTCGATGAGGTGCAGGAGATCCTGGCCGGTAATCCCCGACGAGGCCGGCCAAGGTGCACGGGTCTCCTCAGTAAGCTGGCTCGGTGCGGCCATTGCGGCGGCCCGATGTCCTACGCCCGATCCTCCGATGCTGACCGGACCTACATCCGCTGTATCCGGAAGTACGCTCACCACCTCGACTACCGACCGGGGACGGCCATCTGCCCAATGCGCCATCATCGGGCGGAACGGATCGAGGCGGAGATCTGGGCGCAGATATGCCGATGGTTAACCGAGCCCGGGCTCTTGGAGGAGTACCGGACCAGCCGTTCTGATGCCTCCACCGTGGCGGGCGATCAGGAGCGGCTGGACCGGCGTCTGGCTACTTTGGAGGAACAGCTGGGCGAAAAGCAGCGGGAGCAGTTGGCCGTCATCCAGGCCCAGGCCCGCCGATTGATCTCGGAGGATCTGGCCGACCAGCAGTTGGAGCAACTCCAGCGCCATGTCGAGCGAGTTGAGGCTGCCATAGTCGATGCCCGACTCGAACAGGAGCGGATCGCTCTGCGGGCTGTCCAGCACCGAGAGACAGCCGAACGTTTTGGCGAAGCAGCCCGCGAGATCGTGACGGAACAAGAGACTATCCAAGCCCGATTGGCCAGTCTGTCACGCGAGCTCCGCCACGAGTTGGGGGTCAGGCTCATTCGCTCTGTCACCATCCACCAGGACGGTCGGTGGGAGATGGATCCGCACTAGCCCCTGCCTGCGTCCATCGAGCGAACGACTGTATCCGGACCGACCAGGTACGAAGAGATCAGCCCCCGGCGCCTGTGCGACGCCGGGGGTTTTTGCATGACCATCTGCTGAGGTATCGTGCCCGAAGCCGGACGGAGCGTGCAGCGGTCTGCTACCTGGAGGCAAGGTCGAAACGGTCAAGGTTCATGACCTTGGTCCAGGCCGCTGCGAAGTCGCGCAGGAACTTCTCCTGGGAGTCCTCACAACCGTAGACCTCCGCCAAGGCCCGGAGTTGGGAGTTCGAACCGAAGATCAGGTCGGCACGGGTGCCGGTCCACTTCAGTTCGCCCGTGGCGCGATCCCGCCCCTCAAAGATGTCGGCATCTTCCGCTGTCGCCTTCCACGCCGTGCTCATGTCGAGCAGGTTCACGAAGAAGTCATTGGTGAGCGTCCCTGGCCGGTTGGTGAAGACGCCGTGCTGGGACTGTCCGAAGTTGGCGTTCAGGACGCGCATGCCCCCAACGAGAACGGTCATCTCGGGAGCGGTCAGCGTGAGCAGTTGCGCACGGTCAACCAGCAGTTCCTCTGCCGAGACGGCGTACTTCGCTTTTTGGTAGTTGCGGAACCCGTCTGCAATCGGTTCGAGGACGGCGAATGACTCCACGTCGGTCTGCTCTTGCGACGCATCCGTGCGCCCCGGGGTGAAGGGAATGGTCACATCGTGGCCGGACATCGATGCCGCTTGCTCGACAGCGGCGCATCCACCCAGGACAATCAGGTCGGCGAGTGAAACCCTCTTCCCTCCTGACTGCGCACTGTTGAACTCCTCTTGGATCCCTTCAAGGGTTTGCAGCACAGCCTTCAGTTGGTCCGGCTGGTTGACTTCCCAATCCTTTTGGGGGGCAAGGCGAATGCGTGCCCCATTCGCGCCGCCGCGCTTGTCGGAGCCACGGAAGGTGGAGGCCGACGCCCAGGCGGTGGAGACGAGTTCCGGAATCGACAGCCCCGCTGCAAGGATTTTGGCCTTGAGTTCCGCGATGTCAGCCGCGTCGATCAGGTCGTGATCGACCGCCGGGACGGGGTCTTGCCAGATCAACTCTTCCGTCGGGACCTCCGGGCCAAGATAGCGCGAGCGGGGGCCCATGTCGCGGTGCGTCAGCTTGAACCACGCCCGGGCAAACGCATCTGCGAACTGATCCGGATTCTCATAGAAGCGCCTCGAAATCTTCTCGTAGACGGGGTCGAACCGGAGGGCCAGGTCAGTGGTCAGCATGGCTGGTGCGTGACGCTTTGCCGGGTCGTGCGCATCCGGTACAGAATTGGCGCCTGCGCCATGCTTCGGCCTCCACTGGTGCCCGCCGGCAGGGCTCTTGGTCAGCTCCCACTCGTAGCCGAACAGGTTCCAGAAGAAGTTGCTGCTCCACTTCGTTGGCGTCGAGGTCCAGGTGACTTCCAGACCGCTGGTGATCGTGTCGCCGCCCTTGCCGGTGCCGAACTTGCTGATCCAGCCGAGGCCTTGCTCCTCAATGCCGGCGGCTTCCGGCTCCGGGCCCACCAGGGACGCATCGCCGGCGCCGTGGGTCTTGCCAAAGGTGTGGCCACCGGCGATCAACGCGACCGTCTCTTCATCGTTCATCGCCATACGTGCGAAGGTCTCACGGATATCCTTGGCGGCGGCGAGCGGATCCGGATTGCCGTTCGGCCCTTCCGGATTCACATAGATCAGGCCCATCTGCACAGCGGCCAGGGGATTCTCGAGTTCCCGGTCACCGCTGTAGCGCTTGTCGCCGAGCCACTCCCGCTCGGTCCCCCAGTAAATGTCCTCTTCCGGCTCCCAGACGTCCTCGCGCCCGCCGCCGAAGCCGAAGGTCTTGAAGCCCATCGACTCCAGGGCGCAGTTGCCGGCGAGGATCATCAGGTCGGCCCAGGAGATCTGCTTGCCGTACTTCTGCTTGATCGGCCAGAGCAGCCGGCGCGCCTTGTCAAGGTTGGCGTTGTCAGGCCAGCTGTTGAGGGGCGCAAAGCGCTGGGTGCCGGACCCCGCTCCCCCGCGGCCATCTCCGGTCCGGTAGGTGCCCGCACTGTGCCACGCCATCCGGATGAAGAGCGGCCCGTAGTGACCGAAGTCGGCCGGCCACCAGTCCTGCGAGTCCGTCATCAGCGTGTGGAGGTCCTTCTTCACGGCCTCCAGGTCGAGTTTCCGAAATTCCTCGGCGTAGTTGAACTCCTCGCCCATTGGATTGGACATAGCAGAGTTCTGGTGAAGGATCCTGAGGTTCAACTGATTCGGCCACCAGTCCCGGTTCGACGTGCCTCGGCCGGCCGTGTGTTCATGAATGCTGCCTGTTACCGGACACTTGTTGCCTTCACTCATAATGTCTACTCCTCTCGCTGGGTGAACTCTTGGAACACATTCACTATGAATAAGTTTCGCCGCCCGTTTGTCTAACCCCTGCAAGTACCTGCGACGCTGTTGCACCGACCTGTCGCATGCGGCAAGGGCGGTGCAATGATATGCACCGTCCCGCATCGAGATCACAGAACCGGCGATCGGCTTACGGGCGCTCGGATCGGCCCGCAGCGAGGAGGCCGGTCGGACAGATAAAAAACCGACGGGTAGATCCCCGTCGGCTTTCGCGCGTGCCTCTTCTGCTCTTACTGCTTGGTCTTCTTCATATACGCATCCAGCAGGACGGCGCCCATGATCACCAGGCCTTTGACGATCTACTGGAAGTTCGAATCCACGTTGAGAATGACCAGCACGTTGTTCAGCATGCCAATGATAATGGCACCGACAATCGATCCGCTGATCGAGGCCGAACCACCCGAGAGGCTCGTACCGCCGATTACGACGGCCCATCTGCGCCAGGTAGGCAAGGTGGGGCTGCTGCCCGGGCTCTTTGACATCAACGAGCCGGTCACGTTCGGTGTGCCCGTCGCCTTCAATCCGTACCTGATTTTATGCCTCCGCTTTCCTGCTCCAGCGCAGCTCGATCTCGATCTCCTCGTCCTCGCCGTCGCGGCTGTACTCGAACTCAATGGTCGCATCGGGCGGCATCTTGACCTGCTGTCCGGCGATCTGGATCTCGAACCGCTTGCCGGCCTCGAGCGCATCGGCCAGGCGGCGTAACTTGGCGATCACATCTCGGGTCTTATAGGCCTTCTCCACGTCCACTCCCTGTTCCATGGCAGTCCCTCCGTTGTTCGGTTCTTAGTAAGGTACGCCGCGCCCGGGGACTACCCCTGCTCAGGCAACGTGGGGATGTGGACTGGCAGTCATCTCGCCGTCGCTGACGTGGTGCATGATCCTCAACCAACCTCAGGAGGAGACTCCTGTCCCCCAGTGAATACATGGTTGGTACGACTTGAGTCGAAGGAGTGACAAGATGGACAAGCGGAAGCAGCTCTTCCGTCACAAGCACCCATACGATCTGCGGGGCACGGAGCAGCTCTTTGTGGAGGCGATGGCGCAGAACGCCCAGTTTCAGTATGCCAACTGCGCCGACTACCGACGGATTTGCGACATGCAGGGGGTGAATGTGAACAGCATCCGCACCATGGAGGATGTGGCGAAGCTGCCTGTACTGCCCACCTTGTATTTCAAACACCACGAGCTGTTTGCCATGCCGAGGGAGCGAATGCTGATCACAGCCACCTCCTCGGGTACCAGCGGCAAGATGAGCAAGATCGGCTTTGACGTCCGCAGTCTGCTGCATGGCTTGTCCATGGTATTGCGGGTCGGACGCTTCCACAAGCTGCTCTCCCTCGTCCCCTGCCACTACATCATTCTCGGGTACCAGCCGGGCAAGCATACCGACACCGCCTTTTCCAAGACGGGCTACGGCTTCACATACATGGCCCCCGCCCTCTCTCGCACCTATGCGCTGGTGTGGAAGGACGGCACGTACGAGCTGAACCTGGAGGGGCTGAAAAAGCAGTTGCGCCGCTCTGGGCGCAGTCTCTTCCCCACTCGTACCATCGGGTTCCCCGCGTACACCCATATGCTCCTATCCCAGTTGAAGGAAGAGGGCGTCTCCATGACCTTGCCCCGTGGCTCCAAGATTACCATGGGCGGCGGGTGGAAGCAGTTCTACGCCCAGCGGGTAGAGAAAGAAGTGCTGTATCAACTGGCATGGGATGTGCTGGGTATTGCCGAGAAGGACTGTGTGGAGTTCTTCGGCGCAGTGGAGCACCCCATTCTCTACACCACGTGTGAGAAGCACCACTTCCATATCCCGGTCTACAGCCGGGTCATCATCCGTGATCCCGACACCCTTGCGCCTGTGCCCCACGGCACGCTGGGACTGGTGAACCTCCTCTCCCCCATGACCATGAGCATGCCCATCCTCAGTGTCATGACCGATGATCTCGGCGTCATCCGGGAGGACTGCGGTTGCGGCATTGATTCCCCCTATCTGGAGATTATCGGACGTGTTGGTGTACAGGACATCACCACCTGCGCTGCCGGCGCCGAGCAACTGTTGAAGGAGGTGTGACCTGTGATCTTAGCCCACGGCAAGGTGCATGAGGACTCCGCCCTGCCCCAGTTGCTGGAGACCTTGGAGGCGGACTGTATCCGCGCCATTGCCAGTCAGTCCATCACGCAGGAACAGGTGATTTCCGCCTGCGATACCCTCGGCAAGCGGATTGCGACGGGCGGCTACGACCGCATCCTGAGGCAGTTCATGGCGGACTTCCAGATCAGCGAGGCGCACCTGTCGGCCGGGCTGCAGCTATTCTCCCGTGAGAGCTTGGAGTACAAGTGCCGCATGGAGTTGGGCGACATCTCGGAACCGCTCCGCCATGAAGGGCACCGCGACATCCGCCGGGACCGCTATCCACTGGGCGTGCTGTTCCATATCGCCGCAGGCAACGCGGACGGTCTGCCCGCTTACAGCGTGATTGAGGGGCTACTGGCGGGGAATATCAACATCCTGAAGCTCCCCTCCGCCGACAGCGGCATCTCCGTTCTGCTCCTGTCGGAGCTGTGCAAGATCGAGCCCGCCCTGGCCGATTTCGTCTACGTGTTCGATGTGCCTTCTACCGACCTGGACAGCCTGCAGCGATTCGCCGCCGTGGCAGATGCGGTTGTTGTATGGGGCGGGGACGAGGCCGTCGCCGCTGCCCGCCGCCTGGCGCCTATCAACACCAAGGTCATTCCGTGGGGACATAAGCTGAGCTTCGCCTATGCCACCCTTGACGCCACCGACAAGGAGTTGACCGCCCTCGCACACCACATCTGCCAGACGAGGCAACTGCTCTGCAGCTCCAGTCAGGGTATCTACGTGGACACCGATGACCGCACGGTGCTGGAAGGCTTCGGCAGGCGGTTCTACGAGATACTGCGGTCGGTCAACGCTGCCTACTCGCCCGTGCCGCTCGGCCTGCGGGCGAAGGCGACGCTCGAACTTTACAATGAGGAATTGGAGCAGCATGTCACGGGTAACACAGTCTACCGTGGCGATGGGGTCAGCGTACTGGTGACGGAGGAGAGTACCCTCACCCTCTCCTGCCTGTTCCGCAACTGCTGGGTGAAGCCCCTGCCGAGGGAGCAGATTGTGCCTACCCTCAAAGGCCAGAAGGGATATCTGCAGACGTGCGGTCTGCTCTGTAGCGAGCACGACCGCCTCCCCCTCAGCGACCTCCTTGCTCGGGCGGGGACCGTGCGGATCACCGGGGCGGGTGAGATGAGCCGTGCGATCGCCGGGGAAGCCCACGATGGTGACTACCCCCTGCGGCTGTACAGCAGGATCGTTGAGATTGGGTGACAGCAGTTCTATGCCTCTTGCCGGGCGGTACGGCAGGTATTGGCACAATGACATAGGGCTGGCTGGGCCCCGCGGGCATCGGACTTGGGCTTGCACGGACTTTCACTCTCATCTCAGGCCGTCTGCTGCAATTCTATCTATGACCAGGCACTCACCGTCCGATTCGTGAGATGCTGGTACGCAAGAAGCGGGTGGAACAGGAGTCCGTGTCGTTTGACGGCACTGTGCTGAGGTAAGGACGCCTCCCCCTTCTGGCGTAACGACCTGCAAGGGGGATGCTTCAGGGCGCACCCCGCCAGACCGCACGATCGACTTGAGGCGGCCAACGCCGAAGCTCAACTCGAACAAGCGCGGATGGTTTTGCGGGTTATTCAGGGGAGCGCGTCTCTCGCCGTACACATGCTCAAGAATATCACCTTTAAGACGGCCAGGGAGTGGGACTGCAAGGGTGATCTGAATCGGGTCTGTGGCGATGTCCGCCACTGCACCGTTGAGATTCCCTTCCACCTGTTTGTCGACCTGCCCGGCACCCGCGACGGCGATATCTGCGTCGTCGAAGATGCCATCGTTTCCGGAGAGTTCGACAAGCTGATTGACAAGAACCACGACGGCACATTCAACAAACTACTGGAGAGAAGTGTATCTTAGCTACAACACTGGGGCAACCTGGTGTATAGTAGAGATAACTTCCACGTTCGAGAGGTGTTTCCTGTTTGAACGACAGCAGTTTGAAGGCGATCCGTCCCGATCATGTGGCCATCTACATCCGGTGGTCGACCGAAGAGCAGGCCGATGGTACGACCCTGGCCGAGCAGCGAGAGGGCTGCGAGTTCTACATCAAGTCCCAGGGCTGGTTCGTGAACCCCTCCCTCATCTTCATCGATGATGGCTACAGCGGCGGCAACCTGGACCGACCCGGCATGCGGCAGCTCCGGGACCTGGTCCATAAAGGCGAGGTCGATTGTGTCGTCGTCCTGAAGATCGACCGCCTGAGCCGCAACATCGTCGATGCGACTCAGTTAGTCCTGAATGAGTGGAAGGACAAGTCCCACCTCCGCTGCGTCCGCCAGCCGATCGACACCACCTCGGACACGGGGCGCATGTTCTTCTCGATCCTGGCCACCTTCGCCGACTTCGAGCGGGCGCAGATCAGCGAGCGGACCTACCAGGGCCGCATCCGCCGGCTGAAGGAGGGCAAGGCCTACGGCGGGCCGGTGGTCCCGTTTGGGCTCCTGAAAACAGATGAGCCCGGGGTCCGTACAGAGGACCCCGAGCGCGCGCCGATCGTACGGGAGATGTTCCGGCGGGCCTACGAGGAGCGGGCCACGGCCAACGACCTGGCCGCCTGGCTGACGGAGCAGGGGATTCCCTCCCCCCAGGGACGGAAGGGCTGGAGCCTGAACAGCGTGCGGAATGTGCTGCGCAACCCGATCTATGCCGGCCGGATCGTCTACGGGCGGGCCTCGCTGGTCAAGAAGGAAGGCCTGAAGTACCCGGCCAGGAAGAAGCGGGAGCAGCCCACCGTGGTGGCCGATGCGGTGACGGTGCCAATCTTGGTAGATCCAGACGTGTTCGACGCGGTCCAGCTCCTCCTGTCGGAGCGGGCCGACTTCCATAAGCGGCACCGCCGGGCCTCGGATGGAACTCATCTGCTGAGCGGGATCGCCACCTGCCGGTGCGGGGCGACGATGAATATCCACTGGGCGAATGGGACTCGCTACTACATCTGTAGCCGGCGGATCTTGGCGGGGTCGAAGGGGTGTCCCGAGGAGAACGGGACGCTGATGGCGGACAAGGTTGAGTCCTTCGTAGTCGATGATCTCATAGGGACTTTCGGCAAGGTTGGGGACAGGCTCCAGGCGGCGGAAGTGGTGGATGCAGAGGAGTCCGAGACAGCCAAGCGATTAGCATGTGAGATAGAACGCTACAGCGAGCAAATCAAGGAAGCGGAGTCACGCCTCGGTGAACTGCGGTCACAGGCTGCTCTTGGCGACATCACATTGACGGAGTGGCGGGAACTGCGGGCAGCGATTGAATCCCAGTTGGCTGCCCTTCGGGCAAGCCTGAGTGAGGCTGAAGGGAAACTCGGACAGGAGACCTCCAGAGATCTGCTTCAAGACACCCTGACCCTGCGGTTTAGTGAGCTCCGGAGGTGGAGTGACCTGGAGCCCGGTGCCCGGAAGGACATTCTCCGTGACCTGGTCGAGCGGATCGAACTCTACAAGTCCAAGGGGCGCTACCAAGAGTATCAGATAGGTGTGGTGTGGCGCTTTAGGCCCAGGCTTTCACATGCCCAACGGGACGCTTAGGGCTACATCCTCAGGGGCCCCAAGAAGACCCAACCACCGGCAACCGCTCTGTGGTCGCCACTCTCTTGCGTTGACGTGCTATTGAACGGAGACAGCACCCCCGTGGAGTCCGCGGGGGTGCTGTCTTTTCCGGAAGAGAGGATTGGCCTTGCTTTGGGCTTCTGGTATGCGCGACTACCAGTCTTCGCCGATTCATGGCGCCTCCGCAGACCCGGCTAAGGGCAGCAGCGGCGGCTACTCGCATTTCCCCTACCAGCCCGTTACAGAGGGCCCACGCGGGAATACCCCACGGCATTGTTGCGAACCGCGACCAGGATGCCGTCACCGAAAGTGACCAAGTAATCTCCCCAGACATCACTAGGTAGAGGCGGATTCTCTAGTGGAGCCCGTGTACGCAGGTCCGAAGAGACCGATGATACCTCCTCGTCCACAATCAGAAACACTGGCAGCCCCGTCACAGGGAAGACCCTCGACCTAGCAATCGGAATTGTTTCCCACTCTTGTCCGTCAACCGATACGCTGACAACGTCTGGGCCAATCACGTCGCCGATCGCGAAGAAATCGCCATTTGCGTATGCAAGCGATGCGTTCTCGAGAGGAAGCTCATTCCAGGAAGTACCTTCGCTCCAGTGCTGGGTATCGACCGACGCGAAGGCGGTACTTCCTGACAGGACAACCCACCGTCCATCTCCAAACTCAACCTGATAAAAGTAGCGGTCAGGGATTCTCAGCGCCAATGTCCAACTTTGCCCATCTGTCGAGGTCCAGACGAGACCGTCGTCTTCGTGCGAATATCCCACAAGCATGAACTGCCCGTCTCCGTATGCGGCATCCTGCATTCGGTAAAAGGGCCTTCCATCAGGGGACCCAAGGGGGTTACGGTTCCATGAGACCCCGTCTGGTGACGACCAGACCCATTCAGGGCTAAAGATCCAGAACTGGTCCAAAGCGTGCAGCAACGAGCCTGTGTAGAACTCTTCGCTACCAGGGAGCTTGCCGTGATCCTCCCATTTGAGGGGGGTAGCTGCCTCAGCCGTGAATATCTCGCCGCCCCTTCCGATAACAACGAACTTACCAGCACCGTAGGCAACTCCCCGTACAAAAAAGTCAAGATAGGTCTTTCCCGATATCGCGGGGTCAACTATCTTCGGCTTGCCGACCACAGCACCAGGAGCACTTCGCCCTGCTGAGATAGAAATGACTTCGGTGTTAGAGGAACTCATCGCCTTTCCGAGTTCGGCGGTCACCTCCGTTCTCAATGACCCTTCAATGGGCCACCCAGTCTCCTTATCGAGCGTGTAGGTACCCTTTCCCGAGCCCGAACCAGTGAGCCGGAACTGACCAAGATCGAAATCGTGCGATTCGGTAACGGTGACGTTAACGGGGACCCCAGCCGAGCTTCCAGACCGTCCATACCGGGCCTCCCAGTGGCTTGCCCATTCTCCAATGGCGTCCCCGTCCTCACTGCCATCGTAGGTGATGACAGAGTCGTAGGCCCATGAGGACTTCCCCTTAGGCCCTATCGCAATCAGGGTCTTCCGAATGAACTGGTCAACGTTCAGTGCCGAAAGTCCGCCTGCATTTGAAGTCTTGACGGTTCTAGCCGGCATCCCTTCCACAAGCTTGACCGCGCCACTCACCTTGTCAACCCTTACAAGGAACGTCGAATCCGGCCATGGTTCGAACCCATAGGTAGAGGTACCTTCCATCCCAGTGATCTGGTAGTGAATCTCAACGATATCCTCATCTTGGCTGGCGACTTTCAGCGTGGAGTCGAAATCGATTGAGGTTTCGACCTCCATGGTCCTGTCGCCCACCTTGTTAGAGCCGATTTGGTCGATCCGCACATGGAACTGCCAGGGATCGACCGGATAACCCATCGTCGCCAAGGACCGTGATTCGTTCACCGGTGCTCCGGCAGTTTCGGACGGCATAGACTGCGATTGTTTACTGGTGCACCCAGCCAGCACCAAAGTGAACAGCAACATCCAACCAACAATGCGCCGCATGTTCTTCCCTCCCAGTCACTCTTCATGGGGACAGATGCGATTTCGATGCATGTATTTCTAATTCCTGCTAAAAACGGTATTTTGTAGAACGAAACAGTGTCTCAGTGTCGCCCGCACGAGAACTGGATGGCCTCGACCACAAGCGGTTCGAGCCCGCCGAACGAATCGGCGGGCTCACATCAGTCTGCTATTTGCCATGTGGTCTGTGCATCAGTTGGGTGACCCGCGACTCTCCTCGGCGAAGGTCATTGGCAATCTTCCTAGCTACCGCTAAATCCCACCGTAAGAGGATTCGCTTCAACTCTTCCTCAGATCCTGGGTTCTCGGAGAACGAGCTGCGATAGATTACTCTGGGCTCACGCCTTGGTCTCTCTGCGCCCATACTCTCCTCCCCTTGCGTCCAGGAGACAAGCCAGTAGAAGCTCAGAAACTCTGCATGAGTCTCCGCAGTTTCTTATCAGGGCTCGGTCCCCTCTCCCTTTCCTCTCTCTCTTGTGAGCCCTCGGGCGACCTCAGGGGTACCTGTTCAAGCTTCTGAAACCCCTCGGCGTACTCATATGCCGCCCGAGCCTGTCCCGTGCTCCTCTCATACTGCACCCTGAGCCCCTGCCGGATCTCCTCCGCCAGCTTTCGCCGGCGGAGTTTTTGCTTCACCCAGGCCATGAAGGCCTGGTCCTCCTCGCTCGTCAGGTCAGCCTGGACGATCAGCCGTTTGCGCCCCATCGCTGGACACCTGCCTTGTGGTAGCCCCGGCCGTTGGCTTCCTGAGCCTCGTCGGCTAGCAGCTTCGCTCCCTCATCGGGGAGGATGTGCTTGAAGAGCCGGTAGGCGCCGCCGCCGGTGATCAGGTAGAAGGCGATGCCGGGATCGTTCCAGGAGCGGATCAGGCGGGTGATCTGCCGGCCCACCTCCTGGTAGGCATCCTCCATCTGGGAGGCTCCCTCGAAGGCTCGGAGGCCTGCCTGCACGTCGAGGGCTCCCTGGCCGCCGGCGGCCCGGCCGGCGATCTGGTAGGCGTGGGCCATTCCCAGCTTGGGCGAGGTGCAGAAGCGGCGGACCGGCTCCATGTCATCCAGCACATAGGTGTTCAGGGTGTTGAAGCCGATGTCCACCACGCACCAGCGCCACCCGGCCACGGTCTCGGCGGGCCAGGTGGTCCGACCGCCGATTGCTGCCGGGAACTCCCGCTCACCCTGGAGCTGGCCCTCGGCATCCAGCAGGAAGTCCAGGGCGCTCCCCAGGGGCTGGGGCATCACCATGGCGTCATCGATCGAGATCACGGCCCGGATCTGCTCGTCGCCCACCTGAAGCTCGACGGTCTCGCCCCGGATCGACAGGAGGAGTTGCTTGAGCCGGTCCCGGTGGGTCTCCCAGGTGTCGACCGGGAGGCCGGCCACCACCTTGAAGCGGGTGATCCCATCTCGCCGGGCCAGGTAGGCCAGGGCAGCCAGGTAGAGCAGCCGGCTCTCCTCGTTAACCGGGGCATCATCGGCCAGGTCGGCCTGGCTGGCGATCCCAGCCTGCCGGGCGGCTGTGCGGCCGACCAGGTAGGTCTGGCCCCGGTAGAGCATGGTTGTCTGCTCCCCGAAGCCGGGCATGGGCCGGCCGGGGATGATCAGGCTCTGGAGCACGAGATTCCGCTCTCCGGGCCGGGTCCCGGCCTTGACGAAGCCAAAGCCCCGGTCCACGTAGGCGATCTTGCTCTCAAACATCGCTCAAACTCCCTTCCCTCTTGGGCCGGAGCCGTGTTGTCATACATGGTCATACAATGTCTTACCATGTCATACCACGGCCCTCCGGCCCTTCTCTCCTCTGCGTTACAGCTCTTCTTCCCCCGGTGGCTGCCTTACCGTGACCGAGAGATCTGCCGGATGTTTAGCTCGGCCAGGTCCTTCACCCCGGCCGGGGGCCGCCAGTCCCGCACGGCCCGGCTGGTGATCTCCTCGATCCGCTCCCGCTGCCGGTCGTGGGCGGCGTCGGTCTCGGCCTGGCTGCCCGCGTCCCTCTCCCGCTCCCGGGCGATCGTCACCCGGTCGGCTCCCTGGAGCAGTTGCTGCACCGCCGGGTTCTCCAGGAAGGAGCGGACATTCGCCCCACCGGAGACGATGACCGTAGGCAAGCTCTGACGCCCCCTGCGGGCCATCTCGTGCAGGGCCAGGGCATCGGTACCCCCCTCCACGATCCAGACGCTGGAAGGGCTCCCAGCGAGGATAGGCGGGTACTGCTTGTCGGAGCCCCGGAAGTCCCGCTTGGGGACCGCATCCGCCCGGTCGATGGCCCGCCGCGTGACGTTGCGGATCTGGCCATCCGAGTCGTAGCCTACGAAGAGGACACCGCCCCCGGCGTAGCGCAGGAACCCGGCATACTCGGCCCTACGGATGGTCTCCAGGCTGATCCCCCGGCCCTTCAGGTACTGCCGGCCGGTCTGGCGGACGGACTCGGCCAGCGGGGGAAGGATGGGCCGCTGCTGCATCATCTCCGGGACCGCCTGCCGCTGGAAGCCGGTCAGCTTCTGCACCGCCTCCCGGAAGCCAGTCCCCGGCTCGATCCGCTGGACCAGGGCGATGTTATCCCCCACGCCCCGGGCCAACTTGTCACAGGCCACCCAGTGGCCATCCTCCTTGCGGGTGATCCGGTAGTGCTCCTCCCCGCCCAGCCGGACGGAGAGATGCCGGCCCTCCCGCCGCACCGCATAACCCTGCCCCGTTAGGTATAGACTGGGGTCTATCACCCGGGCTGCCTCGATCTCTGCGGCCTCCAGCCGCTTCTCTTCCTGCGCCATGCCGCTACCTCACCCGCTCAGGCGCCAGGATCTGCTGCACCGCCCGCCCCAGGTCCGCCAGCGGCTCCTGCACGTCCGGCGCCAGCCCCGGGCTCTGGGCCAGTTTGCGGGCAAACTCCCCGATCTCCCCGAGGAGCCCCTCCCGCACCTTGGGCTCCATGTGGCTCCACAGGATGTAACTCCCCCCGCCTTCCTGCACCTCTGCCCGATCCAACAGCTCATGAAGAGAACGGGAGAGGGCATGGTAGGGCCGGCTCTGCTGCTTGCCGTACCAGGCGGGGTCCACCTGAAGCTTCCGCCCGACCTCCTGGGCGATCTGGCCCAGGAGCTTCGCCTGCTCATGGTCTTTCATCTCCCGGAAGGGTGGCGGAGCCAGCGCCAGGCTGACTTCCCTGGCCACCTCGGCCCCCATCGTCCCCGGCTCAAACTCCCGCCCCACCGCCTGCACCCACTCTGCCCGAACAACCGGTGGCTGCTCGTAGAACCCCCGCAGCAGCCCATGGTCTGCATCCGGTGGCACCTTTGCCTTCAGCGCCTCGGCCAGCAGCCAGTGGGAGCGCCGGGAGTCCCCCGGCTCCAGATCCGGATGGTCCGCCTGATCCATCCCCCAGACCCGAATCACCGCCATCACGGCCCGCTTCTGCTCCTCGCTGGCCGCCGCCCACCACAGTGCTGCATCCTCTCGCCACACATCCATCTGCCTCTCCCCCTATCGGTAGAAGTAGAGCGGGTCCATGGGCTCGCCATCCACCCACCATTCAAAGTGCAGATGCGGCCCCGTCGACTTGCCCGTGCTCCCCACGGCCCCGATCTCCTCGCCCTTCACCACCTGCTCGCCCTGGGTCACGTAGATCCACTTCAGATGCCCGTAGACCGCCTCGAAGCCGTCGTGCTGAATCCGGACCATGTTTCCCAGCGTCGGATGCTGGCCAGCGAAGGTGACATACCCGACGGCCGCCCCATCGACCGGGGTCCCCTCCACCGCTGCAATATCGATGCCCTGGTGCATCCTCCACCCCCCATCCACCGGATCGATGCGGGGCCCGAAGAACGAGGTGATCAGGCCATTCACCGGCCAGGCGTAGATGCACTCCGGATGCGGCGTGAACGGCATCGGGCCGGGCTGATTGAAGGAATTGATCAGCACGAGGACCATTTCACGCTCGCCCGGGTCCAGCCCCAGGTCGTCCAGCACCTCGCCCAGCGGTCGGCCATGGCAGACGATCGACTCCACGGACAGGTCGACGTGGACGCTGGTCGGGACCTCGCTGGCCGTGATCACCAGTTGGTACCCGCCCGCCGGATTCTTCCCGCCCCCGGCCGGCTGGCCGGAGCTGGTCAGGAACTCGACCGTAGCGCTGCCTTCGATCGTGTCAACCGACCAGGACACATCGCTCTCCTGGGTCAGGATCACGGGATAGG
>JAWLHU010000005.1:0-374492 GCA_041690255.1 Symbiobacteriaceae bacterium
AGCATGACCTATCCCACCTATGTACATCCTTGTACGATCAGTTTAACAAAAAACAGAGCAGATCGCGAGTGCGATCTGCTCATTTGTCAACAACCTGAGCGCCTGCCCTATTCGGGCAGGCGTTCCGCTTGGGCGAGGAGAAGGCCGTAGGCGATCTGGCTCTCCATGATTCTCATCCGGATGGTGGGCGCTGCGGGCCACCGGGGTCGGGGTGTGACCGAGAGGATCCAGAGACCTTCTGCGCCGGGCCCCAGGCCAATGTCTATGCCCAGGATCCCCAGTGGATGCAGCGCCTCCCCGAGCAGGCGGGCAGCCGTCCGGCAGAGGTGCTCGATACGCCGCAGGAGGCGGCGAGCCTCCCGCCGGGGGATGGCGAGTTGACGTACGAGAGCGGTGAGCGTGCCCCTGTGGGTACCATATACGGCATGGAAGAGCAGGCGCCATCCCGTGGTCCCCTGGACCGTGAGGCACCGGAGCCGGAGCGCCAGGCGCAGACGGGGCTGCACCACCATGGGACGGTTTTTCGTCAGCTCACCGAGCCGGTCACCGGCCGCAGCCAGACCTGCACAAGATTCGCCCGATACGCAGATTCCGTCCTCCGTCTGCACGACCAGGAGGGGCCTGCGGCCCCTGGTCAGTACAAGGACAGCCTGGTGGCGGACCAGGAGTGCCGCCAGATCGACAGCGCTGCGCAGGCGGCGGCTCTCCGGCAGGTGAGGGCTGAGCACCGGGCTCTCGGCGAGAAGGGTGTGGCACCGCCACGGATCCAGCGAGGAGATCGCGTTGAACGCGATGAGATTCGCCGCGCTCCGAAGCTGCCTGCGGACCTTCGCACAGACCCCTGGCATCAGCCAGAGCACACGGGGAATGGGAAAGCGGGCGGCCACGAGGCTTGTGGGCGAAGCGCTTCGGTTGTCCGGTATGTACCCGTTCATCCGCCCGCTCTCCCAGTCGATTCCCCGCTCAAACCCCAGTCCGAAGAGTCCTGGTTCTCCCGCCAACGCCGCGAAGGGGGATGGGACGTGGAGAAATGGGCCAGTCATACCCCCGGGGCAGAGCACGCCTACCGAAGGGGTCAGTTCGAGCAGGTCAGGGGCCCGACGTTCTGCCCGCAGGCGCATGCCCTCATATGGAATAGCAAGCGCTTCCCAGAGGTCGGGGGCGAGTTGGGCAGTCGCCTGCAAGCCCGAGGCGACCACCCGGGCCAGGGTGGTCCGGCTGCCCAGCCGGAGGTGGAGTTCCGCTGCCCCCGAGAGGGGCGGGGGCAGCGCCATCGCTCCCCCCGGAAGGGCCGGATCAGGGTGCAGGGTGATGATCACCGGGGTACACCTCCTCGGATCGGGCGAAGCCGGCCAGGGCCAGGGCCAGGTCGGTCTGGCTCCGGGCCAGTTCTGTCTCGGTCTCCTCCGGATAACCCCAACCCGGCACTGCGTTCGCCTCCAGGAGCCAGATACGCCTGGTCTCCGCCTCCACAAGCACGTCGAAACCGAGCAGTCCCAGCGGGTGAAAGGCGGACTCCAGCACCTCTGCCGCCGTCAGACAGAGGCTGACCATCTCATCCATGCAACGCTGGGCTTCATCCGACCTCATGCCACAATGAGTCTCCAGGCTCTCCAGCACAGGTTGATCGAGCGCTCCGTTCGCCAGGTTGGTGAAGACAGCACCCTTTGTCTGGGAGACGCAGGCGGTCGCAACCAGCAGGCGCCACCGGCCACCGGGCCCGCGGACCGGCAGTATGCGGAAGTGGAGCGGTGCCCCCTGCCTCCCGGTGATCGCAATCCCCTGCTGCACGACACAGCGCCCCTCTCCCGTCACCTGCCGGAGCACCGGCCACATTTCCTGCAAGGTGGGGAAGAGCAGGCAATGCTGCTCACCTTCTGCGACGTGGCAGAGTTCAAATCCGCTGGCCGTTCGCCGGATCCGGGCGGCCCGCTGACCCTTGACCCCATGGACATGCTTCACGAAGAGGCTCTCATGCCGGATCAGCATGGCGGCCAGATCGGGAGGACCTGACAGGAGGCGGGTCTCGGGCAGGTGATGCCGGAGGGTCTCGTGGTCCGACAGCAGCGTGTGGAACTGCCACTTCCCAATGGAGCGCACCCAGTTGAACGTCCGGTTGGCCGTGATTTCGCGCAGATGGTCGATCACGTCCCGCCGGATCGACCAGGTCAGCCGCACGGCTGCGGGTATGGGATACCATGTGCGGAGCAGTTCCCCTTCCCGGCCGGGTCGGTTGTCAAGAACCCAGCCCCAGGCCCGTCGTCGCTCCCAGTCGATCTCTTCGTCGAAGCCGAAGGCCAGGAGGCCGGGAACGCCTTGGAGATGGCCGTAGTAGAGCGCGGCCCGGTGGGCCATCTCCTGTCGGGGGATTCGCTCCCTGCCCGGGTAGAGGACCGACACCGCCGGTCCCAGCTCCAGTTGATCCGATGCGGCCTGTCGCAGGGTCAGTCGTATTCCGTCGTAGGGAATCGCTAGCCGGTCCCACAGGTCGGCGGCCAGATGCGCCTCCCCCGGCGGTGCCTTTCCGGCGCACGTTGACATTACCTCGACGGAGCCGAAGCGAAGGGAGTGTTCGGTCTTGGCACCAGTTCCGGGAAGGCGGAGGTGACCAGGTTCCAGTGTCGCACTCCGATACAGGCTGACAAGCTGTTCTGCCATCTTCGCACCTCATCCCCATGGTATGAAGGGGATCTGGGATGGCACCGGTTGCCCCTGCAACTTTCTGCCCGCAACTTCCCTCTTATCTGATAGAACCAGGTGTGAGGGGGTGAGTCCGGTGGATGAGCGAGAACTGGTCCAGACCGCCTACCTGATCCTGGGCGATCGGCCGGCGGCGGAGGATGTGATGCAGGAGGCCTTCGCCCAGACCTTCCGGGTGATCGGGCAGTTGCGGGAGCCTGAAGCCTTCCGCAGCTGGCTTTACAGGCTGACGGTTCGCCGGGCCTGGCAGCAGGCGGCAAAGGAGCGGACCCAGCAGGAGGCCGTGCGGCGGCTTGGCGGACTGCCCCAGGGGCCGGACCGTTCCCCCGCCGATGAGGTGGAGCGGCGCAACATGGTGGCCGATGCGATCCTCACCCTGCCGGCCCAGCAGCGGGCAGCGGTGGTGCTCTTCTACTTCCACGACCGGCCGCTGGGCGAGATCGCGGCCGTGCTGGACGCCCCGGAGGGGACGGTCAAGTCCTGGCTCCATCGGGCGAAGGGGACTCTGGCAAGGCTCCTGGGGGAGCCGCAACCATCGGTGGGAGGTGAGTCGTAGTGGACCGGCTGATCAAGGAGGGGTTGAAGCAGCGGGCCGCAGAGGTGACGGTGCCGGCGGATGCGTGGGAGCGGCAGAGGGCCCTCCTGGGAGCCGCCCCGGCCCACAGGCCCTGGTGGCGCCGCAGATGGGGTGTGGTAGCCGAGGTCGCCTTGTTTGCGCTGCTGATGACCGGGCTGGTGGTGGCGGGGCTCGCCGATGGCCCGGGCCGGCCGGGGGGCGGGGAACCGCCGCCTGTCGTGGCCGACCCGCCGGCGGGGGATCAGTTGAACCCGGTCGTGGCGCCGCCCACGCCGAGTGTGGTGGTGGCCCCCGACATACAGGGGTTGACCCCGCCCCAGGAGGAGGTCCTGGCCCTTGCGTCTTCTGCCATGGGCGTGCAGGGAGGGCAGTTGACCCTGAGCCGGATCGCCCTGACCGACGGTCTCTGGCGGTTGGAGTTCCAGGGCGACGGTCGGGCATTCACCCGCTCGGGGGGACCGATGCCGGTAGACCTCAGGAAGGGTGTCTACAGCCACATCGTCCCGGTGGATTGGATCACCTATGAGATCGACGCGGCAAGCGGGGAGATTCGGAGCACAGAGACGCGGGGCGCTGCCATCGATACCAATCGCACCGACCTGGAGCACTACCGGGGCTATGTCGTCGAAGGGGGCGAGCGGACCATCCTCCGGCTGGTCAACGCCGACGGGAGCCGGGAGGGGCGGGACCTGACCGTCTGGGTGCCCGAAGGGGCGCTCGACGCCGGTAACCTCGACCTCTGGCACCTGACCTACGGCACGGGCCGGCTGGTCGACGTCTGGGGCCTGACCAACGGCTCCGGTGAGGTGCTGGCCTACCGCATCGAGATGGAGGAGCGGCCCAGCGAGGCGGTGCTGGACCACGACCTGGTCCACGGTATCCCCCTGCCCGACGGGGCGAAGGTGACCCGGGCAATCCATCAGGAGGCCGCGGGCTACCTGCTTGAGGGCTACACGGTTGAGTCGCTCACGGCCTGGTACGAGGAGCAGATGCCCCGCTACGGCTGGGAGATGGGGAAGCCTCCGGTGCCGGGTCAGCAGGGCGTGCTGCGCTTCGTGGCGCTCGGCTGGCAGGAGGCGAACATCGCCATGCTGCCCTACGAGAAGGGCGTCCAGTTCATCCTAAGCTGGGGCATGACCCGCCTGGGCAACGGCGAGCAGGCCGTGGCGGCCGTTTTCCTGGAGCTGGGCGACGACCCCACCTTCGAGCACTTCCCCCGCACCCCAGGCACCGCCGTGGGCGAGTTCCACGGTGGTGGGCCGGCCCCCGGCGAGACGATCCCCGCGATGTTCGAGACCCGGGTCCGCGAGGCCGACGACGGCACTTGGGAGGTAGAACTGAACCGGATCTGGGACGGCGGGAAGCGAACCACCTGGTCCTTCCGGGTGGAGCAGACCGGGGTCGTCCACCGCCTCGGTCAGACCGGCGACCTGCCCCCAGTGAAGCCCTGATACAGAACGAGGCCGCTCCCCTCCCGGGGGGCGGCCTTTGCGCGCCCCCTGTTCATCCAGTGAACACCCCTGTTCACTCCCCGGACAGATAAGTTTCCTGCATGTGAGCCATACCCGCACCGAATCGATGGCATGCTTCTTGCGACGATCAATGCGCAAGATTCAGAATCGCGGACAGAGGGGAGAGGGCAGCGTGGTATCCTTTTCGCTCAATGAGGAGCAGCGCATGATCCAGCAGTTGGCCCGGGACTTCGCCAAAGATGTCATCCGGCCCAACGCCGCCCACTATGACGAGATCGAGGAGACCCCCTGGGAGATTATGCGGGAGGCCCACAAGCTGGGGCTCGACTCCTATTCCTACCCCGAGGAGTTCGGCGGCGGAGGCATGACCGACATGCTGACTGGCATGCTCGTCGCCGAGGAACTGTCGTGGGGCTGCGCCGGCATCGCCACGGCGATCAACGCCACCCATCTCTGCGCCACGGCGATCGACGCCTGCGGCACCGACGAGCAGCGGAAGACCTACCTCTCCATGTTCGCCGATCCCGACAAGCTCTACCTCGGCGCCATGGGGTTGACCGAGCCGGGCGCCGGGTCGGATGTGGCCAACATCGCCACGACGGCGACCCTCCAGGGCGATGAGTGGGTTCTTAATGGAACCAAGCGGTTCATCACCAACGGCGGCATCGCCGATGTACACGTGATCTTTGCGACCACCGACCGGGCTTTAGGCTGGCGCGGCATTCAGGCCTTCATCGTCGAGAAGGGGACCCCCGGCCTCTCCATGGGCAAGAAGGAGAAGAAGATGGGCGTCCGCGCCTCCCACACCGCGGAGGTGATCCTGGAGAACTGCCGGATCCCCAAGGGGAACCTGATGCCCGGCCCCGGCGGTTCGGGCGGCCTTGGCGCCCTGAAGATGCTGGAGCGGACCCGCCCCGCCGTCGGCGCCGCAGCGCTGGGCATCGCCCGGGCGGCCTTCGAGTACGCCCTCCAGTACGCCCAGGAGCGGGAGACCATGGGCAAGCCGATCATCGAGCATCAATCGATCGCCAACAAGCTGGCCGACATGGCCACCCGGATCGAGGCCTCCCGGCTCCTGATCTGGAAGGCCGCCTGGATGGCCAACGAGGGGATGAAGTTCACGAAGGAGGCCTCCATGGCCAAGCTCTTCGCCGGCGATACGGCCATGGATGTGACGATCGATGCCATTCAGATCCTGGGGGGCTACGGCTACATTCGGGAGTACCCGGTGGAGAAGTTCGCCCGGGACGCGAAGATCTATCAGATCTGGGAGGGGACCGCTGAGATCCAGCGTTATGTGATCGGCAAGGCCCTGCAGGGGAAGCTCGGCTAACGAAGACCTAATCAAGACTGGGGGAGTATGAACATGTCTGCAAAGCCCTGGCTGAAGCACTATCCCGAGTCGGTCCGTCCGTCTCTCGAATACCCGCGCACCCCGCTCTTCGCCCTGGTGGACGAGGCGGCGAAGAAGTGGCCCGACCGGAACGCCACCAACTTTTATGGCCGACGCATGACCTACGCCCAACTGGCCGGCGCCGTCAACAAGATGGCCAACGCCCTGCGCCTCCTCGGCGTCGGGCGCGGCGACCGGGTGATGCTGATGATGCCCAACTGCCCGCAGTTCGTCATCGCCTTCTTCGGGATTCTGAAGGCGGGGGCCACGGTGATCCAGACCAACCCGCTCTATGTGGAGCGTGAGATCGAGTACCAGGCGAACGACTCCCGGGCCCGCCTGATCATCACGGTGGATGCGCTCTACCCCCGGGTGGCGGCGGCGAAGCCGAACACGAATCTGCAGTACTGCATGGTCGCCAAGCTGCGGGGCGAGCCGCCGATCGATCAGCACCAGGTGATCTCGTTCGAGATGGCGCTGCAGGCCGCATCGGCCGCGGATCCACAGGTTGAGATCGACCCGATGGAGGATATCGCCGTCTTCCAGTACACGGGCGGGACCACCGGTCCTTCGAAGGGGGCCATGCTGACCCACTGCAACCTGATGGCCAACGTGCTCCAGTTGAATGAGCTGCTCAACCCGGTGGAGACACCGGCGGACGGCGAGCGGGTGCTGACGATCCTGCCGCTCTTCCACTCTTACGGGATGACCGTTGCCATGAACGGCGGCATTCACCGGGGCTCGGAGCTGATCCTGCTGCCCAAGTTCGAGCTGCCCGAGGTCATGGAGACGATCAAGAACTTCAAGCCGACATCCTTCCCGGGTGTGCCGACCATGTACGTGGCGGTCAACTCGTTCCCGGGCGCCGAGGAGTACGGCGTCGGCTCGATCGTCGTCTGCAACTCCGGCGGCGCCGCCATGCCGGTCGAGGTGATGAAGACCTTCGAGAATCGCTTCGGCGCCTCGATCTCTGAGGGCTATGGTCTCTCCGAGGCCTCGCCGGTCACCCACTCCAACCCGTTCGGCGGGCTGCGCAAGCCGGGCTCGATCGGCGTGCCCCTCCCCGACACCGACTGCCGGGTCGTCGACCTGGAGACCGGCACCCGTGACGTGGCGCCCGGGGAGCAGGGCGAGATCATCATTCGCGGTCCGCAGATCATGAAGGGCTACTGGAACAAGCCGGAGGAGACCGCCAATGCCCTTCGGGTGCTGGATGGCGAGGTCTGGCTCTACACCGGCGACATCGGCACGGTGGATGAGGACGGCTACTTCTATATCACCGACCGGAAGAAGGACATGATCCTGGCCGGCGGCTATAACATTTACCCCCGCGAGATCGAGGAGGTCCTCTTCCAGCACCAGGCGGTGCAGGAGGCGGTGGTGGCCGGCGTGCCGGACGCCTACCTGGGCGAGACGGTCAAGGCGTACATTGTCCTGAAGCCGGGCCACACCGTCACCGAGACGGAGATGGATCACTTCTGCCGGCAGCAACTGGCCGCCTACAAGGTGCCGCGGCGCTATGAGTTCCGGGAGACGCTGCCCAAGTCGGCCGTGGGCAAGGTGTTGCGCCGGATCCTGATCGAGGAGGAGAAGGCGAAGATCGCTGCAGGCGGCGGGGCCCAATGATCCGCACGGTTGCCGTGATCGGGGCGGGGACCATGGGGGCGGAGATCGCCGCCCTCGCCGCCCTGGGAGGCTACGAGACCTATCTGCACGACCACTCCTCCGAGGCGCTCATGGCCGCGGGCGCCCGGCTGCAGAACCGCCTGCTGAACATGGAGGAGAAGGGGAAGATCGGGGAGGGGGCGGGGCAGCTCGCCCTCGCCCGGCTCCACTTCGAGCCCTCCTTCGAGCGGGCGGTCAGCGAGGCCGACTTCGTGATCGAAGCGGTCTACGAGGACCTGGAGCTGAAGCGGCGGATCTTCACCGAGCTGGACCTGCTCGCGCCGGCACATGCCGTGCTCGCTACCAACTCCTCGACGATCGTCTCCTCCCGCATCGCAAGCGCTACCGGGCGACCGGAGAAGGTGATCAACATGCACTTCTTCACGCCGCCGCTGGTCATGGAGATCGTGGAGATCGTCCAGGGGCCGCACGTGGCCGATGAGACCGTGGCGGCGACCGTCGAGGTGACCATGGCGATGCACCGGCAGCCGGCGATTCTGAAGAAGGAGACCTTTGGCTTCGTCGCCAACCGGGTCCTCGGCGCCGTCCTGAACGAGGCGCTGAAGATCGTGGAGGAGGGGGTCGCCTCGCCCGAGGAGGTGGACCAGATCGTTCAGAAGGCGCTGGGCCACTCGCTCCCGCCCTTCCGGATCCTCGACCTGGTCGGCAACGATGTCGCCTGGTACGTGGGCCAGGAGCGGGCCCGCTGGACCGGTGTTCCCGCCGATGGCCCCAATCCGTTGCTGACCGAGAAGGTGCAGAAGGGCGAGCTGGGCCGGAAGAGCGGAAAGGGCTGGTACACCTATGGCTAGTCTGTATCGCTTCTCGGCAACCACACGGGTGGTCGGTGGGCGGGGACTCCTTGCCAGCCTGGCGGATGAGGTCAGGCGTGTCGGTGTGCGCCGGCTGCTGTTGGTGACCGACCGGGGGGTACGGGCGGCCGGGCTTATCGAGCCGGTTGCCGCGGGGCTGGGTGACCTGGTCGCCGGGGTGTATGAAGGCTGCGTCCCCAACGCCGAGGCATCCACCGTGGCCGTGCTGGCGGAGCGGATCCGTGCCACCGAGGTGGATGGTCTGGTCGCTCTGGGTGGCGGCTCGGTCATGGATACCGCCAAGGCGGCGGCCATGCTGGTCACCCTGGGCGGGGAGTCGATCCTGGAGCACCAGCAGAGCAAGCTGAGCAGTCCGCTGAAGCTCCGGGTGATCTGCATTCCGACCACGGCAGGCACTGGCTCAGAGGTCTCGGTGGGGGCGGTGATCAAGGACGCCGAGCGGGGGGTGAAGATCCCCCTGGGCAGCCAGTACCTGACCCCGGACCTGGCCCTGCTGATCCCGGAGCTGACCACCGGTCTGCCGCCCGCCCTGACGGCATCCACCGGGTTCGATGCGCTGACCCACGCGATTGAGGCCTACCTATCGCCCCGGGCCAACCCGTTCACCGATGGTCTGGCGCTGGATGCCGCCCGCCGCATCGCCCACTGGCTGCCGGTGGCCTACACGGAGCCGGCGGACCTGACGGCCCGGGAGCAGATGCTGGCCGCTGCCACCATGGCAGCCCAGGCTTTCAACAGCGCCCAGTTGGGCGCCAGCCACGCCTTCGCCCATGCCCTTGGCGGCCTCTACGACGTGCCGCACGGGGTGGCGAACGCGATCATGCTGCCGGCGGTGATGCGCTTCAACGAGGAGGTCTGCCGGGCCCGCTGGCCCGCCCTGGCCCTGGCGTTGGGGGGCGGCGACCCGGTCAGGACGGTCGTCCAACTGCGAGCCCGGCTGGGCCTGCCCGAGCGGCTGATCCAGGTCGGCGTGGACCCTGGCCCGGAGCTGATTCCCGCCGCCATGAGCGATCTCTACATGAAGCTGAACCCCCGCCCGGTGACGCCATCCGACGCGGAGGCGATCGTGGAGGCGGTGAGGTAGGTGCGACGACAAGGAGGTGCCCCAGATGTACGACTTCAGCCCATCCCCTGAGCAGAAGGAGGTTCTGGCCAAGGTCGCCCGGCTCATGGACGAACTGGTCTACCCGAATGAGAAGCATGCCATTCCCCACCGGGGATTGCCTCCGGAGATCCTGAAGCCCCTCCAGCAGCGGGTCCGGGAGGAGGGGCTCTGGTGCCCCCACATGCCCAGGGAGGCCGGCGGTCTCGGCATGGGCTTCGTCACCCTGGGTCTCATGAGCGAGTATCTGGGGCGCAGCCCGATCGCCTCCCGGATCTTCAACACCCAGGCGCCGGACACCGGCAATATGGAACTGCTCTGGATGGCCGGCACCGAGGAGCAGAAGGCGAAGTACCTGAAGCCGCTCATGGATGCGGAGGTCCGCTCCTTCGTGGGGATGACCGAACCGGAGGTCTCCGGGGCGGACCCGACCCAACTGCTGACCACCGCGGTCCAGGAGGGCGATGAGTGGGTGATCAACGGCCACAAGTGGTTCGCCACCGGGGCCTACGGTGCCGCCTTCGGCATCGTCTTCGCGGTGACGGACCCCGACCAGCCGCCGCACAAGGCTGCATCGGCCTTCCTGGTCGATGTGACCACCCCGGGGTTCGAACTGGTCCGGGAGGTGCCGGTCATGGGCGAACACTCCGAGGGCGGCCATTGCGAGCTCCGCTTCACCGACATGCGGGTGCCCGCCAGGAATATGCTCGGCGGGCGAGGTGAAGGATTCAAGCTGGCCCAGATGCGGCTCGGCCCGGGGCGGATCACCCACGCCATGCGCTGGCTGGGCACATCGAACCGTGCCTTCGAGATGATGGTCAACTACTCGCTGAAGCGGCAGACCCGGGGCAAACCCCTGGCCGAGTTCCAGACGATCCAGAGCTGGATCGCCGACTCGGCGGCAGAGATGCAGGCGGCACGCCTGCTGACGCTGCATGCCGCCTGGAAGATGGACCAGGGCGAGGATGCCCGGGTCGAGATCTCGCTGATCAAGTTCTGGGGCGCCAAGGTGCTGCACGATGTGCTGGACCGGGCGATCCAGGTCCACGGCGCCCTGGGCTTCTCCGAGGATATCCCGCTCTCGGGCTGGTACCGGGAGGCCCGTGCCGCCCGCATTTACGATGGGCCGGACGAGGTGCATCGCATGGTCGTGGCCAAGCGGATCCTGAAAGATTTCGCTACGAATCCGCGCTGATACTTGGCGGCGTCCCGCAGTGGGGGCAGTAGTTCCAGGTGGCCTGGAGCGGTCTGCCGCAGGAGTGACAAGGGGCTCTGGGCCCGGTGCCGCGCACCAGGAGGTAAGCGCCAAGCCCGACCAGGTTGGCGGCGAGGGCGATCATACCCCAGGCCAGGGCTCGCTCTCCCCGTCGCCGCGCATCGAGGAAGATAGCGATGGCCGTCAGGAGCCAGTAGGAGAGGAATGCTGTGAATCCAAGTGCGGGTAGCAACAGGGGCCACGAGTTCCTCCAGTAGGGCTTTCCCAGCAGGTAAGCGGGTCTGACTGCGACAAACCGCCCCTGCTCCATGCCAAGCCAGAGCGTGTCACCTACCAGATACCGCCCGGAGTAGGGGAAGGAGGCGCCGGTCTTCGCGTGGGCATAGGCGTAGGTAGGCGGGCCCTCGGGCGGGCGGGTGAGCTCCCAGAGGGTCGAGTCGCCGATCACGATCTCCTTGGCATTCTGTCCGTCCCATCCGGAGGGATGGCTGGCCACCACCTGTCCATCCGGTGTGATGATCGCCAGGTGGGTGTAGGGGCGCTCCCTCTCCTGGAACATCTGCTCCAGTTGGGCTGCGGGGTCCCACCCCTGGAACCCTTTGTGCTGTCTTGTCGGTTCGAGGAGGTCGTGGTACCAATCCATCATCTGAGCGTCGGGGACTTCCCTTCGCTGGGCAAAATGTGCCAGCAGCACCGTCGCCACCAGCAGGGCCCAGACGCTCAGGCTGATCACCGCCCCCCGTGTTGCCCAATTGCTGTGCCGGAAGAAGGCCCTCATCTGTCGCTACCCCCTTGCGGTCATCCGGCGCTGGATCACCAGGGCGCCGAGGACGACTATGCTTGCTACTCCCGCCAGCCCAGCCAGCGCCAGCATCCAGCCGGGGAAGATTGGGACTTCGTATCGAATCGATACGCCCAGCAGGGTTGCCACGGTGGCGAACCCGCCGCACAGGCCCCAGAAGAGCCGGGACTCATCATCCTGTGCAGGCGGCGCCGGCTGACTCTCTGTCGCAGCCGCCAGTCGTGCCACCAGTGCTGCGGCCTTTCGCTGGTCGGCTTCCAGCGGTGGAAGGGAATCCAGCAACGCCGCTACGGCGTCAAACGGGTCCTCGCGCTTCTCGTTGGCCATGCAGATTCTCTCCTTCCTGTCATCCGGCGCCCGGATTGGTGCCTCCGTCTCCAGGGGCGTTGACTCATGCCCGGATTCCCGGCGCCGAATCTGTTTGCGGGCCGCATCCCGCCAGAGGTTGGTGGCGATCCGGTAGAGCCACGGCTTGACAGAGACGTCCCGCGGGGCTCTCAAAGAGCGGAGCGCTCGGAGCCAGGTCTCCTGGACCAGGTCCCCGGCGGCCCATCGGGCGGCCAGCCACTCGTCGGAGTACTCCACAGAAAACCGAGCCCCCTTGCATCGCTGTTCTCCGTCTTCATCCGGTAGGACGCCTGACCTACACAAAAGTTCAAAGGTAATGGAGAAAAGGGAAAGCCGGGCGGCAAAGAGCGCCCAGGTGAGACACATGGTCTCCCGGCGGAGAAAGGGAGTTCATCATGCAGGATAGTGGCGGGATGGCGATTGACGGTGTTTAGGAAATCAGCCTGAAGCGCCAGATCTTCCGGCGCTTCAGGCTGATGACCAAGTGGTTCGGGCATGAATCAGGCCGCAGTGATCTGCAGGACCAGGGTGGTGCGTCCGTCATCCAGGGAAGCCGGATTCCGCCACTTTTTCCCAGGGCGAGCGTAGGTCAAGTGGGAAATTCTAGCGGAACGACGCATTTGAAGGGCCTGTTCACCCACAAATCGCTCTTGTGGTGCCTCAGAGGGCGCATATTGGCCTGGGTCAGGCCGAAAAAGGGTGTTTCCCTCACCTCCAGGCCCCTTTTTTTGCAGATTCCGCTACATTTTCCCACATGGGCGAGAGACTCGCCGGGAATTTCTGGTGGAACCGGCTGGTAGAGCCGCCCTGGCCACCAGCCATGCAAGAATCCTGTACCGATGCGCCCCGAATTCCCGGCTCGAACTGTCTCCACATCGTTGACACGTTCCGGCCGTGGGGTGCGACCTGGGGAAGCAGGGTTCCGTAACGTTTTTCCGGGGGCGAGAGCACGCCGATTCGAAATTCGTTGCGGAAACACGCTTTCGAAGGGCCGAGTCACCCCCCAAGCCGCTCTGGGGGGTCCTCAGGGGGCACATATTGGCCCGGATCAGGCCGAAAAAGGGTGGTTCCGTCACCTCCAGGCCCCAGCGTTGGCGGATTCCGTCACGTTTTTTCGCATGGGGCGAGAAACTCGCCGGAAATTGCTTATGGAACCCGGCCCCGTCGCTATGCCTCCTGGTCCCATAGCTCCCGCATCTCCTCGGAGCGTGCCAGCAGCTCTTCGAGCCGGCCCCGGTCCGCGACCCGGCCCTCTTTCAGGAGGATGATCTGGTCGGCCCGGCGCAGGGCGGCCCTCCGGTTGGAGACCGCCAGGCAGGTGGTGCCCGGCCGGCTGGCGACCCGCTCCCAGAGCGCCTGCTCGGTCTCGACATCCAGCGCACTGGAGAGGTCATCGAAGATGAGCAACGAGGGCTCCCGCACGAACATGCGGGCCGCCGCCGTCCGCTGGACCTGGCCGCCCGAGAGGCGGACGCCCCGGGAGCCGACCAGGGTCTGAAGGCCCTGCTCCATGGAGGCCAGGTCCCGGTCCAGCACGGCGGCGTGGATCGCCCCGGCCAGGTCGGCCTGCTCCTCCGGCATCCCCATGAGGATGTTGGCCTTGAGCGTCTCGCTGAAGAGGACCGGTACCTGCGGGGTCACGGCGCAGCGGGGCGGCTGAAAGAAGGTGTCCGGCCGCTCCACCAGGCGCCCGTTCCAGCGGATCTCCCCGGCCTGGGCCGGCAGCAGGCCGGTCAACGCCCGGACCAGGGTCGACTTGCCGGAGCCGATCCGCCCGGCGACGACGGCGAAGCTGCCGGCACGGAGTTCCAGGTCCACAGCGGAGATGCCCCTCCCCGACTCCGGATGCTGGTAGGTCAGACCGGTGATGCTCAGGCGCTCCAGCCGGTCCGCATCGGTCCGCTCGGGCTGCACCGGCTCCGGGATCGCACCGACAAAATGCATGGGCTTGCGGGCGACCAGCGTCTCGGTCGGGGCGCCCTGCAACAGCACCCGGAGTCGCTCCACCGCAACGCCGGTCTGCTTGAAGAAGGCCACGAACATGCCGATGCTCTGCGTCCGGCTGGTGAAGAACTCCATGTAGTAGATGAAGAGGGCGAACTCACCGATCGTGAACGCCCCGCCCTCGATCGCCCGAGCCGAGAGCAGGAGGATCAGCCCTGTACCCAGGGAGACAAAGCTGCCCATGATCGCATCGAGCAGGTGGGTCAGGAGCCGGTCCCGGACCATGAGGGTGCGACGCCGGTCGTTCACCGCCCGGAGGTGCTCCACCACCCGCTCCTCGGCACCGGCGACCTGAATCGCCTGGACGGCTCCGAAGACCTCGTTGATCATACCGGTCGCCTGCGCGGTCGCCTCCCGGCTGCGCCGCCGGTTCATCTCCAACTGGTTGGTCGCCGCCCGGGCGAGGGCCAGGACCAGTACCAGCGGCAGGAGAACGAGGAGCGTCATCTTCACGCTGATTGAGAGCAGAATGGTGAGCGATGCGATCATGAAGACGACATAGCCGATGCCGTCGAGCAGGTGGTCGGTCATCAGCATCGCCTCTTCCGCATCGTCGCGGAAGCGATTGAGCGATTCGCCGGCCGGTTCGGGCAGCGCTGCTGCACCGGGCATGGAGAGCACTCGCTCCAGCAGGTTCCGCCGGAGGATCCCCCCGTAGATCCGGGCGTTCACGGCTCCGCCGGGAAAGGCAGCCACCGACCAGGCCCAGCGAGCCAGCCCCGAAGCGACCAGTAGCGCGACGATCGCCCAGACTGAGAGTGAGACCGCCTGATCGCCCGTCAGCTTGTCGAAGAAGAGCTTGGTCAACTGGCCGGGCAGCATGGGGCCGAGTTCCATGCCGATCCAGAGCAGGACGTTGACCAGGTAGATCCACGGGGAGTAGCAGATCAGGCGCCAGACAAAACGGCCCGTGCTCATGCCAGCACCTCCTCAAGACCGGTGCGGAGCAGGGTGGCAAAGCGGGAGTCCGGGTTCGCCGCCAGAGCCGCCCGGTCACCCTCCTCCAGGATCGCCCCATCCTCCAGGATCAGGATTCGATCGGCCCGCTGCACCGTAGCCAGCCGGTGGGCGATGATGATCCCGGTCCGGCCGGCCAACAGCCGGGTGATCGCCTGTTCCACCAACCGTTCCGTCGCCGGATCGAGGCGGGAGGAGGCCTCGTCCAAGATGATCAGGCCGGGGTCTGCCAGGAAGACCCGGGCAAAGGTGAGCAGTTGCGCCTCGCCGGCGGAGAGCCCCGCACCGCCGCCATCCAGCAGGGTGTCGAGCCCCCGGGGCAGGGCTCCCAGCCAGGGCCTCAGCCCGAGTTCCTCCAGGACGGCCGCGAGGCGCTCATCGGGAATCGTGGGGTCGAAGAAGGTCAGGTTGTCGCGCACCGTGGCGGCGAAGAGCTGGACATCTTGGGTCACAAAGCCGACCCGGCTCCGCAGCTCCCGCAGCCGGGCTGCCGTCAGGGGGGTACCGCCCAGGTGGACCTCGCCCTCGGTCGGGTCGTAGAGCCGGAGGAGGAGCCGGGCCAGAGTGGACTTGCCGCTGCCGGTCCGACCGAGCAGACCCAGGACCTGACCGGGCTGCAGGGTGAAGCTAACCGCCCGCAGCACCGGCTCGCCTGGCTCGTAGGCGAAGGCGAGATCCTGACAGCGGACCGACAGGGCACCCGGGGGGATGGGGGCGCCTGGTCCATCGACCAGATTCGATCGGGTCTCCATGAGATCGGCCACCCGGTCGATCGAGCCGCCGGCCTTCTGCAGGTCCTGCAGTTGGACCCGGATCTGCTCCAGTGGCCGGTTGATGAGTTGCGTGTAGTGGAAGAGGAGGTAGACGGTGCCCAGGCTGATCTTGCCCGTCAGGTAGAGGTAGGCGCCCAGTCCGAGCACGACCGCATCGCCCGCGGCAAAGATCGTGATCGTCGAGCCCCAGGTGACCGAGACGGTCAGCGCCGCCCGAATGCTCCGGTAGGTCACGGTACGGAAGAGGTGGAAGAAGCGGTGCATCACATAGGACTCGGCACCGCTGGCCCGGATTGCCTCGGTTCCAGCCAGTTGCTCGCCCAGGAAGCCGTAGAACTCGGCCCAGGCCTGGCGGGTGCGGGCAAAGAAGGGGGCGGCCCAGGCCCGGACCCGGAGCAGTACCAGGAGGGTGATGACGGCGAAGAGGCCCATGGCAAGGCCGGCCCGCCAGTCCTCCAGGGCGAGGGCGATCAGCACGCCGGCCAGCAGGAGCAGGTTGCCGGTCATCTGCACGATCATCTGGGCGAAGAAGTTGGAGAGGTCGGTCACGTCGCCATCGATCCGTTCGACCATCTCGCCCGGGGTGTGGGCCTTGTGCCAACCTAGGTCGAGCTTGAGTGCGTGGGCGATCAGATCGGCCCGCAGATTGTTGGTGGCGGACCAACCGACCAGTTCGCTCAGGTAGCGGACCAGGACGGCGACCCCCTGTCCGACCAGGGCGATCAGCATGAAGGCGAGCGCCAGCCAGGGCAGGGCGGCCGAGTCTGAGCCTTCCAGGGCGGTGTCCAGGAACCGGCGGACGATCTGGGGCGGGTAGAGCTGGAGCAGGGTCCCGACGGCGAGGAGGAGGGCCAGCAGCGACACGCGTTGCCACTGGGGGGCGAGGTAGGCGGCCAGGAGGCGCAGGTAGCGCCGGAGGGGGAGTTGCATGACGACCTCCGTGAATGAGGGGAGTATGACGGCCCCTCTACTAGACGCAGAACCGGGCAGAAAGATCGGCTATGAACCAATCTTTCCGCCCGGACTTCACGCTCTCCTGATCACTCCGTCTCGATGGCTTGAGGCGCCCGGGCCGCCGCAACGGTTCCGAGAAAGTTCACAAGGTAACTTATGCCGTTCAAAAGGAGTACTGATAGCAGCCCTAGAAGTAGCACAAACCTTACTATTCGGTGAGTAAAAGAGGGATGGCAGGGTGAAGGTCGGCATTGTCTCGCCCTATCCTGAATTCGCGACACTGGCCCTGGAGGTTGCGGCGCAACTGAACATCGACGTGACGGTGGAGGAGGGGGTCCTCGACCGGGGCGTGGAGATCGCACAGCGGTGGGAGCGGGAGGGCGCCGTTCAGGCGATCGTGGCCCGGGGCCCCACGGCGATCCTCATTCGCAAGGCGGTCTCCCTGCCTGTCACCGTGATCGAGATCACGGGCTTCGACATGCTGGAGGCGCTTCACCGCGCCCGGGAGTTGGGTGGCAAGGTGGCGGTGATCGACTACGCCCACCGGAATCCGCCCTACGAACTGGACCTGCTGGAGAAGATCGCCAGCCTGCCGTTCGATGCGCTGCTCTACCGGAACCATATCGGCCTCTGCCGGCAGGTGGTGACCGCCCAGCGGGAAGGGTATCAGACCATCGTGGGAACCGGGATCTGCATTGCCCGCATGGCAGAGGAGCGGCAGATGCACGGCGTGCTGGTTCACACCAGCCGCGAGACGCTCTACGGGGCGCTGCAGCAGAGCGTCGCGAAGCTTCGCCTGGCCGAGCAGCAGCGGGCTCGCACCCGCCGGACCCAGGCGGTGCTGGACATGACCTCCGACGGGATCATCGCGACCGATGGCGATGGCGCTGCGCTGATCTTCAACCGCGCCGCTGAGCGGCTCCTGGGACTGTCTGCGAAGGAGGTCCTGGGGCGGCGGCGGGAGGAGTTCACCGGCCACCCGATCCTCGGGCCGCTCCTTGGTGACGGCAGCGAGAGCAGGGCGGAACTGGTCAGGGCCGGCGGCCTGAACCTGGTGGTCAACCGGGTCCCGCAGGGAGCGCAGAACCTGGTGGTCACGTTTCAGGCGGCGAGCCAGATCCAGACCCTGGAGGAGAAGATCCGCAAGCAACTCCACACGAAGGGACTGGTCGCCCGGTACTCCTTCGCGGATCTGATCGGCCAGAACCCCATCTACCGGCGGGCTTTGGAGCGGGCGGGGCAGTTTGCCGCCTCGGACTTGACCGTCCTGCTGACCGGCGAGTCCGGCACCGGCAAGGAACTCTTTGCCCATGCGATCCACCGCGCCAGCCGGCGGGAGCGGGGACCGTTCGTCGCGGTCAACTGTGCCGCTCTGCCGGAGAGCCTTCTGGAGAGCGAGCTCTTCGGCTATGAGGAGGGCGCTTTCACCGGGGCCCGCAAGGGCGGCAAGATGGGCCTCTTTGAGCTGGCCCACGGCGGGACGATCTTCCTCGACGAGATCGGCGAGCTCTCGGTGACGCTTCAGGCCCGGCTCCTCCGTGTCCTGCAGGGGCGTGAGGTCATGCGGGTCGGCGGTGACCGGCTGCTGCCCGTCGATGTCCGGGTTGTGGCGGCGACGAACATGAACCTCCAGCAGGCGGTACAGGAGGGGCGCTTCCGCCAGGACCTCTACTACCGGCTGAATGTGCTCAATCTGAGGCTGCCGCCCCTGCGCGACCGGCTGGACGATGTGCCTCTGCTGGCGCAGTATTTCCTCAAGGCGTTCAGCGCCGAGGCCGGGGTGGACTTCACCCTGCCGGACTCCACGCTCCGCCTGCTGCAGGGCTACGACTGGCCCGGTAACGTGAGAGAGCTGGAGAACTTCGTGCAGAAGTTTGCCGTTCTCAGCCTGCATCATCCGGATCCGATCCATCTGGTACGGGAGTTGCTCGATGAGTTGCAGTACGGATGGACCGACGACGCAGCGGATGGTGTGAGCGGCAACCGGATCACCATAGAGATCGGCACCATGGAGGAGATGGAGCAGCAGATCCTCCGGCAACTGGACCGGCAGGGCGGTCGGGACCGCGCACAACTGGCCCGCTTCCTGGGGATCAGCCGGACTACTCTCTGGAAGAAGCTGAAGGAGACCGAGAGGATTACCGGCCACTGAGCCAAAGCGACCAGGGCCTCTACTCAGGGGACCCTGGTCTCTGCCTGTCTGGGACCCATTCCCTGTAGACCTTTTGGACCCTTTCGTGACAAAGTGGCAGGAGAGCGATGAGAAATGGCCGAAGCGGAGGTCTCTGTAACTGCCGCGCAACCCGAGTAGCTTACACTGCTTGGGACACGGATCATGGAACCACAGCCAGGAGGAAGAGAGCCATGTCTGAGAAGAAGACCACCGAGATCAATGTCAGCGCCCGCCATATCCACCTTAGCCAGGAGCATGTGGAGGTCCTTTTCGGGCCGGGCTATCAGTTGACCAAGTTGAAGGACCTGAAGCAGCCCGGGCAGTACGCCGCCAATGAGCAGGTAGCCGTGATCGGGCCCAAGGGGAGCTTCCCCAAGGTCCGGGTTCTGGGGCCCGCCCGCGGCAACACACAATTTGAACTCTCCCTGACCGATGCCCGAGTCCTGGGTATTCAGGGGGTTGTCCGCATGAGCGGCAAGATCGAGGGGACCCCCGGCATGATCCTGGAGGGACCGAAGGGGCGCATTGAGGTCCCGCAGGGCGTGATCGTGGCTGCCCGCCACATTCACATGACCCCGGAGGAGGCCGCTGCCTTCGGTCTGACCGATGGCCAGGTGGTGCGGGTCAAGACGAACGGCACCCGCCCGCTCACGTTCGATGATGTGATCTGCCGGGTTCACAGGACCTACGCCCTGGAGATGCACATCGATACCGATGAGGCGAACGCCGCCGGCCTGAAGGATGGGGACATTGGCGAGATCCTCGCCTAGGAATGAAGCGCCGGGGCGCCGCAATTGAGCGGTGCCCCGGCTTTTTTATGTCGCTACCGCCCCGATAGCGTCTTGCGCAGAATATACGATCCCGGCATCGGCACGAAGCCGAACTTGCGGTTGATGGCGAGCATCGGGCCATTCTGGGCATGGTTGCCGGTTGCGATTCGGGTGTAGTCGCCCCGGCTCCGGACGTACTCGCAGGCCAGGAGTTTCAGCGCCTGCGCCAGTCCGTGCCCCCGGTGCTGCCGCCGCACCCCGGTGAAGAGGACCCAGGCGGATTTGCGCCCTGGCGGGAAACTGCAGCCGCTGGTGCCGGCCAGTTCGCCCTCCTTCATGGCCAGGAAGACCGCCTTCGGGTCGTACTGATGTGGGGCAAAGGTATCGGCCCGGTAGGCATCGTACTCGGTCGGCTGCCACTCCGGCCCCTTGTCAGGCTCATCCCGTGAGCACTCCATATCCAGTTCGTAGAAGGCGCGCTGCCCTTCATCGGGCGGCAGGTCAGCCATGGTGATGAAGCGGTAGCCATTCGCTTCTGCCTCTGCCAGCAGCGGGCGGTAGGGCTCTGGGTCGAAGGTGGACAGGTCCAGCTCGGAGTTGAAGAAGTGCTCCTTCAGTCTGTAGCCGTGGTGCTCGGCGAAGGCCAGCCAGTCCGGCCGGTGGTCCCGGACGCCCACCTCGACCATGGTACCGCCATGATCGACCACCTGCTCCTCCAGGGCACGCAGCAGAGCGGAGCCAACCCCTCGACCAGAGTACTCCGGGTCCACCCGCACCCCGAGGTAGAACCCACCCGTCGGGAGCCACGGACTGCTGGAGATCCGGCCGTACCCGACGATCTTCCCCGCCAGCTCCAGGACCAGTTCGGCGTGGTGGCCGAGGGTGGCGGAGTGAGTCAGGTCAGCGGTGAACTCTTCCAGCGTGAGCGAACGAATATGGGTCTGGTTTGTGATTTCTACCAGGCGGAGGTAGTCGGCTTCGGTTGCTGGTCTGATCTGCATGGTTGTGTGCCTCACTTTCCCGCGTCGGCAGCCCACGACCACGACCTGGGCCGCGTGACTGCGGTCATTGTGACGAGCCGGGCCCCCTTCTTGTTCCCGGCAGCTGCCCCCAGGAAATAGTCCTTGCAAAAACACGGGGCCGGGTGTATCATATTAGAAGACGAGAGCGGCACAGCCGCAAAACCGGCAACAAGCATTCGCAGGACGTTAACGGCGGTTCAGAGACGTTACAGGCTATGCAGAGAACTCCGGCAGTCGGGGTTCTTATCTGTTTTGCGCAAGGTGCTTCTCTCCAAGCAAAAGGAGAGTTGAGCAGATATGATGATGAACGTGCAGAAGCGGCGGGAGACCACGCCAAAGGGCGATGAAGCCCTGATTGAGGAGATCCTCAAGGCGGCTGGGCTCGAGGCCCTCGACTAATGCAGTAGGAGCCGGGCGTTTGCCCGGCTCCTGTCGCGCTCGGATTATAGAACGGGAAGTGGGGAGGGGACGGGCGCCCAGCGCAGGAACGGGTGCTCGGCCACATATGCGGCAGCCTGCTGCTGGGTTTCGCGGAAGGCTTCATCGGTAGAGGCCGCCAGCACCGCCTTCACCAGCGAGTCGAAGGCCTGGACCGCAACCTTCACCTTCGGGTCCATGTAGTGGATCTCCTTCAGTTCCTTCTGGCACCAGCGCATCGCCGGCTGCCAGGCGCTCTTCGCACTGGTGAGGGGGCTGGCCGGCAGCGAGGGGGCTGCCGCTGCGGGCTTGCGGGCAGCCTTGCCCACCGGGCGGAGCGGGCGAGGAGCCCGTGAAGGACGGTCGGTATTGCGTCCGCCCGGTCGTTGGGGTCTTGTGGCCCCGGTTCCCGCCTGGCGCGGCGGACGGGTTGGGCGGCTCCCATCGGGTCGGGGTGCTGTCGGCAGGCCGAGCGGCTTGGCACCGGGCTTGCCGAGCGGCTTGGCGCCGGGCTTGGCGGCCGGTCTGCGGGCGAGCTTCACCTGGCCGGACGTCCCGGAAGCCGCAGCGGTTCTGGGTGAGCGTGCCGCCGTGTCCCCAGGCCTCGCTACCGGCAGGCCGAGCGGCTTGGCGCCGGGCTTGCCGAGCGGCTTTGCCCCGGGCTTGCCGAACGGCTTGGCGCCGGGCTTGCCGAACGGCTTGGCGCCGGGCTTGCCAGACGGCTTTGCCCCGGGCTTGCCGAGCGGCTTGGCGCCGGGCTTGCCGAACGGCTTTGCCCCGGGCTTGCCAGACGGCTTGGCGCCGGGCTTGCCGAACGGCTTGGCGCCGCCCTTCTGGAATCGCTTCTGTGGCACCTTGCTGCCACCGGGCTTCTGGGCGGTGGGTCTGCGCCCTCCGCCGGAGCCGGCCTTTTCATGCTGGCGGGCAGGGGATCCTGTCCCTCCGTCCCGCTCGTTCTGTTCCTCTTCAAAGCGGCCCAAACACCAACGCCCCTTCCTCCGCCACGGCTCTCCGTGGGCAGGTATTCAACTGTTCGCCGTCCTGGGCCGACCTCCCTCTGTGCGTCCAAAAGAGATCTTCATTCTGGTATGGCCCGGCAGTCACCACTCCATGCGGTGCTGGGCGGAACCGATCGCCGTCTCTGTTCGTCTCTCTTCTTTGAATAGGAGGGTGATTTAACTGAACGCGCCGGCGGGTACCATTCTCATTCTGAACGGAACCTCCAGTTCCGGCAAGTCAACCTTACTGCGAGCGCTGCAGGCGGTGATGGAGGAGCCCTATCTCGATGCCGGGCTGGACAAGTTTCTTTTCATGCTTCCAAAGCCCTACCTGAACCAACCGGCTCTATGGACTCAGGTCATGGAACCGACTCGATCCGGCCCGGTGGGGCTGCGGCTGATCAGTGGCATGCACCAGGCGATTGCCGCTCTTGCGGGGGCCGGCAACTACGTGGTCGCCGATCATGTACTGATCGATTCCCGCTGGCTGGCCGATGCCGCCAGCGTCTTCGCTCCACGAAGGGCCTACTTCATCGGTGTCTACTGTCCGCTTGAGGTGGTGGAGCAGCGGGAGCGAGACCGGGGAGACCGGACCCTGGGGCAGGCCCGCCAGCAGTATGAGTTGGTCCATGCCCACGGGGAGTACGACTTCACGGTGAACACGGCTGAGGCGACCCCTGAGGAGTGCGCCCGCCAAATTCAGGCCTTCCTGTCAGGAGATCCGGAGCCCCGGGCCTTCCGGCAGCTAACCGAGCAAGGTCGCTGATCCGGTCACCCCTACGCAAGACGGCTGCGGTCCTGGCAGTTCAGGATCTGCAGCCGTCTTCTGTCGCGCTTCGGACCCGGCCGTGCCCTGTTCGAAATCTGAACACCTCGTCCAGACGAGAAACGGGAGGCCACCCCTGAGCCCATCTGCACCGTTGGCATGCATTTTGCACGAAAGTGATATAGATGTTGTGACGAGGGGGAGTTCGGTGAGAGCGGTGGTGCTGGAGGGGTTCGGCGACGTTTCAAACCTGGTCCTGCGAGAGGTGGACAGGCCCACACCGGGGCCGGGTCAGGTGCTGGTTCGGGTCCGGGCGACGGGGCTCAACTTTGCCGATCTGCTCTGGCGGCACGGTCGCTACCCGAGAAGCCGCTTCCCCCATGTGCTCGGGTACGAGATCGCCGGCGAGGTTGCCGAGGTGGGTGAAGGGGTCTCCGGATTCGCACCCGGCGCCAAGGTCTTCGGCTCCTCCGTGGGGGGTGGAGGCTACGCTGAGTACTGCCTTGCCCCGGCAGAACTGCTCATGGCCATGCCAGAGGGGGTCACCTTTTCGGAGGCGGCCGCCATGCCGGTTGTCTTCGGCACGGTCTGGTACGGCCTGGTCGCCATGGGGCGGCTGCAGCCCGGTGAATGGGCGTTGATCCACGCTGCGGGGGGCGGTGTGGGCACGGTGGCCGTCCAGTGGGCCAAGGCACTGGGGGCGCAGGTAGTGGCCACCGCCGGCTCCGATGAGAAACTGGCCCGGGTGAAGGAACTGGGCGCAGATGTGCTGATCAACTACCGGTCCGGGGACTGGGTAGAAGCTCTGAAGGGTTCGGTGGGCAAGGTAGACCTCGTCCTCGAGTCGATTGGTGGTCAGGTGCTGGATCAGTCGATCGGGGTGCTGAAGCCCTTCGGCCGGTTGATCACCTTTGGCTACGCCAGTGGCGATCCGGTTCAGATCGATCCGATGCGCCTCTTCGGCCGGAATCTGACCGTCTCGGGTCTCTGGCTGGGCGCCATGCCCGCACCGGCGATCGCCCGGGGCATGGAGGAGACCGTGAAGATCCTCCAAAGCGGCAGAGTGAAGCCGGTGATCGGTCACGTTTTCCCGCTGGAGCGGGTCGCTGAGGCGCACGCCCTTGTAGAGGGGCGGGGCTCCTTTGGCAAGGTGATCATTCAGCCCTAGGGAGGTGCCCGCCATGAACCAGACCATATCGGTCCGCCCCGGCGAAGAGCTGGATCTGCAGGCCGTGGAAGCCTACCTGCGGGCAAACCTGCCGGGCTTCACCGGCGGTCCGCTGTCAGTGACCCAGTTTCCCTTCGGGGCGTCCAATCTGACCTATCTGCTACGGGCAGAATCCGGGTGGGAGGGTGTCCTGCGACGCCCACCCATGGGACCCGTTGCACCGAAGGCGCACGACATGGGCCGGGAGTGCCGCATTCTGCAGAAGCTGCATCCGGTCTTTCCCCTGGCGCCGGAGCCCTACGTGTTGTGCGAGGACCGGTCGATCCTCGGGGTACCGTTCTTCGTCATGGAGGCCCTTCATGGTGTCGTACTCGACAAGGAGATCCCCCCGGAATGGCGGGACCGCTCCCTCGACTTCCGGCTGATCTCTGAGCGGTTGGTGGAGACGCTGGTGGCCCTGCACAATGTGGACTGGCAGGCGGCCGGGCTGGACGAAATCGGGCATCCTGACGGCTATCTGCAGCGCCAGGTAGAGGGATGGATCGGCCGCTATCAGCGGGCGAAGACCGGCGAGATCCGGGAGGCGGAGCAGATCGCCCGGTGGATGCTGGAGAACCTGCCCGTATCTCCGGCACCCACCGTCATTCACAACGATTTCAAGCTGAATAACGTCCTGCTTGACGTGGCCGATCCGGGCCAGATTGTCGGCGTCGTGGACTGGGAGATGGCCACCGTCGGCGATCCCCTGACCGACGTCGGCGCCCTCCTCGCCTACTGGCTGGAGCCTGGTGAGGAGGTGGAGGGGATTCTGACCTCGGTGACCACCCTGCCGGGCTTCATGAAGCGGGATGAACTGCTGGAGGTCTATGCCCGCAAGAGCGGGCGGGACCTGAGCCAGATCAGCTTCTACCTGGCCTTCTCCTACTTCAAGGTGGCTGTGATCGTCCAGCAGATCTACTACCGCTGGATCAAAGGGCAGACGCAGGATCCCCGCTTCGGTTCCCTGGACAAGATGGCGCTCCACCTGTTGCGGCAGGCGGTGCGAGTTTCGCAGTAGGTGGTTCCCATCGGCGCCAGTAAGCGACTCCGCTTCTGGCGCCTTTTTTCGCGCCAGCCCGCCGGCGAGGCTTCACATCTGATAGACGAGATATGTACATGGTGATAAACTAGTTACAACCCTGGAAGATGTTGTATTTCTATTCTGTCGAGCCTGCATTCTCGCCCGGATAGGGCTCCCAGGGCCGTCCGCCTCGGGAGCCGACAGTGAAAGGAATGTGACGCCTCAATGGCCCTCCCATCGCCGCATGGAAACCGCCTCCGCGTGGTGGTACTCGGTTTCAACCTCTACTGGGCCCTCAGTCTCTACGCCTTTCCGGGCAGTTTCTCCCTATCTACTTATGATGGAATCCGGCCCTATCTGCCCTGGCTCTCCGCCAGCTTCCTGGCTGGCGCTCTGGCCCTGATCCTGCTCATCCGCTACCAGATTCCCCACGTGGGCCGGATTCTTGCCGCCTGTGTCGGGGCGGCACCGCTGCTCTTTGTCGCTGCGTATGCCATTTCTGTGTCGAGCTGGCTGGGCGCTCTGAACTACGCTGCCATGGGCCTGGCGCTGCTACCGTTGCCCTGGTTTCCCGCCGGTGGCGAGCGGCGGGAAGGACGAACCCGATATGTCTATCCCGCTGTACTCGGCATGATCTTGCTGGGCACGGCCCTTCTCGCCTGGCTGGTGCCCTCCAGCCTTGGCACCCCGGAAACCACCTTCATAAGGCCCAACCGCCTCCTGGTCATTGGCTCCGGGTTGGCCGGTGCGGTCGCCCTCCTTCTGCCACACGACGAGGGGCGGGTAAGCCTCTGGCGGGCCGTTAGCGCTGCGGTCCTTCCGGCCTTCCTGGGCTATGGCTTCCTGAGGGGTGGTGCCTATTCCGGCGGGGTCTGGTTGATCCATGCCGTCGGCGTTCTCGTGGTGTCCCGGCCGCTCTTCGTGGAGCGGAGGCCCTTTCCGGTCCTGGGCGCGGAGGCGAAGGCAGACCCCTTGGATGCCGGAGACCAGCATGTGGAGCTGACCACCTGGCTCCTGGTCGCTGCCGTGGTCTTCCTCCGACCCGTGGAAGGGGAGGCGGCCCACACCGGCCCGGAGAGTATCCTGTTCGTGCTCCTCATGAGCGGTCTTAACCTGCTGCGGTGGTTGTTCCCCTCCCGTCTGTCGCAGGCGCGGCAGTTGCTCTGGCACCTGTCGGGCGTTGCCACTGCGACAGGCCTCTTCCTGATCGGCCTTGGTCACGGAGATGCCCTGTTTGCACCCGTGCTGATCCTCCTGCCGATCCTCGCAGCGCGCTCCCTCGGACAGCAGGCGGCGGGCCAGGTGCTTGCCGCCGGAGTGGGAGCGCTGCTGATCGGAAGCCTATTGGCGTCGTACCAGATGCAGAAGCTCTACCCCTTTGGGGAGGGGGTTGTCACCGGGACCGTTGTCACGGCCATCTCCCTGATTGCGATCCGCAGCGTTGTCCAGCAACGGCGGCAACTAAAGGAGCTGGAGATGATGAGCCGGGTCAGCGGTGCCGTTCGGCAGTCGCTTGATCTGGCCCCCCTGCTGCAGGCTACGGTGGACGAACTGGGCCGCACGCTGGAGACCAGCCGCTGCCACGTCTGGTTAATCGACTCCGAAGGGGTCTGCACGGCGGAAGCCGAGTATGCCGCTCCGGGTGTTCGTCCGATCGGCGTCGGCTTCCGGCTGCACCTCTCCACCATCTTTCTGAGCGAGCACGCACACGGGGTTGTGCAGGTTGCGGATATCGACGCTCATCCCCTCCTGGGGGGGCCTGGCGAGGCGCTCCGGAAGAGCCTTCACCAGACGGGGGTCCGTTCGTTCATGGCTGCCACCATCCGGTTCGATGGGGACTTGATCGCTGCCGTCACCTTCCACCAGTGTGACGGACTGCGAGCGTGGCAGCGGGAGGAGGCAGACTTCCTGGATGCAATCTCCGGCCAGATTGGGCTTGCCATTGCCCATGCTGACACCCACGCCAAGCTGGTCACCAGCTATCAAGATCTACAGGCCCACGGGGAAGAGCTGATCGCCCAGCAGGAGGAACTGGCGGCTCAGAATGAGCAGCTTACCACTAAGAGTCAGGAGCTTGAGGAGGCGCAGGAGAAGCTCTCCAACCTGGTCGACAACCTGGCCGGCCTCGTCTACCGCTACGTCTGGCGCGGGAACTGGCAGCTTGAGTTCCTCGCCGGGACCAGCCTGGAACTGACCGGGTATCATCTGAACGAGTTGCCCAAGGGGGCCTTCCTCAGCCTCAGCCTGGCGGAAGACCGCCTTAGCGGGGAGGCTGAGCTGGCCCGGGCGGTCGCCGAGCGGCGCCCCTATGCCTTTGAGTACCGGATCCGCACCAGGGAAGGCCAGATTCGCTGGCTCCTCACCAGGGGCCGGGCGCTCTACGACCAGCAAGGGGCGCCTCGGGCCGTGGAGGGGATCGTCACGGATATCACCGACCGGAAGCTGGCTGAGGAGTCGCTGGCACAGGTCAGCCGGGAGAATCGACTCCTGCTCACCTCAGCCGGGGAGGGGATCTGCGGTCTGGACTCCGCCGGGAAGCTCACCTTTGTCAACCCGGCTGCCCTCCGAATGCTGGGGCAGCAGGCCTCCGATCTGCTCGGCCAGCCGATCGCGACCATGCTCCATCCTGCCACGAAGCCGGGATGGGATGAGTGCCCGGTCGGCAAGACCCTGCGGGAGGCCAGACCCCATAGCGGCCAGGCGCTCCTCCAGCGCAGGGACGGTACCACCTTCCCCGCTGAGTTCGTCTGCACGCCCAAGGGGGAACAGGCAGAGGGAGCGGTGGTGATCTTCCGGGACATCGCCGAGCGGCAGGCGGTGGAGCGGATGAAGAACGAGTTTATCTCGGTGGTCAGCCACGAACTCCGGACCCCGCTCACCTCGATTCGCGGCTCCCTTGGACTACTGAACAGCGGGAAGCTGGGCAGTCTGCCGGAGAAGGGGCAGCGCATGCTTCAGATCGCCATGCAGAACACGGACAGGCTGGTCCGGCTGATCAATGACATCCTGGATATTGAGCGGATCGAGTCCGGTAAGGTGACCATCCACAAGGCGAACTGCGATGTGGCTCACCTGGTCGCCCAGGCGATCGAGGTCACGCAGCCGGTTGCGGACAAGGTGGGGGTGAGACTGGAGACCCGTGTGGACTCCACGCCGCTCCGCGCCGACCCAGACCGGATCATCCAGGCGCTGACCAACCTGATCGGCAATGCAATCAAGTTCTCGGAGCCCGGCCAGGCTGTTCGGATTGATGCTCGGGCGGCGGGGGGAGAGATTCACTTCGTCGTCCAGGATCAGGGCCGCGGCATTCCCGCCGGCAAACTGGAGAGCATCTTTGAGCGCTTCCAGCAGGTGGACGCCTCCGACTCTCGCAAGAAGGGCGGCACCGGCCTGGGGCTGGCCATCTGCCGGTCCATTGTCCAGGAGCATGGCGGCAGGATCTGGGCAGAGAGCGAGGCAGGCCAGGGCTCTTCCTTTCACTTCACGCTCCCGCTGCATGGAGAGGCGCCCCTCGCGACTCCGTCCCTCCCGGCGACCGACCAGCATGGGGGACGATCTTCCTCACCAAGGGGCGGGTGAAGCCCGAGGAACTGGAGCGCATACTGGGCGCCCTGCTGGCGTCGGCGCTGATACCGCGCAGTCAAGGAGGGATCTAAACATGAGTACCAAGCGAGTGTTGATCATTGACGATGAAGATGATATCCGCGAGGTGACACAGGTCACCCTGGAGACGGTGGCCGGCTGGCAGGTCCTGACCGCGCCCTCCGCCAAAGCGGGGCTCGAACTGGCTGGGAGACTGCAACTGGACGCGATTCTCCTGGATGTGATGATGCCGGAGATGGACGGACCGACCGTCTTTGCCCACCTGCAGGCGGATGAGAGAACCCGCTCCATTCCCGTGATTCTGCTGACAGCCAAGGTGCAGACCAGCGAGGTTCGGCGCTTCCGGGAGTTGGGCGTCGCTGCCGTGATCGCCAAACCGTTCGACCCCATTTTCCTGGCCGACGAGATCGCATTGATTCTGGGGTGGTCGTAATGCAACAGGGAACTGGGCAGCGGGTGGCCACAGCGGTAGCACAGGTCTGGGAACGTAGCAGGCCCTCCGTCCTGGCGCGCCTCGCCGTCTTGGAAGCGGCAGCAACGGCTATGGAGCAGGGGGAGTACCCAGATGAGCTCCGCCAGGCGGCGGCCCGGGAGGTCCACAAGTTGATCGGCTCTCTGGGTACCTTCGGGCACGGGACCGGCAGCAGGCTGGCCCGAGAGATCCAGCCCTTCTTTGCCGATGGGGCTCGAAGCCCAGAAGGGGTCGGGGACCTGCGTACACTGCTGCGGCAACTTCAGGAGGTGCTGGAACAGCCGCCGGTGACCTGGACGGAGACCGGAGCGGTCGCAGGCGGCGCCGAACCTGTCTCGGATCTGCACCTCCTGATCAGTGGCCACGACGCCGATGTGGTGGACCAACTGGTCGGGGAGGCCGGACGGTGGGGACTCCGCTGTACGGTGGTGGAGAGCCTGGGCCGTGCCGGTGCCTCCCATGAACCCGCGGATGGGGCGGTGCTCTTCTGGTCCCCGGAGGATGAGGAGGAGCGGGAACAGATCAGCCGTCTGGCCGCACAGATCCCCGTGGTGGTTCTCGTTCCCAACGCCACGTTTGCCGTGAGGCTGGCGGTCGCTCGCATGGGGGCCAGGGGCTGCTTTGCAGCTCCCGCGCCAGCCCTCCAGGTGATCGAGAAGGTTCAGCAGGGGCTCCTCCGGCACCGGGCCCCGACCGGGACGGTGTTGGTGGTCGACGATGACCCCACCATTCTGGCGGTGGTCGCAGCCCTGCTTCAGGAGATCGGTCTCAGCCCGGTCGCCCTGGAGAACCCTGCCCGCTTCTGGGAACTGCTGGAGGAGTCCAATCCCGATCTGGTCATCCTCGATGTGGAGATGCCCGGGCTCTCCGGCATTGACCTGTGCCAGGTGATGCGGAACGATCACCGCTGGTCCACCGTGCCGGTCCTCTTTCTGACCGCCCACTCGGACTCTGCGACGATCCACCGCATATTCAGCAGCGGGGCCGATGACTATGTCTCCAAGCCGGTGGTCGGACCCGAGTTGATCAATCGGATCGGCAACCGGTTGGAGCGCACACAACTCCACCGGCACATGGCCGAGACCGATGTGCTGACCGGGGTCTCTAACCGGCGGAAATCGGCTCAACAATTGGACCACTACCTCCGGCTGAGCGCCCGCCACCAGTTGCCGCTCAGCCTGGTGGTGCTCGACCTCGACCGCTTCAAGCAGGTGAATGACCGGTGGGGCCACGCCACCGGTGACCAGGTCCTGCACCGGTTGGGCGAGGTCCTCACCTCCGCCTGCCGGGGGGAGGATGTGGTGGGCCGCTGGGGAGGCGAAGAGTTCGTCTTGGGCATGTACGGCGTCTACAAGGAGCGAGCAGCGGTGCGCGTGCAGCACCTGCTTGACCGGTTCGCCGCCGAGCCGTTCACCAGCCCGAACGGCGAGCGATTCCAGATCAGTTTCAGCGCTGGCGTTGCCCAGGCTCCCGGTGATGCCGACGATCTTGCAGCCCTTTACCGGGCGGCCGACGCCGCGCTCTACCGAGCCAAGGAAGCAGGGCGAGCCCGGGTACAGATGGCATAGTGAAGCGAGGCGACGTACCGCTGTTCGATGCGGCACGTCGCCTCGGCGCGTCCGGCAGTGATAACGGACCTTTCAGATTCCGAAGGATATGGGGATTTTTAGTAAAATACTATGGAAGATGGGAGGAAATTCACCTGGGAGGTCGAATCTATCTTCTCAACACCTCGCAAGGGGTGATTTGGAAGGAGTGGGTTCATATGGCGCTTCCTAAGATCTCCGGTATGACCCAGGTTCCGGCCTCCGATGAGAAGAGGCAGTTGGCTGATGCACCGAGCATCTCCATCTACGCCGACCGCCGGGCTCGAATGAAGCACTATGCTCTGGCCTTTCTGGCAATCACCGGCCTGACCAGCCCCGAGTTGATTGAGAAGGTCCGTCAGGCGGCGGAGCAACTGCCAGATTCCAGCGACCAGCCCTGGACCCAGGAGGATGCGGATCGGATCGTCGCAGCCGTGGGGGCTCCGCCGCCTCCCAGCCATGTGCTGGTCACACGGTTGGAAGGTCGCTCCACACTGGTCTTCCGCTGGGCTATGGAGGGAGCACCTGGAGTGCGGAAGCTGACCTACTCCAAGAAATCGGCCCAGCCATCCGTTACCGTCCACAAGATCTTGAAGGATGAAGGGATCACGATCCCCGCCGGCATGTGCCTGGAGGTCCCCGTGCAACTGGGCGAGGATGAGAAGGGGCTCGTCATAGTGGCCAACTTGAGCCGCCGCCGCCTCCGGTCCACCGCTGAGGTGGAGGCTCAGAGCAAGGAGCCCACAGACAAGACGGGGACCGAGGAACGTTCAAAGAAGTGATGGCAAAAACGCCGGGAGTTGCTTCCCGGCGTTCCCTATTCGGAGAGGGTGTCACTGACGCCTTCACGTCTGGGTTCGGCCCAAGTCTTGACGACGTGAGGGCAATCATGGGGTATTCCAGTAAACTCATAGCACTAACAGTTGTCCAAAAGTCGCGGGAGGACGGAACATGAGACGAATCGGAGCCGTTCACCCTCTGATTCGTGCTAATCTGGCCGGAGTTTACGGAACCCATACTGAAGAAGCATCCTGACGTCCTGCGGGTGGTCGTTGAGGTTCCGACGTACCAAGGCGCACACCACCCCGTCGGGATCGATACCATTGAGTTTCACAAAGTGCCGGGCCATCACCTGTTCATATACCGGGTGGTACACCGGACACATCCTTTGGCCCGCCCCGCGTGATATCTGGCGCGGTAGTGGCCAACCCTTCGGGCGAGAAAACGTCAGGCTCGAACCTCACGATCCAGGAGTATGCTCACCGAGTTACCTGGCGCTTCAGCCGATGTTCTCCCCTTTGGTCACGCAGTGGATTCCGCAGCGGTATGGGCGTAACGCAAGCAGCCGTATCCGGTTCATCGATCTTGAGCCTAAGGAAATCATTCATGTGCATGTTGACGCGGAGGCCTCCGGCAGGCCATGCATCTTCGCCCTCTTCTACGAGTGGAAGAACGGCTGGTCTTGTCACGAGGTCTGTCTGATCCACGTACCACCTACGGCGTGTCCCGGAACATAAACGTCTCAATCCCCTGTGCAGTAAAACGCCAACCGCGGGATGGCTTGGCGCCGCAGTGTACGCATCGTTGAGTTGATACCGAGCGAATCCCTTTCCATGACCACGCATGGCCGCAGCGAGCGCAAACCGCATGAATCGTCTCTGGAGACGCAATGGCATCGCCTGGTGATAATGGCATCAGGCGGGGCCAGTTTTCTAGTGCATCGTGTAAGGCGGAGTTCAGCCCCTCCAGTGATCCCCCAACTTTGAGCAAGACGCCCAACTCGTAATGGATTTCCGTCAGGTTCGTGTGTTCCTTGAGGAGGTGCCACCCTAGGATGAAACCACTCGCCAAAGTCTCCTCATCTCGTGAGTCCGCGACGAGCCTTTGGAGTAGTCGAAGCAGGCTCCTAATCAGGAAACGAAGGTGTCTTTCCGTCAGAAGCCATTTCTCCTTTACGTAGACCCCAGCGAAGAACAACACCTGCCGTTCGGCGGCAGACAGTCCGTATGTTCGTGCCAAGTGAGCTAGTCGGAACCACGTCTCGGGCCTACCGGGTAGATGAGTAGGCCATCGATGCGATGACGCAACCATGCGAATCACTTCCCTGACCGTCGTCGGGGCGGTACCGCTCCCGCAGCATCACAGTACTAGCAACGGCCATTATCCTCAACCTCGAAATCCGGCCGTATTCGCCCATTCTTCTCGGCGCTCCCTAGGGATAGGACCTGCTCCGGATTTTGGCGATTTTCGCTGTTTTTCGGCTACGTCTGACCTTCTGATCAAATCCCGAAGGGAGCTGTTTTCATTGCCGAAGAAGCACACGTTGGAGAAGCGGTTGGCTGTGGTGCTGGCGGGCCTGCGCGCTGAGGATAACATCCGGGAGATCTGCAAGGAGCATGGGGTCGAGGTCAAGAGCTACTATCGGTGGACCCAACCCTTCGGTTACGGGAAGAGCCTGCACGCCCCGTTAGGGATGCAGGCTCCTTTCCAGTGTTCATGTCAACCGAAAAGTTGCCCACCGTGCTCATCGAAACGTTGACCGGCCCGCAGGCTTGCGCTCAGCGAATTGTTGACCACCCCGGTGACCTCTGTCTTGCCGGCTAGCTCTGCTGCCGGCGGAGGCTCTCACGGAAGCGGTACGACTCGCCATTCATCGGCAGGATGTGGGACCTGTGGGTCAAGCGATCCAGGAGCGCAGCGGTCAGTTTCTCGTCCCCAAACACCTCCGTCCAACGGGCAAACTCCAGGTTCGAGGTTATCAGCAGGCTCCCCCGTTCATAGCGCTCGCTGCAGAAGTTGAACAGCATCTGGCCGCCGGTGGCCGAAAACGGGATGTAGCCGAGCTCGTCCAATATGACAAGGTCCCAGCGGCGCCACGAACGCTCCAGACGGTGCAGACTTCGGTCCTGCTGGGCGGCGATCAACTCATTCACCAGACCGGCTGCGGTGTAGAAACGCACCCGTTTGCCTGCCCGGCAGGCTGCTATACCCAGGGCAATAGCCAGGTGCGTCTTTCCGGTGCCTGCGTTGCCCACCATCAGGACGTTTTCGCGCTGGCCAACCCATTCGCAGTGGGTCAGGGCCAGCACTTTCGCTTTGTTGAGGCTTGGCAGAGCCGTGAAGTCAAAGGCATCGAGCGTCTTGGGGTACGGAAACCGGGCCTGCTGGACCCGGAGTTGCACGCCGTTCTGCTCACGCTGCAGGATCTCCTGTTCCAGCAGAGCCGCAAGGAACTCCACATACGACCGGCCGACAGCTTCGGCCTCCTGGGCTACAGACTTGTACTGCCGGGACACCACGGGCAGCTTCAGGGTCTTAAGATAGGCTGCCAGCCGGACGTCGGCGACTGTGCTCATGGTCATCCGCCCACCCCCTGCAACAGCTGGTTAAAGTGCTCCGTGCTTGGCGGAGCAACGTGAGCCTCCGGCAGCCGCCGGAGTGTCTCAGTCGAAAGGGGCTGGATGACCCGCCCCGCCTCCTTCAGGTGCTGGGCGAAGCTCTGGACGACCTCACAACCATAGCTCCCCATCTCCAGGCACTGTCGGAGCGCTTCGTGGACGTATTGCTCAGGGATATAGCGGAGCAGTCGCAGCGTTCGGATGAACTCCTTCTGTGGCCGGCTCGATGTATGCTGGAGGGCCTCAAGGTACTTGACCCAGATCGGCGGCAGGGCGCTTGGCTTTAAGGCCCGGGCGTATGACATCGCTCCTGGCTTCCGCTCCAGGAGATCCAGGTAGTGGTCGAAGTTCAGACTCTCCTCATTGCGCCCGTACAGCCTAGGGTGGTCCGCAATCAAGTCATCGCCATGGTAGAGCCGGATTCGGTCGACATACGCCTTCAGCGTGACCTGCTGGTAGGCATACTGCGCCGGGACGGAGTAGCGGTTCGTCTCGAAGTGAACCAGCGACAGGCTGTTGACCCGCGGATGTACCACTCGGGCACAGTCGAAGGGGCGATCAGGAAGCGCCTGGAGAGCCGGCTGCTCCTGCTCGAAGATGGCGCCAACGGTACTGGCATGCTTCACCGGATGCCGCTGCTGGCGGTTACGCAGGCATGCGTTGAGCAGATACCCATTCAACTCGGCCAGATCCCTGACTTCTGGTAGCGGCACCAGGAAGTTACGCCGGACGTAGCCGACCAGGTTCTCCACAGCGCCCTTCTCATTGCCCTTGGCCGGGCTACAGAAGTGGCTGTCGAACAGGTAGTGGGCCCGCAGTGCACTGAAGGCTTCCTGTTCTACCCGGTCACGACCGGCCAGGATCTTGTGCACGGCCGTCTTCAGGTTGTCGTAGGAGATCACGGCGGGGACTCCGTTCCAGTGCGCAAACGCAAGCCGGTGTCCTTCGAAGAAGGCCTCCTGCCGCTCGTGCGGGAAGGCCACCATGAAGAAATCCCGACTGGCCGCCAGGCGCATACAGAAGAGGTGAACCGTGACCTGCTTGCCGGCGATGATCACATCGGCCTGTCCCCAGTCGCAGAAGGCGCGGGTGCCAAGTCCAAACTCCAGCGGGATGTAAACCTCTCGCTGGCTGCCCCGAATCAGCCGCACGTGGCGTCGAATCGTCGACTCCCCGCCCTGGAAGTTGTACTCGTTAACCAGCCGCAGGTAGATTCGACGGGCCGTGTGCCGCTGCTTTGGCGGCCTCTGCTGGTCCTGCTCCAGCCATTCGGCAATGATCCCCTTGACCGACTCCAGGACAGGGGAGGGGCGTTCTGCCTTCAGGCAGTAGCGCGGGGGTTCGGCATCCGCCAGGCACTTCCGGATCGTCTGGCGGGCCACCTTCAGCTCCCGGGCCACCTCGCGAATAGACCACCCTTTAACCAGCACCAGCTTTCTGATAAGCTCTTTATCGACCATCCCAAACACAACCTTTCCTCCCTTACGTGAAGCGTCAGCAACTTCAGCATAAGGGGAAATGTGTTTGGGGTGGCCAACTTTTCAGTGAGCACAGCCAGGTCGGGTGGTCAACTTTTCGATGATCAGAACCCCTTCAAGTGGTCAACTTTTAGGTTAGCATTCACATTCCAGTGCACCGGCCCATTTCTCGAAAGCGGACGGCTAAACATTATGTTTCGGAGGGGTATGTGGGATTACGGTCGGTTCGTGAGGGAAACAGGATTCCGCGACCTTTTTCCGAGGGCGAGCTCAGGCCAATTGGAAAATCGTAGCGGAACCCTGTGTGCCAACATGCGTGAGACACTAGGTCTTGAATTACCCGATTTGCATGTATAACGAGGGCGGAGAAAGGGAGTTAATCATGCAGGATGGTGGCGGGTTGGCGATTGACGGATTCCGTCACTTTTTCCCAGGGCGAGCGTAGGTCGAGTGGGAAATCGTAGCGGAACGACGCATTGGAAGGGCCTGTTCACCCCGTAAGTGGCTCTTGTGGGGCCTCAGAGGGCGCATACTGGCCCGGGTCAGGCCGAAAAAGGGTGGTTCCCTCACCTCCAGGCCCCTTTTTTTACAGATTCCGCTACATTTTCCCGCACGGGTGAGAGGCTCGCCGGGAATTTCTGGTGGAATCGGCTGGAAACTCCGCCCTGACCACCAGCCATGCAGGAATCCGGTCTTGACGGAGTTCAGGCATCAATCCGCCTGCGCCGATGCGCCCCAACTGGTGCATGGATCAACCGACCGTCGACATCAACCGCCAGTCCCGATTTTGCTCCGAATTCCCGGTTCGAACTGTCTCAATGTCGTTGACACGTTCCGCCCGGCAGAGCGCCCTGGTCATTTGCAGCCGCGCCTGACATAGCAGGATCCCAGCCCAGACGGGACGGCTTCTAGCACTCGTACAGCCAAACCGCCCGAGTGAGCCATCTCTCTGCCGCAAATGACAGAGGGAACGTAGAGCATGGGGTAGAGGGGGGGTAGAGAGGTTCTTTACAGCGGAGGATTCCGCCGCATCCAGGTGAGGAGGCGGTGGTCGAACTCAGCCTGCTCCTCCAGCATGGGCCAATGGCCGCTCTGCTCGAAGACCTCTACCTGGCAGGTTGGTAAGAGCTTCTGTGGCTGATCCCAGAGGGTGGGCGGGCAGACGTAGTCGTGCCGTCCCATGGCCACGAAGACCGGGGCCTTGACCGCCCCGAAGGTCGGGCGGGGGTCATACTCCCCGAAGATGTCGCCCCAGACATGCGAGAAGAAGGTGATAAACTCCGCATCGCCCCAGAGCGAGCGCGAGTCATAGGTCGGGTCGGCGAAGTACATAGCACTGTTCAGATAATAGTTCGTGATTAGCTGCTGCTGCGGGTCCAGAGCCTTCAGTTCCGCCTCGCTCATGCGGGCCCGGTTCTGCATGTGCTGGGCCTTCCGCTCTGGGGAGGCCATCTCGTTCCAGTACCGCTCGCTTTCCGCCCGCATGGCCGGCGTGATAAAGGGTGGGGCCCCGTCCAGGATCGCATAGGCGCAATGCTCCGGGTAGGCCCGGGCGTAATCCAGGGGGAAGAAGCCCATGGCCGAGTGGCCGAGCACACCGATCTTCTCGTAGCCAAGTGCCTGTCGCAGGCCGTCCAGGTCGCTGGTCAACTGCTCGAGGGTGACGCCGGCGCCATCGCCCTCGGAGAGGCTGCTGCCCCGCATATCGTAGAAGACAAGGGTCACATGCTTGCGCAGCTCTGCCGAGAGACTGCGGTCGGTCTGCTCAATGCCACAGGCGTTCGGAATAAAGATCGGGAAGCCTTCACCGCTGACCTTCACGTGAAGCTTGACCCCGTTGACCTCAACAAACACGAGTCTCTCCTCCTACCAAGCAGTTGCCCCGCCATCGACGGGGAGGATCTGTCCGGTGATATACGAAGAGGCGGGGCTGGCAAGGAAGACCGCCACACCCTTCAACTCACCGGGGTTGCCAATCCGGCCCATGGGCATGCCCGCGGCGATCATGTCGCCGGCCACCTCCAGGACTCCTTTGGTCATCTTGGAGGGGAAGAAGCCAGGGGCGATCGCGTTGACCAGGATATCATGCGGCGCCATGTGGGTCGCCAGGGTCCGGGTAAGGCCGATCAAGCCCGCCTTGGAGGCGTGGTAGCCAATGGCCGAGAGGTGGGTGGGAGGGCTTCCCTGCATGCCGGCCACCGAGGTGATATTGATCACCCGGCCTCCTTCTCCCTGTTCCACCATGACCTTGCAGACCGCCTGCGACAGGAGCCAGGCGCCGGTCAGGTTCGTGTCCAGCACATACTGCCAGCGGTCCAGGGGCATCTCGAGCGTCGGGGCGCCCCAGGAGACACCGGCGTTGTTGACGAGGATGTCAATCCGGCCAAACCGCTCCAGTGTCGCCGCTACCAGGGCCGATGCAGAGTCCGGGTCGCTGACCGAGCCCTGGTAGGCCAGGACCTCGATCCCCATGGCGGAGAGATGCGCCTCGGCCGTTTTCAGGTCAGGCTCCCGCCGGGCCGTGATCACCACCTTGGCCCCCGCTTCGCCCAGTCCTTCGGCCATCTCCAGGCCAAGCCCGCGGGAACCGCCAGTCACGATGGCCACTTTGCCACGCAGATCAAAGAGGCTTGAAAGCGAAGGCAGACTCATGCAGAGGGAACCTCCTTCGGATCATGTAGATTTGGCATGCCGGGAGCCCGCCGTCCGGGGGCAGACCTGGAGCGTCGCTCTACCCTCTCGGGCCGCCGGCCACGTATATCACCTGGCCGGAGACGAAGGCGGACTCCTCGGAGCAGAGGAAGGCGATCACGTTGGCCACATCCTCCGGCTGGCCGACCCGCTGCAGGGGGATCTGGGAAGCCGCCCCCGCCTTCATCTGCTCGAAATCGAGCCCCATGCGCTCTGCCACCGCCCGGGTCATGCGGGTCTCAATAAAGCCCGGTGCTACGGCATTGACGTTCACGTTAAAGCGGCCCAGCTCGATGGCCAGCGTCTTGGTGAAACCCTGCACGCCGGCCTTCGCTGCAGCGTAGTTGGCCTGGCCCCGATTACCCAGGGCGGAGGTGGAGGAGGTGAAGACCATCTTCCCGTAGTTCTGGGCGACCATGTACTTCTGGGCTGCCTGCGCGCAGAGAAAGGAGCCCTTCAGATGGGTGGTCATGACGCCGTCCCAGTCGTCGTCGGTCATCCTGTGCAGGAGATTGTCCCGGGTGATCCCGGCGATCGCGACGAGCATGTGCAGGCCGCCGAAGACCTCGGCGGTCTTTGCCATTGCTGCCTCCACCGCCTCACGCTCTGTGACATTCAGTTGAATCGCCATCGCCTTGCCGCCGGCGGCCTGGATCTCGGCCACGACCTCTTCGGCAGGGCCCAGATCCATATCTGTCACCACGACGGCTGCTCCCTGTGCCGCCAGGGTTCTGGCCGTCGCTGCGCCAATGCCTCGCCCGGCGCCGGTTACGAACGCTACTCTGCCATCAAACCGCCCCATGAGAGAATCCTCCTTCGCTATTGGCCGGGCAGGTAGATCTCGCCCTCGCCACTGGTAACCAGATCGCCCTTCTGATTCACGGCGGCAATCGCCAGGGTGACCAGGCGCCGCCCATCGGGCTGCAGGGTAATCGCCTGGACCGTTCCCTTGCAGGTCAGGACATCACCCAGCCGGACCATGGCACCGAAGCGAACCCCCAGTCGCCGCACATTCTCCGCTCCGGCCAGGCCGGCCAGAAACTGGCCCAGGAAGCCCATGGAGAGCATGCCGTGTGCGATCACATCGCCCAGGCCGACCGCCCTGGCGGTCTCCACATCGGTGTGGATCAGGTTGTAGTCGCCCGAGGCCCCGGCATACTTGAGCAACTGGAGCTTGCTGACCGGCTCCTTCACCAGGGTGGGTACCTCATCACCTACGGATAGTTTCTGTTCTAACAAGTGTGGCACCTCCCTGGTGGATAATCACGGTGGTCTTTCCGGAGAAGATCAGGGTGCCGGATGGGTTCCGCCCTTCCAGGGAAGCGATGACGAAGGTCATCTGCCCGAGCCGTCCCTCTTTTACGAAGAGGTCCGTGACCTTTCTGGTGACCATTACCACATCGCCGGCCCGCAGGGGGCGCTCATACATGTACTCCTCGTTGCCATGGATGAACCGGGACGGATCGATGTCGGCCAGGCCCGGGATCCTCACCCGAAAGGTGGTCGGGAAGGTGGGTGGCGCTACATCCCCCCTCTGATAGATGGGGTTCGGGTCGCCTATGGCGTCAGCAAACTTCCGAATCGCCCCGCGCTCGACCGTGAACAGCTCGGGCTCAGACTCGGCTCCAATCAGGCTCTTGTCAAGTGGCACTGGGCACTGCACCTCCTTGGGGTTCGCGATCGGCGGTACGCTCTGTCAATCATACGCAAGCAAAATGAGTGCCAACCATCCCGATGACGGGAGGGCTGGCACTCATGGGCTGGGGCGTTCATCGGATGAGTCGGCGCGTTCAGCTTCTGTACACGGGTGTTCACTGACGGAGCGATGGCCCTATGCCAGCAGAGCGGTGACGGCGGACTCCACCTGATCCAGCGGGACCACCTTCGTCTCGCCGGTCGCCCGCACTCGAAGCTCCGCACCCCCCGCTGCGAGGGAGCGGCTGCTGATCGTAATCCGGATCGGCATGCCCAGCAGATCGGCATCCTTGAACTTGACACCGGCGCTCAGATCCCGGTCATCGTACAGGACTTGATCAGCGCCCAGAGTTGTATACAGACGCTCCGCGGCGCCCAGCGCCTCCGCTTCCTTGCCTGCCACCAGCAGGTGGCACTGGTACGGCGCAACCGAAGCCGGCCAGATGATCCCATCGGTGTCATGGTGCTGTTCGATGATCGAGGCGAGCATCCGGGTGATGCCGATGCCATAACAGCCCATGATCATCGGGCGGGAGGTGCCGTCCTCCGCCTGGAAGTGGGCCCCCATCGCCTCGCTGTACTTCGTCCCGAGCTTGAACGTGTTCCCCACCTCAATGCCCCGGACGGTCTTCAGCTCACCGCCGCAGTGGGTACAGGTATGGCCTGCCCCGGCCACGGCAATGTCCGCGATCAACTCCGCCGTAAAGTCCCGGCCGTAGTTGACTCCGCTCAGGTGGTAGTCCGTGCGATTCGCCCCGGTGATAAGGTTCCGGGCAGCGATCAGGGAGTCATCGACCACGATCCTGACCGGCACGTCCAGCTTGAGCCCGACCGGTGACGCGTAGCCGACCGCAAGGCCGAAGGCCTCTGCCTCGGCGGTGCTGAGGGTACGCAGGCCCGGCAGCCGCAGGGCATTCTGCAGCTTGATATCGCTCACGTCCAGATCGCCGCGCAGACAGGCCAGGATCACCGACTCGCCATCTTGCGTGTAGAAGACGCACTTCATGGTCTCCCGGGCCGTGCAGTGCATGGCCGCAGCCAGGGTGGCAATAGTCGCCGTGCCGGGGGTGTGGTGCTCGGTCACCGGCAGCAGCTCAGCGCCGGCGCCCGGAGCAGTACCCTTATCGGCCACGGCCACCTCCTGGTTCGCGGCATAGTCACAGGTGGAGCAGGTGATCAGGGTATCCTCGCCACCTTCCGCCAGAAGCATGAACTCGTGGGCCATGCGGCCGCCCATCATGCCGGTGTCGGACTGGACGACCAGGATATCGACCCCACAGCGGCGGTAGAAGGCCCGGTAGGCGTCGACCACCCGGTCGTAGTACTGGTCGAAGTCTGCCTGGTTGGTGTGAAAGCTGTAGCCGTCCTTCATGATAAACTCCCGCAGCCGGACCAGACCGCCCCGGGGCCGGGCTTCGTCGCGGAACTTAGTCTGGATCTGGTAGACCATGAGCGGCAGTTGCCGGTAGGAGTCGACCATGGAGCGGACGAGGTCGGTGACCGCCTCCTCGTGGGTCATGGCGAGGACCATCTCCTGGGCATTCCGGTCCTGCCAGCGGGCCAGTGACGAGTCGATCGCCTCATAGCGACCGGTCTCCCGCCAGAGGGAGGCGGGCTGCGCCACGGGGAGGAGGAGTTCCTGGCCGCCGATCCGGTCCATCTCCTCGCGGGCGATCGCCTCGATCCGTTTGATCACCCGGTAGGCCAGCGGGGTCAGGCTATAAATGCCGGCGGTCAACCGCCGGACCAGGCCGGCCTTCAGCAGCAGCTTGTGGCTGGGCAGTTCGGCCTCCGAGGCAACCTGCTTCTGGGTCTTCACGAGCAACTGAGTCATGCGCATGTGCCATCACCTCCGGAAATAAAAACGACTCGCCCTGTGCAAAGGGCGAGTCGCAAAACCCGCGTTACCACCTTCATTGGTTCTCGGCCCACATCGCCCGGAGAGTCGGGCGGCAATGGGGTGCCCTGCGTTAACGGGGGGCCTCCGGGACGGCTTCTCGCCGCCGGCTCAGGGGTGGGTTCGCTGCGCCGGTCGAAGGCCGGCCTTGCACCGAATGGCCGGTTCTCTGGACATCGTCCTGCGCAGGTACTGGTCCCATCATCGCCTGTTGAATGTGAGTATACGAAGTTGCATGACGGTTGTCAACAGGTAGTATGCGACCGAGGTGAAGGGGGCAGTCTACCAATAGGTGGACCGCCCCCCCGAGGATGTTTGCTATGTTACATCTGGGTGCATGGTGAACTCTTGCACAGAGAAGTCAAGCGACAGTTTTATGGAAGTTGCCACCTCCTTTGCCAGGGGGGCGACCACCAACCAGATTGCACCAAATGAAACCGGACCCTGCATAGCCCGAACGGTTCGACGTTCTACTGCTTTGCGGCGTAGTACTCCTCCATGGTCAGGCCCTTGCTGGTCAGCTCCTGGGCCAGCGCCTTGCCCACGTAGCGGGCATGCCACGGTTCGTAGGCGTAGCCGGTGATCGCTTCCTTGCCCTTGGGGTAGCGGATGACAAAGCCGTACTCGTGGGCGTGCTTCGCCAGCCATTCGGCCTCCGGGGTGCCGGCGAAGCAGTCGTCTGCGGCGCAGGCCCCGGTGCTGCCGGAGATGTCCATGGCCAGGCCGGTCTGGTGCTCACTGTGCCCGGGCTCAGCGCTGTACTTCCGGGCGGTCTCCTCGCCCTGGGTCCTCACGTAGTAATCGAAGAGCCCAGCCTGGGTCTCGTAGGAGCGGTAGCCGGAGACACCGGCCAGGTAAATGCCATCCTCCTTGGCAGCGGCGAACATCTTCTCCAGGGCCGCGGCGGCCTCCTTGCGCATCAGCCGCTTGTCGACCTTCTCTGCGAAGATGAAGGCGACCTGGGGCTCGACCAGGTCAGCCGGGACGTAGCCATCGGGCAGCATATAGATCTTGTTGACCATGAGCGTGATATCGTTGGGGTCGGGGATCACCTTGCCCTCGGGCTTGGCGTTCGGTGCTTCCGGCTTGCTCTGCGGGGGCGTGGTATCGGGCTGCTTAGCCGTGTCCGGCTTGGGCTGGGCGAGCTGAGCCGGGGCCGTGCTGGGCGGCGGGGTGACCGTGGAGGAAGGGGGGTCGAGGGGGGCAAAGGACTTGACAGTGCATCCGGACAGGATGGTGACGGCGCTGACCGCCATCAGTGCGCTCCGAACACTCCATGATCGCTTGTTCATCGTCATGTTCATCCCAATCTAGTGGTTGTAAGGGCTGTATATCATACGCTCTATAGTTGACGATTGTACCAGTGTCATGGTTGCGACTCAATGGTTTTCAGCGCCAAGAGGCGAATCCCCAACTGAGCGGGGATTCGCCTCTCTCTGTTCACTCTGGCTTCACCTTGAGAATCACCCAGTCCTCGTGGGGAGCCGTCGCCACCCTGACCGCCACATACCCGCTTTCGGGGGGGACCGGCCCGAGTTCCAACTGCCAGGGCAGGGGCAGGACCGGCAGACCGAAGGGCTCCTCCGCCGTATAGCGCACCCCGCTCCCGGTTTCGATCACGACCAGGCTGCCGGCCTGCGGAAGTCCGATCAAGCCGTTGCCTCGCAACCAGCGCCCCGGCTTGGCCAGCCGTTCGGGCTCGGCTGGGCTCTGCATGCACGCTGGCAGGGCTTGGCGGAAGAGGGCATCCGCCTGCTCGTAGAGGAGGCCGCAGCCATCGACCCCAACGAAGCGAGCCCCTTCGGGAAGTGGGAGGAGCTCCCGGCGTTCTCCGTCCCTTGTGATCAGAGAGACCATGGCGGACTGAGCGGCTTCGACAAAGTGCAACTCCCCCGCCGCCGTCCAGGACCCGCCATAGACCGAGGACGGCCCGCGAAGCGGAGTGACGACCGTCTGTCCGGTCTCGACGAAGTAGGTGGCGACAGACTCCTGCTGCGCATCATTGCGAGACGGGAAGTAGACGAGGCGCTTGCCATCGGGTGAGATCGTGACCACCGCCGGCCGGAGGGCAGCATCCACCAGGGTGTCAAGTTGGGTGGGCGCCTCGGGACGCCATACGATAAGCGCTCCCTGGTAGCCCAGTTGGGCCACGGCCCGCCCATCGGCCAGGGTGCCGATCAGACGGCCGTCGGGCAGGGGGCCGTCGGGCAGGGGGATGGCACTTGCCCCTGGCCAGTCGGGCGGGGCCTGCCGGAGACTCCCATTCGCCAGGTCCAGCAGCCATGCGCGCTCGCCGGAGCGTACCTGCCAGAGGTGCGGGGCGAGCGGCCACTGCCAGGTCCCGCTCTGGGCCAGGGCCAGGCGCAGGTGAAAGCCGGTGGCGGTCTGAGTGAGGGAGGGGGCGGTGACGGGCAGAAGCGTGGCAGTTGGTTCCAGTGGCTCTCCCAGGTCGACTGTAAACCGCTCCAGCAGAGCCGGACACTCGGCGTCGACCACGGCCTGGGCTGCCCTCGCCGCCTCCAGGTCGCCCTCTTGCCAGACGGTCGAGTTGCAGGAGAGGGAGAGGCCACCTGCCTTACCATAGAGGTCAAGCACATGGGGGACGGTCCCCCAGAAGCCGCCTCCGGTCGTCTCTGGGATCGCCTGGTACTGAAGGCCGGTGTAGAGGTGGTCACCACCCCGGACCTGGACAAGCCAAGGCTCCAGCATGCCACCCCAGAGGTACTCCTTGGGTGGCATCCAGCGCCCCTCCTGGTCGAGCACGACCCCCTTACGCCTGGCGCTCGCCATCAGCACCAGGGCCTTCGCTTTGTTCGTCCACTTCCCGGGCTCCACTTGCACCCAGTCATCGTTCAGGTTGGCTGCGACGCGGCTCACGGGATCGCCCTCGAAGAGAATCACGTGGCTGATCAGTTTCTGGAGCGCCTCGGTCAGGGCCGGGGAGCGTACGGCGTAATCGCGTGACATGGTCGATGTGCCCACGCTGCCATCCCGGTGCAGGGTGAGCGTCCAGTCGGGATCATCTGTCAGGTAGATGTGAACGGTCTGGAGGCCGTCCGGGACCTCCACACGGGAGGCGGTGTCGGCCTGGTTGTAGCCTTGCACGACCGCCTGAATCAGGTCACCGAACTCGGCCGGGCTGAAGAAGGCCTGGAAGCGTTCTGTCTCGATCCCCATGCCGATCACCTGCTCGGCGGGCAGGGGCCTCAGCGGGATCTTCGCCGGGGGCACGGCCTGGGGGAGGGCCTCCTTCTTCTGAGGGGCCGGCGTCTCCTGCTTCGCCTGTTTGGTGCATCCAGCCGTGAGGAGGACAAGGAGCAGCAGGGCCGTCCCGAGTCGTTTCATCGGTCAGGGCCTCCCTTCCACAAGCGGGGTGGGAAGTTTCATGCTAATACGACGGCTGTCGGACAGACCGGGTTGCGTGGAGGAGGGATCGCGAAAGGAGTCCTCCTGGCTTTCTTGAAATAGTCATACCGAATCTTATGTGAGAGAGGTGAGACGGTGGCGGTCCTCGGCATGATTCTCCCCTTCGTGGCTTCTGCTGTGTGGCTCTGGTGGATCCACCACGCTGACCGTTATGAGAAGGAGCCCTGGAACCTGGTGTTCCAGAGCTTCGGTCTCGGCGCCGCCGCAGGGGCGGTGGGGTTGATTGCCCTGATCCTGATCCTGCTGACCGATCCGGACGGCATCTCCTCCCTGTCCGTGGTCCTCCTGGCTCCGCTGCACGTGGCGGCGATCACCCTGGTGCTCCTCCTCATGCCATACCGGCAGCCGGACTGGAACGAGCCGTTCGATGGCCTCGTCTACGGAGGCGCCACGGGCATCGGTTACGGTCTGGTCTACTCGCTGGTGGTCCTGCTCGATGATCCGCTGCTCGGCTTCCGCTCGGCGGTCTACACCATCCCCATCTACATGCTGGTCGGGTTGATCGCCGGCCACTACCTGAGCCAGGTCCGTTTCGGCGTCAGTCGCACGTGGCTCAAGGGATTCGTGATCGCCACCCTCTACCTGGCCGGCACGGAACTGGCCCGCTTCTGGGGCGGCGAGGTGATGGGCATGGCCAATCCGCTGGCCAGCGCCATCGTCTACGGGACCAACACGATCGGCTGGATCATGGCCATGTGGGCGATGGATCAGTCGACCCGGGACTCCCGCCATCATCCGGCGAACTACCGGCTCCCCCTGGCCGGTCACGGGTGCCCCACCTGCACGGCACCGCTCGTCGCAGATGCCGCCTTCTGCAACCACTGCGGGAGACCAGTCGCCACCGGACGGGAGGTGCAAGGCTAGATGGATCTCTTTCTGACCTTCCTCGCCCTGGGGCCCAGCCTGCTCTGGCTTTACTGGATCTGGCGGCGCGACAAGTACCAGCGGGAGCCGCGTGGGGTGGTCCTGCTGCTGCTGCTTGTGGGCGGGCTGATCTCCGTGATCGGGACCTTGATCGTCGTCGGGATCTACGAACCCCTCGTCCCGTCGGAGGAGGCATCGCCGATCCTGAATCAGCTGCTGACCGCCGCCCTGCCCGAGGAGTTCTTCAAGATGCTCCCCGTGCTCCTTTTCGCCTGGCGCAGCCGGTACTGGGACGAGCCGTTTGACGGGATCGTCTACGCCGGGGCGACCGCCCTGGGCTTCAACCTGATCGAGACCGCCGGCTACATGCTGGAGGAGGGGGACTTCTTCGGCAGCCTCTTTCAGGGGCTGGTCCGGGGTACGCTGGGCGGGCACATGGTCTACGGGATTATCATGGGCTTCTTCCTGAGCCGGGCCAGATTTTCGGCAGGGACTGCCCGCCTGCAGAACCTGCTGCTCGCCGTGCTCGTCCCGGCTACGCTGCACACCGCCTGGAACGCCGCCCTGACCTATGGCGGCGATATCCTGGAGGGCAACGCCCTTGCAGGGATGCTCTCCTGGGGCCTCGCCACATCGCTTTGGCTGCTGGCCTTCTCCTACATGCGCCTGAGCCGGGACGTCTCGCACTGGAATCCGATTCACCGGACGCTCCAGGTGGCTCCCACCCTCTGCTGGCACTGCCACAGTCCCTATCCGACATCGGCCACGTACTGCCAGCGGTGCGGCGCCCAGGTGCGAAGTGCTGCTCGGTGAATCGGATGGCGCTGGACCGAACGAGAAGAGGCGGTGCACCCACTCAGGTGCACCGCCTCCGGCTTTACTCCTCGTCTGCAATATCGGCGTTGGAGTACACGTTCTGGATATCGTCATGCTCCTCCAGCAGGTCAAGCAGCTTGATCAGCTTCTCGGCGTTCTCCCCACTGACCTCGACGGTGGTGCTGGGGATCATGGCTGTCTCGCCCTTCTCCACGGGGATTCCCGCCGCCTCAAGCGCCCGCAGGACCGCATCCAGCGACTCGGGAGCGGTGGTGATCTCGAAGAGGTCCTCGTCGGTCGTCATATCCTCTGCACCGGCATCGAGCACGATCATCATGAGATCATCTTCGTCGATCTTGGTCTGGCTCCGGTCGATCTCAACGACGCCCTTCTTGGCGAACATCCAGCCCACACAGCCGGTCTCACCCAGGCTGCCGCCATTCTTCGTGAAGATGTGGCGCACATCGGCAGCGGTCCGGTTCCGGTTGTCGGTCAGGATGTTCATCATGACCGCCACACCGTTGGGGCCGTAGCCCTCGTAGACGATCTCCTCGTACCGGGTACCGCCCTCCAGGCCGGCGCCACGGCTGATCGCCCGCTGGATGTTGTCATTCGGCATGTTTACCTTACGGGCGGCAAAGATGGCCGTCTTCAGGCGGATATTGGCCTCGGGATCCGGCCCGCCTTCCTTGGCCGCCTTCATGATGTCCTTGGTCACGCGGGAGAAGGTTGCGCCCCGCTCCTGGTCCGCCTTGCCCTTCGAATACTTGATGTTCTGCCATTTCCGACCCAAGGGAGAAGCCCCCTCCGACTAAGTTTGCGGCAGCATTGTAGCATGTCAGCGAACACCGCCACAAGCCTTTCTGTCAATCCGCACGCTAGCGGGGGCCAAATATCCCGTCTGTCGTTTAGATAAATGTTGGATTCTGGGTGACAGACCCAAATTCGGGGAGTATACTAGAGGGGGAGCCATCATTCAAGGGGGATTGAGAATGTCAAAAAGCGATATGATCGAGGTTGAGGGCATCATTATGGAGCCCCGTTCCAACGGGTTCTTCACGGTCAAGCTGGACTTGGAGAACGAGCCCGAGGTGATTGCACACCTGGGTGGCAAGCTGCGCCGGCACTATATCCGCGTCGTCTCCGGTGACCGGGTCACGGTAGAGTTGAGCCCTTACGACCTGACCCGCGGCCGGATCGTCTACCGGTACCGCAACTAAGCAGCGCAGAACCGACGGAGCGAAAAGCCTGCCTGGTGTGAATCGCTTCGACCCGTCCGTTTTGCCCTGGTTACGCTCCAAAGAGGGAGGGCCCGGCCTGTGCCGGTGCCCTCCCTTCCTTCTGCAGCGTCGATTCCCTGTGTACCGGGGGACAGCTCCCCCCCGGCGGTACACTAGAAGTTGACGCTGTCGATCTGGTTGACCAGAGTAGCTCGGGCCACACCCGCTTCGTTCACGGTGTACACGACGCCATTCTCAAAGGCGACGACCTTCTGACCGGTGATTACCACGCCGTCGACAACCAGACTCGTGTTGAAGCCACCGCCCCGCAGGTCCTCCAAGAGCTGGCGGATAACGCTGCTTTGCACCACTGCGTATGCTCCCTCCCAGGAGAGTTTGGAGCGAGACCAGGGCGCGGCTCGCCCACTAAATAGCCTATGCGTGTCGCCTTCAGGTGTCACTGCTCCGCCCGGCCTCGCATAAAGAGGCACCAGGGGGGTGAAGTCTATGGCGCGAGAGCGCTCCCACGGTCTTGGCTGCTTCACGTGCTCGGTCCCGCTCCTGCCGAGACGCCCGGCGCCCATCTCCGGGCCGGGCTCAAGTCCGGCGCAGCCATCCTCACCACCCCCGGGCTCTGACCGGGGAGGTCCGTTGCACTACCTGCTGGAGCTGCTCCACGGACTGCGGGGCCGGGAGGTTCGCCTGCTGGTGGGCAGGGTTCAGGTGGCGGGCAGGCTCCTCTCTGTCGATCCGCTGCTGGTGGTGGACCTCAACGGGCGGGCGACCCTGGTCCGTCTCGAACGGATCCGTTCTGTGGAGTTTTGAGCCGATTGGGCTTTGCTTCGTGGGTCCTCTTACAGTATAATCTCCGCAAGCATGAACCCCCTGGAGGTCTCTACCATGTCCGAGCGGCTCCAGTTTGACTTCAGCAGGGCAGCGGGTTTCCTGGCAGAGCACGAGATAACATACCAGGCGGCCGCCGTGAAGGCCGCTCATGACCAATTGCACAGCCGGACCGGCCCCGGCGCCGAGTACACCGGCTGGCTCGACCTGCCGGTCGCCTACGACAGGGAGGAGTTCCGCCGGATCAAGGCGGCGGCGGCCCGCATTCAGGCCGACTCCGACGTGCTGATCGTCATTGGCATTGGCGGCTCTTACCTGGGCGCCCGGGCGACGATCGAGGCGCTCCGCCACTCCTTCTACAATCAGATGCCGAAGGAGAAGCGGAAGACGCCGGAGATCTACTTCGCCGGCAAAGAGCTGAGCCCCGTCTACCTCACCCACCTCTTCGACCTGCTGGAGGGGAAGGAGGTCTCGGTCAACGTCATCTCCAAGTCGGGGACGACCACCGAGCCGGCCGTGGCCTTCCGCATCTTCCGGGAGTATATGGAGAAGCGCTACGGGAAGGATGGCGCCCGCCGGCGAATCTACGCCACCACCGACAAGGCGCGCGGCGCCCTGAAACAGGTGGCGGATGTCGAGGGCTATGAGCAGTTTGTCATCCCCGATGAGGTCGGGGGCCGGTACTCGGTCCTGACCGCTGTGGGTCTGCTGCCGATCGCGGTCAGCGGGGCCGACATTGATCAGTTGATGCTCGGCGCGGCCGATGCCATGGAGGAGTACAACAACCCGGACCTGGCGACCAACCCGTGCTACCAGTACGCCGCAGCCCGGAACGCCCTCTACCGGAAGGGGAAGACGAACGAGCTGATGGTGACCTATGAGCCGGCGCTCCGCATGACCGCTGAGTGGTGGAAGCAGCTCTACGGCGAGTCGGAGGGGAAGGACCAGAAGGGGATCTTCCCGGCGTCGGTCGAGTTCACCACCGATCTGCACTCTATGGGCCAATATGTGCAGGACGGTCTGCGAAACCTGTTCGAGACCGTGGTCCGGGTCGGCAGCCCCAAGGTGGATCTCACCATTGGGGAGGATCCGGCGAACGTGGACGGGCTCAACTTCCTGGCCGGCCAGACCATGGATTACGTGAACCAGAAGGCGTTTGAGGGGACGCTCCTGGCCCATACCGATGGTGGGGTGCCCAACCTGGTCCTCACCCTGCCGAAGCTGGATGAGTTCCACTACGGCCAGATGATCTACTTCTTCGAGAAGGCCTGTGCCGTGAGCGGGTACATGCTGGGTGTCAACCCGTTCGATCAGCCGGGTGTGGAGGCGTACAAGAAGAACATGTTCGCCCTTCTGGGCAAGCCGGGTTTTGAGGCGCAGAAGGCGGAGTTGGAGAATCGGCTAAAGGGGTAAGCGCTCGCTCGCGATTCGTCTGTGTTCCCTTCGCTTCGTTTGCCTGGAAGGTGTGAAACGACGGGCCGGATTTGTGGGCGGGGGCGATCCGACGGGCATCCTACCCCGGATCGCCCCATTAGGGGGTCGGCGGCGACGTCCGTGTCGCCACCTCCGCGGGTACCGCCCAAAAATCCGGCCCTCTGGCAGACCGACAAACGAGGCTCCGTCCATACAGACGATCGCTCGCTGCCTGGCGGAGTGCCAAACGCAATCGTGCCTTGACTGACCCCATCTTCGGAGATGGGGTTTTTCGTCTGCCGTACACATCTCCCCATCGCCCTGCGGCGTCCAAACTGCAAGGGAACGGAAAGGGGGCTGCGCTCGGTGGGGCCGATCTACAGGAGCCGGGAAGAGTTTCTGCACCTGGCCCGGATTCACCGCTATAATGCCGTAGGCGTGGGCATATTGCTGCTGACAGGGCTGCTGCTCTTTGCGGAGCCACTGCGGGGGGTGCTGGCGCCGATCCGGGTACCCCTGAAGCAGGTGCATATCTGGGGCGGGCTGCTCCTGGCGGTCTTCGCCGCCGGCAGCTTGGGGGCGTGGGGCGCCTTTCTGATCCGCCCGGCGTTGCATATCGGTCGCCGCACCAACACGATCGTCACCGCGCTCTGGCTAGGGGGCTGGACGGTGACGGGTATCCTCATGTGGCTGCGGGGTACGGTCTCTTTTGAGGTGGCGAACGCCGCCACCTGGCTCCATGGCTGGCTGACCTGGAGTTCGCTGCCCTGGCTGCTGCTCCATGTGGCCTTTCGGCTTGGCAAGGTGCGGCGGGTGGGCGAGCGCATTGAGCTCTCCGCCTGGCTGGCCCACGGCGCTACCCGGCGCTCCTTTCTCTGGGCGGCCGCGGGGGCGGTCGGGCTGGCGGCCTTCTGGCGGTGGCTGAGCGCGAAGTCGCCATCGGCCCGGATTGCGGCGGAGGAGGAAGAGGATCTCGGTCCGCCGGTCGATCCGGCTACCCTGGCGGGCGGGGGACTGGTGGGGCGCTTCCGGCTCTACTTTGTCAACCAGAAGATCCCCACGTTCAACCCGGCGACCTGGCGGTTGACGGTCGGTGCGAAGACCTACACCTGGGATCAGTTCCAGGCGCTGCCCCAGACCGAACTGGTCTGCAACTTCCACTGTGTCACCGGCTGGTCGGTCATGTCGATCACCTGGGTGGGGATCCGGTTGGTGGACCTGCTGGCCGATGCGGAGGTGCCCGAGTCACCGGCGCTGATCTTCTACTCCGGCGACAAGGAGTACACGGATTCGCTCACGTGGGAGCAGGCGATGGATCCCGACGTGATGCTCGCCTTCCAGATGGATGGTCGCCGGCTGCCCCGGCTGAACGGTGGCCCGATCCGGTTGATCGTCCCCGCCATGTACGGTTACAAGTCAGTCAAGTGGGTGGAGCGGATCGATCCGCATGACGACCCGGATTACCACGGGTATTGGCAGCTCCGCGGCTACGAGGTGAACGCCTACCTGGAGAAGGGGGAGCCCGTCCGGGGCGGCGACGTCGAGACGTGGAGCAACAAGAATCCGGAATGGCATGAGGACGCGACACCCTAGGGAGGAATCATCGTGGATCAGAGCGGCTATTTGGAGGCCGCAGCCCTGCGTTTTACCGAGTTCGGCGGCTTCACACCTCTGGAGGGGGAGGAGCTTCCTGCCCTGGTGGGGCAGTGGTCCGAGGTCGTGCTCCAGCGGGTGGAGAAGGGGTTGGTGACGACCGTCGCCTTCCTGCCGGTGCGCTGTGGCTCACTGCTTCCGGGTGTTCAGGCGGAGATGGCCGCCTATCTGGCGCAGGTGGCCCAGCAGGAGGGGACCGAGGCACTGGGTCTCCTGCTGATCGTCAGTGATCAGCCGATCACCCGTGCAGAGTATGACCGGGTCCAGGCCCTGGTGTCCCAGAGCGGGCGGACCCGCCTGGTCCCGTGGGTGGTCGACCTGGCGCGGATGCGCCTCTTCATGCACCAGGGACCGCCCTTTGGCATTGATCCCGACCTGCTCATGCTGGCCGATCCGTCGCCCGAGCGGCAGGTGGCGGCCCAGGCCGCACCGCAGCCTGTCCGCTCCGGCCGGCTCCCGCCGCTCACCGTGGGCCTGATCGGCCTGATTTCGCTGATCTGGCTGGCCATGACGGTGCTGGGTGGATCGCTGACCGCCACCGAGACGACGAAGGTCCTGCATGAGTGGGGCGCCGCCACCCGCCCGAACCTGATCATGGAGGGCGAGTACTGGCGGCTGCTGACGGCGGGCTTCCTGCATATCGGCATCGTCCATCTGCTTATGAACGGGCTGTCGCTCTGGTGGGTGGGGCAGTTGGTGGAACGGCTCTTCGGACCGTGGCGGATGCTGGCGATCTACCTGGTGGCGATGGTGGGCGGCTCGGTGGCCAGCTTCGTGTTTGGCCCGCCGATCGTGCTCAGCGCCGGTGCCAGCGGTGCGATCTTCGGCCTGCTCGGCGCCCTGGCCTGGTACAGGCTGGTCGGACCGAAGGAGTCGGGAATCCAGCAGATGCCGATCCTGATCCTGGTGGCTGTCAACCTCTTCTACGGCCTCTTCCTCATGGATAACGTGGACAACTGGAACCACATTGGCGGACTGGTGGCGGGGTTCCTGACAGCGGCTGCCACCGGCTACCTCGGCCAGGCAGGGCCCGGGTGGAGGCGGCTGGCAGTGAACGGTCTCGCGACCCTGGCTGTCGTGGTGGTCGCCGCCATGCCGGTGCTCGGGATCGTCTCGTTGCCGGGTCCGTCACAACGGCTGGTGGCCGCCCTGGACGCCTACGAGCAGGGGGAGATGGCGGAGGCGGAGGCCGGCTTCCGGGACGCGGTCCGCCACCAGCCCGGCGAGCCCAACCTGCATATGGCGCTCGCCTGGTCCTGCTACTACCAGGAGAAGTACACCGACGCCCGCCTGGCTGCAGAGGCGGCCCTGCGCCTGGATCCGACAGACGCGGACGCCCGGGCCCTGCTCGATGAACTAAAAGAGAAATAAGCACGAAGAAGCCGCCCCCAAGCTGATGGGGGCGGCGCTTTCGTCTTTGCGAGAAACTAGCCGCGGGCGGGCCGGCTCTGCGCCAGGTTGACCGTCAGGACACGGCCATTGAACTGCTGGTCGTTCCAGCTGTCGATCGCCTTATTGGCGTCTTCCTCTTCCATGTCGACGAAACCGAAGCCACGGCTGCGGTTGGTCTCACGGTCAAGGACGATCTTCGCGCGCTTCACTTCACCAAACTGGGAGAACAGCTCATGCAGATCCTCATCGGTGGTAGCCCAGGGAAGATTCCCAACAAAAATGCTGACAACGGCCAAAGCAGACAGCCTCCTAAACCAGAATCGCGGTACCGAAGTATTTATACGATGCAGGCCTGCATAACCCTTCCAGGTTATACGTTTTTCTTTTCTGAACATAAACGTTTGTGATGCCGAGGGGGCTCTTAACGAAGAAAAAAGCCTCCCAGCAGCAGGGAGCCTACCACACCCCAGATGGGCGACCACTTGAGGTAGTAGACGGAGACGAAGAAGAGGGCGGCGATGCCGAAGGGGATCCAGTTGAACGGGGCCGTGCCCTTCGGTTGGAAGGCGTAGCCGGCGAAGTCGAAGGCGAGCATGGCGAGCATGACGAAGACGACCGGCCGGATGCCTGCGATCATGCCCTTCAGGTAGGGACTGTCCTTGAACTTGACCAGTACACCCGCCAGGAGGATCATGGCGAGGCCGACCGGCAGGGTGACGGCCACCAGTGAGGCGATGGCGCCGGGAATCCCTGCGGCCTTGAAGCCGATGTACATGGTCAACTTGGTGGCGATCGGGCCGGGAAGAGCGTTGCCAAAGGCGAGGGCGGCACCGAACTCCTCCTTGGTCACCCACTGAAAGACATCGACCGCCTCATGTTCATAGAGCGGTACAATGGAGGGTCCTCCGCCGAAGCCCAGCAAGGTGGCACGGCCGAAGCCGATCACAAGATTCAGGAGCGTCTCTAGCATTGGGCGTCAGCGTCCTTTCGTCAGTTCATACGATAAAGAATATCATAGTCGCGCTGCAAATGACTACCCGTTGTTCGCCCCCGAATCCATCGCCCCTGCAACGGTCGGCAGGGGAATAATGAGGACCAAGCGAAATCCTGATGATGGGGGGTGGTGAGGTCCATGCAGCGGATCAAGGTGTTGCATATGGCTGATATGCACCTGGAGTGGCCGTTTGCCGGCATGGGTGTCGACTCGCATCGGGGGCGAATGCGCCGGGAGGAGTTAAAAGAGGTCTTTGCAGCCACGGTCGACCTGGCGATCCGCGAGCAGGTCGAGCTCTTCTTGATCGCGGGTGACCTTTTCGAACATGAACACCTGACCCGGGCCACGGTCCGCTTCCTGGAGCAGCAGTTCCGGCGCATGGACGGGATCCGGGTCTTCATCAGTCCGGGCAACCACGATCCGCTCCTACCCAACAGCTACTACCGGTCCTACCCGTGGCCGTCCAATGTCCATATCTTCGGAACCACCCCGGAGCGGGTTGATCTGCCGGACCGGTCGGTCTCGGTCTACGGCTGGGGTTTCGGCGCCTGGGAGGTGGCCGAGTACCAACTGGGCGACCTGAAGGTGGCGGACCCGGCCCGAGTTACTATCGTGGTGGTCCATGGTGGCGATGAGAAGTATCATCCCTTCACGTCGGCGGAGCTGGCGGCGATCGGGGCCGACTATATTGCGCTGGGGCACATCCACAAGACGGACGTGGTGCTGGCCGATGGTGACCGGGTCATCGCGCGCTACGCGGGCAGCCCGGAGGGGCTCTCCTTCGGCGAGCCCGGTCGGCACGGGGTCTACGTGGGGAGCGTGGGCAAGGACGGGAACGACCTGGCCTTCGTGCCCGTGGGCCGGCGGGAACAGATTACCCTGGAGGTGGATCTGACCGGTGCGGCGACGCCCGAGGAGGCGCAGGAGTTGATCCGGGCCTGCGACACGGAGGAGCGGCGGCTGCAGCACTGCTATCGGGTCATGCTGAAGGGCACGCCGGATGCGGACCTCGCGGTCGATCTGCCGGTCTGGCAGGAGCAGTTGGCGGGGCAGTTCTATCTGCTGCGGCTCGTCGACCAGACCCGGCCGGATATCGACCTGGTCGCCGTGGCCCGGGAGCGATCGGCCCGCGGGCTCTTCGTGCAGCGCATGAGCGCCCTGGAGGCGGAGGCGCAGGAGCCGGCGGAGCGCGAGCGGATCCGGCGGGCGCTGCAGATCGGGTTGGTGGCCTTCCAGGAGAGGGGGAGCGGACGGTGAGGATCGACCGGATGCTGCTGACCGCTTTTGGGCGCTTTCAGGGCCGGAGCCTCGAGCTGAAGCCGGGGCTGAATATCCTGTATGGTGAGAACGAATCGGGCAAGACGACGATCCAGAAGTTCTTGCTGGGCATGCTCTATGGTTTCAAGCGGCGCTCGCTCCGCCGGGAGTATACGGAGGATGCCGCCCGTTACCGCCCTTGGAGCGGCGACGACTACCGGGGAAGCCTGGTCTATTCGCTGGATGCGACCGGGCGGAGCTACCGGGTGGAGCGGATCTTCGACCCGGCGCGGGAGCAGATCCGGCTCTACGACGAACTGACCGGGGCTGACCTGACCGGCTCCTTTGCGATGGACCGTCGCAAGGAGTTGCTCTTTGCCGAGGAGCAATTGCGGCTCTCGCAGGATCTCTTCACATCGACCGCGTGGGTGGGACAGCTTGAGGTGGGCCGGCTGGAGGCGGGCAAGGAGCTGGTCACCCGCGTGGCCAACATGCAGGAGTCGGGCCGGGAGGATCTCTCGGTCCGTAACGCCCTGCGCGCAATCGATGAGCGGAGCCGGGAGATCGGCACCGAGCGGGCGCCTACCCGTCCCTATGCCCGGGTGATCCGGCAGATTGCGGAGAAACGGGCGGAGCTGGAGCGGGGGCGGAAGACCCGGGAGCAGACGCTGGAGTGGGAGGCCGGGCTACGGGAGGCGCGGGAGGCGATCGCCGGGCTGAATGGGGCGCTGGCGGAGGCGCAGCGGCTCCTCGCCTGGTCGCGGTTGCAGGAGGCCCAGGCCCGGCAGGCTCGGATCCAGACATCGGCCACCCAGATGAACAGCGCCAGCCAGATCGCCCGGGAGCTCTCGCCCTACGCCTTCTTTCCCGCCGAGCTGCGGACCGGTCTGCGGGACTGCCAACGGCAGATGGCCCAGGCTGAAGGGGCCATCGAGCGGACCCGTCAGCGGCTCAGCGAGGTGGAGGAGGCCCGGGCGGCGATCGAGGAGCAACTGGGCGACTTTACCGGTCTGGTCGACCTGGGGCCCGAGGTCGCCACGGAGGTGGCGGCCGCAGCCCGCATGGGGGAAAACGCGACGCGGCGACTGCCCGGTCTCCACGAGGAGGCGGCCCGGCTGGAGGAGATGATCGCCCGGATCGATGAGGCGATCGCCCCGCTCTCTGCGGCAGCGGAGGCGGGCGAGGAGGCGCTCGACCAGATCGAGCGGCTGGAGCATGAGATCGGCGTGATCCGGGCCCGGCAGAATCAGGCACAGGTTGATCGCCTCCGGGGCGATGCGGCCCGGCTGGAGAAGCAGCAGCGCCGGATTGGCGGGTCGGGCTGGCTGATCCTGGCCCTCTTGCTCTTTGTAGCGGCAGCGGTGCTCTACCTGGTGCCCGGGGCCGCCGGCGCGCTTCTGCCGGAGCCGTTCGTCCTGCCGGTCGTTGGCGGCCTGGGCCTGCTGGGGCTCCTGGCCGTGATCCCCTTCGCCCTGGCCCGGCGCACAGCCGGCCTGCTCGGGCGGGAGCTGGAGGAGGCCAGGCGGCAGATGAAGGCGGCGGAGGTCGCCCTGGCCGACGATCAGGAGCGGACCCGGCGGATGGAGAAGCAGCGGGACCAGGTCCTGCGGGGGCTCGGCATCATCTCGGTGGGCGAACTGCGGAACCAACTGATTCGCTATGAGCAGCTGACGGCCCGGCGCGATGGGCAGCATCTGCGGCTGGAGTCGCTGCAGGCCGAGATCCGGCGGGCGGAGGAAGAGGTGGCGGACCAGCGGGAGCGGCTGAACGGAATCCTCAGCGTCGCCCTCGGGATCGCAGCCGCCGAGATCCGCCCCGGCGATGGCTCCCTGGAACGGTTCCAGGAGGCGCTTTCGCAGTACCAGATCTACAAGTTCGAACTGGATTCGCTCCAGCGGGAGGTCCAGGATCTGCAGGCCCGCCTGGCGGAGGAGGAAGGGCGGATCGCCGTCGCTCGGGCGGAGCAGGAGGCGATCCTGGCGGAGGCCGGGGTGCCGGACCTGGAGAGCTTCGAGGAGGCCTGCCAGCGACACGAGGCCTGGCGAAAGGCGGAGCGGGAGGCCGAGAGCCTGCGCAGCGCCATGGCTGGCCTTCTGGGTGGCGATGATGGCTCCCGGGCCGCAGCCGAGGTGGAGCGGCTCCGGGGCCAGGTCAGCGGCGACCCCCCCGATGTGATCCCGCCGGTCGAACTGATCCAGGGCGAGATTCGCCAGCTGGAGACGGAGCGGGCCGACTGGCAGGTGCGGGCCTCCGACCTGGCGGCCCGGGTGGAGACAGCCCAGGGCGAGATCAGCGACACGGCCGACCTGGAGCGGGCGATCCAGGCCCTCCAGGAGGAGCGGCAGGAGATGGACCGTGAGCTGGCGGCCCTGGAACTGGCCCGCTCGGTCATCACGGAGGTCTCGACCCAGATCCACCGGGAGTTCGCTCCCCGCCTGAATCAGGCAATGGGTCAGGTGATCGCCCGGCTGACCGGCGGCCGGTATCAGACGGTCAAGATCGACGAGGATCTGACCATGCGGGCGATCGCCGACGGGCATCGGACGGTGGAGGTCACCGCGCTCTCCGGCGGAACCGTGGACCAGTTCTACCTGGCGCTGCGGGTCGCCATGCTCGACCTGCTGACCGAGGGGCAGGAGCGGGTGCCGCTCTTCCTCGACGATCCCTTTGTCCAGTACGACAACCAGCGGCTGCAGGCATCGATGGAATACCTGGCTCAGTTGGCCCGGAGCCGGCAGGTGGTGCTGATGACCTGCCATCGCCGGGAGGTCGAGATCGGCCGGCAGGCTGGCGCCCATATCATCGAACTCAACGATACGGCAGCGGAATAAACGGGCAGCAAGTCGGAGCGGGAGGCCTGGCCTCCGGCTCCGCTGCGCGGCAACGGAGGGTGGACCATGGGGGATCTCTCGGCACTGGTCTGGTCTTATCTGTACGTGGGGACGACGGTGGTCTTGGGGGAGGGTGCCAGCCGGCTGGGCTTCTCCCGTGATCTCTCGCGCAAGATCATCCACGTCGGGGTGGGCCTCTGGATCATCGGTACGGTCGCACTCTTTGAGAGCCGGTACCTGGCGGCAATCCCGGCCGGCACATCGATCATCATGAATTGGATCATCCACCGGAAGCGGCTCCTGAAGGCGGTGGAGACCGCCCCGGAGAACCTGGGGACGGTCTGGTTCCCGCTCTCCTTCTCGCTCCTGATCCTGCTGGCCTGGGATGTGAAGGCCGCCATGGTGGGCGGCATCCTGGCCATGACCTTCGGGGACGCACTCGCCTCGACGGTGGGGATTCGCTCTGGACGGCGGCAGTTCCAGACCCTTGGCGGCTACACGAAGTCGCTGGAGGGCTCCCTGGCGATGTTCGCAGCCACCTTTGCCGCCGTGCTCGGGGCGCTCTGGGTCTTTGAGGCGGGCAGGGGTCCGGTTTTTCTGATGGGGCTCACCGCCCTGACCGCTGTGCTGGCCACCTGCGGCGAGGCGGTGGGGATACGGGGGCGGGATAACCTCTGGGTGCCGCTGGGCGCCGGTCTTGTGCTCTACGCCGGGCTGGAGTGGCTGCCGGCAGCGCTTGTGGGACCGCTCGGCCTCGGGGCGGTGTTGGCGGCGCTGATTGGGGTGCTGGCCTGGTGGAAGCGCTCGCTTACCCCAAGTGGGGTGCTGGGGGCGATCATCACGGGTACGCTCCTCTTCGGCCTCGGCGGCTGGCTGGGCGGACTGGCCCTGATCGGCTTTTTCGTCTCCTCAAGCTTGCTCTCCAAGCTCTTCCGGCGGCAGAAGGCGGAGGTGGAGGCGGATTTCGCCAAGACTGGGACCCGGGACTTCGCTCAAGCCATGGCCAACGGTGGCGTGGCGGCTGTGGCGGTGATCGCCTACGCAGCGACAGGAAATCATGCCTTCCTCGGCGCCATGCTCGGCGCTCTGGCCGCAGCGAACGCCGACACCTGGGCGACCGAGTTGGGGGTCCTGGCCCGGTCGGCTCCCCGGTTGATCACGAGCTTCCGGCCAGTGGCGGCGGGGACCAGCGGGGCGATCTCGCTCTCCGGCACCCTGGCGGCACTGGGGGCTGCCGCCCTGATCGGGCTGATCGGGGCCCTGGTCGACCCACGCTGGTGGGGAGCGGTGATCGGGATTGCCCTGGCCGGCCTGGCCGGCTCCCTGCTGGACTCGTTCCTGGGTGCCACGGTGCAGGGGATCTACTACTGCCCCGCCTGCCAGAAGGAGACCGAGCGGCTGGTCCACAGGTGCGGCAAGGCGACCAGGCTGCATCATGGGATGGCCTGGATCTCCAACGATCTGGTGAACCTCCTCGCCACCCTGGCCGGCGCGGTGATCGGGTATATGGTGGCATAGCAAAGAGGGAGGTCCTGTTTTATCCAGTTCTGTTTTCTGCAACTGGCTCGGTAGCGGGATCGTCAAACAGGTGAGTGCTTCCGAACTGGAAGAGATGGGGGGATCTCTGTTGACATATCACGCTGAGACGACCACCCGCCGCCTTATGGCGGCGCTCCTGCTTGCGACGATCGCCCTGGCCGGTTGCAGCACCGCAACCACACCCGCCCAGGTGACCCCGGCTCCTCCGCCTCCGGCAACCGGTGAAACCGCCCCGCCCCCGACCTCACCACCCCCGCCCCCCGCACCGCCGGCGGAGCCGCCGAAGCCTGTGCTCCCCGCCTGGGTCACCCCGGTGACCGATGAGAACTTCGCCCAGTTGGTGGAGAAGCACCGGCCCAACGAGATGGGCAAGGTGCTGATCCTGGAGTACCATCACTTCGGTGAGGAAGAGGATCGGTGGACCCGGACGTACGAGAACTTCCGGAAGGATCTGGAGACGCTCTACGCCAAGGGGTTCCGGGCGGTCAACCTGGGCGACTACCTGCAGGATGACATGGAGCTGCCCGCCGGCACATCGCCCGTCATCTTCACCTTCGATGATTCGCCCAAGAACCAGCTGACCCTCATCGAAAAAGATGGGAAGTGGGAGGCTGATCCTAAGACCCCGGTCGGCATCATGCTCCAGTTCGCCAAGGAGCACCCCGACTTCGGGGTGGCCGGGACCTTCTTCGTCAAGTTCACCGAGGTCCCGTTCGAGGAGGAGAACTGGAAGGAGAAGCTGAAGTTCCTGGTGGCGAGCGGCTTCGAGGTAGGCAACCACTCCTACACCCACGACAACCTCTCGCTCATGGATGAGGCGGGAGTGCAGCGCTCCCTCGGCATGAACGTGAAGCGGGTCCAGGAGGCGCTGCCCGACTACGACGGCTGGGCCCTGGCCCTGCCGCTGGGCATCTGGCCGGAGAACAAGGCGCTTGCCGTTGAGGGCGAGCATGAGGGGACGCGCTACAAGCACCGGGCGGTCCTGCTGGTGGCCGATTCGCCGGTCTGGTCACCCTATGATAAGCGGCAGGATGTCAACGCCCTGCAGCGGACCCAGGCGATCCAATCCGAGTTCGACCGGTGGTTCAGCTACCTCGAGACCTACCGCTACGTGAGCGATGGCGACCCCGAGACGGTCGTCATTCCCGAGTCGTACCAGGAGAACCTTGAGCCGGCGAAGATCCAGGGCAAGAAGCTCCGGACGTATCCGGATAACGGCTGACAGGAGGCGGGCAGCGTGAAGGTCGCCCTCGTACAAATGGATATCGCCCTTGGCCAGCCCGATCTGAACCGGGAGCGGGCGACTGCCCTGATCCGCCAGGCTGCGGCCAGCGGAGCCAGGCTGATCATGCTCCCGGAGATGTGGACCACCGGCTATTGCCTGCCCGATCTGGCCGGCGGCCATGCCGATCGGTCCGGCGAGCCCACAGGGGCCCTGCTGGCAGGCCTGGCCCGGGAGACGGGGACCTACCTCGCCGGCTCGGTGGCCGATGAGCGGCGGGGGAGGGTCTACAACCGGGCGACCGTCTACGGGCCATCTGGCGAGCGGCTGGCGGCCTACGACAAGGCCCACCTCGTCCCGATGATGGATGAACACCGTTACCTCAGCCCCGGTGACCGCCTGGCCCTGACCGAGATCGAGGGCACGACGGCCGGGCTGGCGATCTGCTACGACCTCCGCTTCCCCGAGCTCTTCCGTTCGCTGGTACTCGCCGGGGCCGAGCTCCTGCTGATCCCGGCGGAGTGGCCGGCCCAGCGCCTCCACCACTGGCGGACGCTGCTCATGGCCCGGGCGATCGAGAACCAGTGCTTCGTCCTCGCCTGCAACCGCGTCGGTCATGATGGGAAGAACGGCTTCCCCGGCCACTCGATGGTCGTCGGGCCGTTCGGTGAGGTGCTGGCAGAGGGGGGCGAGGGGGAGGAGATCCTCTTTGCCGAAATCGACCTGGCCCAGGTGGCCGATGTGCGCCGGCGGATTCCGTCGCTGAGGGACCGGCGACCGGACCTCTACTGACCTACGCGGACGAAAAGGCCCGCCCCTCGATGGAGGGACGGGCCTTCTTACGTACGACCACTAGAACAGCTTGATCATTTGGATGGCACCGGTTGAGACGGCGCCGATCAGGAGGCCGGAGACCGCCACCCCCAGGGCGAGGGCGAGGACCGAGAAGCCGAGCGGAACCCGCATGAGCGAAGCGATGGCGGCACCTGTCCAGAGGCCGGTGCCGGGAATCGGGATTCCGACGAGCAGGGCCAGTCCGACCCAACCGTACTTCCGGACCATGGACTGATGCTTCTCCACCCGATGGTCGAAGCGATCCAGCCAGCGGGCAGCCCACGGCGACTGCAGGGCCATGCGGCGCAGGACGTACATGATCCCCAGGACCATGGGGACCTGCACCAGGTTCCCCGCAATGCCAAGGGCCACAGCAACGCTGGGCTTCAGCCCCTCAATGATGCCGAGAGGAATGCCGACACGGAGTTCCAAGAACGGAATCGCTGAGATCGACAGAACCTTTAATGCAGCGTACAGGTTCAAGGGAATTGCCCTCCCGTGGAAGTAGCCGTTCCAAGCCGAGCGAGACGCCGCGATTGTTGGGCGAGGTGATGGCTGGACTCTTCTATGCTATCATCGCCCGCTCGACTCGTCAAATGCTACCCACGATATAGACGTCGCGATCCATCCCCTTGGTTCGGGTTATGGAGAGAATTCTCCCCTGGGCTCTGGTGCAGGGCCCGTGGGTGCTGGATCTGCCGGTTGGGCAGTAGATGTAGGGGAATGGCGCCCGGGCGTTCTTCCCGGGCGCCACCGGCACGCTATCGGATCACCCGGATATGCCCGTTCATGTCGACCCCGTGGGTCCGGACCAGCTCATCGAGGAGGACGAAGCGGTAGCCCTGCTCCTGGAGCGTCTTCAGGGCGGTGGGCAGCGCCTGGTCGGTCTGTTTGCACGAGTCGCTGGCATGCATGAGGATGATCGCACCCGGATGTGCCAGGCGCACCGTGCGGTTGACGATCACGTTCACGCCGGGGTTTTTCCAGTCGAGGGAGTCGACCGACCAGATGACCGTCGCGTAGCCCAGGTCCTTGGCCGCCTGGACGGACTCCTTGTTGAAGGCCCCGTTGGGTGGGCGAATATAGGTAGGAGCGCGCCCGGTCAGGTCCTGCAGGATGGCATGGGCGGCGGCGATGTTCTTGGCGGCGCCCTCCCGACCAAGGGTGTTCAGATCGACGTGGGCCTGCCCGTGCGACTCGATCTGGTGACCATCGGCATGAATGCGCTTCACCAGTTCCACGTGGTTCTTGGCCCACGGGCCGGAGAGGAAGAAGGTCGCCTTGATATTCTCCTGCTTGAGCACATCGAGCACTTTTGGCGCCATCTTCTGGCCCCAGGAGATGTCGAAGGTGAGGGCGACCACCTTCTCTTCCGCCTTGGCCGAGTAGATCGGGCGCAGGTTTGGCTGGAGCGAGGCGCTGACCGGCGCCGAATCGTTCGCCTCGACCACGCCTGGCCGGAGCCACCGGGCGCCAAGCATGATCAGGGCGATCGCCAGGATCGAGACCACCGTCCAGCGCGTTCGGTCGCTGATCCGGATTACGTACATGCGGACCCTCCTCCGGGAGAAATGCTACGAGAGGAGTATGTCTGCCGGGCACGTCCCATGCGATGATGATTAACATGGAATCGCCATTGCGGTGACCGTCTCTGTGTGTTATAGTCTTCTCTGCGCCCAGTACGGGCAGATGGGGGTAGATCCGGTCCTGGTGGCCGGCACGGTCTTCAAAACCGATGTGACGTAGTGATCCTGCGTCGGGTGGGTTCGATTCCCACATACTCCCGCCAGAAAGCCTACTGACAAGCGAGTTACAGCGCTTGTGGCGATGCCGCTCTTGGTTAAATGACCGAGGGCGGTTTTTGCTTGTCCACACGGTGTAACGCTCAGGAGGATGATGGGGCCGCTCGAACAACACCACGTCCTAGCGCGCTAAATAATTATCGCGGAAAATAGTAGGTGCATGCAAGAATACAGAAGGAAATATCGAACTAGACAGAGTATAATAAAAATGGCCCTACATATTTTCGAGAGGAGAGCGAACTGTGACTCGTACGTACAAGATAGGCTTATTTCTGGTTCTCTTGCTTATCGGTGTGACCGTTTCAGGCGCAACATCTTATGCAGGCGGAGTAGAACTGAGTATCCCCCCTGTGGCACAAGCAAAAACCAACTGGTGCTGGGCCGCTGTTGGTAATCGGATTACCTGGTGGCACAGTCAGGAAAAAACGCAATGCCAGGTGGCGGATGCGACTACGTTTAACTCCTGCTCCCAGAACTGGCAATCTACTCTGGGTTACCTGAACGACGGCCTCTACAATCTAATTCGCGTTTCCGGCTACTATTTGGAGTCTCAGATCAGTTGGAGCACGGTTGTAGATGATATGAGCAACGCCCGCCCGATTGGTTTCCGAGTGGTACTTCCCATTGGCGGCCACATCATGCTGCTTACCGGTTACAATGAGGACATGGCTACGGGTGCAAAAACGGTTATTTACATTGATTCGGCTGATGCCCAGCGGAAGGAAAAAAGTTGGACGTCTTTTACGACGAAGACAAGCGACTGGGATTGGACCCATACGCTTGATCGGATCATGAATTGGTAGGACAGAGTTCTAAGAGTCTGAAAGGGGCAACGTAACGTGTGTATTCGAGTAAATGTGGGCTTGCTTGTTGCACTCCTGCTGATGATATCCGCACAGCCTGTCTGGTCATTAGAATCACGTACAGTTCCTTCAGAGATCCTGGCTGCGGCAAAAACCGGTTTGTCAGCCTTCCAGGTAAGAAGGCAGGAAGATCCTGCTGCTTGGGGCCTCACGCCTGCTGAGTTAGCCGCTCTGGAGGTACAGGGTGGCTATCGTGTAGTGACAGCCGACATATCGAAGCTGGCAAGCCTGAAGAGCGAGCCGGATGCCGTTCTTCGTGCAACTGAGATTGATAGGTGGGCATTTTATGGGAGTGTGAGCGGCGTCCCAAGAATTATGTTCTATGTCGATAACATGCCCGAAGACGGGTGGACAGCGACTACCTTCTCTACACTGAGCCCGGTCATGGCGTCTTCGTTAGCAGATGCATTTAGGCTGCTCAGAGAGCAAGGCCTGGAAATGACACAAGAACCAGTTCTTTTCCAAGTGACGGAGTCTGTCACCTTCTGGTACCTGCGTACGGACGGAAACGCATGGATGTACCCAACCTTGCCTGATGATAATCCGTTTGTTACGGAACTGCAGATGAGTCGCCGGCAGCTTTCCCCTGCGGTAACCGCTCTCCGTTCAGTAGGAAACACATTCGGAGCTGCCGGAGAGCAACAGGGAGGGTTTGGCGGTGGTGCGGGGAAGCCCCTTGGCCCGATACCCCTTACCGTTTTGGTTGCTGGCCTTTCCATCACCCTTTTCCTCGGCTGGTATGCATCGAGACTCAGAGCCCGGAAGTAGACGGGCTAGCAGTGGAGACGGTGACGGGAACAGCATTCCGCAGCGACGACCCATGGATTGACGACCAGAGTTGGCGGGTATCGTGGCCGTCCGCTATCTGAGATTCGAGCATTCGCCGGTCGGTGGTTCGCGATCCTGAGTCGGGTGGGTTCGATTCCCACATACTCCCGCCAGATTTGCCTACTGCCAAGCGAGTTACAGCGCTTGTGGGCACAGCCGCTCTTGGTCAAATGACCGAGGGCGGTTTTTGCTTGCCCACACGGCCACTGCCACATCTAAGAACCGCCTCAGGGCGTCTCTCGCATGTCTGCGAAGCCTGGATGCTCATTTCCACCAGATCATACTAATTGAAAATACGGATTGCAACTTGCGAAAATGGTAAATTCCCCCTTGTGCAGAAGTGCGCTGCGAAGGGAGAGACCAACGTGACAAGGACGATCCATGGTTCTGTAAGGGTTCTGTTCCTGGCGATCCTGATTCTTGGGGTGTTCAGTGTTCAGACGGTACTGGCCAGCGGCGGGGCAGGGCTGTACTGGGGACCAATCGAGGTGGCTGGAGTCCAGGTTCGCATGACGAACCAGCACCCCGGCTATGCCGGTCCAAAAGTGGGATACGCCCCACATGTAAACTTCCATGTGGACTACAAGAACGGTACAAAATGGATCGAGCTCGTCAATCTCCACATCACCAGGTACACTGTGAACGGGCAACAGTGTATGTACATCTGGGACAAGCCTTCTGGAAAGCCTGGCAAGGTTGTTTATGACGACTGCAAGAACGACTGGAACTCCCTGAAGAGCGAAGTGCAGGAACGGGTGACGAATTACGTCCAGAGCACAGGCAAAGTCAATCTCACTTCGGCTCAGTATTTGGCGCTAGTCGCCATTTTGCTGGTCGCCATCGTTGTTCTTATGGCCTTGATCGCCACACTGCCGGTGTTCATTCTGGTTGTTGCGACCTTCCCTGATCCCAGCCTGAGCGTATCAGCAGCCCTGTGGATCAGGATGGTCCTCGGCTAGGAGGATTGAACTAGGTTGGTGCGGAAGAGGAGCAGGGCACTTGTTCTGCTCCTCTGAGCACGAAGGCGCTTCCACTAGAGGAGGGTGGCAATTGGCGGAGCAGTGGTATCTGGTGACAATGGCAGATGAGGAAGATGCTGCGAGGTTCCTCTATTCCTGTCTGGACAGGGCCACATCCTTTCGGGCCTATTTCCCGGATGATCCGCATCTAGGGGGTGGGAAGGACCTGTTCAGCACCCTTTCGCTCGGAGTAGTGACGGAGTGGGCTGGCATGGCCAGTTGCCTCATGGTCTCAGCACCTTTGGATTTCGTGTCAAGAGAACTCGTCAAGTTGTGGCTGGTTCCTAACGATGACCGAAAGCCACTATGGCAGTATGAGTTCCTAGAAAATGACAAGGTATTCTTTCGGGTCGAGGATTTCTCTGTGCACATGCTGCTCGCAAGTGAGTCAGAGGTGCTGGACTTTCAGCGCGGTGGAATCGACATCAGCATGTGGGAACCTATCAGTTTGGAAGGCGAATCGGGCATTGTGGCCCAACCGTTTTCCAGTCAGGAGTTACCGGAACTTGGTGAAGCTCTCGGGGAACCTGGTGAGGACGACCAAGAGCCTGAGGAGTGAGTGACAGTTCCCTTGTTAACTACCAAAGGGCCAAGAAAAGACCGGGCTAGGGGTGCTCCCCTACCCGGCCTCGTTCAGTTTACGGTCCCACGCCTGCAGAAGCGGCAGAGGTGGCGAGACCGGCACGGAGGCTATGCTCCGCATACTTCGTGGGATCAAGACCGGCAGCTGCGGCGCATCGCTTGACCACGAGAACTACTGCCTTGTCGGAGAGCCGGCCTTCCGGAATTTGCCCGCGGCGATTGACGGAACAAAACAGCGCACCTTCGGTGATGCCCAACGCCTCTAACCACACCTGAAGCGCTCTGACAGGGCACGTCTCAGGCTTGCCCGTCCTGGTCCGTCTTCGACTTCCTGAGCGTGATCACGATGCCATCACGGGTAAGGTGAGCGTCGGTGACACCCAGGTTCACCAGCTCCGAGCGTCGGAAGGCACACCAGCGAAACCAAGGAGGAGAAGCGCCCTGTCACGCACACAGAGCAGGCTGTCAGAGAGGGTACCGACCATGGCCCGAATGTCCGTCGTTACGGCGGGAGTCTTCGCCTCCTGCGCTGTACTGTGGACACGGCGGATACCCTTTAGGACTATCCGGACCGCTTCCGCCTTCGTTGGGGAGTCGTACCCTGCTACCTGGTGGGCCTGAGAGATTGCGGTGATCCGGCGCTGTGCAGCGTTGAAGATGCTGCGGGCCTTCTTTTCTGCACGATAGGAGACCATCACCCGGCCGGCGGCTGGCGCCAGGGCGTCCCCACCCGGGCGAGCACCCAGCGATCAAGCCCCCAGTACCCGGCCACCCTCCAGGCCAGGATCAGCAGGACGGCGATCAGGAAGAGGACCGGGTTCGTGCTGGCACTGCCGGCCAGCATGAAGTTGAAGTTCATGAGCGCTCCGCCAAAGGCGGCGAAGCCGGTCAACAGCCCGACGATCAGGGCAATGCCCACCAGCACCTCGGCGTAGGCGATCAGGGGGCCGAACCAGGTGTACGCCTCGGCATTCAGCATGGACTGCAGGAAGTTCCGATACCAGTCGTAGGTGATCGGCGGCTTCCCGGTCTCCGGAATGCGCACGGCGTTGGTCCAGTATCCCTTCAGCGCCGCTCCGCCCTGCACCCAGGCGGGGTTGTTCACCTTGCCCCAGCCGGACGTGAGCCACTGGTACCCCAGGTAAATGCGCAGGATCGCCCAGAGCCAGGCGAACTGGGTCGTCTCAAAGAGGCGTCGGGCAAAGTCGGGTCCCTCAAGTCTCCGATCCTTCTCTGCCATGGTGTACCTCCCTTATCGGAACGATTCGAGAAGCTGGTAGCGCTCGGCCACAGCCATGTCGATATCCATGTGGGCGATCGGCGTCTCCGAGACAGCCGGCAGCGCCTCGTGGTAGACAGGCCGCTCCTCCTGGTAGACGACCCCGAGCACCAGGCCGTCGTGCTCGCCGACCACCCGGGCCGCCGCGTACTTGTCGGTGGGGTCGTACCCTTCGACCTCGTCCAGGCTGACCAGGTGTTCCTTGAACCACTCGTACGTGTTCACCTTATTGAAGGTGACACAGGGGCTGAAGACGTTGATCAGGGAGAAACCCCGGTGCCGGATGCCCTCCTCGAAGAGGCGGGCCAGCCCTTTCGGATCCCCGGAGAAGCCCTGGGCCACAAAGGAGGCGCCGGCGGCCAGCGCCATCTCCAGCGGGCGAACCGGATCTTCGGCCGAACCGCTCGGCGAGGTCTTCGACTTGAATCCCTTCCGGGAGGTGGGCGACATCTGGCCCGTGGTCAGTCCGTAGATGTTGTTGTCCATGACAATGTACGTGATGTCGATGTTCCGGCGCATGGCGTGGAGCGAGTGGGAGAGGCCGATCCCGTAACCGTCACCATCGCCACCGGTGGCGATCACCGTCAGAGAGTGGTTGACGAGTTTGATCGCCGTTGCCGCCGGAATGGAACGCCCGTGCAGCCCGTGGAAGCCGTAGGACCTCAGGTACTGGCTCGTCTTGCCGGAACAGCCGATGCCGGAGGTGACCACCGTCTCATGCGGCTGGTTCCCGGTGGCGGCCAGGGCGGTCTGGATCGCCTGCAACACGGCGAAGTCGCCGCAGCCCGGACACCAGGTCGGCTTCGCTCCGCGGAACTCCTGTGCCGTGCTCATACAGTCACGCCCCCTTCCACCGTCGTCAGGATCTGCCGGGATCGCTCGTAGACCTCGCCGACCGACAGGAGGACGCCATCGTACCGCAGGTGGACCTGGATTCGATCATGGTAGGGGAGATGCCGCTTCAGCAGCTCGGTGAGCTGCCCATGGCTGTTCTGCTCCACTACCAGCACCTGCCTGGCCCGCGCCACCGCGTGCGTGACCGCCTGCTTCGGGAAGGGCTCCAGGATCTTCAGGTGGAGATGGCCCACACGGTGCCCCTCCTCCAGGAGCCGGTAGTGCGCCTCCTCCAACTGGGCTCGGGTAGAGCCCCATCCGACGAGGAGCAGATCCGGATCTGCATCATCCATTGCGGGATGGTACTCGAGGCCGATCGCATCGACCGGAAGGAGGCTCATCTTCCGGTTTCGCTTGTCCATCTGCTGCTGCCGGTTGTGCGGGTCTTCCACCTCTTCGCGCGACTCCTCGCTGGATTCGTTGGAAAGGAGCGTATAGGAGCCGCCCCGGAGCCCGGGAATCGAGCGGGGTGAGATGCCGTCGGCGGTCACCTCGTGGCGCAGGTAGGGACGCTCCCCCAGGCTGTCCAGATAGGCCTGGTCGACGAGCCGGCCCCGGTCGATCTGCCACCGCCCGACGAACTCGAGGTGATGGTCGGGAATCGCCATTTTGGACATGCCCAGGAAGAGGTCGCTCAGCACGAGGACGGGACACTGGAATCGCTCCGCCAGGTTGAAGGCCTCGGCCCCATAGTAGATGCACTCCTCCACGGTGGATGGTGCCAGCACGATGCGGGGGATCTCGCCGTGGCTGCCATAGATGGCGGTGTTCAGGTCCGGCTGCTCCGGCTTGGTCGGCAGCCCGGTGGATGGACCGCCCCGCTGGACATCGATGATCACCAGTGGGGTCTCGGAGATGCCAGCCAGGCCGAGTGCCTCCATCATCAATGAAAGGCCGGGACCGGATGTGGAGGTCATGGCCCGCACCCCGGCGTAGTTGGCGGCTATGGCCGCAATACAGGCAGCGATCTCATCTTCCGCCTGCATGACCTTGGCGCCGTAGCGGGGCCAGTGGGCGGCTGCCCAGTAGAGGATCTCGGTGGCAGGGGTGATCGGGTAGGCGACCTCGAAGCGGCATCCGCCCATGAGGGCACCGAATGAGGCCGCCTCGTTCCCGGACATGAGGTAGTGCGGTCGCGGGGCCGGGGCAGGCAGTCGCTTGGTGATCCCCGCATACCGCTGCCGGCAGAACTCGTAGCCCTCACGGATCGCCTCCTTGTTTCTCTCGGCGATCTCGCTACCCTTCTTGCCAAAGCGGCCCTCAATGTAGTCAAAGAACGGCCTGGGCTCCAGTCCGAGCACCGCCGCACTGACCCCGAGGGCCACCATGTTCTTCATGATCACGTTGCCCAACCGCTTGGCGGTGTCGCTCATGGGCACCTTAACCAGCTGCACGCGGGTGGTAACGGTGAAGGTTGGGTCGAACTTCGCATCATGGATGACGATGGCGCCATCGGCCAACTCGTGCTCGTTCTCCTGAATGGAGAGTTGATCGAAGGCGATCAGCACATCCAGCGAGTCGCCCTGGTACCGGACGGGCTGGTCGGCCACCCGGATCTTGTAGCTGGTGTGGCCACCCTTGATCAGTGACATGAACGATCGGTACGCGAAGAGGTAGTGACCGAGCCGGTTGAGCGTGCTGGCCAGGACCTCACCGGTGGAGTCGATACCCTCACCCTGAGCGCCGCCCACCTTCCAGGTCAAATCTTCCATGGGCTCACCTCGTGCTCCAGAGTTGATTCGTTTGGAACGTCGCCATCTGTTGCTAGGCTTCCACACCTCACCGTTCCGTAAACCGATTTCTCTGCGCGGTGGAGGTGCAGACTATTGGCAGGAGGAGGTGTTTCCATGGCAGATGGACGGCGACCGGAGCGCCGCGCGTACATGAATCAGAAGCAGTTGCGTGAAGGAGCCAGGGGACAGCGCGTGACCAATCTCTCGGGCGACGGCGCGACCGATGACCGGGTGAGCGATGAGGGGCCGGTGCAGGAGCCGCATAACGCCCTTCAGCTTCACCGGCAGTTGGGTGGTCTCTTCATGCATCCCATGCACGAGGCAGCGGCTGACCCGCAGTTGGAGGCGGGGGAGGAGTTGGCGCCGCCGGAGGAGAGTAGATAGGCGATCGTGAGGCTTGCGGCGCCATCCCGAATAGCAAAACCCGTGGCCGACGGCCACGGGCTTCTCTTTCACCTACGGAGCAGGGACCAGTGAGACGACCGATCGGAGCAGTTGCCACTGGCCGGGGCGGATCCGGACCAGGGGGAGCTTTCCCTGCCGGCAGATCGCATCTACCATGGCCTGGTCGTTCTCCGGGCCCTGATCCAGTTCTACCACTGCGAGGGGGCGCAGCGTCCGGGCGTGAATGATCGTCAGCAACGGCCGGATCCGGGGGGCCTCGGCCTTCAGTTCCTCAGCCAGATCGGCGAGCACAGGGGGCTCCAGCGATTGGGCGAGGCTGAGCCTTGGCGCCAGGAGCACCGGGCGTCCGCGGAGCTGCTCGGCCAGACGGTCGTGCAGATCCCGTTCACCCTCGCCCGGGCTGTCGGCCAGGGTATCGGGCAGGGTGAGGATCTCCGGCACCAGGTGCCGTTCGGCGTGGAGCAGGCCGAAGCGCTCGGGCTGCAGGCCGGGCAGGCTCGGCAGGGAAGGAGCACTCTGGGATGCCAGCCGGTCGGCGTGGGCGACCATGGCCGCAAGGGTGGTCTCGCCCGCATCCAGCGTGCTCCGGTGTCCGATGACGATCAGCAGGTCGGTCGCATGCTGAACCGCTCGGTTGAGCATCGTCCTGTGCTTCTCCAGCCAGAAGAGCATCTCCGGGGGGGCTCCCTGTGCGGCGACCATGGAGAGCAGGACCGCCCTGTGCGGCTGGGCAGGGATGGCCTGACAGGTGGCGACGTCCACCTCCCGCAGGAGTTGTGCCCGGGCCGGGTCGCTCTCGACTTCGCTCAGGCGGGAGAGGAGCTTGGCGATCAGCAGCGCCTGCCCCCGGAACGGTGTCACGACGGCCAGGTCGGTCATGCCCTGGGCGATCGCCTGGGTGACCAGCCGGGCCACCCGCTTCGCCTCCAAGGGGTTCTGCGCCTGGCTGATCGCCTCCGGCGCAGGGATGATCGTCTGCCCATCGGGGACGTTGTCGAAGCAGAAGCCGGTGGCTGGCAGGTCGCGGTCGCCCGGGTCCGGCTGATCCTGCCGCACCGGTTGGAGCGGGCCGTAGAACTGCTCGGCGGCGAACTGGAGCAACGGCGGAGCCGACCGGTACTCGCGCGCAAGCTTCAACACCTGGTCCTGGCCCACCACGGCCCTGGCCCGATCCAGAACCGAGACCTCCACATAGGCGAAGGGGGCCAGGTTGCGGCCGTTGACAAGACCCAACAGCCGGGAGTCCTCCTCATCGCCGAGGTGGGTCGTGTGCTTCAGGCCGTGGTCATCGCCCAGAACACAGACCCGTTTGGCCCGGTAGAGCACCGGCAGGGCGGAGGGAATGTCGACGGTTGAGGCATCATCGATGATCAGCAGGTCAAAAAGCTCGGGTTCGTTGGGAATCGAGCCGGCCACCAACAGGGTGTGGCTCAGGGTGACGGGAAAGGCCTTGAGCAACTCTGCGAGCTGGCCACGCCCCTGAATCCGAGCCTTGGTGGTGGCGGTCAGCGCCTGTTCCTCCTGCCCCACGATCGCCTCATACTCGTCGCAACTCGGCCGCACCTTATCAGCTACCTGGAGCCAGGCGCCGTGCAAGCGCTTTCGGTCCACGCTGATCTTAGCCTGTTGCGTATCGTGGAGGGCCGTCTCGATCGATGCCAGGCTCCGGAACCGTGCCCGCTGGTGCCGTGCGTACAGGAGCCGGGCCCGGGAAAGCAACAGCGGGAAGGCCTGCTCCAGGCGGGAGAGGCCATCGGTCAGGGCGTCCAGGTCGCCATCTGGCGTGCAGAATTCCGGGAGCCCCAGTTGCTTCAGTGCGGAACGAATCTGACCGATCCGCATCATATCCCTCAATCTGCCACTCAGGGATCCACTCCCCTCGCCTGCCCATCCGGTCAGCCGGCAGACCAACTGCCGGATTCCCGTGAGCTGTGAGGGGGAGAAGAGGGACGCATTCTCCGGGGTGATGCGATCCGCCAGCCCCTGCATGGCTGGAAAGAGTGAATGGTGTCGCAGCGACTCCTCCACCTGGCTGGTAAGTATCGTCAGCTCAGCGATGAGTTCGTCCAGCCGGCGGACCTCCTGCATCTCGGCGTCGAGCTGAGCAGCTTCCTGCCCTAGTCGCTGGCTCTCGCGGGCCAGGACTGCCGGGTCTTCGGTCTGGTACTGGAACTCACGAATGGAGGCGATTACACCCCGCGCATGGGCCAGGGACCTGAGCCTGGCCTCACGGCCGCCGGCCCGCCAGACGCCAGGAAAGAGCCCGCCGGCGGTCAACGCTCCGAAGGCGCGGTCAACCGCCGCAGGGTTGGGGTTGACGTAAAGGACCCGCTGACCGTCGGCCATGGCGCTGGCGATCAGGTTGATGGCGGCCTGGGTCTTCCCTGCCCCGGCGGGACCCGTCGCCACCAGGAAGGGTGCCCGCCGCCGGAGCAGAACCTCATCCTGGGAGGGATCGCTCTGGACGATCGTCAGGCCGGGGTCGGGCTGGGCAGAGCCAATGCCCTGCTCCCCGACGAAGATGCGGATCGAATCGGGCAGCCGGTCCTTTCGGAGCTGCTCCATGAGCTGCAGTTCCCGCATAGGGCCGCGGGCGCTCTGGCTGGCCTCTGAGCCGAAGAGGACGGCGTCGTAGACCAGATCGACCTCCAGGAGGAACTGGTCCAGGACGGCGACTGGCCCCTTCGACTTGGGGCTTCGCAGCGACCGCAGGAGATCGTCGACCTCGGGGTCGGAGAGGCCGGCCTCGCCCCGGAGGAACTGCCGATTGACCAGGAGTTCGGCGTTGCCGCGGTGCAACATCACCGTGTTGGGGGCGGAGCCGGGCTCCAGCCGCACCTCCGTGTAGCAGAGCGGAACGAGGCTGCCCTCCTGTCGGACCAGCGGGTAGCCGTAAACAAACGTCCCCCCGATGCCCTTGCCTCGCCGGTTCAGGTAGCCCAGGACCGGTTGCGTGTGGACGGGCTCCGAGAGGATGGTGGTGATCGCCTTGCGCGTGATCAGATGCTCGTCAATGTCACGCAGCAATACGAAGCTGGCCGGGTCCTGAGGAACCCGGATGGCAAAGCTCTGTTCTCGCTCCAGACAGGAGCGATAGTACTGTACGAGGCTGCCCCAGAGGGTGCTCGCCGGTGGTACGGGAGGGCGGGTGAGGGACATCGGGTGAACCTCCTCGCCCCGGTCGGGGGCTGGTGTTGCGATCGTGGCGGGTGGATCTCTCTTTTCGTTCTTGACGACCCCTACAAGTTCCTTCCCGGCTGCGTACATCTATAAATCGTGCGCGTTTGCTGTCCGGTTTGCCGCGACAGAATCTGATGAGTATAATGGGAAGAGATTCCTACTGCAAGCGGAGGCAATAGCCGTGAAGGAATGGCAGCAGAAAGTGCTCCGTGAGATACCCCCTGTGAATACGATTCTGGGCGAGCCCCTGACCCAGATGCTCATGGTGCGACACGAGCGTGCGTTGGTGGTAGAGGCGGTTGGCGAGGCGCTGGACGACCTTCGCCAGGAGATCCTGGCGTCCCAGACGGAGGAGTCGCTGAAGGGGCTTACCCTGACCGCTGCGGGAGTGGCGGAGCGGGTCGGGCGTCGCCTGGACCAGAGCCTGAAGCCCCGTCTGCGGCGGGTGATCAACGCCACCGGGGTCGTGCTCCATACGAACATGGGGCGCTCACCCCTGGCGGAGGAGGCAGTGGAGGCGATCACCGCGATTGCCAGCCGCTACAACAACCTAGAGTTGGACCTGGCTACCGGCGAGCGTGGGTCCCGTTACGCCCATGTTGAGGAACTGCTCTGCCGGCTGACCGGGGCCGAGGCCGCACTGGTCGTCAACAACAACGCCGGTGCGGTCCTCCTCATGCTCTCTGCCCTCTGCGGGGGGAAGGAGGTCGTCGTCTCCCGCGGGGAGTTGGTGGAGATCGGCGGCGCCTTCCGGGTGCCCGATGTCATGGAGCAGGGTGGAGCCCGGTTGGTTGAAGTCGGCACGACGAACAAGACGCATCCGCGCGACTATGAGCAGGCGATTGGACCGGAGACCGGAGCGCTTCTGAAGGTACACACCTCCAACTTCAAGATCATCGGCTTCACCCAGGAGGTGGAGACGGGCGAGTTGGCCGCCATTGCCCACAAGCATGACCTGCCCTGCCTCGTCGACTGGGGCTCCGGTGTCATGGTCGACCTCGAGCGGTTTGGGATGAAGCATGAGTCGACCATGGATGAACTGATCAAGATGGGTGCAGATCTTGTCACGTTCTCGGGTGACAAGCTGCTCGGCGCACCACAAGGCGGCTTCATTGTGGGACGGAAGGACCTGATCGCCCGCTGCAAGAAGCACCCGCTGACACGCGCACTCCGGGTGGACAAGCTGACCCTGGCCGGGATCGAGGCGACGCTCAAGCTCTACCTGGAGCCCGGCAAGGCGGTGGAGCGGATCCCGACGCTGCGGATGCTCTCGCTGACCCGAGAGCAGATCGCTCCCATGGCGGAGGAGTTGGCCCAACGGCTCCGGGCGGCCGGCATCGCCGCACAGGTAACGGACGGTCTTTCCCAAGCCGGGGGCGGCTCCTTGCCCGGCGTCGATCTGCCGACTCGCCTGGTGGCCATCGCCCACGAGACGCCCCACGCCGTGGAGCGCCGGCTGCGCGAGGCCGACCCCCCGATCATGGTCCGGATTCAGGCCGGTCAGATTCTGCTCGATCCCCGCACCCTTTGGCAAGAGGAGATATCACTGGTCGTATCTTCCTTGCGGGGCGCTGTCGTCTAAACCGTGGTCGTGGGCAACGACCTCAGCCCCTTTTTCATTGCAGAGGAGGTGAGTCGGTTGAGCAATCTCTTACAGGACAACACGCCCGTCCGCCTGACACAGTACTCGTCCAAGGCTGGCTGAGGCTGCAAGATAGGTCCGGGGGACCTAACCGAAGTGTTGAAGTTCCTGCCCAAGTCGCTCCCCAACGCCAACGTGATCGTGGGCCTCGACTCGCCCGACGACGCCGGCGTCTACAAGGTGTCGGAGGATGTCGCCATCGTGCAGACGGTCGACTTCTTCACACCCATTGTCGATGACCCCTACTGGTTTGGTGCGATCGCTGCCGCTAACTCGCTTTCCGACGTGTACGCCATGGGTGGCAGGCCGATCACCGCCCTCAACCTCGTCGGCTTCCCGATCGCCAAGCTGGATAAGCGGGTGCTGGCGGAGATCCTGCGGGGTGGCGCTGAAAAGGTCAGCGAGGCGGGCGCTGTTCTTCTCGGGGGTCACTCGATCGATGACCCCGAGCCGAAGTTCGGCCTCTCCGTCACCGGTGTGGTGCACCCCAGCAAGATCGGGGCAAAGGCAGGCGTCAAGCCGGGAGACCGGCTGATCCTGACCAAGCCGATCGGTATCGGTGTGATCACCACCGCGATCAAGCGCGGGATCTGCAGTTCCGAGCATGCCGAAGAGGCGATCAAGGTGATGGCCACCCTGAACAACGTGGTCGATGTGCTCGATCCCTTCGAGATCCGTGGCCTGACCGATGTTACCGGCTTCGGCCTGATCGGCCACGCCTCGGAGATGGCCCGGACATCGAACGTGGGGCTCCGGATTTACTCCGGCAAGGTGCCGGTGCTGGCCTCTACCTATGGCTATGCCGAGCAGGGCGCCTTCCCGGGCGGCTCCAAGTCGAATTTCCGCTTCCTGACCAGCCAGGGCCACGCCCAGTTTGACCCGGTGATCCCGGAACTGCAGCAGTTTATCCTCTGCGATGCGGTGACCTCCGGCGGGCTCCTGATCGCCGTGGCCGAGGAGCGGACCGAGGCTCTGGTGGCTGCCCTCCAAGCCAAAGGGACGCTCGCCGCCGCCGTGATTGGCGAAGCGGTGGTCGATCATCCCGGAAAGATAATGGTGATGCCTTAATGCAGATTGAGAAGGTCCCTGGGGTGAACCTGAGCCCCAGCCCCTCTGCCCGCGCCTACCTGAATGACTTCGCCAAGGTGGCGTTGGCCTATGAGTATGATTGGTCACAGCAGGAGTCCTTTGCCCGTCGGGCAGCCTTCCTGAATGACGGGGGCTTTACCGGGGACCGGGCCGCACTGGCGGCGGCGCTGGAGCGGTACAATCAGGCACTGGGTGCTGACGAGGCGGCCATGCAGAACGTGCGCCTGCTGGCCCAGCCGACGACCCTGGTTGCGATCACCGGCCAGCAGGCTGGCATCTTCACCGGTCCCGCCTATTCGATCTACAAGGCGATGACCACGATCCGGCTGGCTCGGCAGCAGAGCGAGCGGCTTGGCGTACCGGTCGTTCCCGTCTTCTGGATCGCCGGCGAGGACCACGACTGGCATGAGGTCTCCTGGGTGAACGTCCCCTCGGGCGATACGACGTATCGCTTGGCCCTCAAGGAGCACTTCGAGCAGGAGAAGCGGTCCGTTGCACTGGCGCCCGCCCCGGCCAGCCTGCCCGATCTCATCGGCGAGTTCGAGCAACTTATGCCCGAGACGGAGTTCAAGGCAGAGCTTATGGGCCGCATCCGCCAGGCGGCGACTGGTGCCCCGGCGCTCGGACCCGATGCCTCCGGCGGTACGCCCTCGCTCTCCGACTGGTTCGGCCGGCTCATGGCATGGCTCTTCCAGGGGACCGGCCTGATCTTCCTGGACTCGGCCGACCCGGCTCTCCGCCAGATTGAGGCCCCTTTCCTGACCCGGGCGATCAACGCCGCCGAGCAGGTGGACGCTGCCTTTGTGCAGGGGATTGAGCGGTGGGAACGCCTGGGGTACCAGACCACCGTCGAGCGGCACCCCAGCAGTCTCAACCTCTTCACCTATGTGAACGGGGAGAGGTTGCCGCTCATGGGCGAGGGGGATCGGGTCTGGGTCCGGGGACACGAAGAGATCACGTGGTCAACCCGTGAGATTCTGGACATGGCGCAGACCCATCCGGAGCGTTTCTCCACCAACGTGGTACTCCGACCGGTGGTCCAAGGCTTCATCCTCCCTGACCTGGTCTATGTAGGCGGTCCGGGTGAGATCAACTACCTTGGGCTCTACAAGGACGTCTATCAGGTCATGGGGCAGCAGATGCCCATCTTCTACCCGCGCGAGGGCTTCACCCTGGTGGAGCCGGCGCTTGCTCGCATTATGGAGAAGCAGAACCTCTCGTTCGATGATGTCTTTCATCATTTGGAGGAGCGGAAGCAGGAGCTCCTGGAGCGTGAGGACCGGCTCGGCATTACCCGGCTCTTCGAGGAGTTCCGGCAGGACTTTGGCAGCCGGTACAGCCAACTGACGGGTGTCATTCTCCAGTTGGATCAGCATCTGAACCAGGTGATCGAGGAGAACCGGAAGCAGATCGAGCACCAGATCCACAGGCTGGAGGAGAAGGCGAAGCACCAGCACCGGAAGAACTGTGAGGTCTCCGTACGCCAGTTTGAACGGCTAAGGGCCCACCTGACCCCGCACGGTCTGCAGGAGCGGTCGGTCTCCATTCTACCCTACCTCTTCAAGTTCGGTCCTGACCTCGTCAGCCGGCTGGTAGCGGAGGTCCCGTTGGAGGAGAAGTGGTCACACCGGGCGATCTACCTAGGCGAATAGCTGGAATTTTGCGGGCCGGGGGATCGTTCCCCCGGCCTTCCTGTACTCTCCGCTGATTTTTCGCGACCGTGCGCCCCCACGGGTCGTCTTACTCATGTATAATGAACACGTTTGAGGTGCCTGGTTTCCTCAGATTCCTCTTGCGGAACTGGCTTTTTTGGTGCAAAATGGGAGCATCTCCTGCAGCCACATGCAAAGCGATTGCCAGCCTGCGTAATGGGGCAGACTTATCACGGATGGAACCATTCGTGGGGAGGCATCGCGTTGAACTACAAGGTGGCGATCATCGGCGCTGGTCAACTGGCGTCGATTCTGGCGCATCGCATCCCGGGAAGCGTGCGGAAGGTGATCATCGCCCGGCGGCGGGCCGAAGCGACTGCCCTGGCCGATGAGGTCGGTGGGGTTGCCTCCGATCAGATGAGCGCGGTGCGTGGGTGCCGCATCGTCTTTCTGGCCGTTCCCGGCAGCGTGATCCCATCGATTCTGCAGGAGATCCAGCCTCATCTCACCGAGAAGGTCCTGGTGGTCAACATGGCCACCGACGTGGTGACAGCCGACCTGGCAGCGGAGTTTCCCAATCTCTCGCTGGGCTCTGCAAAGATGATCGGACATGCTCGGGAGGTCGAGTCGGGTAGCCCGGGCGTGGTCATTGTAGATAAGGTAGAGCCAGCGGAGGCGGAGCTCCTGGGGTCGTTGCTGGAGGGTATCGGGCCAGTCATCCGGGGCGATGAGCGAAAGGTGATGCTCGCCAACACCGCCATCGTCGAGGAGATGGTGCGGGCCGAGGCCGGCCTGCGGCACCGGCTGCAGGAGATCGGGCTCGACCGGGAACTCCTGCCGGTCGCCGTCAGCGCTGCCGCTCCCGGCGTGCTGCGGGCGGTGGCCCGTGGAGAGTTGGGCGCCTTTGCCCAGGAGGTCGTACGCAAGATGGGAACCGAGGAGACCGCCGCTTCGCGAGTCTCTACTTAGGAGGGTACCCTGTTGTTTGACCGTCGCGCGCTTCGCCGGTTTGGGGTCGTGACGCTCGGTGCGCTGATTCTGACCCTCTTCGCGGGCATGGCAGCATCCCCCGCTTTCGCCGCGCCTCCGCTGGAGTTGGAGGCGGAATCGGCCATGTTGCTGGACTTTGCCACCGGCCAGGTCCTCTTTGAGAAGGATCCGGACAAGGTGATTCCGCCCGCCTCCCTGACCAAGTTGATGACTCTCCACCTGGCCTACAAGAAGTTGGAAGACGGGAGCATGAAGCGGGAGGACCTGGTTCAGGTCTCCAAGAACGCCTGGTCCGCCAACTTTATCGACTCCTCGCTCATGTTCCTGGAGCCAGGCCAGAAGGTGACCGTAGGCGAGATCATGAAGGGAATCGCCATCCCATCCGGCAATGATGCTTCGGTGGCTCTGGCAGAGCACATGGCCGGTTCGGTGGACGCCTTCGTCAAAATGATGAACGACGAGGCCCGGTCGATGGGCTACACCCACATGCAGTTCGTCGATCCCCACGGCCTGAGTCCCCAGAACCAGGTGACCGCCGGAGAGTTCGCCGACTTTGCACGCCGGTATATCCAACTCCATCCGGAAGCGGTAGAGGAACTGCACAATCAGAAGGAGTTTGCCTATCCCCAGTGGGACAACTTGCCGGAAGACCGGAAGCGGGTGACCAAGAAGGAAGAGCACCAGCCGATCTCCCAGCCAAACCGGAACGGCTTGCTCTGGACCTTCGATGGCGTCGATGGCCTGAAGACCGGCTTTGTTGATGAGGCCGGCTTCAATATCGCCCTGGCCGCCAAGCGAGGCGACATGCGGTTGGTGGCGGTGATCCTGGGCGCTGGCCGGGGCAAGCCAATCTCGATCGGCGAGGGAACTGCCCTACGTGAAGCCGACGGCGCTGCTCTGCTCAGTTGGGGCTTCAACAACTTCATCACCGAGAAGCCGGCTCTGCCTGAACTGAAGCCGGTCCGGGTTTGGAAGGGCGCCGCCAACGAGGTGGCCATCCAGCCTGGTCAGGAGATCCTGCTCACCCTGGAGAAGGGGGCCCAGAAGAGCCTGACCGCCACCGTCCATCAGGAAGAGTCAGTCGTTGCCCCGGTCGCCAAGGGGCAGAAGCTGGGTGAGTTGATCTTCGCGGCCGATGGCAACGAGATTGCCCGCTTCCCTCTCGTCGCTAAGGATGAAGTCGCCCAGGGCGGGTTCTTCAAGCGGCTTTGGGATGCGCTCCGGCTTCTGGTGGCCGGCTGGCTGAAGAAGTAGACTTGACAGGCAACGCGGTCAGCCCTCCTGCAGGGGCTGGCCGCATCTGTTTCCGACCCCGGGGCTAGGGCCGAACGCACGCCAAGGGCCGGCCCCCGAAGGGAACCGGCCCCGTTGCACGACAAAGAACCTAGAGTCCGACCAACTCCCGGGTCTCCCGGGCGATCATCAACTCTTCGTTAGTGGGGATCACCAGAACCTCAACCTTCGAGTCAGCACCCGAAATGCGGCGCTCACCCTTCGCCTTGTTGGCGTCGGCGTCGAAGGTGATGCCCAGGTAGTTCAGGTTATGGCAGAGTCTCTCCCGCAGCAACCGGGAGTTCTCGCCAATGCCACCGGTGAAGACGATCGCGTCGACGCCATCCATTGCGGCCACGTAGGCACCGACGTACTTGCGCAGTCGGTACTCGAACATGGCGAAGGTCTCCGCCGCCCGGTCGTCGCCGCGCATCATCTCCTCTTCGATCTGCCGCATGTCGCCGGAGATACCGGAGACACCGCGCATACCGCTGTGCTTGTTCAGCATGGAGTTGACCTCCTGGATCGTGATCTCCTCGCGGCTCATAATGAAGGAGATCACACCCGGGTCCAGGTCACCGGCGCGGGTACCCATGAGCAGGCCTTCGAGAGGTGTGAAGCCCATGGAGGTGTCGATCGACTTGCCGTTCATGACGGCACAGACCGAGGAGCCATTGCCGAGGTGGCAGGTGACGATCTTCAGCTCCTCCGGGGCCTTCCCCAGGAAAGCGGCGGCCCGCTGCGAAACATATTTGTGGGAGGTGCCATGGAAGCCGTAGCGACGGATCTTGTGTCGCTTGTACATGGCGTAGGGCAGACCGTAGAGGAACGAGGTCCGCGGCATGGTCGCATGGAAGGCCGTGTCGAAGACAGCGACCTGGGGTACCTTGGGCAGCAAGGACTCGGCAGCCAGGATGCCGACCAGGTTGGGCGGATTGTGCAGCGGAGCAATGTCGAAGAGGGAGCGAAGGGTCCGCTTCACCTCATCATCAATGATGACTGAGCGGGAGAAGGACTCACCGCCGTGGACCACCCGGTGTCCAACCGCTGTGATCTCCTCCGGCCGCTGGATCACCCCATGCTCGGCGCTGGTCAGGGCTCCAAGCACCTTCCGAATGCCCGTGGTGTGATCGAGGATCGTCACAATCTCCTTGATCTCCGACTTGCCGCTTCCGACATACTCGAAGATTGCATCATCCATACCAATACGCTCTACCTTGCCGATCGCCAGCACCTGCTCGGTCGTCATGTCCAGCAGCTGGTACTTGATCGACGAAGAGCCGCAGTTGAGCACCAGGGTCTTCATCGTCCAGCCCTCCCGTTCTTGATCCGGTCGCCGTCGACATCGTACCGGAAGAAGCCCTCCCCGGTCTCAACGCCCAGGTTACCGGCGCGGACCAGCTTCCGCAGAATGGGGGCGGGCCGGTACTTCAGGTCGCCATACTCACGCCAGAGGCGCTCCGCCATGACGAGGATGGTATCCAGGCCGATTCGGTCGGCGATCTCAAGGGGACCCCGGGCCATCTCGAAGCCGAGCCGCATGGCGGTGTCGATATCCTCAGCCGTTGCGACGCCTTCCATGAGAGCGGTACAGGCCTCGTTGATCAGGGGAACGATTAGGCGGGTGGTGACATAACCGGTGGACTCAAATACCTCGACGCCCGTGCGATCCAGATGCTCCATGAGGTTCATGACCTCAGCGACCGTCTCGTTCGTGGTCTTCAGGCCGCGAACAATCTCCACGACCCGGGTCTTGGTCATCGGGGAGAGGAAGTGACAGCCAATCACCCGTGCCGGCCGGTAGGTGGCTGCTGCCATCTCCGTGATCGACAGGGTGGAGGTGTTGGAGGCCAGAATGACCTCCTTGCGACAGATCTGGTCGAGCGTCCGGAAGACCTGCTTGTCCTCCTCGATCTCGGCGACCATGGCTACGATGACGAAGTCGGCCTTTGCCAACTCCGTGATGTCAGTCGTAAACCGAATCCGCGACAGGATGACCCGCTTCTCCGCTTCGGTGATGGCCCACCGATCGATCTCGCGCTGAAGAGCGACGTCCAGGCACTGCCGGGCGTGTTCCAACTCCGACGGAGTGCGGCCCACCATGACTGCCTCGAATCCCTTGGTCGCAGCCAACTCGGCGATCCCGCGCCCCATGGCGCCCGTACCCACGATACCCCAGGTATGAACCGACATTTCCACACTCCTAACATTTGGCGGGCTGGTTGTCCGTTCCCCATGATACCTGGAAACGGCTAGGTTTCCTAGGCTTCGGTACGGAAATAGTGCGCGTATGGCGCCGTTGGACTAGGGTCGTATGCTGGAGAGACTCCCTTGTAATCAGTCTCTACCCTCCACCAGACTCTCATGCGACAGGCACGTGGAAATCGGTTGTGCGAAGGACGAAATATGACGTAAACTAAATAATGTCGTAGAAGAATGGGGTGACTCGGGTGTCTCTGCGAACACGAAAAGTATCAAGGGTTACGATACTGCTGATCGCTGTGGCCTTGCTGGCAGGCGGGTCAACCGCCGCGGGCAGTGGCAGCGGTACCAGTGAGGCGGCAGCCAGGCTGGCTTGGGAGACCAACCTACTTTGGCTGGGGGCGGGCCAGGCTTCTCCAGGGGCAGCAGCACTGCTTCCTACAGGCGCCATGGTGACCGGGCTGACTGGGCAAGCCGCCGGTCCCGCAAGTCCTGGAGAGGTGCCCGCGGGGCCGGTTCCGCCCGACAACGCCGGGGCCCCTGAGGAGCCGCAGGAGCCGGATCCCTCCGAGTCAGTCGCCATGTCCGCCGACGAAGAGCAGGTCCTCGCACTCCTGAACGAAGCGCGGGCGCAGGCTGGTCTCGCTCCCCTGAAGCCGCATGCGCAGGTCATGGAGACCGCTCGGGCAAAGGCGCAGGATCTTCTCGATTACGACTACTTCGACCACGTCTCGCCCCGGTTGGGAAGCCCCTACGACCAGATGACGACCGCCGGGATCGTCTACAAGGCGGCGGCTGAGAACCTGGCGGCGGCCTCGACCGTGCAGAAGGGTATGCAGATCCTCATGGAGAGCCCTGGCCACCGGGCCAACATTCTAAGCCCTTCCTTTACCCATGTGGGCATCGGGGTGGCTCGGGGCGGGCCATACGGCATGTACATGACTCAGCAGTTCATTGCCAAGTGAACGGAGAGCCGGCGCTTTCACCATAGCGCCGGCCCTTTGCTTGACTGGAGGCGCCATTACTGTCGCACATTTACTCGTTTCGAATCGACACAAATCGGGAACACGCCCTTGCCGGAGATTTATACCCAATTTATACTATTGTTATAGTTCTTGCGAGCTCGCCGGAGCGGACAGGAGGCGACCATCATGAGCGTAGCGCTATACATTGGAAATCTCCCCTGGTCAACCAGGGAGGATGAGTTGATTGCCTGGGTATCCGAGACGGCCCCGGTAAAGGCGGCCCGGATCATACTTGACCGGGAGACCGGCAGGTCCAGGGGCTATGGTTTTGTCGAGATTGCGGAGGGAGATGCCGGTCGGGTGATTGAGACGCTGAATGGCACAGTCTTCGGGGGACGAACCATCACCGTGAGCCAGGCGAAGGCCCGTCAGCGATAGGGAGAGGAGGTCCGACCGGATGGTCGGGCCTTTTTTCTGCTCTTTCGCACCAGCGGTCGACGGGGTACATATCATGACCAGTAGGAGGCGGAGGTTTCTCCGTCACCCAGTTCCCCGAGTGCGGGCCGCCACATAGCAAGCCAAGACGCGGTGCCGCCCGAGGATCCCAACGCTACGGAAGGGGGAAATCGCGCGTGGCAGATCTTCTCTGCACCCAGCTTCTGAAGCTGCAGTGCTTGGTGTGCGAGAACACCGGCGAGGCCAGCATCGAGTCTCGTTTCAAGTTGCCGCGCCGGGCGAAGAAGATCGCCGAGATCCAAGCCCGCATCGTCGATCTCGCAGCAGAGGTGATCGACGGCCAGGTAATGGTCTCGGGCATCTTGCACAAGCAGATCTTCTTTGTGGGCGAAGATCACCATGTACATCACGTCCCGGAGGATGTGCCGTTCACGGTCTTCATTGACTGCCCGGGGGCGGTAGCCGGCCAGCAGGCGGAGGTCAAGGCGACGATCGCCAAGCTGAGCCATAGCCTGGAGTGGTGGTGCCAGGAAGTGGTCCAACGGGCCATTCTCCAGTTCGTTGTCCGTGTAACCGAGGACTGTCAGGTAAACGTGGTCTTGAACCCCGATGGTCCGCTCGTCAAGGCTGAGTGTGTGATCGGCGAAACGACCAAGGCGGTCACCGTTGAGAACTGCGTCGACCTGGAGCGTCGGGCGAAAAAGATCCGCGACGTACAGGTGATGCTGGAAGAGGTGACCGCTGAGGCGACCACCGACCAGGTGATGTTCCAGGGAACTCTTGTGAAGAACATCTTCTACATCTCGGAGGATGATGTTGAGTTCTTCCAAGAGGAGCGGATCCCGTTCTCGGGTATCGCGGATGTGCCGGGAGCGGAGCCGGGGGATAATGTCAGCCTTCAGGCCCAGATCCTCCGGGTCGACAAGGTGCTTTCCAACGGCGTCCAACTTCGCCAGCGGGTCGTGCTCTCGCTCTTCGTGAAGGTGACCAGGACGTGCGAACTGAACGTGGCGGAAGATGCCACGGGACCTCAGGTGATGGCCTCTCGCGTGATCTCTACGAATGAACGCCAGGTCCTGGTGGAGAACGTGGCCGATCTGAACCGTCCGGCCCAGAAGATCCAGGAGATTCAGGCCCGCGTGGAAGACGTGGCGGTCGAGATTATCCCGAACAAAGTGATCGTGACCGGGACGCTCCACAAGCAGATCTTCTTTGTTGGCGATGACGATATCGTCCGGCATATGGGCGAAGATATCCCGTTCACGACCTTCGTGGATCTACCCGGCATTGATCCGGGTGACATGGTCTCCATAGCTCCGGTGGTCGAGCACGTCGGCTTTGACCTGATCGACAAGGTGTGGGTGGACTGCGACACGGAGGTCGACCGCACCGGGTCCGATGACGGCGACGGCGATTTGACAGGCGATGACGATGATCGTCCAGCCTTCCGCCGTCTGGTGCAGCGGACCGTGATTCTGCTGATCGTCACGGGCAGCGAGGAGCAATCGATTCGCATTGCGACGTCGCCGCTGCCGGAGACCGCCCTGGCGCCCACTGCCGCCTGCTGAGAAAACCCGTCCACCGGGGCCAGGGCTCCGGGAGGCTGTACAGCGGTCCTGGCGCCGGGTGCGGAGAGCGTAAAGGGAGGCCTCCCAACAGAGGGGAGCCTCCCTTTCCCTTATGCGGTTGGCTCACTCTCCGACTCAGGTAACACCCTTGTCTTCTGGTCGTCCTCCCAGTCTCGGAACTCGTCGAGATCATGGCGGAGCGCCGAGATGACGAAACCAAGGACGGTAGCATCGTCCAGCAGTCCCATTCCCACGATGATATCGGGCATCGCATCGGCAGGGCTCACAAAGTAGATCAGGGCCGCCACCGAAAGGAGGATAGAGCGGACAGGGATCCTGGTATACCGCCGAGTGGCCCACGCCTTGACCAGGCGAAAGAGAGTCTGGAGATCTGTCCAGACCTTGTCCAGGGCACTCTTATTTCGTTCCGCTTTGCGCAGCGCCTGCTCGCCCAGGTCCACCGCCCTTTGCGGCTCTCGCTGGTACTGCTCGGCCCGGCGCTTGAAGCGCTCGAAGAAGCGTCCGGTCAGCCCGCCGGGCTGCTCTGACATGAACTGATACCCCCAGGAGGATTCTACGATCTCTCATACATTCTGCAGGGCGCGGGATATCCCTGCCCAGCTTAGCCGCCCATGGTTTCGCCCAAGAGCCAGTCCTCGAACGCTCGGGTCAGGCCGAGTGGGTTGATCCATCGGGTTGCTTCCAGGGTCCAGGGACCGTAGTCCCACTCGTGGATCAAAAGCGGGATGGAGCGGCCAAATTTGGCCAACACGAGCCCGGTCTCCTGCAGTTGGCGGGCGACGGAGACAAAGAGGTCAAGCAGTTGTTCGCGAACCTGATCATCCCACGCTGGATATCGATCCGGGTCATCATCGCGAATCAGTGCCGCAATCTCCTCGGGGGAATGGTAGAGCCTCCGTTCTTTCAACCACTCAGTAAGCAGGTGGTGGTACTCGTTGTCGGCCAGAGGCTCATACTCTTCGGCTGTCAGGCCCAGCGCGGTTATGTAGTCCTGTTCCCAGAGGGCGAAGTTCCACCGTGCCTCCTCCGGATCCTCGCCCTGTCCCACGGCATGGCGCAGGTGCCGGTTGGTATTATAGTATAGCCAGAGTTTCACCTGGTGGGGGCCGCTGTCAAAGTCGATATAGAGAGAAAGGATGTAGATATCATCCAGTCGGGGTGTTTCAAAGAGCAGAAGCCCTTCAGCTAGCCGGCGATATAGGTACTCCGCAAAGGTCGCCATAAGGTCACCTCGCCGCAAGGGAGATGATGTACAAGCTTGCACAGGATATACTTCGTCGTCATGCCTCTATTTTCCTTTTTATACGTCATGCGGGGCCGCTGTCGCATAACGGAGGATACGCCGGCGTATCGGTACAGAGGGGGTGGGGGGAGGTGCTCTGCTACCGGACGCGACTACTCGGGCCGGTCGATCGCCTGGTCAGCCTGGGGGTGGGAGTCGTACAGGCCTCCCCGGGGTCGCTGCTGGGTCGGCGAGCCGCCGTCACGATCAGGTATACCCTTCCGAATGAGTCGAGGGTGCAGGTACACCGGGGATGGCTCTACACGGAGTTCCCCTGTGGCACAAGACTCCAGGTGATCGGGTTTCAGGCAGAGGGACCCGAGGTGCTGCTCTCCCTGCGTCCCGTCCGAGCCGGTGCGGAGAGGTCTGGCACGGTCGCCAGTCGGATACGGCTGCCGTTCCAGTTCCAGTCATGGGGGGTCAGGGTGCTGCGGGCAGCCTCCTTTCGCTTGAAGCTGGCCTGCCGGACCGGATTCGAGGGACTGTTGATGCATGGGTGGCTCTCACTGATCTTGCAGACCGATTCCAGCCCGCTGCATCTGCGGATCCCATTTTGCCGTCTACTCCGGGGCGAGAAGGGGAGCGACCTTCAGTGGAGATGCTACGGGGGCGTTCTCGGTTTTCGCACCTGGGTTCATGAGGGTGGCACGATTGAGGGGGAGGCGCTGATCGAAATTCAGGCTAGCGGAATCTCGCCGCAGCCCGCGCCCCTAACCGAACCGGCTGTTGCCCTCTGGCGAGAGATCTCTGCAGAGGTGACCGGGATCACCGCCGAGGTGATTAGGCCCGACAAGGCGCTCGTCAGCGGCCGAGTCAACCTGGACCTCTACTGGTCAGACCGATCAGGAAGGAGCCGTTGGACGGGCCGCACGGTTCCCCTGAGCGCCATGCTCGAGCTGCCCGGACTCCGGGAGGGGGACAGGCTGGAGCCCGTGGCGCGGGTCGAGCGGCTCCTTCGGGTCGGAGAGGGTGACACAGCTCGGGCGAGCCTGTTGGCGGCCGTTGGCCTGACCGCCCTTCGGTCGTCGTTCCGTCGGGTGGAAGGAGCGCTCTGCCGGCTGGAGGAGGTAGTCGGCCAGGCGTTTACGTCCGTCGCGATGGATGAGCCCCTGCGGCAACCACCTACCGTAGAGCTACCGTTGCGTGATGGCCGCCCTCGTAACCTGTCGTTCCCTGGGGCCGGTCGAGAGGGGTGGGAGTCGATCGAACTGGATCTGGGTCCGGTCGTCAGGGTGGATGGTGGATGGCAGTGTTCCGTGCGATGTACCGCTCCGGAGCGATACGCCATGACAACCGGGGGATCGCTGCCGCATCCAAACGCAGCACCTCCCCTGCTCAGCCTCCGCAGCCTCGACTCCGAGGGCATCGGGCTTGAGGTGATCCGTTGGGGGGCAACTGGACCTCTGGCCTCTGCGCCATCGGCCCGCACCGGGAACGCGACGCTGGTCGATGTTGGCGAACCGATTACCGGTCTGTTCGGCGTTGCATGGAAGCAGGAGGAGCTCTCGCTTCTGATCCGGCCTCGGGGTAGCGGACAGCGACTGCTGGCTGTACCAGCTCCTGCGCGCTTGGAGCCGTTGGGAGACCTGGCGGCGGTCACGGCAGTGGGAGCGGGTGATGAGGGGGAAGGTCCCCGGCAGGTTCTGGTGACCATGGAGTGGGAGGCGTAAGTCGCACAAAAGAAAAGAGCCGCTGCCAGATTTCGTCGCTGGACAGCGGCCTGACCCCATGGTACAATTCATCTTGCTCGCTTCAAGGTCGCTTAGCTCAGTTGGTAGAGCACGTGCTTTACACGCATGGGGTCGGGGGTTCGAGTCCCTCAGCGACCACCAAGATATTGGCAACTCAGCCTGGGAGGAATCCGGGCTGTATTGCTTTCCATAGCAAAAACAGGTCGGGGTGATCCCCGGCCTGTCTTGCATCTACCTAAAGTTTCGTGAAGATCTCCGGCCCGTTCTCCGTGATCGCAATCGTGTGCTCATACTGTACACAGATGGAGCCATCGACAGTGCGGGCGGTCCAGCCGTCCCTGTCCATGCGAACACGGTAGTCGCCCATCGTGATCATCGGTTCAATGGCGATGGTCATGCCGGAACGGAGGGCGTAGCCGGTACCGGGTGTTCCGTAATGCGGTACCTCGGGAGCCTCGTGCAGATCTTGTCCGAGGCCGTGGCCAATGAAATCCCTCACCACGCCGTAGCCGTGTGACTCCGCCAGCGTCTGGATCGCATGGCCGATATCGCCGATCCGATTGCCTGGGATCGCCGCCGCAATGCCGGCGAAGAGGGCCTCCTGCGTGACGGACATCAGCTTCTGAATCTCGGGCGAGACGTGGCCGACCGCATAGGTCCAGGCCGAGTCACCGTGGTACCCCTTGTAATGGGCGCCAATGTCGATCGTGATCACATCGCCTTCCTTCAGGCGGTAGCCGCTCGGGAAGCCGTGGCAGATCACGTCGTTCACGGAGGCGCAGATCGAGCCCGGAAAGGGTGAGTTGGGCGGGCCGTAGCCCTTGAAGCTAGGCGTGGCGCCTCGCTCCTTCAGGTACTGCTCTACGAAGCGATCCAGTTCGCGGGTGGAGACGCCGGGCTTGACTCGCTCGGCCAGATGCGCGTGGCACTCTGCCACCAGTTGACCGGCCTCCCGCATAATGGCCAGTTCCCGTGCAGACTTAAGCTTAATCAAGAGATGGCCCCCTACCTGATCGTACCATTCCCTACAATCCTACCTTATCCGTCACGTTTCATCCAGCGGGCAACGGCAATCTCCCGACGGAAACCGAGCCGGCGGATGAGCGAGACGCTACTCTGATTGTCCAGGGAAAGAGCGATGCCAACCTTGGCTCGACGCTCGTGCCAGAGTGCCTCCAGCGCTTCGGAGACGAGGCGGGCACCAAGCCCCTGCCGTCGGGCGTCAGGATTGACGCAGAGGTGGCGGATCATGGCGGCGGGCCGATCGACCTGCAGAAGACCCTGAATCCGACCTTCGTTTTCCAGAACAAAGGTCGAGGAGAGCCAGGCTGCCCAATCGGACCGGCTGGCTGTGTCTGCCTGATAACAGACTCGATAGAGCTCTTCCACCTGGTCCAGGTCGTCCGGTTGGGCCCAACGGGCGATACCGTGCTCAGAGAGGTGATCACGGCTCAACTCACCGGGGTAAATCCAGGTGAAGAGCGTCTCCGGGTATTCGGTATCGAGTTGGTACCCACGCCATTCAGCCCAGGCAGCACCTGAGCGGTTGGTCAGGCCGATCAGCATGGAGTAGCTGGTCGCCCCATGGTGGCGGGCAAGTGACTCAATGCGGGAGGAGAGCCACGCACCGATCCCATGGCCTTCGGTGGTAACGAGGGGTCCATAGATCATGGCCTGCCCGTCATCGATCAGGGTGTAACCAGCAAAGCCGACCAAGCGGCCGTCGTCTTCCTCGGCCACGACAAACTCCGCCTGGCGAAGGCTGGTCACGGTGGCCGAGACCTCCGCCGCAGTCTCCCAGGAGGGCATGCCGACCAGGGCCCGCTCTGCTGCGTCGTTGGATAGCTTGGCGACCCAGGTGTAGTCGCCGGGAACCATCGGACGGATAATCGCCATGTGGCTCCACCTTCTTCGTGCTGAAGTCTGGGACCTTAGTTGTTCCCCACCGCTTTCCAAATTCCTGCTTTACTATGGCGGTATGAGGCGCTCTTTCGTTAAGATTTTCTGGCAAAGGCGGATGGACAGTGGGACTGGAGAGGAGTCTGCTGTTCGGCAAGCGAACCACTGACGTATGCTAAACCATATTGCGGATTATCATACCCATACCACCCGGTGCGGCCATGCGGTCGGGTCCATGGAAGCGTATGTGGAAGCGGCCATTGCCGCCGGGATTCGTGAGATCGGCTTTTCGGATCATATCCCCATGTACTGGCTGCCGGAGGAGAAGCGGGACCCGGGCATTGCCATGCGCATGGAGGAGCTGGAGGAGTACGTTGCCGACGTCCACCGGTTGCGGGAGCGGTACCGGGAGATACCGATCAGGCTCGGACTGGAGGCTGATTTTATCCCGGGCCGGGAGAAGGACCTGGTCCGAATTCTGGAGCGGTATGAGTGGGACTATGTGATCGGCTCGGTCCACTTCATTGGGGAGTGGGATTTTGACAACCCGGCCAAGGTGAACCGGTATGCCGAATGGGATATCTCAGACCTATATGCGAAGTTCTTCACGCTGGAACGTATGGCGGCGGAGTCGGGCCTCTTCGATATTCTCGCCCACATAGACCTCATCAAGAAGTTCGGGCACCGGCCGACACACGATCTCGGCCGGCTTTACGCCGATGTGGCCGAGTCGATCGCCCGGGCCGGCGTGGCGATTGAGCTCTCGACAGCCGGGCTGCGCAAGCCGGTGGGGGAGGTCTACCCGAACCCGACTCTGCTGGCGGAGTGCGGGAGGCGCGGTGTCCCCCTGGTCATCTCCTCCGACGCCCACAGCCCGGCGGAGGTCGCCTGGGGTTTCCACGACGCAAAGGCACTGGCCATCCAGCATGGCTTTGGCCACCTGGTCCGCTTCGAGAAGCGTCAGCGCTTCGTTGAATCCCTGGTCTGATCATCAGAAAGAGCGGGTCCTCCTTGCTGGAGGCCCGCTCGTTTCCTAGGCCGCCGAGACGCTCTTGCCTAGACGCCCCATCCGCCTGCCGGATAGGCGGCGATGCCAGGAATGCCGGCCGTGGTTGGGTACGCTGAGGGAACGGTCGCGACGGTGGTCACGGGTACGGCGTACTCGTAAACCCGGTAGACCGTGGCGTTCGCCGCCGGATAAGCCGCGGCGCCAGGAGCAATAAACAGGTCGTCAGCCCCGGCCTGAGCGCCAATGAACGGTGAGAATGCCGGAGTCTTACCCCACTTTCCGTAGTTCAACGCGGTGCACCTCCTCTCATACAGTCTATGGACCAGGGAGCCGGCGTGTGCGAATGGTCTGCGCGTTCTTTGTGGAGCCTGGGCAGACTAGGGACGGGGTGATGCGAAGATGGCTGAGCAGCAGCCGCAAGAGCGGCAGGGAGCGAAGTTCAAGCCGGTCCACCCGGAGCGGGCCACCCGGAAGGAAGAACTTGACCGGATTCGGGGCATGCAGGAGTTCCAGGACCATCGGGTGGGACCAACCCATCATACGTCCAATCCCAGCGGTTAGCGACAACGAAGGCGGGGACTCTCACCAATGGAGAGCCCCCGCCTTTACGTCCGTTCCCGGCTCAGATCAGCGGATCATGGGTGCGGTAGGTGTCCAGCAGGGCTTCATCAATCAGATCATGCTGCTCCTCGCCCGCCCGGAACTGCTGGGTCGCCGTATCGTCAACCGCATCGCCCGTTGGCTCGTAGGCTATCAGCGTCAGCCCGATCTCGTTCTCCAGCGCCTCGATCTTGCCCATCTGCTGATCGGAGAGTCGGGCCAGTCTGTATGGCGGCAATCGCTCCACCTCCTCCTGCAAGCAGGATGCCCAGGGGGCGGGAGTAGAATTACCGGAGGGAGATGGAGAGGAGGGTGCCGTTCGTGCTACAGACTCGACTCTGCGATGCCCTGGGGATTCGCTATCCGATCATTCAGGGCGGGCTCGCATACCTTGCCCTGGCCGGCCTGTGCACCGCCGTGTCGGAGGCCGGGGGGCTCGGTCAGATCACCGCTGCCACACTGCGCTCCGTCGACGCGCTACGCCAGGAGATTCGGGCGGTGAAGACAAGGACAGCCAATCCCTTCGGCGTTAATCTGGCCATGGGGCACACTCCGTTGGAGCCATTCATAGACGCTGCCCTCGAAGAGGGGGTCCGGATCTTCTCCATCACCGGTGGAAATCCGGAACCCTACATCAAGTATATCGATGCCCGCATCAGCGGCGTGAAGAAGATCATCCTCGTCGCGGGCGTGCGGGCCGCCCAGAAGGCGGAGTCCCTGGGCGCCGACGCCGTGATCGCCGTCGGATACGATGGCGGCGGACATCTGGGCCGGGACGATGTCGGCACCATGGCGCTTCTCCCGCGGGTGGTCGATGCGGTCAGGATCCCGGTGGTTGCGAGCGGCGGCATCATGGACGGGCGCGGTCTGATGGCCGCCCTGGCCCTGGGCGCCGAGGGAATCGAGATGGGCACCCGCTTCGTGGCGGTCCGGGAGTGCGTTGCCCACGAGGCCTACAAGAAACTGTTGATTGATGCGAAGGAGACGGACACGGTGATCATGGAGCGCTCGATCGGGCGGCCCGCCCGAGTCCTGAAGACAGCGGGCGCTGACCGGGTCCTGGAGGCGGAGGCGAAGGGGGCCTCCCTGGAGGATCTCCTGCCGCTGATCTCAGGCAGGGTGAACGCCAAAGCCGCGATCGATGGTGACATGGCCGAAGGATTCGTCTACGCCGGGCAGGGCACGGGTCTGATCACCGATGTGCCGAGCGTTTCGGAACTGTTTGAGCGCATACTGACCGGCGCGACCGCAACCGGTCGGCGCCTGAACGGACTGGTTTGAGCTGCACGGGGCCGCTCCCGCGGGGGCGGCCCTTACCTGTGCGCCCGGCATCTTCCCGGGACAACCCGCTCAATCTTCCCAAGCCAATCAGGACTCATCCCTCATGACCTTGGGACGGGAGAGCCCGTAGAATGCGTTTGTAGCATTCATACGGCTCATTGAGCGAGATGGACCAAGGAGGCGTTCCCCATGACGAAGCAGACCAACTCCGGTCGCCACGCGGTGGTGATCGGTGCCAGTGTAGCCGGGCTCCTGGCCGCACGTGTGCTCTCCGAGCACTTCGAATCGGTGACGGTGGTCGACCGCGACCATCTGCCCAGCCGGGCGGAGTTCCGCAAGGGCGCCCCTCAGGCGCAGCATGTCCACCTCTTCCTGAAGAACGGTCTGGAGCGGGTGAGCCGGTGGTTCCCGAACCTGGAGCACTCGCTCCGGGAGGGCGGCATGATCCCGGTCGACTTCGGTCGGGAGGTGGCCTGGTACAACGGTGGCGGATGGCACAAGCGCTACGCCGGCGGTCCTACCGGGTGGGGCAGCAGCCGGGCCCTCCTGGAGTACCAGATGCGGGCCGAGGTGGAGCAGATGGCCAATGTCAGGATCCGGGCGCAGGTCCCGGTCCTCGGCCTGGTGACCGACCCGCAGAAGGAGCGGGTGACCGCTGTCCGGCTCCAGCAGCCAGGCGGCGCCGAGGAGATCCTGACCGCCGATCTGGTGGTGGATGCCAGCGGCCGTGGCTCACGCACGCCCCAGTGGCTGGAGGAGCTCGGATACGGCCGGCCCGCTGTCTCCACGATCAAGATCGACCTGGCCTATACCTCCCGGATCTACCGGAGGCCGGCCAGCGCCCCGGACTGGACCTGCCTCGGCGTCTACGAGGAGGCGCCGGGCAAGCGGCAGGGGCTGATCCTGCCGATCGAGGGCGACCGCTGGATCGTCACCCTGGCCGGCTATCACGGCAACCACTGCCCCACCGATGAGGCCGGCTTCCTGGAGTTCGCCCGAACCCTGGTCCAGCCTGAGTTCTACGAGGCGATTCGCAGAGCCGAACCGGACGGGGAGGCGGTCATGTTCAGGATTCCGGCCAGCATCCGGCATCATTATGAGCAGATGAAGCAGTTTCCGGAGGGGCTGATCGTCATGGGTGATGCACTCTGCGGCTTCAATCCCTCCTACGCACAGGGCATGACCGCCGCCGCCATGGAAGCGACCGTGCTCGAGGAGTTGCTCGGCCAGCGGGGCCTGGTCGACGGCTTCTCCCGGACCTTCCAGAAGAGGGCGTCCGGACAGCTCCTGGTCCCCTGGATCATGGGCATGCTGGAGGACAGCCGGCATAGGGAGACAGTCGGCGCCAACATGCCTGGTTTTGGGTTCATGCGCTGGTACACCAGCCGGGTCCTGAAGCTCTGCAGCCGGGACGAGGCCGTGGTTCGCAAGTTCCATCAAGTGCTCCACATGATGAAGCCTTCGACCATCCTCTTCCATCCGAAGATCATCTGGCAGGTTCTCACCATGGGTTGATCTGCATCTCAGATGAAGGCCGCCCTGCTGTTCAGGCAGAGCGGCCTCTCCATATTTAGGAAGTGAACGTGGGCGGTTCGGTCACCTGGCCAGCATCTCCAGCGCCTGGATGGCGGCCTGGGCGAAGAGGCCGGCGCCCTGGTGGATCACCGTTTCATCAACCATGAACTTCGGATGATGCCAGTTCTGCGGAGTGCCCGTTCCGAGCCAGACGAAGCAGCCGGGGGCCAGGCGCTGGTACTCGGCAAAGTCCTCGCCGCCCATGGTGGGGACGGCATCGACCACGGGCATGCCGACAGCTGCAGCGGCGCTCCGCATGAGGTCGGCCATCTTCGGATCGTTGGTTACCGCAGGAGGACCCTGGGTCCAGGAGATGGTCGCACTGGCCCCGTAGCCGTTGGCGACATCGGCCACGATTCGGCCAATCACGTCACGCATGCGCTGGCGGAGTTCGGGGGTGAAGGTCCGGACCGTGCCGAGCAGCGTGGCCTCCGGCGGGATCACGTTGTGAGCGGCCCCGGCCTGGAAGGAGGCGATCGAGACGACCGCCGAGTCGAGCGGGGAGATCGAGCGGGAGACGGCCGTCTGCAGGGCCATGACGATTGCCGAGCCGGCGACGACCGGGTCGACGGTTGCATCGGGAATCGCCGCGTGGCCGCCCTTGCCGGTGACGGTAATGCTGATCATGTCGGTAGCGGCCATGAGCGGGCCCGCCTTGATTCCCACATGGCCGGCGGGAACGTCGGGCTTGTTGTGCAGCCCGAAGACCGCCTGAACGCCCTCCATCGCCGCGGCAGCGAGTACCAGCCGGGCGCCCATGGTATTCTCCTCAGCAGGCTGGAAGAGGAAGCGTACCGTGCCCTTGAGCTGATCCCGCATCTCCTGAAGAAGCAGAGCGGCACCGAGAATGACGGACATGTGGAAGTCATGGCCGCAGGCGTGCATCTTGCCTGGGAAGTCGGAGGCGAAGGGAAGGCCTGTCTCCTCCTGAACGGGCAGGGCGTCTATGTCCGACCGCAGGGCGATCAGCGGTCCCGGGTGGGCGCCGCACACCTCGGCGACCAGGCCGGTGGGCAGATCGAGCGGCAGGATCGTCAGCCCGGCCTCGGTCAGCCAGTGGCGCAGTCGCTCGGTGGTCCAGAACTCCTCCATGGAGAGTTCGGGATGGCGGTGGAGTTCGCGGCGGATCTCAATAAGTTGGGGGCTAAGGGACTTGGCACGCTCCTGGATCGACGTGGTCATGGCGCAGAACCCCTCCTTGTAAGTGCACGAGGAGTATTCGCCCCCCCGGGCGCGGCTCCCTGCGTGAGGGGCTGCGATCGGGTCAGCCCGAAGCAGGGGAGAGGGGGATCTGCCCTTCCCTCCTACATGACAAAAGCGGTCATGGCGACAGCGGCGTCATGACTGCGACCGGTTCAGCCCGAAGCGGGGGGGAAGGGGATCTGCTCTTCCCACCTACATGCCAAAAGCAGTCACGGCGATAGCGGCGTCATGACTGCGACCGGTTCGGCCCGAAGCGGAGGGGAAGGGGATCTGCTCTTCCCACCTACATGACAAAAGCGGTCATGGCGACAGCGGCGTCATGACTGCGACCGGTTCAGCCCGAAGCGGAGGGGAAGGGGATCTGCTCTTCCCACCTACATGCCAAAAGCAGTCACGGCGACAGCGGCGTCATGACTGCGACCGGTTCAGCCCGAAGCGGGGGAGAAGGGGATCTGCTCCTCCCGCCTACATGACAACAGCAGTCATGGCGACAGCGGCGTCATGACTGCGATCGGGTCAGCTCGAGACGGGGGAGAGGTGAGAGGGGGGATGTGCTCTTCCCCCCTCTCACTTTCAATGAACCTTGCCGTCAGAGACCATCTTGGTGATCATGCTGGCGAGGGCGTGCTGCTCCTGCTTGGAGCCGGCATCCCACAGCTCCTTCAGAAGCCGCTGCTCGCGGTTGCGAGGATCCACCTTGTTAGCCAGGAAGGTGCCGATGCCCTGAGCGGCGTTGGCGATGGTCTGTTCCGAAGCGCCGGAGCCCTTCGCTTCGTTCACCCGCTGGGAAAGGAACTGCTTCCACTGCTCAAAGGATTCGAGAACAGGCGTGTTCGGGGAGTTGGTATCCATCTTCCGCAGACCTCCTGTGCCGTTTTCACGGAGTGTTGAACGGACCTCATGGAGTAGTCTGCGCGCAAGACGGTGACCTATTCCCATCCCTGGATGAAAAGCTCCCGATACATGGGGAACTCCTTGAGATCGATCACGATTTCAGGCCGTGGATCGAGCAGCGAGTCGAAGTAGACGGTCAGGCCCTCGCTCGCAAAGGCGACGAATCCCTCCGTGTCAGCCGGCGCACCTGGCTTCACCTCGGGCGGCAGCGGACCAGAGCAGCAGGAGGAGAAGACCAGGCTGGAGATCGTGATCGCCGGAGCTTGCTGCTCGGCGAGGAAGGACTTGGCGTCGGGAGTCAGGTCGATCTTCATGGCAGATGAACCCCTTTCACCGGGCACACCGGGTATGCGTGTAGTAATAGTTGCGGCGCCCCATTTGGACGGCCCGAGAGCCGGCCAGGATCGGGCGCTTACAGACTGCGCATTCCATATCAGACGGGATCACCACGGTCTTCCGCGGCTCCGGCGGAACGGCACGTCCTGTGTCGGAGCGGCGGGGCGGCTCCGGCTTCCAGTCGACCATCTTTTCGGATGCCATCCAGCGGAGGACGGCCTCCCTGTCCGGGGCGACCACGTAGACCTCCTGAATGGCCGAGCCATTCTTAGCCAGAAGGCGCAGGCCGGTGTCGGTGAAGCGCTGGAAGGTGATCTCGAACCCGCGGGAATTGAGTGGGCTGATCGGTCCCGGGATGACGGACGTCACCATGTCCGATGCGGCGATTCGCTCCAGCGCCGGCCAGAGTTGTTCAATGACGCTGTGTTCCCGCTTGATCTTTCCCGCGCGATACTTCTTCACACGACTCCCGCCCTCACACGCGATCTGGAGGCCCGCCATCTGGCTGGCCTTCCATGGTTTTAGACCCGAAATGGCTGTCAGAGATATGGGTGTACAACCCCGGTTCCCTTACTTGCGCGCCACGTATGATCCTCCAGCAAAGAGGAAGGCAGGGATAATCTAGCGAATCTGATAGAAAAACCAAGACAGAGCGAGAGATGGAGGCGATTGCCATGCCGCTGCGTCCGGAACTCCCGCCTGGTCTCGGGCTGCCACGCCGAAGCGAGACGCCGATCCGCTTGCCCCGCTTGAACTTCCCCATGCTGGGAGGTGCGGCGGAGCCCGCGGAGGCCCCCGTCGAGGAGGCTCAGGAGGAATCTGCCAATACGTCCGAGGAGGGATCTGGCATGGAGATGATGAGGTCCGCCCCCCCGTCCACATCCAACGCGGGTACGGTGCTCGCCAGCCGCGATTGCACACGGGTGATCGTGTACGGAAAGGCAGGTTGCCCCGCCTGCGTAGAGGCGATCCAGGACCTGATTGACCGGCAGGTCTGCTTCACCTACCATGATGTCTCCCGCGATCAGAGCGCCATGGCCCAGCTTCAGGCGATCTGCGGGGATTCTACCATGGTCCCGGTAATCATTCAGGTCGGCGTGCGCGGCGGCTGAATGGTCTGATCCAGCCGGCGTGCCCGGGCGGAAACGGAGACAGGTCGGCCCCACCAGCAGGGGCCGGCTTTGCCGTTGCTACGACGCCCCCGGCCGGCGGCGCCGCTTGGCGCGCTCTGTCGCCGCCAGGCGTGCCCGCAGGACCGGAACCACCCACTGAACGTAGGCGGCGATCAGCAGGCCCGCACCAACGAGGGCCCCCAACGCCCCAAGTTGGGTCGGCCGGTCTGCCGGTTGATCCGGGTTGGGCACGAAGACCAGCACGAAGAGCAGGCTGTATAGTCCGACGACCACCCATGGCACGAGCCGTCCACCGGGCACCCGGAAATCACGCACCGCTTCCGGCATCCGCCGGCGCAGCCGGATGACCGAGGCCGCCATGAGCACGAAGATCATGCACTCGATCGCTGCCCCCAGGAAGATGAAGAGCTTATAGGAACTGCTCCGGAGGACGTAGACCGCCATGGCCGCGGAGAGTCCGTAAAGGGCCAGGATTGCGACCCATGGGGTTGCCCAGTCCGGGTGCAGCTTCGCCAGGATACGGGGGGCAGCGGCATCCCGCGCCATGGCGTAAAGAAAGCGGGAGGCGGTCATGAGGCCGGCATTGAAGCTGGTGACCGAGGCCAGGGTGGAGACCAGGGCGACGAGGAGCAGCCCGACTCGCCCGAGGGCGGCCTGACCGAAGAGGACGTGGGGAATCGGACTCCCTGCCAGCTCGGCCTTGGGTACCCAGGTGGCCATGCCGACATGCAACAGCCCGTAAATCAGGGCGAGGATACCAAGCCCAAGCAGCATGCCCCGGGGAATCAGGCGGATATCCGTCACCTCTTCCGCCAGCGGGGTGACCCACTCAAAGCCGAGGTAGAGGAAGACCCCGAGGGCGATCGCCTGAGCCAGGTTCAGGCCCGACCCGAGTTGAAACGGCTCCGGAATCGGAGGGGCGCCTGGCTTGAGCAGGGCCCAGAGGGCGATTCCCCCGATCACGAGGACCATGAGGTAGGTGGTCAGGTCCTGAGCCCAGCCCGACAGGCTGATGCCGCGCATGTTGATCAACGCCATGACCGTCAGGAAGGCCAGCACCCAGAGCGCCTTGGGGATCCCCGGGAAGGCGAAGGCCAGTACGCTGGCCAGAATGTAGGCCTCGCTGCCCACGATCAGGACGGTAATTCCGACATACAGCGTCGCCGCGATCAGTGCGGCCCGCTCGCCGAACGCCTTTTCAATGAAGAGCTTGATACCTGCAGCGGTCGGAAAGAGCCCCACCAGTTCGGCAAAGCACCAGGCCGCCATGACCGAGATCAGCCCGGCGACGAGAATGGCCATCCAGCCCGAGGCGCCCGGCAACGAGAGGCCAATCTGGACATTCGCCGTTAGGGAAACCGTCGCCAGGGCCAGGCCGGCACTGGTGGCGACCACCGTGGGCAATCCGACAGCCCTTCGCAGGGTACTCACAAGCGCATCGCCTCCCTACTCCGGCCAGATGATCATGGTGATCGCGTCCAGGCGCATCACATCCTCCGGGGCCGCCTTGACAATGATCTCTCCGCGCAGGTACTTGCGCGAGGGGTTCAGATCGCCCCAGAACATGTCGCAGAGGTCCTCGCTGGTCGCGTGCACGACGACGTCTGGCTCGCCTACCTGTCCCGCCGCATAGCTCACGATTTCACCCTCGACCACATCCATCGTGAACCAGTCCGATGTATCGGTGGCGAGGAAGTGAAGCCGTTTGGTCCAGTCCCGCTGCATGCGGCGGAGCCGCTCGTTCTCATTGCACTGGGTCTGATAGTCGGCCAGGGCATCCAGAATCTCCTGGCTTGTAGCCACGAAACCCCACTCCTCTCCCTATGCTCGCTGGGTCGGGCGGCGCCGGGGACGCCGCTGTCCGCTCTCCTCCTCGCCGGCATCGCCGGCCTTGATCGCCTCCATAGACCGATCCAGGGCGTCCAGCACCTCGTCGACCTCCTCCGAGGTGATCACCAGCGCCGGCTGGATTCGCATGACCGATGGATCGTTGCCGGTGTAGATCGCCAACACGCCGTGGCGGGCCAACTGATACGAGAGTCGCGGTCCCAAGGACTGGTCTGTGAACTGAAGCCCGAGCATCAGGCCCCGGCCCCTATACTCCTTCAGGATCTGGGGATGCCGGTCCAACAGCCTCGCAAAGCCCGCCATGAACCGCTCGCCCATCGCCCGGGCATGGCCGGGCAGGTCCTGCTCCAGCAGGTAGTCGATCATGGCGAGGCCCACCGCACACCCGAGATCGGCCCCACCAAATGTCGAGAGGTGGATGAACGGATTGGCCACCAGAAAATCGCCCAGGTGCTGACGGAAGACCGCAGCGGTGATCGGGTAGAGCCCTCCCCCCAAGGATTTACCGAGTGTCATGATATCCGGCACGACCCCCTCCTGCTCGCAGGCGAAGAGGCTGCCTGTCCGGCCAAAGCCGGTCTGGATCTCATCGAGGATCAACAGAGCACCCACCTGGTCGCAGGCAGCCCGCACAGCCGGGAGGTAACCGGGGGGTGGCACGTGGATCCCGCCCTCGCCCTGGATTGGCTCGAGGATCACCGCAGCGGTCTCCTCGTTCAGGGCGTCGCAGAGTGCATCCGGATCGCCGAAGGGAACGCGTTCAAACTGGTCGAGGAGGGGGCGGAATGGCTCCTGATAGGCCTCCCGCCCAATCGCGGAGAGGGCAAAGCCGGTGTGTCCGTGGTAGCCCTTCCAGGCAGAGAGAATTCGGGGACGCCGGGTATAGCCACGGGCTAACTTGATCGCAAAGTCGACCACCTCGCCGCCGGAGGCGCCAAACATGCTGTAGTGCAGGTCACCCGGGGTAATCCGGGCCAACCGCTCCGCCAGGTCGGCCTTTGCCTTGCTGCAGAGCAGAAAGTTGCCGAGGTCTGCCTCGGAAAGGGCCTCGGTGAGCGCCTGGACCATGCGGGGGTTGCGCCGGCCCACATTGAAGGAGCCCGCCGATGTCATACAGTCAAGGTAGGCCTGGCCTGTCGTGTCCCAGACCCGGGCCCCCTCACGGCGTCCCTCGATGATGTCCAGCCCCGCGTGGGCCAGAATGCGGGCCTTCATAGGGTTTACGTACGCCGCGAACCCTTGTAGGGCAGCGCGCTTGGTCGCCGATCCATCCATAGGAAGAACCTCCCCTCATACCGATAACACGTGTTCGCCGCCGGAAAAGATCGATCCATTTGGTACCTACTTTACGCCTGCACCGGCTGAATAGGTCCGAAACTGGTTGCAGATCCTAGCAGCGACGAGATTTTCCTCGGAGCGGTTATCAATGGCAGTTGAGAGAGAGGGAGCGACCAATGGGCACCAAGGTGAAGGACAATCCGGCCGATGGAACGACGTTTGAGTTCTTGAAGGCAGGGTGGTGGATCTGGCATCTGATCGCGATTCCGGGTATTGCCTACCTGGGATACCTGTTCTGGCCACGGTAAGCTGAAGGAGCCCCGCGGTGGGGCTCCTTCTTTCTGCAACGGATGTTAGCTCAACTCTGTAATCCGCTCAGCCACCTTGCGCCGGAGGTCACCGGCGAGATTGAGAAGGCTGGTCCAGTTCTCCCGGGTCGCATACTCCAGAGACTGATTCGCAAAGAGACCAGCCTCCTGGACCTGCCCGAGATCGAGGGCGTTTTCGCCCATAATCCAGGTCGCTTCGGCCATATGGCGCCCTGTGACTCCCTGGCGGCCCGCCACAAAGAGCTCCTGACAGAGCCGGCTTGATGCGGTGAGATCGCGCTCCAGCCGGTGGTAGAGCGCCTTCCTGCAGATCAGTTCAGCCGAGAGTCGATCGTTCCGCTGCTCGGCCAGGTGCTCTTCCACCAGGGCCAGTTGCGGGGCCGCCATGGCCTGGTCCCCCCGCAGGAGATGGCACCAGGCTAGCTCCAGTGCCACCTGCGATCGCTGAGAGCGGTCGCCTTCCGACTCGACATAGCGGGCAGCGGACTCCAGGGCTTCCGCAGCCTGGTCCCAGCGCCGCCGCTGCTTGTAGACGGCTGCCAGCTTGATCCAGGCCTGCCCCTGCGACCCATCTGTACCGGTCATCTGCGGCAGCAGAGCGAGAAAGGCCAGAAGGTTCCGTTCGGCTTCATGGGTGTCCCCGATCTCGACCAGGGCGCAGCCTAGGTCAAAGTGAGCAAGCCCCAGCGTCTCCTGGTCGTTCGCATTGCGAGCCTTTTCGACCGCCAGGCCCCCGAGCCTGCTGGCAGCATAATGGTCGTTCAGTGAATAGGCGGCACGACAGGCCATGCGGAGAAGCTTCGCCTCAACCTCCACCGACAGCTCCCCGCCTTGCAGCAGTCGTTCTGCCTCCCTGCGCGCCTGGTGGAAGGCGCCCGTCTGTAAGTAACGCTCCATTTTCGCTAGCGGCAAAACCGATCCCCCCAGACCCAGACTCACAGGCCCCCACAATTGAACCCGCCCCTGCGTCCAATGGTATACACCAAAGCCAGCCCTTGTCTACATTTATTTCCAAATGATGAGCAAAAGAGAGCCAGAGCGTTTCTGCTCTGGCTCTCACCATTTTCGGAATGAACTAGCTCGGGAAGATGAGGCTGATGGTGGCCTGGAGGAGATTCTGCTTGCCGCCAACGAGCGCCATCGTCAGACCCACGATGAAGATAAAGGTGGCCAGTGCAGGCGGGACCGGGCGCTTGGCAAAGGGACCGCCCTTGATCAGCATCATCACCGAGGCGCCGAGCAGGATGTTACTCGCACCGAAGATGGCCCAGGAGATAATCAGTTGCGTCAGATTCACGCGGATGCCTCCTCCTTCACATCGGACAGCTTCTCGACCACCCGCTATCACCTCTCAGCGAGCAGGGGATGGGGAGCCAGATCTTGTAAACCACTACTCTAGCACATTGGTGTCAGAAGAAAGGTAGTACCAGTCCCTTATTATAGACCATATTTGCAGGCTGGTCCAGCAGAACGGAAGCATCTTTCAAGGAGGTGAGCTGCCGTGAACCGGGCCATCTCGGGCCGACTGGTGGAGCAAGGGACGGGGAGGCCGCTCTGTGGACACCTGGTGGTGGCCGGAAGGGTGCTGGGCAACCGGATTCTCCTCCTGGGCCGGGAGCGGAGCGGGCCAGAGGGGCGGTTTCGGGTGGAGTACCCCCCGCTGAGCGAGCCGCCTGACCTGACGCTGCTCGTCTTGGATCCTGAGGGGGCGCTGCTTTACATCGAGCCTCCTCACCGGTCCATACCGGGGGCGGAACTGCACCTGGTCGTGGAGGTTGGCTGAGTCCGAGGCCCGGCTGGAGAGGGGGGAGCCCATCCGGCCGGGCTCTCTCGCGCAGGCCGCTGAGAGTTCCTGCCATTTGCTAAAACCGGATGGCGCCCGCATACGTATAGATTGGTAAGGAGGTGTCGGGAAGTGAGCAGGTTCTTCCGGCCGATCCCTGCACTGGTCTTCCTCTTGCTGACCCTGGTCGGAGCGATCCTCCTCTGGCCGCGTACCCCCCGGTATCACCTGGTGATCAACCAGGAGCGGGTCGTCGAACAGGTTACGGCCAGCGAACTTGGTGAAGCGCTGCGCAACTGGGCCAACCGGCAGATGGAGCGGGAGGTGTGGCTGGCGCACGAGGACCAGACCTGGCGATTCCGGCGGGCCGAGTTGGGCCTCCACTTTTCGCTTGCGGACGCCGAGGAGCAGATCGCAGCGGCGCTTTCAGGCAGGAAGCCTCGCTTCGCCCCCCTCGAGGTGAGGATCGGCGTCGTGGACAAGTGGGACTTGGCGGTCCTGGAGAAGGCCCTACGCCCGATCCGGCAGGCCGTGGAGCGCGCCCCGATCCCGGCGGCACTGCGAGTGGAGGGGGAGTCGGTCGCCGTGGTCCCATCGGAGGATGGAGTCGCGGTGGAGACCGCCCCGGTCATCCGCCTGCTGCGGGAGGCGGGCGACCAGGAGAAGATCGCACTGCCGGTCTCTCCGGTGCGCCCGGAGGAGACGACCGAGAGCGTGGCGGCCATGGGCGTCCGCCGCCTTGTCGCGGAGTGGACGACGCACTACGATCCGACCATCCCCCGGGCGGAGAATGTGGAGCGGGCCGCCGCCGCTTTTGACGGGCTGATGCTGAAGCCCGGCGAGATCCTCTCCTACAACGCCACCGTTGGCCCGATCGACTCCGGGACCGGATGGCGTGAGGCCTATGTGATCGTGGGCGGAGAACTGGTGCCGGGGATCGGCGGAGGCGTCTGCCAGGTGGCGACCACCCTGTACGGGGCTGCTCTGCGGGCAAACATGGAGATCCTGGAACGGCATCCCCATCAGTTGGCGGTCAGCTACATTCCCCCCTCGGAGGATGCGGCGGTGGCCCAGGGCTGGCAGGATCTGAAGATCCGCAACACGACACCGGGGCATCTGCTGATCCAGACCGAGTCCGGTGGCGGAACGGTCACCTTCCGGCTCTACGGCGATCTCCCCGCCGGCCAGGAAGTGAGAATCGAATCGATGGTGACCGGCAGCCAGCCATTTCCGACCCGCCTGATCGATGACCCGACGCTCCTGTCCGGGCAGGAGATGCGGGTAAGTGCCGGTGCCCCGGGGGTCCGATCCGAAGCCTACCGGTTGCTCTTCATGAACGGGGAACTGGTCAAGCGCGAGCTGCTCTCGCGCGATTCGTACAGCCCAACCGCAGCCGTTCTGCGCCGAGGGTCGGCGCCACCGGTCACGGCGAGCCAGGAATAATTTGGCGTACGACAATGCATCCTTCCGTACAGGGGGTGTTCCGCAGAGGGGCGAATCTGTCATGAGCGTCCCAGACTCGTCATCCGAGGAGGGAGCCTCCCTGCAGTATACACGAAGAGCCCGGTCCGCCTGTCTCACCGTGACCACGATCCTCCTCTGCCTGATGCCCGCCGCCGCTCGCGCAGAGTCCCCTGCCGATTCCGTTCAGGTGGTGCTGAATGGCCGGCCCCTATCGTTCGATGTGCCGCCGGTGATCGAGCAGAATGTGACGATGGTGCCGGTGCGGGCCGTTCTGACGCCGCTCGGAGCCACCTTCGCCTGGGATCAGGAGGCCATGAGGGTCACGGCTCTCCTGTATACCACCCGGATTGATGTGGTCGTCGGCGAATCGACCGCCCAGGTCAACGAGAGAGATGTGCCCCTGCCCATGCCGGTCATGAACCGGGACGGCCGGACGCTGATCCCGCTTCGGTTCTTCGCCGAGGCGTTGGGTTTTGGCGTTCAGTGGGAGGCAGAGACCCGCACCGTTATGCTGCAGAGCCAGGAGCCAGAGCCGGGCGTCAGCCGCCAGGCGTCCCGGCGGACGGGCGACCTGGTTCTGGTCAGGGCTCTGGAGCAGATCGGTGCCGGCTACTCCTGGGGGGGCACGCGGCCCGAGACGGGATTCGACTGCAGTGGGTTTGTCACCTACCTGAGCCTGGCGGTAGGGCAGGAGGTGCCGCGCACCTCGGAGGAGCTCTTCGCAGCAGGCGTGCCGATCGCCGATGAGGATCTGGTCGCCGGCGATCTGGTCTTCTTCACCACCTATGCCCCCGGCGCCTCGCACGTTGGCGTCTACGATGGCGAGGGCGGCTTCATTCACGCCCAGTCCCCCGAGGTGGGGGTTGTCCGTACCCCACTCTCTCGTGCATACTGGTCAGAGCGGTATCTGGGGGCTCGCCGGATCTTCCGGTAGCTCCCTCTTCCAGTCACCGCTTGAGGAGGATCTATGCGCAAGCGTCTCGGCACCTTCGCCGCTCTGATAGGTGCATTGCTGATTGGAGCGACGGCCCTCTGGGTCTGGCCCTGGCTCCGTCCCTTCTTCCGTGGTGGACTTCAGGTGGCCACCGACCTGCTGCAAGAGGCCGGGTCGTGGGGGCCCCTTCTGGTTGTCGCACTGCAGCTCCTGCAGGCCGTGATCTCGCCGCTGCCGTCGTGGCCGGTGACCGTTGCAGCGGGGGCTTTGTACGGGTCGACCACGGGGACGCTGCTCTCCCTGTCCGGTGGTATGCTCGGGGCGGTCGTTAACTTCAGCCTGGCCCGGTGGCTCGGCCACGCCCTCGTTCGCCGGCGCCTGGGCGAGCGCTGGATCGAACTGGCCGGCGGACTTGGGCCGCTCCATTTCCTCTTACTCTCCCTCTTCGGAAGGCTGATTCCGATCGCATCGTTCGATCTGGTTGCCTACCTGGCGGGGATTGGTCGGATTCGCCTGCCGCTTTTCCTGGCCGTGGCAATGCTTGGGCAGGCGCCGGCCTTCTTCGCCTACGCCTACTTCGGACAGGACCTGGCCGCTGCCAATGAAGCGGGGCTCTGGGGTAGCCTGCTCCTTCTGCTCTTTGTTGGCCTGATCCTGGGTGGACAACGTATCTGGAGGAAACTGACAACCGGATAAGCTGCTCTTCTTGTTGACGCCTGCATTTCCGCTGTGCTAACATCAGGAATGCACGTTGCGGTGGGTTGGCGAAGTGGTAACGCGGCGGTCTGCAAAACCGTTATCCGTGGGTTCAAATCCCACACCCACCTCCAGGGAAAGAAGGCTCAGATCGTCGTCCGGCGATCTGGGCCTTTCCGCGTCCAACTGCTGGAACGCGCCCTTCTCCTCCGGGGATTCAAGGAGCCTCTGGAAGTTCTGATCCTGGAAGCCCTCTTCTCAAGAGCCCCCCCTCTTTAGTCACCTTGTGGTACGCACACCGGACTGCTCTGGTCCAACCCGTCAGGGACCGCTTGGCAAAGAGGTGCGTACCATGGCCCCGAGAGGCGGGAGGAGGGAAGGTATGATATACGATCGATGGGCCGAGTGCATGGGAGCGGAGGAACGGAGGGCTCTGCAGTGGGAGCGGTTGACCTGGTCCCTCCAGCACGTCCACCGCCACGTCCCGTTCTATCGGGAGCGCCTACGGAGCGACGCCATGCAGAGTCTTGACTCCCTCCGGGAGTTACCGTTCACGACGAAGGAGGATCTACGGGATCAGTACCCCTTCGGCCTCCTCGCGGTGCCGCCGGAGGTTCTGGCCAGGGTTCACGCCACCTCTGGCACCGGTGGCAAGCCGGTACTGGTCGGCTACACCCGGCGAGACCTGGTCACCTGGGCGCGGCTCTGTGCCCGGCTCCTGACCGCCGCGGGAGGAGGCGCCGGCGACCGGCTGCACATTGCCCTGAACTACGGGCTCTTCGCAGGGGGGCTCGGCATCCACGGCGGGGCGGAGCTGCTCGGCTGTACCGTGATCCCCGCGTCGGCGGGCGCCACATATCAGCAGTTGACGCTCCTGGCGGATCTCCGCCCCCAGGGGTTGAAGGCGACCCCATCGTACGCCATGCACCTCGCGGAGATGGCCGAGGAGCAGGGGCTGAACCCGCGCAGCTTTGGGATTCAGTACGGGATATTCGGGGCCGAACCGTGGTCGGAGGAGGCACGCCAGCGCCTGGAGGCACGCTACGGGCTGGAGGCGTTCGATTCCTACGGGCTGAGTGAGATGCTCGGACCGGGAGTCGCCTTTGAATGCTCGCAGCACGACGGGCTCCACCTGGCAGAGGACCACTTCCTGGCCGAGGTGATCGAGCCCGAGACCGGCCGCGTTCTACCACCCGGCGAGGAGGGAGAACTGGTGCTCACCTCGCTCACCAAGGAGGCCCTTCCGCTGATCCGATACCGGACGGGCGACCGGACACGGTTGACGACAGAACCCTGTCGCTGCGGGCGGACGACCGCTCGGCTGGAACGAATTCGCGGCCGCGTCGATGAGATGCTCGTCATCCGTGGGGTGAACCTGTACCCATCTGAGATGGAGCGCGTGTTGCTCCGGTTCTCCGAGCTGTTGCCCCGCTTCCAGGTGCGCCTCTTCCGGACGGGCTCGCTGGACGAGGTGCAGGTGGTGGTGGAGACCCGTATGCCCGCCATGGCCACGCCGGAGTTGGCTCAGCGGATCGGTGCAGCCCTCAAGCGCGAACTGGGCGTCTCTGTGGGAGTGGGTCTCGACCGGGTACCGCCCAGCGAGGGCCGGAACAAGGCCCTCCGGGTGATCGATCAACGCCAGAGATAAGTTCAGCCCCGGACGATCAGTGGCAACAGCCCCCTGGTTTGCATAACGTGGAACGGAGGTGGAATCAGTGAACTACGGATGGTACGGCAAACCTTGGGGGAAGTTTGCGAAACCCTTCGGCAAGTTTGCAAAACCCTTTGGCAAGGTCGGAAAGATCCCCTTCTACGGCAAGTGGTGGTAGGGTTTCTCATACACGAGGAGCGGGGGTAATCCCCGCTCTCGTTTGTGTCGCCAGGGGGACGTGCGCGGCAGGCTACTCCTCCAGGAGGAATAGGCCTGAGTCAGGAGGAAATAGATAGGGTGTACCCATATTGCATTCTCAAGTTCCTAATCAGATACGAACAACGCTTCCATGAGAGAGGTGGTCCCCGCTGGGAAAGAAGACCATGAGCCAGAAGAAGGGCAAGAGCAGCCAGGCGATCTGGATAGTAGCCGGAGCCGCAGTTCTGGTGGTTGGTGGACTGATCGCGCTCAGCCAGCTCTCCGCTGGCAAGGAGTCGGCTCCTCCCGCTACGGTGCAGACGGGCGAGAACTCGGACCAGGCTCACAACGTCGTTCGCGGCGTCTGGGGTTCCGAGAACGCCAAGGTGGTCCTCGAGGAGTACCTGGATTATGGCTGACCGCACTGCAAGACCGCACATGATGTGGTCGCGCCGCAGTTGGCGGCGCTCGTCGAGAGCGGCCAGGTCCGGGTGGAATACAAGCAGTTCCCGCTCAATAACACGACCTCGATCTGGGCCGTGGAGGCGGTGGAGTGCGCAGCGGACCAGGGCATGTGGTACGCCATGCATCTGCATATCTTCGCCAACCAGGGAAAACAGCAGGTGTCCACCAACCTGACAAAGCAGTTTGCGAAGGACCTCGGTCTTGACACCCAGGCGTTCAATCAATGTGTGGACGATGACAAGTACGTCTCCGCCGCCAGGGGATTCCAGTCAGAGGCTCAGAAGCGGGGCATTACCGGCACTCCGGCCTTCTTCCTGAACGGCAAGGCGATCGACCTGGGCACCCTGAAGGGCTGGGACGACATTCCGAAGCTTGTCGAGCAGGCGGTGAACCAGTAGTGAACCTTCGTCGCACCGTAATGGGCATGAACCTGCTATCCGTGATCGGTCTCGGGATCTCGGGGTACCTGACCTACATCTACACCTCCGGCGGCATTGCTGTTTGCGGTGAGAGCGGCGGCTGTGCGACGGTACAGAACAGCCCATATGCTTGGATTGTGGGCATTCCGATCCCTACCCTGGGAGCGGTGGCCTACCTGCTACTGATCGTGTTGGGTATTCTGGCCATGCGCGAAAGCGAGCGCCGGGAGACCTACCTCCTGGCGCTCTTTGGGGTCGCACTGGTCGGTCTCCTCTTCTCGGGCTACCTGACCTACCTCGAGCTCTTTGTCATTGCCGCAATCTGCCGCTGGTGTGTCGCCTCGGCGGTCGTCCAGTTGATCATCTTCCTGCTCTCCCTGCTCGCCGTCAGGCAGGCTAGTCCGCAGCAAGCCTAGCCAGGGCCGGGCTGCGCCGTTCGGCAGAGCTGAGCGTGTTCTCCAGGATCGTCAGCGTGGTCAGCGGCCCGATGCCTCCGGGCACGGGGGTGATCGCCCCGGCGACCCGGGAGACGGAGTCAAAGGCCACATCGCCCACGGTCTTGCCGCCGACAAGGTTGATGCCGACATCGACCACGATGGCCTCTTCCTTGACCATATCGCCCGTGATCAAGCCCGGAACCCCGGCCGCCACCACCAGGATATCAGCCTGGCGGGTGTGTGCCGCCAGGTTCCGGGTCTCTTTATGGCAGACGGTCACCGTGGCATCCTCCCGGAGCATCATCAGGGCGAGGGGCTTACCCACCACCGGACTGTGCCCGACGATCACCACGTTGGCGCCCACCAGCGGAACCTGGTAGTACCGGAGCATCCGCATGACCGCCAGCGGCGTGGCCGGGGCCAGGGCGCCCGGATCCCCGGTCAGCAGCCCCCCGGTCCGCCCCGTGGAGCCGTCCACATCCTTGAAGGGATCGATGGCGTGCAGGATCGCCTCCTTGGCGATCTGCTCTGGCAGGGGCTGTTCGACCAGAATGCCGTCCACGTCGGCCCGGAGGCTGAGCCGGCGGAGCAGGGCGACGAGGCTCTCCTCGGTCGCATCCCAGAGGCGGTAAGACTCCACCGAAACGCCCAGCTCTCGGCCCAGCCGCTCCTTTCGAGTCAGGTAGAGGTCGGAAGCCTTGTCGTTCCCGGCCAGGACTGCGGCCAGGCGAGGGGTATGGCCCGCACTGATCATGGACGCGGCGCGCTGCCGGATCTCGGCTTGTAGGGCGGCGGCGGGGAGCTTGCCTTCCATCAGGAGCATGGATCGTCCTCCTCCAAAAATAAAGAGACACCTCCTCCAGAGAGATGTCTCGGCCCAGGCGTGCGGCACGTATTCCTCGGATGCTCCCCGGTGGTCACCCACCTTGACGCCAGTCACATCCGAAGCGTTGCTTATCTGCTCGACAAGGCGATTCTGCCACAGCCATGAAGGCTCGTCAAGCAACTCTTGGGAATGGTTCTCATTCCTCGCTGCATAGACTCCGGGGGAGGCGGGTGCTGTGCGCAGGAGGATGCTCTTGGGCCTGGTAGTTCTCATGCTCGCCGGCACACTGGGCGCCGGACCGCAGCGACGCGCTGAACGGGAGGTGAGCGCACCGGCCGTACGCTGTCCCGTGGAGCAGGCGGTGCTGCTTGATCCGGGCCATGGCGGGATCGATGGCGGCACCAATCGCGACGGCATACTGGAGAAGGAGATCGTGCTGGACATCGCCCTCCGGACCGAGGCCTATCTGAAGCGGCAGAAGATCCCGGTCCTGATGACCCGCGCGGCGGATGTCGACCTGGGCGGCCCCAATGACAACCAACGACTCCGGCGGGATATCAACTACCGGGTCCGACTGGCCAATCAGTGCCGAGCCGTTTTTCTCCTCTCCATTCACGTCAACAGCGCTTCGAGCCCGCGAGAGCGGGGGATGATGCTCTTCTACCAGGCCTCGCCGGCGGGGCGGGATGCCGCCTTCCTGCTGGACGATATCCTGCGCCGATGGCCCCTTCACGAGCGGCGGGAGCGGCCGCACCCGCGCAGCGATTTCGCCGTGCTCCGGTGGACAAGGGCACCGGCGGTGCTGGTCGAGGTGGGCTTCCTGACCGATCCAACCGACAGGCAACGATTGCAGGATTCTGCTTACCGGGAACAGGTCGCCCAGGCCCTGGCAGCCGGGTCTGCCGCCCTCTACCAGCAATGGATCAAAGAAGGAAGCCGGTGATCACCGCCGCCGTATAACGATTTTGCAGGCGGTCATATACTAGTACAGCAGATACCCTCGGCTTCGAGACGCGAAGAGACGCGATTGACGCGGGCAAACGCGATCCGGGGCCGATTTCCTGCAAAGAGGGGTGAAACGGCCGTGCACGCGATCGCGATAGGGACTGCGGCAGGGATCGACGAGATTCGCCAGCGTCTGGACGACGAATTCCGGTTTCTTCAGGATGAAGGCGTCAAGATTCGCATCGGCCAGTCACACCGGGGGCGCTTCGCCTTTCTCGACTGCAGCGTGGATGGTGAGTCCAGCGGCCCGTCTCATATGGAAACCCTGGTGCGCCACTATGTCGCGAGTGCCCTGTCCGACGTCATCGTCGAGAAGTGGGAGAGCGACCTGATCCGCAAGATCATTCGGGGGACCTACTCCTATTTCACGCAGGATGAGCAGGAGCAGATCGCCGTCTACACCGGGCGGAGCCTAAGCGGCCACGGCAGCGACTCCTGGCAATGGCACAAAGTGAACCGCAAGAGCCAGATCCTGCACAAGCTGCGGGATTACTTTGACAGCGCCGATGAACTGGTGCTGGAGGGCTTTGTCACCTTCCGCCTGCGGGAGTACCTCGACGAGCTGGAAGATGCCGTCGATCGCGCGGTGGATGAGTTCCTCATGGAGCGGGAGTACCGGGAATTTATCCGGCTTCTCAAGTACTTCGTGGACGTCCAGGAGCCGCGAATCGACCATGTGCATGTCCTGCTCCGGCACGGCGGCTCCTTCAAGCTCGTCGATGATGACGGCGGGGCGATTCGAAGCGAGTCGCTGGAGGAGTTTGTGGTCGAGATGGTGGACAGTGAGGTTAACTACGAGGATCTGCTGATCTCGGCGTTGATCACCCTGGCGCCGCGGTCGCTCACGGTCCACTGCCAGACAAGCAGCGAGCGCGACGAGTCGCTGGAGACGATCATGGGTGTTTTTGGCGATCGGGTGCGGCTCTGCGAGGAGTGTTCCTTCTGCGCGACCCATGCACAGCCGGGAGACTCCTCCTCCGCCACGCTGCGCCATTAGCGCCTTGACAGAGGGGGAGGGCAGGTGCCCTCCCCCTGTACATTGTGCTACCTGGCATAATTCCTGGTAGGGTTCGCGTACGATTCCCTGTGGAACGGGGAGGAATTTTTCGGGTCCCTGGCTAACTAGCATAAGGTTACCCTGACATCACGAAAGGAGCCGGAAGTGGAAGTGAGCATGGAAAGTCTCGCGTGGGCTGCGCCTGTAGCCGGTTTACTCGCCCTCATCGTCGCGTACATGCTGGCTAGCAAGATCGACCGCCAGGATCCGGGCAACGACAGGATGAAGGAGATCGCCAAGGCGATCCAGGAGGGCGCAATGGCCTTCCTGAACCGTGAATACCGCACCCTCGTCGTCTTCGTTATCGCTCTTGCTGCTATCATCTTGATTGCCGGCTTCACCACCGACGCCATGCAGTGGCAGACCGCCATTGCCTTCATTACCGGTGCCCTCGCCTCCGTCCTGGCGGGCTACTTCGGTATGAGAGTGGCGACCAAGGCGAACGTCCGGACCGCCAACGCCGCCCAGAAGGGCATGAATGCTGCCCTGGGCATCGCCTTCTCCGGTGGCGCCGTCATGGGCCTCTCGGTCGTCGGCCTCGGCATGCTGGGCGTCGGCATCATGTGGTACATCTTCGGCGACCCGAACATCGTGAACGGCTTCGCTCTCGGTGCCTCCTCGATCGCCCTCTTCGCCCGTGTGGGCGGCGGCATTTATACCAAGGCCGCTGACGTGGGCGCCGACCTGGTCGGCAAGGTCGAGGCCGGCATTCCGGAAGATGATCCCCGCAACCCTGCCGTTATCGCTGACAACGTCGGTGACAACGTGGGCGACGTCGCCGGTATGGGTGCTGACCTCTTCGAGTCCTATGTCGGTTCCGTCATCGCTGCCATGGCGATCGCCGTGGTCAACGAGCACATCGATGCGAAGCTGGCGGTCCTGCCGCTGCTGATCGCTGCAGGCGGCATCATCGCCTCGATCATTGGCACCCAGTTCGTCAGGGGCGATGAGAAGACCAACCCCGCCAAGTCCCTCCGGACCGGCACCTTCGCCGCCGGTGGCCTGACCCTCCTGATCACCGGCCTGATCTCGTTCCTGGGCTACCAGACCCATATCTACTTCACCGCCGTCCTGGCGGGTCTGGTCGCCGGTATCGTGATCGGCCTGATCACCGAGTACTACACCTCGGGCGACTACAAGCCGGTCCACGGCATCGCAGAGGCCTCCCAGACCGGTCCGGCCACCAACATCATCGCCGGCCTGGGTGTGGGCATGCTCTCCACCGGCTGGCCGATCCTCGTGATCGGCGCCGCCACCCTGATCTCCTACATGGTGGGCGCCGGCGAGAACCAGGGCCTCTTCACCGTGGCCCTTGCCGCCGTCGGTATGCTCTCCACCACCGGCATGACCGTCGCGGTTGACGCCTACGGCCCGATCGCCGACAACGCCGGCGGCATCGCCGAGATGTCCCACATGGGCAAGGAGATCCGCAAGATCACCGACACCCTGGACTCCGTCGGAAACACCACCGCCGCCATGGGCAAGGGCTTCGCTATCGGCTCTGCCGCCCTGACCGCCCTGGCCCTCTTCGGCGCCTTTGCAACCGCTGCCGGCCTGGAGAAGGTAGCCCTGACCGATCCGAAGCTGATCGTCGGCCTCTTCATCGGCGGCATGCTGCCCTTCCTCTTCGGCGCTCTGACCATGAACGCCGTCGGCCGGGCCGCCATGCAGATGGTGGAGGAGGTCCGCCGCCAGTTCCGTGAGATCCCGGGCATCATGGAGGAGAAGGCGAAGCCGGACTACGCCCGCTGCGTGGAGATCTCCACCGGCGCTGCGCTGAAGGAGATGGTCGTCCCCGGCCTGATGGCCGTGGCCGCTCCGCTCGCCGTTGGCTTCATCCTCGGCAAGGAATCCCTCGCGGGCCTGCTGGCCGGCGCTCTGGTCTCCGGCGTCATGCTGGCGATCATGATGGCTAACGCCGGCGGCGCCTGGGACAACGCCAAGAAGTATATCGAGGGCGGTGCCCACGGCGGTAAGGGCTCGAATCCCCACAAGGCAGCCGTCGTCGGTGACACCGTCGGCGACCCCTTCAAGGATACCTCCGGCCCGTCGCTGAACATCCTGATCAAGCTGATGACCATCGTCTCGCTGGTCTTCGCCGGCATGTTCGGCACCGGCATTTTCTAGGCAACGAGTAACGACACGGGAACCATCCACCGCGGATGGTTCCCGTTCTTTTTTGGGCTCGCCATCTGGTTGCGGACTGGGTATGATAGCAGCAGAGAGGTTACTGTCGCAGGGGTTTTCGCCTCGCATGGCGAAACTTCCCATGTAGGGGGAGAGAGAGCATGTCTGTGCTGAGCGCTGCTGTAAGGGAGCAGGTTGGACAACGGTTGTCGCAGATGATGGGACCGGTCGTGCTCCGGGTACCGGCTGCCAGCGGCGAGATTGCTGAACTGGCGGCGGAGTTGACCGGTACGGTGGAAAGCGAGGAGGAGGCCCTGCTGACCGTAGAGCCCTGGGAGGGGGAGAGTCTCACCCTGCTCGATGGTTGGGGGCGTGAAACGGGCATCCACTTCCGGGATATCCCGGTTGGCCAGGAGTTGACGGCGCTGGTAGATGCCATTCTCGCCGTCTCCAAGGGGACTGCGGTGCTGAGTCCGCTCGGCCGGAGCCAGGCTCAGTCGCTGCCGGCGGGCAGTGAGGTATGGATCTTCGTCACCCCATCTTGCCCCAGGTGCTCGGCCATGGTCAGGCTGGCGAACGAGATCGCCCTGGAGAGCCGGGGTAGTCTCCGTGCGGTGACCATCGATCTGACGCATCATCCGGAGATGGTCGGGCGGTTTAACGTCCTGACGGCGCCCTACTTCGTCGTGGGAGGGAAGACCGGCTTCCCGGGTCCCCTGCCGGAACTGATCTTGCTCCAGCGCATAGCCGATGTTGCCGCGGTATAGATCAGAACGCATTGTTGTAGAATGGGAGTCTGGATCTCCTGCCGAAAGGAGCCTGTATCATGAGCGATGATTTCGTCTCGGAACGTGACCATTTACAAGGACTGCACTGGCAGTGCTTTGGCTGCGGACAGGAGAACCGCCTCGGCCTTCGCCTCAACGTCCGCCTGATCGGGGACAAGACCGAGTGCACCTTTACGCCGATTCCCGAGTTCCAGGGCCCGCCCGGCGTCACCCACTCGGGCGTCGTCTCCACCGTGCTCGACGAGGTCATGAGCCAGTTGATCTACGCCCAGTTGAACCTGGCGGTCACCCGCAAGGTGGAGGTGACCTATCGCCGGCCGCTGCGCATTGGCCAGACCTATTACTTCTCGGCCTATATCGTCAAGCAGAACTCCCGGATTATTGCTGCCCGGGCCGAGGCGCGCGACGCTGACGGCAACCAGGTGGCCCGTGCCCGGGGAATCTTCGCCCCGCTGGATGAGGAGCGGGTGGCCAAGTTCCTCGACAAGGAGTAGATGAAGCCCTTGACACACCCCGTCTCGAGTGATAACATTATGCACAAATCCGAACAGCAATGATCGGGACAAGACCACGTACCACCCCCTCAGAGAGGGAGCGCCACCGGCTGAAAGCGCTCTCGGGCCCTGGACGCGGGAAACCACCCGGTAGCTGTCTGCCGAAGTCGGCCCGGCCGGATAAGGTGGAAGGGTGCGCCCTTTGCAGCGCGATCGAGACCCGGGAGGTGGCGAGCAATCGCCGGCCCGGGAACGAGGGTGGAACCACGGGAGCACTGCCTCTCGTCCCTTACGGGACGGGGGGCATTTTGTATTTCGTCAACCAGATGTCAGATGAAAGGGGCCCTATATCATGTCCGAGATCGTGCGCGTGACCCTGCCAGATGGCTCCGTGCGGGAGTATGCCAAGGGGATCACCATTGCCGAGGCCGTCGCCCAGATCGGGCGGGGGCTCGCCAAGGCCGCACTCGCTGCGAAGCTGAATGGCGAGGTGGTCGATCTCTCTGCCAGGCTGAACGAGGACTGCGCCTTGCAGGTTCTGACCTTCAAGGATGAGGAGGGGCGGGAGGTCTTCCGGCATACCTCTACCCACATCATGGCGCAGGCGGTGAAGCGCCTCTTCCCGGAGGCGAAGCTGACCGTGGGTCCGCCTCTGGAGCACACCTACTACTACGACATTGACATGCCCCGGTCGCTTACCGTGGATGACCTCCCCGCCATCGAGGCGGAGATGCAGAAGATCGTGGAGGCTGACTACCCCATGGTCCGCTCGGAGGTCGAGCGAGAGGAGGCGAAGCGGTTCTTCGCTGAGAAGAACGAGGACTGGAAGATCCTGCTCGTCGACAAGGTCCCCGAGGGTGAAGCGATCTCCATGTACACCCAGGGCGAGTTCACCGACCTTTGCGCGGGGCCGCATGTGCCATCGACCGGGCGGATCAAGGCGTTCAAGCTCCTTTCCGTCGCCGGCGCCTACTGGGAGGGGAACCAGGAGAACAAGCAGCTCCAGCGGATCTATGGCACCTCCTTCGAGTCGAAGCAGGACCTGGAGCACTACCTCTTCCAGATCGAGGAGGCCAAGCGGCGTGACCACCGGAAGATCGGTCCCGAACTGGGACTCTTCCGCTTCGAGGACCTGGCCCCGGGCTTTGCCTTCTGGCTAGACAAGGGGTACAAGGTCTACCGGAGCCTGGAGAACTGGAGCCGGGAGCTGCAGGGCGCCCAGGGCTACCAGGAGGTCCGGACCCCGTGGATCTTCTCCTCCAAGCTGTTCGAGACCTCGGGCCACTGGTATCACTACCGGGAGAACATGTTCGAGATCCAGTCCGAGGACCAGGATTTCGCCACCAAGCCGATGAACTGCCCCGGTCACTGCGTGGTCTACCGGAGCGAGCTCCGCTCCTACCGCGACCTGCCGATCAAGATGGCCGAGTACGGCCCGCTCGCCCGCTATGAGGCCTCCGGCACCCTGCACGGCCTGTTGCGGGTGCGGGGCTTCCACCAGGATGATGCCCATCTCTTCTGCCGGGAGGATCAGATCGAGGAGCAGATCAGCGACGTGATTTCGCTGGTTGACGCCATCTACACCGCCCTGGGGCTCTCGTATGAGATCAAGCTCTCCACCCGGCCCGATGACTTCATGGGTGAGATCGAGCTCTGGAACCAGGCCGAGGGGAGCCTGGCCCGGGCGCTGGAGTCCATGGGCCGCACCTACAAGCTGAACCCTGGCGACGGCGCCTTCTACGGCCCGAAGCTGGACTTCGACGTCACCGACGCCCTTGGCCGCAAGTGGCAGACCGCCACCGTCCAGCTCGACTTCCAGCTCCCGATCAAGTTCGATCTGACTTACGTGGGCGAGGATGGCAAGGAGCACCGGCCGGTGATGATCCACCGGGCGATCATGGGCACCTTGGAGCGCTTCATTGGCATTCTCACCGAGCACTACGCCGGCACCTTCCCGGCCTGGATGGCCCCCGTGCAGGCCCGGGTGCTGGCGATCACCGACCGGCACCACGAGTATGCCGCCAAGGTGGTTGATCAGCTGAAGGCAGCGGGCCTGCGGGTGGAGCAGGATCTGCGCAACGAGAAGATCGGCTACAAGATCCGCGAGGCGGAGATGCAGAAGGTGCCGTTCATTCTCGTCGTCGGCGACAAGGAGGCCGAGGCCGGCGCCGTGGCGGTTCGCCGCCGTGGGCAGAAGGACCTGGGCGCCATGCCCATGGCCCAGTTCCTGGAACTCGCACAGGGCGAGATCGCTCGCAAGGAGCTGGACGAGGCGGCCCGTAGGGCGGCTTCCGGCAAGAAGGAGTAGGCGCTGTGAGCGGCCGGGTTGGTGCTCCCATCAACCCGGCCCTCTGCTACCCACCCGCACCCCACCCGCTCTCCACCCGCTCCCCACCCGCTCTCCACCCGCTCTCCACCCGCTCTCCACCCGCTATCCACCGGCTCTCCACCGGCTCTCCACCGGCTCTCCACCGGCTCTCCACCGGCTCTCCACCCGCTCCTCACCGGCGCTGCCCCCGCAACTCATTTGGAGGTGTAAGCTATGGCCCACTGGCAAGGTGTCATCCGAAATTATCACCGTTTCCTTCCCGTGACCCAGGAGACCCCGGTTGTGACGCTGCTGGAGGGCAACACACCGCTGATCCCGGCCCCCCGCCTGGGCGAGAAGCTCGGGCTCGACCTCTACCTCAAGTTCGAGGGCCTCAATCCGACCGGCTCCTTCAAGGACCGGGGCATGACCATGGCCATGTCGAAGGCGGTGGAGGCGGGGGCCAAGGCGGTAATCTGCGCCTCCACGGGCAATACCAGCGCCGCAGCGGCCGCCTACGCCGCCCGGGCCGGGCTTCCCTGCTATGTCGTCATCCCCGATGGGGCCGTGGCCATGGGGAAGCTCGCCCAGGCCCTGATGTACGGGGCGAGGACGATCCAGATCGAGGGCAACTTTGACGACGGCCTGCGCCTGGTCCGCCACCTTTCGGAGGAGCACCCGGAGATCGCCCTGGTCAATTCGGTCAACCCGTACCGACTCCAGGGGCAGAAGACCGCCGCCTTCGAGGTGGTGGATGCCCTGGGCTGCTACCCAGACTTCCTGGCGATCCCGGTCGGCAACGCCGGCAATATCACCGCCTACTGGATGGGCTTCAAGGAGTATGTGGCGGCTGGCGTCGGCGTGGTCGAGACCTGCGGCTGTGGCGGAGCCGGACCCTATCTGCCCCGCATGCTCGGGATCCAGGCCGCCGGGGCTGCCCCGCTCGTGAACGGCGGCGAGGTGGACGACCCCAAGACCGTCGGCACGGCGATCAAGATCGGCCGGCCGGCGACCCGCCAGGGGGCGATCAACGCCGTCAGGGAGTCCGAGGGTGGCTTCTGGGCCATCACCGACGACGAGATGCTTGCTGCTTACCGGTTGCTGGCCGCCACGGAAGGGGTCTTCGCAGAGCCTGCCTCCTGCGCCTCGATCGCGGGGCTCCTGAAGATCAGTCAGTCCGGCTACTTTGAAGGGCAGGCGAGCGGCTGGATCGATGGGGCGCCGGCCCCCTCCCCGGTCCACCGGGCCTTCACCGGGCGGGGCTACCGGCCCAAGGTGGTGGCGGTCCTGACCGGGCACGGGCTGAAGGACCCGGACACGGCGATCAAGGTCTCCGAGGCGCCGGTCAAACTCCCTGCGGACTACAGCCGCCTGGAGCGACTGATCCTGGACCAGCAGTAGGGAGGCCGGGTGATGATCAAGGTCAGCGTCCCGGCGACCAGTGCCAACCTGGGCCCCGGCTTCGATACGCTCGGGGTGGCGCTGGATATCAGAAACACCATCGAGATGGATGAGACCGGCATCCTGGACGTAGTCATTGAGGTCGAGGGGATCGGTGGGAGCAGCCTGGAGGAACCTGGCCACAACATGGTCTACCTGGCGGCGCAGCGGGTCTTTCAGCGACTGGGCTACCAGCCGCACGGCCTGCTGATCCGGGAGCAGGTAGCGATCCCCGTGGCCCGGGGCATGGGCTCATCGGCGGCGGCGATCGTCGGGGGCCTGGTGGCGGCCAATGGCTTGGTGGAGCGCATGACCGGCCGGAAGGGGCTGACCCGGGAGGAACTGCTGGTCATGGCGGTGGAGATCGAGGGGCATCCGGATAATGTCACCCCCGCGATGGTCGGCGGGTTCACCGTCTCCTGTATGGATGATGACCGTGGCCCGCTCCATGTCCGCTTCGACCCGCCCCGTTCCCTCCAGGCGGTGATCGTCATGCCCCAGATGCCGATCACCGGCAAGAAGACCGAGAAGTCCCGGGGCGTCCTCCCCACCGAGGTCACCCTGAAAGATGCGGTCTACAACCTGAACCGGACCGCTCTGCTGGTGGCGGCCCTGGCCCAGGGGCGGACCGACCTGCTCTCGGTCGCCACCCAGGACCGGCTCCACCAGCCCTACAGGGCTTCCCTGGTGCCGGGGCTGCGTACCGTCTTCCAGGCGGCCCTCGCCGAGGGGGCCAAGGGGGTGGCGCTCTCGGGGGCCGGCCCCAGCGTCATCGCTTTCGTGGAAGATGAGGCCGAGCCAGTGGCCCGGGCCATGGAGGCCGCCTTCCAGTGGGCCGGCTCTGAGTCGCAGACCCTGATCACGGGCCTGGCCCGGGAGGGGGCGATGCTGCTCTCCGGCCATCCCCTGTCCGACGACCACCTGCGACGGGCGCCATACTGGGGGTAGCGCCGGATCCGGACCGGTTGGACCAGATCGGTCAACCCGATCTTTCCGTTGACCGCAAACCCCATCAGACCATAGAGTATGAGTGAAATCTACTGCCACAGGCGGAGGTACATCATACGTGAAGAACAAGACCGCTCGCTAACTACAGAAGGGCGCTCCCGACCCCACAGGGGTCAGCGTGAGCGCGCAAGTTAGAGCGGTCCCGTCACGGTGGTGCATCTGCCTCCATCTGACCACGGGTACGCCCGTGGTCTTTTTGTGCCTCTGCATCCCCCGGGGCCGCTTCCCACAAAGAGGAGGCGGTACTCATGACCATGTCATTGCAGGTCTACGGCGTTACCAAAGAGTATGAAGCGACCCTGATTCTGAAGAATGTTACCTTTCATTTGGCTGATGGTGAACGGGTTGGGTTGGTCGGCCTGAACGGCTGCGGCAAGAGCACGCTCATGCGGATCCTCGCCGGCGAGCAGCCGCCGACGAGCGGGGCGATCCGCTGGGTTCATCCCAGCAGGAGCCGTGCCTACCTGAGCCAGGATGGGCTCTGGCAGGAGGAACTGCCCCTGGGCGGGCAGATCGGGCAGGTGCCCGAGGATCTGCTCAGCCGGTGTGGCATCACCAAGGAGATGCTTGTCCGCCCGGCCGGTACGCTCTCCGGCGGCCAGAAGACCCGAGCCGGCTTGGCCCGGGCTCTGGCGGGTCAGCCACACGTCCTCCTGCTCGACGAGCCGACCAACCACCTCGATACCGAGGGGCTGCAGTGGCTCGAGTCGGTCCTTAGCAGCTATCGCGGCACGGTTCTGGTCGTCAGTCACGACCGGTACTTCCTGGACCGGGTGGTGACCCGGGTCCTGGAGATGACCGACGGCCAGGTGAAGTCGTACCCCGGCAACTACTCGGCCTACGCCCTCCAGAAACAGGCGGAGCGGGAGAAGGCAGATGCCGACTACCGGACCTATCTGAAGCAGAAGCGACAGTTGGAGGAGGCGATCCGCCGGGAGCGGGAGTGGGCCATGCGGAATCACCGGTCGAAGGTCGACAAGACCGACCACAAGTTCCAGAAGGGGCATAACGAGAACAAGTCGTTCGCCCACATGCGGATCGCCAAGTCCATGGAGAAAAAGCTGGAGTGGATCCGGGTGGAGAAGCCCCGTGAGCAGACCCAGATCAACCTGGCCCTGGACGGGGGGAGAGACGTAGCGCGGAACCTGATCCTGGCCGACCGGCTCGGCTTCCGCTACGACCCCGGTGCGCCCTGGCTCTTCCGGAACGCCGGCTTCTACATTCAGCGGGGGGACCGGGTCGCCCTGGTCGGGCCGAACGGGTCGGGCAAGACGACGCTGATCCGGCTGCTCCTGGGGCAGCTCGCACCTACCGAGGGAACGGTCCGGGTCTCGCCGCTCCGGGTCGCCTACCTCGACCAGGAGATGGAGGGCCTCGACCCGGCTCAGACCGTCCTGCAGGAGGCATCCGGCGGGAACAGCGCCCTCGACCAGGCCCGGGTCCGGACGATCCTCGCCTGCCTTCTCTTCACCGGGGAGGCGATCTTCAAGCCGGTCAGCGTCCTCTCCGGCGGCGAGAAGCTGCGCCTCACCCTGGCCAAGATCCTGCTGGCAGACCCGGACATCCTGGTCCTGGACGAGCCGACCAACGGACTGGACCTCGCCTCGCGGGAGCGGGTGGAGGAGGCGCTGGACCAGTACGCCGGCACTCTCCTGTTGGTCTCCCACGACCGGTACCTGCTGCGCCGGGCCGCCAACCGGATCCTGCGGATCAAAGAGGGCCGGATCGATGCCTTCAGCGGCACCTACGAAGAGTTCCTGGAGTGGTCCCAGCCCAAGCCACAGACCCAGGCTGACCTGGCCGAGGAGCGACTCCTGCTGGAGACCCGCCTGGCCCAGCTCTCCGCTGCCCTGGCGAGGCCGAAGGAAGGGGAGGCGGAGGCACTGACCCAGGAGTTCATTGCCGTCAGCCGGGCGCTGCGGGCGCTCAAGGAGCACCGGGCTTAACCCCGGGCGAGAAGGGGCGCAATGAGGCGATTCCCCCTTGACGCCCGGGAGAGCACCTGATAAGATGCTACCAATATCCAAAAAGCGTCGATGGGGACCAGTAGAGCAGAGCATCACCGGCAGAGAGCCCGGGCCCGCTGACAGGCGGTGCTGCAAGTCCGGGACGGGAGTTGTCGCTCGAACCCACCCCAGAGCTGGCGGCGATGAGCCGTCCCGGACTGGCCATTCGTTACAGACGGCCCCAGGTTGCTGGACCTGGTCAGTGAGTGGGTCGCCCCTGGCATAGCTGTCAGGCGATCAACGAAGGTGGTACCACGGAGGAGTCAAACCCTTCGCCCTTCCCAGACGGGAGGCGCGAAGGGTTTTCTATTTGAGCCCGACCAAGGAGGGGATAGCGGTGCTTACAGGGAAGCGAATTGGGTTTCTGGGCGCGGGTTCGATCGCGGAGTCGTTGGTGAGAGGCATGCTCGATGCGGGGGTCGTCCGACCTGAGCAGATCTCGGTGAGCAACCGCTCGGACCGGGACCGGCTGAACCAGCTGGCCGACCGCTATGGGATTCGTGCAGCCGCCTCCAAGCCGAAGCTGGTGGCACACAGCGAGATCGTGATCCTCGCCTGTAAGCCGAAAGATGTCGACGAGTTGCTGGGTGAGATCCGGGAGAAGACCCGCCCGGGGCAGGTCATCCTGTCGCTGGCGGCCGGCATCTCCACCGCCTTTATTGAAGAGCGGGTGCATGAGGGCGTCCAGGTGGTTCGCTCCATGCCCAATACGTCGTGTCAGGTGGGCGAGTCGGCCACGGCGATCTGCCGGGGCAGCAGCGCCACCGCGGAGACGATGGCCCTGATCCAGGCGATCCTGGCCAGCGTGGGCAAGGTCTACGAGGTGCCCGAAGAGCAGATGGATGCGGTCACCGGCCTCTCCGGCAGCGGACCCGCCTATGTCTACTTCATTATTGAGGCGATGGTCCAGGCCGGTCAGAACGTCGGCCTTCCGTTCGATGTGGCCCGGGAGCTCTCGATCCAGACGCTGAAGGGCGCCGCCCGGATGCTGGAGGTGACCGGCGAAGACCCCGCCGTGCTCCGTGAGCAGGTCACCTCCCCCAACGGCACGACCTTTGCCGGTCTGCAGGTCCTGAACGAGGCCGGTTTCAGCCAGGCGCTGGTCCGAGCCATTGCCCGAGCAACCCAGCGATCAAAGGAGCTGGGGCAGCCTGCCGCCCTGCCGAAGACCGCCAATGGGTAAAGCGACAAGGCTTGACAGTCCTCCTGGGGCTATGGTAGTATAATCGAGTCATGAGGTGGTAGAACTACCTCCGACTATACAGCAGCCTCGCAAGCAGAAGCCACCGCTTCTCACCGTACGGCCGGTTGCCGGTGCGGTCTGGAGGTTGAGTTCTGAAGGCACCCGGTTGGGTGCAGTCTGCTCAGCTTTGTACGGGTGGCCATCTGGCCGCCCGTCTTTTGTTGCTACCCTATCGACAGGGAAACCTGTCCCCGCTGACACGGCTGTGTCGAATTCTCTGGGAGGTGTACGTGTATTAAGGAACAGCTCCGGGTTAACGAAATGATCAGGGCTCGTGAGGTTCGGGTCGTCTCTGAGACGGGCGAACAGCTTGGCGTTATGTCGGCCCGCGACGCCCTGCGCGTAGCGCAGGAGCATGGCTTCGACCTCGTGGAGGTTGCGCCGACTGCAAAGCCCCCTGTCTGCCGCATCATGGACTTTGGTCGTTACAAGTACGAGCAGTCCAAGCGTGACCGGGAAGCCCGCAAGAAGCAGAAGGTTGTGACCATCAAAGAGGTCAAGATGCGGCCGAACATCGAGGATCACGATTTCGATGTGCGCCGTCGCCAGGCCGAGACCTTCCTGAAGGAAGGGGATAAGGTCAAAGCCACGATCATGTTCCGGGGCCGTGAGGTTGTCCATGCCGACTTGGGCAAGGTGGTGTTGGACCGGCTCCTCGAGGCCGTGAAGGACCTCTGCATCGTGGAGCGTACCGCCAAGCTTGAGGGCAAGAATATGATCATGATCCTCGCCCCGAAGATGCCTTCCGATGCGAAGGCAGTCCAGCAGGGCAACGAATAAAGGAGGAGACCCAACATGCCGAAGATGAAGTCGCATCGCGGCGCCGCCAAGCGGTTCAAGTTGACCGGCAGCGGCCTCGTGAAGCACTACCCGACGAACAAGCACCACAAGAACACCCACAAGCGGGAGAACCGGATTCGTGCGCTGCGCCGGGGCCTCGTGCTCTCTGACGCCTTCCAGAAGAACATCCGCGAGATCCTGCCTCACTAAATACAACGCAGATCCATCCGGGGCAGGGCTCCGGATCCTGATAGGAGGAGAGAACGATGGCGCGCATTAAGGCCGGGAAGACCTCCCGCGCTCGTCATAAGAAGATCCTGAAGCTTGCTAAGGGTTACTGGGGTGGCAAGCACCGCCTGTTCCGTCCCGCCAACGAAACCGTCATGAAGGCGCTCTTCTACGCTCGCCGTGACCGCCGGGCGAAGAAGCGCAACTTCCGCCGCCTCTGGATCGCCCGTATCAACGCGGCGACCCGCCTGAACGGGCTCTCCTACAGCCAGTTCATCAATGGCCTCCACAAGGCCGGTATCCAGCTGAACCGGAAGGTCCTGGCCGACATCGCCATTAACGATGCCGCCGGCTTCACTGCCCTCGTCGAGAAGGCCAAGGGCAGCCTCTAGTCGCTCACGAGAAGGCCCGCGATCGCCTGCAAGGCGGTGGCGGGCTTTTCTTCTAGGCAAAATCGGAGTATCATGGTGGATGTTGACTAGGTTCCGCTATCCAGGCCCATGAAGATCTTGGCGCAAGGAGAGTAGTAATCTTGCGGAAGCGATATGCTGTCATTGGACTGGGACGTTTCGGCTCCAGTGTTGCCAAGGTCCTTACGGAGATGGGGCAGTACGTGCTGGCAATCGACAGCAACGAGGACCGGGTTGATGCACTTGCACCCGTTCTTAGCCGCGTCGTCAAGGCCGATGCCACCGACCCCTTAGCTTTGAAAGCGCTGAAGATCGCTGAGTTCGATACGGTGATCGTCGCCATTGGTGACAACGTAGAGGCCAGCGTGATCTGCGCCGTAAACTGTCGCGACCTCGGCGTGAAGCACCTGGTCGCCAAGGCACAGGACGAACCGCACGGCCGCGTACTGGAGCGGATCGGAGCAACTCGGGTCCTCTACCCACAACGGGACATGGGCGCCCGGGTTGCCACCAACATCTCGGCCGGCGGGGTGATCGACTTCGTCCGGCTCTCGGAGCAGTATGGCATGGCTGAAGTCCAAGCCCCGGAGCCCCTGGTGGGCAAGACCCTCCAGGAGGTAGATGTACCCGCACAGTACGGGCTGAACATCCTGGCCATCAAGCGAGGGAAGCGGTTGATCGTCTCCCCGCGCGCGGACGAACGGGTCTCTGCCGGGGACATGCTCGTGGTGATCGGGGACGCCCACGGCATCAGCCGCCTGCAGGGCGACGAGTAGCGGGGAGGGGCGAGATGTACACGAGCAATCCGGGGCGGCCCCGCATTGCCCTCACACCGGCCCAGGTGCTGGTTTCGGGCTTTGCCGCGCTGATCCTGTTGGGAACGATCCTGCTTTCCCTGCCCATCGCAGTCCAGCCAGGTAACGATCTCTCCCTGGTAGATGCCTTCTTCACGGCGACATCGGCTGTCTGTGTGACCGGCCTGATCGTGGTCGATACCGCCACATACTTCTCACCCTTTGGCCAGATCGTCATCATGCTCCTCATCCAGATGGGCGGCCTGGGGATCATGTCCACGTCGGCCCTCATGTTCCTGGCGCTGGGGCGCCGGATCAGCCTGCAGGAGCGCCTGCTCATGCAGGAGGCGCTGGGCTCCTTCTCGATCGCCGGCGTCGTTCGCCTTACCCGGAGCATCATATTCGTCACCTTCGCGATCGAGGGGCTGGGTGCGCTCCTGCTGACCATCCGGTTCCTTTCCTACTACCCCTGGCCGGAAGCGTTGTACAAGGGTGTCTTTCACTCGATCTCTGCCTTCAACAACGCCGGTTTTGACCTGACATCCACCTCCATGCGGATGTTCAGCCAGGATCCCTTCATTCTCGTCGTGGTCGCGCTGCTGTTTGTGGTGGGCGGCATTGGCTTCTTCGTCATGGAGGATATCTGGCGGAAGCGCTCCTGGGAGAAGTTTTCGCTTCAGACCAAGATGGTCCTGAAGATAACAGGCGCCCTGATCGCCGGGCCGACCGTTCTCTTCCTGCTCCTCGAATGGTCCAATCCGGAGACCTTCGGTCCGATGGGCCTGGGGCACAAGTTGGTCAACGCCGTCTTCACGGCAGTCACCCCCCGAACGGCCGGCTTTGAGTCGATTCCGACCGGCTTGCTGACCGACGCAGGCCTGCTCCTGACCCTTGCCCTCATGTACATCGGGGCCAGCCCTGGTGGCACCGGTGGCGGTATCAAGACCACCACCTTCGCCATGATTGGCCTGACGGTCCGTGGGACGGCCATTGGCAACGAGGAGATCCAGGTCATGGGCCGGCGGATTCCAAAGGACCTGTTGGACAAGGCGGTCACCATTGCGGCTATCGCCGTCTCCTTGGTCCTGACCGTGACGGGCCTCCTTCTGGTGACAGAGCGGGCCTCCCTGCAGGATCCTGCCTCAGGTGTCCGGTTCAATCACCTGATGTTCGAAGCGGTCTCCGCCTTTGGCACGGTGGGTCTCTCGACCGGCGTAACGGCAAAGCTTTCAGTCCTTGGACGCCTGCTGATCACGATCACCATGTTCGTCGGCCGTGTGGGCCCCATGACCATGGCGGTTGCCCTTGCCCAGCGGAAGACGGCCCGGTCCCACATTCACTATCCGGAAGAGAGGGTCATGATCGGATGAGCCAGAAGCAGATTGCCATTATCGGCCTGGGCCGCTTCGGCCAGAGCGTGGCCCGGGGCCTCCGCAACCTGGGACACGAGGTGCTGGGCCTGGACGCCAACCAGGATCTGGTCGACCTGGTCGCCCCGGAAGTGACCCATGCCGTCGCCTGTGACTGTACCGATGAGGATGCCCTCCGTGCTCTGGGTCTGCGCAACTTCGATGTGGTCGTCGTCGCCATTGGCCATGACGTGCAGGCTTCGATCCTGACGACCGTCCTCTTGAAGGAGATGGGCGTACCCATGGTGGTGGCCAAGGCGGCCAACGACCTGCACGGACGGACGCTCTCCAAGGTCGGCGCCGACAAGGTGATCTACCCGGAGCGGGACATGGGGGCCCGCCTGGCCCACTCGCTCTTGACCGGCACAGAAACCGACTACATCGAGCTCTCCCCGGAGTACACGATGATGGAGCTGGCCGCCCCGAGTAAGTTTGTCGGGAAGTCGCTGCGCGAGGTGAACCTGCGGGCGCGGTTCGGGATCTCGGTCATGGCGATCAAGTCGGGTGAGGCGATCAATGCCGCACCGCTCGCCACGGACACGATCAACCCCGGCGATGTGCTCGTGCTGCTGGGTAGCAACGAGGGCGTCCGCCAGTTGGAGAGGATGCTGCAACAGGGATGACCGAACCGCTTGGCCCGAAGAACAGTCTCGTGACCCGGGCCCGGTCGATCGCACGTGAGCGGAAAGAGCGGGAGTCGACGGGCCTGGCGCATATCGAGGGGATCCGGCTGGTGGAGGAGGCGCTCTCCGCCGGGCTGGCGATTGAGTATGCGCTCTACAGCGCCGACCTGCTCCGCCGGGAGCGGGGGGAGGCGCTGTTGGCCGCGCTCGCACAGGCAGGGGTGCGGGTCCACCTTGTCACGGCGGAGGCCCTGGAGCGGGCGGCCGATACCCAGAGCCCGCAGGGGATCATCGCCCTCTTCCGGCCGCGGGAGCGGTCGCTCAGCGACTTCGGGCCCGGTCTGGTCGTGGTGCTGGACAACCTCCAGGACCCCGGCAACCTCGGGACCGTGATCCGCTCCCTGGAGGCGCTGGGCGGCGGCGGGGTCGTGGTGGCCGGCGGCGTGGACCCATTCAATCCGAAGGTAGTCCGCGGGGCCATGGGCTCCCTCTTCCGGCTGCCGGTCGTCAAGCTGGAGTTGACCCGGGCGCTGGACGAGCTGGCTGCCCGAGGGCGCAGGCTCTACGTGGCCGATGCCGGCGGGGAGTTGCTGCCCTGGCAGGCTCAGCTCAGCCTCGGAGCGGCGCTTATCATCGGGAATGAGGGGAACGGGCCGTCGCCGGCGGCGCGGGAGCGGGCCCATGGCATCATCTCGATCCCCATGACCGGCCCTACCGAGTCGCTCAACGCCGGGGTTGCAGCCTCGCTCCTGATCTATGAGGCGATGCGGCAGGGGCGGTAATGCCGTGGTGGTGCAGGAGCGGTCCTAAGCCTTGAGACCAGCAGATGCCTGTGGTATAATAGAAGATGTCGCACAAGTCTAAAACCTACAGAGGGGGAGTGGTCGTTTGCCGAACTCCACTACCGCCGAGGTCTTCTGGACAATCTTCTCCAGCACGGGGTCAGTCGTTGCCTATCTGCTCTACAGGCGCTTTACAGTGCACTAACGGTCTGCTATACTCGGTGATATCCATAGGTTACCGGCAAAGATGGAGGAAAGTAGCCAACCCCGGCGGTGTACAGGGATGCGTGGCCTTGACTGCAAGCCCGCTCTCCGCCCGTTGTGTGAAGTTCCCTCCGGAGCCGCTTCGCTGAATGGCGTCTAGTAGGCGAAGACGGGACCCTCCCGTTACAGAGGGGCGGCGTGTTGGCGCCTGGCAATGAGGGGGAGCCTACCATGGGCTCAACTCGGGTGGTACCGCGGAAGCAAGCGCTTTCGTCCCGTTCTGGGGCGAGAGCGCTTTTTTACTGGTGTCAATAAGTGCAGGGGGGACTCCCGTCCCCCCCGCACCTACCCCCCCTTGCCTACCGTTAACCCGTGCCCCACGGCGTGGCGCACATGTCGCCCCGCCCGTGGCAAGAATGGTTTCTCGTACTCGTTTCTCGTTTCCATACCGTTGGAGGTGTAATCGGTGAAGGAGCAGTTGTTGCAGCTGCGGGATGAGGCGCTGGCAGCCGTCGGAACGGCGGCAGATGTGGCCACGATCCAGGAGATGCGGGTCCGGTACCTGGGCAAGAAGTCCGATCTGAGCGTGGCGCTTGGCGGGCTGGGGAAGCTCCCCACGATCGATGAACGCAAAGCGATGGGCGCCCTCGGCAACGAGATCAAGCAGGCGATCACCGCAGCGCTCGATTCGCGGGAGGCGATCCTGGGGGCCGCCGAGCTGAACAACCGGTTGGCGGCGGAGGCGATCGATATCACCCTGCCCGGGCAGCCGATGCGACAGGGGCACTTGCATATCCTCGGCCAGGTGATCACCCGGATCGAGGAGATCTTCATGGCCATGGGCTATGAGGTGGCCGAGTCCCGCCAGGTCGAAACCGACTGGTACAACTTCGAGGCGCTCAACATTCCCAAGGGGCATCCGGCCCGTGACGCTCAGGATTCGCTCTTCATTAACGATGAGGTGCTGCTCCGCACCCACACCTCCAACACCCAGATCCGCTATATGCTCGAGGTCGCCCGGGGGCGGACCCCGGTCAAGATCATCTGCCCGGGGCGGGTCTTCCGGCGTGATTTCGAAGATGCCACCCATGCGGTCATGTTCCATCAGGTGGAAGGGCTGGTCGTCGACAAGGGGATCACCATGGCCTCACTGAAGGGCGCCCTGACCGAGATGGCACGTGGCCTCTTCGGCCCGAACGTCGGCATTCGCCTGCGCCCCTCCTACTTCCCGTTCACGGAGCCCTCCGCCGAGATGGATATCTCCTGCATCTTCTGCGGCGGCAAGGGCTGCCGCACCTGCAAGCAGTCCGGCTGGATCGAGATCGGCGGCTCGGGCATGGTGCATCCGAATGTACTTCGCTTTGGCGGGTACGACCCGGAGAAGGTTTCGGGCTGGGCCTTCGGTTACGGCCCGGAGCGGGTGGCCATGCTGATGTACGGCATTGAGGACCTGCGCCACTTCGTCAACAGCGACATGCGGTTCGTTCGGCAGTTCTAAGAGGGGAGGCGACAACAGATGAAGGTCTCGTACAACTGGCTCATGGACTATGTCGATGTCGATCTCTCCCCGCAGGAACTGGCGGAGAGGCTGACCGCCAGGGGTGTGGTCGTGGAGACGCTGACCTACGCCAACCCCGGCGTGGAGGGGGTCGTGGTCGGTCGGGTTCTTGAGATGGAGCGCCACCCCAATGCGGACACCCTCTGGGTCTGCCAGGTGGATGTGGGCAACGGCACGGTGCTCCAGATTCTGACCGGCGCCCAGAACGTCTTCAAGGGCGCCCTGGTCCCGGCGGCGGTGCCGGGCTCGAAGCTGCCCGGTATGGTCATGGAGACCAAGAAACTGCGCGGCCTGGACTCCCACGGCATGCTCGGCTCGGAGGATGAGCTGGGTGTGGGCGATGATCACGACGGGATCATGATCCTGCCCCCGGAGGAGGACCTGGAGCCCGGCATGGATGTGGCCGAGGTCCTGGGCCTGAACGACTGGATCCTCGAGCTGGACCTGACGGCCAACTACGCCTCCCACTGCCAGTCGATGATCGGCGTGGCGCAGGAGGTTGCTGCCCTGGCCGGCGGCGAATTGAACCTGCCGGAGATCTATGTCGAGGAGCAGGTGAACACGAAGGTTGCGAAGATGGCCTCGATCGAGATCGAGGAGCCGGCGCTCTGCGACCGGTACGTGGCTCGCATCGTGCGGGGGGTAAAGATCGGGCCGTCGCCGGCCTGGCTGCAGGCTCGGGTCCGCGCCGCGGGGATGCGCCCCATCAACAACATTGTCGATATCTCGAACTTTGTCATGCTGGAGCTGGGCCAGCCGCTGCACACCTTCGACTACGGCAAGCTGAAGCAGAAGAAGATCGTCGTGCGCCGGGCGAAGGCGGGGGAGAAGATCACCACCCTCGACGAGCAGGAGCGGACCCTGGATCCGGATGTCCTGGTGATCACCGACGACGGGGTGCCGGTGGCCATGGCGGGCGTCATGGGCGACCTGTACACCGAGGTGGATGCGAACACCGTCGATATCCTGATTGAGTCGGCTCACTTCAACAACATCAACAACCGGCGGACGGCGCTGAAGTACAACCTGCCTTCCGAGGCGGCGAAGCGCTTCACCAAGGGTGTGGACCCCTCGGGCGCCGTGCGGGCGGCCGATCGGGCGGCGCAGTTGATCGCTGAGCTGGGCGGTGGCGCGGTCATTCAGGGGCACCTGGATGTCTACCCGGCGCCATCGGTCCCGCCGGTGATCGTGCTGCGGACGGCCCGGGTCAATGAGCTGCTCGGCCTCTCGCTGCAGACCGAGCGGATGGTTACCCATCTGAAGAGCCTGGGCTTCGCTGTGCTCAGCCCCGCCGAGCTGGCCGCGGACCTCGCCACGGGGATCCCGGAGGAGGAGGAGGAGGGCTTCGACCTGAGCGGCCGCACGGTCTGGACGGCGATCCACCAGGTCTCGCCGGTGCCCGCCGACCCCGAGGCCTACGAGAGCTGGGCCAGGGCAGCCTGGGCGGCCCTGGAGAAGGCCGGCGAGCAGTTGGAGGCGATCGCTGAGCAGGAGGCCCTGGTGGTGGTTGTGCCGACCCGCCGGCTGGATATCGCCGTGGAGATCGATCTGGTGGAGGAGATCGCCCGGTCGGAGGGGTACGACGCCATCCCCCTGGAGTTGCCGGTCCTCGCCTCGACCCGGGGCGGTCGGACCCGGCTCGGGCAGCAGGTGCTGGAGGCGCGCCGGATCCTGGCGGGCGCCGGGCTGGACGAGATCATGTCCTACTCGCTGACACACCCGCGGGTCTACGACAAGCTGGGGCTGCCGGCGGAGCATCCCGCCCGGACCTACCTGCCCCTCGCCAACCCGATGTACGAGGACCGCTCGACCCTGCGGACCATGCTGATGCCCGGGGTCCTGGACATCCTCCAGTACAACGTGAACCGGCAGAACCGGGACCTGGCCGTCTTTGAGATCAGCCAGGTCTACCGGCCCGTGGCAGGGCAGCCGCTGCCCGACGAGCCCCGCATGCTGGCGATCGCCCTCATGGGCAACATGGCGCCGCTGGGCTGGAACAGCCCGGAGCGGCCGGTGGACTACTACACGCTGAAGGGCGTGGTGGAGCATCTGCTGGCTTCTATGGACGTGGCTGGCTGGTCGGTGGAGCGGGGGGATCATCCGTCCCTGCACCCGGGCCGCCAGGCGGCGCTGCTGATCGATGGCGTCGTGGCCGGCCACTTCGGCGAGCTGCATCCGACGGTACAGGAGGCCTGGGGGCTGCCCGGCCGGGCCTATGTCGCGGAGATCGCCTTCGAGGCGCTGGCCAGGGCTGCCCGGACCCAGCGGGACTACTCGGCCGTACCCCGGTTCCCGGCGGTAAGCCGTGACGTGGCCATGCTGGTCGACCTCGACCTACCGGCCAGCCGGCTAGAGCATGCGATCCGCCAGGCAGGAGGCGAGCTTTTGGAAGAGGTCACCCTCTTCGACCTCTACCAGGGCGAGCGGCTGCCGGCCGGCAAGCGCTCCCTGGCCTACCGGATCATCTACCGGGCGGCTGATCGCACCCTGACGGACAGCGACCTGGAGCCGGTGCACAACCAGGTACGGGAGGCGCTGAAGGTGGTCGGAGCCGAGTTGCGGTCGTAGCCGATGGAGTGAAAGGCACACCCTTGCATGGGGTGTGCCTTTCCTCTACTCCATCTCGTTGCGGTTTCTGTGGTCCATCCTCATGTGCATCATATGTTCGATGTGGAGGGCGGTGTTGAACTTGGTGGCATGCTCAATCTCGTCGGTCATCAACTCGAACCAGATCGCCTGAATGCGGGGGTCGCGGGTTCGCAGGTACTCATCTCGGTACCCTTCGAAGGCCTCGATCTCATCGCGGGCGGCCTGGACCAGGCCATCAATGAGGGAGGCGAAGCTGGTCTGGGTAGGCGTGGCCGCGTACTCCTGTCCGGTCAGGTTGCGGTGGAGATCCTGGAGCATGCGGAAGTGCTTCTGCTCGTCCTCCATGGCGTGGAGGATCGACTCCTTGATCCGGGGCTCGGTGGCCTGCTCGCTCAGTTCGCGATAAAATCGGGCTGCACTGATCTGATCGTTGAGGTACTCCCGGATGCGCCTGACCAGGTCGGGATCGACGAGGCCTGGCCGTGACAACTCGGCCCGGATGGGGGCGCCCATCATTGTACCGGGCATCATCCCGGGGCGTATGGGCGGCATTCCGCCTCGCATGCCGCGGCCGGGCGCTCCCTGGTCGCCGGGCATCATTCCGTTCATGTACATGTGGAAAGCCTCCCTATCGTCCATGCGGCTGGGATACATTCTATGTGGATGGACCGGTACTCGTGCCGAAGGGTGCCGCTGGGAGAAACTGTCGCTTGCCAGGTTGGGGCGCCTGATGGTAGTATGAGTTCTCGTCACCACCGATTGCATGTGGAACGTAAAGCTATTTCACAAATGACACTTTGCGGGACCTACTTGCTCGGCAAGCCGGCTTATAGTAATATAAGTCCTCGCCAGCCGCTAATCCGGTGGCGCAAATGAACTGCGGGCGTAGCTCAGTTGATAGAGCGGTACCCTCCCAAGGTACAGGCCGCGGGTTTGAGTCCCGTCGCCCGCTCCAAGCTTCTCTATGGTGGAGTCAAGAGCATAATGGACCGCTAGCTCAACTGGCAGAGCATCCGACTCTTAATCGGACGGTTGAAGGTTCGAGTCCTTCGCGGTCCACCATAGCGTGGGGAGATACCCAAGTGGCCAAAGGGGGCTGACTGTAAATCAGTTGCTAACGCTTCGGTGGTTCGAATCCACCTCTCCCCACCAATTTTCCTCGGACTCCCCGGTTGCATAAGACCCGAAAGCTTGCTATAATAGCGTTCGTCGCCATCTGGCGATACAACGAGATAGATGGGGCTATAGCTCAGCTGGGAGAGCGCTTGAATGGCATTCAAGAGGTCAGCGGTTCGATCCCGCTTAGCTCCACCAAACGGGAATGGAATGGTCCTTCGCTTAGAACCAACCTCGCTTATGGTCATACGAAGCCATCCAACGGATTGAATCCGTAGGATGGCGATCGGGATCGCCCAAGGCGTGGGGGGTGTTGGGGGGAGGATGCGCCCTTCCTCTCCCCAACTTTTTGGAGGCGTGGTGTAGAGGCCTAACATGCGGCCCTGTCACGGCCGAGACCGCGGGTTCGAATCCCGTCGCCTCCGCCAATTGTTCCTCAACTTCATATCATGCATCATGGGGCTATAGCTCAGTTGGGAGAGCGCTTGAATCGCACTCAAGAGGTCAGGGGTTCGACTCCCCTTAGCTCCACCAGGTTTCCGGCCACACTAGACCGTGGCCGGAGCGGATGCGCCGGTAGCTCAGTGGATAGAGTACCTGACTACGAATCAGGTGGTCGTAGGTTCGAATCCTGCCCGGCGCGCCATGTTTCTGGAGAGGTGTCCGAGTGGTCGAAGGTGCAGCACTGGAAATGCTGTGTACGTGATAAGCGTACCGAGGGTTCGAATCCCTCCCTCTCCGCCAGCAGGCTGGGCCGGGCAACACCCCGGCCCAGTGATTTCGATCGGGCTGTAGCGCAGCTTGGTAGCGCGCTTCCTTGGGGTGGAAGAGGTCGTGGGTTCAAATCCCGCCAGCCCGACCATTTCCTTTCGAAGAAAGGAAATGGTCAGCCCCGGCAGTAGTCCACGAAGTGGACTGCGAGAGGGGCCGACCACCAAAGCACTTGCGAAGCAAGTGCGATAGGACCGACGCGGTCAGCCCCGGCAGTAGTCCACGAAGTGGACTGCGAGAGGGGCCGGTGATCCCAGGTACCTCGGGGTGTGGCTCAGCTTGGTAGAGCGCACGGTTCGGGACCGTGAGGTCGCAGGTTCAAATCCTGTCACCCCGACCATATCGAAGGCACAGGGGCCGTCCCTCAGTCAGATGACTGAGGGACGGCCCCCTTCATCTTTGCCCCCCGAGGCCGAAGCGCACTCCTCCCCGGTTTGGGCCGATCTCGCTGGTCAGAATCCGCCGTCCGGACCTCGCGGCATCTGGCTCGGCTCATATTCGCGTGCACCGGCCCTCTGCGAGCGGGCAGATCTTGGCCGAGGCGCCCGCGGTAACCGCGGGGGAGGGGAGCCGCATCTTGTACCTGCTACCTCCCGCCCACCAGCAGCGACCTCCCGCCCACCAGGGGACAAACGAATCTTGATAAGTTCTTGACAATCTTTCGATAGGATCTCGAAAACGCCCATCTATCATAAGGGTAGGAAATATCGAAAGGGGCTGGACGATTATGTCCAAACGGGCTACGGTAGTGATTGGAGTCATCGCAGTTCTCGCCGTCCTGACCGGGACCGCTCTCGCCATGCGGTCGGCCGGGATCGGCGGCAACCTCTTCGGCCAGGGCGCCCAGCAGGCCGCAGCGGGCCCGTTGGATGGGGCAGGCGCCGTTCTCCTGGCCAAGCTGGGCGAGCTTATGGGCACCACCCCGAGCGGGCTGCACGAGCTGATGGCCGACAAGACCCCGGCGGAGGTGGCGGCATCGAAGGGGATCGAGCGGTCCACGCTGAAGGCTGCCGCCATGGATGCGCTCCGGACCATGCTGAACAACCGGGTCCAGGAGGGCGTCATTACAGCCGCCGACGTCGATCCGCTGCTCGCGCTGGCCGACCCCAAGGTGGAGGCCTGGCTCGACCACAACGAGCAGATGGGCGACGCCGTAATGGGAGCCGGCCACATGCAGGGCGGTCATGGCGGCGGCGATCACGAGATGATGGGCGGCAAGACCCCGGCCTGGGCCGGCTGGGGCCAGATCCAGGTGCCGGGGAAGTAAGCACAAGGGGGCCTCACCTTGAAGAGCAGGCGCCTCCTGGTGGTCGATGACGAGCCCAAGATTCGGGAGCTCGTCGCTACCTACCTGACCCACGAAGGCTTCATGGTCCTTACGGCGGAGGACGGCGAGCGGGCGCTCGCCGTGCTTGCGCGCGAGCAGGTGGACCTGCTGGTGCTCGACCTGATGCTGCCCGGCATCTCCGGTCTGGAACTCTTCCAGCGCATCCGGGCGCAGCGGAACCTCCCCGTGATCATGCTGACCGCCCGAGCCGAGGATACGGACAAGCTGCTCGGCCTCGAACTCGGCGCCGACGACTACATGACCAAGCCGTTCAACCCGCGGGAGCTGGCGGCCCGCATCCGGGCGGTCCTGCGCCGGACCGGCGGGCTTCATCAGACAGAGGCGGCGCCGGCCAACATCATCAGATATGAGGGCGGCCTCTCCATCGACTTCGATGGGGGCGAGGTGACCCTGGGCGATCGACCGGTCAGTCTGACCCCCACCGAGTTCAAGTTCCTCGTCACACTGGCCCGCCGGCCCGGCCGGATCTTCAGCCGGCTGCAGCTCATGGAATCGGCCCTCGGTGAGTTCTTCGAGGGGTACGAGCGGACGGTGGACACGCATATCAGCAACCTCAGGCGGAAGATCGAGCCGGCGGGCTCTGAGGTCCGCTATATCATTACGGTTTACGGTCTGGGCTACAAGTTTGTCTCCGGGCAGGGGGGAGCCTGATGCGCTCACTAGTCGCGAAGCTGACGATCTCCTTTGGGGCGGTGGCGCTGCTGGCCAGCCTGCTCACAGCGACGGGGGCCCGGTACTTGGTCCTCGGCTTTTTCGAGGAGTACCGGATCGCCCGACAGGTGACGCTGTTGGAGGAGGGGGCTCGGGAGCTCGCCTCCTTCTATCGTGAGCAGGGGGGATGGACCGGGGTGGAGCAGCCGCTCAGCCAGCTCTTCACCTCCTTCAAGAGCGAGGGGATGCACAGCCGGGGGGACGGGAGCGGACCGCCGCCGCGCTATGTGCTTCGCCTGGACCTGGTCGATGCGGCGGGAGCGCGCGTGAGCGGCGCCGGCCCCAGCATCACCGCCCACGAAGAAGATGAGGTCAGACTGCGTCGCTTTCCGATCACGGTGCAGGGCAGGCAGGTGGGAACACTCGTGGCCAGCATGCCGGCCCGACTGCCCTTCTCCGAGGCGGAGAGCGGGTTTGCCCGAGGGATCACCACGGCGGCCCTGGCAACCGGGCTGATCGGTACCGGCCTCGCCGCCGCGATGGGGCTCATGGTTGCCCGCCGCTTCACCGCCCCGCTGCACTCCCTGGGCCAGGCGGCCGACAGGCTGGCCCGGCGGGACCTCGGCGCCCGGGCACCGGAGGAAGGGGATGAGGAGGTGGCCAATCTGGCTGCCAACTTCAACCGGATGGCGGCCGAGCTGGAACGGCAGGACCAGTTGCGCCGGAATCTGACGGCTGACCTCAGCCACGAGCTTCGCACCCCGGTCACGATCATGCGCGGACAGCTGGAGTCGATTTTGGAGGGGGCCCTGGAGCCGAGCCCGGAGGTCCTCCTTTCGCTGCAGGACGAGATCATCCGCATCTCCCGCCTGCTGGAGGATCTGCAGTCGCTGACCCGGGCCGAGGCCGGCCAGCTCAGCCTGCACCGTGAGCTGAGGGCCGTGGAGAGCCTCCTGGCCGACGCGGTCACCGCCTTTGGGCCGGCCTATGCCGCTAATGGGGTCTCGCTCACCTGGTACGCCGAGTCGGACCTGCCGCCCGTGCTGATCGATCGGGACCGGATTCGCCAGGTGATCGCCAACCTGCTCGCCAACGCCCTGCGCCACACGCCGGAGGGGGGGAGCGTCAGCCTGAGTGCATCGGGGGCCGGTGGCCCCTGGGTGGCGATCAGCGTGACCGACAGCGGCGAGGGGATCCCGGCGGACGAGTTGCCGCGGGTCTTCGAGCGCTTCTACCGGATCGAGAAGTCTCGCTCCCGCTCCACCGGAGGCTCCGGACTCGGGCTGGCGATCGCCCGGGGGCTGGTGGAGGCGCACGGCGGGCAGATCGGGGTCGAGAGCCCATCGGAGGGCGGCACACGGTTCATCTTCACCCTGCCCGCATCAGAATAGATACCCGCATCAGAACAGAACCAGGCTGCGCTCCCGGTCATCGGGGCCGCAGCCTTTTCTTTATGGCCTTAATCATTAGTGCCGTGCAGGAGTTGCACCACCTCGGGGCGAAACCGGAGGGAAACCCGACGGGGAGAACGCAAGGAGGCTGGCAGATGCGCAAGGTAGTCCCGCAGGACCTGTTCCGGTTCCGCCTGATCAGTGACCCGCAGATCTCGCCCGATGGCAGCCAGGTCGCCTTCGTGGTCCGGCAGTCCGATTTGGAGGCGAACCAGACCCGGAGCACTCTTTGGGTGGTGCCGACCGTGGGAGGCGAGCCCCGCCAACTGACCAACCCGTCCCAGGGCAGCGATCGTATGCCCCGCTGGTCGCCCGATGGGAGCCGGCTCGCCTTCCTCTCCGACCGGGGCGGCAAGACACAGATCTGGGTAATCCCCGCTGCCGGTGGTGAGGCCTCCTGTGTTGAGACCGAGCAGCGCCCCACCGATGGGCTGACCTGGTCGCCCGATGGCAGCCACCTGGCCTTCACGGCCTCGATCTACCTGAAGGATGATGATTGGCAGACCTACCCCGGCGCCCCGGACTGGGACCGACAGCGCGCGTCCGATGTGGCCACGGCGGAGGCCGGCTCCGACGCGGCGAAGTCGCTGGCGGATGTCAAGGTGATCACCCGGCTCAAGTTCCGCATGGATGGCGTGGGCTATTACGGCGACAAGCGGAGCCATATCTGCACGGTCCCGGCAGATGGCTCGGCGCCGGCCCGGGTGATCTCCAGCGGTGACTTCGACCATACCCACCCGGCCTGGTCGTCCTGCGGTCAGTATATCTACTGCGCCGCCCTGCGACAGCCCGATGCCGATCACTTCAACAGGCAGGACCTCTGGCGCTTCGCGGTCGCCACCAGCGAGGCCCGACTGATCTTCGAGCACGCCGGGCCGGTCAGCCTGCCCACCCCATCGCCCGATGGCCGCTACGTCGCCTTCGGGGGGCATTCGAACGAGCACTATGGCTCCACCAGCACGCAGTTGCTGTTGCTTGACCTGGCGAGCCGCCAGCTGACCAGCCTGACCGCCCCCCTGGACCGGCCCCTCGGCCCGGGCGGCCCCTCCGACCTGCGGGTGGTGCCGGCGGCCAACTCCGGCCAGTGGGCACCCGACTCCAGCGGCCTCTACTTCCTGCTGGCCGATCAGGGCGAGTCGCACCTCTTCTTCGCCCCGGTCGACGGCACCCCGCCCCGCAAGCTGACCACCGGCGAGGAGCGGACCGTCTTCGACTTCTCGGCGGCCGTGAATGGCAACATCGCCCTGCTGATCGGGGACGGCGCCAACCCCGACGACCTCTATCTCCTGGTGGACAGCATCGAGCGGCGCCTGACCGATCTGAATCCATTCATACGGGAGCTGACCATCTCCCGGCCAGAGAAGTTCACCTACGACGGCGCCAACGGCCAGCCGGTCGATGGCTGGCTGATCCGGCCGGTCGGCTACGAGGAGGGGAAGCGCTACCCGACCGTCCTTTCGATCCACGGCGGGCCGCACGGCCATTACGGCTGGTCGCTCCAGGTCCTCTTCCAGACCCTCGCCTCGTCCGGCTTCGCCGTGCTCTACACCAATCCCCGTGGCAGCCAGACCTACGGCCAGGCCTTCGCCAATGCGGTGGTGGGCGACTGGGGCGGCGATGACTACATCGATATCATGAAGGGTGTCGATCAGGTGATCGCGATGGGGGTGGCCGATCCCGACCGGCTTGGGGTCACCGGCTGGTCCTACGGCGGCTTCATGACCTGCTGGACCGTCACCCAGACCGACCGGTTCAGGGCCGCGATCACCGGCGCCCCGGTGGCCAACCGGCACAACTTTATCGGCACGACCGACATCCCCTGGTTTATGGAGTGGCACGCCGGCGGAAACCCCTGGGAGCGGGAGGGGGAGGAGCGCCTCCTGGAGCGGTCCGCCATCGTCCACGTGGACAAGGTGAACACGCCAACCATGGTCGTCTGCGGCGAGGGCGACCTCCGCTGCCCGATCGAACAGGCCGACCAGTTCTACCTGGCCCTCAAGCGGATCGGCAAGGTGCCGGCCGTCCAGATCAGGTACCCCGGCGAGTTCCACGGGATCGCCAGGCCGCAGCACAAGTTCGACCGCTACGAGCGGATGATCGCCTGGTTCCGCCACTACCTCATGGCGTAAAGCAGAAGGAGCCGCAGGGTGTGACTGCCCGTGCGGCTCCAACGCGTCTTTCTAGGGGCCTACGTACCGGAGGGATTGCATGCCGTTGTCGAACCGGAGCAGGAGGTGCGGCTCCGCCTTGTCGTACCAGGCGTTCTGGCCGATCCCCAGGTTGATATGAACCACCTCGGTCTGGGTCGCATCGCCCGGCATGGTGCCCGCGGTGATCGTGAGGCTGGTCGGCTCGACCATGGGGCCGGAGGTGCGGGTCTTGGGCGACCACTTGCTCTCCCAGGCCAGGGCGATCTCGCCCTTCAGCCGCTCGGGCAGGGCCGCTGCCATGAGGCGCCAGGGCCACTCATCGGGCAGGGCGCCTTCGCCCGGGAGGGTCATGCGCTGCTCCTCGGGGCGGAGGTTGCTGCTGCTGGTCATGATGAGCTCATCGCCCGCGGGCTCCACCCGGATTGACATGCTGCCGTTGCCATCGGTCCAGGTGATCTCCTTGGTATAAGACTGAAGCCGCAGGTCGGAGCGGCCCCAGCGCATGCTCGTTTCGGCCGTGTGGGCGTCGGACTGGAAGGTGGAGGTCTCGGTCTGGATCTTCCAGGCGATCCCACTCTCCTGGCAGGTGAGGAGGATGGAGTCCGTCTCGGGGGTCAGCCGGCAGTGGACTGTTCCGACCTTCTCCGCCGCCGGGTTGTAGATCTCGTAGCGCATGCTGGTCTCCCGCTCCCAGGCGGCCGCCCGCAGGCCGAGTGGCTCGACCTGGACCGGCCTCTGCGCATTGATGAACGCCTCCCGGACGCCGACCCAGACCTCGGCGCCGGCCAGCCCCAGCCAGATCAGGCCAAAGAGCAGGAGCGGCCAGGCTCGGGACCAGGCAAAGCCGGTCGTCTGGCTCTCCGCGGGCGCCGTGCTCACCGCGGGCGCCGTCTCCTCCGGCTCGGGATGCCGGCGGAGGAGGAGGCCAAATGCCGCTGTCCCAATGACGAGCAGGACCAGCATGAGGATCAGCAATGCCTCGCCGGATGCGGCGGGCTGCGGCCTCCCCGAGCCGAAGATAGCCCAGAGCGACAGTCCGGCCGCCACGAGGTTGTGCCCGAAGTGGAGCGCCATGCCCGGCAGGAGGGAGCCGGTCCGCCAGCGGAGAATGCCCAACACGAAGGCGACCGGGATCAGCCCGGGCAGCCCCTGCAGCCGGAAGTGGTAGAAGGCGAAGAGGAGCGCCGTGGCGGTGACAGCCACAGCCGCCCCGCGCCGCTCATAGACCCGGAAGAGGTAACCACGGAAGAGCATCTCCTCACAGAGCGGGGCGAAGAGGACCATGCCCAGGAAGAGAGCGATCCCGCTCAGCGGATCGGTCGGGCTCGCCGGGGCTGGCGCCTGGTAACCGGTGAGAGCGACCATGACGCCGGTCAGCAGGGCACCGATCGCCCAGGTCCCCAGCCCGGTCAGCAGGCCGAGTGCGAGCGTGGGGAGCCTCACGGGGCGAAGGGCCAGTGTCTCGGCCAGATCCAGTCCCGACCGGCGAATCAGCCAGAGCACCGGCAGGCCAATGCAGACCACCTCGGTGATGATCAACCCCCAGCCGAGGTTCCAGGCCTGGGCCAGGCTGCCGAGCAGCAGCACCAGGAGGGCCGTGGCCAGGTAGAGGAGATTCGCAGTACGGAGCGAGAGTGACGTTCTCAAGGACGAGGCCTCCTCTGTAACCGATAAATCAACCCAATGTCAAGTCTAGGTCTCTGAACTCGATTCCACCATGGCCCGAAGGGGTCGCTCTGCTGAGCCGTTCGACTATTCCCTTGCACTGCCGGGTTGACAACGGATAGGGTGAGCCGCTACCATAAGAATAGTTTGCGAGCTTATGAGGGGGGTCGGAGACCGCCATGATGCCTATCTCTCCAGTCCGTGCCACTCGCTCTTAGAGCACCAAGGGGGCAGTATGCCCTTTTGACGGCAGGACGGAGAAGGTATGACATGCAGGGCGGCATCCTGACCACCGCGCACGGCACGTTGCCAACACGCCGCGGGAAGGGAGGCCTACCCGCGGCGTTTTTCGTGCCCCACCCCCGTATCCCTGCCGTCGCCCGGCGACCGCAGCAATCATTGGGATGACGGAAGGAGTGTTTCGACCATGACTGTGTTGACCGTGCAGGGCGTTTCCAAGTACTGGGGCGTAGACCTGCTTTTCAAGGATATCGACTTCCTGCTGAACGAGGGGGAGAAGATGGCGCTGGTGGGCCGCAACGGCACCGGCAAGACCACCCTCCTCAAGATCCTCATGAACCGAATGGAGTACGACGAAGGGCGCATCCATATGGGTCAGGGATGCCGGATCGGCTATCTGAGCCAGGATCCGGATTTCACCCCCGGCCGGACGATGATGGAGGAGGCCAAGTCGGTCTTCGGCCATCTGGAGAAGTGGGAGAAGGACCTGCGCGACCTGGAGGCCCAGATGGGCGCCGCCGCAGATGATGAGGCACTCCAGGCGATCATGGACGAGTACACCCGGGTGACCGCCCTCTTCGAGGCGGCGGGTGGCTACGACGCTCCGGCCCGGGTCAAGATGATCCTCTTCGGCCTGGGCTTCACGGAGGATGACCTGAGCAAGCCGGTGGATATCCTCTCCGGCGGTCAGAAGGTCCGGCTCGGCCTGGCCAAGATGCTGCTGGATGAACCCGACCTGATGCTGTTGGATGAACCGACCAACCACCTGGATCTGCAGGCGGTGGAGTGGTTGGAGAACTATTTCCGATCGATGAAGTCAGCGGCGATCCTCGTCTCCCACGACCGCTACTTCCTGGACCGGGTGATCACCCGGGTGCTGGAACTGGAGAACAACACCTGCGACATTTACCACGGCAATTATTCCTACTACCTGGAGGAGAAGAAGCGGCGGCAGGAGGCGGCGCTCACCGCCTACGAGCGGCAGCAGCGCCAGGTGGAGAAGCTGCGCACCTTCTACGAGAAGTGGCGGAACACGCCGAGCCGGAAGGACCAGGCCATGTCGCGCAAGCGGCAGCTGGACAAGATGGAACTGATCGAGCGGCCCAAGGTCCGGCACAAATCCATGAAGCTCGAGTTCGAAATGGACTACGAGTCGGGCGACGATGTGCTGCGGGTGGAGAACCTGACCAAGGCCTTCGGCGACAAGACGATCTTCCGGGGCGTGGACATGATGCTCTTCAAGGGCGAACGGGTGGCGCTGGTCGGCCCCAACGGTGCCGGAAAGACCACCTTCCTGAAGATCATTCAGGGGATCCTACAGCAGACGGCTGGTACCTTCCTCTGGGGCGTCGGCGTGCAGCGCGGCTACTTCAGCCAGGACCTGGACGCCCTGGACTACAGCCGCACCTGTATGGAGGAGGTCCTGGAACTCCCCGGCTTCACCAAGTTCGACGCCCACTCGCTGCTGGGCCAGTTCCTCTTCTCGGGCGATGATGCCCACAAGCCGATCGCCCAGTGCTCGGGCGGCGAGCGGAACCGGCTGATCCTGGCCAAGCTGATGGTCGGCGGCGCCAACGTGCTGCTGCTCGACGAGCCGACCAACCACCTCGACCTGGAGTCGAAGGAGGTCCTGGAGGAGGCGATGACCGCCTTCCCCGGCACCGTCCTCTTCGTCTCCCACGACCGCTTCTTCGTGGATCAGGTGGCGACCCAGATCTGGGAGTTTGACAACCAGACGGTCACGGTCTACGAGGGCAACTACTCCACCTACAAGGAGGAGAAGGAGCGGCTCGCCCTGATCGCCGCCGAGCGCATGGCCGAAGCGCAGGCCAAGGGCGAGGCGCCGGTCAAGCAGGCCGAGGCGACCCGATCGGCGTCGCAGCAGGTCTCCCGCAGCCGCAAGGAAGAGCGGAAGGCTGCTGATGCTACACGGAAGCTGGAGTCTGAGATCCACCGGCTGGAGGAGCGGAAGGCAGAGCTGGAGGGGCGCATGGCCGACCCGGATATCTATAAGACCGCATCGGGCCGGGAGGCGGTGGCCGAGTACCAGTCGATCCAATCCGAGCTGGAGCGGCTCTACTTCGAGTGGGAGAAGATGATTGAGTCCGCTGGTGCGTAAGAAAAAGCAGGGCGCCCTCGTCCGCGTGTGGATGGGGGCGCCGTTTCTAGTGTCAGGCTGATGCTGGTCAAGGCCGTTTCTTGGGCAACCTACTCCTGTTCACCCTGCCGGCACCGGCTGGAAAGGAGCGTCTGCGCGATCGTGTGGACCCTGGCACAGATCTTCACCGCTGACTGGATGTCCGAGGTGGCGGAGCACATTCCCGTTCTGGTCTTTCGCACCCTTGTCAGCTTTCTTTTCGTCATGATGATCGTGCGATGGACCGGCAAGCGCTCCATCGCCAACCTGGCCCCCTTCGACCTGGCCATGGTGATCATGATCGGCGAGGTGGCGGCCATCCCAATCTCCGACCTGAAGGTGGACTTCCTGCACGGCATTCTCCCCGTTGCCATGATCGGCGGGCTGCACGTGCTCATGACCACGGTCAATATGCACTCCAAGCCGATGGAGAAGCTGACCGAGGGCGAACCGACCCTGCTGGTGAAGGATGGGCGCATCCTGAAGCAGAATCTCCTGAAGGAGCGGGTCAGCATGGCCGACCTCTTCACCGCGCTCCGTCACAAGGAGGTCGACAACGTCGCCGAGGTGAAGGAGGCCTGGATCGAGCATGCCGGCGGGATCAGCGTGATCCTGGCGGACCGTGCCGCACCGGCCTCCCCGGTCGATGTGGAGCGTGCGGTGGAGCGGGTTCTGGCCCGGCGGCTGGAGCCGCTCGTGCGGGAGTCTGTCACCAAGGCGGTGGATGAGGCGCTCTTGCAGACCCACCTTCCGCCGCGGACGGGGGAGGAGTCCCGCCAGCATCCAGGGGGGTGAACCATTGCGCGCCTTTCTCTTCTTTATCGATGGCATGGGCCTCGGCTCAGATGACCCGACCACAAACCCGCTGATGCGGGCCGAAATGCCCGCATTCCGCTCGCTCCTGGGCGGCCAGCCGCTCTGGTCCGGTGCGGTGCCCTATGCCGCCCCGGGCCTGGCAGCCGCCGTGACCGACGCCTGCCTCGACGTCCCCGGGCTGCCCCAGAGCGCCACGGGCCAGACGGCGATCTTCACCGGGCAGAATGCCTCACAGGCGATCGGGCGCCATTTGAACGCCTATCCCACGCCCAATCTCAAGGCGATCCTGAACGAGCACTCGATCTTCAAGCGGGTCCACGAACGGGGCCTTGCCGGAACCTTCCTGAACGGCTTCCGCCCCGAGTTTTTCCAGTGGGTAGAGGCTGGGCAGCCGCTGCACGCCGACCGGCGCTACCGGCCCTCGGCCTCGACCGTGGCGGCCCTGGCGGCGGGGCTCCAGACCTTCCGCTCCCTCGATCAGATCCGGGCCGGCCAGGCGGTGGGCTTCGATATTGACCACCATCTCCTGCGTGCCATGGGCTTCGATCTGGAGCCGGTCGATCCGGTGGATGCCGGGCGGGTGGCCGCGCGGGTGGCGGCGGAGCACCACTTTGCCCTCTACGAGCACTTTCTGACGGACAAGGCGGGTCACAGCCAGGACGCCGATGAGGCGGTCCGGGTGCTGGAGCGGGTGGACCGGTTCCTGGCCGGCGTGCTGGAGGCCCTGCCATCGGATCACCTGCTGATCATTACCAGTGACCATGGCAATTTGGAGGATCTCTCCGTGAAGACCCATACCGATAACCCGGTGGCGACGATCATCCGCGGTCCGGGGGCGGAGGAGATGGCAGGCGAGATCCGGAGCCTGACCGATATCGCCCCCGCGATCCTGAAACGGCTGGGCTGAGGCCTGCCGGGAACAAAGCAGCCGTATTTTCGTCTAGCACTATTGTGACAGCCACCGGTCCTGCCTATTGTTGATGAGAGGAGACACCATGGACGAACGAGTACTGCGAACCCTGGAGTTCGCCAAGATCAAGCAGATGCTTATGGAACGGACCGCGACCAGCATGGCCAAGGAGATCGTGGAAGGGCTGATGCCCTCTGCTGAGTTCCTTGAAGTGCAGCACCGGCAGGCCGAGACCACCGAGGCCCGCCGGCTCTATATGGGTGGCCGCTCGATTCCCCTGGGCGGTCTGCACGACCTGCGGGCCTATGTGCAGCGAGCTATTCGTGGCGGCATGCTGGAGCCTGCCGACCTGCTCGATGTCGCCGACACGGCCTCTTCCAGCCGGCGGCTGAAGAAGTTCTTGCAGGAGTCCAAGGAGGAGGCCCCGATCCTGGGGGCGCTCGCCAACATGCTCGGGGCCTTCACAAATCTTGAAGCGGAGATTCGCCAGGCGATTGACGACCACGGCGAGGTGAAGGATAACGCCAGCCCGTCGCTGCATGAGATCCGCCGTGCCATGAGGGTGATCTCTGGCCGGATCAAGGAGAAGATGGACTCCTTCGTCCGCGGGCCGGCATCGAAGTATCTTCAAGAGACGATTGTCACCATCCGCGATAATCGTTTTGTGGTACCGGTCAAGATCGAGCACCGGGGACAGGTGCCGGGCATCGTCCATGATCAGTCCGGCTCCGGTTCGACCCTCTTTATCGAGCCGATGGCCGTCGTGGAGATGAACAACGAGATCAAGGAGCTGGCCCTCAAAGAGCGTGAGGAGATCGTCCGGATTCTGACCCGCCTGACCGGCCTGCTGGCCCACGAGGCGGATTCGATGATCGATACGCTGCAGGCGGTGGCCCAGATCGACTTCGCCTCCGCCAAGGGGAAGCTCTCGCTCGATCTGGACTGCATTGAGCCGGAGCTGGCCCGGGAGCCCCTGCTGGAGATCCGGAAGGGGCGGCATCCGCTCCTGAAGGGGGAGGTCGTCCCGACCGAGGTCCACATCGGTGTGACGTTCGATACGCTGGTGATCACCGGTCCGAACACGGGCGGCAAGACCGTCACCCTGAAGACCATGGGCCTCTTTGTGCTGATGGCCCAGTCCGGCCTCCATCTGCCCGCCGGCTACGGCACCCGGGTCGGCATGTTCGACCAGGTCTTCGTGGACGTGGGCGATGAGCAGTCGATCGAGCAGTCGCTCTCGACCTTCTCGGGACACATGACCAACATCATCCGGATTCTCGATCAGATCGATGGCACCGCCCTGGTGATGCTGGACGAGTTGGGCGCCGGCACCGATCCGACCGAGGGTGCGGCCCTGGCCATGTCGATCCTGGAGCACCTGCATGCCCGGGGCGCCAAGACGATCGCCACCACCCATTACAGCGAGCTGAAGACCTTTGCCTACACCCGCCCACGGGTGGAGAACGCATCGGTCGAGTTTGACGTGGAGACCTTGCGGCCGACCTACCGGCTGCTGATCGGGGTGCCCGGTTCATCGAACGCCTTTGAGATCTCCAGGCGACTCGGCCTCTCCAGCCTGATCGTCGACCGGGCCCGTCAGTTCCTGACCAAGGAGCAGGAGAAGGTGGAGGACCTGATCCAGGGGATCCACACCACCCGGGCAGAGTTGGAGCGGGAGCGGGCCGAGGCGGCGAAGCTGCGGACCGAGGCCAACCGCATGCGGGACGAGTACGAGCGGCGCTACGGCGAGGCATCGCGCAAGGCCGCCGACACGGTCGAGAAGGCTCGGGTTCAGGCGCAGCAGATCCTGGCGCAGGCCCGGCGCGAGGCCGAGGCGGTAATCGATGAACTGAAGCAGGCGCTGCGAGAGCAGCGGGAGTCGGAGCGCATGCAGGCGATCCAGTCGGCGCGCGGCCGTCTCTCCAAGGCGCGCCAGGCGGTGGAGCCGACCGAACAGGAGAGGCAGGCCCGCCGTACCGGCCAGGCACCCACCGGGCTGAAGCCGGGCGATGCGATCCGCATTGTCTCGAAGGATATCACCGGCTACGTCTTGAGTGAACCGGACGGCAACGGCAACGTCCTCGTCCAGGCCGGGATCATGAAGGTGACCGTCTCGCTGGATGACCTGGAGCGGGCCGAGTCGGCCGAGCAGGCTGCCAGGCAGAAGAGTGGTATGGTCCCCGCCGGCCGGCGCAACAAGTCGATGGCCGCGGTCAAAGCGCAGGAGATGTCGACCGAGGTCGATCTGCGCGGGCTCATGGTGGATGAGGCGCTGGAGAAGGTCGACAAGTACCTGGATGACGCCGTCCTGGCCGGCCTGCCCCAGGTCCGGATCATCCACGGCAAGGGGACCGGCGCCCTGCGCAAGGCGGTGACCGACCAGTTGAAGGCGGACCGCCGGGTCGTCTCCTACCGGCTGGGCGGCGTGGGTGAGGGCGGCGACGGTGTGACCGTGGCGAAGTTGAGCGACTAGGGCGACGGAAGCCCCGGTGGAGTAGTGTCTGAGGGCCCCTGTGGCGGTTGTGCTGCAGGGGCCTCCTCGCGCGCCTCCTCCGCCTGTGGGTGAAACCATGCGGGTGTAAAGGGCTGGAAGGAGCCCCCTGCGAATCCACTGGGTGGGTGAAGAATCACCCGAGAAAACGAGGGAGGATGAGAACGATGGCCAAGACCCCGAAGCTGCAAATCGAGAAGAAGGTTGTGAAGGCGGCCCCGACGCTCAAGATGAAGGTCGAGCGGCTGGAGGATATCCAGAAGCTGAACCCGATCATCAACGAGATGATCGAGGATGCCCGGAAGCAGCCCGGCATCGCGCCGATGGCCCGCTTCAGCCTCGACTTCAGCCTGAGCTGGTAGTCCGGAGGTGTGCCGCAGGCACAACTCCCGGAGCGGCCGACAGTAGCCTGCGCAGCAGGCTGCGAAAGGCGACTGACATGGAGGTGTGCCGCAGGCGCGCTTGGCTTCTATCGGCTGACCACGACTTCCGACGAGAGTGAGGTGTTCTGCTTGGCCGCCCGCAACTTCATCATCAAGATCGCTGGGGCCTGTAACCTCAACTGTAGCTACTGCTACATGTACAACATGGGCGATACCACCTTCAAGGGGCGCCCGAAGGTGATGGCCCCGGAGGTCGCCACCCAGACCCTGGAGCGGATCTACGGGTACGCTCAGCGGCAGGGGGTGGACCACCTGAAGCTCGTCCTGCACGGCGGCGAGCCCCTCCTGGTCGGCAAGGAGTGGATGCGCCGGTTCCTGAGCGAGGCTCGCCGGAGGGCACCCGAGGGCGTCAAGGTCGAGATTGGTCTGCAGACCAACGCCACCCTGCTTGACCGGGAGTGGATCGACCTGCTGGTCGAGTACCGGGCCACCCTTGGCATCTCCATGGATGGCCCGCCCGACCAGCATGACCGCTACCGGGTCGACTTCGCCGGTCGCGGCAGCTACGCCAAGGTCCGAGAGGCGATCGACCTGCTCGTCTCCCTGGGGGACCACGCGCCTCCCTGGGGCGTGCTGGTCGTCTCCAACCCGGAGTACCCGGGGGTCGAGATCTACCGGCACTTCGTGGCGATTGGTGTCAAGTGGATGGACTTCCTCTGGCCCGACTACCACCACGACCTGCTGCCGCCCTGGCCAGCCGGCTCCCTGGCGAGGTACTACACGGAGATCTTCGACGCCTGGTACGACGCCGGGGACCCCAAGGTGCGGATCCGCTGGTTCGAGTCCGCCCTCCGGCTGATGCTGACCGGCCAGCAGACCCTGGACTCCATGGGACCACATCCCCTGGAGATGGTGGTGGTGGAGACCGACGGCTCCATGGAGCCGCTCGACGTGATCCGCACCTGTGGCGACGGCATGACCCAGTTGGGCCTGAACGTGGCCAACAACGATCTCGAGGAGCTCTACCAGAACCCGCTCTTCGACCTCTGCGTGCGGAACCAGGAACTCCTCCCCCAGCAGTGCCTTACCTGTCCGGCCTACGAGATCTGTGGCGGGGGCTACCTGCCCCATCGGTTCAGCCAGGCTAACGGGTTTGGCAATCCCAGCGTCCACTGTGCGGACCTCCTGGCGCTGATCAGCCACATTGAGCAGCGTTTGCAGGCAGAGCTGGGGAAGTAAAACAAGGGTGAGGGATGGCCGTCATTGGCCATCCCTCAAATTTTTTTCTTACGGCCAACATTTTTTCGCTCAGATAAGTTGACATCCTTATTTCTTATGCCATAGTAATAGGTGTAATCCAGATTCCGTTTAGGAGACGACTGACTATGGCAGATAATATTAAGCAACCAGCCGGCGAGACTCGCTCGGCGGACACCCGAACCGTCAGCGATGCCATGGATGTCCTGGAGGGAAAGGCGAAGGGGAAGTCCCGCTGGGCGCGCCTCATGCCCTTCCTGGGTCCCGCCTTTATCGCTGCGGTCGCCTACGTGGACCCCGGCAACTTTGCCACCAACATTCAGGCCGGCTCTGAGTTCGGTTATATGCTCCTCTGGGTTATTCTGGCCTCGAACATCATGGCTTTGCTGATCCAATCGCTCTCGGCGAAATTGGGCATTGCCACCGGTAAGAATCTGGCCGAACTCTGCCGGGACAACTTCCCCCGCCCGGTCGTTTACGGCATGTGGGTGCTCATGGAACTGGTTGCAATGGCTACCGACCTGGCCGAGTTCCTGGGTGCGGCCCTGGGCTTCCAGTTGCTCTTCCATATCCCGCTGTTCTGGGGCGCTGTGCTGGCAGCGATCGCCACCTTCGCCGGCCTGGCCCTGGAGCGGTACGGCTTCCGACCGATCGAGGTGCTAATCACCCTACTCCTCGGGGTGGTCGCCATCTCCTATGTCGTGGAGAACATCATCCAGATACCTGATTTCGGTCCGCTGCTCTATCACACGGTCGTCCCCCAGTTTCAGGGGACCGAGTCGGTGCTGCTGGCGGCGGGAATCCTGGGGGCCACGGTCATGCCCCACGTGATCTTCCTGCACTCCGGCCTGACCCAGGGGCGGATTGTCACCCGGGAGCCGAAGCTCATGAAGCGCCTCTTCCGCTTTGAGTTGATCGATGTCGCCATTGCCATGGGGGTTGCGGGCCTCGTCAATGGTGCTATGCTGGTCATGGCAGCATCTACCTTCCACGGGGCCGGGTTGACCACCGTGGGCTCGATCGAGGAGGCGCACCGGACGCTCCAGCCCCTGCTGGGCAACGCCTCCTCCTGGTTCTTCGCCGTCTCGCTCCTGGCGGCCGGCCTCTCCTCATCGATGGTCGGCACCATGGCCGGTTCGATGATCATGCAGGGCTTTCTGCACTGGCATATCCCGGTCTGGATCCGCCGGGTGATCACCCTGGCCCCCGCCTTCGTGGTGGTGTTGATGGGCCTTGACCCGACCCGCACCCTGGTGATCAGCCAGGTGGTGCTCAGCTTCGGGCTCCCCTTTGCCGTGATCCCGCTGATCCTGTTCACCCGGCGCAAGGATCTCATGGGTGTGCTGGTCAACAGCCGGCTGATCACCGGGGCCGCCTGGTTGGTGGCGGCGCTGATCGTCGCCCTGAACTTCTACCTGCTCTACCAGACGCTGACAGGGGGTTAGGCCATGTTCCGCCACATACTCGTCCCGCTTGATGGCTCTCACCTGGCTGAGGCAGCGCTTTCGGCAGCCCGGACGCTCGCTGCCCGCCTGGGTGCTCGGATCACCCTGCTCCACGTGCTGGAGGAGAACCCGCCCGACCAGGTCCACGGCGACCGCCACCTGACCAGCCTGACGCAGGCGGAGGCCTACCTGAGCGACCTGGTGGAGCGGCTGCGCCACGCCGGGCTGACGGTGGAGGCCCATGCGCACGAGGTGCCCGAGGGCGACGTCGCCCGCTCGATCAGCCGCCACGCCCAGGAGTTGGAGGCGGATCTGATCATCCTCTGCACCCACGGGAGCGGCGGTCTGGTCGGCTTCGTGGTCGGGTCGATCGCCCAGCAGGTGATCGGAGCGGGGGAGGCCCCCGTGCTGATTCTCCACCCCGATGCCGCCCCGGCTGAGTTCCAGATCCGCTCCATGGTCGTCCCGCTGGACGGCGCCTCCTGCCATGAGTCCTCGGTGCCCCTGGCGACAGACCTGGCCCGGATGATAGGAGCGCACCTCCAGTTGGCGACGATCGTCCCGCAACGAGGTCACCTGGAGGGTGCCGGCAGCGTGCTCGGGCGGATGCTCCCCTCGGCCATGTCCGCCCTGTTGGACGAGCAGGAGCGCGAGCTCTCCCACCGGCTCGATGACCTCGTGGCCGAGCTGCAGGCCAAGGGTGTGCAGGCTACGCGGCGGCTGGAGCGGGGCGACCCGATTCCGGGGCTGCTGAAGATCCTGAAGGAGGCCGGGGCCGACCTCGTGGTCCTCTCCACCCACACCCGCCGGGGCTGGGCCGCCTTCTGGTCGGGCTCGGTGGCCCCCAGGCTGATCAACCAGTGGCGCAGGCCGGTCCTCCTCGTCCGGGCGGAGCCCGAGAAGCAAGCATAGGGAAGATGACGCCCCCCTGCCAACGAACTGGCCGGGGGGCGTCTGTGCGCCTAGACCGGGTAACCGGCGAAGGCGTCTGACCAGCCGCTACGCTTGTGCAGGACGACCGGCTTGATATCGCCCAGCCGCTGCCCGTGCGCCTGACAGGTGGCCAGGTAGGCCTCGGCCGCCCCGTGGCGGATCCGGAAGGCCCGGACCGGCTGCAACTGCCCCAGGTCCCGGCAGTAGCGGTAGTGGAAGTTCTCCTGCAGGGCCGCCTCCAGCGCAGCAGCCGCCTCGACGAGGGCGGCATCGGGCTGGTTGGGGGCCTCCAGATAGAGGGTATAGGCCCAGCCATCCGGCCACTCTTCGCAGGCGACCATGGCAAAGGCGGGGGTGGGCGGGAGAATCCGGGCCAGGGCATCGCGCACGTGGCCCTCGTTCACCTTCTCGCCAAACCGGTCAGAGAGATTCGCCTCCTTGCCCAGGAAGCGGAGGAGAGGCGCCTGCCGCAGATGGCCCGCCACCGCCACCCGGTCGTGGAGCCGGTAGCGATAGAGCCCGCCCCCGGTGGTCACCACCACAGAGTACTCCTGGCCGGCCTCCAGTTCGTGAGCCAGCCGGGGGCGGTCGCCGTTGCCGGGCAGGAACTCGAAGAAGTGGGAGCGGAGCGCCGGCACGGCGCCGGCCTGCCCGACCAGGGGCAGGGAGACGAAGGCCTCGGTGGCAATCAGCCCCTTGCCCTGCACCCGAGCCTGTGGCAGAAGCTGCTCTAGCTCCTGCACGAAGGGGGCGGCGTGGGCCTCGGTCCAGCAACTGACCAGGCGGAGCCGGGGCCAGAGCCTGGCGTGGATCGCCCCGGGGCCGCCGCCTGCGGTGAAGGCCGCCCGGATCGCAGCGGCTCGCCGCGGGTCGGGTTGGTTCAGCGCCGCCAGCATGGCCCGTAGATCTTCATCCACCTCGGCGGGCAGGTGGGAGAGGCCGCCCTGTTCAATCTCCGTGGCCAGCGACTCCCACCAGCCGGCCAGCGGCCTCAGCAGCAGGCTGAGAAAGGTCGGGTTCCAGACCGAGATCAGCCGGAGCGACTCGCTCCGCAGGAGGAAGAGGAGGGTCACATAGCGGAACGCCTCCATGGAGGAGAGGAGCTTCACCTGCGACGGCACGGCCATCACCGACTGGGAGAGATGGCGCTGCAGCCCGCCCAGGTATTCCTGGTCCTCCTCGAAGCCGATCGGAATCCCGCCGGCGGTCCGCTCGTTTCGCCGGGTCACCGGCGAGATCGACCAGTAAGCCTGGCCGTTCATGAGGCTCGGGTCGCTCCGGAAGAGGTCGACGATCCAGGTGCTGACCGCCCGCTGGAACTCCGCCTTCAGGCTCGCCGTGTAGGGGATCAGCTTGCTGGCAGAGACGGAGCCGCTGGTTCGCTCCAGCAACTGGACCGGTTCGGCTGTGAGTACGCCCGGCTCACCGGCGCTGATCTGCTCGATCGACCCGAGCAGGTCATCGTACTCCTGAAGCGGCACCCGCTCCTGATACTCCGTCACCGAGCGGATCGCGGTAAACCCGTGGGCTCGCCCGAATACGCTGGTCTGGTTGCGCCGGAGCAGTTCCAGTAGGAGCGCCTCCTGCGCCGGGGCGACCTGGTCGAGGGCGCGCTGGAACGCCCGGCTCTCAGGCAGGGCGGAGAGGTACCAGAGCAGGTTCGCCAGGGACGGCAGCAGCCCGCTCATGACCGTCGGATGGCCGGCAGCCCCATCATCCGCCGCCCGGCCCGGGTGAGGTTTTCTGGGGTCAGCTCCGTCAGGCAGGCCAGTTCATCGCCGCGCGAGTGCCCGGGATTGGCTGCCTCAAAGAAGGCGACATACGGATCCTGAAGCCGGCCCTCCGTCACTTCCGCCACGCCATCCCGCAGCGGGGCGGCCGCCGCAAACCGGATCACGCCGGTCGCCGGGTCGTACTCCCCCGGGAATTTGAGCTGCCCGAGGGCGTGCAGGATCGCCTGCTCCCGGGGGGGTGTCGACTCCTCCGGCCTCGGCCAGAAGCGCCGGAAGAAGACTGGCAGGAAGCGGTAGGTCTTGTAGCCCGAGCTGATCAGGTACCAGTAGACACGGGCGCCCTGCTCCCGGGCCGCCAGGGAGAGGGCGTGCCGGGCCCAGATCCGGGGGAGTTCACTCTGCCCCCAGAACGCCCGGTGGATGATCGTATCGCCGGAGAAGTAGGCGACGACCCGCTCTCCCCCGATCGATGCCACAAGACGCATGAGGGTGGAGAACCCCCGGATCTGCCCGCTCGGGTCGGTCAGGAGGACAGCCCATTCCTTCTCCGCCAGGTCCGCCTCGAACCGCTGCCGGGTCACCCCCTCGAAGTAGGTGGTAAGCAAGGCGTAGAGCTGATCCACCTGCTCGGCGGTCAGGGCGGCGATGGGCAGCACCTGCCCCGCCAGTCTGGCCCGGACAGGCTCAGAGGGAGGCAATTTCCACGTAGGGGATACGTGCGTCGAGCCGGTCATGAAACTCCCCTCCATCGTTCCAGGCTGCGGTGTAGAGCGTCGAGCGGTAGACGGCGTGCCGGTAGCGGGAGACGGTCGGCAGGAGTGGGTCCTGCTCCGAGAGGCCGACCAGGAGATAGCCGAAGCCTCGTGTTGCCGCCTCCCGGCACCCGGCGTCCAGCAGGGCCCGGCAGGTGGCCGGATCCTCCTCTGCCACGCAGAGAAAGGCGGCGTAGAGTTCCCGCAGGGCCGTGCCCGGTGCGGGGAGCGGCTGGCGGCCGGAAAGCCGGGCCCAGAGGTTGTAAAGCGGCCGTCCCAGGCGGTAGGGGCCGTGGTAGCCTCGGATCACGTTCTGCTTGAAGCCGGTCTGGTCCCAGAGCGCCACGACCCCGGCGATCGCCCCGCCGGGGCCCTGAGCGATCAGCCAGTCCTGCGGGGCGAGGTCCGGGGTCAGGCGTCCGCTGGCCAGGTCGCCGGCGGTGAGCACGGGGAAGAACTGCCGGCGGCGCCCGTGGCGCTCCAGGAAGGCCGCAACCGCCGGCAGATCCGCCGCCACCGCCGGGCGCACGGCCGCCGAGGAGCCGGACGGGGCCTCCCTGGAGCGCCGCACGAACAGCGCCAGGGTCCGCAAGTCCCCCACCGCCCGAAAGGCCGGAAAGTGCCTCCGGGGCCGGTCCACGAGGATCCCCGTCGCCTGGTCGTTCCCGTCGATGATCGTGGAGAGGTAGGCCTGCACCCGACCATCGCCGTGCAGATCCCGCATGAGCCGGAAGCCCCGGGAGACCAGCCAGCGCGCCCGGAACCGGGGGTCCACCCGCAACTGGCTCAGGTAGCCCAGCCAGACCGGCTCCCCGTTTACATAGACCTGCCTCACCGACCGGCCCGCAACCGCCACCAGCTCCCCGGTGGGCCGGTAGCGTGCCACCACCACCTGGTAGAAGGGGCTCAGCACCCCGCATCCCCGGAAGTAGTCCGGCTCCCGCTCGTAGGTCATCTCCAAGCTTCCGGGCATGGGGATCGCGGCCAGCAGCCGGCGAATGGCCGGGTCATCGGCCGGGGTGGCCAGTTCCAGGCTGAACTCGCTCATGGAAGCGCCCCCGATCCAGCCACGTCCGATGCCCCAGCCGCCACCAGGTCGACCGGCGTCAGGTCGAAAGGCTCGCTGTGGCTCGCCGGGATCAGCTCGATCTCGTGCCCCTCATCGCCCAGGGGGAAATCCTTCCGCTGCAGGACCTCGGCACGCATCAGCCCGTTTATGAAGAAGAAGTTCGACCACATGAAGAGGTTGTTGGCGTTCACCCGGAAATCGAGGGAGCGCTTCAGGATCGATCCCCAGCCGTAGAAGGCCTGGCGGGCCTCAATGCACCGCTCCTTGACCTGCTCCGGCGTGATCCCCCGCGGGGCGAAGGGCACCCCACCATAGCGATAGTTCGGGTCAAGCCACCATCTGTCATAGAGCAAGCGCCCTTCCGCCTCCAGTCGCTCGTAGAGCGGAGTTCCCGGGAAGGGGGTGAGATGGTTGAAGGCAACGATGTAGAACCTATGGCGCATAGCGAAGGCCAGGGTCTCCCGGAAGGTGTCGCCGTTGTCCTCATCGTAGCCGAGAATGAAGGTGGCATAGAGCCGGATCCCGTAGCGGCGCAGGTTGGCCAGTGCTACCTCAAATCCGCCCTTCATGAGGTTGAAGCCCTTGTGCATCTGCTTCAGATTCCGCTCGTTCAACGTTTCAAAGCCGATCAGAAGCCCCTGACAGCCGCTCGCCTTGATCAGTTGGAGGAACTCCTCGTCGTGGGCGGCGTTCATGGAGGCCTGGCTGACCCACTTGATCCCCAGTGGGATCAGCGCCCGGAAGAAGACCTTCGCCTGTTCCATGTTCGATGTAATGTTGTCATCGACAAAGAAGATCAGCTTTCGCTCTTTCGCGACCTCCCGGATCTCATCCAGGATCTCGTCGATGGGGCGCCTTGTCTGGGTGGAGCCGAAGTAGGACTGGATGGCGCAGAACTCGCAGCGGAACTGGCAGCCCCGCCCCGCCTCTACGAGCCCGATCGGCAGGTAGCGCTTGCCGGCGAAGATCGACCGGTCCGGCCTCGCCCCCACCAGCGACGGGCGCCCCGCCTGCCCGTAGACCCGGCGCAGCCGGCCACGACGTGCATCTTCCAGAACAAGGGGCCAGAGCCCTTCCGCCTCGCCCACCACGATCGCTTCGGCGTACTGCGACGCCTCCTCGGGCACAAGCGTCGGGTGAAAGCCCCCCATGACAACCGGCACACCCCGCTTCCGGTACTCCGATGCGATCTGGTAGGCCCGCTTCGCCGTGTAGGTCTCCACGCTGAGCGCTACCAGGTCGGTGGGCTCGTCGTACGGGATCAACTCCATCCGGTCGTCGTAGAACTTGATCTCGACCTCCTTCGGCGTCATGCCCGCCAGCAGGGCGGGAGGGAGTGGCTCCATCTGCCAGGAGCGAATGTACTCCTGCCCGACCCGACGGCCAATGCAGGGATGGATCAGCGTGACTCGCACCGATACCCCTCCTTTAGAGCAGCGCCTCCCGGCAGGTGTAGAAGCGGCTCAGATTATGGGCGTAGAACCGGTAGCCCAGGTTGGCCGGAATGGCGAAGGGGAGCAGTGTCCGGGCCTTACCCAGGCGCCGGGCGATCGATCCGTAGCTGTAGACCCTCTTCCAGGTCCACTCGATCCCCAGCTGCAGCTCTGCCGGCGACATCTGCGCGGGCCGGAAGACGACGTGCTGCCCATCGTAAAGCGACCAGTCCTCCGTCAGGATCCGTCCCTCGTCCTTCATCCGCCGGTAGAGAGGCGTCCCCGGGAAGGGCGTGAGCGCCGCGAAGCGGGGCAGATCGATCCCGGCATCGATCGCGAACTCCGCCACCTCCGCGAAACTCGCACGGGTGTCGCTGTCGAAGCCGAAGACGAAGGTTCCCATGAGGGCGATGTTGCGTTCATGCAACCGGTCGACCACGTAGCGGTAGTCTTTTTTTTGATTGAAGCCCTTCCGGACGGAGGCGAGGGCGGAGTCGCTCAGCGACTCCAGGCCCATGAGGAGCCCCCGGCAACCGCTGCGGGCCGCCAGGTCAAGCAAGTCATCGTCCCAGGCGAGCAGTGTCGTCGCCAGGCCGCCCCAGGTCAGCTTGAGCGGGATCATTGCGGTCCAGAGTTCCTTTATGTACGAACGGTCCGCAATCAGGTTGAGGTCGAGGAAGATCACCCGCCGGGCGCCCATCTCCTTCAGTTCATCGATCACCTCGCCGACCGGCTTCTGCAGGGGCCGCCCCCAGGCCGATGGCACCACGCAGAACTCGCACTGGTGAATGCAGCCCCGGGTCGCCTCGATCGTCTGGACCGAGACGAACTTCGCCCAGTTGAGCATCTCCCGCTTGGGTCGGGGCAGGCCGGCCAGGGAGAGGGAGGGGCTCTGGGTGTACCGGGCCTGCATGCGCCCCGCAGCGAAGTCCCGCAGCAGTTGGGGCCAGGTCTCCTCGGCGTAGCCGGTCACGACCGCGTCGGCGTGGCGCTGGGCCTCATCGGGCAGCAGGGTCGGGTGCACCCCGCCCATCACCACCGGTATCCCCCGCTGCCGGAAGTGGTCAGCCAGCTCGTAGGCCCGGGGTGCCGTCCCCGTAATGGCGCTGATGCCGATCAGATCCGCCTCCAGCGCCAGGTCGATCTCATCGATCCCCTCGTCAATGATCGCAACCTCAGCCTTCAGCTCCGGCGGGACCAGCGCGGCCAGGGTGGTCAGCGTCAGGGGCGGATAGCGCAGCGACCGCTTCCAGATCCCCGTCCGATGCCGGTAGAGCGGTCCGCGCGGGGAGATCAGTGCAATGCGCATCGTCACCCTCCTTTTCATGATCGAGAGAATAAGTATGTAATCTATCTTCCCGCTTCGGGTGGCCAATTCCTCTTCCTGCCCGTACCATGCCCGGTGACCCGCCGCCGTGCCCGCTACAAGGAAAAAAGGCAACCATCGTTTGATGATGGCTGCCTTGCGCTATTCGTGGGGCGTCAGTTCGCTCTGGAAGCCGAAGAGCTTCTCGCAGGCCCGGCGGACAGTGTCCACCTTCTCGGGCGGGCAGAAGACGTAGGTCCGCCAGAGCCCCTCGTACTGCCGGGCCATGGCCGCCACCTCGCCTGAGACGTCCAGCTCGAAGAGCGGACCGACCCCGCCCTGGGACTTGACCGGCACCCGGACCTCCTTGAAGAAGGATGCCTTCGGGCAGTAGAGGATCACCTGGCCGGGCTTCAACCGGGCCTTGGCGGCGATCTGGTTCTCCAGCTCCTCCCGCTCTTGCGACTGGCCGGCGAACCGCTTAATGAAGGCGTCCCGCTCCTCGCCCAGGGAGTAGTGGGAGAGGACATAGGCCCGCTTGTAGAGCCGTCGGGTCTCCACGCCTGCGATCAACTGCCCGATCACCGCCGGGCCGGGCAGCCGGGCGATCAGGTCCATGAAGGTCTGGTCCCCCAGGTCGTAGAGCGCCTCCTCCCGCAGGCCGGTCCTGGCCTGGAGTTCCACCGCCTTGGAGATCATCGCACCGGAGGCGATTTTCGCATGGTGCAGGTAGATCCGCTCGGTCAGCACGTAGCGCATCCGCAGGAGATGGATCATCTCGGTGCGGGCGTCGGGCCGGTCCAGGCCGTGCTTCACCATGTTGATCAGGAGCTTGCCCTCATGCAGGTAGAAGTAGGAGAAGACCCGGTCGTCGAAGTTCATGCGCAGGCCGGCGAAGAAGGAGTCCCGCCGCAGGTAGTCGAGCAGGTCGGCATCAATCGTGGAGGAGACGACCTGGCCCATCCACGGATTGGGCGGATGGCCGGTCAGGATCCCCTTCACCGCATCCAGCGCGCCCAGTTCGGCCAGGGTGCGGCCCAGTTCGCTCTTCGGCCCGAGGAAGTGGTCCAGCCGGGGGCCGGCATCGTGGCGGGGGAAGATCTGCCGCTCGTCCTCAAAGGTGTGGCCGTAGGGAATATGGGTCACGTCGTGGACCAGGATTGCCAGGCGGACCAACTGGGCGTCATCGGGGTGGATGGAGTAGCCCTGCAGCCGCAGGGACTCGATCATGCGATGCGCCATGTGCAGGGCGCCGAGGCTGTGGTCGAAGCGGGTGTGGACACAGCCTGGGAAGACAAGGTGGGCGGTACCCAGCTGCTTGATCCCCCGGAGTCGCTGCATCTCTTTCGTATCGAGCACCCGGGTCTCCATGTCGGTCAGGAAAATATCGCCATGTACGGGGTCACGTAGGAGCATAGACTCACCTCGTTCCATCGGAGGAAGAAAGGTTCGCTCCCGAGTGGAGCATCCCCTGCTAGCGGGCCATAACCTGGAAGAATCAGCGAACGGAGGAGCGGAGGGGGGAGGGAGGCACTGGCTGAATCCTACGAGGAACGGGACCTGACCCAGCCCAGCGGAGTGCCGCCCGCGGCGCTGGAGCAGGTGCTGACCGGCACCGGCCTGGCCGGCCTGGGGGAAGCGTTCTGCCAGGCGGAGCAGGAGGCGAGGGTGAACGCCCTGGCCCTGGTCGCCCTGGCTGCCTGGCAGTCGGCCTGGGGAACCTCCCGGCTGGCCCGGGAGCTTCGGAATCTCTTCGGCTGGGGCGTGGGCTCATCCGGCGGGGCGACCACCTTTTCCAGCATGGCGGATGCCATTTGTAAGGTCGCTCACCTGCTGCAGACTCAGTATCTGCAGCCCGGGGCCCCCTATTACCACGGGCCCAGTCTCCGTGGGCTCGGGGCGCACTTCGCCCGGGATCCCCGGTGGGCCGGCGGGGTCGCCTCGGTCTGGCGGCAGGTGGATGAGGCGACACGCGAAGCCCGGGGGCAGTAACCCCCGGGCTTCGCGGTCTTGACGTTTCGTTTTTCTACCCGGCCACGGAGGGGACCGGCTGCTCTTGTTGTACAGGGAAGAGGTTTTCGGGGAATACGACGACCGGATTCCGCTCCTCACCGGATAGCAGGTCAAGGTTCACCAGGACGACGTTTACATCTACCAGTTTTACAATGCTCACCACGGTTCCGTCAAAACCGGAACGGGTCACGACCCGACACCCCGGAACCAGCTCACGCAGTCTTGCCACGGCAGCACCCCCTGACCCTGCCTGAGTGGGACTGGTCATCCTCATTATAACATAAAATGGAAAGAAAGGAAAAGAGCCGGATGTAGAATCCGACTCTTTTTTTCGCTTATTCGGTTTAGGGCTTGGTTGTGCCAGGCGGGTTGATGACCGGCGGAAGGGTGATGATTGGCGCCTGCGAACCGCTGCCGCCGGAGGAACTGGAGCCGGTGCCCGGCTGGGTCGGGGGCTGTGTCCCGTTCCCCGGTTGGGTCGGTTGCTGCACGACCGGGGTGCAGGTCTCGGTCGGGAGCTCCTTCCACCAGTCCTGCGGCCAGTACCTGGCAATGTTGTTCGGGTCCGTCGGATGCTTCACCCAGGTGGTGGGCCGCTTGACCAGGGTAAGCGTCTCCGGGGTCCCCACGCAGCCAGGCTGCCAGAGGTAGTACCGGTTGACCGGCTTGTTGTCCTTGGGGTTCACCCACGGCTGCTGAACGACCGTCGCCTGGACGAGGACGTCGTCCATTTGCTTGGGCACATACTGGGCCCGGAACCAGTCGTTTTTGATCTGATCCGCCGGGCATAGCGGGCTCGGCACCTTGCCGGAGACGGCGCAGACCGTGGCGCTCACAATCGTCTTGGGCCGCTCCCAGTCAGCGGGCGGGGTATCCTTATAGATCCCGTCCATGATCTGGGTCCACATCTTCGTGGGCGGTCCTGCGCCCGTCCAGTTCCGCCAGCCGTCGCCCCCGTAGGGGAGCCGCTTGCGGCCATCGATATTGTCATAGCCGGTCCAGACGCCGGTCACGATCTCGGGGGTGAAGCCGATAAACCAGGCGTCGTGCCACTCTTCGGTGGTGCCGGTCTTGCCGGCCGCCGGCCACTTGTGCCAGCCTTGCGATTCGTTGAACGCAGTACCCCGCTGGATCGAGCCCTTCATGACGTCGACCATCAGCCAGGCGGAGTCCTGGGCGACTACCCGCTCCTTCTTGCGCGGAGCCTCCCAGATGATCTCGCCGTACTTGTTCTCGATCTTGGTGATGATGATCGGATCCACCTTGACCCCGAGGTTGCCGATCACGCCGTAGGCGGCGGTCATCTCCAGCGGGGTGACGCCGTTGGTCAGGCCGCCCAGGGTGAGCGCCAGGTGCTCGTCGTTCCACTTCAGGTCATCCGCATAGCCGAGGAGGGGGAGGCCCATCTTCTTGCCATACTCGATCGCCTTGGCCGGCGTGACCGCCTCCAGGGTCCGGACCGCCATGGCGTTGATCGACTGCTCGACCGCTGTGCGCATGGTCTGGAGGCCCAGGTAGCGGAACTCGTAGTTCTCGGGCCAGACGTTGGTGCCGTCGCTGTTCAGCCGGGGCGGCGAGTCATCGATCACCGTGGCCGGACCCCAGCCCAGCAGATCGATCGCCGGAAGGTAGGCGACCAGCGGCTTGATCGTCGAGCCCGGGTCGCGGTGGGCGTTGGTCGCCCGGTTGAGGCTCAGCATCTGGGCGTGCTCACGCCCACCGACCAGGCTCAGCACCTCACCGGTCTTGTGGTTCATAATCACCACGGCGCCCTCCGGCACTTCGGTCTTCTCCGGGTCCCGGGCGTAGACCTTGGTCTCCTCGGGCAGGACCTTCTGCAGCGTACCCTGCGCGATCTTCTGGTAGTCCAGGTCAAGGGCGGTGTAGATCTTCAGGCCCTTGCGCAGCAGGTCGTCGGAGCTGAAGGCGGGCAGCTTGTACTTCGCCCCTTCCTCTGGCTCCATGAGCAACTTGATCACATAGTCCACGTACCAGTCGCCGTTGAAGGTGATGGTAGTGGGGGTGATCTCGGCCCGCTTCACCACGAGCTTCTTCTCCGCCGAGATCGCGGGGTCGTCCTTCCATGTCTCGGTCCCCTCGATCACCAACTTCATCTGCTTCAGCTCTTCAGCCTTGGCGGGATCGAGGTACAGGTGCTCAACCATGAGGTCAAGGACGGTCTCCCGCCGGTTCCATGCCCCCTCGGGGTTCTCAAAGGGGCTGTACTCCGACGGACCCTTCAGAATGCCGGCCAGCATGGCTCCCTCGGAGATGGTCAGATCCTTGGCGTGCTTGGCGAAGTACTGCTGTGCGGCCGCCTCAATGCCATAGGCCTGGCCGCCGAAGGCAACCGTGTTCAGGTACTGCTCCAGGATCTGCTTCTTAGTGTAGCGCTTCTCCAGATCGATCGCGATCAGCATCTCCTGGACCTTGCGCCGGATGTTCTGGTCCAGCGTCAGGAAGGCGTTTCGAGAAAGCTGCATGGTGATCGTGGAACCGCCTTCAAGCTGGGAGCCTTCGACGCCGAGGTAGTACTTGGCGGTGGAGAAGACTGCACCGGCAAAGCGAATGGGATCAACGCCGAAGTGTTCGTAGAAGCGGTGGTCCTCGGTAGCCACAAAGGCGTTCTGGACCTCCAGGGGAATATCGTCGATCTTGACCAGGGTGCGATTCTCTTCGTCCGCAAGCTCATAAATCTTCTTACCGGTCCGGTCATAGATCGTCGATGTGAGGCTCGGGTCGAACTCTTCAAAGGTAGGCAGGTCCTGATAGGCTTCATAGACATAGGCTCCCGCCAGGCCGGCGCCACCCAGCAGCATCCCGAAGAGGATGAGGAAGGCATAGCCGATCCAGCGGCGGCTCCGTTTCTTTTTCTTCACGGGCCGTTCGCCCTCAGGACGATCAGGGCGTCGGGAATTGGGCAAGTGAACACACCTCCAACAAGGAGAAAGAGATTCGCTCTCCAGTGCAAGACTCCTTTTTGTAGCGCCCCTGATTCAGACGAGGGAGCCACAGGAGGAGGAATTGCCAGTCGATCAGGCCTGTGCTACAATAGTCGCCAACAGCGATGAGGGAGAGAAGTAGTTTCCGTGCCTACCGTCAGAGAGGGGTTGGTTGGTGCAAAACCCCGGGGCACGGGACCGAAGTACACTCCAGAGCTGCCCGCCGAGTCCATCAGACGGGATTCACTCGTTTAGATGGATAGACCGGGCCGAAAGTTCCGCGTGAAGGAACATTTGAGTGGACTCCCCTCCCGGGGGTCAACCAGGGTGGTACCGCGGCGTGCAGACCACGTCGTCCCTGGGCGAAGACAGCCGGGTCGGGGGCTTTTTTGCGCCCTGGCCCGAGCAGGGAGGCCGTTCCCGTGGGTTTCAAGAGCGTAGATGAGCAGATGCAGATCCTTATGCGTGGCGTCGCCGACATTGTCTCGGCCGACGAACTCCGCAGGAAGCTGGAGAAGTCGATTGCCACCGGCAAGCCCCTCCGGGTGAAGCTGGGCATTGACCCGACCGGCGCCGACCTGACCCTGGGGCACACCGTTCCGCTCCGCAAGATGAAGCAGTTCATGGACCTTGGCCATCAGTGTGTCCTGATCATCGGGGACTACACCGCCATGGTTGGCGACCCGACCGGCCGGAACGAGGCCAGGCCGCAACTGAGCCACGAGGATACCACCCGGAATGCGGAGCGCTACCTGGAGCAGGCCGCCCGGGTCCTCGACACCGCTAAGCTTGAGGTGCGGCGCAACAGTGAATGGCTCTCCCCCATGACCTTTGCGGACGTGACCCGCCTTGCGGCCAGATCGACCGTCGCCCGTATGTTAGAACGGGAGGACTTCAAGAAACGTTACGAGGAAGGTCGCCCCATTTATATCCACGAGTTCTTCTACCCGCTGATGCAAGGGACGGACTCGGTCGCCATCGAGGCGGATGTGGAACTGGGCGGCACCGATCAGAAGTTCAACCTGCTGATGGGTCGCGATCTGCAGCGCGACGCGAACATGGAGCCGCAGGTCTGCCTCATGAACCCAATCGTTGAAGGGCTCGACGGCGTGGAGAAGATGTCCAAGTCGCTGGGCAACTATATCGGTCTGAACCACCCGCCCGAGGAGATGTTCGGCCGGACCATGTCGATCCCGGACAAGTTGATCATTACGTACTTCACCTACTTTACGGATGTAGCCGACAGCGAGATCGCCGAGGTCAAGGCGTCGATCGAGCGGGGCGACAACCCGATGGAGGCAAAGAAGAAGCTGGGCCGGTCGATCATTACGACCTACGGCTACAGCGAGGCGGATGCGGCACAGGCCGAGGAGAAGTGGGTCGCCCAGTTCTCCCGGGGCGAGGTGCCGGAGGATATCCCCGACGTGACCGTCCCGGCGGCGGAGATGCCGATCCCGGCGGCCCGGCTGCTCGTTGTCACCGGCCTGGCCCCGTCGGGCGGTGAGGCCCGCCGGTTGATCGAGCAGGGCGGCTTCACGATCGATGGCGAGAAGGTGACCGACCCCAAGGCGATGCTGACCGTGACTGCCGGCCAGGTGCTGAAGGCGGGCAAGCGGAAATTCGGTCGGGTAGTGGTTGGGTAGGGAATGCGAGTGGCCCCGTGCTGCCCGGATGGTGCAGTACGGGGCCTCGTTGTCGCCTAACTGGCCGCTGGCAGCAGGCCGCGGACGAGGGCGAGGATCTCCTCACCGAACTGCCCCACCTTGGCAGGACCCACACCGTGCGCCTGAAGCAACTGCTCCGGGGTGGTGGGACGGAGGAACGCGACGTGGGCGAGTGTCTTGTCGCTGAAGATGATATAGGGCGGAAGGAGCAACGCTTTTGCCTTCTCGGTCCGCCACTTCCGCAGATGCCCGAGGATTAGAGCCCCCGCCTCGTCGAGGGGGGGAGCCTTGAACGATTCAGGCTTCTTAGGAGCCTGCTGCGACGTCTCCCCGTGTTCCAACTCCCGAAGCGCCAGGAAGAGTGCGCGGACTGCCACAGGGCGCTGATAGGGACTCTCTTCGCCGTAGATTTCCCCTGTCTCCGGGTCTACCCCCTGAGCCAGTTGGAGGAGGATACGAAGCATCTCCTCATGAACCAAACCGATCGACCCCCGATGGTGGGAGGCAGAAGAACCACCTCCCGGTGTGATTACTGGGATATTCTTCCTGGAACATCTGTTCTCCTGCCTGGCGGGGGGAAGATCGCTCGAAAATCACATCAGAAATGCGGTAATCCGTTCGATGACCCCGGGGTGCTTCAGGATCCGGAAGTGGCCCGGGCCGCTCACCCAGTGGAGACGCGCCTCGGGCCAGGCTCCGGCAATCGCCTCGGCGTGGGTGCGGGGTACGACCGGGTCAGCCGGGTCGTGGAGGAGCAGCATGGGCTGCCTCAGGCCCCCTACCAGCCCTTGCAGGGCCAGGCTCGCTGGCTCGACCCCCGTGATCGCCGTCATCTGCCGGAGCATGCCCTCGACCCGGGGCTCCGTCAGCCCCAGATAGCGGGCGAACTGCCGGGCGAAGAGAGTCGGCTCGGCGGCGGGCGCGATCAGCACCGTCCGCTTCGCCTCCAGCCCCCGGCTCATGGCCACGGCTGTAGCGCTTCCGCCCAGAGAATGGGCGATCACCGCCTCCAGCGGCCCAACCGCCCTGCCGAGAGCGAGCAGGGCCTCCGCAATCTCAGGCAGCGAGGCCCTTCTCCCGCTGGAGCGCCCGTGGGCAGGGGCGTCGAAGGTCATGACGCGGAACCCCTTCTCCAGCAAGAGGCGCACGAGGCCGGTCATCTGACCGGCATGGCCGTTCCAGCCGTGGACCAGCAGGACGAGCGGGCCCGAGCCCCACGACCACGTCGCCAGGTGGAAGGGGCCGCACGGGATCACACGGAAGTCCGCCTCGACCCCGGGGACCGATGGCGCAGGTCGATCCCGCCTGGTTGCCGGGGTGAAGAAGCGGTTCGCCGCATACCGCTCGACCCAGCCGGGGGCGAGGTGAGAACCAGCGCGAAGAAGCAGGCGCAACCACCTCAAAGAAGCCGATCTAGACGAATCCGACGCGATAGAACGAACGGTCGTGCTTTTTTCTGGCGACAAGCGTTCATTGACCATGATCGATCCCTCCTATTACTCCACCAGCCGCTCAAAGGCGGCGACCGCTCTCCCCCTGGCCTTCTCGTCGCCCAACAGGCGACGGGCATGGTGGTAGCTCAGCACAATCCCCCACAGTTCGAAGGCGACTTGCTCCGGCTCCAACTCCCCTGGTAGCTCGCCCAGCTCCACCGCCTGTCGCGCCACGCGCACGATCAGCGAGCGCAGCGCCTCCTGCGAGTGGACGAGGTACTCCCGGGGGGCACCCAGGCGGTCGTCCAGCTCGGTGGCCGCCGCAATGAAGATACAACCCCCGGGGGAGTCGGGATCCGAGGCCCAGTCCAGCCAGTGCTCCAGGAGCGCTCTGAGGCGCGACAGACCACGGGCAGTCCTCAGCGTGGGCTGAATCACCACCGTCTCGAACCGTTGCGCAGCCGTCCGAAGGACCTGGAGCTGGAGTTCTTCCTTGGATCGGAAGTGAGCGAAGAGCCCGCTCTTGGACATGCCCAGCTCCGTGGCCAGACCACCGATCGTCAATCCCTCAAGCCCATCGCGCGAGGCGAGCCGCAGGGCCCGCTCCAGGATCCGCTCCTGTGTCTCTTCTCCCTTGCTCATGCCAGAAATTATACGACCGTTCGTGCTATTTGTCAACGCGGCATCAGCCCCGGCCAGGGCGCATAGACTGGGCTCGGAGCATCGCTGGGGGAGGGGGATAGGCAGTGCGCCGATTCCGTCGCCTGCGGCTGGACCGGGCGGGACGGGTCCTGCGCTGGTTAGTGCTGGGTGGGGCGGTCCTCTTCCTGCTCGTCAAGTTGGCGGATATCATCCTCCTGGGTCCAATCGGAGTGGTGGCAGAGGTCGAGGCTCGCCGGCTCGGCATTGAGGCCGTCAACCGGGTCGTGACGCGGCGGGTCGGCCAGGTCCTGAACATCGAGAACCTGGTTCAGTACGAGAAGGACCAGGAGGGGCGGATCGCCGCCTACCGGGTCAACACCCCGCTGATCAACCAGGTAACCGCCGAGGCGGCCGAAGCGGTCCAGGGCGAACTGAAGCGGCTGGCCGACCTGCCCTTCGACGTCCCGCTCGGTGCGCTCTCCGGCAGCACGCTCCTCTCCAACAGCGGCCCTCGTCTGCCGGTGAGGCTCACGCCGACTGGCACCGTGGCGATCGATATCCAGCAGGAGTTCAAGGGGGAGGGGATCAACCAGACTCGCCACCGGATTTGGCTCAAGGCGACCGCCCAGATGCAGATCATCCTGCCGCTGACAACCCGGGAGGTCGTGGTGACCCAGGAGCTTCCCCTCTCCGAGACGGTGATCATCGGGCCGGTCCCCGACGCCTTCTACGATGGGAATCTCGGGGGCTACTCCCTGCCCTTGGGGAAGTGAGAACCAATCTCAGGAGGGTTAATTTTCAAAAAGAGGGTTGACGGGACGAGGCTTCCCTGTCTATACTCAGTCTCGGGTTGAGCAGATCAACCACTAACTACCAGGAAGGAGGTCGACGGAATGTCCACCATCAACACCATCAACATGATCAACTTCATCGATGCTGGCGCCGATTACGGCATTTCGCGACCTGCCGCTGATTCTCTCCGGTAGATTATCTACGTGTGAGACAACGGCCGCAGGTCAGCGAACAAGCTGCCTGTGGCCTTTACTTTTGCCTCCGTGCCTGCGCGCGGCACGGGGGGAGGAAGGACCATGGGCGGATCAGGCCCGTGGTCCTTCATTTTTTGCGAAGGCCACCCGGCGAACACCGCAAAGGGGGTATGAGCGACAATGAGCGTCGCTTTGGAAGTTATCGATCTTCATAAGACCTTTCACGAAGATGATGAGGAGAACGAACGCACCTGGTACCGCTTCTGGCAGAAGCGGCCCCAGCGACTGATAACCGCCGTGGACCAGATCTCCTTCCACGTGAAGCGTGGCGAGATCTACGGCATACTCGGTCCGAATGGTTCGGGCAAGTCCACCCTGATCCGCCTGATCTCCACCCTCCTGATCCCCGATGGGGGCACGGTCAGGGTCCTCGGGAAGGATGCGGTCAAGGAGACCGCTGCCGTCCGTCGGATGATCAACCGGGTCTCGGTCGATGCCGCCTTTTTCAAGAAGCTCTCCGCTATGGAGAACCTCTCCTATGCCGCCCGGCTCTACGGGCTCGACCTGAAGGAGGCCCGCTCCACCGCCGGTGTGATCATGGAGCGGATGGGCCTGCCGGCCAAGAAGTGGAATTCCCCCCTGGAGAACCTCTCCCGGGGCCAGCAGCAGAAGGTGGCGATCGCCCGGGCGCTCATGACCCGGCCGCAGGTCCTCCTGCTCGACGAGCCGACCACGGGCCTGGACCCGCAGTCCAAGCGGGATGTTCAGGAGTACGTGCTCGAGGTCCAGCGGGAGTTCGGCACCACCGTGATTCTCACCAGCCACGACATGGATGAGTCCGCCAGGCTCTGCCAGCAGGTCGCCTTCATCGTCGATGGTAAGTTCCGAGTCGAGGGGACCCCAACGCAACTGCTGGTCCGCTACGGGGCGAAGGATCTCGAAGAGGTCTTCTTCGCGGCCACGGGCAAGACCCTGAAGACCGACGATGAGGAGGTGGCCGGATGACAGCCTTCCGCACACAGCTAAGTGCGACCCAGGGCTTCGTGGAGCGGAACTGGGCGCTGACCCGCCGGTATATCGGCTGGGAAGTGGTCTGGATCGTCTACTCCACCGTCTCCACGCTCACCATCGGCCTGATCGGTGTCGACAGCCAGGGGATCGTCGGCCAGGAGCGGGTGCTCTACCTGCTGATCGGCGCCCTGCTCTGGTCCTACCTCTCCGTCCTCTTTCAGATCATGGGCGAAACCGTCGCCTGGGAGCGCTGGGAAGGGACGATCGAGTACACCTTCATGGCGCCCGTCCACCGGGCGACCTACCTGATGGGCCAGGGACTCTTCGGGATCACCTACTCCCTGATCCGAACCGGTATCATCCTGGCCATCACCGTCGTCTTCTTCGATCTGGATATGTCGAAGGCGAATCTACTCGGAGGCTTCGTGGTCCTCGGGATCGCAAGCTTCTCCTTCATGGGGCTCGGCCTCCTGGCTGCCGTCCTGCCACTGATCTCCACGGAGCGTGGGGCACAGGCGACGCACATCATCCAGGGCCTGCTGCTCCTCATGTCGAGCGTCTACTACCCGGTGACCGTCCTCCCGGGGTGGATGCAGCCGCTCGCCCGTTTGAATCCGGCCACCTTCTGCCTCGATGCCGTCCGGGCCACCTGGATCGGCGGGGCCGGCTTGGCCGATGTGACCCCTCAGCTTCTCAGTCTCCTGGTCACCGGCATCGTGCTGGTGCCCGTGGGGGTCCAGATTTTCCAGATTGGCGAGCGGTATGCCTTGAGGACGGGGAAATTAAAGCGCAACGGCTAAGCCGGCGCTACCCCAACGAGGTGTAATCGCATATGTCTCAGCATTTCGAGCTGTACCTGATTTCCAAGACCCTGCACACGGAGGAGAACCCGCACCGGGGCCTGCACCTGGCCGACGCCCTGGAGGCCCGCCGGACGCTCCAGTGCTGCGCAAGAGAGCGCAGGCGCTTCCGCCGACTCTACCACCTGCGGAACCTGCTGTTCCGCTTTACCCCCCGCCTCGCCAAGAGGCTGGCGCTCTAAGAAACGAGGTGACACAATTATGAACGACATGATGATGGTCGCTGCCCTGCGCGTGGCCGAGCACGAAGCAGCGCTCAAACGAAACCACTTGCGGGCCGAGTTCCAGGCGGCGCAGATCGAGCGGGCTCGCTTCCTGGTGGCCTTCAAGGTCCGCCGGGTGCTGAACCGCATCGCCCCGGCCCTCGCCCCTCGCCTTGGCTTCTAGGCCGCCCCTGCAGGAGTTGATCGCTGCGTGTCCATCCGCTATGAGGTTGGTAACCGCCTCCCCCTGGAGCAAGTGCTGGCTGTCTACAGGTCGCTTGGCTGGTTCGCCCAGCACTTGCCCGAGCGGGTGAAGCGAGCGCACGCTAACTCGGAGCGCATCGTAAGCGCCTGGGATGGCGACCGGCTGGCCGGTTGGGCCCGGATCATCACCGATGGCGAGTTCTGCCTCTTCCTGCACGAGATCCTGCTCCGGCCCGAGTACCAGCGGAAGGGCATCGGCCGTGAGCTGATGCGCCAGGTGCTGGACGGCTATGAGCACGTGCAGAACAAGGTGCTCCTCGCCGACCTTGGCAATGAATCCTTCTATGAGCTGTTCGGCTTCGCTGTGGTGAAGCCCGAGATGGGCTTTCAGGCGATGTACCGGATGAGCGACTCCTGGGGAAAGCTCCCCGAATAAGCGGTGTGGAAGAGGCGCAGGGCAGATACCCGGCGCCTCTTTCCGTACCCGTATCCACCACGAAGAGATCACGTCACAAGTAGTGGTACCCTACGGGGTATAAACCATTCACCAGATCATGATGTTCAGGAGGGATTCGGAATGAGTGGTTCACCGCCACGGATCGTCCTGTTCACTACCCCGACCTGACCCTGGTGCCGGCGGGTCAAGCAGTACCTCCAGCAGAAGGGCTTTCGGTTCCGGGAGGTTGACGTCTCCAAGGACCAGGCCGCCGCACGGGAAATGGTGCGGATAACGGGACAGCAGGGGGTACCGGTGACCTTGATCGGGAACCGACCGGTGGTCGGTTTCAACCAACGGGAGATCGATCGGCTTCTTGGGATTCAGTAAGAACATCGACGAGACAGGAGGAAGATGAAGGATGCGCATCGCACCGCTTGATGACCGCGTTCTGATTATGGTTGATGAGGAGGCCGGGCCGCAGAAGACTACCTCCGGCCTCTACCTGCCCGATACCGCCAAGGAGAAGCCTCGCACCGGCCAGGTGGTCGCCGTCGGGACCGATGAGGACCTGCAGGAGAAGATCAAGGTCGGCGATCGCATTCTCTACAGTAAGTTCTCCGGCGACGAGATCGAGATCGAGGGCAAGAAGCACCTCCTGCTTCAGCGCAACGAGATCCTCGCCATTGTACAGGAGTAATCGACACGCCTCCCGCTTTTCCGGCGGGAGGCGTTCTTTCATGCTACAGCCAAAGGCTGGCGGCCGCAAGGTAGAGGAAAAGGCCGACAAAGACCAACTCACCTGCCAGGGAGAACCATGACCGGTTGCGCCAGGCCTCCAGCCCGTCCTTCAGCCCCAACATGATCGGGCCCGAGTAGAACACGAGGTCCCAGGGGCCGGCCGGAAGCACGTCCGGGAAACTCTCCTGGAGAAAGAGCGCAGCGGCGCCCACGGCCGCGAGCACCGTGGCAATACCCCGCCACCAGTCACGCCTGCCGTAGCTCTCCACCACGAGGAACAGAAAGAACGGGACCAGCAGGCCATAGAGCAGTGCCAACGCGGGGGCCTCCTTCGAAGAGACTGCTCCCTTTCTTCGCCGGGCGGAGCATGCCTACCTTCAAGGAGCATGGTATACTGGATGCTACGAAGACGCTTGACACCGCAGAGGGGATTTGGTAAATTATGGATAGCCTCTTTTCGCCGGAGGAGAAGGCCAGGCTGGCCCGATCGTCGGTCCTGCTGATCGGCTGCGGGGGCCTTGGCTCCCCGATCGCCTATCAACTGGCAGCGGCCGGGGTCGGTCGGATCGGCCTCTGTGATATGGACGTGGTGGATATCTCCAACCTGCAGCGCCAGGTGCTCCACTACACGACCGATGTTGGACGCCTCAAGGTGGAGAGCGGCGCCGCCAAGATCGGCGGGCTCCGCCCCGAGGTGGAGGTGGAGCTTCATCCGGTAGCCCTCACCAGGGAGAACGCACGCGACCTCTTTGCCCGCTACGACCTAGTGATTGACGGCTCGGACAACTTTGCCACCCGTTACCTGGTTAACGACGCCTGCGTCTTGACCGGGCGCCCCCAGGTGCATGGCTCGATTTTCCGGTTCGACGGGCAGATCACCGTCTTCCACCCTGGCTCGGGCGGGCCTTGCTACCGGTGTCTCTATCCGACCCCGCCGCCCCCGGGCAGCGTCCCTTCCTGCGCCATGGCCGGGGTTATCGGGGTTCTGCCCGGCTTTGTCGGCAGCCTCATGGCCATGGAGGGGCTGAAGCTCCTGACCGGTAGAGGGAGCACCCTAAATGGAAGGCTTCTTATCTATAATGCGTTGGATATGGACGTGGCCGAGGTCCAGATCAGGCGGAGCCCAACCTGCCCGATCTGTGGCGACAACCCGACGATCCACGAGCTGATTGACTACGAACTCTTCTGCGGGGGGGTGGGGGAATGAGCCTGACCGAGCAGGAGATCCTCCGCTACAGCCGGCATATCATTCTCCCCGAGGTGGGCGGTCGCGGCCAGAAAAGGCTGAAGGCGGCGTCGGTGCTGATCGCCGGGCTGGGACCGAGCGGCTCGGCCGCGGCGCTCTACTTAGCGGCAGCAGGGATCGGCCGGATCACCCTCTGGGACCCGGGCCTCGTCACCCCGGCCGATCTTGAAGCAGCGATCGCTCATGACCGGCACCGGATCGGCATGCCCCGCGCCCGCTCTGCCCGGGAGGCGCTGGCTGCCATCAACCCCGACGCCGAAATCTTTGTGCTGGACCGGGATAGCGACGTGGCAGGGGCGGTACCGGAGCATCAGATCCTGGTGGCCAGTGCCGGCGACTGGCACGACCTCCATCAGGAGGCGGTTCGGTATGGCGTGGCCGCTGTCTTTGCCGCCACCCACGGTGCGACCGGGGCCGCATTTGTCCACAAGCCGGGCGAGGCCTGCCTCGACTGCATTCCCTCCGAGAAGGCCGCGGTCTGCGGCCTCCGGCCCGAGGGCGACGCCCCATCGGTCGCCGCTGCGGCCGGTGTGATTGGGGTCGTAGCCGCCACCGAGGCGGTCAAGCTGATCCTTGGCACCGGATCCCTCCTTACGGATCGGGTCCTCTGCTACGACGGCTGGGAGGCCCGCTTCCGGGAGAGTCCGGTCAGCCGGCGTCATGGGTGCACGACCTGCGGGGTAGAATAGCGTACGGGGCCTGTGGTCGCTGGAGCGGCCACAGGCCTTTCCACTCGATTCGGAATCCCCTCTGGACAGGATGGGGTTCCCATGCGATAATATCGGTGAATAGACTGCATTACCGATAGGTTAACTCGGATTTAATTTGGAATGCGGATGGGAGGCGCTCACATATGGCACGGATCTATGAGAACATTGCCGAGACGATCGGCCGGACCCCGCTTGTCAAGCTGCAGCGGGTGGCCGAGGGGACCGGGGCTACCATTCTGGCCAAGCTGGAGTTCTTCAACCCGGCCGGGTCGGTCAAGGACCGGATTGGCTACGCAATGATCCAGGACGCGGAAGAGAGAGGAATCCTGACGCCGGATACGCTGATCGTCGAGCCGACCAGTGGCAATACCGGCATCGCACTGGCCTTTGTCGCGGCGGCGAAGGGCTACCGCTGCGTCCTGGTCATGCCAGACACCATGTCCCTGGAGCGGCGGAAGCTGTTGAAGGCCTTCGGGGCCGAGCTGATCCTCACCCCGGGCGCTGAGGGTATGAAGGGCGCCATTGCCAAGGCGAAGGAGATCGTGGAGTCCACCCCCAACGCCTGGATGCCCCAGCAGTTCGAGAACCCGGCCAACCCGGCCATCCACCGGCGGACCACGGCCGAGGAGGTCTGGGAGGACACCGACGGCCAGGTTGACATCTTTGTGGCCGGCGTTGGCACCGGCGGTACCATGACCGGTGTGGCCGAGGTGCTCAAGCAGCGGAAGCCCGGTATGCAGGCGATCGCCGTGGAGCCGACGGAATCGCCGGTCATCTCCGGTGGCAAGCCGGGGCCGCACAAGATCCAGGGGATTGGCGCGGGCTTCGTGCCGGAGAACCTGCACACCGACGTGGTGGATGAGGTCCTCCAGGTCACCAGCGAGGAGGCCCTGACCATGGGCCGCCGCCTCGCCCGGGAAGAGGGAATCCTCTGCGGGATCTCCTCCGGCGCTGCGGTCCACGCCGCCCTTCAGATCGCCAGGCGCCGGGAGAACGCCGGCAAGACGATCGTCGTGATCATCCCGTCTACCGGCGAGCGGTACCTCTCTTCCGCACTCTTTGCCGACCTGACCGTATAGGCAGTGCAGAGGGAGCCCCCCTTTTCTTGGGGTGGCTCCCTCTGCGCGCCGCCGGCCTAGTTTGATCCCTTTCGCCTCCGTCGCTTCGGGGCTGCCCTCTTGCTCCCGGCCGGACAGCTCGCCTGCTCGACCATCTGGGAAGGCGAACGCAGGGCCATGGTGACCAGCGGGGCCAGGCTGATCAGCCCGAGCCCCATGCTGGGGGTGTAGGCGATCCCAGCCAGAGTAGCCGCAGCCACCGGGGCGAAGGCGACCCGCCGCTCGACCCAGATGCGGTAGAGTGACCCAAAGGCCACCGGGAAGTAGCCCGTGATTACCAGGCCGGACCCAAGCAGGATGAGCAGGGCCTGGAACGCCTCGGCTGAGAGGCAGTTTCGGGTGACCGCCGGATGCGCCTGAGCAACCTCCAAGAAGTGCAGGATGAGTCCGGTCAGCAACATGGACAAGCTCACGGCCCCCGCAGTCCCAATCTGGCGGTTGACCAGTTCCGCCGCCTGGGGCGAGACCTTCTCTGACAGGCGGGCCTCCCGTAGAATCTGGGCGCCAATCCGCTCAACCATCGATCTCATGAGCATCTCCCCTCCTCGATTTCCTCTCATCTGGAAGGACGTGGAGAGGGAGGGAAGATGTCTCGGGTCGGGTGGAAACCATCTGGGGGCGTAGTGCCTTGACCTGGTGCAGCCGGCATGCTAAACTATCACAAGATTGTGTGGGAGGAGGGCGTCCAATGCTGCGCATTCATAATCGCAACGGCGTTGCTCGCTGCTTCCCGCTTTCTTTCATCGGCCACTGCTAAGCGCCTGCCTGGGGGTACTATGCCCTTTTTTAGGCCGGGCGCGACGCTCTGGTGGCTGTCGTCCTTCGCTTCAGCGCGAGGCGTCACCGGTCGCTCCGGTGACGTCTTTTCTTATTGCCTGTAGGAGGATTCGACACCACCATGAAGACACTGACCCGCTTTTACCTCTATGCGCTGATCAATGGCCTGCAGTTCGGCTGGACCACCTGGCTCGCCTTCGTCGTTGCCCGCGGGGGGAACCCGGGCTGGGCAGAGGGGGCCTACCACCTGGCGATCCTGATCAGCGAGGTCCCGACCGGGGTGATCGCTGACTTGCTGGGCCGCCGTAAGTCCATGATGACCGGCCTCGCCCTTGGTGCCCTCGCATCGTTCTCCTATCCACTGATCCACGACACGGTCACGGCGTGTCTGGTGCTGGGCCTCTCTGGCTTCGCCGGCACCTTCCTCTCCGGCGCTGATTCCGCCCTGCTCTACGAGACCGCGGAGGAGGTGGGCGGGGCCGACTTCGCCCGCCGGGCCATGGCCCGGGTCTCCGCCATCCAGATGGCCGCCCTGGCCCTGGCGCCCCTGATCGCCGGCTGGCTCTACGAGCAGCATCCGCTGGCTCCCTTCCTCTCCCGGGGCGTCCTCTCCCTGCTTACCATCGCGATCGTCTGGACGATGGCCGAGAAGCACACGCCCGCCCCGACCGGGCAGCGGGACCTCTGGGCCCATACCCGGACCGCAATCCGCTACCTTGGCACCAACCGGCTCCTGTTGGCATTGATCGCCTTCAGTTGGCTCTACAACCTGGTCGGGGCGATGGCCAACCAGTTCGCCCAGGTCTATCTGCCGGCAATCGGTTTGACGATGTTCGGTGCCGGGATGGTCTTCAGCGCCACACGCCTGATCGGCTCGCTCTGCGGTTGGATCGCCGAGCGGCTCAGCCATCGGACCGCCGTCTCCGCCCTACGCTTCGCCCCGCTCTTCCAGGGGGTGCTCTACCTGTTCATGGGGATCACCCGGGGCCGCAGCGGGGCCGTCGCCTTCGTGGTGGGAGACGGCGCCGACGGGCTGATCTACCCGACCCTCATGGCCCGCCTCAACGAGGAGATCCCGTCGGAGCAGCGGGCCACGCTCCTCTCCATTCAGAGCCTGGGTTTCAGCCTGCTCATGACCTTCGCATTCCCGGCGGCGGCCTACCTGCCCTCCATCTTCCAGATCTACCTGGCGACCGGTGTGGTGGCCTTGATCGTCTCCCTGCTCTGGATCATCCGGTTTCCATCAGCCGACCGGTAGTTGCGGTCCGGCCCGAAAGGCCTGTGACCCCCTGCCTCTCCAGCGCATAGGGTAATGCCGGAGATGGATACAGCAGGGACCGCCCTGCTGCATTCCCGGCAAAGGAGGCAGACCCGAACTACATGAGCGTGAAGCGTTGGAGCCCTGAGGAGTTGGCGCAGGTCAGCGCCGACCTGGAGGCAAGGGGACCGGCGGCCGCACTGGCCTGGGCCTATGAACAGTTCCCGGTGGATGATATCACCCTCGCCTGCTCCTTCGGGGCGGAGGATGTGGCCCTTGTCGACATGATCCAGAAGGTGAGGCCCGGCGCCCGGCTCTTCTACCTCGACACGAACTTCCTCTTCCAGGAGACCTACGACGTGATCGAGCAGGTCCGGGCGAGATACGACCTGACCATGGAGCAGGTCCTGCCCCTGCTCACCCCGGAGGAGCAGGTGGCAGCCCATGGCGATGCGCTCTGGAAGCACGACCCCGACGCCTGCTGCGGGATCCGGAAGGTGGAGCCCCTGAAGCGGGTCCTCTCGGGCTACAAGGCCTGGATCACCGGCATTCGCCGGGAGCAGTCCCCGACCCGGGCGGGCGCCCAGGTGGTGGAGTGGGACGCCAAGTTCAACCTGGTGAAGATCAATCCCCTGGTGGCCTGGAAGGACCGGGACGTCTGGGCGTACATTCTGGAGAACAACGTCCCATACAACGTGCTGCACGATCAGGGCTATCCCTCGATCGGCTGCACCTACTGCACCCGGGCGGTGAAGCCGGGCGAGGACCCGCGGGCCGGCCGCTGGTCGGGCCACAACAAGACCGAGTGCGGTCTGCACAAGTAGGGGGCGCATGGCATGCAGCAGATCGCACCACACGGCGGGGCGCTGGTCGACCGGTGGCTCCGCGGCGATGCGCGGGCCGCGGCCCTTCAGCGTGCGGCCTCGCTCACCCAGGTTCGCATGGATGGCCGGGAAGCGGCCGACCTGGAGATGATCGGCGACGGAGCCCTTTCCCCGCTGACCGGTTTCATGGGCCGGGCCGACTACGAGGGGGTCGTCCGGGAGATGCGGCTCGCCAGCGGGCTGCTCTGGGCGCTGCCCGTCACCCTGGCGGTCTCCGCGGAGCAGGCCGATTCGATCACACCGGGGCAGGAGATCGCCCTGCACGGGCCAGACGGGAAGCTCCTCGCGCTCATGAAGGTGGCCGAGAAGTACGGCTACGATAAGGAGGAGGAGGCACTCCGTTGCTACCGGACCGCGGACCCGGCACATCCGGGGGTGAAGCGGCTCTACGAGCAGGGAGAGGTCTACCTGGGCGGCGAGGTCTGGCTCGTCGACCGGACCCGCCCGGCGTTCCCGGTCTACCATCTCACACCGGCGGAGACCCGGGCCGCAATCGCCGAGAAGGGCTGGCGGACCGTGGTCGGCTTCCAGACCAGGAACCCCGTTCACCGGGCACATGAGTATATCCAGAAGTGTGCCATGGAGATCTGCGACGGGCTGCTGCTCCATCCCCTTGTGGGGGAGACGAAGGCAGACGATATCCCGGCGGATGTGCGCATGCAGGCCTACGAGGCGATCCTGGCCAGCTACTACCCGGCGGACCGGACGATGCTCGCCGTCTTCCCGGCGGCCATGCGCTACGCCGGGCCCCGGGAAGCTGTCTGGCACGCCATCTGTCGGAAGAACTACGGCTGCACCCACTTCATCGTCGGGCGGGACCACGCCGGGGTCGGGCGCTACTACGGCACCTACGATGCCCAGCGCATCTTTGACGAGATCGACCCCGCAGAGCTCGGGATCACCCCGCTCTTCTTCGAGCACACCTTCTACTGCCAGGCCTGCGGTGGCATGGCCTCGCCCAAGACCTGTCCCCACGGCGAGGAGCAGCATCTCTCGCTCTCGGGGACCAGGGTCCGGGAGATGCTCTACAGCGGCCAGGTTCCGCCGCCGGAGTTCAGCCGGCCCGAGGTGGCCCGGGTCCTGATCGACGGCCTGCGCGGTCGGGTCCCTGCCCGATAGGCGGAACATCCGCCGAGATTAGCCCCTTCGTGTCATGAAGCCTCCCCGATCCGAATGGTAGGCTGGAGCCAGCCTGTCGGAGTTGGGGAGGTGTGACCGATGGCCGTCTTTGTCTGCACCCAGTGCGGGGCCGAGCGTGAGGGACGCTGTAAGCCCCAGAAGTGCGAATGCGGTGCCAAGGGCACGTTCGTCAAGAAGGAAGAGCCCGAGAAGCAATAGGCGCAAGGGAGAGCGCCCCCCGGCCGGTAACTGGCCAGGGGGCGCCTGCGTCATTGTCTGGGCTTCGGCGGGGCCAGGGTGGGGCGCTCGCCGTCCGGCATCTCCGCCCGGTCCCTCCGGCCGGAACGGCTCTCAAAGCAGGAGCGGCAGATCCGGAAGCGGTAGCCCGGCGGCAGCCTTCGGCCGCAGACCTTGCAGCCGCCCAGGGTCATGCCCCGCGCCAGGGCCCGGTTCATCGCCTCGGCGATCTCGTTGCGGCTTCGCCGGACCCGCTGCTCCCCGGTCCGGAAGGGGACGCCACGCCGGATCAGCCAGAGGCAGAGCTCGTGCTGCTTCAGCGACCGCTCCGCGCTGATCAGGTCGGCATCCGAGTGGATCTCTCCGGGGGGATCGTCGGGCGGCGGCGCCTTCTTGCCGGATTCCAGGGCGGCGACGACCGCCTGCCAGAAGACCTGGCTCTCCCGGCTGACCGGGGCGGTCACCAGCATGTAGGCCAGGTCAAGATCCTCCTCCAGCTTGGGCGGCAGGAGGCGGGCCAGATCGGTCATCTGCTCCAGGGGGGCGATCTGCACAAACTCCGGCACCAGGGGCTGAGCCAGTTGTTGCCAGAGTTGCAGCCGCTTGTGGAGCCGGCCGGAGAGGAGTTGAAGCTGCTCCGCTGTCGGCTGGAGGTAGGCGCTGCTGACCGGTGCCGGCTTCTCCAGCGCCGTCTCCAGCAGGAGCTGATGATTGACCCGCCCCGTGCTGCCATACCAGCCCGCCTTGGAGAGACCGAACCGTCCTGCGCGCCCGATGATCTGGAGGGTTTCATCGGCGCGGAGGGGGCGCTCCATCTTCCCGTCGTACTTGGACATCTCCAAAATGAAGACATGGTCGACCGGGAAGTTGATCCCCATGCCGATCGCATCCGTGGCGACGACGTAGGCGCACTCCCCGGTCCGCACACGCCTTGCCTGCTCCCGGCGCACGTCGGGCGGGAGCGCCCCGTAGATCACGGCGCAGGGCTTCTTGTGGATCGCCTCAATCTCGCTCTTCAACTGGAGCACAGCGTTGCGGGAGAAGGCGACCACCGCCGAGCGCTCGGGCAACTGGTCGAGCGGGACCGGCTGCGGGTGCGGCTGCAGCGGCACCAGTCGCTCGTACTGCTGGACCGTCACCGTATCGCCCAGGGTGGCGAAGAGCTTTCGGAGGAACCCCTCTGCCTGAGGTGCCGCACAGACATGAAGCTCGTCGGTGTTCGCCCGGACCAGCGCCCGGAGCCAGGCCCAGCCCCGGTCGGGGTCGCCGACCATCTGCGCCTCATCGATCACCACGACCTCGTAGATATCCTGCGGGAACATCTCCGTGGTGGCCGCGATCACCCGGGCGCCATCGACCGGGATATGCTCCTCGCCGGTCAGCAGACTGGTGGGGCAACCGGCCTCGTTCAGCCGCTCCGCCGCCTCCCAGGCCAGCAGTCGGAGCGGGGCCAGGTAGAGCCCCCGGCTGGACGCCGCCAGCCGCTGCAGGGCGTTGTGGGTCTTGCCCGAGTTCGTCGGGCCAATGTGAAGGGAGACATGGCGCTGCCGGGGCGAGACCAGATCGACGGCAATCTGGTTCCCGAGCCTCAGCTGTGCCCGCTCAGCGGCCTGGTTGCGGCGCCTCGACCGGCCCGCCTTCCCTCCTGCTCCAGCGGCGAGGTCGCCGGCGAGGGGACGGGAGGAGTAGCCGCTCCAGCCCAGCTTGCGCAGCCGCTCCAGGACGACCTCCAGCTCCTCGGGGAAGCGAATCCCTGCCGGCAGGTACCGGGTCAGGTCGACCTGCTGGCGGGCGTCGAGCCCTTCCGCTTCCAGCTTATCGGCAATGTTGCGTGCAATGCGGCGCAGTTGCCCCTTGGGTATCAGCGGACACTCCTCCAGTGCATCGACTCTTTCCTATAAGAATAGCCAGTCCTCTCTCCAAGCTTCCACGCAGAGGGGCCCCAACTCCTGCCTGGATCAGCATGGGCATACTAGGCGCAGGAGAAGGAGGGAACAGCTTGTTCGTCCTCGTCATGCGGGCTCTGGTCGTCTACCCCATTCTCGTCCTCCTACTGCGCTTCCTGGGCCGGGGCCTTCAGTTCCAGTCCCGCCCCTATGACACCGCTGTCCAGGTCCTGCTCGGCTCGGCGGCGGCCAACCTGGTCGTCTCCGAGGAGGTGGAGCTGTGGCGGGCCTTCACTTCGCTGGGCGCCCTGGCCCTGCTGCATACAGGCTTCTCCTTCATCAGCCTCTGGAACCCCGCAAAGCGGTACTTGGTGGGGGAGCCCGTCCCAATCATTGAGAACGGACGGATGCTGAAGGCCAACCTGCTCAAGCATCAGATCAGTGTGGAGGAGGTCCTCTCCGCCCTGCGGGAGAAGGGCTACCACAACCCGGCAGACGTGGAGTTCGCCCTGCTGGAGGCCTCGGGCAAGCTCTCGGTCATCCCCCGCTCGCAGGCCCGCCCCCTCACCCCGCGGGACCTGAAGATCCCCACCCAGTATGAGGGCTACACCACCCTTCTGATCGCCGACGGCAAGGTGGACCGGCAGAACCTGCGAAAAGTGAACCTGTCCGAGCCCTGGCTGATCACCGAGCTGACGAGACGGGGGGTCTCCGGGCCCGAGGAGATCCTCTTCGCATCCCTCGACTCGCAGGGGCAGCTCTTCCTGGTCCGGAACCAGGACGTGCCCTTTCTGCAGGCGATCTTCAAGGGGGTGCAGACCCAGACCAGCCCGGGCCTGCCGCCAGAGGTCGGGAACACGCTTCCCGATCCTCGTCCCCCGGCCCACTGAGAGATTCCATGACATAAGAGAAGGTTTTGCGGCTATCGGCGGGGTAGTTATTGCAGGGAAAACCCCGTCCGGGAGGCACACAATTTGGCAATGATGTCCAAGGATCAGATCTGGAGCCTGGCTCGATCGGTTCACCCCTACGCCATTGAGACCCGCCGCCACCTGCACCGCAACCCTGAGCTCAGCTTCAAGGAGCATGCCACGCACCGGTTCCTGGTGGAGCGCCTGACCGAGCTCGGCTACACCTTCCAGTCCGGGCTGGGCGGCGGGACCGGGATCAAGGCGGTCCTTGAGGGCGGCCAGTTCGGGCCGACCGTTGCCCTGCGGGCCGACATTGATGCCCTGCCGATCCTGGAGGAGACCGGGCTGGAGTTCGCGTCCCAGACCCCCGGGGTCATGCACGCCTGCGGCCACGATATCCACACCGCGATCCTGCTCGGCACCGCCCGGGCGCTGAAGGAGATCCAGCCCACCCTGCCCGGCCGGGTCGTCTTCCTCTTCCAGCCCGGCGAGGAGCAGAACCCGGGAGGCGCCTCCCTCATGATCAAAGACGGCTGCCTGGAGAACCCGACGGTCGATGCGATCTTCGGCCTCCACGTCATGCCCTACATGGAGGCCGGCACCATGGGCTTCGGCTCCGGCCCACTCATGGCCTCGCCCGATGAGGTCGAGGTGACCGTGATCGGCAAGGGTGGACACGGCGCCGCTCCGCACCTGACCGTCGACCCGGTCCTGGCGACCTGCCAGATCATCACCCTGCTCCAGCAGGTGGTCGCCCGGAACGTCAGCCCCTTCCAGTCGGCCGTGATCACCGTGGGTTCGATCCACGGCGGTACCGCACCCAACGTGATCCCCGACGAGGTCCACTTCAAGGCGACCGTGAGGACCATGGACCCCGAGGTGCGCAAGCTGATGCCCAAGCGGATCGAAGAGGTGGTCAAGGGCGTCTGCGATGCCGCCGGCGCTACCTACCGCTTCCACTACGACCCCGGCTACCCGGTCCTCGTCAACGATCCCATTATGACCGATATCGGCCGACGGGCCGCTCAGGCGATCCTGGGCACCGAGAAGATCGGCCCCATGGCGCCGTCCATGGGCGGCGAGGACTTCGCCTACTACCTGGAGCAGGTGCCCGGCACCTTTGCCCGGCTGGGCGCCATGATCCCCGGTACAGCCAATCCCTACGGCCTGCACACATCCAAGTTGATGATCGATGAGGAGTCGATGGCGGTAGGCATCGCTTACTACCTCGCCGTGGTGCAGGAGTTCCTGGGACAATAGGAGGAGAAGAGCGTGAAGCAGCACCACGTAGCCTCGATCGAAGAGCGGGCTGCCATTGAGCGGGCCTATATCGAGCAGAACGGCCTGAAAGCCCTGATCAACAGCCTCTCCGGTGGGATCGACTCGTCGGCGTCGGCCCTGATAGCCAAGGCGGCTGCCCCGCAGGGGGCCATCGGTCTCCTGCTCCCCTGCTCCTCGGAGGAGGAGCTGAAGGGCGAGCGTCTGAAGGATATTGTGGATGGTCAGCGGGTCGCCGATCACGCTGGGATCCCGGCGGTGACGATCAACCTGAGCGGCCTCTGGGCCCAGGCGGTAGCGCTCTACATCGAGGCGGCGAAGGAGATGGCCGCAAAATCCGGCCTGGAGCTGGATGAGAAGAAGCTGAACTGGGCGGTCAACAACCTGAAGCCGACCCTGCGCATGATGACCGCCGGCTTCTTTGCCGACGCCTTCCAGGGGCTGATGATGGGTACCGATAACGCCATTGAGAACTTCCTCGGCTACTTCTCGATCCGTGGCGACGGCATTGCCGACCGGCAGCCGATCCGGGACTGCACGAAGGCCGAGGTCCGGGAGCTCGCCGCCTCGCAGAATCTGCCCGACGACCTGGTCAAACGGGTCCCGACCGCCGGCCTCTGGCCTGGTCAGACCGACGAGCAGGAACTGGGCTTCACCTACGCCGAGGCCGATCGCTTCTTCGTCTGGCTGCTTGAGAAGCACCTTCAGACCCCGGTCATGGGTCCGACTATGACCGTGCTGGCGGAGCAGATCGATGCGATCCTTGGCGACCCGACCCTGCCGGTGGCCGTGGATTCTGCCCGACGGATGATCGCCCAGAACCGGCGGACCGAGTTCAAGCGGAAGGCGGACGACCTGGAGCAGGTGCTCCGCAAGCGCCACCTCCTATAGCGGCCGAGTGACCAGGGCCCGGGTGTGGCCCTGGTTACACTTTTCAGGGCGTAACGGTCTCCCCATGCCCCCATCAACATTGACAAAATCTTGGTTTCTTGCTACCATAGAATGGATAACATTCGAATGGCTCACATTGCCACCGTGGGGGGTGGAGGATTGTTCTCCTGGTTCACACGCAAACGCAACCCTGCTGACCATGACGCAGACGGCCGGCGACGGCTCTTCATACCCGAGGATCTCTACCGGCGGATGATCCTGCACTGCCGGGAGGAGAAGCCCCTGGAGGCGTGCGGCCTCCTCGTGGGGGAGGCTGGGCACGTGGTGGCCGGCTACGCCACCGACAACCAGCATCGCAGCCCGGTGCTCTACAAGGTGGATGACCTCCAACTGCTGGATGTCGACCGCGAGATCCGCTCAACCCGGCAGGAGATCATCGCGATCTATCACTCGCACGTGGTGACCGATCCGATCCCCTCGCGCACCGACATTCAGCAGGCGACCTGGCCCGAGGCCTTCTACGTGATCGTCTCGCTCAAGGAGAAGCGAGCCCGGGCCCGGGCCTGGCGGATCGTCGACGGACAGGTGACCGAGCACCCGATCGTGGTTCAGAAGCACCTGACCGGGCAGTGGAAGGACCTCAGGAAGGCGGTGCGGCAGGCAGCGGAATCCTCGACCGAGACCGACATACCCTGATGGAACAGGGGGGTGGGGTGGATGACGGAGCGGCGGTTGATCATCGGAAAGCAACTGCTCCAGCGCATCCTGGAGCACTGCCTGGAAGAGAAGCCGTACGAGGCATGCGGCATCTTGACCGGCAGAGGGGGACGGGTTCTCCACGCCTACGCCACCGACAACGCCAAGCGGAGCCCGGTCTTCTACGAGGTGGACACAGAGCAGCAGGAGCAGGTCCTGACGGCCATGGAGGGGCGGGGCGAGGAGTTGCTGGGCATCTACCATTCGCATCCTACAGCGCCGGCGATTCCCTCGCTCAACGATGTCAATCAGGCGGTACATTATCCCGATGCGTTTCGCCTGATCATCTCGCTGGCGGGACCGGCCGATCTACGGGCCTTCCTGATCCGGGAGGGCCGGGTCAAAGACGTGATCGTCGCCATATTTGCCGAGGCCGGCGGTGAGTTCCACGACCTGCGTCAGGCCGCACAACGGGCCGATGTCTGAAGTAAGCCAAAAGAGCCGGGAAGCGATCCCCGGCTCTTTTGCTGCCCTGAAACGGCCACGTGAGACGATCCGTCTCTCTTCTTGCCCGTCCCGGCGATCCCGGTCCTCCAGTAAGCCAATGAAAGAGGGCCATGCGATCTGCTCGCATGGCCCTGTGTTGCCTTACTTCTTGGCCGGCTCCGCCTCCGCCGCTGCCGGCGGCTTCGGATTGAGGATCAGCCGGTCGACCACCTCAGCCATCTTCTCCTGGTCAGCCACCCAGACCCAGCCCCGGGCATTCTCCCGGTCGTCGAAGCCGGGTAGCGTGGCCATCTGGATCTGATCCAGATCGAAGGAGACCGCACTCTTCGCCAGGGCCACCGCCGTCGCCGAGTCAATGTCGGTCTTGACGTAGGGCAGGATCCCGGTCACGACACCCGGCAGCTTGGTGATGCTCTGCGAGGACTTCGCCTTCTTGGCCAGCGCGACGAGGAACCTCTTCGTCCGCTCGGTCCGGCCGATATCGCCCCGGTTGTCTGAGCGGAACCGGACGTAGCCGAGCGCCTCGTGCCCGTCCAGGTGCTGGGGCTCCGGTGATCCGTTGAAGTGGATCTTCAGCGGCGGGTGGGCGTACGGATCTTCGTAGTCCATATCCTGCTCGATCACGATATCAACCCCACCCAGGGAGTTGACGACCTCCTCGAACCCGTCGAAGTCAACCCGGACATAGTGATCGATCTTGACGCCCAGCAGCCCTTCGACCGCCTTGATCGTCCAGGCCGGGCCATCCTCCCCGCCGTAGGCGTGGGCATGCGCCAGCTTGTCAGGCGAGACGCAGGATTCGCTGCCCTGGCAGTCGATCTCGACCAGGGTATCCCGAGGCACTGAGAGGAGGTTGATCAGCTTCTGCTGTGGGTCAATGTGGGCCAGGACGACCACATCGGTCCGGACCTTCCCTTCATCGAGCCCCATCAGGAGGATGTTGACTGGGGTGGTGGTGCCAGTGCGAATGGTGTTGTAGGCCCATCCGCCGGCCAGGAGTACGATCACGGCAATGAGTACCGGGATCAGGGACGACCGCTTTGATCGCGGCTTCGACACGGGTACGCGCCTCCCTGTAGGTCAAGCAATATGGCGTATATGTGTTATACGTCGGAGATTTACCACATGAGAATAGCACTTCCAATGGCGGACCGCAATCGGTTTTTGGTGGGCCTCCCCTGCCAGCTTTCGGCCCCGACCACAGGCAGGACTGCAACCTGCGGACCCCGAACATAAGAACGAACGCGGGAGTCTGGTTATTGTAGGTGGTGGGCCCCATTGCGGATTCTTGGGATTGATCCGGGCACCGCCCGGATGGGTTATGGCATTGTGGAGGACCAGGGCGGCAGCCGTGAGCGGGCTGTGGCCTACGGCCTCCTGGAGACCCCGCCGGAGATGCTGGCCGAGAAGCGGCTGCAGACGCTCTACCGGGGCGTTGTCGACCTGATTCTGGAGTACAAGCCCGAGGCGCTGGCGGTGGAAGAGCTCTTCTTCGGCCGGAACGTCACCACGGCGATCCACGTGGGACAGGCCCGGGGCATCGTCCTGCTGGCCGCTGCCGACAACGGGATCCCGATCCGGGAGTTCACCCCCATGCAGGTCAAGATGTCCGTGACCGGGTACGGACGGGCCGACAAAGCCCAGGTCCAGCAGATGGTCAAGACCCTGCTCGGGCTGAAGTCCGTCCCCAAGCCGGACGATGTGGCCGACGCCCTGGCGGTGGCCATCGCTGCGCTCCATGGTTCCAATCTCGCATCGCGCCTGGGAGGGCTGAACTAGCATGATCGCACACGTGCGGGGTGAACTGGTCCGCGCGGGCTCCGATTCGGTCGTGGTCGATGTCGGTGGGGTGGGATACCGTTGCCTGGTGCCGTCATCGACACGCTCCCGCCTGCCGGGAACCGGGCAGATGGTGACACTCCACACCTCCCTCCAGGTGCGGGAGGATTCCATGACCCTCTACGGCTTCCTGACGGAGCAGGAGTTCGACCTCTTCGAACTGCTCCTCCGGGTCGACGGAATCGGCGCCAAGGTGGCCCTGGCGATCCTGTCGGCCACCACGCCGGACTCCTTCCGGCGGGCGATCGCTTTCGAGGATATCACCGCCCTCTGCCGGGTTCCCGGTATTGGGAAGAAAACGGCCCAGCGTATGGTGCTGGAACTGAAGGACAAGGTGGGCTCCGTCGGCCCGAACGCGGGTGTCGAGTCGATTGGCCTCGGTGCCATCGCCGGCGCAGCCCCCGGTGACGTCTACGGCGAGGCGGTTGAGGCGCTCATGGGCCTGGGCTACGCCAGGGTGGAAGCCGCACAGGCCCTGGAGCGGGGGCGCAAGGAGGCGGGGGAGTCGCCCACCGTCGAGACACTGGTGCGACTGGGCCTGAAGCATCTATTCCGGGGGTAGGGCGCAATGAGCGAGGAACGGTTTCTTTCCGGCCACAAGCGGCTTGAAGATGAACGGCTTGACGATACCCTCCGCCCGCAGCGCCTGGCCGACTACCCGGGCCAGGAGCGGGTGAAGGAGGAACTCTCCATTTATATTGCGGCGGCCAAGCAGCGGAGCGAGGCACTGGACCACGTGCTGCTCTATGGCCCGCCCGGCCTGGGCAAGACGACCCTGGCGCACATCATCGCACAGGAGATGGGGGTCAATCTGCGGGTCACCTCGGGCCCGGCCATCAGCCACCAGGGGGACCTGGCAGCGATCCTGACCCAGCTCTCCGAGGGCGATGTGCTCTTCGTCGACGAGATCCACCGGATGAACCGGCTGGTGGAGGAGACGCTCTACCCGGCCATGGAGGATTTCGCCCTCGATATCATCCTCGGCAAGGGGCCGTCGGCCCGGACGCTCCGGCTCGACCTGCCGAAGTTCACGCTGATCGGGGCGACCACCCGCTACGGGGCGCTCACCTCGCCACTGCGCGACCGGTTCGGCGTGGTGGCACAGCTCCAGTTCTACACGGTGGAGGAGCTCACCACCATCCTCCTGCGGGCTGCCCGGATCTTGAAGGTCGATCTTGATCCCACCGGTGCCCATGAGATCGCCCGCCGCTCCCGCGGCACTCCGCGAATCGCCAACCGCCTGCTGAAGCGGCTCCGGGATTACGCCCAGGTGAAGGCCGACGGCGTCATTACCCGGGAGGTGGCCGATGCCGGCCTCCGCATGATGGAGGTGGACGCACTGGGGCTGGACCTGGTCGACCACAAGATCCTCCTGGCGATCATTCAAATGTACGGCGGCGGACCGGTGGGGCTCGATACCCTTGCGGCGGCCACCAGCGAGGAGTCGGAGACGATCGAAGATGTCTACGAGCCCTATCTTATGCAGGTCGGTTTCCTCCAGCGGACACCGCGCGGGCGTGTCGCCACCCGGGCCGCCTACGAGTACCTCGGGCTCCCCTACGGCGAACATCCGGAGAACGGATCGTCGAATCAGAGCCGACTCTTTTAAAGGTGGGAACGATTGGGCGGGGTGTTGACCCCCAAAAACCGCGCATGACTTTCCGTATCTCTAAGCAGACGAGAGGTGAAGGAACGTGCTGAGCTTTCTGCTGAGCCTCTCGGGAAACTCCGATACTGGCGGGAAATCCCCGTTAGATAGATTGTTGGAGCCGGCTCGCCAGGGTGACAAGCAGGCTCGTGAGGACCTGATTCGGCAATACACGCCCCTGGTCCTGAGGGTGGGCAGCCAGGTCTCTGGCCGCTACCTGACCGTGGGGCGAGATGAAGAGGTCTCCATTGGCCTGATCGCCCTGAACGAGGCGGTCGACCGGTACGACCCCGCCCGCGGGGCATCCTTCATCTCCTTTGCTGAACTGGTGATCAAGCGCCGCCTGGTCGATTACTATCGCCGCCAGAAGGGGCAATCGGAGATCCCGCTCAGTGAACTGGAGTCGCAAGACGATGAGGGTAATCCGCTTGAGACGGTCCAGCACCGGCAAGCGTTGGATGAGTATTCCCGGCACCTGGAGTCACAGGACCGCAGGTTGGAGATCGCCCGCTATGCCAAGCGGCTGGCGGAGTTTGGCATCCGGTTCAGCGAGTTGGTGGAGATCTCCCCCCGGCACGAAGACGCCCGCCTGCGGGCACTGGAAGCGGCCCGGGTTGTGGCTGAGCAGCCGCTGCTCGCCCAGCACATGCTGACGAAGCGGGAGTTGCCGCTCAAGCAGTTGGAGGAGCGGGTCGGGGTCAGTCGCAAGACGCTGGAGCGCCAGCGGAAGTTTATCATCGCCGTCGTACTGATCATGATTGAGGATTTTTATCACCTGCGACAGTATATCGCCGGGTAGGATTTCGAGGAGGCATGTAGGATGGGCAAGGGCATTCTGTTGGAGGTGGAGGGCCGCGCCGGCGTTGTGCTGACGCCGACAGGCGAGTTCAAGCGGGTCTCGCTTCCCCAGGGCGCCTGCGAGATCGGGGACGAGATCGCTTTCGAGGAGAGGGCATCCATGGCGGCGCGATGGGGGTGGGTGGCAGCGGCTGCGGCCGCATTCCTGCTGATCGCAACGCCCGTGGGCTACCAGTCGTGGACCCTCGCCCAGCCCGCCGCGGTCGTGCTGATCGATATCAACCCGAGCCTGAAGCTGACGCTGAACGGCCGGGAGCAGGTGATTGACGCCCAGGGGCTTAACGCCGACGGCGAGGCGGTTCTGGAGGGCGTTGACTGGCAGAAGCACGGGGTGGATGATGTGGTCCGCCAGGTGACCGCACAGGCGGTGGCCAAGGGGAAGCTCGATCCGACCCGTGAGGGCAGCGCCGTGCTGATGGCGGTTGCCCCGGCGGGTGAGAAGGAGCTGAAGCCGGCGAAGGCGGAGGCCCTGGCCGAGAAGTCGAAGCAGGCGGTCCAGGCCGAGGTGAAGGCTCAGGCCGAGTCCAAGGGAGCCGAGCCCAAGGCGGAGGTCGCCTCCTTCGAGGCCTCCTCGGACGAACTGGAAGAGGCGAAGGAGCAGGGGCTCACCCTGCCGAAGTTCATCATCTACCAGGAACTTGTGGACGACTACCCGGAGTTGACGCCGGAGGTGATCGAGGGGAAGGGGCCCGGACAGTTCCTCCAGGAGATGGGGGTCAGCCCGAGCGAGATCTTCAGTCAGGCCGCCGAGCACCGGAAGAACGCAGGCGAGGCCCAGCCCGCTTCGGGCAACGGCAACGATAAGGAGACCACTGGCAAGCCTGAGAATCCCGGTAGGCCCGAGAATCCGGGCAAGTCCGATCAGCAAGGCGTGGGACAGGGCCAGGATAACCCCGGACAGGGCCAGGATAACCCCGGACAGGGCCAGGATAACCCCGGACAGGGCCAGGATAACCCCGGACAGGGCCAGGATAACCCCGGACAGGGCCGGGATAACCCCGGACAGGGCCGGGATAACCCCGGACAGGGCCGGGATAACCCCGGACAGGGCAAGGGCCAGACCGATAAGGGCGGCAAGCCCGACGAGAAGCTCGGCCAGGGTGGTCAGGGCGGGCAGGAGAACGGCCAGGGGAAAGCGAACGAAGGAAGTAAGGGAAATTCCAACCCCTAACCCTCTCTGGGTCGCATAGTCCCGAAGGGTCTCGTCCATTCTAGACAAAGGCGGTGGCTTGTCTTGCGACACGGCGGCAGAGGTCGTCGCCCGGCCCTGGCTGCAGCCGTTCTTACAGGTGTATTATGTGCAGCGGCGCTTTCAGCGCCGCTCTCCGCATTGGCGAACACCACGGAGACGGCAACTACGGCCCAGCCAGCGGTCCCGGCTCTCCCGGCGGAGAACCCCATCCGCATCGGTCTTGGCACCGGTCTGTCCAGTGCGGAACTCTCCGCTCCGGGCGGCCTGCTTCTGGTAGCCGGTGGTCAGGTGTTGAGCCAGGTGGCCCCGGGTCAGCTGGTGACCCTGAGGCTGACCGGCTCCGCCATCCAGGTCGGCGGGTTTGAGCAACCTCTTCTCTCACCGGTCCGGCTGGTCCCGGTGGGCGATGCCAACCCCAATCCGATCAGCTACAAGGGACGGCTCTACCGGGGGGAGATTGAGGTCCTGGTCGCACCCAAGGGTGACCAGCTGTCGGTGGTCAATGTGATCAATATGGAAGAGTATCTCTTGGGGGTCGTCCCTAATGAGATGCCCTCCGACTGGCCCATGGAGGCTTACAAGGCCCAGGCGGTGGCAGCCCGCACCTATGCGACGGTCAACCGTGGCAAGTGGAAGGCTGACGGCTTTGATCTGATTGACACCGTCTCCGACCAGGCGTACGGTGGGATCAGGGCGGAGCGATCTGCCACCAGCGAGGCGGTTCTGGCGACCAAGGGGCTGGTGCTGACCTATGGCGGCACCCCGGTCACGGCCTTCTACCACGCCTCGTCGGGCGGGCATACCGAGAATAACGAGAACGTCTGGAATGGCCCGCCGAGGGAGTACCTGCGTGGCGTGCCAGACTTTGACAACCTGCCGGATAACAAGAAGTACGCCTGGAGCTTTGACTTCTCGGTCGAGACGTTCACCCAGAAGCTGAAGGAAGCGGGGTATACCTTCGGGCAGATCCGCTCGGTCGTGCCGGCCGGAACGCTCGGAGTGAGCGGCCGCCCCTCGCACTGGCTGATCGAAGGAACCGCCGGCAGGTCTACGCTCACCGCCTACCAGTTCCGCCTGGCACTCGGGCTCTACTCCGCCCCCCGGACCGTACAGTTCCGGCCGGAGGGGGTGGTGACCACGGTGGTCAGCCAGACGACGAAGGCGCAGGAGGTGCACGTGATCGGAGCCGATGGTGCAGCGGTTACCCGGCCGGCCACCCCCGCCTACGTGGTCAGCGCTTCCGGCACGTCGGTCCTGGACCAGGTGAAACCGGTCTACGTGATGGGCGGTGCGGCGACCGTGGCGCTCAACCCGGTCACCGTGACTGTGGAGCAGCCCGGACCGGCCCTGCCATCCGGCGTGGAGATTATTGGCGGCGGCTCCGGCCATGCTGTCGGCATGTCCCAGTGGGGGGCGCACGGCATGGCCCTGCAGGGGAAGAGCTTTGCGGAGATCCTGGCCCATTTTTACACAGGGACAAAGGTGGAGACTCACTAATTTGAAACTCTCGGACTTCAACTATCATCTGCCAGAGGAACTGATTGCCCAGCGACCGGTGGAGCCGCGCGATGCATCCCGGCTCCTGGTCGTTGACCGTGACAGCGGTGCGCTCTCGCATCGCTCTTTCCGCGACCTGCCCGAATACCTGCGCCCCGGCGATGCGCTGGTGCTGAATGAGACCAGGGTTATGCCGGCCCGCCTCATGGGCCAGCGCGAAGAGACCGGCGGCAGCATAGAGGTACTGCTGTTGAAGCGGATTGACCGGGACCGCTGGGAGACCCTGGTGAAGCCCGGGAAGAAGGCCAGGCCCGGCCAGCGGCTCCGCTTTGGCGACGGGCTGCTGATCGGGACCGTCATCGACACGACCGAGTTCGGCGGCCGGGTGATCGAGTTCTGCTATGAGGGCATCTTCGAGCAGGTGCTGGAGAAGCTTGGGCAGATGCCTCTGCCGCCGTACATCCGGGAACGGCTTGCCGACCCGGAGCGCTACCAGACCGTCTTCGCCCGGGAGTGGGGCTCGGCCGCTGCCCCCACCGCCGGTCTCCACTTCACCCCTGCCCTGTTGGATCGGATCAAGACGATGGGCGTGGAGATCCACAAGGTGGTGCTCCATGTCGGGCTCGGGACCTTCCGGCCGGTTGAGGTCGAGGACCCGACCACCCACAAGATGCACAGTGAGTTCTACTCGGTCTCGCCGGAGACGGCCGCCGCCCTGAACCGTGTGAGAGCGGGGGGTGGGCGGATCATCGCCGTGGGGACGACCAGCGTGCGGACACTTGAGACCGCATCCACGGTAGATGGTGAGGTCCGGGCTGGTGAGGGCTGGACCGATATCTTCATCTACCCCGGCTACCGGTTTAAGGTGGTGGACGGCCTGGTGACCAACTTCCACCTGCCAAAGTCGACCCTGCTGATGCTCGTCTCCGCCCTCTCCAGCCGGGAGTTGATGCTGCACGCTTACGAGACCGCCGTGCAGGAGCGGTATCGCTTCTTTTCCTTTGGCGACGCGATGCTGATTGTCTAGCCTTGCGGTCCAGACGGAAGCATTTCATGTATTGATCCGTGTAATCCCCGGCATCTCTCTCGATCAACCCGACTACCACACCACGTCCTATGGTAGGAACAGAGAATCTGTGGTACCATACCTGGGGAATCTCAGGGGAGGCTCAACATTGGCTGTCAAGCTTGAACTGATCACCAGGGACCCGGCTTCCAAGGCCCGGCGGGGGCGGCTTCACACCCCGCACGGTACGATCGAGACCCCGGTCTTCATGCCGGTGGGCACGCAGGCGACCGTCAAGACCCTCAACCCGGAGGAGGTCCGAGACCTGGGGGCTCAGATCATCCTCTCGAATACCTACCATCTCTACCTCCGCCCTGGTCATGACCTGGTCAAGGAAGCCGGGGGTTTGCATCGCTTCATGAATTGGAACGGGGCGGTTCTCACCGACTCCGGGGGCTTTCAAGTCTTCTCCCTCTCCGACCTGCGCAAGATCACGGAGGAGGGAGTGGAGTTCCGCTCCCATATTGATGGCTCGAAGCACTTCCTCAGCCCGGAAAAGGCGATCGAGATCGAGAACGCCCTGGGCGCCGATATTATTATGGCGTTTGATGAATGCACCCCCTGGCCGTGCGAGCACGATTACGCCAAGCGGTCGCTGGAGCGGACAAGCCGGTGGGCCAAGCGGTGCAAGGAGGCCCATGCCCGCCCGGATGAACAGGCGCTCTTCGGGATTGTCCAGGGGTCGACCTTTGCGGATCTGCGGGCCCAGTCGGCCCGGGAGATCGTGGCCCTCGACTTCCCCGGCTATGCGATCGGTGGCCTCTCGGTGGGCGAGCCCAAGGAGCTCATGGCCGAGATGCTCGAGGTAACCGTCCCCTACCTGCCCGAGGATAAGCCGCGCTACCTGATGGGCGTCGGCTCGCCGGAGGATCTGGTAGAGGGCGTCTGGCGCGGGATCGATATGTTCGACTGCGTACTGCCCACCCGCATTGCCCGGCATGGCACCGTCTTCGTGCCCGAGGGGAAGCTGACCGTGCGCAACGCCAAGTTCGCCCGGGACTTCCGGCCGATCCAGGAGGGCTGTGACTGCTATGCCTGCAAAAACTACAGCCGGGCCTATATTCGCCACCTGCTGAAGGCCGAGGAGATGCTCGGACTGCGGCTCTGCTCGATCCACAACCTGCGCTTCCTCGTCCGTCTCATGGAGGAGATCCGTGAGTCCCTGGAGCAGGGAACCTTCGCCGAGTACCGACGGGCGTTCCTCGCCCGCTGGCATGCCGGCGAGGCGGCGCGGAAGGGCGACGGAGGTAAGAGTGCAGCCGGCCCCGCTGAACCTGCTCAGCCGGAAAACCGCTAAGGAGGGAGCACACCATGGCTGTTGAGTACCGCGTAGGGAAGCCAACCGACTTGAAGGCGCTCCTGCCGCTCGTCGAGGCCTTCGCCCGGGAGCAGCAGGCCCAGGTCCCGGTGAACGAGCTGAACGAGGACTTTATGGAGTACGCCCGGTCCGGATTGGCTCAGGCGCTGGAGCATCCTGCCGCCGTTGTCATGGTGGCGGAGGAGCAGGAGGGGAAGCCCGAGATTCTGGGCTATGCCGTGGGTATGCTCCAGGAGCCGCCGGCGATCTTCAAGCCGGAACTCTATACGTTTGTCTCCGACCTCTACGTGAAGGAATCTGCTCGCCGTCAAGGGATCGGCACCGGCCTGGTGGAGCGAATCAAGGGCTGGGGCTTCCTTAAGGGGGCCTTCCGCCTTTCGCTGATCCTCCCGACGACCAGCCCCGCCACCGGCCTGTATGAAAAGCTTGGTTTCAAGCCGATCCAGACGATGCTCTACGCCGGCGAGTAGTCCGTTGGGCCTCCTGTGAGGTAGAGACCTTAGACCCAGGCTGGGCGCCTCTAGCCCATAGCCAATGAATCCTTTGGAAATGTACACCCGACACACAGGGATGTATAATGATGTAGGTAAAAGAGGAGGGATATCTTTGAGCCAGCAGCTTTACAGCCTGCTTCCGCTCCTGGTGCTTTTCGCGTTGATGTACTTCATGATGATCCGTCCCCAGCAACAGCAAGCAAAGAAGCGGCAGACCATGCTGAACGCCATGAAGGTAGGCGACGAGGTCGTCACCATTGGTGGTCTGCACGGCGTGATTCAGGCGATCGATGATGCCGTTGTCATGGTGAAGGTGGCTCCGAATGTCGAGCTGAAGTTTAACCGGAGCGCTGTGGGCGCCGTCCGTACCGAGAAGTAACCCGAACCGGAGATCCAATTGCGGCTCGACCGCGCCCGTTCCCGCCGGGCGTAGGGGAAGGACGAATGGGGAATCGGGGCTTAAGAGCGCCCCCCAGAAGGTGATGGAGATGAGCAGCACTATGCAGGATCCGACCCAGGCCGGTGACCTCGTCGCGGAGAATATCGAGGCTCAGAAGGAGACGCTGAATCCGTTTGAGATCGCCCAGATCCTGATCTACAACGCAACCCGTGAACTCGGGTTGCCCACCGCTGTCTATGAGCACCTGAAGGAGCCACAGCGTGTGTTGACGGTCTCGATCCCGATCCGCATGGATAATGGCGAGGTCAAGACGTTCATCGGCTATCGGTCCCAGCACTCAGATGTGATCGGCCCGTGCAAGGGTGGCGTTCGCTTCCACCAGGACGTAAACCTGGACGAGGTGAAGGCTCTCTCCATGTGGATGACCTTCAAGTGTGCCGTCATGGGGCTCCCGTATGGCGGCGGCAAGGGTGGCGTCATCTGCAACCCGGCCGAGCTCTCCAAGCGGGAGCTGGAATCCCTCTCCCGCGGCTATATCCGCACCCTTTCCCAGTTCGTCGGCCCCGACCGCGACATCCCCGCCCCGGACGTCAACACCAACCAGCAGATCATGGGTTGGATGATGGACGAGTACTCCCGCATGAAGGGGTACAACGCGCCGGGCCTGATCACCGGCAAGCCGATGATCCTCGGCGGTTCCGCCGGTCGTGGGGCGGCTACCGGGCGTGGTACCGTGATCTGCATTCGTGAGGCGGCCAACCGGATGGGCCTTGGCCTGCGCGGCGCCACAGCTGCCATTCAGGGCTTCGGTAATGTAGGCTCCCACACCGCCCTCCTGCTCGATGACCTCGGCGTTAAGGTGGTCGCCATCGTGGATGCCCGCGGCGGCGCCTACAACCCGAGCGGCATCCATATCCACGAGGCGGTCGACTACTACCAGCAGAACGGCACGGTGAAGGGGATGCCCTACACCGAATCGATCGACTCCAACACCCTCTTCGGCCTCGACGTGGACATCCTGGTCCCCGCCGCCCTGGAGAATGTGATCACCCTGGCCAACGTCGACTCGATCAAGGCGAAGATCATTGCCGAGGCGGCCAATGGCCCGACCACGCCGGAAGCGGCCCGTGTCCTGTCTGAGAAGGGGATCCTCCAGATCCCGGACATCCTCTGCAACGCCGGCGGCGTGACTGTCTCCTACTTCGAGTGGGTGCAGAACATCCAGAACTACTACTGGTCGGAGGAAGAGGTTAACCAGAAGCTGGAGACCATGATGGTCCACGCCTTCAATGCCGTCTATCACATGATGGAGGAGCGGACCGTCTCCATGCGCCGTGCTGCCTACATGGTGGCGATCAAGCGCCTCGCCGAGGCCATGGGCGCTCGCGGCTGGATCTAGCTTCCCGGGGCTCTTTCATTGGAAAGGACCGCACTGCGCTGTTGCAGTGCGGTCCTTTGGCGCGCAGATGAGCACCGGATAGAATCAGTTGACTTTCTTATAACACTTGTCACGCCAGGGGAAGGATCGGATAATCGGAGTATCGGAAGTTGCGGGGGGTCGGTCTTGTGGAACCGGTGATGTAGTGCATCTCATCCACAGTGGTACCTGATAGGTGATACAGATAAGAAGGGATGAACGTGATGCTGCAACCGGTTTTCCTGATCGGCGGTGGCGAGGCCACCGAGCTTTTCCCTGAGGTACTTGGCCCCTTTGTCCGTGCCGCTTCGGTCCGTGGGGATGCGCAGATTGCGGTTTTGCTAGTCGCCGAGCACGAGGAGGACTACTCCTTCTATGCCGAGGCTTTGCAGGCCTCCGGCCTCCCGGTCTCCAGCTTCCCGGTGATCATCTCCAAGGAACGCCCGCTCAAGGCAGAGGAACTGGCGCAGGCCACCGGGCTCTTCGTGGGTGGAGGGGTGACGCCTCACTACCAGGATCTCTGCTGCGCAGGCGAGACGCTGGGCGTCATTCAGCAGGCCGCCCGGCAGATGCCCTACCTCGGCTTCTCGGCAGGTGCGGCGATCGGCCCAGAGCGGGCCCTGGTAGGCGGCTGGGCGATCGAGCGGGAGGGCAAGCAGGTCCAAGTCTGCTTCCCCGGTGCCGGCGAGGGGCTGAAGCAGTTGGAGGCCCGGCCCGGTCTCGGGCTGATTCCATTCAGTGTCGATGTGCACGCCAGCCAGTGGGGAACCACCAATCGCATGATCCACGCCGTGGATACCGGCCTGGTGACCGAGGGCTGGGCGATCGATGAGAACACCTGCGTGGAGGTCTTCCGGGGAGGCGCACGGGTCTACGGTGGTGGGTCGGTCTACCGGCTCCGCCGGGAGGCTGGAGCGCTTCGGCTGGAGGTTTTGGCTGCGGGGGCAGTCGTGAAGGTATAGGGGATCGCATCGTGAGCGCCGTCATCCGGAAGGGACGGCGCTCTTTTGCCGGGGAGATGGTGGGGCAGAAGACCTGGGCAGGCGGCTATGTCGTGCTTGGCGCAATTCGACTGTATGTTCTCTTACTGATGGCCGATCCCTTCAAGCCAGGTCATGATCGCCTCTGCCACCACCTCGGGCTGGTCAGCGTGGGGATAATGGCGGGCCTCTGGTACCAACACAAAGGATGCGCGCTGCCGGCGCCCGGCCATCGCCTGCAGCGACCGGGCGAGTTGGCCTTTCGGGAGTCCCGGCACGTCGCTCTGCGCCGCCCCGATTAGGAGCATGGGAACGGCGAGCTTCGCCTCGGCCTCCCGCAGTTCGGCCCCAGCGGTTGCTCCAGCAGTTGCCCCTTCCGCCGTCATTGCAAGCAGCGCTTTTGAGTGGGATCGGAGCGCGATCATCTGCTGTCGCAGGCTCCCTGAATAGCTCGGGTGAACCAGCAGGTGGCCGAGGGGGCGCAGCAGCCCAAGGGGGGCGAGTCCGTTGAGCGCTTGGTAGCTGCCCAACCGCTCGACCACCGCATCGACATCGCCCGTCGTCAGACCATCGATCAAGATCAGGCCGCTGGTCTCGTACTTCGCAGCGTAGATCTGCACCAGGGCTCCCCCGAGTGAATGGCCCACGACAACCGGCCTCTCAATCCCCAACTCTGCCAAGGCCTCATGCAGTTCGTCCGCGCCGGTGCCGAACTGGCGGGGAGTAGGGGCTGGGTCGCTGTAGTCCTGACCGAAGCGATCGAAGGCGCAGACCCGGTTCTGCTGGGAGAGCACGCCCATGATCGGGCTCCAGTCCAATGCACCGCCACCAATTCCCGCCTGGAGGACCAACGTGGGCTCACCAGAACCCTGGCAGAGATAGTGCATCTGCCCGCCACGGACTGTGACAAATGCGCCGGGGGCGGGGTATCGCCTCGGGGCCGCTGCTCTGGCGTAGGTATCGTACACAGCCGCGACTGACACCAGGAGCACCGCGAGCGCAAAAACCCACAGCAAAGCTCGCCCCAGCTTAGAGCCCCGGCTCCGGGGGGCGGAAATCGTATTCGGTTTCATTATCAACAACCTTTCTGATGGGCTAGGCCCGGGTGGTCATGCCGTCGACCAGTGCTTGAAGGGCCAGGCGGTGCGCCGCCGCAAAGTCTGCGGGGAAGTATCGCAGGTGGCCTGCCTCCAGAACGGCCATCCCGTGAGCCATGGCCCAGATACTGTAGGCCGCACTCTCGTGGGTCTGCCGTACCTCGTCGCGCAGGACTCCCGCCGCGGCCGCACGGCTTACGGCATCCAGCAAGAGCCGGTACGGCGACATGGGGGAGACGGGGGAGTCCGTACTGGTCCGCTCAGACGGGGACTCCAGGAAGGCCAACTGAAACAGGGCGGGGTAGGTCCGGGCGAACTGGAGGTAGCTCAAACCCAGAGCGACCAGGTGATCCCGTGGCGGCAGGTCCGCCGGGGTCTGCTCCGCCATGATCGCCCGGAGCTGCTCCCGGGCTTCCGCGATCAGGACGCTGACAAGCACCTCCTTGCTCTCGAAGTAGCGGTAGAGGGTGGCAGCCGTCACGTCCATCTGCTCGGCGATCAGGCGCAACGAAAGCTGCTCCACCCCGTGCAACCGTACGACATCCTGCGCTGCCTGGAGAATCTGCTGCCGCATCCGATCCTGTTTCCGTTCCCGGCGCGACTTGGTTGGCTGGTCCAATACATAAACACTCCTTCGAAAAATTATCGCTCCGTATCAATAGTTAACATGTGTTTTGTTCTCTGTCAATACCCCGGGTGACAGGCTTCATTGGGGGTCCGACTCGGTTGACAATAAGACGAGCGCCGGAGCCCCCCTGAAGGGAGGCCCCGGCGCCTGTTACGTCGGCGGAGTTAATCCGCACTCTCTGCCATCTTGCCGGCCTGGTTGGCCGCAGCGGACTTCATGAACCGGAGGGCCAGATAGCCCATCAGCCCGATGGCGGTCACCAGCAGCAGGGCGAAGACCACGAAGACATCCCACTGCGGGGAGAGCTTCCAGTCGGTCGCCGCATTGATATGCGGGGCCAGGATCGCCTGGCGAACCAGGTGGCGCTGCACAGCCAGAAGGCCTGTGCTGAGCACCAGAGAACCGAGGCCTGCCCAGCCGTAGAGCGGCCTTGCCGCACCCTTCCAGCCAAGGAAGGCGATGACCAGACCAACGGCGCCCAGTGCACCGGCGGCGATGGAGATCGGCATATTGACGGCAGCCCGGGCGGTCTCGTTAAAGGTGGAGAGGTACCAGAGTGAGGCCGGGGCCTGTACCACCAGGGAGATCGTCATCCAGGTGAGGCCGCAGTTGCGGGCCAGTCTGCTGAAGCCATCCTCCTTGGAGAGGTGGCCGAAGAGCATCACCAGGGCACCGGCCATGGAGGTTGCACCGAAGAAGACATGAAGCCAGCGGGGCAGCTTAACCAGGAAGAAGAGGCCCGCCTGCGATTCAGCGTAGAGCGCCTTCCAGGTCTCCGGCTCCCACGACAGGCTCATGGTGGAGACGAAGATCCCGGCGACCCCGGCGAAGAGTACCATCGCCACCAGACCGGCCCATGTGCGCCAGGGCGCATCCTTCGCCCCCAGGGATTGGAGGTAGAGCAGGTAGTATGCGATGATCAGCACCGGAATGATGGCGAACCAGCTCCATCCGGTGATCACCGAGGCGGGGTAGAAGAACTTGCCGTAGATCAGCTGGACAAAGAGGAGCGGCGCCACCCCAATGGTGATCGTGTAGGCGGTGACCGAGGGGAGCGTCCTCCAGAGTTTGTACGCCAGCGCCTTGAAGTCCGCGCTCTTCTGGAGGCGGGCGCGAATCTCAAAAACGGTGGCCAGTACCGTGCCGCCCAGGGTGATCGACATGGGCACGATATGGAGGAAGAAGGTCAGAACCAACAGAAACTGCAGGAGCCAGGCTGGGGCGGGCAGGCCAATCGGCTCAGCGTTTGGCAGCGGCACTCGAGGTCCCCTCCTTTACATTCAGGCTCTCCAGGTAGGTGGCCAGGGCGTCCCGCTCCTGGTCGTTCCCCATGAAGGGAGGCATGTAGCCCTTCAGCATGTCGAGCCGGCCGATCTGGTCGTAGGTGAAGTCATGCGACCAGCCCTTCACCAGTGGCTTGACACCGTTGTACCCTTCTACCGTATGGCAGGAGGCGCACTGGAGGCGGAAGACGTCCTGCCCCGCCGCTATCTTCGAGGGGGCGGCATCTACCGAGCCGTAGACCGACCAGACCGCCTGGTCCATGACCCCGTTCGGGTAGGGCTTCTCCCATGCGAAGACGCCGTTGGAGTAGACGTAGTCGTAGATCACGAAGGGCTTGCGGACGCCCTCACGCACCCATTCGGCACCGCCGGTGGCCAGCAGGCCGATCACCAGCATGACCGCTGCGAAGGTGATCGAGGTCTTCGAAGGCGCACGGAACGGCCCGAAGAAGACGCCCAGCAGGATGATCGCCGAGAAGATGAAGGTGAAGCCGTTCATGATCGCCACGGGGGCTGCGCCGCCCATGGCCAGTTCCCGGGCGGCCGGCGGGATGACCGCCATCCACCAGAGCGAGGAGACCGCGAAGAAGGCGAAGGCAACCAGGACGAACTTTGAGGAGAACTTGACCAACCGTTCCCGGGCCTCGCTCTTGCCGAGGGCGACCGAGGTGAAGAGGCCGTAGAGACCGGCCAGCGCCAGGGAAGCGGCGGTGCGGGCGAAGAGTCCTGGGAAGTAGCTGGGGTTGATCCAGCCGTGCCAGAAGGAGCCGGTCTCCAGCCACTGGCCCGGGGTCAGCATGAAAGCGACGATCCCGTTGATCACAACCAGGGTGAAGAACGATGCGAGGGCGTAGACCCAGGCGAAGAGGCGGTGGGTCTTCGGATCGACCTTGTTCCATCCGTAGTAGTAGAGGAGAATGGCCGTCACTTCGATCAGGAAGAAGCACCACTCAATCGCCCAGCCCCAGACAAAGGTGCGGATCAGGATCGAGGTGGCCTGCGGGCTGATCAGGCCGATGGTAACCCAGATACCCACACCGGAGACGGCACCAAAGACAAGAGAGACGAGGACGAAGAACTTGGTATGACGCTTCAGGTACTCGAGCCATGCTGCATCGTTGGTCTTGTAGGCGTTATGGCTAGCCAGTGCCAGCCAGATTCCACCGCCCACCGCAAATTGGGATACGAAGACGTGGAGCACAGCGACGATGGCGATCAGCAGCCCGCCACCCAACAGGGGGACATCCCAGAGCGGGTAACTCAACGATCAACCCTCCCGTCCGTGATTTGCTACTTCCAGGCTAATCTTCTGTGACCGATGTCACAATCCATCGAAGAGTGCAATCAGCATCGACTGGTGGAAGGAGATTAGGTCTAGGGCATAATGCCCCTAAAGGCCTATGCCATCCACCTTTGTGATAATCAGCTAGGAGGAGAGGGAAGTGATTACCCTGCATCGAAACCCAATGAATATTTCCGGTCGACCAACTGATCAGGCAGACTGGGGATCGACTGGGGCATAAGACTGTCTGTGCTGGATAATTGGCGAAGGCTATATGGACAGAAGGAGGGGGAGCCCCAGGGCAACTGCCCTATCCGTGGCATGAACCATGGGCCTTTTGCGTGTATTGGGATTGCGGTCCATGGAGGATGGCAACCAGGGGCCGCATGAACGTACAATTTCAGTGGACAACTAGATGCCCCATGTGACAAGGTCCGGCTCGAAACCACCAACATGAGGTGAGCGCTCGTGGCTGATGAACGTGCCAGGATTACCGCCGAACAAGAACGCTGGCAGAAGGCGTTGGAGGAGAAGACCCTCGTGCGGTTCCCTGAGCAGAAGGAACGGTTTACCACGAACTCCGGCATGACCGCCGAACGGCTGTACACGCCGGCCAACGTGACATTGGATTACCTGACCGACCTGGGCTTTCCGGGGGAGTACCCCTTCACCCGGGGCGTCCAGCCGACCATGTACCGGGGCCGTTTCTGGACCATGCGCCAGTATGCCGGCTTCGGGACCGCCGAGGAGTCCAACGCCCGCTACAAGTACCTTCTCTCCAACGGCACGATGGGGCTCTCGGTCGCCTTCGATCTGCCGACCCAGATCGGGTACGACTCCGATTCCCCCCTGGCCGAGGGCGAGGTGGGCAAGGTCGGCGTAGCGATTGACAGCTTGGCTGACATGGAGATCCTGTTCGATGGCATCCCGCTGGAGAAGGTTTCGACCTCGATGACGATCAACGCACCGGCCTCTGTCCTGCTTGCGATGTACATCGCTGTGGCGGAGAAGCAGGGCGTCCCCTCGACAAAGCTCTCCGGCACCATTCAGAACGACATTCTGAAGGAGTACGCTGCCCGAGGTACCTATATCTACCCGCCTGGTCCCTCCATGCGGCTGATCACCGACATCTTCGCCTACTGTGCGGAGCAGGTGCCGAACTGGAACACGATCTCGATCTCGGGCTACCATATCCGGGAGGCGGGTTCTACGGCGGCCCAGGAGGTGGGCTTCACCCTGGCCAACGGCATCGCCTATGTGAAGGCGGCGCTGGCTGCCGGGCTGAACGTGGACACCTTCGCCCCGCAGCTCTCCTTCTTCTTCAACGCCCACAACGACTTCTTCGAGGAGGTCGCCAAGTTCCGCGCGGCCCGCCGACTCTGGGCGAAGATCATGAAAGAAGAGTTCGGCGCCAGGAACCCGAAGAGTTGGATGCTCCGCTTCCACACCCAGACTGGCGGTTCGACCCTGACCGCCCAGCAGCCCATGAACAACATCGTCCGCGTGGCGCTGCAGGCCTTCGCCGCCGTCTGTGGCGGCACCCAGTCGCTCCACACGAACTCCATGGACGAAGCCCTCGCCCTGCCTACGGAGGAGTCGGTGCGGGTGGCGCTGCGCACCCAGCAGATCATCGCGTATGAGTCCGGTGCGGCCGAGACGGTCGATCCCCTGGCCGGGTCCTACTACGTGGAGAACCTGACCAACGAGATCGAGCAGGCCGCCCGTGCCTATATCGACAAGATCGCCGATATGGGCGGTTCGACCCGGGCGATTGAGACCGGGTATATGCAGCGGGAGATCCAGGAGTCGGCCTACCAGTACCAGCGGCAGGTGGAGACCGGCAAGCGGGTGATCGTGGGCCTGAACAAGTTCCAGGTGGAGGAAGCGCCGCCCCAGAACCTGCTCCGGGTCGACATGTCGGTCCAGGAGAGCCAGGTCACGAAGATCGCAGCCGTGAAGGCGAAGCGTGACCAGGCTGCCGTGGACCGGGCCCTGGCCGATCTGAAGGCCGCTGCCGAGGGGACCGCCAACCTGATGCCACCGATCCTGGCCGCCGTCAAGGCCTACGCCACCCTGCAGGAGATCTGCGATGTGATGCGCGGCACCTTCGGCGAGTACCACCCCAGCGAGGAGTTGTAAGCCATGGAACGGAAGATTCGCGTACTGGTAGCCAAGCCGGGCCTTGACGGCCACGATCGCGGCGCCAAGGTGATTGCCCGGGCCTTTCGCGATGCCGGCTTTGAGGTGATCTACACCGGCCTCCGCCAGACCCCCGACCAGATTGCCGAAGCGGCGTTGCAGGAGGATGTGGACGTGGTTGCCCTCTCGATCCTCTCCGGTGCTCACAACACCCTGCTGCCCAAGACGGTGCAGGCTCTGAAGGAGCGGGGTATGGCCGACGTGCTCGTCGTCGGCGGTGGGGTGATCCCCGCTGAGGATATCCCCGGCCTGAAGGCGTCCGGCGTGGCCGAGGTCTTCACCCCGGGCACCCCGACCACAGCCGCCGTCACCTTCATTCAGGAGCATGTGCAGCCGGCATGAACCTGCTCTGGATTACGTTATCGCTCATGTTCGGCGCCGGCGGCCTGGTGACATTCGTCCTGGGCCGCCGTCTCGCCGGTCAGCCCGGCTTCGTGCGCACGTTGCTTCAGGTCATGGGCGGGTTGCTCATGCTCGCCGCTGTGGTGGGGATCGTGGCTGAGGTCGTGAGTTAGGTCGCACGGGATTTACCACGGATTTCTCGGATGATCGCGGATTACGCGGATTTATTCACGACATGCGTGTATCGTTCTCATGCGATGACCGTGGTGGGAAATGAGTACAGGGAGATGGTTTCCGTTGATTTCTGTACCTTATCCGAGTAATCGTGTCTTCCATCCGCGAAATCCGTGTTATGTCTTCATCCGTCTCATTCGAGTAGAAACAGATGTTAGTACCTAGTCATAAGGAGGCCCATCTGGTATGATGAAGAAGATCGACCATCTGGGGGTCGCCGTGAAGAGCCTCGACGTGCAGATTCCCCTCTACCGGGACCAGCTCGGTATGGAGTTCGAGGGGATTGAAGAGGTGGAGTCCCAGAAGGTGCGGGTCGCTTTCTTCCGTATTGGCGACGCCCGCATGGAGCTCCTGGAGCCCACCTCGCCGGAGAGCGCCATTGCGAAGCATATTGAGAAGCGGGGCGAGGGGCTGCACCATGTCGCCTATGAGGTCGCCGATATCCGGGCGGCTATGGCCGAGGCGAAGGCGGCGGGACTGACCCTTCTCGCTGAGGAGCCGCGTCCCGGGGCGCACCACACCCTGGTCTGCTTCCTGCATCCGAAGTCTACCAACGGCGTCCTGACGGAGTTTGTGCAGAAGCATCATTAGGAGTGATTCTTCACCGTGAGCATGGAGGAACAGGTCCAGCAATTGCAGGAGAAGGAGTCCCGGCTGAGGCTGGGCGGCGGCGAAAAGGCCATTGCCAAGCGGCATGAGCAGGGGAAGCTGACCGCCCGGGAGCGGCTTGAACTCCTCTTTGACCCGGGCTCCTTTACCGAGATCGACCTGCATGTGCGCCACCGGGGTACTGAACTGGGCATGGCCGGGCGGGAGACTCCCGCGGAAGGCGTCGTGACCGGCTTCGGCACCATCGAGGGGCGCACGGTTTATGCCTTCTCCCAGGATTTCACCGTCATGGGCGGCTCCCTGGGTGAGATGCACGCCGAGAAGATCATCAAGGTGCAGAAGCTGGCGCTGAAGGCCGGCTGCCCGATCATCGGTATCCAGGACTCGGGAGGTGCCCGGATTCAGGAGCATATCGATTCGCTCAACGGCTACGGCCAGATCTTCTTCAATAACACCATCGCCAGTGGTGTCATCCCCCAGATCTCGGTGATCATGGGGCCGTGTGCGGGCGGTGCGGTATACTCGCCCGGTCTGACCGATTTCATCTTCATGGTCGACAAGACCAGCTACATGTACATTACCGGCCCTGAGGTGATCAAGTCGGTCACCGGGGAGGTCACCACCCATGAGGATCTGGGCGGCGCCCGTGCCCATGCCGAGCGCTCGGGCGTGGCGCACTTTGCCCTCCCCGACGAGGCCACCTGCATGGCCGAGGTGCGGCGGCTGCTCTCCTTCCTGCCCGCCAACAATGTGGATGATGCCCCAGTTCATCCGCTCACCGATCCGACCGATCGGATCGAGGAGCGGCTGCTCTCCGTCGTGCCGGAGAACCCGAACAAGCCGTACGATGTGCGGGATGTGATCACCGGCGTCGTCGATCATGGCGACTTCTACGAGGTCCAGCCCGGCTGGGCGATGAACATGGTGGTGGGCTTCGGCCGCCTGGGTGGCCGGTCCGTCGGCATTATCGCCAACCAGGCGAAGGTGATGGCGGGCTGCATTGATATCAACGCCTCCGACAAGGCCGCCCGGTTCATCCGCTTCTGTGATGCCTTCAACATTCCGGTTGTCACCTTTGTGGACACGCCTGGCTACCTTCCCGGGGTGAACCAGGAGTACGGCGGGATCATCCGCCATGGGGCGAAGTTGCTCTACGCCTACTGCGAAGCGACGGTGCCCAAGCTGGTGGTCGTGCTGCGCAAGGCCTACGGCGGTGCCTACCTCGCCATGTCAGCCCAGTCGCTCGGTGCCGACTTCTCCGTCGCCTGGCCGACCGCCGAGATTGCGGTTATGGGCGCCGATGGCGCGGCGAACGTACTCTTCAAGCCGGGGGCGGAAGTCGAGGATCCCAAGGTCGCCCGGGCCGAGTGGGTCGCCTCCTACAAGGAGAAGTTCAACACGCCGTACAACGCCGCCGGTCGTGGCTTTGTGGAGGCCGTGATCGACCCCACCCAGACCCGCCGGATGCTGAATCAGGCGCTGAGCGCCCTCTGGGGCAAGCGTGAGTCCCGCCCGGCCAAGAAGCACGGAAATTTCCCCGTCTGATATCGGCGAAGCCCGATGCCAGACGGGCGCCGACAGCGGTCTGCGCAGCAGAACGCGAAGGGCCCACGCCCCCCGAAACTTTTCGCCCCCAGGAGGCCTGAAATCAGATGACCAGACGTTTTCGCGTAACCATCGGCGGCGTAACGTACAACGTAGATGTCGAAGAGGTGGGCGCTGGCGCTCCCGCCTACGCCCCGGCCCCCGCTCCCCAGCCTGCGGCCCCGGCACGGCCCGCACCGGCTGCTGCCCCGGTGTCGACACCCGCCCCAGCCGCTCCGGCCCCAGCCCCGGCTCCCGCCGCTGGACCGGCGGAGGGCGGGCAGCAGGTGAGAGCCCCCCTGCCGGGTCAGATCGTCGGCGTCAAGGTGGAGGTGGGCCAGTCCGTCAAGGCGGGCGATGTCCTCCTCGTCCTCGAAGCGATGAAGATGGAGAACGATATTGCCAGCCCCTTCACCGGGACGGTGAAGCAGGTTCTCGTTTCCACTGGCAGCTCGGTCCAACTGAACGATCTGCTCGTGGTGATCGGCTAGACCAGTCCGTAGAGGAGGGGCTCCATGGAGCTGCAACAGGCAAAGGTACCCGTCGAGATCATCGCGGCCATTACGGCGGCGATTGCGGCGGTAATCGACCAGCCCGTGGGGAGCTTTGCGATTACCAATATCCAGCCGGCCATGCAGCCGGGGCTGGCCCCTGGCAGCGCCTGGGCGAAGGCCGGTCTGATCCAGAGCCACCTGTCCCGGGCCCAGTTCGGCAACCGCAGCCGCTAAGGATCGGCCTACATGTGGGGAGGATGAGGGTAAGCGATGTTTCAGAAGGTACTGATCGCGAACCGGGGAGAGATCGCGATTCGGATTATTCGGGCCTGCCGTGAGCTAGGGATCAAGAGCGTCGCCGTGTACTCGGAGGCGGACAAGGATGCATTGCATGTCCGCCTGGCTGACGAGGCCCACTACATCGGGCCGGCGCCATCGAACCAGTCCTACTTGAGCGTGCCCGCCATCATCACGGCGGCGACCGCATCGGGCGCTGACGCCATCCACCCCGGGTACGGCTTCCTCGCGGAGAATCCCTTCTTCGCAGAGGCCTGCCGTCAGTGGAAGATCGCCTTCATCGGGCCGAACCCCGAGGCGATCCGGGCAATGGGTCTGAAGGATACCTCGAAGGCGCTGATGGAGAAGGCCGGCGTGCCCACGATTCCGGGCTCCGACGGCCTGGTCGAGACCGAGGAGCAGGCGCTTGCTGTAGCCGAGCGGATCGGTTACCCGGTCATGGTCAAGGCGACTGCGGGTGGCGGCGGTCGGGGCATCCGGATCGCCAAGAACGCCGAGGAGCTGACCCAGGCCCTGCAGAAGGCGGGGAGCGAAGCGGGCGCGGCCTTCGGCAACGCCGCGGTCTTCGTGGAGAAGTACATTGAGGTCGGGCGGCATATCGAGGTCCAGGTGATGGGCGACAAGCACGGCAACGTGATCCACCTGGGCGAGCGGGAGTGCTCGCTGCAGCGACGCCGGCAGAAGATGCTGGAGGAAGCGCCGGCACCCTTCATCTCCGAGGAGACCCGGGCCAGGATCCGGGAGGCGGGGGTCCTGGCCGCCAAGGCGGTGGGGTACGACAACGCCGGTACCGTGGAGATGATCTACGACGAGCAGACCCACGAGTTCTACTTCCTGGAGATGAATACCCGCATCCAGGTGGAGCACCCGGTGACCGAGGCGGTGACTGGTATCGATCTGGTCAAGGCACAGATCCGCGTCGCAGCCGGAGAGCCGCTGCCCTGGATGCAGGAGCAGGTCGTCCTCCGGGGCCATGCGATCGAGTGCCGGATCAATGCGGAGGATCCCGAGAACAAGCTCTACCCCTCCACCGGTACGATCACCGCCCTGGAGGTACCCGGTGGTCCCTGGACGCGCTGGGACGGTATGCTCTATACCGGGTTCAAGGTCATGCCCTTCTATGATTCCCTTGTAGGCAAGCTGATCGTCTGGGGGGAGGACCGGGAGGACGCCATTGCCAAGATGCAGCGGGCGCTCTCGGAGTTCAAGGTGGAGGGGATCAAGACCACGGTCCCGGTGCATCAGCGGATTCTCTCCGCCGAGGAGTTCCACAAAGGGAAGTTCTCGACCGAATGGCTTGAGGGTTTTCTGGGAATCAAATAGCACATAAGTCCCGCAGGGAATGATCGGCTCCCTCTCGAATCTCTGCCCATGACCCGGTATTGGTAACACCGGCAAGATTCCCAAAACGGATCCATCCCCGTTGAGAGGAGGGCTCCTGTTGAAAGCGTTGAACTTCTACTCCTCCGTTTACCATGGCTTCCTGGTCAGCCGCGATAAGTCATGCACCATTCGCCTGGGTGACAAGACCGCCAAGTACGGCGACGGCGACGTGGTCCTTGTCACTTACGGGGACCGTTTCAAGCCCCGCAAGAAGGTTTTCACAGCGGTGCTGGATCAGGTGAAGGTGAAGAAGATCCGCGATCTCTCGGAGGAGGACCTGCAGGGCGAGAATCCGGAAATGAAGACCCCGGAAGATGTGGTCGAGTTCCTCAGCCAGATCTACAAGAGCCCGATTACGATTGACTCCACGGTCACGGTCGTCCATTTCTCCGAGATCATGGAGTGAGATCAGCACAGGCAGGTGAACGGGCCGGGCGCAGGACGCCCGGCCCCTTTGACAACCATGGAGAAGGCGCAGCTTCGCAAGGCGATGATCCGGGCCAGGCAGGCCCTGAGTCCCGATCTGCGTTCCGAGTTGAGCCGGCGAGCGCAGGAGGCGCTGACCGGGACCCGCTGGTTTCGCTCTGCCAAAACGCTCTTGCTCTACCTCCCGATTCGCGGGGAGGTGGAGACGGAGGGGATCGCCCGCACGGCACGATCGGCCGGCAAGGGGCTGGTCCTGCCCCGGGTACAGCAGGAGCCCCGGAAGCTCTGGCTCCACGCCTGGGTCGGGGAGCCGGTCCCCGGGGCTTATGGCATTCGGGAGCCGGCGGCCGGCTGGCCGCTGGTGGAGCCGGGGGCGATCGACCTGGTCGTCGTCCCGGGCGTCGCCTTCGACCGGAGCGGGGGCCGGCTTGGTTACGGCGGTGGGTACTACGATCGGACCCTGCTACTGATTCGGGCGGCGAACCCTGGTGCTCGCTTTGTGGGGCTGGCCTTCACCCTTCAGGTTGTAGCGGCACTGCCCCGAGAGGAGCACGACATTCCACTGGATGGGCTCGTGACGGAGGACGGGATGGCATACTGAAGCCCGGCCCCCCTCCTGGGAGACCGGGCTTCCGTGCGCCTATACGGTGAAGCGGGAGACCTGGCTCTGCAAATCCTGTGCGATGCCGGTCAACCCTTGGGCCGCCTGGGCCACCTCCGTGGCGGAGGAGGCCAGCTCCTCGGTCATGCGGGAGACCTCCTCGGCCAAGCTGGCGTTCTCGCGGGCAACCCCCGTGACCTGCTCCAGGCCGTGGACGGCCTGCTCGGTGGCTGCGGCCATCTGCTCGGTGGCTGCCGAGTTCTCCTCGGTCACCGAGGCCACCGAATCAAAGGCCTGAACGACACGCCCGGCGCTCTCCCGGACCAGGGTGGCGGCCTGGGCGATCGACTGACCTTCCTGGGCCGCCCGGCCGACCATGGTCAGGATCTCCTGGAGCGCACGGCCCGTGTCAGCGGCGAGCCGGTTGCCATTCTCTACCTCGGTGAAGCCCTGCTCCATCGACTTGACCGCCTCCGAGGTCCGGTTCTGGATGTTGACGATCAACTCGGTGATCTCCCGGGCGGAGGTAGCCGACCGCTCCGCCAGGCGCCTCACCTCTTCTGCCGCTACGGCGAAGCCCCGTCCGTGCTCGCCGGCCCGGGCGGCCTCAATGGCGGCGTTGAGCGCCAGCAGGTTCGTCTGCTCGGCGATCTCCGAGATCACCTGGGTGATCTCACCGATCTGGGTCGAGAACTCCTCCAGCTTGCGCATCCGCTCCGCCGAGACCCCGACAGCCTGGCCGATCCGCTGCATGCCATCGATCGCCCGTTCGACCACCTCGGCGCCGTTGCGAGCCGTGCCCGCGGCCAGGGCGGTGTTCTCGGCCACGCTGGCCGCACTTGTTGCCACGACCTCAATGGAGGAGGCCATCTCGCCAAGAAGGGCGGAGGCGGCCTGGACCTCGGTCGCGGTCTGCTGGGCGCCCTGCGCGATCTGCTCCGTCGAGAGGCCGACCTCCTGGACCGCCTGGTTGACCGACAGTGCGGCCGTGGCCTGCGTGGTGGCGCCCTTCGCCATCAGCCCAATGCGATCTGTCGCCTGACCTGCCCCGGCGGCAGATTGCTCCGAAGCGGCGGAGAGCTCTTCCGCTGCGCTGAGGACCGACTGGGTGGAGTCGGTGATCTCCCCGACGAGCCTGCGAAGGGTGGAGACCATGGCATCGAAGGCCCGGGCGGTGTCACCCACCTCATCCTTCTGTGACAGGGCCAGGGGCTCGACCGTCAGGTCGCCCGCAGCAAGGCGCTTCGCTGCATCTGCGGTGCGCATCAGCGGCCGGACAATGCCCCTGCGGATGAGCACCCAGGCAGCCACCGAGATGATCACCGCGGCGACGAGGAAGCCGACCTGAATGAGAACGAGCCGGTTGATCTTGCTCTGGTTCTCCGCCTCAAGGGCCAATACAGCCTTGTTCGACTCCGTCAGCAGGGCCAGGGAGGTGGTGACCAGCCGCTGTACCGCCTCGGCGGTGTGCGCACCGCCCCGGATCGCCTCCACATCGGCGGCCAGGCTGGTCCAGGTCGTCTCGACTCCCTCCAGGATGGTCCGAGCTTCGGCGTTGGTTGTCCTGGGCAGGCTCAGGCTATCGTCCCCATTCAGCAGGCCGCGGAGCTGTTTGGTGAAGAGCCCTGTGGTCGAGGCAAAACTCTCCAGGACCTTGGCGTCACGCCCCTGGCTCGCCTGAATCAGGAGCGCTTCCTTGGCCATCCGCTGGCTGAGCATTCGCTGCGCACCCGCAATGTTGATGACCCGACCATCCGCCTTCTGCTCCATGACCGACAGGTAGGTGGTGCTGGCCCCCACGACGACCAGGATAAGATAGATAAGAAACAGCAGACCGATTTTGAACTGGATCCCCTTCATATGGGCGGCCCCTTTCCCCTACGTCTCTTTCGGAACGACAGGTGGCTTGACGGGGTAGGGTGTTCGACCGCCATGTCAGCTTTCCCTTCATGAGAGGATATATAATCAAATAAAACCATACAAATGTATAGTTATAGTCAAAAAGCGTTAGTCGCCTGTCCGAAATTGGACGAGATGATGGCGAAAAAAGGACAGAGCAACCCTTGGGCCGCTCTGCCAGGCGATTCATCTGCTGATTAAGTGAATGGATTACCGGGTGGCCCGAATCCAGCCCCGCTCGATCATGCCCTTGGCCAGGCGGTCCACAGCGAAGAGGAAGGCCGCCTCACGCATGGAGACGCTGTGCCCCTGGCTGTAGGAGTGAACAGCCTGGAAGGCCTCGGTCATGTAGCGGTCCAGCCTCCGTTCTACCGCACGCAGCGACCAACGAAGACCGCCCTGGCGGCCCTGGACCCACTCGAAGTAGGAGACGGTCACGCCGCCGCCATTCGCGAGGATGTCGGGCACCTGCATGATCCCCCGGTCGAAGAGGACCTTGGCCCCCTCCGGCGTCGTGGGGCCGTTCGCTCCCTCGGCGATGATCGGTGCCCGGACCGAGTTGGCAACCTCGGCGGTGATCTGCCCCTCCATGGCGGCGGGGACCAGAACATCGACCGGGAGGGCGAAGAGCTCGGCGTTGGTGATGCTGTCGGCGCCCGGGAAGCCCCGGACCCCTCTGTGGGCGGCCTGATGCGCCTCCAGGGCGGCCAGATCAAGCCCGTTCGGGTTGTAGACGCCCCCCGAGATATCGGAGACGGCCACCACCTTGGCGCCCATGCGGTTGATGGCCTGGGCAAAGCCCTTTCCGACGTTGCCGAAGCCCTGCACCGCAATCCGTGCCTCGCCCAGGTTGATCCCCCGGACCCGGCAGGCCTCGCGCACAGCAAAGGCCACCCCCAGTCCGGTCGCTTCGGTCCGGCCTTCAATGCCGCCCAGGTTGGTGGTCTTGCCAGTGAAGACCGAGAAGTCCAGCTCGGGACCGATCTTGAGGAACTCGTCGAGCATCCAGCCGATGATCTTGGCGTTGGTGTTTACATCGGGGGCGGGGATGTCCTTGTGCGGTCCGAGCATATCCTTCAGCCCGCGCACATAACCACGGGCAATCTGCTCCACCGTGGCGTCCTCCAGACTGGTGGGGTCGCAGATCACGCCGCCCTTACCGCCGCCGTAGGGGAGGCCGAGTACGGCGTTCTTCAGGGTCATCAGCATGGAGAGCGCTTCGACCTCGTCCTTGGTCACATTCGGATGGAACCGGACGCCGCCCTTGTAAGGGCCGAAGACAGCCGCATGCTGCGACCGGTAGCCCAGGAAGGTCTCCGTCGTGCCGTTGGGCATGGTCACAGCGATATTCACTTCCAGGGTCCGGCGGGGGTACCGTAGAATCTTATAGACGCTGTCGGCATGCCCCAGGCGCTGGACCGCACTGTAGATCGTCTCCTGCGTGTCACGGAAGAACTCGACGCCGTTCACGTGGGTTCGCCTCCTGACCGGTGATCACCGGTGAGATTGTACCAACAACAATTTCCACGCCCATATCACAAATCCTGCCATCGAATGCATAAGTCATGAGCCTAATATTAGCAAGGCCTCTCGCAATTTTTGCCCGTGAATTCTATGCAAAGCTGGAACCTTTGGGGGCGAAATGGCGTCTCTTCTATCAACATTCTGCCGCGATGGCATGAGGGGAGCGTTGCGCCGTGTCGGTCATATCAGTGAAGGGGCTTACGAAGGTGTTCCAGGTCCAGCGGAAACCGGAGTCGACCTGGGGCCGGGTCATGGCGACCTTCAAGCCGCAGATCACCGCCGTCCACGCCGTCAGGGGGATCGACCTGGCGGTGCAGAAAGGGGAGACCCTCGCGTTCATCGGTCCCAATGGTGCCGGGAAGTCGACCACCATCAAGATGCTGACGGGGATTCTCCATCCGACCAGCGGTGAGGCGCAGGTGTTGGGCTTCACCCCATGGATTCAGCGCCAGCAGATGTCCTTCCGGATCGGTTCGGTCTTCGGTCAGAAGTCGCAGCTCTGGCTGCATCTGCCGCCGGTCGATACCTTCAACCTGCTCGCCCGCATCTACGAGTTGGACTGGACGGCCTACCTGAAGCGACGGGCGGAGCTGGTGGCGCTCTTCGAGCTGGAGGAGATCATGCAGACCCCGGCGCGCAAGCTCTCGCTTGGACAGCGGATGCGCTGTGAGATCGCCGCCAGCCTCCTGCACCGGCCGGAGATCATCTTCCTGGACGAGCCCACGATCGGGCTTGATCCGGTAGCGAAGGCATCGATCCGGGATCTGATCCGGCGGTCGAACCAGGAGGAGGGGGTGACGGTCTTCCTCACCTCTCACGATGCCGGCGATATCGAGCAGCTCTGCAAGCGGGTGGTGATCATCAACCATGGACAGGTGATCCTGGATGACTCAGTGAACGCCCTGCGCCGGGACTTCATGAAGGAGCGCGAGATCGATCTGAAGCTGGGCGTGCCGTTCGATGGCGACCTCTCCCTGCCGGGGGTCCGAGTGGTCAAGGCGAAGGGGTACGGCGTGAAGCTGGCCGTCAATACCAGCCTCACGCCCATTGAATCGGTGGTCGGGCGTTTGCTTCAGACCTATCCCGTGCAAGATATCGCCATTGCCATGCCACCCATGGAGCAGATCATTGCCGACATTTACCGAGCGACGCCTCATGGCGCGGGAGGGGGAGAGCAGGGATGAGCAAGCTCTTTCTCAAGTATGCGGAAGTCGCGGCAATCACCATGCGCTCCGCCTGGGCCTACCTGTGGAACCAGCTTCTTTCGACGCTCTTCCTCGCCGTTGTGATCTTCGTCTTCGTCCAGCTCTGGAAGGTGACCTACGCCGCCCAGGGTGAGGTGATCAACGGCTTCCGGTTGGCGGAGATGATCTGGTACCTTGTGGCGACCGAGGGGATCATTCTCTCCATGCCCCGGGTCCACGCCGTCCTCGAGCAGGAGGTGAAGGACGGAGACCTGGCGCTCCGCCTGAACAAGCCTTACTCCTACCTGGGATTTCACTATGCCTCCGCCCTGGGCGAGGCGTTGCTCAAACTGGCGACCCTGCTGCTGGTCGGTGGTGGGACTGCGTACCTCCTGGTTGGCGGGTTCGACTTCCGGTGGGAGGGGTTACCTGTCCTGCTCCTGCTCTTCCTGACCACCCATGCGCTCAACTTCTTCTATATTGCCACGGTCGGATTAATGTCCTTCTGGGTGGAGGAGGTGCTGGGGCTCCACCTGCTCTTCGACCGGCTGAAGTGGATTCTGGGCGGCATGCTGATCCCGATTGACGTCTATCCGGACGCCGCCCGTCGGGTTGTCGAATGGCTGCCCTTCCGCCACATGATCGGCGGGCCGGCCCAGCTCTTTGTGAAGTTCAGTTGGACCGGTGCCGGCGAACTATTACTGAACCAGGCGGTCTGGCTGGTCATTTTCGGACTGATCTGCACCGGCGTATACCGGCTGGGCGTAAGGAGGGTGGACCTGAATGGTGGCTAAACTCTTCACCTTTCTGGGGGCCTACGTGAAGACCAACCTGGCTACCGCCCTGGAGTACCGGGCCTCGCTCGTCAGTCAGGTGGCCGGCATGTTCATTAACGACATCCTCTGGGTCGCCTTCTGGGTGCTCTACTTCACCAAGTTCCCGGTGCTCCGGGGCTGGACGCTGGATGATGTGATCGTCCTCTGGGCGGTGGTGACCACCAGCTACGGCCTGGCAACCGGGCTCTTCGCCAACGCCCTGCGGATTCCTCAGATGATCGTCCAGGGGCAGTTGGACTACTACCTGGCGCTGCCGAAGAACGTTCTGCTGCACCTGCTGGTCAGCCAGATCCGTCTGGTCAACTTCGGCGACCTGCTCTTTGGCCCGATTCTGCTGGTGGTCATGGTGAAGCTGACCTGGATGAAGCTGCTGGTCTTCGTGATCGCTTCCCTGCTGGCGGCGATCGTATTAATGGGTTTCTTCATTCTCGCCGGTTCGCTTACGTTCTTCCTCGGCAACGCGGATGCGATCGGCGGGCAGTTCGTCTCGGCCTTGCTCCATTTCTCTACCTATCCCACGGTGATCTTTGATCAGTCGGTGAAGTTCATTCTCTTCACCCTGATCCCGGCCGGCTTTGTCTCCACCCTGCCGGTGGAGCTGGTGCGTCAGTTTGATCCGCTCCGGTTCCTGGCGCTGGCCGGGGGGGCTCTCCTTTTCCTCGGCCTGGGTGTGCTGGTCTTCCACCTGGGCCTGCGGCGGTATGAGTCCGGCAATCTCATGAGCATGCGTTCCTGATCGACAGGAACGACGCCCGGGCACTCTGCCCGGGCGTCTTTGCGCGCTCCTAATCCGCAATCTCAGCCGGGAAAGGGATCGGGCCGTTCAGTGGGCTGTAGAAGTAGGTCATCTCGGTGGTGGTGTAGCCATCGGGGCTGACCAGGGACTGGACGACCTGCGTGTGGTGAAGGGTGCCAGCCTTGATCCAGTAAGATGTCTCCTGCTTGCTGCCGGCGATCTCCGCCGGTGCCATCTCCAGGATCTTGGCCAGCGCTTCGTCCGTCACGGTGATAGTGACCACCGTCATGATGGTGCCCTCGTAGCTCTTCTCGGCAACCGCCACAGTGGCTCCGGTCAACTCCTCCCTGGCGATCTCCTCCACCGAGAGCTTGCCTCCTGCCACCAGATGGGTGTCGGTGGTCTGCGTCCACTGCTGTGTCAGGGGATCGATCATCCAGAGCGTCCCATTGCGGGCGGCTGTGCCGCTCCACATCTCCATGGATTCACCAACACCCAGGTCGATGCTGGTGGTCGTAAGGTTGAGGAAGTCATCGCCTTTTTTGTAGTACGTGACAGTGCTCTTGCTCTGCATGACGCCCTCGCTGTCGCCCATGACCGAGGTGAACTCGCCGGTCGCCTTCAGCCCCTGCTTGAAGGGCTCCATGGCCCTGGCGATCAGCGCCATGCCGTCCCCGGCGGATGAGGCAGGAGGGGTGGCCGGCTGGGACTCCTTCGCCTGGGCACGGACAATCCGATTCTCGGCGTCCCAGGTGACGCTGAGACCCATCTGCTCGGCCACGAAGCGAACAGGGATCAGGGTGGAGTCATTCCGAATTCCGGGCGGCACGTCCAGCGTAACCAGCTGGCCGTTTACGACGGCCTCGGGCTTGTCCACCGCGAGTAGGATCACCAGGCCGGGCTTGGAGAGGGTGATCTCCCGCCCCACGGGCTCCCACTTCACCTCGAAGCCAAGGGCCTCCGCCAGGGCCCGGAGCGGGACGAGCGTCCGGTTGTTCTCGATCACCGGGGGCACAGGGGCCACGACCTCTGTGCCGTTCACATAGAGGCGGATGGGGGTCTCGCCTTTGGCGATGTTCGGAATCGCCAGCAGGATGGTCAAGATCAGCAGGGCTACGAGTCGCCGCATCGTTGGTTGCACTCCTTTTGGGACGTTATGGCTCACATGATACTGCTCTGACTTGAACGGAGCCGGGGGGTTCACCTTGCAATACCCTTGCACTTTTGCAAGGTGAAGACGGTTGGCTGAATCTTTTGCAACTGATTCTGAAAGAAAGGGTTGCGTTTTGGGCTGGAGATGGTAGTATGGTGGTGAAGAGTGGTGGAAAGTGGCGCGCCAGCCCATTGAATCCGCTCGACCAAGCAGCCAGCGTCAGATCATGGCGCCCGGGCAGCGGGGGACGACAACCATGTTCATGGGGGAATACCAGCACGGGGTAGATGCAAAAGGGCGCCTGATCATCCCGGCCAAGCTTCGCGATGGCCTGGGTGAGCGCTTTATTGCCACCAAAGGGCTGGACAAGTGCCTCTTCGTCTTTCCGCTCAAGGAGTTCGAGGCGATCAGCGAGAAGCTGCGAGCGCTCGGCATGGCGAATAGCCAGGCCCGGGCCTTTAACCGCCTCTTCTTCTCCGGCGCCACCGAGTGCGAGTTGGATCCGCAGGGGCGCATCCTCCTGCCGGGAACCCTGCGGGAGTACGCCTCCATCGAAAAAGATGTGGTCATTGTCGGCGTAGAGAATCGGGTTGAGATTTGGGCCCAGGAGCGGTGGGCAGAGTACAGTGAGGAGGCCGGCGAGCTCTATACCGAGATCGCTGAGAAGCTCGGCTTCTAAAGAGAGGCGAACACATTGGACTTCCATCACATTCCGGTCCTGCTCAACGAGACGATGGACGCCCTGGACGTCAAGCCTGGCGGTACCTATGTGGACTGCACCCTGGGCGGCGCGGGCCACTCGACGGAGATCCTGAGGCGCACCAGCCCGGATGGTCGCCTGATCGGACTCGATCAGGACGAGAACGCCCTGCGGGCCGCCGGTGAGCGGCTCAGCCCTTTCGGGGAGCGGGCCCGGCTGGTGAAGACTAACTTCGAGCACATCGCCGCCGTCATCGACCGGTTGGGAATCGGCCCGGTGGATGGCGTCATGATGGATATCGGTGTCTCCTCTCATCAACTCGATGAGGGTGAACGTGGGTTCAGTTACCACCAGGATGCGCCGCTGGATATGCGCATGGACCGGGAGAACCCGGTTTCGGCGGCCTCGGTTGTCAACGAGTGGGACGAAGTGGAGATCGCCCGGATCCTCTGGGAGTACAGCGAGGAGAAGTGGTCGAAGCGGATCGCCCAGTTCATTGGACAGGCCCGGAAGGAGAAGCCCATCGAGACCACCGGCGAACTGGTGGAGATCATTAAGCGGGCGATTCCGGCAGCTGCCCGGCGTGAGGGACCACATCCGGCCAGGCGCACCTTCCAGGCGATTCGAATCGCCGTGAACGATGAGCTCGGGGTGCTGGAGCGAGGGCTGGAAGGGGCCTTGCAGGTCCTGAAGCCTCGGGGCCGGTTGGCGGTGATCACCTTCCACTCGCTGGAGGACCGGATTGTCAAGCAGACCTTCGCCCGATGGGTGCAGCCCTGCACCTGCCCACCGCAGATGCCGGTCTGCATCTGCGGGAAGAAGCCCATGGCAGAACACGTCACCCGCAAGCCGGTGACCGCATCGGCGGCGGAGTTGGAGCAGAATCCACGGTCCCGGAGCGCCAAGCTGCGGGCCATCATAAAGACCTAAATTAACAGGATGCTCGGATGAGGAGGCGTTCAGGATGTCGGCAGTACACCAGCTGGCACCCCAGGAGGAGATTCGGAGCAGTGGTCTGCCAATCCAGCGGCCAGTCGCCCGACCAGTGGTTAAGAAGAAGCGGAGATTTGGCACCGTCCTGGCCGTGACCTCGGTCTGGGCGATCTTCATGGTGCTCTCGTTTGCTCTGATTCAGAAGAACATGGCGATCCGCGAGGAGAGGGCGGCCATCTCCCGCATGAACCAGGAGATCGATCTGCTCATTCAGCGGAACCTGGAGTTGCAGGGTACGATCGACAGCGCTACCTCGATCGCTTCGGTTCAGCAGTGGGCGGTCGGCCACCAGATGGTAGCACCGGCCGGTACGATCCCGGCCCTGAAGGGGAAGCCGGAGGCGGTCGCGCACCGGCAGGCGCCCGAGCCCTCCCCCGCCCAGGTCGAGACGGCGCAGGCCCAGCGTTCCCTCTGGCAGTCGCTCCTCGCTCGCATTACTGGCAGCAGTGGCCAGTCGGCGGGCGCGGCACGATAGAGAGTCGCTAAATCAAGGTAGAGAAAGAGCACCCCCGGTCGCATGACCGGGGGTTTTTTCTCGCGAAATGTGTCTGCCACTCTTGACGGAATGACAAGGAACATGGCCTGTCAGGTAATCAGCTACCTGCTGATCCTGGACCTCGTGCTACGCACCTGGCGCCCAGAGTGGACAGAGTGGGATGTCTGGGGAATGGTTCAGCCCCCCATGCCGGCGGATATCCTTGTGATCGGGCTGGCGGGCGGTCTGGTCCATTGGATCGTGATGCTGAGGGAGCGGACCGTGGGCCGGGCGAGAGCCAGATGGGTTGGCATGGTGCTGGTTCTGGGAATGCTGGTCGCCGCTCTGGTCGCCGTCGCAATCGGCAAGTTCATGCGCCTCTGAAGCAAAACCGCGAAGCCATCATGTTGGCTTCGCGGTTTCGCGTATCTATCGTCTCAGTCGCGGCGTGCGTTCTCGCGGTAGTGAACGTACCGGGCATCGGGCGGGAGACCAAAGGCGCCGCGGATCGCATCGACCGCGTCCAGCACCAGGCACTGATGATCATAGAGCCCCTCGACCCAAGGGCTTGCGGTATCGGGTTGCAGGAGGATCTCTGCCCGGAGGATCTGGCTATCGGCCGGGATAGATGGCACCCCGCTCCGGACGCCAAGGGGGCAGGCATATTCGACCTCGAGCATATCGTGCTCAATGGGGATTCGCAGGGGGGCATAGACGCCGACCTGCCAGTCCAGGTCCGTCGGGAAGCGCTCGAGTAGCTGAACGGCCAGTTGTAGCGCTTCGGCGGAGGGGAGGCCGGCCCCTTCCTGCAGGAGGGAGGCGACCCCGCCAAGGAGGCCAGGCCGGTCCAGGCTGATCTGCCGGATGATCTCGTCGGCCCGCCGCCTCGCCCAGATAAACCGATGGGCGGCGCGCAATCGCTGGAGGAGCTCTTTCGGCAGGCTTTCTGTGATCCAGGCGTTGTACCCGGGGGCATCCTTGCCGCCCGAGTGGCCGAAGAGCTCCAGGCAGAGCCGTGTCTTGGCCACCTGGACCAGGTGCTGCTCCAACTCGACAGGGTGCCCGAGGACCTCTTCCAAAGTGCTGCGGAACCGGGTCCGGTCCATGGGGCGCTCAAGTCGGAAGCCGTGCGGGAAGGGCTGCACTTTTCGGCCCAGGTTCTTCTCCATTGCAACGATATCAACCATGTGGTTGCCGTACTGCCAGGTGATCACCTCGACGTGGAGGAAGTCCGGGGCCTTTTCGAAAGGCTTCCACGAGATGCTGGCCGGGCGCCCGTCGTAGGTGTCTCCGACCTCTCCCTCCACCCGACCGTGCCGGCCCCCGCGGGCCAGTACCTCCTCGACGGTTCGCAGGGCTCCGGCTCGGACTGAGGGGGCGAAGAAGACCCGGACCATTTTGGCAAGGACTTCCGGTGCTTCGCTGCGCTCCACTGCGAAGCGCGGTGTCAGCAGATCGAGCAGTGCCATGGCTCCATCTCCCTTGGGCTGGTCTCTTGACTAGAGTTCGAGGCGGGAGGGGCCTGACTCCTTTCTCCTTCTGCCCGCACAGGTCTGCGCATAGACTTGGGGTGCCCCGTACTGGGGTTTGGAGGAGGAGTTGGCCATGTCCACCGGCGTCATGAACCGAAAGCGCACCGTGGCCCTGATCGGCATCTTTGGCATGGTCTTTCTCAGCCTGGTGGGCCGGATGTCCTACCTGCAGATCGCATCGGGCGATGAACTCTCCGGGAAGGCGTTCAGCTATCGCATGCGCCCGACCCCGATCCAGGCCGACCGTGGCGATATCGTCGATCGGAACGGTCAGCCACTCCTGGCCAACAAGGTATGCGAGTCGATCTACGCCCAGCCGATCCTGCTGAAGAACAAGCCCGCAGCCGCCGCAGCCCTGGCTCCCATCCTCCGAATGAAGGCCGACGAACTGGAGCGCCGCATGAGCCGCAAGTCCTTCTTCGAGTGGCTGAAGCGGAAGGTGGAGCCGGCGGTCGTGGAGCAGGTGAAGGCGCTGAATATCCATGGGATTGGCTTTGCGCCGGAGAAGTGCCGCTATTACCCGGAGGGGGAGCTGGCCGTCCATGCGCTGGGGATTGCCAACCTGGACCACCAGGGGATTGAGGGGCTGGAGCTGACCTACGACAAGTACCTCCGGGGCAAGAATGGCGCCATTCAGTGCGAGTACACGGCCAGGGGTCTGCCCATGGATGACGGCGAGTGCCACGTGAAGTACGGCACACCCGGATTGACGCTTCAGACGACGATCGATATCGGGCTGCAACGGATCGTGGAGCGGGATGTGGAGCGGGCGATCCTGGAGACCAGAGCGAAACGGGCCACGATCATGGTCATGCAGGTGAAGACCGGAGAGATCCTGGCCCTTTCCCAGTGGCCCCGCTATGATCCGTTGCTGGGTGGCAACTCGGATCCGAAGTTACGGCGGATCTTCACGGTGACGGACGCTCTGAACCCGGGCTCGATCTTCAAACCGGTCACCGCCTCGGCCGCACTGGATTCCGGGACGATCAGCAAGGAGACGACGATCAACGACACCGGCTGCACGACGATCGATGGCTGGTCGGTCTGCAACTGGGACCACAAAGCGCTGGGGCCGGTTCACATTGATATGGTCATGGCGAAGTCATCCAACGTGGGGTTTGGCACGCTGGGCCAGTGGCTCGGGCGTGAGAAGTTCTACGAATACCACAAGCGGTTCGGACTGAACAGGCCCACGGGGATCGACCTGCCGGGGGAGGCGGTGGGGCAGTGGATCAACCCGAAGAAGGCCTCCCCGATCGACCTGGCCGTGCAGGCCTACGGGCAGACGCTGACCGTCACCCCGATTCAGATGCTGACGGCGATCGGTGCGATCGCGAATGACGGCAAGCGGATGTGGCCCCACCTGGGGAAGGCGCTCTACGATGCAAGCGGCAACCTGGTCCAGACGATCGAACCCCGGGTGGTGGAGCAGGTGGTCTCCCCTGAGGTCGCCGAGTACGTGCAGGAGTTAATGGTCGGGGTCGTGGAGACCGGCACCGGCCGGAACGCCCGGGTAGCCGGCTACAAGATGGGCGGCAAGACCGGCACGGCCAACAAGGTGGAGGGCGGGGTGATCGCGCGGGGGAAGTATATCGCTTCCTTCGTGGGGTTTGCGCCCTATCCGGACCCAGAGGTCGTGGTCCTGATCTCGGTGGATGAGCCGCAGGGCGCCTACTACGGCGGACAGGTTGCCGCCCCGATCTTCGGTGAGGTCATGTCCTCGGTCCTGGCCTACATGGAGGCGCCCAAATCGGCGGCGCCGCCGCCCAAGCCGCGGCCGGGCGAGCCGCCGCCGCCCAAGGAGCCGGAGCCGGTGGTGACCCCATCGCTGATCAACCTGCCGGTCGCTGAGGCTGAGCGGGTGGCGGCGAAGGACGGGTTCCAGATCGCCTTTCAGGGAGTGGGTATGAACGTGACCGGTCAGTTCCCGGTGCCGGGCGCTACGGCGTACAAGGGGGGGACGATCACGGCCCGCCTCGATCCACCCGCCTTGGGCGAGGAGGAGGTGACGGTGCCGCCGCTGGCGGGGAAGTCGCTCCGGGAGGCGGCACAGATCCTGGCCCTGCGCGGCCTCCTCATGGAGGTGGAGGGGAGCGGGCTGGTTGCTCGCCAGGAACCCGCTGCTGGAACACGGGTGAAGGTTGGTACCAGAATCAGGGTCTTCCTACATGTTCCAGTGAAGAAATCTCCGTAATTTCGCAAGTGACCTGCCAGAAGAAGCAGGTATTTCACCGCTATTATGTGGAAATACTGGCAACAGAAGATGCTACCTCCGGTAAAGTGAGGCGGACAGGGTTATGCAGATACAGGATCTTTTGGGGGGCGGGCGCCTCCTGCAGGGGCGCCCGGATGGATCGGTGACGAGCGTGGCCTATGACTCACGGCGGGTGCAGCCCGGCGCCCTCTTTGTTGCGCTGTCGGGCCGCCGGGTCGATGGCCACGACTATGTGGCGGACGCGGTCGCCAGGGGGGCGGCCGCGGTGCTGGTGGAGCGGCCGGTCGCTGTGGCCGGCGAGGTGCCGGTGATCCAGGTGGAGTCGAGCCGGGCGGCCCTGGGCTGGGCTGCGGCGATGCTCTACCGCTACCCGGCCAGGCGGCTGCGGGTGGTGGGTGTAACCGGTACGAACGGCAAGACGACCACTACGCACCTGGTCAAGGCGGTCCTGGAGGCCCGGGGCCACTCGGTGGGGTTGATGGGGACGGTCCACACGTTAATCGGCCAGGCAGAGCGGCCCTCCAGCCTGACGACCCCGCAGGCATCGGACCTGCAGGAGCTGCTGGCGCAGATGGCCGATGACGGCTGCACCTACGCCGTCATGGAGGCCTCCAGTGAAGGGCTCGACATGAATCGGGTGGATGATGTAGAGTTTGATCTCGGGGTCTTCACCAATCTGACGCAGGATCACCTGGATTATCACAAGAGCTTTGAGGCCTACCGGGACGCAAAGGCTCGGCTGTTCCACCTGCTCGACCGACCGGGCTACAAGTCGCACAAGGCGGCGGTGATCAATCTGGACGATGCCGCTGGCGAATTCTACCGCTCCTGCTGCCAGGTGCCGGTCTGGACCTACGGCCTCGATCCCCGGGCGATGGTCCGGGCGGAGGAGATTCAGGTCACGGCAGATGGCACGCGCTTTCGACTGGTGACGCCGGACGGGGAGATTTTCCTTGCCCTTCGGCTCGTGGGGCGTTTCAATGTATATAATGCGTTGGCAGCGGCCACTGTCGGGGTGGTTGAGGGGATCGATCTGGGCCAGATCAAGCGGGCGCTGGAGGCGCAGGAGGAGGTCGCCGGTCGCCTCCAGGCGGTCCGGGCCGGGCAGCCCTTCGGGGTCTTTGTCGACTACGCCCACTCGCCCGACTCGCTGGAGAACGTGCTCCGCACGGCTCAAGGCTTCACCCGGGGGCGGCTGATCGCCGTCTTTGGCTGCGGGGGAGACCGGGATCGGACCAAGCGGCCGATCATGGGGCGTATCGCAGCGGGACTGGCGGATTATACCATTATTACCTCCGATAATCCCCGAAGCGAGGAGCCGCGAACCATCGTCCAAGAGATTGAGGCGGGGTTGAAGCCAGCCCTGCATGAGGGACACAGCTATGAGATCATCCTGGACCGGCATGAGGCGATCCGGCGGGCGGTCATGATCGCCCAGCCCGACGATGTGATCGTGATCGCCGGAAAGGGGCATGAGACCTATCAGATCTTCAAGGACCGCACCATCGACTTCGATGACCGGGCCGTGGCCCGCTCGCTGATCGAGGCGCGCGTCGGAAAGGGCGGAGCCTGAGTGAAGCCGCTGTTTACCGCTGCAGAGATCGCCGCACTGACCAACGGTCAGGTGATTCAGGGGGACCCGTCCACCCCGGTCACCGGGTTCACCTGGGACAGCCGCCTTGTGAAGCCGGGTGAATGCTTTGTTGCTATGCCCGGAGAGCGGGTAGACGGCCATGAGTTCGCAGCGAAGGCTGCCAGATCAGGCGCTGCCTGTATTCTCTGCGGACGTCCTGTGGACGCGCCTGGCGCCGTGGTGGTCCTGACCCCCGACCCGTTGCTCGCCCTCGGGCAGCTCGGGCGGGCTCACCGGGACCGCCTGCCGGACCTGGCGGTCGTCGGGGTAACCGGCTCCGTTGGGAAGACCACCACCAAGGAGATGGTGGCAGCGGTGCTCGCCGAGCGGTTTCGCGTCTTCCGCTCCGAGGGGAATCTGAACTCGGAGGTCGGCCTGCCGGTCACCCTTATGGACATCTCCGAGGAGGAGCAGGTCGCGGTGCTGGAGATGGGCATGCGGGCCCTGGGCGAGATTGACTACCTGGCCTCGCTCGCTCGCCCGCAGGTCGGCCTCGTGACGAATGTGGGCATCACCCATCTCGAGCTCCTCGGCACCCGGGCGAATATCGCCAGGGCGAAGAGCGAGTTGGTTCAGGCCCTGCCGCCGGAGGGGCATGCCGTGCTGAACGCCGACGACCCCCTGGTCCGGGCCATGGCCGGGATCACCCCGGCAGCGGTCTGGTTCTACGGAGAGTCGGCACGGGGGCTGGGCGAGCGCTGGGTGACGGCGACCTTCGCCCGCCGGGACGGGGAGATGGGCCAACGCTTCACCCTGGTGAGTGGTCAGGGAGAGGTGGAGGTCTACCTGCCCGCCCCCGGGAAGCACAACCTGCTGAACGCCATGGGCGCCGCAGCCGTTGGTCTGGCCATGGGCATGGAACTGGCAGAGATCGCCAGGGGGCTCGCCCGGTTTACCAACGCCGGCAGTCGCATGCGGCTGCTCAATGTGGGCCCGATCCGAGTCCTGGACGATACGTATAACGCGGCACCCTCATCGGTGGTCGCCGCTCTCGGCGTCATGCGGGAGCAGGGTGGGCCTGCGGGACGCACCGTGGCGGTGCTGGGCGATATGTACGAGCTTGGTGACCTGGCCGAGGCCGGGCACCGGGAGGTGGGGACTGAGGCTGCCCGCCAGGCTGATCTGGTGATCGCAGTCGGCGATATGGCCCGGTTCATCGCCCAGGAGGCAGGGGCGAAGGCGACCTACTTCGAGGAGAAGGGGCCCGCTATCGCCCATCTGAGGGCTCTGCTCCGGCCCGGCGACCTCGTCCTGGTGAAGGGCTCCCGCGGCATGCGGATGGAGGAGATCGTCGAGGCACTTCAGAATCAGTTCGGGGCGATACCGTCCTAGTCGTAATACCCCATACGAAAGGGCTCGATGAGATGGAACTGACCAGTTCGTTCCGACTGACCGCTGCACTTGTTGTTGCCTTCTTCGGGGCAGTGGCCCTGGGCCCCCTTGTGATTCCCATGCTCCGGCGACTGAAGGCCGGACAGATGATCCGCGAGGAGATGCACGCCAGCCACCAGGCGAAGGCGGGCACCCCGACCATGGGTGGGTTGATCTTCGCGATCCCCGCTGTCATTGCCACACTCCTCTTCGCACCACGCCAGGGGGATTCCCTGGCGCGCTTGATGATCGCCCTGGCCCTCACCGTGGGGCATGGACTGGTCGGCTTTGCGGATGACTATATTAAGGTGGTACTGAAGCGGTCGCTGGGCCTTCGTGCCCGCGAGAAGCTCCTGGCCCAGGTCGCTCTGGCGGCGATCCTCGGTTACGGCGCCGTGGAAGTGCTCGGTCTCGGGACCGATGTAACGATCCCCTACATCAACTGGTCGATCACACTTGGCAAACCACTCTACTACGTGCTGATCCTGATCATCGTGTGGGGAACGGCCAATGCCGTCAATTTCACCGATGGGCTCGACGGCCTCCTCGGCGGCTCGGCCATTATCACCTTTGGCTTCTACGGCATCTTCGTCGCCGCGGTCCTCGGTCAGATGGAGTTGGCGGTCCTCTGCATCGCACTGGTCGGCGGGGCTTTTGGCTTCCTGCGGTACAACCGCCACCCGGCCCGCGTCTTCATGGGCGATGTCGGGTCCTTCGCCCTTGGTGGGGCGCTGGCCGCCGTCGCTGTGCTGACCAAGACCGAGTTCCTCCTGGTGATCGTGGGCGGGGTCTATGTCATTGAGACCATCTCGGTCATTCTGCAGGTCCTTTCCTTCAAACTGACCAAGAAGCGGATCTTCAAGATGGCGCCCCTGCATCATCATTTTGAGTTGCTGGGCTGGTCGGAGGCACAGGTGCTGCGCCTCTTCTGGGGCACCGGGTTGGCCTTTGCCGTCCTTGGTTGGCTCGCCCTGCCGGGGACGGTCTGGGGCCGGTAAGTTCTTTTCGGAGGGGGTCGGCTCTTCGTGCAGAGCGCACGCAGGGAACCGGACTACACCCTCATCACAGTGGTCGCGCTTCTACTTGGCATTGGCATTGTCATGGTGTATACGTCCAGCTCCGCCGTGGCAGAGGCGGACTTTGAGAACCCGTTCTACTTCCTGCAGCGCCAGGCGATCTGGGTGCTGCTCGGTTTCGGTTCCATGATCTTCTTCGCGAACATCTCTCCGTGGCTCTGGCAGAAGTATTCGCGCGTCTTCCTACTGATCGCTGTCGTCCTGCTGGTCCTCGTGATCATCCCGGGTATCGGCACCTATCGACTGGGTGCCCGTCGCTGGCTCTTCGGCTTCCAGCCATCGGAGGCCGCCAAGTTCGCCTTTATCATGTGGCTGTCGAACTATATTGCAAAATACGGCCAGGAGATCGAGGACTTCAGGCGGGGGCTGATGCCGCCGCTCCTGGTCCTGGGGCTGCTCTTTGGGCTGATCATGCTGGAGCCCGATCTCGGGACCTCGCTCTCCCTCGCCGGTACGGGGGCCCTTATGCTCTTCGCTTCCGGTGCCCAGTTGAGTCACCTGGGAGCGCTTGGCGTGGTGGGCGCGATCGGCGTCTTCTTCCTCGCCAAGATTGACCCCGAGCGCTGGAGCCGGATCACCACCTTCCTCGATCCGTGGAAGGACCCAGTCGACTCGGGCTACCAGATCATTCAGGCGCTGCTCGCCTTCGGCTCCGGCGGACTCTTCGGCGTCGGGCTGGGCGCCAGCCGGCAGAAGTATTTCTACCTGCCCGAACGGCACACGGACATGATCTACGCTGTTCTCGGTGAGGAGCTGGGCTTCATTGGGGCGGTCACCGTCCTGCTTCTCTTCTTCGCCTTCGCCTGGCGGGGCTACCGGATCGCCATTCAGGCACCGGACCGGTTCACCAGCCTGCTCGCCGCCGGCGTGACAAGCCTGATCACCCTGCAGGCGGCCATGAATATCGCCGTTGTCACCGCATCGATCCCATCGACCGGCATTCCGCTCCCCTTCCTGAGCTACGGCGGCTCGTCGCTGCTGATCACACTCTCCGGGGTCGGGATCCTGGTCGGTGTCTCCCGCTACTGCAGAAACTGACCTGATCGAATCCTCCTTGTGGAAGGGGACCCGCCCATGCGCTATCTGATTACCGGTGGCGGTACCGGAGGGCATATCTACCCGGCCCTCTCGATCGCTGCCGAACTGAAGGCCCAGGACCCGGAAGCGGAACTGCTCTATGTGGGGACCAGCACCGGCCGCGAGGCAAAGGTGGTGCCGGACTCGGGCGTGCCCTTTGCCGTGATCGAGAGCGGTGGGGTGATCAACCTGGGGCTTGTCGACAAGCTTAAGGGCGGCTTCCGAGCCATGAAGGGCGTCGGGGAGGCTTACGGCCATATCCGCCGGTTCAAGCCCGACGTCGTGATCGGCACCGGGGGCTTCGTCTCGGGCCCGGTCCTCCTGGCGGCCCGGCTCGCGGGAAGGCCGGTGGTGATCCAGGAGCAGAACGCCTTTCCAGGCGTCACCAACCGCCTCGCCGCCCGCTGGGCGAAGGCGGTCTTTGTGCCCTACGAGGAGGCCCGCCCGCACTTTCCGTCGGGCACCCGCCTGGTCCTGCTGGGCAACCCGGTCCGACCCGAGGTGGGCCAGGCGTCTCGTGAAGCCGGGAGGCAGGCGCTGGGGATTGGGGAGACCGACACGGTCCTGGTGATCATGGGTGGCAGCGGCGGCGCCCGCGATTTCAACGAGGTCGCTGTCCAGGCGGTGCAGAGGCTGGACGAGCCGGGGCTGCGGGTGGTTCACCTCACCGGGGAACGCTACTACGAGGATGTGACCCGGCGGTACGGGAGTACGGCGCCTCACGTCACCGTCATTCCGTATGCGCATAACATGCCAGAGATCTATGCCGCTGCCGATGCCGGCCTCTTCCGCTCCGGCGCCCTCACGCTCGCCGAGGTCCAGATCCGCCGGCTGCCGAGTGTGCTGATCCCCAGCCCGAATGTGACCCATGACCATCAGGAGTGGAATGCCCGGACGCTGGAGAAGCGAGGGGCCGCCCTGGTGGTTCGCGAGAAGGGGATCACCCCGGAGCGGCTCGCCGAGGCGCTCACCCAGATCCTGCGGGACCAGCCGAAGCGCCGCCAGATGGCCGAAGCGCTCTCCCGCCTGGCCCAGCCGGATGCCGGCGCCCGCATTGCGGCGGAGATCATCGCCATCGCACAGGTGGGCCGTCGGTAGGATCACACCAACCTGCCCAAAGGGGGCGTTACTATGTCACCCATCGAACCAGAACTGCGTAGCATAATCCGCGACCCGGGCCGCATCCGTCGTGACGAGCCCCTGAAGCGCCATACCACCTTCCGCATTGGCGGCCCCGCCGACTACCTGATCGACGTGGCCGACCGCCAGGAGCTGTCGGGCATCCTCGCCCTGGCCAAACGGGAGGGGCTTCCCGTTCAGATCCTGGGGAACGGCAGCAACCTGCTGGTCTCTGACAGCGGGGTGCGCGGCGTCGTCCTGATCCTGGATGGTGAGTTCAACCAGTTCACCGTTGAAGAGACCACGGTGAGAGCCGGTGGTGGGTACAATCTGCCGAAGCTGGCCACCCGGGTGATGAAGATGGGTCTGGGCGGCATCGAGTTTGCCTGCGCCATTCCCGGCACGGTGGGGGCCGGGCTCGTGATCAACGCCGGGGCCCACGGCGGCGATCTGTCGCAGGTGGTAACCGAAGCGACCGTGGTCTGGGATGACGGGCGTGAGGAGCGGCTCAGCCCCGGGCAGATCGGCTTCGGCTATCGCACCTCGAAGCTGCAGGGCAGCTTTGCCATTGTGGTGGAGGTCGTCATGGCGCTGCATTACCGGGAGACCGGCGAGATGCAGCAGGCGATGCAGCACCATCTGGAGCGGCGGCGCGCGACCCAGCCCCTTAATCTGCCGAACGCCGGCTCGATCTTCATGAACCCTCCTGGCGACTATGCCGGTCGGTTGATCGAGCAGGCGGGCCTCAAGGGGCTGCGGGAGGGCGACGCTCAGGTCTCCGACAAGCACGCCAACTTCATTGTCAACCTTGGCAACGCGACCGCCAGGGATGTGCTTACCTTGATGGACCGGGTTCGCAGTTCGGTAGAAGAGCGGTTCGGAGTCCGGCTGCAGGCCGAGGTGAAGATCTGGGGGGAGAACCCCTGGTTCCGGCCCTAATCCGTGCATGGGCCTCCACGGCCAGGTCGCTCCAGCCGCGGGAGGTCACGTGGATCGTGAAACAGCATGAGCGCTACGTGGTGGCCGGCGGGTGCCGGCTCCAGGGGCAGGTGGCGATCAGCGGTGCCAAGAACGCCGCCCTGCCGATCCTGGCGGCGGCGCTCCTGACCCCCTGCGAATCGGTGATCCATAACGCACCCGTGATTCGTGATGTCACGGTGATGATTGAGATTCTGCGCAAGCTCGGCGCCAGGGTCGAGGTGGGGCAGGCGGGCCCCTCCGGCCACACGCTCCGTGTGGCGGCCGATGGGCTGAGCAGCCCCGAGGTAGGCGCTGACTTCACCCGGGAGATGCGCTCATCGATCTTCCTCATGGGGCCGCTTCTCGCTCGGATTGGCAAGATCCGCATCTCCCACCCGGGAGGCTGTGCCATTGGCCCTCGCCCGATCGACTTCCACCTGCGCGGGCTCGAGATGCTCGGCGCCCGCATTGAGGAGCGGTTTGGGTACATTGAGGCGACCGTGCCGAAGCGGTTGAAGGGCACCGAGATCTACCTCGACTTCCCCTCAGTCGGGGCCACAGAAAACCTGATGATGGCCGCAGTGCTGGCCGAGGGGACCACGGTGATCCGCAACGCCGCACGGGAGCCTGAGATTGTCGATCTGCAGAACTTCCTCAACAAGATGGGCGCCATGGTGCGAGGCGCCGGGCTCGATGTGATCCGCATTGAGGGGGTCAGGAAGCTCGGGCCGGTCGAGCACACGGTGATCCCGGACCGGATCGAAGCGGGGACCTTCCTGGCCGGCGCCGCCGTGACCGGTGGGGAGGTAACGGTTCGTGGTGTGATCTGCGAGCATCTGGAGGCCGTCTCGGCCAAACTCCGGGAGATGGGCACACAGATCACCGAGGGCGATGACTGGGTCACCGCCAGAGGCCCTGTCCGCCTGCGGGCGACCGATCTGAAGACGCTTCCCTACCCCGGTTTTCCGACCGACATGCAGCCCCAGATGATGGCCTGCATGGCCATAGCGGATGGGACGAGCATCGTCACGGAGACGATTTTTGAGAATCGCTTCAAAGTGGCGGATGAGTTGCGCCGCCTCGGGGCAAATATCAAAACCGAGGGACGTACTGCGGTGGTCCAGGGTGTTCGCCAGATGTCTGGTGCCGTGGTGGAGTGCCCGGCTCTTCGGGAAGGGATGGCACTGATCCTTGCAGGCCTTGCGGCAGAAGGGGAGACGACCATCGAACAGATCTTTCATATCGATCGCGGCTACCAGAGCCTGGAGGCCAAACTCCAGGGACTCGGGGCCAGGATCGAGCGGGCGTGACTCCAGGAGCAACGGAGCGCTGGAGGACCGGGTTAGCCCGGTCCTCACCCGTTTTCGGGGGCGATGGACAGGCCGGGGGACCTGGCCCTCCGCCCTTCCCGCGATATGGGTCCGCATCTCCCAGAAGAAGGAGATTCGGTCTTGGGCACGAATCACTACTGGTCAGAGAAGGCAGAGTTGGCGCCAGATCAACGGGTTGAAGAACACACGAGGTGAAATGATTGCCGCGCGTCTGTTTTATCGTCAATCCTACGGCCGGCCATGGCCGGGCCCTGAAGACCTGGAAGCGGATTGAGCCCCTGGCGGCGACGATGGGCGAGTATATGGTACAGTTCACGGAGCGGCCCCGGCATGGTGAGGAGCTGGCCAGAAAGGCCGCCATTGAGGGCTATGATCGGGTGGCGGCGCTCGGGGGCGACGGGACCCTCAACGAGGTCGGAAACGGGCTCATGGGTACCGGAGCAGCCCTGGCGGTTGTACCGACCGGTACCGGCAACGACTGGGTGCGATCGGTCGGGATCCCCCGTGATCCGGAAGCGGCGACCCGCATCGTCTTTGAGGGGCGGCTCGCCAAGATGGACGTTGGACTCGCACACGGGTACCGGCATTTCTTCAACATCGCCGGCATCGGCTTCGATGCCGAGGTCTCCCGCCAGGTGAACGACTACGGCCCCTTCATGAAGGCGATCGGCGGGACGCTTCCCTCCCTGATGGGCATAGTGGGAACCCTCTTCCGCTTTCCCGGGGCGCCTGTTCGTTTCGATCTGGATGGCCAGTCCTTTGAGCGCAGACGTCTTCTGCTCATGGCGGTCGGCATCGCCCGGTTCTATGGCGGCGGCATGAAGATCCTACCCGACGCACAGATCGATGACCAGCTCTTCGATATCGCCTGGGGCGAGGATCTCGGCCGGATGGAACTGATCAATCTGGTCGGCAAGATCTACGCCGGTGAGCATGTGGGGCATCCGAAGGTGACCATCGTCCGCGGCCGTCATTTGACCGCCACCTCAACGCAGCGAGTCGCCTTCCATCTGGATGGGGATGTCGCCGGCGACCTGCCTGTCACCTTTGAACTCCTGCCCCACGCACTGGATGTCGTCCTGCCACAGTAATCGACCCGCTGGCAAAAAGTATCGGGAGCGGTGGGCAGCGACGCCCCTGTCACCCTGTCATTATACCTGTATAATATCTAGTAGAGCCTGTTCGGCCGTGACCGTTTGGAGGATGAGAGCGTGGAGAAGCTGGAGGTAGAGCGGGCGGAAGGGGAAGAGGAGCGGCGCAGCAAGGTCGGGTTCTGGCTGGCTCTGCTCCTCATGCTTGCCGTCTGCCTCTTTGCGATCTGGCGCTCTGCCCTCTTCCGGCTGGAGCGGGTTCAGATCACGGGGAATGACCGGCTCAGCCAGAGCGATATCATGGAGATTACCGGTCTGGCTCCGGGTCAACTGCGCTGGGAGGTGCCGGCTGAACGGGTAAAGGAGCGCCTGGAGGCGGAGCCCTGGGTGCGGAGCGCCGGGGTCAGGTGGAAGGGGAACCGCCTGCTGATCGACCTGACCGAGCGTCAGCCGGTGGGGCTTCTCCAGTATAAGGGGCAGTTCTACCTGGTGCTCGATGAGCAAGGGTATATTCTGGGGCAGCAGAGGCTCGATTCCGCCAAACCGATGCCGGTCCTGACCGGGTTGGATGTCAGCCGAGCCCTGCGCGGTCAACAACTGTCCCACGCGGGGCTGCTGGATGCGCTCGCACTGCTGGCATGGACCGCGGAGCCGCTGCGCTCCGAGATTTCCGAGGTGAATATCCGTGAGGACGGGTATATCCGCGTGTTCATGGTTGGCGGTACGACCGTCGATTGGGGACAGTTCCCTGAGAAGCGGGACGAGCATATTCGGACCCAGATCTCTCTGTTTGCCGACTACTGGGAGGATATCCCCCGCAGCAAGCGGCCCGCCTGTCAGGTCGATCTCCGGATCAGTGGAAAGGTTCACGGGTTAGGCTGCCAGTAAGGGCATCCGAGAGTAGGGAGGACCTATGGAGAAGCGTTTGCGTCATCTGCCGTGGGCCGTTGCACTCGTCTGCGTGGTCCTCGGCTATATGTTGTCTATGCAGTTCAAGGTGCAGAAGCAGGTGGTCCTCTCGGACCTGTCCCGGCTGCAGCGCCAGGAAGAACTGGCCAGTCAGCTGGAGGAGGCAGAGAAGGAGCGCGACGACCTGATGGCTGAACTGAGTGATCTGCGGTCCCAACTGCTGAACACGGCCAAGGCGCAGGCTGAGTACCAGGCCCTGGCCGGGCAGTTGGAGCAGGCCCAGATTCATGCCGGGCTTCTGCCGATGACGGGTCCCGGCGTGATTGTGACCATGGATGATTCGAGCCGGCCGGTTACCCCGGGTGAGAATCCGAACAACTTCATCATTCACGATGAAGACATCCTGCGCGTGATCAACGAGCTGCTGGCGGCTCGTGCCGAAGCGATCGCCATCAACGGTCAGCGGCTGGTGGGACGGACTGAGATCCGCTGCACCGGGCCGGTGATCACGATTAATGGCGTGCGCACCGCTCCGCCGCTCCTGATCACCGCCATCGGCAACCCGACCGAGCTGGAGGCGGCGCTGACCATGCGCGGGGGCATTGCCGACGCCGTAAAGGTCTGGGGCATTCTGGTCTCGGTGAAGAAGGAACCCCAGGTGACGGTCCCCGCCTACCAGAGTTCCCTGCGCCTGCAATATGCGGTCCCAGCCCAGCAGGAGGCGAAGCCCTGATGTGGATCATTCTCGTTGGCTTCATCATTGGCATTGTGGCAGGCGTCCTCTCTCCGTTTACCCTCCCCATCTTCTATGCCCGGTACCTCTCCATTGCGGTCCTGGCCGCATTGGATACCGCCTTTGGCGGTCTGCGCGCTTCCCTGGAGGGGACCTATGATAACGGCGTCTTCATGACCGGCTTCTTCACCAACGCACTTCTGGCCGCCGGCCTGGTCTATCTTGGCGATCGGATCGGGGTAGACAACCTCTACCTGGCCGGTGTCGCGGCCATGGGCATCCGCATGTTCCAGAACCTTGGCATTATCCGGAGGGCGCTCTTTACCCAGTGGGGCCTGCTGAAGAAGAAGCAGTCTCCCGTACAACACTCGGACGCGGCCATGCACGATTAGTCCCCCAAAGGCTGTCCCCGGAGTCATCATGGATGACGAGGGACAGCCTTTTTCTGCTCCGCTCCGGTAGATCAGGAGACTCCCAAGATTTATGGGACCCTCCAATTTCAGGAGCAGGATTCGTCTGCCCTGCGTTGAATCACTTACCGAGTGCAATCCGACTCACGTGGGGATTGCAGCATCAAGGGGGCCGATTCTGTGGAGCGAAATCTCGTTCTGGGTGTAGACGCCGGCAGCGCCACCGTTGTGGCGACACTGGCGGAGATCGCCAAGGGCGAGCCTCATGTGATCGGTGTAGGACTGGTACCCTCGGCGGGGCTGCATCGGGGTCTGGTGGTGGATGCCAAAGCCGCAGGGGAGGCGATCCGGCAAGCGGTTGAGACGGCTTGCCAAATGGCGGACTGTACGGGTGTGAACCGTGCTGTGGTCTCCGTTTCGGGGGCGCATATTCTCTCCCTGGTGGGTGCGGCGGAGACGCCCGTCCATCGCCCGACGGTCGGCGTGACACCGGAAGATGTGAGGCGTGCCCTTGATACCGCTGCTGGTGTGGAGTTGCCGGAGGGGCGCGAGGTGATTCACGTCGCCCCCCGTTCCTACGAACTCGATGGCAATGGTCCGGTTCGGGACCCCGTGGGACTGGCCGCCCGGTTCTTGCGAGCCGAGGTGGAGCTGGTCACAGGGGAGGTCCTGCCGGTCCAGAATCACTTGCGCGTGGTCCGGGAGATTGGGCTGGAGGTCGTGGATTACCAGGTTGCTGTGCGTGCCGCCGCCGAGGCGGTGCTGACGCCGGAGGAGCGGGAGGCAGGGGTACTGCTTCTCGACCTGGGGGCCGGCACGACCGGCGTTGCTGTCTATGACCAGGGGCACCTCTTCCATGTCGCAGTCCTGCCTGTGGGTGGTGAGCACATTACCCAGGACATTGCCGCACTTCTGCGCCTGCCGGTGGGAACCGCTGAGCAGATCAAGCGGGAGCGCGGGTGGGCGACCCCGGAAATGAGCCCGGACACAACCTTTGAGCTTGTTAGTCCCTCTGGTCGGAAGGTCTTTGAGGTCTCCGACAAGAAGTTAGCAGAGATCATTGCACCGCGGGTGGAGGAGATCCTCCAACTGGCGGCAACGGCGGTCAAGCGGTCCGGGTATACCGGGCTCTTTCCGGGAGGGCTGGTCCTGACCGGCGGTGGATGCCGCCTGCAGGGACTGGTCGAGGTGGCGGCAGACTGCCTCAGCCTACCCGCTCGCATCGGGCGGGCCCAGGGACCGTTGGTTGCTGAGCCGGAGCTCGCCACCGCAGCCGGCCTGGTTCGTTGGGGCGCCAATCTGGCACGGAACGAAGCGGCGGCTGCGTCAGAACTGACGAAGCGTGACGGAATGCACCGTCTCCGGGACTGGCTGAAGGCCCTGTTCCACTAGCGCCTTGCAAGGAGGATCATGACGTGTACGAATATCAGCCGGGATCTGAACAGTTTGCCTCCATTAAGGTCATTGGCGTTGGCGGAGGTGGCAACAACGCGGTCAACCGGATGATCGCGGCGGGGCTCCGCGGGGTCGAATTCATTGCCGTCAACACGGATGCGCAGGCGCTTGGCAGCGCCATGGCACAGATCAAGCTTCAGATCGGCGGCAAGCTGACCAAGGGACTTGGGGCTGGCGCCGACCCCGACATCGGTTTCAAGGCGGCGGAGGAGAGTCGTGAGGAGATCGCCAACGCCCTGCGCGGGGCTGATATGATCTTCGTCACCGCTGGCATGGGCGGCGGCACCGGCACCGGTGCGGCCCCGGTCGTTGCGGAGATCGCCAAGGAACTGGGCGCCCTGACGGTGGGCGTCGTCACCAAGCCGTTCACCTTCGAGGGAAAGAAGCGGCTTTCACAGGCAGAGAAAGGGATCGGCAACCTGAAGGGCAAGGTCGACACCCTGATCACCATTCCGAATGACCGGCTGCTGCAGGTGGTCGACAAGAAGACCAGCCTGGTGGACGCCTTCCGGACCGCCGACGACGTGTTGCGCCAGGGTGTGCAGGGCATCTCCGACCTGATTGCCGTGCCGGGCCTGATCAACCTGGACTTCGCAGACGTGCGGACGATCATGTCCAACACCGGCTCTGCGTTGATGGGCATCGGCGTGAACCGGGGCGAGAACCGGGCGACCGAGGCGGCCCGCGCCGCGATCTCCAGCCCGCTGCTCGAGACCTCGATCGAGGGAGCGAAGGGTGTCCTCCTGAATATCACAGGTGGCAGCGACCTCGGCCTCATGGAGGTGAACGAGGCGGCGGAGATCATCGCCCAGGCGGCCGACCCGGAGGCGAATATCATCTTCGGTGCGGTGGTGGACGAGTCGATCAGCGACGAGATCCGCGTGACCGTTATCGCCACGGGCTTCGGCGAGAACGACTTCCTTGGCTGGGGACGGCGGAAGCCCGGCGCCCAGCAGGAGATGGAGATCAAGCCGTTCACCGACGACCTGGAGATCCCGGCCTTCCTGCGCCGCAAGCCGCAATAGCCGCCGACAGTAGCCCACGGAAGACTTGCGAAGAGCCCACCCTGGCGGTGGGCTTTTTTTACGTCCGACCACGAGCTGACAGCATCCCACCCCTGCGCTCTTCCTGTCCAACTACAGGGAGAGCGCTTTCGACGTTTCGACACCAGATCGACAGAAGCAGACAACACCCGTCTGCAGACCTCGACAAATATCGCAAGAGCGCCCCGCTATAATGGTGGCATATTGCGTGGACCGGCCTCGTAATCTGCGACGCAAGGGTCTGCTGCGGAGCGGGGCTGGAACCTGGAAGGAGGGCTCCGGGCTTGGGTGTGAGCATGACCTACAGGCTGGAATGGCTCTTTGCGTTTAACCTCCTGTTGAACCTGGTCTGGCTGAGCTTTTCCGCTTTCTTTGCCTGGACAAGACCACGGTGGTCGCGGATCGGGCTGATGGCGGCTGCCGGAGCGGTGCTGGCCGTGCTCCCCGCTCAGTGGCCAGACCTGGCCTGGCTGCAGGATGGCTGGCCCACGCTCTTCCTCGCTCCCGTGCTCGTCTATCTGGCGGTGCGCCCGAGCTCCATTCGCCAGTTTGGCAAGGCCATGGCCGGCTTCATGCTCTTTGCCGGGGCGGCGGGTGGTGTGGCGCTCGTCCTGCGGGAATGGCTGGAGGGACCGATGGCGGTGGAGGTCGGGGTCGTCCTCGTATCGGTAGGTGCGTTCGTAGGCGGCAGCGGAGCCCTCTGGGTCTGGCAGACGGGGCGGGTCACCCTGCCGGTACAGCAGTCCCTCTATCAGCTGCGGCTCAGCTTCGGCGGAGAGTGGCTGCAACTGACCGCCCTGCTCGATTCCGGCCACCAACTGCTCACCCCTGTGACCAGACAGCCCGTGGCCGTGGTCTCGCTGGAACAGCTCCGGCATCTCCTGCCGCCCGAGGTGATCGAGGCGGCCAGCGGCGGCTGGGAGGCTCTCTCCGGTCTGCCCTCGTCGTGGCGAAACCGCTGCCAGCTCCTTCACTACCAGTCGCTGGGGCAGCCGGACGGAATGATCCTGGCCGTCGCCCCGGATCAGATATCCGTCCAGCGGAAAGGAGGCGGGGATTGGATTGAGGTGCGGGGCGCGATCGGCCTGAGCCTGCATTCGCTACAGGGCGCCTACCAGGCCCTGATCCCACCCCAGTTATTGGGGGAAGCCGCAGAAAAGTAGCACAGACCAGGAGGGGGAGTCCGCATGACCGGCACCTGGGAGCGACTGATCGCAACTGTGCGCTGGCAGATCCTGCTGTGGCACTATCGCCTTGCCCGGTGGCTGGTGGCGCGGAAGCTGATCAAGTCGAAGCCGATCTATTACGTAGGCTCCAGCGAGGCGCTGCCGCCACCGCTGACCAGCGAGGAGGAGGGGCTCCTGCTCGGCAGGCTGCAGGACGGCGATGACAGCGTCAAGAACACGCTGATCGAGCGGAACCTCCGCCTCGTCGTCTACATCGCCCGCAAGTTCGACAATACCGGGATCTGGGTGGAGGATCTGGTCTCGATCGGCACCATCGGTCTGATCAAGGCGGTCAAGACCTTTGATCCGTCGAAGAAGATCAAGTTGGCTACCTACGCCTCCAAGTGCATCGAGAACGAGATCCTTATGTACCTGCGCCGCTCAGCCCGCACCCGTTCTGAGGTCTCGTTCGATGAACCCCTGAACAAGGACTGGGAGGGAAATGAACTCCTCCTGTCCGACGTCATGGGTACCGAGAATGATGTCACCTATCGGGGGCTGGAGGAAGAGGTTGACCGTGTCCTGCTGCACAAGGCCATGGGGAAGCTGACCGGCAGGGAGAAGCGAATCATGGAGCTTCGCTTTGGTCTGGCCGATGGCAAGGAGCGGACCCAGAAGGAGGTGGCCGACCAGCTCGGCATATCCCAGTCGTACATCTCCCGGCTGGAGAAGCGGATCTTCAAGCGCCTGAAGCGAGAGATCTCCCGCATGGAGTAAACGGAAGCCCCCGCTGTCTTCATGACGGCGGGGGTCATCTCGCTACAGGTTTGTCGCCCACCAGAGCGAGCGGTCACCCGCTGCATACCGGCGAATCATCTCCCGGAGAGGCCAGGGCTCCAGCGCAGAGGTGTCGAGTTGGTCCACGGGACACCAGAAGAAGCGGAGGTGCGACTCCCTGGATGCGAGGGGAGCGTCTGGATCGACCACGGCGCGGAAGAGGTGGTTGATCTCATAGTCGGTCGGCTCCTCCACCGGCCATTGAAACTCGACGGCACCCAGGTACTCCCCGACCGTGCAGGAGAGCCCCAGCTCTTCCGCCACCTCCCGCTCGAGTGCGTGTGCCAGGCCTTCACCCGGATCCAGATGCCCGCCCGGCAGGAAGGTGAAGGAGTGAAAGATGAGCTGCCCCGAACTGTTCGCCGGCGAAGGGCGAACTCCTCCTGCTGAGATCCTCATGGGCCTAGATCGTATACCTAAAAACTTCCTGGAAGCGGAATAGGTCCCAGATCGAGTGGACATACTCCCTGTTGAACGGGTCGCCGACGGCGCCCATGGGGGAGGCATGTCCCTGATGATGATCAACAAAGTGGAGATCTGTGGGGTCAATACATCCAAGCTCCCGGTTCTGACGAACGCCCAGATGCGGGAGCTGTTCACCCGTCTGCAAAGTGGCGATGAGCCGTCCCGGGACCAACTGATCACCGGGAACCTGCGACTAGTACTCAGCGTGATCCAGCGGTTCAACAACCGCGGCGAGTATGTGGATGACCTGTTTCAGGTAGGCTGCATCGGCCTCATGAAGGCGATCGACAACTTTGATCTGGGCCAGAACGTCAAGTTCAGCACGTACGCCGTCCCCATGATTATCGGCGAGATTCGCCGGTATCTGCGGGACAACAATCCGATCCGGGTCAGCCGTAGCCTGCGGGATATCGCCTACAAGGCCCTCCAGGTCCGTGACGGTCTGGTGAGCCGGCTCTCCCGGGAGCCGAGTGTTCAGGAGATCGCTGACGAGCTGAAGCTTCCGCTGGAGGAGATCGTCTTCGCCCTCGACTCGATCCAGGAGCCGGTCTCCCTCTTCGAACCGCTCTATCATGATGGCGGTGATCCAATCTACGTCATGGATCAGGTGAGCGACGAGAAGAACCAGGACGGTCAGTGGCTGGAGGGGATCACGATCCGTGAGGCGCTTCGCCGGTTAAATGAACGCGAGCGTCTAATTCTCTCGTTGCGATTCTTTGAGGGTAAGACCCAAATGGAGGTAGCCGAGGAGATTGGGATCTCTCAGGCCCAGGTGAGCCGCCTGGAAAAGGCAGCCCTCAGTCACATGCGGAAGTTTGTGTGAAATACGGTCCCTGCCTTTTCGTGTTCATGTGAGGTTATTTGCTCTGTCCGCCAGGCGGGCAGAGCAAGTTTTTTTGCCTGCCGATGTTTAGGCTCCGTCCATCCGGTCAAGAATCTTCTCACAACCAACCGTAAAGGTAGAGGGAGGACGATCGGTTTGAGTCGGAAGTTGCTGGCCGGATGGCTGTTGATCTGCATGGGTGTCTCCACGATGCTGTTGGGCTGGACCATGACGAGTAAGGCCCAGGCGGCGAGCGAGCCGTATGAGACCGCTGCCGGCACCCACGATGAGATGATCCGGATCCACGTGATCGCCAACAGCGACAGCCCCGAGGACCAGGCGTTGAAGCTGAAGGTGCGTGACGCTGTCCTGGCCGAACTGGCCCCCCGTCTCCAAGGGGCTGCCACCGTGGAGGAGGCGGAGGCCGTCGTCATGGATGCGCTGATGAGCCTCCAGGGTGTCTCGGCGGGTGTGATCGAGCACCAGGGCTTCGACTACGGGGTCCGGGCCGAACTTGGCCGCTTTGCCTTCCCGGGCAAGTCCTATGGCGACCTCTACCTGCCGGCCGGCGAGTACAAGGCCCTTCGCGTGGTGATCGGTGAGGGCAAGGGCGCCAACTTCTGGTGTCTGGTCTTCCCGACCCTCTGTTACAACATTCGGGAGTTCAAGCGCAACGCTTCGGGTTCCTCCACCCCCACCGGCGGCGGGGCGACGAATCGCTGGTAGCCCCGGCAACAGGAGCGCTCCTCGCGCATATGATCTTCCAGGAGAACCCCGTGAGGAGGGCGGTCATGGCGGTATCCAAGGCTTCGGAACTCCGCAAGGAAGTGATCGACATCCGAACGGGACGCCGCCTTGGCGAACTGATCGATGTCGAACTGGATGAGGAGACGGGGCGGATCAGTGCCATCGTTGTGCCGGGGGAGGCCAGGTGGTTCGGCCTGATCGGCGGCGGTCCCGACGTGGTGATCCCCTGGACCAAGATCCGGAAGATCGGCCCGGACTGTATTCTGGTGGAACTGGATCATATCGGCGGTCCGGCCTGAGTGGCCGGGCGTCGATCAGAGCGAGGACGGCTGGCAGGGCGCCAGCCGTCTTTTCCGCTTTCCTGCCCTCAAGTCTGCGGTGGACGCTGCCCGGCGCGAGCCCGCGCCCGTGCGATCGCCTCCGGATCAAGCACCCCGGACGGCCGCTCCCGCGTGGCCATCAGCTCCCGGTAGGGGGCGAAGGTCTGGTCGGAGAGGGCGAGGAGTCTCTGCAGTTCCGGAATCGGATCGGGGTGGTCGTCCACCCGGAGGTCCACGTAGGGATAGGGCTGGCTCTCCACGACCAGAAGCGCTGCCGCCTGCTTGCCTCGCTTGTCGCCGCCGGCGGCCTGACCCCCGGCCAGGGCGGCCAGTAGCCGCTGAGGAAGCGGCTGGCCGGCTTTAGCCAGAAACGCCTCTTCCATTGCCGAGAGGACCTCGGGACCGGCCAGCATGTTGCCAGCCACCACATAGCCGGGACCCGCCCGGTGTCCAGCCCACTCCACGCAACCGCTGCCCGTATGGGCCGCAGCCTCACCGTGGACGTCGACAATGGCCAGTTGTCGGAGCTGTCGCCCCTCATCGTGCTCCAGCAGGACCTCCAGGACAGTGCCCGCCCGGCCACCAGCCGCCAGCGCCCGCAGCCCGTCAATGCCGAGGAGCGGGTTGACCAGCGCCTGTGTAGCCACCGCTCCCACCCCGGCCTCCGCGTGCGGGCAGAGGGCCCCGACCGCAAGGAACCGGGAGGCGACGGCAACCCCCATCATACCGGTCTGTTCACAACGGGCCGTAATCGAGAAAGTGAACGCTTCCGCCATCTGACAAACCTCCCCAGCCTGACTGGTCCAAAGAATTATTCTCGTAATCGGCATTTTGGTATAGCCAAGGCTAATCTTATCTATTAGAATACGGTATACAGTATCCCGTGTACAGTGGTAAAGGGATAAAGCTGCGAAGGGAGGGTTGCCCTTGTTCGAGTCGCCGGAGCTTCGGAGTGATCCGCTCTACATCAAGGTGTACACCCTGCTGAAGGGCTGGATCATGGACGGGCGTCTGGCCCCCGGCGAACGGCTGCGTGAAACCGTACTGGCGGAGGAACTGCGGGTCAGTCGCACACCCGTGCGCGACGCTCTTCGCCGACTGGAACAGGACCGGCTGATCGCTTCTGTCCCGGGTCCGGCCTATGAAGTCTACCGCCCAACAGCGCACGATCTGACCGATCTGTATGGCGCCCGCATGGTGCTGGAGGGTGGTGCGGCCCGGCTGGCGGCCCAGCGCAAGCCACAGGAGATCGAGCAGATGGCGGATGTCCTGAAGCAGATGGCCCTGTCGTACGACCGGGATCCTTCGCAGCGAGTCCTGGACCTGGACATGCACTTTCACGAGCTCCTCATGCTCGCCGGCGGCAATCTGGTCCTGGTCGAGCTGCACAACCATCTGGCCGTCCGGCTCCGGCACGTCCGCTCTCAGAGTGGCGATATCACCGTTCGTCGGATCCAGGTCCTGGAACAGCACCAGCAGATCCTTGAGGCGCTTCGGCGTGGCGATCCCGAAGGGGCTGAACAGGCCACACGGAACCATGTCATGGCGGTTTTCGAGATCGCCCGGCAAGCCTTTGCCGAGCGACCGGTTGCGGGGAGGTAAGGGCGAGGCCGCCCACCGACATATGACTTGCGGGAGGATGAGCAGCATGCAGAAGCGTCGTTTGTCCAGGATTTTGGTTGCTCTGTCTCTCAGCGTGGCCTTCGCCGTTACGGGGTGCAGCGGGGGGAGCAAGACGGAGGAGAAGCCGGCAGACCCGGCCGCTCCTGCCCAGCAGCAACAGCAGCAGGCCGATCAGCCCCAGAAGGACGTCGTGATCAACATTGCCCTGAACGCTGACCCGCCCAAGCTCGACCCACATCAATCGACCGCTCTGGTCGATCGGCAGGTCTTCCAGTCGATCTTCGACAAGCTCGTCGACTTCGACAAGGACCTGAAGATCCAGCCCCAGCTGGCCGAGAAGTGGGACATCTCCCCGGACGGTCTGGTCTACACCTTCACCCTTCGCCAGGGCGTCAAGTTCCACGACGGCACCGACTTTGACGCCGAGGCGGTGAAGTACAACTTCGACCGCATGCTGAACAAGGATTTCCCCTCGCCCCGCAAGTCCGAGATCAACGCCGTCGACACGGTTGAGGTGGTCGATGCGCACACCGTAAAGATCACCCTGAAGCAGCCCTTCGCCGGCTTCCTCTCGATCCTGGCCGACCGGGCCGGCATGATCGTCTCGCCCACGGCTGCCAAGGCGGCGGGCGTCGACTTCCTGAACAACCCGGTGGGCACCGGCCCCTTCAAGTTCAAGGAGCGGGTGAAGGGCGACTCGATCACCCTCGTCCGCAACGAGAGCTACTGGCAGGCGGGCCTGCCGAAGGCGGCGGGCATCGTCTACAAGACCGTTACCGACGAGAACGTGAAGCTGGTCAACCTCCAGTCGGGTCAGCTTGACATCATCGACACCGTTCCCTCCCGCCAGGTGCCCACCCTCAAGACCGACTCCCGGGTGCAGCTGGCGATCCACTCCAGCCTCCAGTACCAGGGCCTCTGGCTGAACACGACCAAGGGTGCGCTTGCCGACAAGAAGGTCCGCCAGGCGGTGGAGGCGGCGATCGACCGGGAGGCGCTGGTGAAGGTCGTCTTCGGTGAGACCGCTGTCCCGGCCTACAGCCCCTTCGCACCTGGCACCCCCGCCGATGACGGCACCCCCCTTCCGAAGCGTGACGTGGAGAAGGCGAAGAAGCTGCTGGCTGAGGCGGGCAAGGCCGATGGCGTCAGCATCTCCCTGAAGGTCTCCCCCTCGCCGGTCAACCAGCAGATCGCCCAGGTGGTCCAGCAGATGCTGGCCGATGCGAACATCAAGGTGACGATCGAGCAGGAGGAGTTCGGTCAACTGCTCGACAAGCTGTCGAAGAAGGACTACGACATGGCCCAGGTGGGCTGGTCCGGCCGGCCCGATCCCGACGGCAACATCTACGCCTTCGTGGTGACCGGCATGGGCAACAACTACTCGGGCTACTCCAACCCGAAGATCGACGAGCTGATGAACGAGGCCCGCAAGCCAAATGATATGGCCGACCGGAAGCCGCTGTACGCCGAGGCCATGAAGATCCTCCACGAGGATGTCCCGTACATCTACCTCTGGTTCCCGCTCAACGTGAAGGGCCTCGGCCCGACCGTGAAGGGCTTCATGGAGGTTCCGGACGGCATGATCCGGACCCAGAACCTGACGAAGTAGTCCTGCGACCATGGACCGCCGGGCCTGCAGAGACGGGCCCGGCGGCTCTAACCACCTGAGGGGGTGAACGGAGCCGTGCTTGCCTACCTGGTTCGCCGCATCGCCATGATGATCCCCATTCTGCTGCTTGTCAGCGTTATCGCCTTCAGTCTGATCCACCTGGTGCCAGGTGACCCGGCCCTTGTCATCCTTGGGCCGGAGGCCCCGATGGAGACGGTCGAGGCGCTGCGGGAGCAGATGGGTCTGAACCGGCCGTTGATCGTTCAGTACGCCAGTTGGCTCGGTTCGACGTTGCAGGGCGACCTCGGTCGTTCCCTGGTCGACCGTCAGCCTGTGGCCAAGTTGATCGTGCAGCGGCTGCCCGCCACGATGGAACTGGCCATCTTCACCTTCCTGGTCGCCACCGTGATCGCTGTCCCCCTTGGCATCTACACAGCGGTGAAGCGGGGCTCGGTCGCTGACTGGGTCGGCAGCGTGGCCGCCCTCTTCGGCCAGTCGATCCCCCACTTCTGGTTGGGGATCATGCTGATCATGCTCTTCTCGCTCAACCTCAAGTGGCTGCCATCGTCGGGCTATGTCCACTTCTGGGAGAATCCTAAGGCCAATTTGCTGGCCATGATTCTGCCGGCGGTGGCGACCGGTGCCCGGGAGGCGGCCGTCATTACCCGGTACCTGAGGGCCAGCCTCCTGGAAGTGCTGAAGGCGGATTATGTCCGGACCGCCCGGGCGAAGGGGCTTGGGGAGCGGATCGTGATCCTGCGCCATGCCGTTCGCAACGCCCTGATCCCGGTCCTGACCGCCAGCGGTCTGCAGATCGCCGGTCTGCTCGGCGGCCTGGTGATCACCGAGACCATCTTCACCATTCCGGGCTTTGGCCGGCTGATCGTCGACTCGATCTTCCAGCGGGATATCCCTGTGGTCCAGGGGGCGGTTCTCTTTGCAGCCCTCATGGTCATGACGGTCAACCTGCTGGTCGATATCATCTATTCGCTGGTCGATCCCCGGATCAAGCTGGCGAGCGGAAAGGGGGCGTAGTCGATGGCCGAACCGATGGTTGCACCCCCTTCGCCGGCGGCTCCTGCGGCCTCAGAGCAGAGCGCCGGGCGCGACCTCTGGCGCCGCTTCCGCAAGAACAAGCTGGCGGTCTTCGGGGCCACTGTGGTGCTGCTGCTCATCCTCATGGCGGTCTTCGCGCCGGTCATCGCCCCGTTCGATCCGATCAACGATTACGACTACGCCGCAGCCCTTCAGGGTCCGAGCGCCACGCACTGGTTCGGGACCGACGACCTGGGACGGGATCTCTTCTCCCGTGTCGTCTACGGCGCCCGCAACTCGCTCTCCGCCGGGGTCGTCTCCGTAGGGTTCGCCCTCCTGGTCGGGCTGCCGATCGGTCTGCTGGCCGGCTACTACCGGGGCGTCTGGGATGAGGTGGTGATCATGCGGATCACCGATGCCTTCCAGGCGATCCCCTTCCTGATCCTCGCCCTGGCCATGGCCGCCGTGCTGGGCCCGGGCCTCTGGAAGGCGATGCTGGCGATCGGCATCGGCCTCACCCCGGCCTTCATTCGCATGGTCCGGGCCCAGGTGCTGGCGCACCGGGAGTCCGACTATGTCCAGGCGGCAAAGGCGCTGGGGGCCACCGACCTGCGGATCATGTTCAAGCACCTGCTGCCGAACATCGCCGGCCCGATCATCGTCCAGGCGAGCCTGGCCACCGCATCCGCGGTGATTGCGGAGGCGGGACTCTCCTACCTGGGTCTGGGGATTCAGCCCCCCGACCCGGCCTGGGGCTCGGCCCTCCGCTTTGCTCAGGGGTACCTGACCATCGCTCCGTGGATGTCCTACTTCCCGGGGGCGGCGATCTTCGTGACGGTGCTCTCGATCAACCTCGTCGGCGATGGGCTGCGGGATATGCTGGATCCGCGGATGAAGAATAGTTAGCACTTGGGGACCGTGGGGCTGGTCGGAGAACGGGGGTAAGGCGAATGCCTACCCCCGTTCCTCGCTTTCCCCTCGACCAAACCGGCAGGTGCCACCGAAGCCGTGGAAACCTATGGCCAAGCCGAGGAAGCCCCTGCCCAACGGGTCCCGAAGCTATGGAAGCCCCTGCCCAACGGGTCCCGAAGCTATGGAAGCCCCTGCCCAACGGGTCCCGAAGCTATGGAAGCCTCCGCCCAACGGGTCCCGAAGCTATGGGAATCCCTGCCCAACGGGTCCCGAAGCTATGGAAGCCCCCGCCCAACGGGTCCCGAAGCTATGGGAATCCCTGCCCAACGGGTCCCGAAGCTATGGGCACCCCTGCCCTACGGGTCCCGAAGCTATGGAAGCCCACGGCCAACCTATGGATACCCCTGGCCAACCGCTCCCATCGGGAGCAGGTCAGTGATGACCGGCCCGCCATCCCCGCGGATTCGCGCCGATTCGGACAGGGGATCGGAACCACTGATCGAAATGATCATTGCGAATACACAGGAACTGGGGTGTTGGTTTGCAGCATCCGTGGTGCAGATTGATCTTCACGTTGGCCGATGAGCTCGATCGGCAACGGCCCTGCTGATCCAGGGGCTCGAACTAGGCCACCTTTCGGTTTGACCGGGAAGGGGTGCCGGTGGATATCCTCTCCTACGTGAGCACCGATATGGGGACCGATCCGGATCGTCTCGCCGTGGTCCACGATGGCCGCCGTCTCTGGTGCAAGTCGATGGCCTTCTTCCATCGCCACTCGAAGCCGGGGCATCCGCGCCGGCGGTTGATCGAGGAGTTCTGGGCCAGGGAGGGAGGTGCACCTGAAGCCTGATGGAGGAGGAGAAAGAGATGACGGCGTGCGTCTTCTGCCAGATCGCGTACCGTGGTGAGGGTTGCGCAGGCCATTCGCACAGCCCTCGGGACGGCCGACCTGAACATATGGCAGTCCAACGGTGCAGCAGCCGGTCAGGAGATCTTCCATCTGCATGTGCATCTCCGTCCATACCTGGACGCACTGGCGGAGAAGATCCGAGCGCATGCACAGCCTGGAATGGAGGAGAGGTGAAGTGGCTGAGATCAAGGTACATACCTATACCCGTCAACTCCTGGTTCCCTCCGGCGAAGGGTACCAGGATCGCCTGAAGCGGTTGGCCGATGAAGCCTTCTCGGCGGAGCCTTGGGGTGGACTCGCCGCCCGCACGGCTCTGGCTGCCGGGACCACCGAAGATGATGCGAGCATTCCCGCCATGCTGGAGGCCCTCTCAGCCAGCAGCATGGATGAAGTGGCAGGGCGTGAACTGGGGCGCTTGGTCTCCCTGGCCGACCCGGGGGTTGAGGTCGTGGAGTGCCATCTCTTTCCCTGTCTGAACCAGAAGCACAGAGGCGGCTTCTGCTATGCCCCCGGCAAGATGCTGATCCTGATCCCACTCATGGAGTTGTGGGAGAAACGCCTCCGCCGAAACATCACACATGAGTACAGCCACACCGTACGAATGCGCCGCTGGCCGTTGGACCAGCGCCATGGTTTTGGGCCGGCCTTTCGCTACACCATTCGCGAGCACCTCGTCTTTGAAGGCCTGGCCGAAAACCTGGTCGAGCAGTTCCACGCAGACCCGGACTTCCCACTCGCCGCGGTGACAACCGAGGAGGAAGCGCGGTTCTGGGAGGCCGTACAGCCCCACTTCGAAAGGGAAAACTGGGACGCGTATGGCGTGCTGATGAACCCGGGCGCCGGCCTGCCGAGCAGGGTCGGTTACACCGTGGGCTATCATCTGGTGAAGAGATACCTTGATCGCCAGGGCATCACCGCACTCGCTGCTCATCAGATTCCCTATGACGAACTCTACTGGAGGAGCGGCTACCCGCTTCTCAGATGAGGCTGAGCGATCCGTGGTTCGCCAACTCCTACGGATCTGGTAAGATAGAGACAGCGAAACGACCGATCAAGGAGGCCACACCCATGTCAAAGACCCCGATTCATCCCGCCGGCGCCCCGACCCCTGCCGGGCCGTACACCCCGGCGATCATTGCCAACGGCTTCGTCTTCGTCTCCGGCCAGGGACCGCTGAAGCCCGGCACCCGGGAGATCGTCCAGGGCGATGTCCAGGTCCAGACCCGGCAGGTGCTGGAGAATATCCGCAGTATCCTCGCGGCGGCGGGCTGCACCATGGCCGATGTGGTCAAGGTCCAGGCCCACCTGGCGGACATGAAGGATTTCCAGGCCTACAACGAGGTCTACCGCGAGTACTTCCCCGAGCCCTTCCCGGCCCGGACCACCGTCCAATCGGGCCTGCCCGGGCCCTTTACGGTCGAGATCGACGTGATCGCCGTCAAGCCGGAGGCCAAGTAAGCGGTGGCCATCTGGATGGAGCAGAACGGTGTGGAGGCGCTCCACCTGACCAGCCTGGAGGGGCTGGGCGGGGTGGGCGCCCTCTTCACAGGGCGGAACGGCGGGGTCTCGCCCCGCTGGCAGAACGGGCTCAACTGGTCCTACTCGGTTGGCGACGACCTGGCCCACGTGCGGGAGAACCGGCGCCGCTCGCTGGAGTTGCTCGGCCTGCCCGCCGAGGCCGCTGTCATGGCCGGGCTGGTCCACGGCGACCGGGTGGTCGCAGTCACCCGCGCCCACGCAGGCAGCGGTGGCGATGTCGGCCTCGTGCCCGATTGCGATGCCCTGATCACCGATGAACCCGGCCTCGCCCTGATCGTGACCGCTGCCGACTGCGTGCCGGTCTACCTGTATGACCCCATCCGCCGTGTGATCGGCGTCGCCCACGCCGGATGGCGGGGCACCGTGGCCGGCATCGCCGGAAAGACCGCGCAGGCCATGGTGCGGCAGTATGGCTGCAACCCGGCTGAGATCCACGGGGCGATCGGCCCCTCGATCGGTCCCTGCTGCTATGAGGTGGATGATGCCGTCGCCGCTCCGCTGCGCCAGTACTACGGCGCCGATGCGGAGGGGCTTCTCACCCCGGGCCGTACCCCTGGCAAGTACCAGCTTGATCTCTGGGAGGCGAACCGGCGCGACCTTCTCTCCGCCGGGCTCGTCCATGTAAAGAGCAGCCAGGCCTGTACCTCCTGCCAGATGGACCGGCTCTTCTCCCATCGCGCGGAGCGAGGGGCCGCGGGCCGCGCGGCTGCGCTGATCGCGCTTACCTCCTAGCAGGGAGCGGGATACAGCACGCCGAATGGCAAGGAGAGAAGGGGGGAGCCGATGAAGTCGAACAATCCACGCCGACCCCATATTCGCGCCGTCCGGCGAGAACTCACACCGCCAGAGCGGCCCCAGCGGCCCCAGCGCCCTGAGCGCTCCCCGCGCAGCCCGAGGCGCCCCCGTCGGCGGCCGATGGGTCCAGCCCTGGCCGTCCTGCTGATTGGGGTGGCGGCGGGGCTGATCTGGAAGTACGCGATCCCCTCCCGAGCTGCTCTGCCGCCCCTGGTTGCCGTCCGGAGCGGCGCGGTGGAGGAGGCCCTGGAGGTCGACGCCCTCGTAATCCGAAGCGAGCAGGTCGTGGTCGCCCCAACCTCAGGAAGCGTCAAGCGGCTGGTGGGAGAGGGGGAGAAGGTACGCCTTGGCGCTCCGGTTGTGGCGATCAGTCCTGCCACAGCCTCGGCCCCGGCGGTGCCGCCGGCCCCGGCGCAGCCCGTCGCCAACCCGGGCACCTCGGCGGCCGAGCGCGAGTATGACCGGCTGACCGGCCAGATCTACCAGCTCGCGGTTGCCCTCAACCAGGCGAAGTACGGGGGCGAGACCGAGAAGGCGGCCGAACTGGAGGAGCAATTGGACAGCCTGGCCCGGCAACAGGCCGCCCTGCTCGATCAGACGGGCACAGAGGCGCCATCGCCCATCTCACAGGTGCTCCCGCCCACCGGGGATCCGGATTCGCCTGACCCCCTCGCCACCAGGGTCGTGGCAGATGCAGGTGGCATCGTCCTCTACCAGACCGATGGACTGGAGGCGGTGCTCACTCCGGAGCAGGCCGAGACCTGGACCGCATCCTGGATCCGATCGCTCCCCTATCCCGAACAGAAGCAGACCGGGAGTGGCCTCGTCGCCCCGGGTCAGCCGCTCTTCAAAGTGGTCGATGAGATGGACCTGGAGCTGATGATCATCGTGCCGGCCCAGCGTCTGACAGGCGCCCGGCGCACCCTGATTCAGCAAGACGGGATCACCCTCCGCCTGCCCAACTCCGAGCGGACCCTGGCGGCCCGGGTAAAATCCCTGCGGGAGGAGGGGGAGGATCTGCTGATCCACCTGGTCGTCCCCATGCCCGCATCGGAGGTGTTATCGGTCCGGCGGCTCCGGGCTACCCTCCTCATGGAGGTCTTCGAGGGCATCATCATCCCCCGATCCGCGATCGATGTGCAAGATGGCAAACAGGGGGTCTGGACCTACGAGGCCGGGACTTATGAGTTCCTCCCCGTCCGTGTCGTCGGCGGAAACCAGCAGGAGATCGCCGTAACCGGTGACCTTGATCCGGATGCTCAGGTGCTTCAGACGCCACCCCCATCGGTGCGGTGATCCATGCGGAGACCGACCTTGGACCAATGGAAATTCTGTCTGAGAATCGGAAGGGAAGTTGGATTTTGGTGTCGAACATCATCATGAACGTGGAGCAGGTCCGTGAAGCGATCCGCCAGGCGGCGCAGCGGGCCGGGCGTGATCCCGGGAGCGTCACCTTGATCGCCGTGAGCAAGACTCGGTCCGTGGAGGAGATCCAGGCGGTGCTCGCCGCCGGGGTCACCCACCTGGGGGAGAACCGGGTCCAGGAGCTTGCGGAGAAGGTGGGACCGCTCTCCGGGCGCGGTGCCACGTGGCATCTGATTGGTTCACTGCAGACCAACAAGGTCAAGCAGGGGCTGGAGCTGGCCGACCTGATCCACTCACTCGACCGTGACTCGCTCTTCACCGAAATGGTCCGCCAGGCGGAGCGGCGTGGAGCCCCCTGTCATGCGCTTGTTCAGGTCAACGTCTCGGGCGAGGAGTCCAAACATGGGATCGAGCCGGGCAGCCTGCTCCCCTTCCTGCGGCGAGTCAGCCAGCAGGAGTGGGTGAGGGTGCGTGGACTCATGACCATGGCGCCCCTGACGGAGAATCCGGAGGATGCCCGCCCCCATTTCCGCCGCCTTCGTGAGCTGGCGGAGCAGGTGAGAGCCGAATCACTGCCGAACGTCACCATGGAGCACCTTTCCATGGGGATGTCCGGAGATTTTGCGGTTGCAGTGGAAGAGGGCGCTACGCTGGTCCGGGTGGGAACCGCCATCTTTGGGCAGCGTGGGTATGCCAGCCAGGGGAGGTAACCTTGTCATGCCGAACAAGCCGGGCCTGTGGAACAAGCTGGTCGATTACCTGGGCTTCGGTCCGGAGGAAGATGAGTTCGAAGAGGAAGAAGTAATCGAAGAAGCGGCCACCGCCCCCATGTGGGAAGAGCCCCGGCGAGCCCCCGCTCCCGAGCGGAGGGCGCCTGTGGTGCCCATTACCGCCGCCCCTCAGAAGCAGACATCCTTCCGGGTGATGGTGGTGGAGCCTCGCTCCTTCGAAGAGGTGCAGACGATCGTCGATCAGATGAAGGCCAAGCGGCCTGTCATCCTTAACTTGGAGTCGCTGGACAAGGATCTGGCGCAGAAGATCCTCAACTTCCTCAACGGTGCGATCTACGCCCTGGGTGGCGAGACGCAGCGCGTGGCCGCAGGCATCTTCTTCTACGCACCGCCCGGTGTCGACGTCTCCACCATGGGCCGCGGACTGACCGGCACCGCTATCGGCGGCGGCTCGGTTGATCTGCCGCCCGGTGTACTGGAAAAGTTGACGGGCATCCTATCCCCAGAGGCGACCGCCAGTCGTAGCCTCTCTTCCCGGGAGGAGAGCGACCTGCTGATTCGGGCAACCGGCCGCAAGGAGAGCGATGAGCGCCGGACCGGTGAGCGCTCCAAGTTCGACTGGCGCAACCAGTAGCAGCCCGTCCCCTGGCTCATGAGGAGGGAAGACCTGGCCAATGGCATCCATGATATACCTTGCGATCTGGATCTTCATCCGAATACTCGAGGCGCTGGTGCTGGCGCGGGTGATCATGTCCTGGTTCCGTCCGCGGTATCGCACCAGCGGCAACGGGTGGTTCTTTACGATCGATGAGTACGTCTGGCGGGCCACCGAGCCGATGTTGGCCCCGATTCGGAACCTGCTACCGGGGGGCGGCGGCATGGGGATCGACTTCTCGCCCCTAATCCTCTTCATCTTGATCGGGATCATCGAGCGGGCAATCAGCTCCGCACTGCTCTAGGGTGTGGGGGAGTATTCTCGGAGAGGGCAGGTGATAGCATGGCGTTGACTCCACTGGATATCACCAACAAAGAGTTCAAAAAGAAGCTTGTCGGCGGATATGATCGGGACGATGTAGATGAGTTCCTCGATCAGATCATTCGCGAGTTTGAGGTACTGATCAAGGAGAACACCAGCTTCAAGGAGCAGGCGGAACTCCTGAACCAGCGGGTTGAACAGTACCGTGCCCTGGAAGAGACGATCAATAAGACTCTGGTTATCGCCCAGGAGACGGCGGAGGAGATCAAATCCAACGCCCGTCGTGAGGCCGATCTGATCATTCAGGAGGCGCGGCTGCAGGCCGAGCGGATCCTGGAGGCTGGTCAGGCCAAGGCCCGGCGAATCATGGAGGAGAATGCTGACCTCGCCCGTGCGGCACATACGCTGCGCGGTCAGGTCCGTGCGCTGCTCCAGTCGCAGTTGGAGGCGATCGACACGGTGCAGGATCCCTTCGCCCATGCGGCTGTCGCCCGGCAGGGCGCTGAGCCGGCCCAGCAGGGGCGTGTCCGGCCGATGCGGGAAGCCGAATCCGACGAGGACGATAGCGACGACTGAGCGATGGCAAAGTTCGGACCGCCTCACGATTGTGGGGCGGTCGTTTTTGTCTGAGGTGGTCCTTTTCGTTGAAGCGGGGCAGACTAAGGGGAGATCACCCGAAGGGGAGGAACTCCAGTGCCCAAGATCGAGGTCTATTGCACCGTTCAGAACTGCGACTACTGGGGCAAGAACAACCACTGCCTGGCCGAAAAGATTCTGATCGTCACCGACCAGCAGGCCACCGAGTGGCCCGACGCAATCGACGCTCCCGTAGGAAACACCCTGCAACAGGCGAATGCCCAGACCTGCATGCAGACCGCCTGCAAGACCTTCCGGCCCCGGTACTCCCAGGCCGGACCCGTGCAGGACCAGCGGGATCAGAACGCCCAACTCTCGCAGAAGTATCCCCACAACCAGATGCAGTAGGAGGCCCAGCAGCCGCTCCACACTCTGTGGGGCGGTTTTTTGCGCCGCGGGTGCGCCCTGGTCAGGAGGGCTCTATGACCCAATCCCCCTGCCCCCGGTCCAGTCGAAAGGTCTGAACCTCGGTCAGCAGGAGCAGAGAACCCTCCGGACCGGCCATCAGAGCCGTACCCCTCTGCCAGCCTCCCGGAGGCTCGGGCAGATCGACCCAGATCCAGGTCGCCCCACCATCTTCCGAGCGGAGGAGGGGAACCAAACCGCGATCGAGGGACTGCTGTCCAATCGCCTCGATGCCACCATCGATAAGCCGGAAGCGCGCGGTCAGCACCGTGACCGGTTCGCCCACCCACTCGGCCCAGCGCCAGTTCGCTCCACCATCCTCCGAGCGCATCAACCGCCGGCTCACCCGCCCATAGATCGGATCCCGCACCTCCCAGAGGCAGGCGCCATCCGCAGGGCAGCCCAAAGCGACCGGATGCCAGGTCGCACCACCGTCCGATGTAGCAAGCCCCACAACCTCGGGGGGCTGTTCCACATCTGCCTGACGGCCATACCACGCAATCACCTCGGCCTCGGTCACGGTGAAGCGGAGGAACATCTCCGGCCTTTCGAAGCCCGGCGGGGCCGGGACCGGCTGCCAGGTTACGCCGCGATCGGCAGTAAAGAGCGGGAGGGGGAAGGCACCCTCCTCGGCGGCGGCTGTGTGGCCAGTCCCCGCAAGATAATAGGTGTCAATCTGACTCGGATCCAGCGCCAGGGTCCGGCAACCGGCCATCCCGGCCATCTGCCCCAGCCGCACACCCAGGAGCGAGATCTCCTCCCAATTCGCCCCGCCATCTTTGGTAATTCGCAACCGGGGTGGGGGCTGGGGCATGGTGTCCACGACCGCCCCGCCCTCGCACTCCACCTGGTGGGCCGGGTTGGCGGGGTTGATCACCCGCCCGGGCCGGGCGACCAGGGAGGGGATGGGCTGCTCCAGACCGGCGGGCAGGGAGACCCAGTCCACGCCGGGCAGTTCGCCGGTCAGCTGAAAGGCAGCCGTTGCCTCCGGTCGCTGCGTGCAGCCATCATCGTAGTCTGTGGCGCAGGCTAACATGACCTCAAGCGGACCCTCCCGGAGGCGCCGACCGTCCGTGTAGGCCGGCACCCGGGCCGTACTAGTGAACAGGTGCGGATCCTCCGCCGAGGGCTTGGGCCAGATCGTCCCGGCCAAAGCCCGAGGGCCGCAGCGATCCCAGCAGAGCTGGACGTTCCAAGGCTTTCCTGTCCCACTGGTCCAGGCATCCTCGGGGTGCTCCAGCCGAATCTGGACCGTCACCTCGGTGCCCGGGGGACCGGACGCAGGGGTAATCGCAATTTGCACAGGCGCACCAGGGGGTGCGATCGCATCCCCGACCGGGGCCGGTGGAGCATCCGAGGCCGCCGGTTCCCCATCCACCGTGCCTTGACTGCATCCGGCCAGGAGCCACAGAGCCAACAGGAGCACACCCCACCGCATCATCCACACCGCCTCCTGCTCATGAGACGGGCCGGGCCTGCGCCCAGTCGCGTCCACCCCGGCAGAACTTGACAGCGACCACCAAAGGTGATAGCATATGCCCCAAAGTCAAAGACGATGACGAGGACGAGTACCAGGCCCGCACGGGTCAGAGAGCCGGTCACATGGGTGCAAGACCGGTCCCGTCGCCCCCGGGAATATCCCCTCGGAGTCTCCACCCGAAGCCTAGTAGGCGTGGACGGATACCCACCGTTACAGGGGATCGCCGTTGATTGACGGCGCAATGAGGTGAGCAGCACGCGCTGCTCAACAAGGGTGGTACCGCGAGCGTTGGCCTCGCCCCTTCACGGGGGCGGGGCCTTTTTGCTTTTTCGGATCTTACAGATGGAGGTATGAACATGAGTGAGAAGGCTGACTACAAAGCGACGCTCAACATGCCGCAGACGGACTTCCCGATGCGCGCCAACCTGCCGACCCGTGAACCCCAGCAGTTGAAGGCCTGGGAGGAGATGGGCCTCTACCAGACCGTCCAGCGGGCGACCGAGGGCCGGCCCAAGTTCATCCTGCACGACGGCCCGCCCTACGCCAACGCCAATATCCACATCGGCCACGCTTTGAACAAGATCCTGAAGGATATTGTCGTCAAGCACGCCACCATGGCAGGCTATGACTCTCCGTACGTCCCGGGCTGGGATATGCATGGCCTGCCGATCGAGCGGATGGCCCTGGAGCAGATGAAGCTCGACCGGAACAAGATCGATCCGGTGGAGCTTCGCCAGCGGTGCGCGGACTATGCCAACCACTGGCTGGGTGTCCAGCGGGAGCAGTTCAAGCGGCTGGGCGTCCGAGGCGACTGGGAGCACCCCTACCGGACGATCGCCCCCGAGTTCGAGGCCAAGGAGGTCGAGGTCTTCGGAGCCATGGCGACCCAGGGGCATATCTACCGGGGCCTGAAGCCGGTCTACTGGTGCGCCCATGACGAGACCGCCCTGGCCGAGGCCGAGATCGAGTATGCCGAGAAGACTTCGTTCTCGATCTACGTCAAGTTCCCCGTGGTCGATGGCAACGGCGTCCTCCCCGAGGGCTCCCATGTCGTCATCTGGACGACCACCCCGTGGACCATGCCGGCCAACCTGGCCGTCTGCGCCCATCCGGATGTGGACTACGGCCTCTACGCCACCGAGAAGGGCGACCTGGTCCTGGCGCAGGCCCTGGCCAAGAAGGTCTTCGAGGCGATCGGCGTCCCCGAGGGCGAGCTGAAGGCGGAGTTCAAGGGCGCCCAGATCGAGGGCGTGATCTATGAGCACAAGCTCTACGGCCGCACCTCGCCGGTGATCCTGGGCGACCACGTGACCACGGAAGACGGCACCGGCCTCGTCCACACCGCTCCCGGCCACGGCCACGAGGACTTCGCCGTCGGGCAGAAGTACGACCTGCCGGTCCTCAACCCGGTCAACGACAAGGGCGTCTTCACCAACGAGGCCGGCCCCTTCGCCGGCCTGTTCTACGAGAAGGCGAACCCGGTGATCATCGAGGCGCTGGAGCAGGCCGGCATGCTGTTGGCCCAGGGCAAGGTCCGCCACTCCTACGCCCACTGCTGGCGCTGCAAGAACCCGATCATCTACCGGGCGACCGTTCAGTGGTTCGCCAAGGTGGAGGGCTTCATGGGCGAGTCGATGGATGCGATCAAGAAGGTGCAGTGGGTGCCCGAGTGGGGCTACAACCGCATCCACAACATGATCGAGGGGCTGACCGACTGGTGCATCAGCCGGCAGCGCTCGTGGGGCATGCCGATCCCGGTCCTCACCTGCGAGGCCTGCAACGAGCCATCGTTCGATCCGCGGGTCTTCAAAAGGATCAGCGAGATCTTCGGCAAGGAGGGCTCCGACGCCTGGTGGAAGCGGCCCGCGGAGGACTTCTTGCCCGAGGGCGGTCTGACCTGCGCCAAGTGCGGTGCCTCCCACTTCCGGCAGGAGCGGGATATCCTGGACGTCTGGTTCGACTCCGGCTCGTCGCACGTGGGCGTCCTGGAGAACCGGCCCGAACTCACCTGGCCTGCCGACCTCTACCTGGAGGGTTCCGACCAGCATCGCGGCTGGTTCAAGTCGTCGCTGCTCACCTCGGTCGTCGCCCGTGGCGGCAAGCCGCCCTACAAGGCGGTCCTCACCCATGGTTTTACGGTAGATGAGACCGGGCGCAAGATGTCCAAGTCGCTCGGCAATGTGGTCGATCCGCTGAAGGTGATCCAGCAGTACGGCGCCGATATCCTGCGCCTCTGGGTCGCCTCCACCGACTACCGCGGCGACATGAGTGTCTCGGAGAATATCCTCAAGCAGGTGGCCGAGGCCTACCGCAAGATCCGCAACACGATCCGATACCTGCTCTCCAACCTCTACGACTTCAACCCCGAGACCGACATGGTCGAGCGGGATGCCATGCTGGAGATCGACCGCTGGGCCATGCACCGGCTCCAGGAGGTGGTGGGCAAGGTCTCCACCGCCTACAAGGAGTACGAGTTCCACATGGTCTACCACACCCTGAACAACTACTGCTCGGTCGACCTCTCGGCGGTCTACCTCGATATCCTGAAGGACCGGCTCTACACCAGCGGCAAGAACTCCCTGGATCGGCGCTCCGCCCAGACGGTGCTCTACACCGTGGCGGACTCCCTGGTCCGCATGCTGGCCCCCGTCCTCACCTTCACGGCGGAGGAGGCCTACGGCTTCCTGCCCAAGTGGGGCGATGCCCCGGTCACCTCGCAGCTGCTGACCATGCCGCACGTGGATCCATCTTTCCTGGATGATGACTTGGCCGCGGAGTGGGCGAAGCTGCTGGAGGTCCGGGAGGCAGCGCAGTTGGTCCTGGAGCGGGCCCGTGCCGACAAGATGATCGGCTCCAGCCAGGAGGCGGCGGTCCATCTCTATGTGACCGGCGGCGAGGGGAGCCTGGCCGACGTGCTGGACCGGCACTTGGCCGACATGCCCTCGATCCTGATCGTCTCCGACGTGAGGCTCTTCGTGGGTGGCCAGTCCACCCCCAGCGGCACCTACTACGGCGAGGGCCCCGGCGACCTTTCGGTCGAGGTGGTCAAGGCCTCTGGGGAGAAGTGCGAGCGCTGCTGGAACCGGCGGGAACTTGGCAAGATCGAGGCCCATCCCACGCTCTGCGAGCGCTGCGCTGGCGTCGTGCTGGAGCAGAACCTGGAGCAGGCCTAAGGCAAGTCCGAAGAAGGCCGGAGGGCACCCGAGAGCTTCGTACGAGAGAGGCCGCCAGGGCGATCCTGGCGGCCTTTTTTGCGCGGAGCAGCCCCTGGCACCGAACCGGATGGGGGTGATTCACGTATTAGAATGCAAAGGGGGTGTTTCATATGAATGTCATTCTGCCGCAGATTGGCATCACCCTACATGTACGCTCCCACGGCAGGCATCTGGCGGATGAGGCGATGGTCTGCAATCTGCTGCGGGGAATGCTGGAGGCCAGGGCGCAGGTGGTCTTGCCGCATCCGCTGATCGCCGAGGCCGAGTGTCAGGGCGGTACGCTCTACCTGCACCGCTTCCCGCAGGTTGTGGAAGTGACCTGGTTGGCCCGCCCACCACGTCCGTCCCCGCTGCGGACCTCCCTCGGCATGTGGCTGCGGGCCTGCGTCGCAGGGGCTTCGCCGGCGGGCAGCATGCACAGCGAGCAGGACTTGCCGGCGCTGATCCTGGACCCACACGGGCTCCTGCTGCTCAGGGTTCAGGGGCTGGCCGAGTGGGTCTCAGTACGCTTGGAGGCGTGCGACCCGCAGCAGGTCCGCCAGGCCCTGATCGGGGTCCTCCGCGCCAAGCGGCCCTTTGTCGTGACCTCCCCGTACACCGCTGAGATCGGGGACGGCGAGGTCTGCTACCTGCTTCGCCTGGAGCAGAACTGGGTGAGCGTCAGCCGGGGGGAGAGAGAGGCCTCGCCCCCGCGTGAGGACTGGTCGCTCCAGCGCTTCTTGGCGCCGGCACTGCGTGGGCGAGACGGGCAGCGTATGACCGGCATCCTCCCCCCGGAGGTCTCCGTGCCTACCATGGTCGGGCGCTCCTTCCGTAAGACCGGTCGTGTCAGGCCCGTTGGGCAGTTCCTGAGTGACCTGTGGGCACCGGACACGACCATTCTGGCCATGTCCCTGGAGAGGCGGGCCTGGGTGGTTCAGGCCGGCCAGCTTGCCTGGTATGTGGGCCTGGCGAAAGGGCGACCGGCGATCGTCGGCGTGACCGATGAACGCTTCGATCTGCACCGGTTTCCGAACACCAAAGTGATTCTGACCGAGCATGGCGACGAGCGGTTCCGCCTGCGGATTGCCTCGGAGTGGGAGCGGATCGTCGCGCTTCCTGCGATCCGCCGGGACCTGGATACGAAGTTCCTCATGCAGCGGTTGAAGGGGCAGCGGCACCTGGTCGCTGCCGACTTCGGGCACATCGCTGTGGTGGCGACGGAGGAGGTGACGGCGGTCCTCCGGGTGCGGCAGAGGAGCGCCATCATCCTCTCGGTCTGGCCGACCTGCCTGGATCATCCGCGTGGGGTGGAGGAGGCCATCGGGATCTACCCCATGAGCGAGGAGGGACCCGCCGGCTATGTGGCAGTGGCTCAGCAGGTGTGAGAAGGGAAGGCCGAGGGCGGGTGCCCTCGGCCTTGTTGGTTCGTTTGGGCCTACGCAGCCGCCTCTGCCAGCACGTAGCCCGACAGGAGCCGGGCGATGCCCTGGTAGAAGAGGCTCTCCGCTTCATCCTCCATGAGGGAGGCGAAGGGCTGGACCCATTTGAGCAGATGCTCGCTCAGGAACCGTTGCCGGGCCTCGCCGGCGCCGGGGTCGGAGGCAGCCCGCTCGGTCAGGAGCAGCAGGAACTCCAGCTCGTAGACAATGTGATCGTCCGGCTCGTGGTGAGCGGTCCGGAGGGCGACTCCCCACCGCCGGTAGAACTCCCGGACCTGCAGGGTGGTCGGGCCGAAGAGGGTCCGCTCGCGGGAGCGGTAGACCGACTCCCACGGGGGTGCTGCAAGGCTCGCCGGTCCCACGAAGAGGCGGTTGAAGTCATCTCTCAACTGCTCCGCCACCCCGGCCAGCGGCAGTCCACCAGCCTCGTGAGCGAACCGCTGCAGCAGGTCGGCCCCCCGGTTCATGTCGGGGTTGGCCGGCTCCATGGGGAGGTCGCACAGCAGAGGGAGCATCTGGGTGAGCCAGTCCACGCCAGGCGGCTGATGGAGGGCGAGGGCCAGGAAGCGGCCCATGAGTTGCCGCTCCTTCGCTGAGGCGGTCGGACCCGGATCAGAAGAAGGTGGGCGAGGAACCATGATCATCGCTCCCTTGACCGATTAGTTGGCAGCGCAGGCATGGCGCCGCAGGGTCGTTGTTGTAGTAGCCTTCCCCACAGCCGCAAGTCCGGCGCTCCGCCTGGGCAAGCAGCAACACCTGCGTCCACTGACCTGCCAGGGAGGGCTCACCTCTGCCGATCACGCCGGCAGGGCAACCGGTGAGGCACTGATCGCACTCGGTGCACGCGGCCGGCTGCCAGGTGACCTGGCCGTCGCCGACGGCGAGGGCGGAACAGAGGTGGGCGCAGCCGCCGCAGAAGGTGCAGCCCACACCGATCCACCGCACGGGGAGGGGGAGCGGGGTCTCCGCGGGGAGGCTTCGGATTCCTGCTGCAAGCCAGTCGGTCTGGGGGACCGGTTCCGCCCGGCGCACCTGTTCCAGCCGGGACTGCATCGCCCCGAAGAGGAGTTGGCGGCGGTCCAGATCCACCATGGACGGTGATGCGGGCATGGTACTCCACTCGGACGCCACCCGGACCGGAAGGCCAAACCCTGGCGGAGAGTCAGGCTCACCGCACATCCAACCGGGGAGGTCGGGTTTCGCAGCCGGACAGGACCGGCAGCGCTCGGCGCTCCAGACCAGGACCAGGTCGCTCACACCAGCGCCCCGCAGCCGCAGCAGGTCCCGCCAGGTCAGGTGTGCCAGGCAGGAGAGCCGGCCGCCGTCCGGCAGGCGGAGAGCGCCCCGCCCGCCGTTGCAGCCAAGTTGCAGGTAGCCGTCACGGACCAGGGGGGCTGCCCAGGCGACCGGATCATCGACCGGACCGTTCTGGGGCTCCATACCCTCCAGCCACGCAGCGATTCGCTCCAGCATCACACGCAGCCCCCCATTCCACATCAGCAGTTAGAAGAGCGGAAGCTTCTCCAGGACGGTCGTGTAGAAGAGCGACCGGCCAATCACCTCGCCGCCGACCGCCGCCACGAGGGCGAGGGAGAGGAGGGCGACGGAGGGCTGAGTGCCCCGGAGCAGTTGTGCCGCGGCGACCACCGGCAGCCCGATGCCGGCCAGCAGCCGGACCCAGAACCAAGGGGAGCCGAAGAGGGCACCGGCGGTGGCGGCCGAGACGCCAGAGAGGTAGGGGGCGTAGAAGGCGAGGCCGATCAGGAGGAGGCCGGCGGCGACGAGGGCGGTATAGCCCAGGAGCCGGCGGGCTTCGGGGGCGGCGTCCGGGGTGAGCAGGGAGAGGAGGCCCATGATCATGGCGCCCAGCAGGAGGGCCGTCACGAAGCCGCTCACCAGGTTGGACCAGTGGTTCCACTCAGGACGGGTGGGCAACTGGTAGACCATGCCGGTGGCGTAGACCGTCACCAGTCCGAGCAGGGCAGTCAGGGCGCTGACCGGCCGGATCAGGCCGGACTGCGGCTGCCACTGCCAGAGGAAGAAGAGGGCGGCGACGCCCGCAGAGAAGAGGGCCATGAAGAGGATCTCTCGGGAGAGCCAGGAGGACCCCATGTTGCTGAAGGCTCGCAGGCCGCCCACGGGCTGGCCGAGGTGGAAGAAGGAGGCGGCCAGGGCGACCAGGGTGAGCGGTAGGGCGATCCGCCCGGCGTTCCGAAGGGCACTGGCCATGGTTGCCTGGCGCTCGGCGGAGAGGGCCCAGAGGATCAGGGTCGAGAAGAGGACCAGACCCACGGCGGCCTGGGAGAGAACGGTGAAGAGAATCAGCGGCGCTTCTTTCATGGTTGCACCTCCTAGACCTGCCGGGCCCGGACGCCATCAACGATCCGGGTCGGCTTCAGATTGACCTCCGGACGGGGCTGGATCAGCACCGACGGATTGGTCTTGGTCGGGTCAGGCAGGACGGGGATCGACCGGACCGCCGACGGATGCTTAGCCTGCAGCTCATCGATCGGGCCGAACTCCAGCGCCCGCATGATGCAGGACTGGACACAGGCCGGCTGCTCGCCCTTCTCCAGCAGGGTGGTGCAACCGCTGCACTTGCCGACCTTGCCCTTGTTCGCATCGAACTGCGGTGCGGCGTAGGGGCAGGCGTAGGTGCAGTACTGGCACCCGATGCACTTGGATGGGTCATGGATCACCAGCCCGTCCTCCCGCTTGGTGTAGGCACCTACGGGGCACACCTTCACACAGATCGGGTTCTCACAGTGGTTGCAGGCCATTGAGACGAAGTAGGCGAAGGGGCGGGGGAAGGAGCCGCCCTCCACGGAGCGGACCCGCCGCCAGCGCGGTCCGAGGTCAAGATCGTTGGTCTCTTTGCAGGCCATCTCACAGGTATGGCAGCCAATGCAGCGGTCGACATTGATATAGAAGCCGAGTTGCTTGTTCGCCATGGCGATAATCCCCCCTTACGAGCGCTTCTCGACCTGGACCAGGGCCGTGTGCTGGGCGGTGGCGCCTGCAAACGGCGTGGGCCGGTCGTTGGTCAGAACGTTGGCGCAGCCGGCGGTGTCGATCGAACCGGACTTGCCGGGCTCCTTCGGGTCGTACCAGACGCCTTGCGGCAGGGCCACGGTGCCGGGCCGGATCCGCTCGGTCACCCAGGCGGTGATATGCACCTCACCACGGTCGTTAAAGATCCGGATCGGATCGCCGTTCTTCAGGCCGCGGGGGCCGGCGTCGACCGGGTTGATCCAGAGGGCGTGCGGCTCCATCTCCTGCAGGTGCGGGATGTTATGGAAGGAGGAGTGGACCCGGCGCTTGTTGTGCGGCGAGATCAGTTGGAGCGGGTACTGCGCGACCAGCGGGTCAGAGGGCGACTCCCAGTCCGCCAGGAACTTCGGCACGGCGGGCATCTTGGGATCGTTCTTCTCCTTCAGGCGGGGCGAGGAGATCTCGATCTTGCCACCCGGGGTGTTGAACTTGGCACCCGTCTCTCGCTGGGCCTTGAAGCCGACGATTGGGGTGGACATATCCAGTCGGACGATCTGCTGCTTCTTGAAGCTCTCCCAGTCGGGGACGACCTTGGACTTGCCGGCCAGCTCCTTCAGCCACTCCTCCTCGGTCTTGCCGCCGGTCCAGTCGGCCTCAAAGCCCAGCCGCTTGGCCATCTCCTGGAAGATCTCCCAGTCGGACTTGGACTCGTAGAGCGAGGGGATGATCGGGGGCATATAGACCACGGCGCCGTTGGCGTTGCCGATATCCATCCGCTCGAAGATCGAGTTGATCGGCAGCAGCAGGTCGGCGAACTTGGCGGTCGGGGTCATGAACTGCTCATGGACCACGAAGTACTTCAGGTTCTCGTTCTGCAGCGCGGTGATCGACTTATTCAGGTTGCCGCCCTGGTTCAGGTGGTTGCCGCCGGTGGCAATCGCCATGTGGATGTCCGCCGGGTAGCCGCCGCTCTTGCCCTTCAGGAAGAGGTCGGGCCACTGGTTACAGGGGACGCGGGAGTTGACCGGGTTCTTCGGGGAGGGGAGGCCGCCCACGCCGCCAGAGGGGAAGGCGAGCATCCAGTTCATCAGACCGGCGTAGCCGCCCAGAACGCCGATGTTGCCGGTCAGCGCTGCCAGGGAGGGGCCGCAGCGGGCGACCTGCTCGCCGTAGGCGGTGCGCTGCGGGCCGAGGCCCATGACCAGGGCGCCCGGCTTGTTGGTGGCGTACTCCCGGGCCATCTGGCGGATGGTGTGCGCATCCACCCCGGTGACCGGCTCCGCCCACTCCGGGGTCTTGGCGACGCCATCTTCCTTACCGGTGATGTAGTCAAACCACTCCTGCCAGCCCTCGGTATGCGTATCCAGGAAGGCCTGGTCGTGCAGGTTCTCGCTGATGATCACCTGGGCCATGGCCGACATGAGGGCCACGTCGGTACCCGGCTTCAGCGGAATCCAGGTGTCGGCGAAGGAGGCGGCAGTGTCGGTGAAGCGGGGGTCGATCACGTAGATCTTGCAGCCCTGCTCCTTGGCCTGCCGGAGGAAGTAGGTGGTGTTGGTGCCGGTGCCGCCCTCAGCCGGGTTCCAGCCCCACATGAGCAGGACCTTGGAGGACCGGAAGGAGGGGGCGCTGTTGTTGGAGCCGCCGCCCAGGGTGTAGGGCATGGCCACCGAGGTGGCGCCGGAGGAGTAGGAGAGGGTCTGCTCCGTGCAGCCGCCGAACATGCGCAGGAAGCGCGGGCCGAGCGAACGCCAGGTGTTGTGGATGGTCAGACCGATGGTACCGGAACCATCCATGGTGAAGAGGGAGGCCGGGCCATACTGCTCCTTGATCTCGGTCAGCATGGCGGCGTAGAGGGTGAAGGCCTCCTCCCAGGAGATTCGCTCAAACTTGCCCTCGCCCCGCTTGCCGACCCGCTTCATGGGGTACTTCAAGCGGTCCGGCGCGTAGACCCGGTGCCGGTAGGCATAGCCGCGCAGGCAGCTGCGGAGCTGGGGGTTGTCGGGACCGTCTACCGCTGCATCATCGGTACCGATTCGGGTGATGACCCCATCTTTCACGTAGGCCTTTAGGATGCACTTCGAGCCACAGTTGCGGGCGCAGGCGGTGTAGTAGGCCAGTTCCTGTACCTCTTCGCCCGCCGCTTCAGCCGTCTCGACCAGGCTCCCGCCCAGTCCGAGCTTCGGGCCGACAACGGCTGCACCGCCCAGGAGTCCGGTCCAGGCCAGGAAGGTCCGCCGGGAAACACCCATGATCTCTGCCTCCTTCAGCTCCCTTCGGTCGGGAGCTTGTGATCACATTCACTATAATTGGTGTAGACCGAGATCGTCTGTCGTCTACTTTACAAACGGATATTAAGAAGACTGTGGGTGCGGACGCCGTCGCGGTACGATGAAGGTGTTCCAGACCACAATCGGGAGGCGAGCGTTTGGATGCCTTACTCACCTCACCTTGGATTCTGCCCTGCCATGAGAGTGCTCCCGGACTGGTCGACCGGCTCATACCGGTGGCCGAGCACCGCGAGTTCCCGGTCGGTGCGACCCTGATCGAACAGGGCGAGTATGCCACGGGCATCTACTTCCTGCTCGACGGTCATGTGAAGCAGACGGTTATGAACCCGAACGGCACCGTTCGAGCCCTGGCCATGATCGCTCCGGGCTGTGTGATCGGCGAAGCGGCCGTCCTGGACGGGGAGCCATCACAGATCACGACGACGGCGCTGACCCGGCTGAAGTGCCTCTTCCTCCGAACTGAACAGGTACACGATCTGATCGAGACCGATCCCGACTTTGTCCGATTGCTGCTACTGACGCTGACACGGCGGTTCCGCCTGCTCTCCAAGCTGGTGACCGACACGACCCTCCGCCCGGTGCCTGAGCAACTCACCTGTCTGCTGCACCAACTCGCCCGGCAGAAGGGGCCGGAGCAGAAGGGCCTGCGGCACGTCACGCTACAGGTCAGTCACCAGGAGCTGGCGGAGTTCCTCGGGGTCTCCCGAGTGACGATCTCCAACTGCCTGGCGAACCTGAAGGAGGAGGGGCTGATCGAGACGGGGCACCGCCTGATTCACGTGCTGGAGCCCAGCCGCCTGCGCTGCTGCGGGGAGAGTCCCTGGTGCATTAGCTACCAGCCACCGGCACGGGGCTGATCCGCTCCCTGCTTCACCACACAGAAGACCCCTGGTTATCGCCTACCGGCGAGAACCAGGGGTCTCTCCTTTGATCTGAGCCACTATCCGCCGATCTCCCGCATGGCCATGGTAGCATGGGAGAAGTCGCCGGGGTTTACGCCGTGCCATTCGGGTTTCAGCGCGGCTGCCTTTACGAGCAGGCGTGCGATCTCTTCATCGTCACAGCCGGTGCGCATGCGCTCCTTCAGATCGGCCTCGCCCTCCACCAGCAGGCAGGAGCGGATCTTGCCGTCGGCGGTCAGGCGCATCCGGTTGCAGGAGTCGCAGAAATGCTGTGTCACCGGGGTGATCACACCCACCGTTGCACTGCTCTCCTGAACCCGGTAGAGCCTGGCCGGATCGCCGGGGCGAAGGGCCAGCGGCTCCAGCGGGAAGGCTTGCTGCACCCGCTCCAGGATCTCCTGGGCCGGCACGAAGTACTGGTCCCACATCCCCGCGGCGCAACCGATCGGCATGTACTCAATAAACCGGACTTGCCATCCCCGCCGTACACCCATGGCCACCAGTGGGATGATCTGGTCATCGTTCATGGTCCGCATGACGACAGAGTTGATCTTGATCGGGGTCAGGCCGGCGGCTTCAGCAGCCTCAATGCCAGCCAGGACGCGGGTGAGCGAGCCACCTCGGGTCACCCGTGCGAACTGCTGGGCATCCAGCGTGTCCAGCGAGATATTTACCCGCTTCACTCCCGCCTCGGCCAGTGGCCTGGCGTAGCGCTCCAGCTTGTGGGCGTTGGTGGAGAGGGCGACCTCCCGAATGCCGGGCAGGGCGGCAATCTCGCGGACCAGGCCGACAAGCCCGGGGCGGACCAGCGGCTCGCCACCGGTCAGGCGGATCTTCGAGACGCCCATGGAGGCGGCAACCCGCACGACCCGGACGATCTCATCATCGGTGAGGTAGCTGTTGTGGGGGAGAAATTCCAGCCCCTCCGCGGGCATGCAATAGGTGCAGCGCATGTCACATCGATCGGTAATGGAGATCCGCAGATAGGAGATCGGTCGATTACCCGGGCTGAGCAGTTGCGTCATTCCACATTCCTCCCGCATGGTTGGATTCCCCGCGGTGGGAGGCTACTTTACGATGGAATCCTTGATCTCTTTGACTTCCTTCACGCTCTCCGCCAGATCACCGACGGTGTTGTTCATGGCGCCCTTGAACTCACGGATCGACTTGCCGACCGCCTTGCCCAGTTCGGGCAGCTTGGCCGGGCCAAAGATCAACAGCGCCGCACCGATGATCAGGATGATCTCACCAGCGCCGAGTTTGCTGAACATCAGGATTCGCCTCCTCGTGATTGCTCCGGCTGTTCCCTACGATTCTACCCCATACGGTACCTTGTGGCGACCCCTCAAAGGGTAAGAATAGACTATGGTAGGAATCAGTATCCCATAGTCTAGCCTCGGGTGGGGAGCAGAGAAAGCGCCCCTCCATTAGGAGGGGCGAGGTGGCTCTAGTGAGCCTTTTCGTACGGAAGACCGCTCGCTGCCGGCGGGGTGGATCGACCGACGAAGCCGGCCAGGGCCAACATGGTCAGCACGTAGGGAGTCATGGAGAAGAACTGATACGGAATCGCTGTGATGCCCAACGTCTGGAAGATGGTGCCCAGCGACTCGGAGACGCCGAAGAGCAGGGTGGCAGCGATCGCTCCGAGCGGGTTCCACTTACCGAAGATCACGGCCGCCAGGGCAATGAAGCCCTTACCGGCGGTCATGCCGTGAACGAAGCGGGAGAGCAGACCGATCGAGAGGGAGGCGCCCGCCAGGCCTGCGAAAGCGCCCGAGAGAAGGACGCCCCAGTAACGCATCTTCGCCACGTTGACACCGACCGTATCCGCCGCCAATGGATGCTCGCCTACCGCCCGGAGCCGGAGGCCCCAGGAGGTCTTCCACAGGGCGTAGTGCGCGGCAAACGCAAGGATGAAGGCGAGGTAGACGAAGAGGTTCAGTCCGAAGAGGTCGGGCATCTTCGCGACCGACGGCGTCCCACCGGCCTGCCCCCAGACCTTGTTCAGCATGAACTCAGTCAGGCCGGCGGCGGCCAGGTTGAGGGCGACGCCGGAGACGGTCTGGTTCGCCTTGTACTTGATTGAGGCAACCGCATGGAGAGAGGCGTAGGCAATGCCTGCGGCCATGCCGCCAAGCATGCCGAGCAGGGCCGAGTTGGTCACGAAGGAGACCCACACAGCGGCGAAGGCGCCGACCAGCATGATCCCTTCCAAGGCGATGTTCACCACGCCGGAGCGCTCGGAGAAGATGCCGCCCAGGGCAGCGAGAAGGAGGGGAGTGGCGGCACGGAGGGTCGCCGTCACCAATACCGTGATGATCGCCCAGGTCATGCCGTCTTCACCTCCGTCTTCACCTTGCGGTTTCGCAGGAACCGCCAGATTCCCTCGGCGGCCACGAAGAAGATGACCGTGCCCTGGACGATGTAGATGACCGCCTTGGGTACGCCGGCCGCCGCCTGCATCTGCGGGCCGCCGCGCTCCAGGGCGCCGAAGAGGAGGGCGGCGAGGATCACGCCGAGCGGGTGATTCCGACCGACCAGCGCCACGGCGATGCCGTCGAAGCCGTAGCCGACGAAGGCGGTGGTCTCGAAGAACCGGCGGTTGACGCCCAGGGTCTGAACAGCCCCGGCCAGCCCCGAGAGGGCCCCGGAGAGCGCCATGGCCAGCACGATGTTCCGCCCGACCGAGATCCCGGCGTACTCGGCCGCACCGGGGGAGAGGCCGACGGCGCGGATCTCATAGCCAGATGGGGTCTTCCACAGGATGATCCAGACGACAAAGGCCGCCACCAGGGCGATCCAAAGGCCCGTGTGCAGCCGGGAGCCCTCGATCAGCCCCTGCGTGAGGGCCGCTGTCGCCTGGACAGGCTGAGAGGAGCCCTGCCCCGAGCTGCCCTTCAGGTAGGCGTTGAGCAGCCAACTGCCCAGGAAGAGCGCCACGTAGTTCAGCATGATCGAGTTGATCACCTCATGAACGCCGCGGAAGGTCTTGAGCAGGCCGGCAATGCTGGCCCAGAAGGCGCCGGCCGCGGTGCCCGCGAGGAGTGCCAGGGTGACGTGGAAGAGGCCGGCAAGGCCGGGTGAGAGCCCTTCCGGCATCTTCACAGCATAGCCGACCACCACGGCGGCAATCTGGGCGACCAGGTACTGCCCCTCCACGCCAATGTTGAAGAGGCCGGAGCGGAAGGCGAGAGAGACCGCCAGGCCGGTGAAGATCAGCGGAATGGTAGAGACCAGGGTCTCGCCGAAGGCACGGGGCGAGCCTGCCACCGCCTGTGCAAAGGCGGTGTAAGCCTGGATGGGACTCTTGCCGGCGATCAGAATGAAGACCGTGCCCACAATCATGCCGACAATCGTGGCCAGCACGGGAATGGAAACCGCCTCCACGGCCTCACGGACCACCCTGGAGAGGCCCGACTCCTTAGCCACGTGCACCACCTCCTGCCATCATGAGGCCGAGGTTCTCCTCCGTCGCCTCGTGCCCGGCCACCTCTGCCACGATCTGGCCCTTGTACATGACCAGGATCCGGTCGGCCAGGTTCATGACCTCGTCAAGCTCCAGGGAGACCAGCAAGACGGCCTTGCCGTTGTCCCGCTCCTCTACCAGGCGCCGGTGGATGAACTCAATGGCACCCACGTCCAGGCCTCGCGTGGGCTGGACCGCCAGCATCAGGTCGGGGTCCCGCATGATCTCGCGACCCACGATCACCTTCTGCTGGTTGCCGCCCGAGAGGGCTCGGGCCATGTACTCCGGCTCGGGCGGGCGGACGTCGAAGGCCTTCACGATCCTCTCCGCCAGATCGGCCATCTTCCCGTAGTTGAGGAAGCCGTAGCGGGTGAACTTGCGGTGGTCGCCCAGCGCAGCGTTCTCCGAAATGGAGAAGTCCAGCACCAGGCCCCGGCGCTGTCGATCCTCCGGAATGTGGCCCACGCCGGCCTCGCGAACCTCCTTGGGCGACCGAGCGGTCAGGTCCTTACCGTTGACCCTGACCGTCCCGCCGGCTGGCTTGCGCAGACCGGTCATGCAGGCGATCAGCTCTGACTGGCCGTTTCCGTCGACACCGGCGATGCCCACAATCTCACCGGCCCGGACCTGGAAGGAGACATCCTTCAGGGCGAGGAGGCCGCGGTCATTCTTGGCCGAGAGATGGCTGACCTCGAGGACAGGCGCCCCTGGCGTGGCCTCCTGCTTGTCCACCTTCAGCTCAACCTCACGGCCGACCATGAGGTTCGCCAGTTCCGCTTCGGTCCGACCCTGTGCCTCGACCGTGGTGATCTTCCGGCCACGCCGAATCACCGAAACACGGTCGGCGAGGTGGAGGACCTCCTTCAGCTTGTGGGTGATGATGATGATCGTCCGGCCCTGGGCGACCAGGCTCTTCATGATCTTGCCCAGCTCCACGACCTCCTGCGGGGTAAGCACCGCCGTGGGCTCGTCCAGGATCAGTAGCTCGGCCCCGCGATAGAGTGCTTTTAGGATCTCGACCCGCTGCTGCTGACCGACCGAGATCGATTCGATCTTATCCTCCGGGTCGACTTCGAGACCAAACTGGTTAGAGATCTCCCGCACCCGCTCGTTCGCCTGCTTCATGTCGAGCACGGCCCCACCCGGCTCCATGCCCAGCACGATATTCTCCGCGACCGAGAAGACGGGAATCAGCATGAAGTGCTGGTGCACCATGCCAATGCCCAGGGCGATCGCGTGGCCCGGCCCGTCAATTCTGACCGGATTGCCCTTCCATTCAATCGTCCCCTCATCGGGGGTGTAGAGCCCATAGAGGATGTTCATCAGCGTTGACTTGCCCGCACCATTCTCCCCGAGAAGGGCGTGGATCTCCCCCTGCCGGACCTCCAGATCGATGGAGTCGTTGGCGACCAGGGAGCCGAAGCGCTTCGTGATTCCGTTGAGTTTTAGCATGTTATGAGTAAAGGGCGGGACCGTAGTCCCGCCCTTCATCCCCCTTTCCTGAAGGTCTCAGGGGCGGCTTACCGGCAAGGCCGGGCCGGGGTTAGAGCTTGGGAGCCGTAAAGCTCTTGAACTTCTCCATGTCGTTCGGCACGGTGAACTTGCCAGCCTTAATGGCTGCGGCCCACTGGTCGACCTCGGTCTGCAGATCCTTCGGGAGAAGGTCCCAGCGGGTCTTCTCAGCGTAGCCGACACCGTCCTCCTTGAGGCCCAGAACAGTGGTCTTGCCGCCGGGGAACGTGCCGTCAATGGCGGCCTTGGAGATCTCGAAGACGGCGACGTCAACCCGCTTCATCATCGAGGAGATGACGGTGTCGGGGGCCAGGTGGTTCTGATCGGAATCGACGCCGATCGCGTAGACGCCCTTCTCCTTGGCGGCCTCGATCATGCCCTGGCCGGTGGCGCCGGCAGCGTGGAAGACGACGTCAGCGCCCTGGCCGATGATTGCCAGCGCATCGGACTTGCCCTTCGCCGGGTCAATGAAGGAGCCGGAGTAGACGGTGATCACCTTCACGGTGGGGTCAGCAGCGAGGACACCGGCGTTGAAGCCAGCCTCGAAGTGCGAGATGACCGGGCTCTCCATGCCACCGAGGAAGCCCACCTTCTTGGTCTTGGTGGTGCGCGCAGCGATCACGCCCATGAGGAAGGAGCCCTCTTCCTCCCGGAAGGTAACGGAGGCGACGTTCGGCTTCTCCACCACGTCGTCGATCAGGGCGAACTTCTGGTTCGGGTTCCGCTCGGCCACGGTGGTCATGGACTCCTTCATAAGGAAGCCAATGCCCCAGACAAGGTCGACCTTCTGATCAATCAGGGTCTGGAAGTTCGGCTCGTAGTCCTCCTGACGATGGGACTCGATGACGTTCTTCTTCACCTTGAGTTCGGACTCAAGCCGGAGGATTCCCTTGTAAGCGGCAGCGTTGAAGGAGTCGTCGTTCAGACCGCCCATGTCGGTGGCCATGCCGACAGCGAAGGTCTTGGGAGTCTCGGCCTGGGCCGGGGTCTGGGTCTCCGTCTTAGGAGCCTCCTGAGTAGGTTCCTGCTTGGCACCGCCGCACCCAGCAAGAAGAGCCAGGGTGAGTGTGACCGAAGCAACCTTGGCAAACCAGTTACGAGCCATGCCTCGATACCTCCTGCGAAACATAATGGTTCTGTTGCGATCCTTGCACAACAGTTATCCGGCCCAAATGATACCATGGACCCCCGGACAATGCTAGGGGCTCAAAACGGTTCATTCACCTAATCTTAGCATGTGCTTCCTTTACCGTCATGCAGGACGAAAAGGGAGTCCCGTGGTATATTCAGCGGAGAGATCAGATCATGGAAAGGACAGGGATCGATGCACGCAGAGGTCATCTACACAGGGGGACCGGTCTACTCCGGGCATCTGGGCTGGAGGCCGGCTGAGGCGATCGCCATTGCCGGAGGCCGGGTGATCGCTATCGGGACACGCGACGAGGTTATGCAGACCAGCGGCCCCGCAACCCGGGTCTACGACCTGGTGGGCCGACCACTGCTCCCGGGCCTGATCGATGCTCACCTGCATATCTTGGGCTACGCCCTCACCCTGGATCGGTTGGCCGTCGCCGGCATGCCCAGTCTGGAGACGGTGAAGCAGCACGTGGCCGCCGAGGCTGCCCGGCGCCCGTCCGGCGAGTGGATCATTGGCCGCGGCTGGGATCAGGACCGCTGGGTGGAGCGTCGTGAGCCGCGGAAGGAGGACCTGGATCAAGTATCCCCCGATCACCCGGTTTATCTGCAGCGAAACTGCAATCATGTGGCGGTTGTCAATTCGGCAGCCCTGCGCCTCGCCGGAATCACACGGGAGACCCGTGATCCGGACGGCGGCCAGATCGACCGGGATCCGGTCACGGGCGAGCCGACCGGATTGCTGCGGGAGAACGCACAGCTCCTGATCCAGCGGATCATCCCCGAGGTCTCGACCGAGCGGCAGCGGGAGCTGCTTGCCCGGGCGATGCGGGAGGCGCTCTCCTACGGGATCACCCAGGTCCATACGGACGACTGCCGCTATGGGGGCGGGGTGGACGCAACCGAGGCGCTCTTCCGGTCCCTGGTCGGCCCCGACAAGATCCCCCTGCGGATCACCCAGATGATCCCGATCGATGCGGTGGAGGAGGCGGCGGCCCGCGGCGTTGTGACCGGCGCCGGCGATCAGTGGTTCCGCTACGGCCAGGTGAAGCTCTTCGCCGATGGGTCGCTCGGTGGCCGCACCGCCGCGATGCTGGAGCCCTACAGTGATGATCCCACCACGACCGGCATCTACATTTACGCGCCCGATGAGTTCAAAGGGCTGGTGGCGAAGGCGCACGCCCTGGGCAACCAGGTGGGTTGCCACTGCATCGGCGATGGCGGTGCAAAGCTTTTTGTGGATGCCGTGGCCGAAGCGCAGGCTCAGTCGCCCCGGCCCGATGCCCGCCACCGGATGATCCACGCCCAGATTCTCAACCCCGAACTGATCGATCGGATGGTCGCCGAGCGGATCGTCGGCGATATTCAGCCCGTCTTCCTCAAGAGCGACGGCCACTGGTTCACCGATCGGATCGGGCCGGATCGGGCCAGGTCATCCTATGCGTGGCGGACCCTTCTGGAGAAGGGGATTCCGCTCTGCGGCGGCTCCGACTGCCCGATCGAGCCGCTCAATATCTGGTCCGGGATCTACTGCGCGGTGACCCGTCAGGATCTGGACGGGTTCCCGGCCGGCGGTTGGCAGCCCGATCAGCGATTGACCGTGCCAGAGACACTCGACATGTACACCACCGGCGCCAGCTACTCCACCTTTGAGGAAGGCTTCAAGGGCGCCCTGGCCCCTGGCATGGCGGCAGACCTGGTCGTCCTGGACCGTGACCCCTTCACCTGCGATCCGTCCGAACTGAAGGACGTGAAGGTGCAGTTGACCGTGGTCGGCGGGGTAGTCGCATACGAGGCATGAGGCTGAAAGAGAGACCCGGGGCGCAGCACGGAACTGCGACCCGGGTCCTTTGTCACTCGCCGCTGACCAATCGCTCGGGCTCCGGCGTGACCTTCGCCGGCACCGGGAGCCGTTTACCGCTGGCTGCGGCCCGCTTCGCACCGGCCTTTTGCTCCTTGGCGAGATCGTAGAGGTAGGTGTCGAAGTCGACCTGCATGGTGTGTCGGAGGGAGGGGACGTACCGGCTGTGTAGGGCCAGCTCATCCCGCTTGATATCGGCTTCCATCTGCGGCAACGACGGCAGAGCGTACCGGCCCAGCAGGTAGTCAGCGATCCAATGGGCCTGGGCCTCCGCCAGTGGCATGATCGAGCCTAGTGGCTGGAGCAGTCCGACGAAGAAAAGGTTCTCCAGACCTGGTTTGAAGACCCGCCGGAAGAGGGGGAGCTCATTCTTCGGCGCCGCGAGGAAACCGGGGTCGAAGAAGGGGAAGGTCACCTTATAGCCGGTGCAGTACACGATCAGATCGACTGGCTCTATGGAACCATCCTCGAAGCGGACCTTCTCCCCCATCAACTCGGAGATGTTCGGCTTCACCTTCACGTATCCGTGGGTGATTCGGGCCGTCAGGTAATCGGAGATCGTCGGATGAGCCTCGCCGAAGTGGTGGTCGGGGCGGGGGAGGCCGTAGCGCTCCATCTTCCCGACAAAGAGCCGGACGACCAGCTCAAGGAACGGCTGCCGGATCTTCCAGGGCAGCCAGCCCGGGTTCTTCACCTGGTCGTAGGGCGTGCCGAAGACATAGCGGGGGAGGACGAACGCGCCGCGGCGCATGGCCAGGTAAGTCTTCTCCGCCACAAAGGAGGATTCGACCGCAATGTCCGAGGCCGAGTTGCCGATGCCCAGAACCAGCACCTTCTTGCCGGCGAAGATGCTGTTCTCCTGGTAGGTGTGGGAGTGCATTACCTTGCCGTGGAACTCGCCGGGGAAGGGGGGATCGGGGAAGCGGGGATCCCAATGGTGGCCGTTCGCGACGACGAGCGCATCGTAATGGCGCACCTCTCCGCTCTCCAGGGTGATCGCCCAGGTGGAGTCGGGGCGCCTCTCCGCCCTGGACACACCCGTATTCAGCCGGATACGATCCCGGAGCCCGAAGTGGTCGGCGAAGGCATTGAAGTAGGCGGCCATCTGCGTGTGGTGCGGGAAGTCCGGGTACTCCTTCGGCATGGGGAAGGAGGTGAACTCCGTCCGCTCGCGAGAGGTGTTGATGTTGAGCGAACGATAGGCAGCGCTCTCGCCCGGACGCTCGCTGAAGGCCCAGATCCCCCCGATCCGGTCCCGCTTCTCGAAGCACTCGAAGGGGATCCCGTTTACCTTCAGCGCCTGGGCTGCAGCCAGACCTGAGGAGCCGGCACCGATAATACAGACCCGCGGCAGATGCTCCACTCACAACACTCCCCACTCATGGCGTTCCTTGAAGATTCGTGCATGGTGGGGGTTGGTCCTGTCAAAAACGGCGAGGCATTTCTGCCCCGCCGTTCTCCGTATTACATCGCCTCGGAAAGCTTGAACCAGTAGCTGTAGAGGGCTCGCATACCCGTGTCGAAGTTCTCCAGGTGGAAGTGCTCGTTCGGGGCGTGGAAGTTCTCGTCCTCCAGGCCAAAGCCCATCAGCACCGATGGGATCTCCAGCACCTTCGAGAAGGTTGCCACCACCGGGATCGAGCCGCCTGTCCGGATAAACCGGGACTCCTTACCATAGGCCTCGGCCAGGGCGGCCATGGCCGCACGAATGGAGGGGTGGTCGATCGGCGTTATGCAGGCCGGCGCACCGGCCCGCCGGATCACCTCAAGCTGGACGCCGGGCGGGCAGTGGGCTCTCAGATGGGCTTCGATCGCATCGGACACCTTCTCCGGGTCCTGGTCGGGGACCAGGCGGCAGGTGATCTTGGCGCCAGCCTTGGCGGGGATCACCGTCTTCGTGCCCTCCCCCTGGAAGCCACCGAAAATCCCGTTCAGCTCCAAGGTAGGCCGGGCCCATGTCCGCTCGAGTGCACTGAAACCGGGCTCGCCAGGCAGGGCGGACACCCCCAGCTCCTTGGCGTAGGCCTGCTCGTCCAGCCCCAGGGCGGCGAACGAGTCACGCTCCTCCTGGGTCAGGGCCCGGACCTGGTCGTAGAAGCCCTCGACCGCCACTCCCCCCTCGGGATGATGCAGCGTGGCCAGGAGCTGGACCAGGGCTTGAACCGCGTTCGGGGCAGCGCCGCCGAAGAGACCGGAGTGCAGGTCTCCCTTGGCGCCGGTCACGTGGACCTCCAGGTCGGCCAGTCCGCGCAGGGCATAGGTGAGGGAGGGGACCCCACGAGCGTAGAGGCCGGTGTCGGAGATCACCACGAGGTCCGCCTTGAGCAGATCCTTATGCTCGGCCACAAACCGCTCCAGGTTGGTCGAGCCGATCTCCTCTTCGCCCTCGATCAGGAACTTCAGGTTGACCGGGAGCTTCCCCTCCGACTGAAGGATCGCCTCGACCACCTTGAGGTGCATGAAGACCTGTCCCTTGTCATCGCTGGCGCCCCGGGCGTAGAGCTTCTCGTCCCGGATCGCGGGTTCGAAGGGCGGGGTTTCCCAGAGGTCGAGCGGGTCCACGGGCTGGACATCATAGTGGCCGTAGATCAGGGCGGTCGGCTTCCCGGGCTGATCAAGCCGCTCCGCGTACACCGTTGGATGCCCCCCGGTCTCCATGATTTCCGCGCGAGACATGCCGATCCGCTTCAACTCATCGGTCAGCCATTGGGCCGCCTTGCGCATATCATCCTTATGGGGCGACAGCGCCGAGATCGACGGGATCGAGAGAAACTCCCTCAACTGGTTCAGATGCGTCTCCCGGTTCTTGCGGAAGTAGGCGTCACCGTTCATTGTTGATCACTCTCCGATCACTAGGGTACCCCGAATCTACCCTTGAGGCAAGATTCTCCAAGGCGGAGCGTCGGTGACTCTCCTTTTTCGATTTGAGCAAAATTGGCTGAACCGTTAGCGAGAAGAGAGCGTCTTATGAATGGAGTTTGTCAATTCGATCCCTTTTGAATGCTCCGTTTGCGATCCAAGTAGGCGTAGAGGTCGGTGGTATTGCTGGCCGCAAGGGCCCGCTTGTTTGCGAGGTGCTGGCGGCCATGCCGGATCAGCCCGGAGACCAGCGCATCACCGATGGCCAGGAGCCACCAGGGCAGCAATAGCCACCCCGTCTTGAGCGCAAGCATCTGCCACGGTCGGGGCACCGGGGCTCCGAAGAGCGAGAGAAACGGCCAGATCAAGAAGAAGAACGCCTTTAGCACCTGACCGTTCAGAAACTGTCCCACCCCGGGGAGGACGGCGCTGGCAAAGACAGCGAGCAGCCAATGGGACTCAGGCACGGCCACCCGAAGCCGGTCCATGACCCGACGGGCGACCAGGCTGTCCAGTTCGCTGACCACCAGGATTAGACTGAGGATCCAGAGTGAGTAGAGTAGGTAGGTCAACCGCCATCCTCCCTTCCTAGTCGAGCTTCAGGTTCCCGGCAATCATCAGTCGGTCCATGTAGACGTAGTTGACCAGGAAGTCCGGGTAGCGCATGCTGATCCGGGCGTAGTGCCCCCGGTATGGCCAGTAGACATCGTACTGCCAGATCTCTGTGGGGAAGGGCCACCAGCCGATCTTCCCCTCGTAGGTCGCCTTGTAGGTGGGCGCAGGACGGTAGCCAAATTTGCTGTCCATTCCCTGGTGCCACACAATATACTCTTCCCTGCCGACCTTCAGTTCCTTGTGGCGACTGACAATAAATCCGTCAATATCCCCGTTCTCACGGACGGGTACCTCTACGATCTCCAGGGAGACCAGGCCAAGACGGGTCTCACCCTCCACGAGGAGGTCGCCCTCGCCCGGGGTCAGCGCCCATCCCTCAAGATTCTTCGGCACGGCCACCGTTACTCCCCGTTCCGGGAGCGTCAGTGTGATCCGCTCCGGATCCCGTTCGACCAGGTATCCCAGGAGAACGGCCACCAGCGTGAAAACAAGGAGCCGTACGAGACTTGGCCATCGGGACATCCAACCCCTCCTCCGCCGTTGTCGCACTTCATCATGTTAGATGCAAGTTGGACCAAAATCGTTCAGGGCGAAGTTTCAAGAAGGAAATCACTTTAGGCTGACGAATAAATTCAGCCTAGTGGGGATAACCCCAATCATCCGGTTCGCCAATCTACCATTTCGGGAACCGGTAAGAAAGGTGGGAGGCGAGGTCGCAGTCTTCGGAACCGACGAGTGACCCTGATTTTTTCGGGGTCCACACCCTTCAACAGATAACATAGGGGGTAACACACGAGATGAAGAGCAACAAGTTCCTTATGGGCGCTCTTGCCACTGTCGTGGGCGCATCGGTCATCCTGGCCGGCTGCTCGGGCGGCACCAAGACAGAAGATCCGAAGCCGGCTGAGACCTCTGGCAGCACCGAGGGCACCAAGGCGCCGGAGGGCCCGCAGGTTGGCGGTACGTACATCCGCAGCACCATTGGTGACGCGGCGATCCTGCTACCGATCCTGACCCAGGACACCTCCTCCAGCGACGTTTCGACCCTGGTCTTCGACCCGCTGCTCTCCCTGGATGACAAGCTCAACCTCATCCCGGCCTTCGCCGAGAGCTACACCGTTGATCAGGACAAGATCTACACCTTCAAGCTGGCCCAGGGCGTGACCTTCCATGATGGCAAGCCCGCGACCTGCGCCGACCAGAAGTTCTCCTTCGAGGCCATGTCGCATCCGAAGTACCAGGGCGTCCGCTTTGGCGACTTCCTCGCCGTCAAGGGCTGGCAGGAGCTCTCCGATGCCTACGACGCCATTGACAAGGACGTCGAGGACAAGAAGATCGACGAGGCTCAGGCCGACGCCAAGAAGCTCGAGGCCTGGAACAACTTCTGGAAGACCGGCGGCATGACCTGCGTTGACGACAACACCTTCAAGGTCGAGCTGACCGAGCCCTCCGCTCCGTTCATCTTCGACGTCGCTGTTTACGGCCCGATGCCGAAGCACCTCCTCGAGGCCGATATCGCTGACCTGAAGGCCTCCAAGTACGCCACCGCCCCGATCGGCACCGGCGGCATGAAGTTTGTCGAGTGGGTCAAGGACGATCACATCCTCCTCGAGCGGAACCCCGACTGGAAGCTCGGCTATGCCAAGCATCCGACCTGGATCGAGAAGGTCCTGTTCAAGGTCGTTCCCGACGCCCAGGCCAACATGGTCGCCCTGGAGACCGGTGACGTTCACCTCTCCAGCATCCAGGCTGACTCCTGGGATCGCTTCAAGGCTGAGGTCAAGCACGTGAACCTGCACGAGTATCCGCAGCTCGCCTACACCTACATGGGCTACAACCTGCAGAACCCCATGTTCTCTGATCGTGCGGTCCGCCAGGCGATCACCACCGCCATTCCCCGCCAGGAGATCGTCGACAAGCTGTACCTGGGCCATGGCGCTATCGCCAACACCCACGGCTCGCCGGCCCTCTGGTCCTACGACCCGAACGTGACCGTCTTCAACTACGATCCCGACAAGGCCGGGAAGATGCTCGACGAGGCTGGCTGGAAGGTCGGCGCTGACGGCATCCGCGAGAAGGACGGCCAGAAGTTCAAGTTCGAGATCGCGACCAACAACGGCAACAAGTACCGCGAGCAGTCTGCGGTTATCATCCAGCAGGCCCTCAAGAAGATCGGCATCGAGGTCTCCGTCAACCTGATGGAGTGGAACGCCTTCCTTGAGTACGTCGACAGCGACAAGAAGCAGGCGTATATCCTCGGCTGGTCTTTGGGCGCTGACCCCGATCCCTACTCCATCTTCCACTCCCAGGGCGGCTTCAACATGATGCACGGCTACAACAACCCGAAGGTTGACGAGCTGATCATGCAGGGCAAGGCCGTCACCGACATGGAGAAGCGGAAGAAGATCTACCAGGAGCTGGGCGAGGAGCTGGCCGTTGACCAGGTCTACACCTTCCTGTACTACGCGAACGCTCTGGTCGGTCTGAACAACCAGATCAAGGGCGACGTCAAGGGCACCCCTGCCGGTATCCACTGGAATTACGAAGAGTGGTACATGATGCCGTAAGACCCGACTCCCATGGAACAACTACGGTCCCCCTTCGGGGGGACCGTAGATTGTTATCACCCTCTTGAGCAAATCTTCACAGAAGGGCCGCTCCCCCAAAAAAATAAACCGAACGGGGTAGAGCAAATCGTCGTCCTATTGACAAGCGACGGAATGGATTGCCCACCCACCGCATGACCTGGCAGGTAGAGGGACGGGGCGCGTGGAACTAGTCGCCTCAGAAATTTGAGTTGGGGGTATTGCGTGATGCTGATGTACATCACACGTCGGGTCTTGCAGCTGATACCGCTCCTCCTGGTGATCAGCTTCGTCTCCTTTGGAATCTATCAGCTTTCTCCTGGTGACCCCGTAAAGGCCTATGCCCCGCGCGAAATGATGAAGCACCCGGAACAGTTGGAGCGACTCCGTCGGCAGTTGGGCCTTGATAAGCCCTGGTACGTGCAGTATTACCGGTGGATGGAGCGGACCGTGCAGGGCGACCTCGGGCGGTCCATGATCACCGGCCAGCCCGTCCTTGATCGCTTCAAGCTGGCGATCCCCAACACCCTGAAGATGACTGTTACCGCCTGGGTGATCTCTTTTGCTCTCGCCATTATCGTAGGTGTCGTCTCCGCAACACGCCGATATACGTTAGTCGACTCGGCCAGTACCATTTTCAGCTTTGCGGGTATCTCAGTTCCAAGCTTCTTCCTAGGTATTCTGCTCATGCTGCTTTTCGCAGTAAAATTGAAGTGGCTCCCGTCGATCGGAATGTACACCCCGGGTAAGGAGGGGGACTTCTGGGACGGCGTCATTCATATGATCATGCCTGTGACCGCACTGGCCGTGACCGAGATTGCCGCGACCTCCCGGTATGTCCGTTCCAGTCTCTTGGAGGTCCTGAAGATGGACTACATTCGAACCGCTCGGTCCAAGGGTCTGAGCGAGCGGATCGTTACCTATAAGCACGCCCTGCGCAATTCACTCATGCCGGTGGTCACCTTCCTCGGCCTGAACATGGCCAGCTTTGTGAGTGGCGCACTGGTTATCGAAAACCTTTTCGCCTGGCCGGGCATGGGCCGCGTGACCATTCAGGCAGTCTTCCAGCAGGATTATCCCATGGTGATGGCTGCGAACCTGATCTTCGCCTTTCTTACCGTGGTGGGCAACCTGATCGCCGATATTATGTACGCCGTGGTTGATCCGCGGGTCAAGTTCTCCTAAGGAGGGACCAAGCAAATGGCAACAGCGGAAAAGCCCGATACTCAGAGCCCGCTGCAGGGGCCGGCTGCGTCCAGCCAGGAGCAGACCTGGTTGCGAATCTTCTGGCGGCGCTTCCGAAAGAACAAGCTCGCCATGCTCGGCGGCACCATGCTCCTGATCCTCTTCTCCATCGCGATCTTCGCCCCGGTCGTCGCTCCGCAGGACCGCGACGAGCTCGACCTGAGCTATCGCCTCAAGGCTCCGGGAACGGTTAACGAGACGACCGGTCAGACCTACATTCTGGGTACGGATACGTACGGCCGTGACCTGCTCAGCCGCCTGATTTACGGCTCCCGGATCTCCCTGACCGTCGGCTTTATCTCCACCGGCGTCGCCCTCACCATGGGCCTGTTGGTAGGCTCGGCAGCCGGCTTCTATGGTGGATGGATCGACAACATACTGATGCGGATAGTCGACGTCCTGCTCTCGATTCCCACCCTCCCGTTGCTGCTGACGATCCTGGCGTTCGTCGGCAACTCGATCTGGCTGATCATGTTCGTCATCGGTATTACGTCGTGGATGGGTGTTGCCCGTCTAGTGCGCGGTGAGATCCTCTCCATCAAGCAGCGTGATTTCATCGAGGCGGCCCGTGCCATGGGTGCGCCCGATGCCCGGATCATGTTCCGCCACATTGCCCCTAATCTGTTCCACGTCCTGATCGTCAATGCAACCCTGCGTGTAGCGACCGCCATGCTGACCGAGGCGACACTTTCCTACCTCGGCATCGGTGTGCAGCCGCCGACCCCATCCTGGGGCAATATGCTCTACGAGCATCAGAATTACCTGCGGATGGCGCCCTGGACCGATATCTACCCCGGTCTGGCGATCTTCGTCTCCATGTTGGCGTTCTACTTCCTGGGCGACGGGCTGCGCGACGCGCTTGATCCCCGGCTCAAGGAGTGAGTTGTTCGCGGATGCAGACCCCGTCTCGCCGCCGGGCGGGGCGGGGTCTTTCACATCGAGCCGGACGAGCCCCTTGGACGAAACTGGAGTCGGGGGTATGAGTAATGCTGACGTACATTGTGCGGCGGGTCCTTCAGTTGATTCCGCTTCTCCTGGTGATCAGCTTTGTCTCCTTCGGAATCTATCAACTCTCCCCCGGTGACCCTGTGAAGGCGTTTGCTCCGCGCGAGATGCTGAAGCATCCTGAACAATTGGAGAGGCTGCGCAGGCAACTCGGTCTCGACAAGCCCTGGTATATCCAGTACCTGCGCTGGATGGAGCGGGTGAGTCAGGGCGACCTGGGCCGCTCCATGATCACTGGGCAGCCTGTTCTTGACCGCTTCAAGACCGCAATACCCAACACCCTGAAGATGACGGTCACCGCCTGGGTGATCTCCTTCACCCTGGCCATTATCGTCGGGGTGGTCTCGGCCACACGAAAATACACCTGGGTCGATTCGCTCTCCAGCATCTTCAGCTTCGCCGGGATCTCAACGCCGAGCTTCTTCTTAGGCATCCTGCTCATGCTGCTCTTTGCCGTGAAGCTAAAATGGCTTCCTGCGATCGGCATGTATAGCGTGGGCCATGAGGGAGAGTTCTGGGACGGCGTTCTGCACATGATCATGCCAGTCACTGCGCTGGCCGTAACCGACATCGCGGGGACCTCTCGGTATGTCCGTTCCAGCCTGCTGGAAGTCCTGAAGCTGGACTACGTTCGTACCGCTCGGTCCAAGGGCCTGGCTGAGCGTGTCGTCATTTACAAGCATGCCCTGCGGAACTCACTCATGCCGGTCGTGACCTTCCTCGGGCTGGGCATGGCTGACTTCGTGGGCGGCGCCCTGGTGATCGAGAATCTGTTCGCGTGGCCCGGCATGGGCCGGGTGACGGTTCAGGCGGTCTTCCAGAACGACTACCCCATGGTTATGGCGGCCAACCTGATGTTTGCCTTCCTCACGGTCCTGGGCAACCTGATCGCGGACATCATGTACGCAGCGGTGGATCCGCGGGTCAAGTTCTCGTAGCCATTGCAGATCTGCCTGGACCCTGTCTCGTTACGGCGAGGCGGGGTCTTTTGTGCCCTTCAGGTTTATGCGCCGATTCGTCCGGGGCATGCTACCTTGCGGAGGGAGTTTGACATGGCTGGTCAGCATCGGACGGGCGGCCCCGAGGCAGCGGTTGGGTCGAAGATGCCGGGAGATCCCGGTGACTCGTTGTCGGAACGAGTGGCTAAGCTCACCTTTGCTATGGAGAAGATGAACCTGGCTGAGTATACAACGTTGCTACAGAGTCCCGCGCGCCTGATCTGGGTCAACTTTATGGCTGGCAGTGCTCGCGGACTGGGGATCGGGTTTGGCTTTGCCGTGCTGACTGCGCTGCTGCTCTTTATTATGCGCGGGCTGATGATGGCCAACCTTCCGGTGATCGGTGACCTGATAGCGACGATCGTGCGGTTGGTCGAACAGAACCTGCGACCGTGAGGTCCCCGGCACGTAAGATCGACATAACGCGGGCAGACTACTCCCGAGAGGGGGCTAATCTGCGTGGATATGGAGCACTTGCGGCACAAGTTGCTGGAGGAGCGGGCCGGCTACGCGCATCAGATCGAGATGATCGATGAGACCGGCCTCGGCAAGCTCTCGCAGGGGGATCAGCTCCAGGAGGATGGCACGATTGATAATCATCCCGCCGATCTGGGGACCGAGATGTTCGAGCGGGAGAAGGATATGGGGCTCCGCTCGAATGCGGTCCGGCGCATCCGGGAGATCGATATCTGTCTGGAGCGCATGGATGCCGGGACTTACGGAATCTGCGAGGCTTGCGGCCAGCCGATCGATCCGGAGCGACTGGAGGTCTTCCCCAGCGCCAGCACCTGCCTGCCCTGTCAGCAGGCACGCGAGGCGCTGCCCGACCGATTTCATCGCCCGGTGGAGGAGAAGTTGCTCAGCCCTCCCTTCGGCCGGAGCTTCCGCGATGAGTCAGGCGACGCCAACTATGACGGCGAGGACGCATGGCAGGAGGTCGCCCAGTACGGGACATCGGAGACACCGCAAGATGTGCCCGGGGCGATTTCCTACAATGATATGTACAACTCCGACGAGGACGTGTACACCATTGTCGATCCCATGGACGCCCTCGTGGATGAAGACGGAGAGCCGCTCCAGCGGGACGATCGAGACTGGGAGAGCGGTGTCCAGTACGAGGGTGGCATGGAGAGTACCCTCTACGGCCCCGACGACATGGGGGGAGAGTACCACTGGCAGCCGGTGCCCTATGCCCGCGGGATCCTGCCGGAGCGCCAGTTCCGCAGGTCCAAGTTCCCGAGCAGCCGGACACTGCCGGGGAACCGCCGCTAGTACTTCACCCCTGCCCGCTCTGCCCACCGGGTAGAGCGGGTTCTTCTCTTGGCGGAGATATCCAGCGTGTGATAGACTAGGACAGTGAAATGGGGGGCTGTCCGAAGATGTGGCTCGCGATTGCCGTCGCTGTGCTGGCGCTGGACCAACTGACCAAGTGGCTCGTCATGACGCGACTGACTGAGTTTCAGCCTGTCCCCGTGATTCCGGGCCTCTTTTCGCTCCAGTTTGTCTACAATCCCGGCGCCGCCTTCTCGATCTTTCGGGATCAGCGACTCTTTCTGATCCTGGTGGCGGCTGGGGCGGTGGGCGGGATGCTCTTCTACCTGCGTGAGCCGGCCAATCGAAAGGGGATCAGCGGGATCGCCATGGGGCTTCTGATCGCCGGCGCCCTGGGGAACATGATCGACCGGATCCGCTTTGGCAAGGTAGTCGATTTCCTGCTCTTCTACTGGAAGGATTGGTCCTTCCCGAACTTCAACGTAGCGGACATCAGCATTAACGTGGGGGTCGGCTTGCTGATCCTCTACCTCTTGATAACGGGGGAGAAGAAACCGGCGTGAGTGTGAACGAGTATCGCATTGTTGTGGAGCAGGCAGAGAGCCGGCTTGACGCCTTCCTGGCAGCCAGGGAGGAGGTGGGGCTCTCCCGCTCCCGGATCAAGGCGCTGATCGATGAGGGGCACGTGCAGGTGAATGGCGCATCGCCCAAAGCGAGCCAGGGGCTGCAGCCAGGCGATGAGATCGTCCTGCGCATACCGGAGCCCGAGCCGGTCGACCTGGTGGCCGAGGAGATCCCGCTCGACGTGGTCTACGAGGACTCGGACGTCCTGGTGGTCAACAAGCCGCGGGGACTGGTCGTCCACCCGGCGGCCGGTCACTGGCAGGGGACCCTCGTCAATGCCCTCCTGGATCACGTGGACGACCTCGAGGGAATCGGGGGAGAGCTGCGACCGGGCATTGTCCACCGGCTGGACAAGGATACCACCGGGCTTCTGGTGGTGGCCAAGAACGAACGGGCCATGGCCTCCCTGCAGGATCAGATCCGGGAGCATACGGCACGGCGGGTCTACTGGGCCCTGGTCCACGGCAACAACATGCCGGAGACCGGGCGGATCGAGGCACCCATCGGGCGGCATCCCGGGGACCGGAAGCGCATGGCGGTCAACACCCGGCATGGCCGGGAGTCGATCACCCACTTCCGCGTGCTGGAGCGCTTCTCGAGTTACGCCCTCCTGGAGTGCCGGCTGGAGACCGGTCGCACCCACCAGATCCGGGTACACCTCTCCTTCATTGGCCATCCTGTCGTATCGGACCCGCTCTACGGGAAGCGCAAGACGCACCTCGGTCTTGAGCCGCAGGCGCTCCATGCCCGCCAGTTGGGCTTCACGCACCCCGCCACCGGCGAGTGGATGGAGTTCACCGCCGAACCACCGGCTGATATGATGGCTGCAATCCGACGGCTCCGCGAGGAGGGGTAAGTGTCTTGAGGAACCTGAACTTTGCCGATCGCCTCTGCCAGTCTGTCCAGGCAAAGTGCTCCCATGTGGTGGTCGGCCTGGACCCGGTTCTGTCGAAGTTGCCGTCGTTCATTCGGGAGCGAGCAGCGCAGGAGTACGGCCAGACCGCTCGGGGGGCTGCTGCGGCTATTCTGGCCTTCAACAAATTGGTGATCGATGCGGTCGCTGACCAGGTGGCCCTGGTCAAGCCGCAGTCTGCATTCTATGAGATCTACGGGCACCACGGCGTGGAGGCCTTTTGGGAGACGGTCCGGTACGCCCGGTCCAGGGGCCTGCTGCTGATTGCCGATGCGAAGCGGGGCGACATTGGCTCCACCGCCGAGGGGTACGCTGCGGCCTTCTTCGGCCACCAGAATCCACTCGAGACGTGGGAGGACCCGGAGCAGTGGACCGACAGCCTGACCGTCAATCCTTACCTGGGCAGCGACGGCCTCGTGCCCTTCGTGCAACGCTGCGAGGAGCGGGGTACCGGGCTCTTCATTCTGGTCAAGACATCCAACCCTTCGTCGGGTGAGATCCAGGACCAGCCGTTGCTCTCCGGTGAACTGGTGGCCCAGCAGGTGGCCAAGCTGGTCGACTCCCTGGGCGCCCGGCTGGTGGGCGAGTCCGGCTACTCCTCGGTCGGCGCTGTCGTGGGTGCCACATACCCCGCCGATCTGAAGCGGTACCGGGAGGAGATGGGCCGGGCGATCCTCCTGGTCCCCGGTTACGGGGCTCAGGGCGGTACCGGAGCCGACGTCGTCAACGCCTTCAACCCGGACGGCCTGGGGGCGGTGGTCAATGCCTCCCGCTCGATCATCTTCGCCTACAAGTCGGCCGAGGTCTCCCCGACCGAGGCGACCCGGGCGATGGCCTCAGCCCTGGAGGCGATGAACCAGGATATCAACTCGTCGCTCCGGCAGGCCGGGAAACTGGCCTGGTAGGAGCGGTGGAAAGGGAAGGAGCCACCCCGGTAAGATGGGGTGGCTCCTTTGCATGCTGTTAGACAAGGAATGCGAGGGTGAATGCGAGCGTGATGGTCAGGGTGGACCGGACGGTGCCAAAGACGAGGAAGAGTGAGAGGGCAGCTACGATCGTCGGCATATTGACCGGCTCCGGCATTCCCAGGCGCTGATGCAGGTGGACCCACCAGATCACCTGGAGGACGATCGCAGCCAGTGCGACGAAGACGCCGAGGACTGGAATGGCTGCGAAGATGGCCAGCAGGTTAATGCCTGCCATCATCCATGGAAGGGCGTGCCCGTATTTCTCCGCCCAGTCAGCGGGAAGCTCGGGCTTCGCCTGCTCGTACACAAAGCGGACGATCGGCAGCAGGTACTGAAGTACCACAAAGGTCGCTACGAGTCGGGCAAGCAGTGTGACGGCAAACTCACTGACCACAGCGCTCGGTTCACCCAACAGGCCTGCGAGGAAGTTGAAGGAGAAGAGAGCGTCCACAACCGCCGCAACGATGGCAAGTGTGTAAGCCGCCTGCGTTACTCTCTGCTGCTCTGCAGCATCGGGCGTCGTCAATACACGATCCAAAACGAGCCGATGATTGCGGACAAAGGCGAACACAGTTCCGAACATGGGGCCACCTCCTGTCAAATCACTCCTCCCAATCATACCATATTATAACAGGAAATCAATCCCTATTTTGATGAGTAATAGGTGATCTTCCCTTGCTCATTCCCGGAAGATGGCGCTTCAGGCGGAACCAGAAGGTCGCTCCGGCCCCCGGTTGGCTGATCACGCCGACCGTCCCGCCGTGGGCCTCCACAAGCGACTTGACGATCGCCAGCCCCAGCCCCGCCCCCTTGTGCCCCTGCCCGTTGCCCGCGCCCTGGTAGAACCGGCGAAAGACTCGGCTCGCCTCCTCGGGCGCCAGGCCCGGGCCCCGGTCGATCACCCGTACCTCCAGCTCATCCGCCTCGACTGCCGCCTCCAGCCGTACCGGCTCGCCCGGCGGGCTGAAGCGGACGGCGTTGGCCACCAGGTTGTTCAGGACCTGATGCAACCGGCTCCTGTCCCCGTAAAACCGGCTCTGCGCAGCCTCAGGAGCCATCTGAAGCGCCAGGGGTACACCGTCGGGGTGCAAAAAGCCCTCAGCAAACTCCGCCAGCCAGGAGCCCACGGAGATCTCCTGAAGCTGCAGCTCAGCCTGTCCCGCCTCGAGCCTGGCCACATCGAACAGGTCGTCGACGAGTTGGGCGAGCCGGGCCGATTCGGTAGCAATGATCTCGTAGTACCGGAGGCGCTTCTCTTCGGTCGGGACCACCCCGTCGCGCAGCGCTTCGGCAAACCCCCGGATCGATGTGAGCGGCGTCCGAATCTCGTGCGAGGCGACGGCCAGGAGCGCCTTGCGGGACTCCTCCGACCGGCGCAGGCCGTCCACCAGGGCCTGGAGCCGTTCGGCCATGTGGTTAAAGTGGCCGGCCAGGTCGGCGATCTCATCGCTCCCACTCTCGGGCGCCCGGCTGGCCAGGTTCCCCTCGGCCAGGGAGCGGGCCGCCTCCCCGGTCTTGTGGAGCCGGCTGACCATCTCCCGGCTGACCACGAAGGAGACGATCAGAGCGACGACCAGCAGGATCAGCAGCATGAGATTGAGCCGGCGGCTGATGCCACGGGCCAGATCCTCGACGTACGTGGTGGACCGGAGGACGACGATCATGCCGCCGTTGAGCTGCGGGGCGTCGACCTCCAGGGGGACCGCGGCGATCAGCACGCTGCCGACCCCGTCGATCTGCCGGGCGATCGCCCGGCCGAAGAGGGGCCGGCGCATCAGCGCCTGGAGCGACTGCGGGGGGATCTGCAGGTCCTGCAACTCCTCCCGATTGGCCCGCACGGGCTTCCCTGATGCATCCACCACCACAAAGGCCTCCTCGGTTACCACCAGGTCGACGATCTCGACCAGCAAGCGCAGGGCGACCCGTCCATCCAGAAAGCTGTGCGGCCCCAGGCGGCTGCGGATCTGCTTGCCAATGTTCCGGGCCTGTTCCTCCAGCCGCTCCTGCTCCTTCTCCATGACCACCCGCTCCACAAAGCGCGGGAGGATCAGACCGGCGCTCGAGGCGACCAGGCCGACCAGGACAAGGTAGGTGATCAGTAGCTTTGTCCCTATACGCATAGCTTATCGCTCACCTGTCTCGAACTTGTAGCCCACACCCCAGACGGTCTTGATATACCGCGGCTTCTCGGGATCGGGCTCGACCTTCTTGCGAATGCGCTGGATGTGGACATCGACGGTGCGGAAGTCCCCGTAGAAGGAGTAGTCCCAGACCTTCTCCAGCAATTGCTCCCGGGTGAAGGCCCGGTGGGGGTTCTGGGCGAGGGTGGCCAGCAGGTCGAACTCCTTGGGGGGGCAGTCCACGGGCGTCCCGGCGACCACCAGGCTCCGGCCGGCCAGGTCGATCGTGAAGTCGGCAAACGTGAGACGCTCCGGCGGTGTGGGGCCGCCTGCTGCCGCAGTTGCTGCACCCCTCTCCGCCCGCCTCAGGACCACCCTGACCCGTGCCACCAGTTCCCGGGGGCTGAACGGCTTGGTCACGTAGTCCTCCGCACCCATCTCCAGCCCGAGCACCTTGTCCAGCTCGTCGCCCCGGGCGGTCAACATGATGATCGGAATCCCGTCCCGGACCAGTTCGCGGGTCACCTCCATGCCACCCATTCGGGGCATGTTCAGGTCGAGGACGATCAGGGCCGGGCGGAGCCGGCGCGCCATCTCCACCGCCTGGACTCCGTCGTTCGCCTCCTCAACGGTGAACCCCTCCTGCTCCAGATAGAGCCGGCAGAGCTCGCGAATGTTCGGCTCGTCATCGACCACGAGGACCAGCTTTGACACAGTACGCCACCTCCGGTGTCAGGTGCAGGGCTCTCTCCAAGATTCGGGGGGAGGGGGATCGCTTCCTTCAGCGTACCACGTCGGTACGACCAGCACGTGACCAGCGTATGAACAACGTGTGAACGGCGGGAGACATCGGCGGGCGGCGAGGAACATCGGCGGGCGGGCGAGGAACATCGGCGGGCGGCGAGAAACGGCGGCGGGCGGGCGGGAGACATCGGCGGGCGGGCGGGAGACATCGGCGGGCGGCGAGAAACGGCGGCGGGCGGGCGGGAGACATCGGCGGGCGGACGAGGAACATCGGCGGGCGGCGAGGAGACATCGGCGGGCGGGCGGGAGACATCGGCGGGCGGCGAGAAACGGCGGCGGGCGGGCGGGAGACATCGGCGGGCGGACGGGGAACATCGGCGGGCGGCGAGAAACGGCGGCGAGAAATGGCCCGGACGCCCCCTTGACCAGGCCAATCATGAGTGGTAGTGTGAGCATGATGGAATGCTACTTTAACCCAGTCCCGTGAGGCTGGTAAGGAGCAGGCAACTGCATCGGGTGCAGACCAGGGCGCCGGGGAATCCCCCACGGCCCCGGGGCCTACATTGGCAGCTGACCTCCTTGCCCTGAACGGGCAGGGAGTTTTTTGTATCCCTCAGGAGGTGGATCCCATGATAGAGCCCAAGGCCCTGTTAATGGACGCCGCGCAGATGAACCGTGCCCTTTCCCGGATTGCCCATGAGATCATCGAACGGAACAAGGGAATCGAGAGCGTGGCGCTGGTCGGCATCCGCCGGCGTGGTGTCCCCCTGGCCCAGCGGCTGGCAGAGCGGCTCCAGGAGTTCGAGGGCAGGACGGTGCCGGTGGGCATCCTGGACATCACCCTCTATCGGGACGACCTGACCGAGCTCTCCTCCGTGCCGCTGATCCACAAGAGCGAGGTCAACTTCAAGCTGCCCGGCACGGTCGTCGTCCTGGTGGATGATGTCCTCTACACCGGTCGGACCGTGCGGGCCGCGCTCGATGCGCTCCTGGACATCGGGCGCCCGTCGGTGATCCAACTGGCCGTCCTGATCGACCGCGGCCACAGAGAGCTGCCGATTCGAGCCGATTACGTGGGCAAGAACGTCCCCACGTCCAAGCGGGAGGTTGTCGAGGTACACCTGACCGAGGTGGACGGCGACGAGTTTGTGGCGCTGTACGATCTACCCTAGGGCGTCCCAAAGGGACGGCCTAAGGCCGGCACAATCGCACAAGGAGGCAGACCATGGCCGGACTGAAGCGGAAGGATATCCTGGGCCTGAAGGATCTCTCGGTCGATGAGCTCGACCTGATCCTGAACACGGCCGACACGCTGAAAGACATTGCGACCAGACCGATCAAGAAGGTGCCAACCCTCCGGGGCAAGTCGCTCGTCACCCTCTTTTACGAGAACTCAACCCGTACCGCCAAGTCGTTCGAACTGGCGGGCAAGTACCTCTCCGCCGACGTGATCAACGTCTCGGTCTCCTCGTCCTCGGTCCAGAAGGGGGAGACCCTGAAAGATACCGCCCGGAACCTGGAGGCAATGGGTGTCGATGCGGTCGTCATGCGCCATTCCATGGGCGGCGCCCCGCAGATCCTGTCCCGGTACCTGAAGGCCTCGGTGATCAACGCCGGCGACGGCATGCACGAGCACCCGAGCCAGGGGCTGCTGGACATGCTGACGATCCGGCAGAAGAAGGGCTCCTTCAAGGGTCTGAAGGTCGCCATTATCGGCGACTCCTACCACAGCCGGGTGGCCCGGTCGAATATCTACGGGCTGACCAAGTACGGCGCAGAGGTCTGGCTGGCCGGCCCGGCGACCATGCTGCCTCAGGGCTATGAGGAGTACGGCGTCAAGGTGACCACCAAAGTCGATGAGGCGCTGGAGGGGGCCGATGTGGTCAACGTCCTGCGGCTTCAGTTGGAGCGGCAGGAGAGGGGGCTCTTCCCGTCGATTGCTGAGTACCACCGGCTCTGGGGCGTCAGCGAGCGGCGGCTGAAGCTGGCCAAGCCCGACGCCCTGCTCATGCACCCAGGCCCCATGAACCGGGGCGTGGAACTCTCGACCGCGATTGCCGACGGAAATCAGTCGGTGATCCTGGAACAGGTGACTAACGGCGTCGCCGTCCGCATGGCCCTGCTCTATCTGCTGCTTGGGGGAGGCGAATCCGCATGAGCGTCCTGATTCGGGGAGGTCGGCTGCTCGATCCGGCAAACGGGGTGGACCGGATTGATGACCTACTGGTCGCCGACGGCAAGATCGTCGCGATCGGTGCGGGGCTCCAGGGGGACCAGGTCGTTGAAGCGGGTGGCAAGGTGGTCGCGCCGGGGTTCATCGATATCCACGTGCACCTCCGTGTACCGGGGCAGGAATATAAGGAAGATATTCGTACGGGCACGGCGGCGGCGGTGCGCGGGGGCTTCACCGGCGTGGTCTGCATGCCCAATACGAAGCCGGTGATCGACAACGTCCCGGTCGTCTCCTACGTGGTCAACCTGGCGGCCAAGGAAGGGCTCTGCCGGGTCTGGCCGACCGGCGCGATCACCAAGGGTTCCAAGGGCGACGAGTTGGCCGAGATCGGCGATATGTTCGAGGCCGGCATCGTGGCGGTGACCGATGATGGCCGCCCGGTCGATGACTCGGAGCGGATGCGCCAGGCGATGATCTACGCCAAGCAGTTCGATCTCCTGGTCATGGACCACTGCGAGGACAAGTCGCTCTCCGCCGGCGGAGCCATGCACTACGGCAAGGTCTCATCGGAGCTGGGCCTGAAGGGGATCGCATCCGCCTCCGAGGAGGTCCACGTGGCCCGGGATATCCTGCTCTCGCTGGAGACCGGCGCCCGGGTCCACATTCAGCATATCTCCAGCCGGCGCTCGGTGGAGTTGCTGCGCTGGGGCAAGGCCATGGGCGCGAAGGTGAGCGCCGAGGCGACCCCGCACCACTTCACCCTGACGGACCAGATCGTGGCCGATATGAACTACTCCACCAACACGAAGATGAACCCACCCCTCCGGGAGGAGGCGGACCGGGAGGCGATCATCGCCGCCATGGTGGATGGGACCATCGACATTATTGCGACGGACCACGCACCGCATCATATCGATGAAAAGGATGTGGAGTACCAGCAGGCGCTCTTCGGGATCACGGGGCTGGAGACGTCGGTCGGCCTCACCCTGGACCGGTTGGTGCGCCCGGGGATCCTCTCCCTGGAGCAGATGATCCTGATGATGTCGACCCGGCCGGCGAAGCTGGTGGGCGTGAAGCCCCCGGCAATTGTGGAGGGGGCGGAGGCGGATATCACGATCCTCGATCTCGAGAAGAGCTGGACCGTGCAGGTAGATGAGATGGAGTCCAGGTCGAAGAACTCGCCGTTCATTGGCTGGACGCTGACCGGGGCGCCCCACGCGACGGTCGTGGGCGGCAAGCTCCGCATGCTGGAGATGAAGGTGGTCGCGGAATGATTGCGCTGAAGGACTCTCGGGTGAAGGCTGCCTGGTTGCAGGAGATGGGGCTGGTCGTCGCGCACGAGGGCGATGGCGAGGTCTACAAGCTGACCCTACGGGCGCCCGAGATCGCCCGGCGGGCGGTGGCCGGCCAGTTCGTGGAGGTCCGGCCGGTGCCGGGCCACTCGGCCTCGGTCGATCCGCTGCTCCGCCGCCCCTTCTCGCTCTGCGAGATCCGGCCGGAGGCGGGCGAGATCAGCCTGATCTACCGGGTGGTGGGGCGCGGGACCCGGGCGCTGGCGGCGATTGCCCCGGGCACGGAGCTGGATCTCATGGGGCCGCTGGGTCACTCCTTCCCGGATCCGAAGGTTGGCTCGGGTCGGTTGGTGCTGATCGGCGGCGGACTGGGGATTCCGCCCATGGCGGCGGCGGCCCGGCGTGCCGTGGCGACCGGGCGTGAGGCGGTGGCGATCCTGGGCGCCCGGAGCCAGCGCTACCTGGCCGGCGCGGCCGAGGTGGCCGAGTCGGGCGTGGCGGTCGTCACCGTGACCGATGATGGCTCTGTGGGCGCTCGTGGATTCGTCACCCGGCCCCTGGAGGCGATGCTGGCGGAGGGCTCTGTCGGCGAGGTCTGGGCCTGCGGCCCGGAGGTGATGCTCCAGGCTGTGAAGGAGCGCTGCGTCCGTGGCGGCGTGCCCTGCTTCGTCTCCGTGGAGCGCTTCATGGCCTGCGGCTTCGGCGCCTGCCTTGGCTGCACGGTGCCGAAGGCAGGGGCCGCGGGATACCTGAAGACCTGCCAGGATGGCCCGGTCTTTGCCGCGGAGGAGGTGGAACTCGGTGGCTTCTAAGCTAGAGGTCTCGCTCTTTGGCCGTACGTTCAAGAATCCAGTATGGCCCGCCTCCGGCTGCTTTGGCTATGGCCGGGAGTTCGCGGATCATGTCGATCTGGCGCAGATCGGGGCGATCTGTGTCAAGGGCACATCGCCGGAGCCCTGGCTGGGGAACGCCGGGACCCGGGTGGTGGAGACGCCGGGCGGCATGCTGAACGCCATCGGGCTGCAGAATCCGGGCGTCGACCACTTCCTGAACGTGGACTGGCCCTGGCTCCGGTCGATCGGGGCGACGGTGATCGTCAACATTGTCGGGCGCACGGTCGAGGAGTATGTCGAGGTGGCCCGCCGGCTGGAGGGCTCGGGCGTGGCGGGAGTCGAGCTGAACATCTCCTGCCCGAACGTGAAGGAGGGCGGCCTCGCTTTCGGTACATCCATCAAGGGAGCGACCGAGGTGACAGCGGCGGTCCGCCAGGCGACCAGCCTGCCGCTGATCGTGAAGCTCTCGCCAAACGTGACGAACATTGTCGACTTCGCCCTCGCTGTGGAGTCCGCCGGGGCCGATGCGGTCTCGGTGATCAATACCCTGCTTGGCATGTCGATCGACATTCGCAAGAAGAAGCCGATCCTGGGGAACATCTTCGGTGGCCTCTCCGGGCCCGGCATCAAGCCGGTCGCCCTGCGGATGGTCTGGCAGGTGGCCGGGGCGGTCAAGATCCCGGTGATCGGCATCGGCGGTATCATGAACGGGGAGGACGCCGTGGAGTTCCTCATGGCCGGTGCATCGGCCGTGCAGGTGGGGACCGCCTGCTTCGTAAACCCCAGGGCGCCGCTCCAGATTGCCGATGAGATCGCCGCATTTATGGATGAGAATGGCTACAGCCAGGTGAGCGAGCTGATCGGAGCCGCCCGGCCCCAGACCGGAGCGGAGGGAAACCTGCCGAAGCTCGGTGAGACGGTCCGGCTGCAGGAGGTCTCCACGGGCAAGGCGGAGGGGCTCTCGTACGCCCCCGGAGGTGCGGGGGCCCCGGCTCCGGGCACTGCCCCGGCCCAGGCGACCCCGCCTAAGAAGGCGACCGGCCCCACCGCCGATGCGCTTCGCCAGTTCCTGAAGGATTCGGATCGGGCATAACGAGGAGGAGAGTGCATGATCACGCCAGATGACGTCTTTGCGATCCTGCGGGAGACCGGCACGCTGCGAGAGGGCCACTTCCGGCTCACCTCGGGCCGCCATTCTGACCGCTTCTTCCTCATGCCCCACGCCTTCCAGTTCCCCGCCCAGACCGAGCAACTCTGCGCCGGCCTGGCTGAGCTCTTCGCCGACGACCAGGTCGAGACGGTCATCGGTCCGGCCACCGGGGGGATCATCCTCGCCTACGAGGTGGCCCGCCAGTTGGGCAAGCTGTATGGCCGCCCCGTCCGTGCGGTCTTCACCGAGAAGACCGAGGAGGGGGGCATGGCCCTGAAGCGCCAGTGGACGCTCCGCCCGGGCGAGCGGGTGCTCATGGTGGAGGATGCGGTGACCACCGGTGGCTCGGTCCAGAAGGCGATCGATGCAGTCCGGGGCTTCGAGCCGGCGATTGTGGGTGTGGCCTGCATCGTGGACCGGTCCAATGGCAACGCGGACTTCGGTGTCCCGCTGCGCTCGCTCGTGCAGGTCCAGGTCGAGTCCTGGACGGCGGAGGAGTGCCCGCTCTGCAAGCAGGGGATTGAGCTGATCCGTCCCAAGGGGTAGTTAGCACTCGGTGATCGCGACTGCTAAAACCCTCTTGAAATGGCCGGAGGCTCCGTTGTAGAATGAGTAGCGATATCGCCTGTACAGCGCTGGGGGCGCTGTGCGGGCAGTTCTTGGACAAGGGGGGAGAACGTATGCCGATTTACGAGTACAAGTGCAACAGCTGTGATCACGTCTTCGATAAGCTGGTGCCCATGGGGACCGAGGGTGAGAGCCTGACCTGCCCGAAGTGCGATCAGACCGGTGCCCGGCGTCTTATCTCCGCCTTTGCGGCCCACGGGCTGGAGAACGGTCATATCGCGGTCGGTCAGAAGCTGACCGGCAAGTCCGCGACGGAGAGCAGCGAATCCAAGAGCGCCTAGGGTGGGCACCAACGAGTATCAGGGAAGAGACCCGCGGGAGGCTGGCCATGCGCCGGCCTCCCGCTTCGCCCCTGGGTAGACTCTGCGCAGTCCATGGACCCGCCAGCCCCTGCGCGGTACGCTGGAGGGGAAGGGAGGGGTGCCGTGTGCAGCGGAAGCCTGAAGTCATTGTAAGAGTCTCTTATGTGACGGATCCGCAGGAGGCCCGGGCCGCCCAGGAGATCCTGAAGATCGGCCTGCGCCGGGCGCTGGCGAAGTTGGAGCGCGAGACCCCGCCAAAGGACGCGGGGAAGTCTGAATCATAGGGAGTGGCTCTTCTGCGCCCCGATCCCTCTTGTTGCGGCACCGTTTCCGCAGAGGCGGTCGGGGCGGCCGTGACGTCCCGATCGCCGTCGAGACCGCCCGGGGCGGGGAAGGAGGTGGGAAGGGGGTGGCGCTCTACCCCCTTCCCACTTCGTATGTTATGATGCTGGAAGGGGGGGAGAAGAGCAATGCGGCGCATTAAGTATAAGAACGATGAACACCTGATTCACACCCGCTCCGGCGTGACCGTTCTGGAGGTCATGCGGGATCACGGTATTGGGGCTACCTGCGATTGTGATGCGGTGGAACACAGCACGGAGGAGTGCCTGGTTCAGTGGCCGAAGGACACCGCCTTCCTGCTGACCGCACCGACCGCCTTCGAGCGGAAGATCCTCGGTGAGAAGGTTGACCAGGGGTACCGCTTGGCCTGCCAGGCGATGTTCAAGTAGTGAACAGGGGCGTCGGAGGCCATCCGGCGCCTTCATTCCTTTCCCGGGGGATGTGCGAGCATGAAGCATCTGCGCACCGTACAGATCGCCCGCTCCGTCGGTGTCCATCCGAACACGGTGCGGTTGTATGAAGCCTGGGGATTCCTCTCCCCGGTGGCACGCAGCCAGAGCGGGTACCGGCTCTACACGGAAGCTCACCTGGACCAGGCGCACGTGGTCTGGCTGGCGCTCCGGTTCACCTGGTTGGGCGGTGAGGTCCGTCGGACCGCCCTGGGGCTGATCGAGGCTGCGCGCGACAACCGGCTGGATGAGGCCCTGCAAGGGGCGCATCGGATACTGGAGATGATCCAGGCCGAGCAGCAACGGGCGGAGGATGCGGTGCACGTGGTCGAGCAGTGGGCGTCGGCGCCACCTGCTCCCTCAAGGCAGGACCATCCCGCGTATGGTCCGTATCGGCAGACCGGACTGCCCGTTCGCCAGGTGGCGGCGCAGCTCGACGTAACGGCCGATATGCTCCGCAACTGGGAGCGGAACGGGCTCCTGATCGTTCCGCGGGACGCATCGAACGGATACCGGGTCTATGGGCCCGCCGAGATCGAGCGGCTTCAGGTGATCCGGGCCCTCAGCCGTGCCCATTATGGTACCCAGGCGATCCTGCGCATGATGCTCCGCGTGGACCAGGGAGAGCGCGTGGGGCTGCGAGAGGCCCTGGATACCCCCGAACCGGACGACGAGTGCCTCTCCTACGCCACCGACCGCTGGCTCTCCACCCTGGCAGAGCTGGAGCGACACGGTCTCAGCCTGGTCACCAGGCTCGGGTCAATGATCCAAAGACGAACGGAGCCGAGTCAAACCCTCCAATAGCACACCAAGGTTGTATAATCCGATTGGAAGCAACCACACGGGTGCAGATGGAGGGTTCTTTCATGTCCATTCCCAGCCAGACCGTTCAAGCACACCTGGAGCGCATCGGTGCGATCGGATGCCGTCCCGTCGGTACCCCGCCCCACCACCATCTGTCACAGTATCTGTCCGCTGCCTTCGAAGCCACCGGGCTGACGGTGGAGCGCCAGCCCTTCCCCTGCTACACCTGGGTTAGCCAGGGCGCAGAGCTGCGCCTGGACGGGGAGACCCTGCCCGCGGTGGTCAACCCCTTCTCGCTGCCCGGCGAGGCAACCGGGGCGCCGGTAGCGCTGGGCACGATCCGGGAACTGGAGCAGGCCGATCTGACCGAACGGATCGCTCTGCTCTATGGTGAACTGACCCGCGAGGCCCTGGCCCCCAAGGGGTTCCGGTTCTGGAACCCCGAGCAGCACCAGCGGATCATCCGCCTGTTGGAGGAGAAGCGGCCGCAGGCGGTGATCGCAGTCAGCCCGCGCCTGACCAGCCCACCCCCGTTCACCGAGGACTGGGCCTTCGAGATCCCCGCCGTCACGGTCAGCGCCACCACCGGTTTGCGTCTCCTGCGCAGCAACCCGCAGGCTCTCTCCCTGGCCATTCGTAGCTGGCGGGAGCCAGGGCAAGGGTTCAACATCATCGGACGGCGGCCCGGGACCGGGTCGCAGAAGTTGATTCTCTGCGCCCACTTCGACACCAAGTACGGCACCCCCGGCGGAGTGGACAACGGGGCGGGGACCGCCGCCCTGATCCGGCTGGCGGAGCTGCTGGCCGGGGTGGAGCTGCCCTTCCACCTGGAGTTCGTCGCCTTTGGCAGCGAGGAGTACGGCGGGACTGGCGAGATGCTCTACCAGGACCAGGTGTTGCCGGCATTTCCCCAGGTGGCCGCCGCAATCAATATCGATGCGGTCGGGCTGGCGACATCGGTCGATTCGGTCACCTGCCTCGCCTGCCCGGACGAGGTGACCGCCGTGATCCGGGGCCTCCTGCCCCAATACCCGGCGATCGTGGAGGTGGAACCCTGGGTGGAGAGCGACCACTCGCTCTTCTGGCCCCACGGTGTCCCCAGCATTGCCCTCACCTCCGTGGCCGGGCGGGATCTGAACCACCGGCCCGAGGAGTCGATGGACTGGGTGGATGCGGATCGGATCGAGCAGGTTGCCTGCTTCCTGCGGGACCTGGTCCAACGCCTGCCAGAGCGGAGCCTTCCGGAAACGAGCCCGCAAGAGATCGAGGATGAGGAGGCGGGTGAGTGAGTACTGAGATCATCGTGCGCGGGGCGAAGGAGCATAATCTGAAGGACCTGACCGTCCGGATTCCCAAGAACAAGCTGGTCGTCCTGACCGGCCTCTCCGGCTCGGGCAAGTCCACCCTGGCCTTTGAGATCCTGCACAAGGAGGGGCAGCGCCAGTACATGGAGTCCATGGGCCTGGTGACCGCCTATGTCTCCAAGCCCCGGATCGACGGGATCGAAGGGCTCTCGCCCTCGATAAACGTCGGGCAGCACCTGACGAACCGCTCCCCTCGCTCCACGGTGGGGACCGAGACCGAGGTCTACACCTACCTCCGGGTGCTCTTCGCCAAGATCGGTCACCGGCCCTGTCCGAAGTGCGGTCACGATGTCCCGCCGCCCCACGCCGTGACCGCATCGGAGTGGGAAGAGGTGGAGTCCGACGAGGCGGAGGTCTACTACCCGTGCCCCGGGTGCGGCCATCCCATGCCCGAGCTGACCATGGGCCACTTCTCCTTCAACAAGCCGGCCGGCGCCTGCCCCACCTGCACCGGCCTCGGCGTGGTCATGGGTGCCAACCTGGAGATGCTGATCGATTTCGACCGCTCCATTCCAGACGGTGCGGTCACCGGATGGGATATCCACTCGATCACCCGCTACCTCGCCACAATCAAGGCGGCAGCGGAGCGTTACGGCTTCCCCTTTGATCCGAACCTGCCGGTCCGAGCCTACGGAGCGGTACAGCGCGATCTGTTGCTCTACGGCGTGCAGAGCCCCGAGTTCCGCCGCCACTTCCCCGCAATCGAGCCGCCCACCACCTCGGCCACGGGCCGGTTCGAGGGGATCGTCACCAACCTGATGCGCCGCTACGGCGAGCGGATCGAGGATGCCAAGTACCGGGAGAAGCTGGGCCGCTTCCTGTCGGAGCAGACCTGCCCGGACTGCGCCGGGGAGCGGATCAAGGCGGAGAGCCGGGCGGTGACCGTGGCGGGCAGGACGATCGTCCAGTTGGTTCGGGAGCCGTTGACAGCCGTGGCTGAATGGATCGACCGGCTGCGCGATCTGGTCCCGGCGGCGGAGGTGGCGATTGTGGAGCCGGTCGTCGCCGATCTGCAGGAGCGGATCCGGCGGCTGATCCGGATCGGGGTGGGCTACCTGAACATGGAACGGGCTTCGCCGTCGCTCTCCGCCGGCGAGGCGCAGCGGCTTCGCCTGGCGGCGCTGCTCGGATCGGGCCTGACCGGCGTCCTCTACGTGCTGGACGAGCCGACGACCGGCCTGCACCAGCGCGACACCGGTCTCTTGATCGAGACTCTGCGCCGGCTGCGGGATCTGGGGAACACCGTCCTGGTGATCGAGCATGACCTGGAGATGGTCCGGGCCGCCGACCACGTGATCGACATGGGACCTGGCGCCGGGGTCCGCGGCGGCGAGATCACCGCTGCCGGTATGGTGGATGAGGTCCGGGCGAACCCCCGCTCGCTGACCGGGCGCTTCCTGGCAGGCACGGAGCAGATTCCCGTGCCATCTGCCAGGCGGATGGGGACCGGGGCGAGCCTGACGATCCACGGGGCCCGGGCCCACAACCTCAAGGAGCTGACCGTCCGGCTGCCCCTGGGGAGGCTGATCGCACTCACCGGCGTCTCCGGCTCCGGCAAGTCCAGCCTCATGTTCGACATTCTGGATGCAGCCGCCCGGCGCCGCTTCTACGGGGCTACGGAGCAGCCCGGCCCCCACGATGCGATAACCGGGTGGGAACAGATCGATGCCGTGATCACCATCGATCAGACGGCGATCGGGCGGACGACCCGGTCGAACGCCGCCACCTATACCGATGTCTTCACCGGCATTCGGAGGGCGTTCGCCACCACGGCAGATGCGGTCCGGCAGGGACTGACCGAGGCGCATTTCTCCTTCAACGTGCCCGGCGGACGCTGCGAGAAGTGCCAGGGGGCCGGCGTGCTGACGATCTCCATGCACTTCCTGCCCGACGTGGAGGTCCGCTGCCCGTCCTGCCGGGGGCGGCGCTTCAAGCCCGAGATCCTGGGAATCAAGTACCGGGGCTACTCGATCGCCGATGTGCTGGAGATGACGATCGACCAGGCGCTGCCGGTCTTCGCCGGGGTGCCGGCAGCCCACTCCCGGCTGGCGCTCATGGCGGAGGTGGGGCTCGGCTATCTGCAGCTCGGCCAGCCGGCGACCACCCTCTCCGGCGGCGAGGCGCAGCGGGTGAAGCTGGCCAAGGAGTTGGGGCGCAAGGCCTCCGGGCGGACGCTCTACCTGCTGGATGAGCCGACCTCCGGCCTGCACCCGGCCGATGTCGCCAACCTGCTGAAGGTGCTTCAGGGTCTGGTGGATGCGGGCCACACCGTCGTGGTGATCGAGCACCACCTCGACCTGATCAAGGCGGCCGACTGGGTGATCGACCTGGGGCCGGAGGGCGGCAGCGCCGGCGGACAACTGATCGCCGAGGGAACTCCGGAGCAGGTAGCGATGGTCCCTGCCTCCCACACGGGCAGGTGTCTGCGAACGTTGTTGCCGCAGGTCTGACCGGTCAGAGAGAAGGAGTGATAGGCCATGTCGGTTCGCTCTGTTTCATTGGGCCGCACCGGGCTTCAGGTCTCCAGCCTCTGCCTGGGCACCCTCAACTTCGGCTGGCGGACCGAGGAGGGGGAGGCGGTCCGGCTGATCCATCAGGCGTTGGATGCCGGCATCAACTTCGTCGACTCGGCCAGTTGCTTCAGCCGGGAGCGCTCGGAGGAGATTGTGGGCCGGGCTCTGGCCGGCCGCCGGGAACGGGTCGTCCTGGCGGCGAAGTGCTATGCCCACGACCGGCCGGAGCCGAATGCGCGGGGCAACGGCCGGCGCCACCTGATCGCGACGGTGGAGGCCCAGCTCATGCGGCTGCAGACCGATCACATTGACCTGTATTACATCCACCCGGACCGGGAGACCCCCATGGAGGAGGCGCTCGCTACGCTGACCGACCTCGTCCGGGCGGGGAAGATCCGCTATATTGGTCTCTCCCACTACCGGGCCTGGGAGGTGGTGGAGGCCCTGGCGATCGCACAGCGGCTGCGGCTGGCGCCGGTGGTGGCGGAGCAGCCATTCTACCACCTGCTGGACCGGCGGACCGAGTGGGAGATGCTGCCCATGGCCCGTCACTTCGGCCTGGGCGTGCTGCCCCACAGCCCCCTGGCCAATGGGATCCTGACCGGTCGCTACCGCATGGGGCGGCCGGCACCGGCGGGCTCGCGCGGGGAGGCGAACCGCTGGCCGCTGGAGCACCCGGCCTTCCAGTCTGTGCTCGAGGCGGTGGAGCGGCTGCTCCCGCTGGCGGAGGAGGTCGGCCTCTCGCTGACCCGCTTGGCCCTGGCCTGGCTGCGAGCCCAGCCCGGGGTGACCGCCCCCGTCATCGGCCCCCGGACCGAGGCGCAGTTGAGCGAACTGCTCGATGGACTGGAGGATAGACTGCCTGACGCCATCATCCGCCGGGTCGACGAAATAGTCGGTCCGGGGCAGCGGGCGTGAACCTTTCGGGGCGGAGGGAGACTCTAACAGGGGAAGATACAGAAGGAGGGATCCGTTGTGATTGTGACCACCACGAACTCGGTGGAGGGCCGGCAGATCGTTGCCTACATGGGGATCGTCAGCGGGGAGACGATCATGGGGGCGAACTTCATTCGGGATATCGCCGCATCGATCACAGATTTTATCGGCGGACGTTCCGGTGCTTATGAGTCAAAGCTGCGCGAGGGGCGTGCTGCCTGTATTCAGGAGATGGTGATGGAGGCGCAGCGCTACGGCGCGGACGCGATTGTCGGGGTCGACATTGACTACGAGGTCCTCGGTCAATCCATGTTGATGGTGACCGCCAGCGGCACGGCCGTGAAGTTGGGGTAGGAGCATAGCGAAGGGCGTCCGGTCAGGTTGGACCGGGCGCCCTCTTTCGCGCGCGTACCAATGACGACCGGACGCAACGGGGTCTCTCGTTACGGTGTGATGATCAGGGTAGAGAGGATCTGGTCGCAGACCGGCTTCGCCTCCTTCCAGGGGGTTCGGGAGCCACCGATCGAGCCGCAGGTGATCCGGTAGAGATGCTCATCCACGGGGAGGAGGTAGACCTCCCGGGAGAAGCCCGCCGTGGCGCTGACGGCCGAGTAGCTGAAGTAGCCCGCCTCCCTGCCGGCCAGCCTGCGCAGCCCCTGCTCCATGATCACGTGGCGGGGTTGCTGCTCGATCTCCTGCACCGCCTGGCGGACCAGGACGCTCGGGGATTGGCCGGGCGATGGTAGCCGCTCGATCATCAACTCGCCCCAGTCGTCCAGGGGGAGAGCGAGGCGTCCGCCCTCGGTGCTCACCGCTCCGTAGGCCGTCGGGTACTGGAGGCTCAGGCCCCAGGGCCGATAGTCAAGCACCCCCGCGTCTCCGACGGCCTTGCCCTCCTCCTGCGCAGCGCCATCAAACGTAAGAGTGGCCGCAACCTGGTCGCAGATCTGCTTCACCTCGGTCCAGGAGGCACCGGCGCCGGAATCGCTCCCGCAGGTGACCCGGTAGAGCCGGTCCTCCACCGGGACCAGGTAGACCTCCCGGGTGAAGCCGGCGGCCGCACTGACGAAGTAGTAGCTGAAGTAGCCCGCCTGACGCCCGGCCAACTCCCGTGTGCCGAACTCCAGCGGCATGTAGCGCTGGTGCTCCTTCCGCATGGCGTCAAAGGCCTGGGTGGTCAGTGCGGAGAGGGAGTAGTCACCGGGCGGCGGCTCCTTCCGAATCGTCAGGCTGCCCCAGCCGAAGGGGAGGATCACCTGGTCGGGCTCTGTGGCATCGGGGTAGGGCTCCTCGAAGAGGGAGGGGTAGGCGAGGGTGAAGCCCAGGTCGGCGTTGGTATAGGCCCTTGCAGGCGCCTCCAGGTAGGGCTGGGCGCTGCCCGGCTCCCTGGGCGATGGGGGCTGATCGCTGCTCTGTGCTGGTGGCACGGTTGGTGTTGCCCGGGGCGGTGTCGAGGTCTCGCTCCCGGAACTGGCCGGGACCCGGGGCGCTGTGGGCATGCGCCCCAGGAGGAGCCCGCCGGCGACGAGCAGCAGCGTGGCGGCGACCCCAACCTCCAGCAGGCTGCCGAACCGCCGGCGGGGGCGGGTGACCTGTGCTTGTTGAATCCGCCGGTAGAGCCGGGGCGCATCGACCCGAGCCCGCGCGGCCTCCGCCTCCAGGGCGGCCTTCAGTTGCTCATCATTCCACATGCGAGATCCCTCCCGTGGCTGGTGAAGTCGCACCCATGAGTGCGAGAAGCTTCTGGCGAGCGTGGTGGAGCCGCGACTTGACCGTGCCCGCCGGCAGGCTCATCGCCTCGGCGATCTGGGCCTCGGAGAGGCCGGCGTAGTAGCGCAGGATTACCGGGATCCGGTGCGAGTCAGGCAGGCGGCGGAGCATGAGCCGGAGCTGGGCCACCTCGTCGAGGTGCGTCACGGCCTCCTCGGGGAGCGGGGCCCCGTGGTCGATCTCCTCACGGCGGCCCGCCGTAAAGGGGAGGAAGAGCCAGCCCCGCCCCTTGCGGAGCGATCTGCGTGCCGTGTTGTGCAAGATGGCGTAGAACCAGGCGCGGAACTGAGCGGGATCGCGAAGGGTATCAACCCGGCGGAGCACCTGTACGAACGAGTCCTGAACCACATCCTCCGCGGCCTCCTGACTCCGTGTGATCAGGTAGGCCACCCGTACCGCCTGGTCTATATAGAGATCATAGAGGGGTTCAAAGGCGGTGCCATCGCCCTGTTGCAGCCGGATCACCCATGGAGTCTCGTCTATGGCGGATCGCCCCCTTGCCCTGAGAACTCTGTTCGAGAAGGAGAGGCCCGATCCCCGCGCCCGGTTCAATCCTCCTCGCAGAAAATCGTAGGGCCAGGGGGAGGGAGATTCGGGCCGATTGTGTAGCTCGATAAATGAGCATTTGGTATCAATTATTCATGTGAACCAGACACGAAAAGGGCGTTCATCTGAAGTTCTCATCATCTTTCTTGGGATAACTTGTATCCACGAAAAACTATCCATTCACCGTCTCTTCTTCTTCCAGGATAAGTGCTAGTTTTTTGGGTAGCCGGAGGCACAGAAGAATCTCTCCTCTGCGCGTCCGGAGAGAAAGGGGAGATCACATGCGTACCAGGCGTTCCGTTTTTGGTCTTTTGGCGCTACTCCTGGTCGGTACGATGTTCGTGTCGGCCTGCTCCAAGAGTGAGCCCAAGACTGAGCCAACTCCGTCCACACCTTCCACCCCGTCGACCCCGTCGACCCCGTCTCAGCCGGCGCCCGACCCCAACACCCCGAAGGATGGTGGAACCCTTACCATCTCCACCTTCTCGGACATCACGACCCTGAACCCGATCATGTATGAGGATACCGCATCCGGCGACCTGATCTACCTGATCTTCGCCTATCTGTATGACCTGAACGCGAAGGGTGAGATCGAGGTCAACGACCGGACGATCGCCGCTGAGCTGCCGAAGGTCAGCGAAGACCAGAAGACCTACACGATCAAGCTGAAGTCGACCGGCAAGTGGTCTGACGGCAAGCCGATCACCGCTGACGATGTGGTCTTCACGTTCACTGCCAACGCCACCCAGGAGACCGCCTCCCCCAACTACAGCTACTTCGCTCAGTTGGAGAAGGCGACGGCCATCGATCCCACTACCGTTGAGCTGAAGCTGAAGGACGTCGATGCCCGGTTCGTCCTGAACACCTTCAACTCGCCCATGGCTCCGGCCCATGTTTTCAAGGACGTTCCGCTGGCTGAGATCGAGAAGCAGGCCTTTGGCAAGAGCCCGGCGGCCACCGTCACCAGCGGCCCGTACAAGTGGGTCGAGTGGCAGGAGAAGCAGTTCCATCGCCTCGAGCGGAATGCCGATTACTGGGGCAAGAAGCCGCACATCCAGGAGATCGTCTACAAGATCTACGCCAGCCAGAACACCGAGGTTCAGGCCCTGGTTAACGGCGAGACTGACTTCATGGAGACCGTTCCGGTCGCTCTGCTTGACGTTGTGAAGCAGAAGCAGGGCCTGAACATCTACGAGTCCCCGGGCCAGTCCTACGACTACATTGTCTTCAACTTTGACGGCAAGAACTTCCCCGGTGGCAAGTCCCTCTTCGAGGGCAAGAAGACCCGTCAGGCGATCAACTACGCCTTGAACCGGAAGGGCATGGTCGACTCCGTCCTGCAGGGGCATGGCACCCTGCTGAACGGCCCGTTCCTCCCCGGCACCTGGGCCTTCGATGAGGCCGCTGCCAAGAACTTCGAGTACAACGTCGAGACCGCCAAGAAGCTCCTCGCTGAGGACGGCTGGAAGGCTGGCTCTGACGGCATCCTCGCCAAGGATGGCCAGAAGTTCGAGTTCGACCTCATGACCAACGCCGGCAACGTCCGCCGTGAGTCCTACATCGCCATCGTGCAGCAGAACCTGGCTGAGGTTGGCATCAAGGTCAACCTGAAGCCGATGGACTTCTCTGCCCTGGTCGACAACCACCTGGGCACCGGCGAGTTCCAGACCGTCCTGCTGGGCTGGTCGCTGACGCCTGAGCCCGACTGCGAATCGATCTTCAGCTCCGCCTACTTCCCGCCTGCCGGCCAGAACTCCGGTCTCTACAAGAACGAGAAGACCGACAAGCTCTGGGTCGACAGCTACCGCACCTCTGACCAGGCGAAGCGCCGGGCCATCTACGCCGAGATCCTGAAGGAGTTCGGCGAGGATCCGCCCTACGTCTTCATCGCCCAGCAGAACACCATGACCGCCTTCAACGGTCGGGTCCACTGGAAGGATGCGGACAAGCCGGTCCACATGCTGCCTTACGGTTACATGTTCCACATCTTCGAGTGGTGGGTCGACTAGCAGACCGCTGCTCAGCGCCAGGGAACACAGGAAGGGGCTCCGGCCCCTTCCTGCTATCCCCGGCACTTTGCGCTATTGAGGAGGCGGTTCTATGTGGGAGTACCTGGTCAGGCGGACAGCCCAATCCCTACTGACCCTGCTCCTGATCTCCATTGTGACGTTCGGCCTGATCCACGCCGCCCCCGGCGGTCCGGCCACCATGTTCATCAAGCCGGGCCAGTCTCCCGAGCAGGTCGCCAGGCAGATGGAGCTGTGGGGCCTCGACCGGCCGTTGCACATTCAGTACCTGGACTGGCTGGGCCGCATGGCCCGCGGTGACTTCGGCAACACCTTCCGGGCGAACCGGCCCGTAGGCGAGCTGCTCTGGCCTGCCCTGAAGAACACCGTGATCCTCATGGGGACCGCCTGGCTGCTGAGCCTCCTGGTCGCCATTCCCTGGGGCATCTACAACAGCACGAGACAATATGGCATATCCGACAACCTGGCAGCGGCGGTCGGCTATGCGGGCTTTGCCATGCCAGCCTTCTGGTTTGGCATCATTCTACAGGTCACCTTTGCCCTGACTCTGAAATGGCTGCCGCTCTCCGACATGCACTCCATGAGCCGCCGCGGGGAGTTTCTCGATCTGCTCCGGCACATGGTGCTGCCGGTCATGACGCTGGTATTGATCAACCTCGCCAGCTACCTGAAGTACTCCCGGGCCTCCATGCTGGAGGTGCTGGGGCAGGATTACGTGAGGACTGCCCGTGCCAAGGGCGTTCCGGAACGGAAGGTCGTTTTCCGCCATGCCCTGCGCAATGCTCTCATTCCGATCATCACGGTCCTGGGCCTCGACCTGCCCTATATCGTGGGCGGCGCTGCCCTGACCGAGACCGTCTTCAACTGGCCCGGTATGGGACGGCTCTTCGTGGATAACGCCATGGCGCGCGAGTACACCGTGCTCATGGGCGTCACCGTCGTCACCGCCTTCGTGGTGATCCTGGGCAACCTGCTGGCCGATATTCTCTACGCGGCAGTCGACCCGCGGGTGCGGCTGACCGGGAAGGGGGTCACCTCCGCATGAGCACAGAGCCAAAGGCCGTTGCACCTGCAGAGGAGACGGCCGTTCTCTCCACCAAGCCGGAGAGCCTGGGTCACCAGGTACTCCGCAAGTTCTTGGGCAACAAGCTGGCGATCATGGGGCTGATCCTGCTCCTCTTCTTCATCGTCGTGGCGCTCCTGGCGCCCTACATCGCTCCCTACGACCCGGCCAAGGTCGACCTGCTCAGCTCCAACAAAGGACCGAGCGCCGCACACTGGCTGGGCACGGACAACATCGGGCGCGATGTCTTCTCCCGCCTGCTCTACGGCAGCCGGGTCTCCCTGGTGGTCGGCTTCTCCGTCGCGGCGGGCGCCGTGATCCTCGGCTCCCTGGTCGGCTCGGTGGCCGGTTACCTGGGCGGCTGGGTCGATACGGTGCTGATGCGCCTGATCGACGTGATGCTCTCCTTCCCGGGCCTCTTTTTGAACATCCTGGTGCTGGCGATCTTCGGCAGTCACTTCGTCTACCTGATCCTGATCATGGTCTTTACAAGTTGGATGGGAGTGGCCCGCCTGGTGCGGGGCCAATTCCTCCAGTTGCGGGAGATGCAGTACGTGGAGGCGGCCCGGGCCATTGGCGTGCCGAGCTGGCAGATCATGTTCAACCACCTGCTCCGCAACGCCACCGGCCCGATTATCGTGGCGGCTACGCTGAATGTGGGCGGCGCCATTCTGGGCGAGTCTGCCCTCTCCTTCCTGGGCCTCGGTGTGCAGGCCCCGCAGACGTCGTGGGGGCAGATGCTCTCCAACGCCCAGCAGTATATGCTGGTCAACCCGGTCTTTGCGGTCTATCCGGGCCTCTGCATCTTCCTGACGGTCCTTGCTGTCAACTTCGTCGGCGATGGGATCCGTGATGCCATGGATCCGCGCCAGAAAATCCACATTCCGAAGGGGAGGATGGCGGAATGGCGAGCCCGCTTCTCGAAGTCAAGAGCCTAGTCACCGGGTTCTTCACCGACAAGGGCCTGCTGGTCGCCGTCGACGGCATCTCCTTCACGGTGAACGAGGCCGAGACGATCTGCATTGTTGGTGAGTCTGGCAGCGGCAAGAGCGTCACGTCGCTCTCAGCCATGCGACTGATCGATTACGACAACGGGGCAATCCTGGGCGGTGAGATCCTCTTCAAGGGCCAGGACCTGGCGGTACTCTCCCAGGAGGAGATGCGCAAGATCCGCGGCGGAGACATCGCCATGATCTTCCAGGAACCCATGTCCGCCCTGAACCCGGTCTTCCCCATTGGGGATCAGATCGCCGAGGCGGTCATGCTGCATGAGGATGCCGAACCCCAGCAGGCCATGGCCCGTGCCGTCGAGATGCTGGGGCTGGTCGGCATTCCCGAGCCGGAGACCCGGGCAAAGCAGTACCCACATGAGTTCTCGGGTGGCATGCGGCAGCGGGCGATGATTGCCGTGGCCCTGGCCTGCAACCCGACCCTCCTGATCGCAGACGAGCCCACCACCGCACTGGATGTGACGATCCAGGCCCAGATCCTCGATCTGCTGCGTCATCTGAAGAAGTCGTTCAACATGGCGATCATGCTGATCACGCACGACCTGGGCGTCGCGGCGGAGATGGCTGACCGGATCGTGGTCATGTACGCCGGCAAGATCGTCGAGGAGGGGACGGTATTCGAGATCTTCGACCAGCCCCTCCACCCGTACACCCACGGCCTTCTGGCCTCGATTCCGGGCTATGAGGGCGAGCGCGGCGGCCGGCTCCACACGATCAAGGGATCGATTCCGAACATCGCCAAGATGCCGCCGGGCTGCCGGTTCAACCCGCGGTGCCCCCACGCCACGGAGAAGTGCCGGGTCGAAGAGCCGCCCATGGAGAGCCGGGGCACCCACAGGGTGGCGTGCTGGCACGTGGCTGCTGTGGCGGATGCCAGGCGTGCCGGGACTTCCCAGGAGGAGGTGACGGGCTCGTGAGCGCTGTGACCAACCTGAGCACCGGGGCCCAGTCCCAGCAACCGCTGGTGGAGGTCCGGCACCTGAAGAAGTACTTCCCCATTCGTACCGGCCTCTTCAGCCGGGTGGTCGGAAATGTGCGGGCGGTAGACGATGTCTCGTTCCAGATCAACCCGGGCGAGACGTTCGGCCTGGTCGGTGAGTCCGGTTGCGGCAAGTCAACCCTGGGCCGGGTGATGCTCCGGCTCCAGGAGGCGACCGACGGTCAGGTCTCCTACGGCGGCAAGGATCTGCTCGCCCTGAAGGGGCCGGATCTCCGGGTGATGCGCCGGGAGATGCAGGTGATCTTCCAGGACCCATTCGGCTCCCTCAATCCGCGCTTCACGGTGGGTGATATCATCGGCGAGCCGCTCCGGGTCCACGGGGTGGCTCGGGGGCAGGAGCAGGCGGACCGTGTGGCAGAACTGCTGCGCATGGTCGGTCTGGAGCCCTCCTGGCGGAACCGGTACCCACACGAGTTCTCCGGCGGCCAGCGGCAGCGTGTGGGCATCGCCCGGGCGCTGGCGCTCAACCCGAAGTTCATCCTGGCCGATGAGGCGGTCTCGGCGCTGGACGTCTCTGTCCAGTCGCAGATCATCAACCTGCTCTCCGACCTGCAGGACCAGCTCGGTCTGACCTACCTGTTCATTGCGCACGGACTGAACGTGGTGCGGCACATTTCGGATCGCATTGGCGTCATGTACCTGGGCAAGCTGGTGGAGGTCTGCGGGACGGAGGAGCTGTTCGATCACCCGGCCCATCCCTATTCGGCAGCGCTGCTCTCGGCGGCGCCCATGCCGAACCCGCACCGGAAGCGGGAGCGGATCATGCTGACCGGCGAGGTTCCCTCCCCGGCCAATCCGCCCTCGGGCTGCCGCTTCCACACCCGGTGCCCGCTGGTGCAGCGGATCTGCAAGGAGCAGGAGCCGAAGCTGGAGCAGGTGGGACCCGGCCATCTGGCCGCATGCCACTTCCCGATGTCATAGCGTGAGCAGGGCGTCCGGCGCAATGGCCGGGCGCCCTTTGCTTACAGGAGTTCCGCCATGGGTCATCGAAAGGGATGGAACGGGATCCAGTGAACGGAGGTGTTCGTTTCCATGCCGTTTTCGCTCCGGCCTGTCGCCGTGCCCGATGACTACCCGCGGATCGCCGAGATCCTCACCCTGACCACCGACACGCCTTCCACCCCGGAAAGGCTGGCCTCAGCCGATGCGAACCTGACGCCGAGCACGATCCGCCACCGGCTTGTGGCGGTGGCGCCCGATGGTGCGATCGTCGCCTACGGGCTCGCACACCACGGCATCTTCGCGGTCAGCGGCCGCTTCACCATCCGGATCCACACGGACCCGGCCCACCGCCGGCAGGGGGCCGGTGCGCTGCTCTGGGAGGCCCTGCTCGGGTTCGCCCGGGAGCAGGGGGCCACCAGCCTGGCGACCATGACGCAGGACGATGATCCGGAGGGCATCGCCTTTGCCGAGAAGCACGGCTTCGCCCGCACCGGTCACACGTTTGAGTCCGCCGTGGACCTGACCACCCACGATGGCAGCGCCTTTGCCCATATGATCCCCGCCCTGGAGGCGCAGGGGATCCGGTTCTTCACGCTGGCCGATCGCCCTGGCTCGGAGACCGAGGAGGCGATCTACGACCTGGATCGCCTGGTCGCCCCGGACAACCCCGGCGATGAGTTGGGCGAGTTCCCCCCCGTTGACGAGTGGCGGCGAACGATGCTGCAGGGTACGGGGCAGTTGCCCGAGTTCATTACCATAGCGACGCATGGGGAACAGGTTGTCGGGTTCACGACCATGTATCCCACCGCCGTATCGGGCCGTTTTGATATCGGCTTTACCGGTGTCCATCCGGCCTACCGGGGGCGTGGGATTGCGCTCGCCCTGAAGGTGCGGGCGGCCCAGACCGCCGTCAGGCACGGGGCCCGGGAGATCCGGACCGGCAACGACTCCCGGAACGGACCGATGCTTGCGGTCAACCGGAAGCTGGGCTACCAGCCGCTGCCCGGCCGGTTCGAGTACCAGCGGTCACTTTAGCACCGCAATGGAAGGGAGCCGGGGATCACTCCCCGGCTCCTGCCATGCCTTGCCTTACTTATAGCTGTCGAGCAGCTTCTGCCAGAGGGCCGGCTCGACGTTCCAGTCCTGGTTGACGATCCCCTGCTCCTTGAAGCCCCGGACCCTGTCCTCGTACCGGACGGAGCTGGGATCTTCGTAGACGATGCCGGAGACCAGCTCGTTCTTCTCCATCAGCATCTTCATGGCGGCGAACCGGTCGTGCCGGTCGTAGCCCGCGACATCATCCAGGTTGGTCAGTTCCTGCTTGTAGAAGTCGTAGGTGTTCACCTTGTTAAAGGTAACGCACGGGCTGTAGGTGTTGACAAGGGCGAAGCCCGGGAACTGAATCGCCCGCTTGATGATCTCGACGAGCTGCTTCTGGTTGGAGGAGAAGCCGTTGGCGACGAAGCCGCAGCCCGAAGCCAGCGCCAGTTGCATCTGGTTGACCGAGTGCTCAATGTTGCCGTTCGGGGTCGACTTGGTCTGGACGCCGCCATCGGAGGTGGGGGAGGTCTGGCCCTTGGTCAGGCCGTAGATCTGGTTGTCCATCACGATATAGGTGATGTCGATATTGCGGCGCAGGGCATGCATATAGTGCCCCATGCCGATGGCGAAGCCGTCGCCGTCACCGCCGGCGGCGATCACGGTCAGCTCCCGGTTGGCCAGCTTCAGGCCCTGAGCGGCCGGCAGGGAGCGGCCGTGGACCACGTGCAGGTTGTAGGAGTTGATATAGTTGCCGATCTTGCCGGAGCAGCCGATACCGGAGACGACAGCCACGTTCTCGGGGTCACGGCCCAGCTCAACCAGGGCCTTCTGCAGGGCGGCGAGGACACCAAAGTCGCCGCAACCGGGGCACCACCAGGACTTCTCGGAAGTCCGGAAATCAGCCATCGTGGCCATGTGGATTACGCCTCCTTCGCAGCGAGGGTGATGGTGGGATCAGGGATGGTACGGAGGCCCTGTCCGCCGCCGGTGACGAAGTACTGGCCTTCGCCGCTCAGGGCCACCTTGGCGCCGGCCACGATATCGGCCACGGTGATCAGGTTGCCATCGTAGCGGAGCAGGGTCGCAAGCTGGTCAGCGTGAAAGCCGGTCGCCTTCAGCATGAAGGTGAACTGACCGACGGCGTTGGACTCGACGACGAGCGCCTTGCCGCCCTTCACATACTTCTCGATCTCGGCGGTCGGCACCGGGTAGATCAGGCGGATCTGGAGGACGCCGGCCTTCTTGCCGGTGGCGGCCTCGATCTGGGCCTGTGCCTCCTTGGCAGCGCCCAGGGTGGTACCGAAGGCCAGGACGACGATATCGGCGTTCTCGCTGCCGAAGTAGCGGACCGCCTCGGTCTTGACGTTCTTGATCCGGTTCATGCGGCGGTTCATCATATAGACCCGGTTGGCCGGGTTCTCGGTCACCTTGCCGAAGGCGCCATGCTCCGCACCGGTGGCGAGGAACTGACCGTTCTTCATGCCGGGCAGGGAGCGCGGGGAGACGCCGTTCTCGTTCACGTTCTTGCCGTAGCGCTCGAAGACGTCACGGCCCAGGGCGGCCATCTCCTCGGGGTTACCCAGGGGGCCCCGGTCGATCTTCGGCATGCTGGCGAGCTCAGCGGCCTCGGGCTCCACGGTCTGCTGGAAGAGGGCCAGCGCCAGGTCGGAGGCGATCATGACCGGGCAGTGGTAGTTGTCGGCCAGGTTGAAGGCCTCGGCGGTCAGGGGGATCAGCTCCTCGACCGAGCCGGGGGCCAGGACAATGCGGGGGGAGTCACCGTGGCCACCGTAGGCCAGGGCGAGCAGGTCGGACTGCTCCTGCTTGGTCGGCATGCCCGTGGAGGGGCCGCCGCGCATCGTATCGACCACCACGACCGGGGTCTCGGTCATGGCGGCGAGGCCCAGGGCTTCCTGCATGAGCGAGAGGCCAGGGCCGGAGGTAGCGGTCATGGCCCGGGAGCCGCCGAAGCCGGCGCCCACGCAGGCGACGATCGAGGCGAGCTCGTCCTCCATCTGGACGGCGACGCCGCCGACCTTCGGGAAGATCTTGACCAGCGACTCGGCGATCTCCGAGGCGGGGGTGATCGGGTAGGAGAAGACAGTGCGGCAGCCGCCGGCCAGGGCGCCAAGCGCTGCGGCCTCGTTGCCGATCATCAGCAGGCGCTCCTTGCCGTCGGGCTCGGCGACCTGCAACTGGAGATCCGGCCAGTTCTCATGGACGTAGTTGTAGCCCTGCTCCATAGCCGTGTGGATCAGGCTGACGAACTCCTCGCCCTTGTTGCCCCAGCGGCGGGTGGCGTACTTCTTAAAGTGGTCGAGCGGCAGGCCGAGGAAGGCTGCCGATGCACCCAGCACGATGTTGTTCTTCATGAGCGGGTTGCCGAGGGCCAGGGTCATCTTGTTGAAGGGCATGGTCAGCAGCTTGGCGTCGGTGCCCTCGGGCAGGGTCGGGTTGATCGCCTCATCGGCGAGGACAATGGCACCTGGGTAGACATTCTTGGCGCAGAGGTCGATCGACTCCTGATCCAGCACCACCAGCAGGTTGACGCCAGCGGCGGGCGCCTGCACACGCTCAACACCAATGCGGGTGGTGAAGTCGGTGTGGCCTCCCTTGATTCGGGACGCAAAGGTCTTGTACGCGTAGACGTAGTACCCGGCGCGGCTGGCGACGGTGTTGAACACTTCGACAGTCGAATCAAGGCCCTGGCCCTGTTCGCCACCGATCTGCCAGCAAACCTCCTTCAGCAATGTGGTCCCCTCCTCGAGTGTGGTACAATGAGTAAAAGGTGTGGCCTCATACCCTTGGTTGACAGTCCGTCCCATTCGACGCAGTTCGAGGGCGAATTCGTGCCTCGACGGTTGATCCTTTGGGACGTGCGGATCTTGTGCAAGACCGCTTTCTATCCACTTCCAACTATACGACCTGTTAGGGTATCATGAACATGCATAGTTGACATACAGGGTATGCTCTTGATGCATGAGCATACAGGGAGGGCGACCACTTGATACTGCAGCACCTGATCACCTTCTGTCGCGTGGTGGAGACCGGGGGTTTTGCGCGTGCCGGCGCCCTGGTCGGCCTCTCCCAGCCTGCCGTTACCCGCCAGGTCGCCTCTCTGGAGGCCGACCTCGGCACGGCCCTGCTGGACCGCTCCAGCCGCCAGTTTCGCTTGACGCCCGCCGGCGAGATGGTCTACGAGCGGGCCCGCCGGATTGCACAGTCGGTCCACGAGCTCCGGGAAGCGGTCGATGACCTGGTCCATCCCGAGCGCGGCCGAATCGCCATCGGCGCTGTCACAACCGTCGGCCTCGGGCTTCTCCCCCCAATTCTCTCCGAGTTCAACCGGCGGTATCCTGGGGTGAGGGTGCAGATCAAGGCCGGTCGAACCCAGGAGACCCTGGCTCGCCTGTTGGAGGGGGAGATCGAGATGGCGGTGGTGCCCAACCCGGTCAACCACCCGCGACTCAAGTGCGTGCCCCTTCGCAAGGACCGGGTTCTCCTGGTCTGCGCTCCCCAGAAGCGCGATGATCTGCCCGACCCGCTGCCGATCGAAGCGCTGAGCCAGATCGACATGATCTCCTTCCAGGCGCCCTCCCGCTTCCGGACGTATGTAGATGCGATCCTGGAGCAGCACGGGGTCTACCCGACGGTCACCATGGAGTTCGACTCCCATGAGGCGGTCCGGATGATGGTCGAGGCGGGCTTTGGCGTGGCCATGTTGCCCGAGTCAGCCGTCGAGCAGGACCTGGCCGACGGACGGGTGGTGGAGGTGAAAGTCCAGGGCCTGCCGACAATCGCCAGGACCACCTGCCTGGTGATGCGGGCGGAGTCATCCGCCCTGCATCCCGCGACCGAGGAGTTACAGCGGATGATCCTGAGCCACTTCCGAGTATAGATGTAGAGCAGCCGCACGTACGGCTGCTCTTTTCGGGCTCACCAGCAGGAATATGGCAAACCTACGGCTAAATACTAATACCAAGTGCTAAGTCCGCTACAGCGAGTGTAGTGCTTTATGTCTAGTGGAACCAATTCCCCGGTAAATCGTTCTGCGCCTGTCCCTCTGTCAGTTCTGGCGGTATAATAGCGGCGTACTAATCCGCTTGATCCGGTTCGATGCCGAAAAGGAGGCACTTCCCTTGGCGATGCAAAAGCTGGGCAGCATGCGACTGATTCTGCGCCTGGAGATCCAGAACGCCGGCGCGATCTTCTCCTATATTGCGACGGCGATCGGGGCGACCGGCGGCGATATCCTCGCCGTTGACCTGATCCAGTCCCGCAAGGATGTCGTGATTCGCGATATCACCGTTGGTGTAGGCGATCGCGAGCATGGTGATCGGGTCATCCAGGCGATCGGCGCCCTTCCCGGTGTCAAGATCATCAACGTCTCTGACCGGATCTTCCTCGCCCACCTGGGCGGTAAGATCGAGGTCACCCCGCGGGTCCAGGTCAAGACGCGCGAGGATCTCTCCACCGTCTACACGCCGGGCGTGGCTAATGTCTGCAAGGCGATCCACGAGGATCCGACGAAGGCCTTCACCCTGACGATCAAGCGGAATACCGTCGCCGTTGTCTCGGACGGCACCGCCGTCCTCGGCCTGGGCGATATCGGCCCGGCGGCGGCCATGCCGGTCATGGAGGGCAAGGCGATGCTCTTCAAGCAGTTCGCTGACGTCGACGCCTTCCCGATCTGCTTGGACACCAAGGATCCGGAGGAGATCATCCGCATTGTCAAGGCGCTCGCCCCGACCTTTGGCGGCATCAACCTGGAGGATATCTCCTCGCCTCGCTGCTTCGAGATCGAGGAGCGGCTGAAGGAAGAGCTGGATATCCCCGTCTTCCACGATGACCAGCACGGCACCGCCGTTGTCGTCCTGGCGGGCCTCATGAACGCTGCCAAGGTGGTCGACAAGGAGCTGGAGAAGCTCAAGGTGGTCGTGGTCGGCATCGGTGCGGCCGGTGTCGCCATCTCCAAGATGCTGATGCTCGCCGGCATTACCGACATTGTGGGGGTCGATCGGGCCGGGATCATCGAGCGGGGCAGGGAGTACCCGACCAATCAGATGTGGCAGTGGTATGCCCAGAACACCAACCCCGAGAATATCCATGGTTCGCTGGATGACGCCATTGCGGGTGCCGATGTCTTCATTGGCGTCTCGGGCCCGGGCGTGCTGAAGGTGGAGCATCTGAAGAAGATGGCGAAGGATCCGATCGTCTTCGCCATGGCCAACCCGACTCCGGAGATCGATCCCGACGATGCCGCCCCGTATGTGCGGGTAATGGCCACGGGTCGCTCCGACTACCCCAACCAGGTGAACAACCTGCTCTGCTTCCCGGGCATCTTCCGCGGCGCCCTGGACTGCCGGGCCCGGCAGATCAACGACGCCATGAAGTTGGCTGCCGCCAAGGCGATCGCCTCCGTGGTGACCGACGAGGAGCGGCACGAGGAGTATATCATCCCCTCGGTCTTCAACAAGCGGGTCTCCGAGGCCGTGGCGCAGGCGGTGGAGGCCGCGGCTTACGACTCCGGCGTCGCCCGGCGCGAACGTCGCGAGGCCCAGGTCATGCGCGGGGACGACTGATCAGAGACAGACGTACGGCCCGGATGGGGTCCAGCAGGACGCCATCCGGGCCGTTTTTTGCCCACCAGACAGGAGAGTGGCCGGGGATCTGTCGAAACCCCATCCATTTGACGCACGTGGATTGGAGGGACTCCTGTTGCGAGCGTTCGGCAGGCGAGCCGGTCTGGTTCTGGCGGCTTTGCTCCTCCTGTGGAGCCAGGTGGCCGGCGCCTTCTCCTATTACGAACCCTCGCCCCGCGGAAGCGTGGGGATCAGCCGTCCTGTGATCACGCAGAAGCTCGACCTCGATCCGGGTGAGCGGATTGGTGCCGCCGAGATGTGGCTTGACGGCAAGCGGGTATACCCCGTCTGGGATCAGTCCGGCCGAGTCTCCTACCAACCGGCCACTGCGCTGAGTCCCGGGGAGCACCAGGTGCGACTGGTCATCCGGGTCATTCCGGCTGACAAGGGCAGTTTCTATGCCCCCCTCGAGTCGACCTTCAGCTTTACCGTCGGCGCCAATGCGGTTGCCGAACTGCCTCCGCCGGGAGCTGAGGAGCTCCGGGCGCTGGCCTGGGTCAACCAGTACCGGCAGCAGGCCGGCCTCGCCGCCCTCGCCTACGACCAGCGACTGGCCATGGCCGCACTCAACCATGGGCGGTACCTGACGCTCAACCCCGGTCAGATCGAGGTCGATGGCCACAGTGAAGCCCCCGGCTCGCCCGGGTACACGGGCCAGACCGGTGGCGAGCGGGCCGGATACTACGCCTACGACGGCGGCTCCGCCGAGGTGATCAACTTCGTGGACCGTGCGGAAGATGCGATCGATGGGTGGATGGACACCCTCTACCACCGCATTCCGCTCCTCCATCCCGGGATGAGTGAGTTTGGCTATGGCCTCGCAGGCAATGCCACCCGGACGATCAACGTGGTCGAAACCGGTCCCTACGGGCTGGAACCCGGGATGATCGCCTGGCCCCACGCCGGGCAGAAGGGGGTCCCACCCCTGTGGGATGGTGCGGAGACGCCCGACCCGCTCGATCTCTACCCGGGTGTCCAGGCGCCCGTCGGCTATCCGATCACGCTCACATTCGGTGGGAGCGTCCTCAGCCTGGCGCTGACCGATGGGAGCCTGACGGGTCCGGAGGGGGAGGTGCGGGTCCTTACGTTCGATCCGACCAACGATCCCCGTCTGGAGGATACCGTCGCCCTGATCCCGGCCAGTCCCCTGCGGCCCGGCGCCACCTACACGGTGCGGATGACCGGACAGATCGACCTGGGGGATGGCCCGAAGAGCTTCACCCACTCCTGGAGCTTCCAGACCGCTGACGAGTACCGTCCGCTGATGAAGAGCCGGGTGGCGACCACGTCGACCGGCGGTGAGCTGCGCTCCCTGCGAATCGACGGCCTCTACTTCGGACCGGGGCTGACGCTCTACCTCGGTGGGCTCCCGGTCCAGGGGCTGGAGGTCCTCTCCGACACACGGCTCACCTTCTTCCCGCCGATCGGGTATCGCGGCGGGGCCGCCGATCTCCTGTTGGTGACGCCGAGCGGGCATGAGCAGACCTGGCAGCGGTTCTTCTCCGGCAGCGAGGGATTCAAGCTGCCCGACCGGTCCGCCTTCTCCAGCCTGCCGCTCACCGTGCGGGGGGCCAGGCTCTCCAGTCCGGCGCTGCTCCACGCGAACGGGACCCTCCTGCTGCCCGAGGAGGCGCTGACCCAACTCGGTGCGACGGCCGGCCGGGTCATGGCGATCGATCGGACCTACTGGCGGCTGGGTGCGGTCGAGGGGGAGTACACCGTGGGCCGTCTTGCCGCCTCGGTCGGCGGGCAGCCGCTCCGCCTGCAGCTGCCGGTCCGGGCTCAGGACGGGACCACCTATGTAGATGCGGCCTTTGCCCAGGCGCTGGGCGGCCTGGAGAGCCTCGTCTCCCAGGGGGAGGCCTACCTGGCCGTTCCGGTTCTCGGCATTCTGGATATCGATGGCCACTGGGCCCTTCCCCAGGTGCAGCGGCTCCTGGAGGCCGAGGTCGTTACCGGCTACGGCGACGGCACCTTCCGCCCTGGCGCGCCCCTCTCGCGGGCCGCCTTCGTGAAGATGCTGACAGCGGCCCGCGGGCTCGCCGTCAGGCCCGGGGAGACCGGGGGTCTGGCCGATGTCGCCGCCCACTGGGTCACCGCCCAGGGCTACCTCGGTGCTGCCGTGGCGGCCGGGATCATCCAGCCGGCCAACTACCCCGGAGGCGCCTTTGAACCCGACCGGCCGATCAGCCGGGAGGAGATGGCCGTCATGATCACCCGGGCCCTGGGGCTGGAGCAGAGCGCCCGGGCACGCAAGATTCAGGTGGTGAACGGCGTGGCTGTGATCGACGGGCGGCGTTTCGCCGATGCCGCCCAGTGGAGTCAGCCCGGCTACATTGCCGTCGCCGTGGAGGCCGGGATCATCACCGGCTACGCCGAGGAGGGCGGCCAGTACACCTACCGCCCGGCCCAGCCGGCGACCCGGGCCGAGGCGGCGGTCATGGTGGTCCGTATGCTCGACCGGCTACAGCGCTGACGATCCACCGAGGAGGTCATCCACATGAATGCTGCAGAGATCCACGACTTGCTCCAGCAGATGAGCGAGGCCGGAGAGTTCTCTGGTACCGTCCTGATCCGCCAGGGGGAGAAGGACCTGTACGCCGGCGCCTTTGGCTGGGCGAACCGGGCATTCCGGGTGCCCAACACGATCAATACCCTCTTCGGACACGCCTCCGTTACGAAGATGTTCACAGCGGTCGCCATCCTCCAATTGGTGGAAGAGGGACGGCTCAGCCTGGCGAGCCCGGTTCTGGAGCGACTGGAGTTGACAGGGACCGCCATCTCCCGTCAGGTGACGGTCCAGCACTTGCTCACCCACACAAGCGGCATCGCCGATTACTTCGAAGACGATGACTCCGCCGCCCTGGAGCAACTCCTGCTGAGCATTCCGCCGCAGCACCTGACCACCCCCGCCGGGTTTCTGCCATACTTCGCCCACAAACAGGCCCGCTTCGAGCCGGGGGCGCGGTTTGAGTACAACAGCGCCGGCTATGTGCTGTTGGGGCTGGTGATCGAGAAGGTGAGCGGCCTGCCCTACTTTGACTACATCCGGCAGATGATCTTTGATCGGGCCGGCATGATCGATGCTGACTTTATTCCATTCGATGTGGTCAGGGAGCGGGTGGCCGAGGGGTATATGGCCATGACCAGGGCCGATGGCAGCGTGACCGGATGGCGCCGGAATATCCACTCCGTTCCGCCCTGCGGCTCGCCAGATGGCGGCGCCTTCGCCTCCGCCCCAGCGATGATCCAATTCATGCGGGCCTTACGGGAGGGGCGTCTGATCAGTCGCGAGATGGCGGCCCGCATGCGCCGGCCCCATGTGGTGGTGGCGCCCCGGATCAACTACGGCTACGGCCTCTGGGTCGTGACCAATGGCGACCGGCTGGTGCGCTATGGCCACACGGGGGAGGACCCCGGGGTGAGCGCCCGGGTGATGTACTACCCGGAGCAGGAGATTGACATTGCCATTCTCGGTAACCAGGGAGCTGCTGCAGGCAAGATTCTGGCCCAACTGCACCAGTGGATCACCGCATAGGCAGAGCCCCCGTCCGGTCGGTTCGACCTGACAGGGGCTCTTTTCTTTGAACCGCTACGCACGGCCGCCAAAGATCTGCTGCCAGAGGGAGGGCTCGTAGCGGTAGACGGTCACCTTCAGGTGAATCTGGTCCGGCTCCTCCAGTGGCGGAGCACCGTCCATCTGGATCGGGGCCTTTCGGTCAAACAGCTTGATGATCAGGTTGGGCATCTCGTGGACGATGGGGATCTCCGCCCCGTAGACAGCGAGGAGCACGTTTTCGGCGATGGTGTGGAAGAACTCCTCTTCGTCACGGGCGCTGGTGATCAGCTTCTGGGCAGGCCCGATCGGGACCTCTCCGCCCGGGGCCAACCGGACAAACCGGAGCCAGACCGAGAGCTTTCCCGGGTGGAACTCAGGCAGGGGAATCCTGCTGCGAATCGCCGCGGCCACCTGAAGGATCATCGGTTCCAGTTCCTGCATGGCCCTCGCCTCCCCTCAGAATCGGGATCAGTGCCGGGTCCGGGGTAACCCAGAGCGTCCTCTGATTGTCGTAGATCACCATGCCGGGCTTGGCGCCATTCGGCTTGCGCACATGCTTGCGCAGCGTATAGTCGACCGGCACGCCTGACGAGTCCCGGGCCTTGGAATGGTAGGCTGCGAGGGCCGCCGCCTCGTGGATTGCCGACTCTGGCACGTCTCTGCCCGGGGATACCCGCAGGATCACGTGAGAGCCCGGTATCTCCTTCGTGTGGAACCAGAGGTCGTGTGGGGCAGCCAGCTTGAGTGTCAGGTAGTCGTTCTGCCGGTTGTTCCGGCCGACCCAGATCTCCAGGCCGTCGGTCGAGCGGATCGTGAGCGGCGGCTGCGCCTTCTGCTCCTTCGAATCGCCCGTCCTCTCCTTCCGTTTCTCCCTGGCCTCATCGCCCATGTAGCCCTCGCTGATCAACTCCCGCCGGACCTCCTCCAGGTCGGGGAGGGAGGAGGCCTGTGCCAGCGAGACCTCCACTTGCTCCAGGTAGGCCTGTTCACCCTCGGACTTGGCCAGTTGCTCCTGGATCATGGCCAGGCCGCTGCGGGCCTTCTGGTAGCGGCGGTAGTACGCCTGGGCATTCTCGGAGGGCGAGAGCTGCGGGTCGAGGGGGATCGTCACCTCGCCACCGTTGGGATCGTAGTAGTCGACCACCGTTGCCTCGGTGTCGCCTTTCTTGATCTGCCAGAGGTTGCTGGTGATCAGCTCACCCTGGATCCGGAAGGCCTCGGCGCTCTCCGCCGTCTCCAGTGATTCCCGCTGCGCCTTCGCCTTCTTGCGTACCCGGGCGATCTCGTCCCGCACCAGCTTCGCCAGCGAGCCGCGCAGGGCTCGGAACTTCTCCTCTTCGGCCCGCCCCCCGTAGTAAGCGTCGAGGCAGGTTGAGATCGTGGGGAAGCCGGTCCGCGCCCGGCCTGGCCAGTGGAGGAGCGGGAGCACGTGGAACTCCTTCAGCCGGTCATCCTGGTCATAGAGCAGGCGGGGCTCGTACTCGCCCTGGTTGACCAACGTCTGAACGGCTTCGGCGAGGCGGGAAAGGTCGACCTGCCCGGCGGCGGAATCGATCGGGGATCCCGCCCGGACCACCGCCTCCTTCGCCAGCATCGGGCCGAGGCCGTCCACCGTGTCAAGGAGGAACTGCCAGGCGGGGCCGGCGGGTTCGGTCATCGCACTGGTCAGGATCTCCCTGGTCACCGCGGCGGGGTCCAGCTTGGCGGTCGGGGGCGGCGGAACGTAGGGAAGACCGGGCAGGAGCTCCCGGTAGCGGTTCACCTCTTCGGTGACCCGGCGGACGGCATCCACAATGCGCCCATGTGGGTTGAGCAGGAGGATGTTCGAATGCTTGCCCATCACCTCGGCGACCAGGATAAACTCGACAGGGTTGCCAAGTTCGTCGGTCACGCCGATTCGCATCCGGCAGATCCGGTCCCGTCCAACCTGGTGGATGGCGAGAATCCGGCCCCCTTCGATATACTTGCGCATGAGCATGCAGAAGGTGGGGGGCGCCGGCGGGTTCTTCTTCTCGATCGTGCTCAGGTGAATGCGGGGCTGGCGTGCGTTGGCCGAGAGCAGGAGCCGGTAGTTGGTGCCGCCGCTGTACAGCAGGAGCGCCAGTTCGTCCGGCTCGGGCTGGTAGATCTTGCTGATCCGGCCGCCCAGCAGCTTGGCGTTCAGCTCCGCCACCACGGCGGTCATTACCGTACTGTCAAAGGCCATGAGGGATCTCCTTCATATAGGCTGCGTGATCTGCTTCCACCCTTAGGATAGCACGAAAGGGTATCACCCGGCCATACGTGCGGACTAGTCTCTGGCGTGGCCGAGGGCGGAGACCCCGAGGACCAGGACGCAGGCCAGCGCCGGCATGAAAGCACCGGGTGGGAGGCGGAGCAGGGGGTCCTCGTTCACCATGGCTCCGGCGGTCCAGGCCAGCACCGCTGCACCGGCGTGCATGAGCCAGGGCGCCCGTCCGAGGAGGCCCGCCACCAGGCCGCTCCCCCACATGATGATCGGAATCGTCAGCCCCAGGCCGAAGAGGAGGAGGGTGATCGATTCGCGCGCGACCCCGCCTACTGCTAACACGTTGTCCAGCGACATGACCAGGTCAGCCAGGGCGACTGTCTTGACCGCTTCCCACAGGTTGGCGGCCGGGGCCAGGTCGTGCCCTTCGGTCTCGCTACCGCGGCTTAGCTTGTAGGCGATCCAAAGGAGCATGAGGCCGCCGATCAACTGCAACCCCGGAATCCCGAGCAGGGTCGCAGCCCCCGCGGCAAGACTGATCCGCAGCAGGATCGCCGCCAGTGACCCGTAAAGGATGCCGGCCCTTCGTTGCTGTGGCGGCAGTTGGGCACAGGCCATGCCGATCACCAGGGCGTTGTCGCCCGAAAGCACCAGATCGATCAAGATGACGCTCAGAACTCCCGTCCACTCCGGCATGGCCGGCACCTCCCCTTCAGGAGGGCTATGCACGGGCGGGCGGTGGCAGACTACCCGTTGGCAGACCGTCAATGGACCTGTAGGCAGACCCGGAGTGGACCCATAGGTAGAGGATAGACGGGTCTCTATGGGTTACACTTAGCACCAAGTACTAAAAGTTGCCCTACGGGCATCAGGAGTGAGTAACCCATGCAACTGCCCTCTCTGCGGATTGGTTCGAAGGAGGCCCGGACCTGCATTATCCAGGGCGGCATGTCTGTCCGGATTGCGCTTCACAAGCTCGCGGCCGCTGTGGCCGAAGCGGGCGGTGTGGGGACGATCGGCGGCATGGGGATCCCGCCGGAAGAGCTGCGCCGTGAGATCCGGGCTGCCCGGGCTCTGACCGACGGCGTCTTCGGCGTCAACCTCATGTACGCGGGCTATCTCTTTGACCGGCTGCTCGATGTCTGTATCGAGGAGCGGGTCGACTATGTGGTCATTGGCGCCGGCTTTGCCCGCGGCCCGTTCAAGAAGCTGGGCGAGGCGGGGATTCCGGCCTTCTGTATCATCTCGTCGGTCAAGGCGGCCCGCATTGCGGCCAAGACCCCGGGGATCACGGGGATCGTTGTGGAGAGCGGTCAGGCCGGCGGACATCTGGGGCCGGAAGACCCCGAGATCTCCACCTGGGACCTCTTCCCACCTGTGCGGGCAGCGCTGAAGGAGGCGGGCTTCGCCGGCCCGATCATCGCCGCCGGCGGCCTCCTGACCCGGGAGGATCTGCTGCGCTGCCTGGCCATGGGTGCCGACGGCGCACAGATGGGTATTCGCTTCGCCATGACCGAGGAGTGCGCCGCATCTGACGAAATGAAGGCCGCCTGGGTGGCAGCCACCGGCTCGAAGGTGACCGACTGGTCACCTACCGGCATGGCCAGCCGCTCGATTGTGCCGCATCCGGCCACGTTCGAGGAACTGCCGCTCACGCAGGGGGAGGGGGCGACGTATCGCTGCACCGACTGCCTGCGGTACTGCCTGCACCGTGACGAGGGGAAGTCGCACTGCATCTACAACGCCCTCGTCAACGCCCAGCGGGGCAAGGTCGAGAACGGTCTGATCTTCTGCGGTGGACGGGTCGGAGAGATCCACGATATCGTGCCGGTGGCCGAGGTCTTCCGCCGGCTGACCACTCCGGTTCCGGGTGAGATCGATCTGGTCAGTGCCGACTAGCACCGCGGCATGGACGCCGCCGAACGGTTTAGGCTACCGTGAAACGGTCAACAATGAAAAACGGTCCGGTGCGATATCACCGGACCGGGCGGACGCCGTTGACAGTTTGTTCGCTGAGTAGGAATCCCTTCCTACCCTTTAGCGATAAAGGGAGAGGATGGCTAGTATGAGGGCCAGAAGCACGATCCAGAAGATGTGTACCTCCAGTTCTCTCATACGACCACCTCTTTCCGATCAACGAGGCGCCGCCACTTACATATACGGATGGACTCGCCCTTCGGTTCGCGAGTCCATCCGCCTTTTTTTCGCCCATCGCTCGGCCTCCCGGGGCCTTCCCACGGCTCTCGGGCAATCTTCCCGGCCAACTCAGGGTCCCACTCTCTCCTTACCCAAGCCCCCCGATGCTACGATACACAGGAGAAAAACCTGCGCCGTTTCACGTACGCAACGAGGAGGGTCTTCATGCATTCCCGTCCATCCGCCACCCGTTTTGTCGGCTGGCTGCTGACCCTGGTCTTCTTCATCGTCTCCGGCTGCTCCGTCTCCCTGCCGGGCTCGCTGGGCAACGGCGGCTCGGCGCCCGAGTATGACCCGACCAAGCCCGAGAAGCTGGCCAAGGCCATCTCCGGCGCCACAGAGCCGGATCAGGCCATGGCCACGGTCCAGGAGATCCTCGCCCTGGGCGGCATTCCCACCGCTGACGGCGACCAGGTCCTGACCCAGGCCATCGCCCCGGCGGCCGCCGGCTTCGTGATCCCCCATGAGGCCTTAAACCTGGCCGAGGGCGCCCGCAACCGGGCCGAGGCAGGGGAGATGACGGCCGCCGACCTGGGCCGGCACATGGCCGCCCTTGGCTGGACCTTCCCGGAGGGGAGCGACCCCGGTGTCCAGGTGGCCGCTTTCCTGACCACCTGGGTGTCCGCTGCGCAGGAGAACACCAAGAACCCGCACAACTTCACGCCGCTCTTCCTGGCGGCCATGGCCAGGCTCCAGCGGCCGGCGATCGACCTGGCCGAGCGGTTCCGGCCAGAGGCCCTGCGCCTCACCAACCTGGAGATCGAACTGATCCTCGCGGCCATGACCCGGATCCCAGAGACAGAGACTGAATCGAGCAGCCTGATTCTCTTCGGCCAGAGAGCCTACGCGGCCGAGCCATGCAGCGCCGTGAAGAAGTGGGTCGGCGGCGATCAGCCCTCCTTCCTGCGCACCGTAGGCACCGAGGTCGGGCACCTCTACGTTCAGCAACTGGTCGGTGACGGGATTCAGAGCGGGATGCAGAAACTCGGCTACAGCGAGGCCCAGGCCGGGAGCTTCGGTCGGGCGCTGGGCGCCCTGAACATCCTGACCAAGCTGCACAAGCTGGCCGTCCTCTACGACGAGATGGAGGTGACCGTCCAGCCGATCTCCGCCAACCCCGTCCACAAGAAGCTGAAGGGTGAGGCACCGGAGGTGGCCGAGTTCGAGGTGATCGCCGGGGTGTCCGACGAGCGGTGGAAGGACTACAAGGATTCACTGGTCTCCTCCGGGGTGATCGAAGGGCTCCGTGACTGCCTGGGATTCGGCGACCTGCCGATCTTCTCTGACACCGGGAACGTTGCGAAGGATGCCGAGAACTGGCGGGTGCAGTGGCGCATTGTCGAGGGTTCCCCCAAGCACGCCTATATCAGCCTGAACAAGAACGAGTTCGACATGCTCGGCCAGCTCCAGATGAAGATGAAGCGGATCAGCGAGAACGCCGCCAACGCCCGGCTGAAGGTAGACCTGACCCCCGAGAAGACCCCGGCCCACATGGGGAAGGAGGCCGAGGCGCCGGTGACCGTGGAGGCAGAGGTCCGGACCAGCTCTCCCCTCAGCCCCAGCTTCATCGCCAACATGATGAAGTGGGTGATTCTCGAGGACACCATTGCCGGAATCGATGGATTGACCGAAGCGGCGACCGGCTTCTTCCAGGAGGTGGTCCGCCCAACCGCCTACGGGACCCTTACGGTCACCTACCACACCGGAGAACCCCAGTGGGTCGGCACGATCACGATCACCGAGACGGTCCATTCGACCGATGCCGGCTCCGAATCGGCGCCGGGCACCTCGGAGAGCTGGAACATTGACCACAGGACGACATCCACCGCCACCTGGATGGTGCGCTCCAGCACCCTGCAGGAGACGGGGTCCGCCTCCGTAGGCGCCTTCGAACTGGTCGCCGACTTCACGGCCAAAGCGGAGCGCCTGGAGCAGAACAACCGGGAATGGCGGACGGTGACCTCTACGGGAGACTGCATTGGCCGGACCAACGAGCGGCAGGAGGAGACAGGCGGGACGCAGGGCGAGGACCGCCTGGGCCTCGTGCTTGACCTGGACCAGAACAAGTACACGATCGGGGCCCACAACTCCCATCCACCGTTCGATGCGAAGCTGAGGGTCACGAATGTCTCGACCCGGTCCGGCTGCGGCGAGTACAACGACGGGACGACCACCGACGAGTTGACGATGGATACGAAGATGTACGTGCCCGCCTTCGACCCGATTGAGGGGGTCCTGCACGACGTGACCCATATCAGCGGCAGATTCCCGTGGACCGATGGCGATCTGACGATCACCGTGGAGTGGGATCTGACCCTGGAAGACTAGGGTGCGGGCGAGGCGATCAGCACGAGGAGGATCTCTATGCGGACTGGCAGTTCCCCCACCCGTGTGCTTGGGTGGCTCCTGATTCTTCTGTTTGTTCTCACCCCGGCCTGCTCCCGTTCAGCAGGCCCCGGGGCGGCGCCCACGTACTCGGAGGAGAAGCCGCAGCAGATGGCCGAGGCACTGACCACCGCCGAAGAGCCCGCGAAGGCTGTCGAGGCCGTGCGGGAGGTCCTGGCCCTCGGCGGTATCCCGACGATCGAGGGCGAGACGGTCCTCACCCGGGCCGTGGCCCCCGAGTCGGCCTCCTTCGCCATCCCCGTCCAGGTGGCTCAACTGGCCTTCACCAGCCAGAACCGGGCCACCGCGGCGGCGATCACCGTGGCGGACCTCGGCAAGCACATGGCGGCCATGGGCTGGCCCTTCCCCGAAGAGGTGACCGATCCCGGTCAACACCTGGCCTCGCTCCTGACCAGGTGGGTGAAGGAGGCCCGGGCCAACCCGAAGGACCCCCACAACTTCACCCCGCTCTTCCTGGCCGAGATGGCCCAGAAGCAGGTCCCCTCGGTCGATCTGACCCAGGCCTTCCCGCCAGACCGGCTACGGCTCACCTTCCTGGAGTTGGAGTTGCTGACCGCCGCCTTCACCCGGCTGGACGCCCCGGCTGCGCAGACCAGCGCCTTCGGCCTCTACCTCTTCGGCCAGCCCGCTTACGCCGATGAGCCCTGCAGCGACTTCAAGAAGTGGGTGGGCGGCGACAAGTCGGGCGTGCTCCGCACGGTCCTGACCGAGGTCGGCCACCTGGGCATTCAGCAACTGGTGGGCGATGGGCTCCAGAAGACCCTGCAGGACATGGGCTACAGCGACATGACCACCGCCAACACCGCCAAGATGCTCGGCCTCATGAACGCCCTTGGCAAGATCCACAAGGTGGCGCTCCTCTACCAGGAGGCGGAGGTGACGGTGAAGGCCGTCACGCCCGGCCCGGTCCACAAGCAGGCCGCCGATGAGGCCCTGAAGGTAGTCGAGTTCGAGGTGGTCGCCGGCATACCCGAGGCCCAGTGGAAGGACTACAAGGAGAGCATTGCGGCGAACGGGACCGTGCGGGCCCTGCGGGACTGCGTCAGCTTCGGCGACCTGCCCACCTTTGCCGACACCGGCAACATCGCCAGCGACTCCGCCAACTGGCGGGTCCAATGGCGGATCGTTGAGGGCTCGCCCGAGCACGGCTGGATCAGCCTGGATAAGAACGAGTTCGACATGCCCGGCCAGCTACAGATGAAAATGAAGCCGCTCAACGAGTACTCCTCGGGGGCCATGCTGAAGGTCGATCTCACCCCGGAGCGGAGCAAGGGGCACACGGGCCGGGAGAAGACCGCCCCCATGACGGTCCGGGCGAGCGTCCGCACCAGCTCACCGCTCAGCGCCAGCTTCATCGCCAATGTCATGAAAGCGGTGCTCGCGGAGGATGCCGTTGCCGGTACCGACGCGGCGGCAGAGGCCTCGGCCGGCTTCTTCCAGGAGGTCGTCCGGCCCGACGCCTACGGCACGCTCATGGTCTCCTACCACGCGGGGGCGCCCGGTTGGGCCGGCACCATGACCGTGACCAAGACCTCCAAGATCACCGTTTCGGATACCACCAAGATCGAGGGTGGCACCGAGGAGTGGAACCGGGAGGAGGGGGAGAACTCCTCCGCCACCTACCGGGTAGTCGCCAGCCGGCAGCAGGACCTCGGCCCCGCTCAGGCGGTCGCCCAATGGACCCTGACGGTCGACTACGAGGGCACAGCCAGTTGGACCGAGGTGCTCAACTCCCACTCGGAGTACTCGTCTCCCCTGGGTATCTGTCAGGAAGACTACTTCAGCCAGTGGGAGCAGCGCGGTGAGCAGGCGGGCACCATCGAGCTGGACTTGACCCTCAACTACTTCGAGAAGAGCTACCTGATTGGCGGCGCCGATCATCCGCCGGTGAACACGGTGAAAAAGTCCGCCTACACCAGGCAGAACAGTTGCTCCGGATCGACGTCGGATGAGGAGACATCCGAGGGTACGATGACCTTCCCGCAGTTTGATCCGATGGAGGGTGTGCTCTACGACAAGGAGCATCTGACCGGCAGCTTTGACTATACCGATGGGGATGTGGTGATCACCACCACCTGGGACCTGACCCTGCACGAGTGAGCGAGGAAACAGAGCGAAGGCCCACCCCGGGAGGAGGTGGGCCTTCAAACATCTACCGGTCAGCAGCGGTCCAACTCGGGATCGTCCCGCCCCGCCGGGCCCGCCAGGCGTCCAGCATGATTCGCTGGCGCTGGTCGAGGTCGGGGAAGGGGGCGTCACAGGCCTCGATTCGGGCGAAGCGGTGGGGGAAGAGACCGGCCTCCCGCATGGCGCGGAAGCCGCCAAAGCCATCGTCGTTCGTCACCCAGACCACCCGCCCGATATGGGCAGCCAGGATGGCGCCGGTGCACATGGGGCAGGGCTCCAACGAGGTGTAGAGGGTGCAGTTGTTCCGGTAGGGCTCCTCGAAGAGCAGAATCCGGGTCCGGCGGATCGCATCGATCTCGGCATGGGCCACGGTGTCGCTTTCCGTGCCCACCCGGTTGTGCCCCCGGCTGAGCAGTTCGCCTTCCGGACCGACCACCACGGCACCAATGGGCAGACAGCCCTCCCGGACGGCAACCTCTGCCTCATCTAACGCCATCTCCAGGTAGTGACGATCCAGGTCCATCGGCTTCACTCCGGTTCATTTTTGCTGATGGGGGGATTCGCACCCTGTGACCTGATCTCCTTGAGCAGAAAGGCCTAACCTGAAGGCTGGACTACCGGGCGAAGACGTGGTCACCGATCCGCCGGGTCAGGGGGCGCGAGCGAATCCAGTTGTCCGGTGCGGTCCGGTCCGGGTTGTAGAAGAACAGGGCACCCCAGGAGTGGTCGTACCCCTTCAGCGCCGCCTGAACTGCCTCTCTGGCCGAGGCGGTCGACGGCTGGTTGATCTGTCCGTCCTGGACCGGAGAGAAGGCGGGAATCCTGCCGTAGTGCTGCAGGATCACGCTGCGCACCGTGTTCGGGAAGTCCGGCGACTTGACGCGGTTCAGGACGACAGCAGCGACCGCCACCTGCCCCTCGTAGGGCTCTCCCACAGACTCCGCGGTCACCAGGCGCTCGAACAGGTCCAGGTCGGCCGAACCCAACCAGTACATGTTCGCGAGGGGCGTGGGCAGGTAGAGCACCTGACCAATATGGAGGATGGAGTCCCACTCATTGTTTACCGACTGAACAGTGCCCAGGGCGACCCCGTAGCGCTGCGAAATCTGCCACAGGGTATCGCCACTCTTGACCACGTACCGCTCCGGAATGCGCAGGTGCTGTCCGACGTAAATCGAGTCCGATGCCAACCCGTTCGTCCGGCGGATGACCTCATAGGGCATGTTCTGCTCGCTACCGATGCGCCAGAGGACGTCACCGGGGCGCACAGTTCGGATGGTCGAGGCATGCGCGGTGCTGGTCCCAACCAGGCTGAATACGATGGCTGCAGCGGCGATCAGTCTCTTCACGCGGATCACTTCCATTTCGTATAAATACCGATGAACCTTGCACGGTTCAGCGGTATATACGTGTACTGCGGAAGGGATCAAAACACCTTGTTCCTGACGTGAAATACAGGAATTACCCAAGTTGGGAGACGCATTTCTGACCAGCCGGTGTGAATACCCCTCGGGCAAAGTGGGCAAAGTGAAGAACGGATCTCCACAGGAGCGGAGGGACTCGCGCAAAGGTGCGAGTCCCTCCGTCTTTTCTCACAGACTCGCCGCCACGTGAAACCGATATTATCGACTTAGTAGGATAGATGCATAGACAAAAGGACTACCCGTACAAATGCATCCTTGATCCGATAGGTTTTTGCAGCGGTCTGGACGAAAATCAATGTGAAGAATCTGTGCAGGAAGTGTGTAGAACTGATGATACAGACGGACGGGAGGAGATCGCCATGAACCGCTACCTGCGCACGCCGGGCCTGGCCGCCTTTGCGGCCCTGCCGCGCGAGGCCGTGACCGACCTGGTCAGCGTCATGAGCCTCCGGACCTATCGGAAGGGATCACATCTGTTCTACCAGGGGGAGGAGCCGCACGCCGTCTGGTTCCTGGAGACCGGGCGGGCGAAGTGGTTCAAGACCAGCGAGGACGGGCAGGAGCAGATCCTGCAGATCGTGGGGCCCGGCGAGGCGGTCGGCCTCGTTGCTCTGCTCGATCGCAAGCCGTATGTCGCCGCGGCCAGAGCGGTGGAGGATACAACGGCCTGGACGCTGGCTATTCACGATTACGACAGCATGGTGATGCGCCATCCGGAGCTGGCGCTGCTGGTCATGCGCCAACTGGGCGATGGTGTCCGCTGGCTCCTGGAGCATGTCCACTCCATGCAGAACCGCTCCGCCCAGGAGCGGGTCGTCTCGGTGCTGATGCGCAAGGCGCGGCTGGATGAGTCAGGCGAGCGGGTCATCCCCATGACCCATCAGGAGATTGCGAGCCTGGCCGGCATGGCTCGCGAGACGGTCAGCAGGGTCCTCTCCGACCTGCAGCGGCGGGGTGCGGTCCGCCTGACCCGCTCGATGGTGATCCTGCTCGACGCGGCCCAGCTGCAGGGAGGCATGCAGGCGGCCCGGGCATAGCGCTGGGCGCAGAGGCTGTGAAGAAGCTTTACCCTGTGGCGGCTTGCGATCCGGTGCCCCGGTGGCAGGAATGCCAAGGGCACGGGGCGAACCGCTTCACCAACACAACGCCCGGTAGGTGGTGGTCCCCCTGTCCTCGAACCCCATCAACGCCGCATGGTTCGTCGCCACCAAACTCCAGCCACCTCTGCTCCGCAGCGATACCATCCCCCGGCCCCATCTGGAGGAGGCGCTGGCTCGCTCCGTGAGCGAACTCCCCCTGACCCTTCTCTCGGCACCGGCCGGGTACGGCAAGACCACCCTGCTTGCCACCCTTCCTCGCCTCCTGCCGGACCGGCCCCTGGCCTGGGTCACCCTGGACGCCGAAGAGAACGACCCCAGCCGCTTCCTGGGCCTGCTGGCCAGTGCCCTGCAGCGGCTTCACCCCGCGTGCGGCCAGTCGGCCTGGCCGTGGCTGACCGGCGGGGCGGTCGAGGCCACGGCCCTCAAGCGGGGCGTGGCCGCCCTGATCGGCGACATCCTGACCCATCTGCCCGATCCGGTGATCCTCGTACTGGACGACCTGCACTTCGTGACAGAACCGGCCGTCTACATCGCCCTGGAGTACCTGCTGGATCACCAGCCGCCGCAGTTGCGCCTCGCTGTGGGCACGCGTTCCGATCCGCCCCTCCGCCTGGCCCGCCTGGCCGCCCGCCGGCAGTTGGGGGAGCTGCGCCGCCCGGACCTGGGCTTCCGCCCCGAGGAGGCGCAGGCCCTCCTGAACGGGACGCTTGATCTGCGCCTGACAACGGAGGAGGTCGCCGTCCTGCAGGAGCGGACGGAGGGCTGGCCCGCCGGCCTCTGCCTCCTTGCCGGCCCGCTGGGCCGCCTTGGCCACGACCGCAGCCAGTTCATGGCCGCCCTCAGCCACACGGAGCGATACGCCTTCGAGTTCCTCGCCGAGGAGGTCCTGCGGGATCTGGAGCCCGACCTGCGCCTCTTCCTCATGCAGACGGCGATCCTCCCGGAGATGACTCCCAGCCTCTGCCAGGCGGTCACCGGGCGACAGGACGCCGCCGACCTGCTGGAGGCGCTCTATCGGCAGAACCTGACCATTGCCGCGCTGAGCACATCGAACGAGAATGGGGGTGCTGACGAGCCGGTCTACCGGCACCACGCCCTCTTCGCCCGGCTGCTGACCCGTCAGCTGGAGCGGGAGCGGTCCGGTGAGATCCCAGAGCTGCACCGCCGGGCGGCCCGCGCCCAGACAACCACCGGACGGGCGATCGGCCATTACCTGACCGCCGGGCTCTGGGCCGAGGCGGCAGCCCTCATGATCCAGGTCGGCCCCGAGATGCTCCACCGCGGTATGACCGAGAGCCTGCGCACCTGGCACAGCACCATCCCCGATACGGTTCGGGCCGACTTCCCCCGGCTCTCTGCCCTGCTCGGGCGCTGTGAGATCCACCGGGGTGACTTCGTCGCGGCCGGGGCTCTGCTGCGGCAGGCGCTGGAGCGTGCCGTGGCCGGCGGGGACCGGGAGGGGGAGTGCGAGGCGCTGATCTCCCTGATCACCGTCAGCTACGCGGTGGATGATCGTACCAGCGCGGCCGGCTACGTGGAGCGGATTCTCGCACTCCCGCTCAACCCCATGAGCCAGGTCGCACCGCGGCTGGCCAGTGCCTGGCTCCGGCTGGCGGAGAGCGACTGGGAGGGGATCCGAGCCGACATCGCCGATGGGCTGGGCATCATCCATCAGACGGGGAACCGGGTCGCCGATCTGATCGGCACCACCTACCTGAGCGCCCCCCTGTTGGCCGTGCCCGGCTGCCTGGAGCTGGTGGAGCGGTACTGTGCCGGGGCGGCTGCGCGATCCCTGCCCGAGACCGCCTGGCGCATGGGTGCCGATGAGCTCTCGGTCTGGCCCCTGCTCTGGCGAGGGCAGATCGATGCTGCCCTGCCTCGGGCGGAGTCGGTCGAAGCGCTTCGGCAGAGCCTGGGCGGGCATCCGTACATCGGCGTGGATGTGGCCGTGCAGCTCAACCTGCTCCACCTGGCCCGGGGCGACCGGGAGGGTGCGGAGCAGGCGGCGGAGCGCCTGGTCCGGCGGCTGGATGGCGCCGGCGCGAGCAAGTGGATGTTCCACCTGCACGCCGCTGCCCGAGCGATGGCCCTGCTGGGGCGCCGGGCTGAGGCGCAGGCGATCGCTCAGCGGCTGGCAGCCCTGCCGGTCGGCATGCCGTTAACGCAGTACCTGGTCCTGCACCTGACCGGGCTGCTTGCCCTGCTGGAGCAGCGTCCCGCAGAGGCGGCCGACGCCCTCGCTGAGGCGATCGGCCTGGAGGAGCGACTGCCGATCGCCCACGTCAGCGGGAGCGCCCGCCTGCTCATGGCCCGGCTGCGGCTGGAGCAGGGGCAGCCGGACCAGGCCCTCGCACTGGCCGAGCCGGTCCTGGCGGGCTGGCTCGCTGCCAGCCGCCCCGGCTTCGCCCTGATCGATGGCCCCGCCGGCCTGCCGGTGCTCCGGCTGGCGGCGGGGCGGGGGCTGGCCGGTGTCAATCGGCTGCTCGCCCTCTTCCACCTCCCCGAGGCAGCGTCCGTGCCCGAGGCGCCCCCCAGTGTAGTGGGCGCACGCGAGCCGTTCGACCCGCTCACCCAGCGGGAGCAGGACGTGCTCAGGCTGATCGTTGCCGGCCGGACCAACCGGCAGATCGGCGAGACGCTCTACATCACCGAGGAGACGGTAAAGAGCCACGTGGCGCACATCCTGCGCAAGCTCGATGTCACCTCCCGCACCCAGGCGGCCATGCGTGGCCGGGAACTGGGGTTCTAGGACTAGGCACAGAGGCGCCAGGGGCGAGCCCACTGCGAATCCGAGCCGTCTAGCGTGGCGGGCAGTAGGGCATGCTAGGAGAGCCGACGGCCAGCCGTTGAGCCAGAACACTGGAGTGATCCTTATGCCGGATGGCTACGAAAAAGTCTGCATGATAATCAGCGAAGAAATGGATAAAGCGTGGACGGGCATTCTTCAGAAGCTCGCAACGAAGGATGTGGAATCGCTCCGCAGGCCAGAATCTACGGTGGCGATCACCGATCCAGACCTCACTGACTTTGTCGAGAAACTGAGTGCCGCCCGTCTGTCGGTGGACTTCATGAACCGAGTCGGAAAGGCTCATTCCGGGGCCCTGTTCAACGCTCATTCCGTCCAGCCACTGGCTCCCGAGAGGGGAGAGGTCAGAGTAGGCATTCAAATCGGCATCGAAGCTCGGTGGTAAGGGAGGAGGCTGCACCCTGGTGCAGCCTCCCCTGCTATTTCGTGGTGGCGTAGGCCTTGGCGGCCGGATCAACCCCCAGGCGGCTCCCCCTCAGCCAGATCCGCAGGTTCATGATCAGCGCAAGGGGCCGGTAGAGCAGCCGCGGGATCCGGACCATGAGCCGCTCCTGCGCCTCAGCCGGGACCGGCCGCCCGGCGATCCACTCCCCGAGCGCCATCGACAGGGCCCCCATGATCCGCCGCCCCTGCCGACCAAACCGCTCCAACGGGGCTCCATCGATCATCACTCCGAAGCCGTAGCCCAGTCCGCCCAGCCACTCCATGGCCATACTCCGTCCAGCCCTCCCGGTGGATCTGCTCGAAGAGCCAGGCCTTGGTGCCCGGTATCGTATCGAAGTATAGCGGGGAGACCAGCCCGATCAGATCGGCCTCAGCCATCCGCACCCGGAGGGACGCCAGGCTCTGCCGGCCATCGAAGCAGGCGTAGATCTGGGCTGTCTCGGTCTGCCATCCGGCCTCCTCGGCCAGCGCCTCCAGGGTACGGGCGAAGCTGTAGCTCGTCCCCTTCTTGCGGGGGCTGCCGATCAGCAGGAGCATTCGCATCGGCGCTACCATGCGGTCACCTCCTCCAGCAGGCCATCGAGCCGGGCTGCCGGATTGTCACCTCGCCACAGCACCACGGTTTCCCCATGCTCCCCGATCAGGTTGGCGGTGTTGCGGTGCGCCCGGCGTCCCTCGAAGGGGGGAGAGAGGATATCCCCCGCCCATCTCCCTCCTTCGGGGGAAGCGCGCCCCCCTTCTGCCCTGGTAGGATCGGGATCAGTGAAGGAGGTATGGGCATGGAGAGTGTGGAGCCGTTGGCCGGCCTGAGTGCCGGGGTGGCCGTGTTGAGTCTGGCCGGATATGCCCTGCCCGTGCGCTTCCGGGTTCGGGATCGCGTGGTCGAGTGTCTGGTTCCGACCTGGAGCGGCGTCGGTGATCTGCTGACCGAGGCGGATCAGGCGCTGCTGGTCCAGGTCGAAGAGGGGGGCGCAGCCCTGCGGTGGCTCCTGGTTCGCGGGCCGGCCAGCCTCGTGACCGACCCGGATTGGGATGGCCTCCTGCCCCGGAGTATCGGTCAGATCGCCCCCGAGGATCTATACCAACTCCTGCGGATCAGGCCCAAGCGGATCGAGCGGGTCGATGAAGCCCGTGGCTGGGGCTACCGCGAGACGTTGGACCTTTAGTTGAAGGAGTGACCGCAACATGACCTTGCAGGCTCGTCGCCCTACGACGGCGACCGTTCTCTCCGTAATTGTCCTGTTCCTGGCTCTGATCGCCTGCCTGGGCGACCTCTTCCTGCCCGGCCTTCTGCGGGGCAACGAATGGACCCTGAACGCCATTCGCGGGCAGGATCTCTACACCCTGGTGGTCGCCCTGCCAGCCCTGGCGGTGACGCTGATCCCCTTCTGGCGGGGGTCGCACCGGGCCGCCCTGGTCCTGACGGGCATCCTGGGCTACATCTTCTACACCTACGTGGGAGGCTCGTTCGCCTTCATCTTCAACGAGTTCTTCCTGATCTACGTGGCCCTCTTCGCCCTTTCGGCGGCCGCCATGGTGGCGGTCGTCAACAGCCTGGACCTGGCCTCCCTGCCGGTCCGGTTCGGCCCGGGCACCCCGCGGCGGGCTGTGGCGGTCTTCCTGATCAGCATCGGGCTGATGCTCGCCCTCGTCGAGATCGGTCAGATCATCCCCTTCATCACCGATGGAACGCTGCCACTCGCCATGGAGCTCTCCGGGGGTTCGACCTTCTTCGTCTACGCCATGGACCTGGGTGTGATTGCACCGCTCACCATTCTGGCGGGGGTCTGGCTCTGGCAGCGGCGCCCCTGGGGTTACCTGCTCAGCGGGATGATGCTGATCAAGGCGGCGACCATGGGGCTGGCCCTGGTCGCGGCCAACCTGTACACCTACCTGGTGGGCGGCACCCCGGACTCGATCGGTCTGAACATCGGGTACGCCTTCATTGGCCTGGGCGGCCTTGCCTTCGCCATCTGGCTCTTCCGCCACTGTCGGCTATAAGATTCTCAGGGAGGTACTCGTTATGAAAGCGCTGCTCTATGGAACCCTGATCGTGACCGTGCTGCATGGGTTGATCCACCTCATGGGCCTCGTCGCCTACTGGCCCCTCGGCACCGTGGCGGAGCTGCCCTACAAGACCACCGTCCTTGGCGGACAGTGGGATTTGGGGCGCACGGGCATGCGGCTCTTCGGGGTGCTCTGGCTGATCGCTGCCGTCGGCTTCCTGCTGGCCGCTGCGGGGCTGCTCTTCCACCAGGCCTGGTGGCGCCCAGTTATGCTGGCCACGATCGGCCTATCCACGCTGTTGATCGCCCTGGACTGGGCACCGGCCTTCCGCGGGACGATCGCCAACCTGCTCCTGCTCGCCGTGCTGGCCCTGGTCACCTGGCTCCCCGGCCTGTCCGAGCTGCGCTAGCGGTCTACTCGTCCCCGGCGCCGAGTAAAGTAGGTGCCGAGGTGAAGACGCATGGCACAACCGTGGCACCAGATGGACCCAGAGGAGGTCCTCTCCGCCCTTGCCACCGACCCAGCGACCGGCCTGACGTCGAACGAGTGCCGGAAGCGGCTGGAGGAGGTTGGCCCCAACCTGCTGGCCGCCGCCCCCAGGGCGCCCTGGTGGCGGATGCTCCTCGCCCAGTTTCGGGACTTCATGGTGATCGTCCTGCTCGTGGCCACGGGGATCTCCTATGGCATGGGTGAGACCGCCGATGCGATCACGATCGTGGTGATCGTGGTGATCAATGCGGTGCTCGGTTTTGTCCAGGAGTACCGGGCGGAGCGGTCGCTGGAGGCCCTGAAGGAGCTGGCGGCGCCCACCGCCCGGGTCCGGCGCGAGGAGCAGGAGATGGCCGTGGCCGCCCGCGACCTGGTTCCCGGCGATATCCTGCTGGTGGAGGCCGGCGACCGGATTCCGGCAGATGCCCGTATTCTCGAGGCGATGGGACTCGAGGCCGAGGAGTCGGCCCTGACCGGCGAGTCACTGCCTGTCCGGAAGATGGCGCAGTGGCAGGGCGCGGAAGATGCCGCCCTGGGCGACCGGCGGAACATGCTCTACATGGGGACCACCGCCACCCGAGGCCGGGCCATGGCCGTGGTGGCTGCCACGGGCATGCAGACCGAGATGGGCAGGATCGCCGATCTCATGCAGGGTGTGGAGCAGGAGGAGACCCCGCTGCAGCGCCGGCTGGAGCAGCTCGGCAAGTGGCTGGTGATCGCCTGCCTGATCATCTGCGCGATCGTGGTCGCCGCCGGGCTGCTCCGCGCCGAGAACCTGACGAAGGCGGAGATCACCCAACTCTTCCTGGCCGGCGTCTCCCTCGCCGTGGCGGCGATTCCGGAGGGGCTTCCCGCTATCGTCACCGTCGCCCTGGCTCTCGGCGTCCAGCGGATGATCAAGCGGAACGCGATCGTCCGGCGGCTCCAGGCGGTGGAGACCCTGGGTTGCGCCACCGTGATCTGCTCGGATAAGACCGGGACCCTGACCAAGAACGAGATGATGGTCCGCGCCGCATGGGCAGGCGGCTACCGCTACGAGATCACGGGGGATGGCTACCGCCCCAGCGGCGAGTTCCTGCGTGACGAGACCCCGGTCAGCGCCCTGGAGGAGCCCAGCCTCGCCCAGGCGCTCAAGTCGGCGGCCCTCTGCTCCAACGCCACCCTGGTCCAGAGCACGGGATCAAGACGGGGCCAGGCCAAGAAGGGGACGAAGGGGAGCTACTCCGTCCAGGGCGATCCGACCGAGGGGGCGCTGATCGTGGCGGCCCAGAAGGGCGGTTACCGGCCCGCTCTCTTCGCGCAGCACTACCACCGGCTCTGGGAGATCCCGTTCGAGTCCGAGCGCCGGCGCATGACCGTTCTGGTGCGTGAGGAGAGCGGCGACGAGGCGCTCCATGTCAAGGGCGCCCCCGATACGATCCTCGATCTTGCCACAAAGATCCTGATCGACGGCAAAATCGTCGCCATGACCGATGAGCTGCGCCAGGCGATCCTGCGCGAGAACGAGCAGATGGCCGATCAGGCGCTGCGTGTGCTGGCGGTCGCCTACCGGTCCCTTGCCAAACAGATCGACGCGGGTGACCTCGGCGATCTGACAACCGATCAGGCCGCCGCCCATCTGGAGCGCGATCTGGTCTTCGTCGGTCTCTTCGGTATGATCGACCCACCCCGACCCGAGGTGAAGAAGGCGGTCCAGGCCGCCAATCGGGCCGGCATTCGGACCGTCATGATCACAGGCGATCATCCCGCCACGGCCCTGGCCGTTGCCCGGGAGCTTTCGATTGTGGATGATGCTTCCGCGGCGATTACCGGCCACGAGCTCGACGCCATGAGCCAGGCGGAGCTGACCGAGGCGGTCCAGCGCTGCCAGGTCTTCGCCCGGGTCTCGCCGCAGCACAAGCTCCAGATTGTGCGGGCATTCAAGTCGCTCGGCGAGGTCGTCGCCATGACCGGCGACGGCGTGAACGATGCGCCGGCGGTCAAGGAGGCCGACATCGGCGTCACCATGGGGCAGACGGGCACCGATGTGACCAAGGAGGCATCGGCCATGATCCTCGCCGACGACAACTACGCCACCATCGTGGCGGCGGTGGAGGAGGGGCGGGGAATCTATGACAACATCCGCAAATTTATCCGTTACCTGCTCTCCTGCAACACCGGCGAGGTGCTGACCATGTTCTTCGCCGCTGTCATGCGGCTGCCGCTGCCCCTGCTGCCGATTCAGATCCTCTTTGTCAACCTCGTGACCGACGGCCTGCCCGCCATGGCGCTCGGCGTTGATCCGCTCGATCCGGACGTCATGAACCGGCCACCCCGCCGGTCCGATGAGGGCGTCTTCGCCCGCCGGCTCGGCATCAAGATCCTCGGTCGGGGCACCTTAATTGGACTTGGTACGCTGACCGCCTTTCTGATCGGCCTTGTCACGACCGAGGGCACGCCTGGTCTCAGCCCGATGGCCGACCCACTGGTCCTTGGCCCGGCTCGAACCATGGCCCTCGCCGCCCTGGTCTGCGCTCAGTTGATCCACGTCTTTGACTGCCGCTCGGAGCGCCGTTCGATCTTTGAGACCCCGCTGTTTTCGAATCCGTGGCTGGTGGGGGCGGTCGGCTCATCGCTCACCGCCCTCCTGCTCGCCATATACTGGACGCCCATGGCCACGGTCTTCAATACGGCACCGCTCAATCTGAGCCAGTGGCTGGTCGTCATGGGCCTGGCCAGCCTCGGCGAGATCGCCGTCGCCGTGCGCCGCGTGCTGCTCTTTGGCCGTCCGATGCGCTTCAGCCGGTCCGCACAGGAGGAAGCATAGCGTCAACCGAATCCGGTCAACCTATCCGTAGGGTTGCGCTCGTGACGGTGCGGGGGAACTCGCACCGTCTATTCTTCTACGGAAGGGAGACCTCGCCATGATGCGCATGTCCCTCAAGTGGATCAGCCTCACTGCGGCCAGCGCACTCCTGATGGCCGGCTGCGCTGCCGGCCCCAACCGGACTCCGGACCGGAACCTGAACCAGTCCAACCTGATGGGGAACAACGTCAGCACTACCACCGGCGACGCCGATGCCTGCGCCGCCGCCCTCGGTAACACGGTGGCCCCGGGCGGAGCCTTCGATCTGCCCGGCGGGGACCGGCTGCCCGATAACGGCGTCGGGGCGAACCGTACCGGCGTCGGGGCGAACCGTACCGGCATCGGGGCGAACCGTACCGGCATCGGGGCGGACCGTACCGGCATCGGGGCGAACCGTACCGGTGTCGGGGGGAACAGGGCCGGTCTCTTCGGGGGGAATGGAGGCGGCGGTGAGATCACCGCCAACGGTCTCCTGATCGGCAACGTGGCGCTGGTCGCCCTGCCCACCATGGATCAGATGCCCACCAACACTAATGTGGGGGCCCCTGGCACCGCCACCGCCAACAACGTCGGGGTGGGTACCAAGGGGACACCCGCCACCGGCATCGCTGCCCCTGGCACTCCAGCCGCTGGTACTGCCGCCCCGCCCAACCCGATCGCGACCGCACCGGCTGGCCCGGGTAACAACGCGGCCGCCGGTGCACCAGGCGGGGTAATGGGCACCCGGACAAACGCCGCCACCACGCCGGGAGCTGGAGCCCCTGGTGGCGCCGCCACGGGCGGAGCGGGCACAGCCGGCATGACTGGCGGGGCTAACGCCACCGGTGACGCCGACGCCATCGAGCGGATCAAAATGGCCTGTGACAAGGTGGCCGACGTCCGGGTCGTCAACAGCGCCGCCGACCGGGCGCGCCTGGCAGAGATCACCGATGCGATCCGGGAGGGCCGGCCGGTGACCGAGTTCATGACCGATCTCTCCCGCCTGGTGCAGGCCGCGACCTCGGCCGGTGGCGGGCGGAACGCGAATCGGGGCCCCGCCGGTGCCGCTCCCCCCGCTACCCCGGCACCAGCCACCCCGATCACACCCGTCGCCCCGGACGGGACGCCGCCTGGCGCCCTGCCCGGCGCGGGCGGTGCCACTCCGGGTACCCCGGGAACCACGGGTACGGGAGGCCCCGCCGCCGGAGCACCTGGCGTGGGCCGGTAGGAGCGAGAGCCGAGGGAGTCAACGCCCTCGGCTCCTTTTTGCTGTTATAGTACTGTGATCCAATCAGATTACTGAAGAAACTTATGGGCCGGGAACACGTGGCCACCGGTACTGTGCTCTCGTACAAGACAGACCCGCCGACCAGCGGAAGACATTATGCGACTGCTACGGCGCCGGGATTCTACACAGAACCGCAGCCCGATGGAGAAGTGGTCCACGGGTTGGAGCACGGCTATGTCGTCATATACTACGATCCGGAGAAGACTCCGGCTGGCGTTCTGGAAAGCCTGAAGGGTTATACCGAGAAGTACCGGGGCGACTGGGACGGAGTCGTGGCACCCCCCCGAGAGCAGCCGGAGGAGGTCGTCCTGACCGCCTGGCGCCAGATGCTTCGCCTGGAGACCTGGGACCAGGCAAGGGCCGAACTGTTTATCGACGCCTTCCGGAGCCGTGGGCCAGAGAACCCGGTTTGCGGGGGTTTGGACGGCTCCAATTGGCGGTTTGAAACCTGTCCGGCCGGTGGCTACAATAGGAAGCAGATTGTTATCCAATGGTGCACGGAAGGCGGGGGTGGGTTCGCAGTGGTTCGGTTTACGAAAATGGAGGGCCTGGGCAACGACTACGTCTATCTGAACAACTTCGCCGAACAGGTCCCAGAGGAGCGGTTGTCCGCGCTGGCGGTCGCGGTAAGCGAGCGCCACTTCGGCGTAGGGTCCGATGGGCTGATCGTGATCCTCCCGCCAACAGCGGATGGGCACGACTTCCGCTTCCGCATGTTCAACGCCGACGGCTCCGAGGGGGAGATGTGCGGCAACGGGATCCGTTGCTTCGCCCGGTACTGCTACGACCGGGGGCTGACCAGCAAGACGACCCTCAAGGTGCAGACCCTCGCAGGGACGATCATCCCGCAGTTACAATTGGATCAGTCCGGCGAGGTGACCGGCGTCCGGGTTGACATGGGCGAACCCCGCCTGCGCCGTGGCGAGATCCCGATGGTGGGGGAAGCCGGCGAGCAGGTGATCAACGAAGACTTCACAGTCGATGGCCGCACGTACCAGATCACCTGCGTCTCCATGGGCAACCCGCACGTCATGATCTATGTAGATGATGTGGATGCGGTCGATCTCGAGTCTATCGGGCCGAAGATTGAGCATCACCCGTCCTTCCCCCGCCGCATCAACGCCCACTTCGTTCAGGTGATCGGCGAGACCGAGCTCAAGATGCGCACCTGGGAGCGGGGCTCGGGGATTACCCTGGCGTGCGGCACGGGGGCCTCGGCCGTGCTGGTCGCCAGCCACCTGACCGGTAGGACCGGGCGCTCCGCCCTGATCCACCTGCCCGGCGGCGACCTTACCATCGAGTGGGATGAAGCGACCAACCATGTCTTTAAGACCGGCCCGGCGACCTATGTCTGCGACGGGGCCTTCCTGAAGAGTTACTAGATTGTCGAGAGGAAGTGCTGATATGCCGAAGCGTGCACAGCGGATCGCCACCGTTCCGCCCTATCTGTTCGCCGAGATTGACAAGAAGAAGCGGGAGGTGATCGCCCGGGGTGTCGACGTGATCTCCCTGGGCATCGGCGACCCGGACCTGCCCACCCCCCAGTTCGTGATTGACGCCATGCACAAGGCGATCGAGAAGCCGGTCTACCACCAGTACCCGGATTACGACGGCTCCCTCGCCTTCCGCCAGGCAGCCTGCTCCTTCTATCAGAAGCGGTTCGGTCACAGCTTTGACCCGAAGTCGGAGGCGCTCGCTCTGATCGGCTCGAAGGAGGGCCTGGCCCATATCATCTGGGCCTATATCGATGCGGGAGATATCGCCCTGGTGCCCGATCCCGCCTACCCGGTCTACAAGACCCACACCCTGCTGGCCGGCGGACAGCCCTACATGATGCCGCTGAAGGCGGAGAACGGCTTCCTCCCCGACCTGAAGGTGATCCCGGAGGATGTTGCCGCCAAGGCGAAGCTGATGTTCCTCAACTACCCCAACAACCCCACCGGCGCCGTGACCACCTTGGAGTTCTATGAGGAGGCCGTCGCCTTCTGCCGGAAGTACGACATTCTCCTCGTCTCGGACAACGCCTACTCCGAGATGACCTACGACGGCTACAGCGCCCCATCCATCTTCGATGTGGATGGCGCCAAGGATGTCGCTGTGGAGTTCTGGTCCCTCTCCAAGCCCTTCAACATGACCGGATGGCGTATCGCCTTTGTCGTGGGCAATCCCGATGCGATCGGGGCCCTGGGGATCATCAAGACGAACACCGACTCCGGCCAGTTCACCGCCGTCCAGGAGGCGGCGATCGAGGCGCTCACCAACCCCGCGGCGGATGCGTTCATCGCCGACATGAACGCCACCTACCTGCGGCGGCGGGACCTGGCCGTGGCCGGCCTGCGGGCGATCGGCCTGAAGGCCGAGCCCATGAAGGGCTCCTTCTACCTCTGGGTGCCGGTCCCCGAGGGGCATACCTCGGCCTCCTTCGCCACCCTCCTGCTGGAGGAGGCGGGCGTGGTCGTCACCCCGGGTGGCGCTTACGGCGAGTATGGCGAGGGCTATATTCGGGTCGCTCTCTGCCTGAAGGAGGAGCGGCTCCAGGAGGCGCTCGAGCGGATCAAGCAGCACGTGAAGGTATAGGTGTCAAAGGAGCGGGCGCCGCAGATCGCGGCGCCCGTTTTGCGCCCTTTCCTCGTTCTCCCTGCTGTGGTAAGCTGAGGGCAATGGTCGGTGTTTTCGGAAACTGGCATTGAGGTGGTTCCTGATGTACCTGGAGGAGTTAACCCTGCGCAATATCCTCTGCTTTGAGGAGACGACGCTCCGCTTTCCGGACCTGCGGGAGGACGGGAACTGGTGCGTGGTGCTGGGGGACAACGGGACGGGCAAGACCACGCTGCTCCAGGCGATCGCCCTCTCTCTGGCAGGGCCTGGCGGGCTGCTGCGCCGCCCGGCCTCCTGGGTCAGTCAATGGGGGGAGCGGGCCGAGTGTGAGGCGACTTTCGCGCTGCCCGATGGGCGTGACGGACCAGTTACACCATTCGTAATCAGTCCGGTCTCCTGGACGAGACAGACGCCTTTCAGCGCAAGCAGCGGATTCGGAGCGAGGAGTTGCCGGAGGACTTCCTGGTCGCGGGGTACGGGGCCCTGCGGAATATGGTTGCGGGCCATTCCCCTGTGCGGCTCCGGGACGCAACCGTGGTGGATGCCCTTGCCAACCTGTTTGACAGTGCGCACCCCGTCCCCGACATGCAGTCGGTTATTCGGGCGTTCGACTACGCGGCCAAGGATCCGGCCCAGAGTGAACAGGACCGCGTGATCAATCAGGGACTGCGCTATACCTTTCTGAAGGTGGTGGATGCGCTCCTGCCCAACGACCCACCTTTCCGGGTCAAGGGAGTCGACTCAGATGGGGTCACTTTGAACACGCCGGGCGGACAGGAGATTGGGCTCTCCGCCGTCAGTGAGGGCTCCGATCGGTCTTTGCCCTGGCGGGCGGTCTCCTGTGGCACGTGCTCGAGCAGGCCCCCGGGAAGAGAACGGTGGGAGATCTCTTCCGGTTGCGAGGCGACGGAACGGTTAAGGTGGACATTGCTGGCATCGTTCTCATCGACGAGGTCGACCTGCACCTGCAACCCAAGTGGCAGGCCGGCATTGGCAAGGCGCTGCAGCGGATCTTCCCCCGCATCCAGTTCATCGTCACGACCCATAGCCCGTTTGTCGCCCGGAGCGCCATGGAGGGAGGCCTCTCAGTCCTGCGCTGGGAGGGCGAGTCGGTGCAGGCAGAGTCGCCGCGCCTGGCCCGTGGAGGAGATCCTGCTCAGCCCCGCCTTCGGCCTCCAGACCACCCGGGACCCGGAGATCGATGCGCTCCTGCGCGAGTACGTCCGGCTCACCGCCCGGGAGGAACGGAACCAACTGAAGGCTCAGGACCAGCAGCGGCTTAGCCAGCTTCGCCTTGGCCTGAAGGGAGCCATTCCGGCGGAGGGCAACGTTTACGAGACCCATTCCGAGGTTGACCTGCTGCTCCGCGAGGCGGAGAAGGAGCTTGATTAGACTCCGCAGGCGCCCGCTACGGCACAGCGATCAGGCCGAGCTTCAGGTCTGGCAGCGGCGCCTGGACGGCGTTCTCCCTTTTGACCAGCGGATCGGTACCACCTGGACCGCCTTCAGCCGCACCGAGCTGCGCGGGCGGGTCAATCGCTGGGTCAGGTACCAGAGCCTCCGCCGCTGTATCTACCGCGAGCGCAGCGAGTGTGAGACGATCGACCACTACTATCCGAAAATGCAGTTCCCGGACAGGGCCTTCGACTGGACCAACTTCGGCGGGTCCTGTTGGAACTGCAACCGCTATAAGGGACAGCCGCCCCTCTTTCAGAATGGACAACCAAAGATCATTAACCCTCTGAACGAGGACCCGGCCGAGTTGCTTTATTTCGACCCCAACACGAGGTTTATTTCGCCGGCACCCCACCTGGATGAAGGGTCCGATGCGTTCATCCGGGCGGATTATACCATTACCATGCTGAAACTAAACGAGAGAGGTCTCCCCAAGGAGCGTCGGATCGTGGCTGCCGACCTGCGGCGGGCGCTCAGGCTCTACTTCGAGACCGGTGGCCACCCTGCAGTGGAGGAGGCGATCCTTGCCCTCCTCCGTGAACAGAGTGCCCTACGGGCTGTACTGAGGGGAGTCATGGCCAATCCCGCACTACGGGACAAGCTCCTGGTGGGGTATCGCCTGGAGCGCTCGAAGCGAGTCAGGCGTTTTCTTCAAGCGATCGCCTGGCTGTAGCGGTGCCCTATCGGAAATGTTTTGCCCTCCCGCTGCTGTGCGAAAGGAGCCGATGCAGATGCAGAGTCAGGCCCAGACGGTGGCGGCCTATCTGGAGTCGCTGCCCGAGGAGCGGCGGGTGGCACTGGAGACGGTCCGGGCTGTGATTCGCGACAACCTGCCCGAAGGGTATGAAGAGGGGATGCAGTACGGCATGATCGGCTACTACATTCCTCTCAGTCGTTACCCGAAGACCTACAATAAGCAGCCCCTCGGGTATGTAGCCCTGGCCTCTCAGAAGAACTACATGTCGCTCTACCTCATGGCGGTTTACGGGCATGTGGAGCGGGAGCAGTGGTTCCGGGCTGAGTACGCCCGGCGAGGCAAGAAGCTGGACATGGGGAAGTCCTGTGTCCGCTTCAAGCGGCTGGAGGACCTGCCGCTCAACCTGATTGGCGAAGTGGTGGCTCAGGAGCCCGTCGAGCAGTTTATCGAACGGTACGAGCAGAGCAGGGCATAGCCGGACAGGACCCAGCCCAGATCATAGGCAGCCTGCAGCACTCTCCCCAGCCAGATACCCGTGCTCGGACGGCCAGCAGGATCAAGGCCGGCATGACCAGGGGTATAAAGCGCCAGAAGCCCGTCGTCGCTCCCGACCGCCAACTGGAGATCCCCCAGCCGATCTGAGCCAGTTCCCGCGGGCCGTTCTGCAGCCCTCCGCCAATGACGAACTCGACCACGGTGCCGGACAGCCGGAGTGCCAGCCCCACGATAATCGTACCCAGGCCCACCTAGGCGGTCATCGTAGACCGGATGGTGCGGGAGCGCAGCAGGGCGATCATACCAAGGGCCGGGAGCAGGACGGGCATCACGGTCATCTGGTTCCAGGTCCGGTAGCTGATTCCCCACAGGCCATTCCACGAGGTGGCCACCAACGGACGGAGGAAGAACAGCGAAATCAGAGTGGGCGGTGAGTGAAGTGTGTCGGAACATCAGGACCCTCCACAACTTTGAACCGCCGGCGACCGATGAAGAGATCCGGGCAGCGGCACTCCAGTACGTCCGCAAGATCAGCGGATTCAACGCGCCGTCCACCGCAAATCAAGCGGCCTTCAATCGGGCGGTCGACCAGATCACTCAAGCCTCTTCCAGCCTGCTCCAATCGCTCGTGACTACCGCTGCGCCCAAGAACCGTGAGAGCGAGGCCACCAAGGCACAAGTACGGGCCGCCCGCAGGTATCGCCCCGCATCAGAATGACGTGGTTCGGGGCTCTCGTCCGGTGGCGCCCGCGCACATACACAATCCGGGTTATTTGTGCAACAACATCTTTACCGAATTGTCTTGTATGTGTGCCGCTTTGGAGCGTATTATTGTGGCTGTCCACAAAAACGACCTGAGACGTAGCGCGCGTTCCATTCGAATCACGACAGGAGTGGCGGAGTTGAGTCGCAGCTTGTGGGTGTGGGTCCTGATCATCAGTCTGCTCGTGCCATCGGTTGCACTGGCCCAGGGGTATCGTGTCGAGGTGGATGGGACCGAGATCAAGTGTGATGTCGCCCCGATCAATGTGGAGGGCCGGCTCTATCTACCGATTCGCTGCGTAGCGGAGGCGCTGGGAGCGACCGTGGGGTTTGATGACGCCAGCGGCCAGGTGCTGCTCAATGGCAGCCCGCTGGTCTGCAGCCTCCCCTCCGTTACCGTGCAGGGGCGGACGATGGTGGCTGTGCGGTGCATTGCCGAGCAGTTGGGGGTAGAGGTCGCCTATGACGAAGCGCAGCAGGCCGCTGTGATCACGACGGCACCTCAGCAAGGTCCGGTTGGCCCACAGGGGCCTGAGGGTCCACAGGGTCCGGTTGGCCCACAGGGGCCTGAGGGCCCGCAAGGTCCGGTTGGCCCACAGGGGGCTGAGGGTCCGCAGGGTCCGGTTGGCCCACAGGGGCCTGAGGGTCCGCAGGGTCCGGTTGGCCCACAGGGTCCGGTTGGCCCACAGGGGCCGGTTGGCCCACAGGGGACCGAGGGTCCGCAGGGTCCGGTTGGTGAGGCTGGCCTGCAGGGCCCGGCAGGCCCGACCACGCTGCTCCTGACCTCAGCAGAGCCGATGGGGGCCAACTGCCTCACGGGCGGTGCCAAGATCCAGGCGGGCCCGGATACCAACGCAAACGGCATCCTGGACCCCGATGAGATCGATGCCTCTCTGACTCGCTACGTATGTAACGGCGCCCAGGGCCCGCAAGGCCCGACAGGTGCGACAGGTGCGACAGGTGCGACAGGTGCGATAGGTGCGACAGGCCTGCAAGGCCCACAGGGTCTATCGGTACTGGTGGGGACCAGCGTGGAGGTGGTCGGTCCCAACTGCGCCACCGGAGGGCTCCGGATCGAGGCGGGGCTTGACATGAACGATAACGGGGTTCTCGATGCCGGCGAGGTCAACGCCGCGCTGACCCGTTACGTATGCAACGGCGCCCAGGGCCCGACAGGCCCGACAGGTGCGACAGGCCCGACAGGTGCGACAGGTGCGACCGGCCCGACAGGTGCGACCGGCGCTCAGGGTCTGACGGTACTGGTGGGGACCAGTGTGGAGATACCCGGTGCCAACTGCGCCACCGGAGGGCTCCGGATTGAGGCGGGGCTTGACTCGAACGATAACGGGGTCCTCGATGCCGGCGAGGTCAACGCCGCGCTGACCCGTTACGTATGCAACGGCGCCCAGGGCCCGCAAGGCCCGCAAGGCCCGACAGGTGCGACCGGCCCGACAGGTGCGACCGGCCCTCAGGGTCTGACGGTACTGGTGGGGACCAGTGTGGAGATACTCGGTCCCAACTGTTCCACCGGAGGGCTCCGGATTGAGGCGGGGCTCGACATGAACGAAAACGGGGTCCTCGATGCCGGCGAGGTCAACGCCGCGCTGACCCGTTACGTATGTAACGGCGCCCAGGGTCCGCAAGGGCCGCAAGGCTCGCAAGGTCCTAGCGGCCCACAGGGCCCACAGGGCCCGCAAGGCCCCGAAGGCGTCAACATCTACGGGGATGGCTCATACGGGGACCTCATCGTGCCCCTAGGTCAGACCTGGGATGTGACGAGCTTCCTGACGTCGCGCCCGGAGTTCATCAACGCTCAGTTCCGGGATATTCTGATCCAAGGGAACCTGATCGTGCCCAGTGGGACGGTCCTTCGGGCCACTGGCAACATCATGGTGACGGGTACCATTACCGTAACCCCTGGTGCCGCGACCCATCTGCGCGGCGGCGCACATCCGGGCCGCTCCCTCGCAGAAGCGGGCGTCCAGTACGGGGGCGAGGGGCTCACCGAGCTGCAGGCGCTCCAACTGGCCGATCATGACCTGCTGGCCGGCGGGTCCGGCGGGACCGGTGAGGGCTCTGCGTCTCGCACCGGCAGTGGTGGCGGTGCTCTCTACATGGTCGCCAGGGGGAATATCTCCATCATGCTTGGCGCCGTGATCGTGGCCAACGGGCAGGACGCCGCCCCCCACTCCAACGTCGGTCAGGACATGGGCGGAAATGGCGGCGGTGCCGGAGGGCTGGTCGTGCTCGCCTCCAAGACCTCTATCGACGTCATTGGCAACATTCTCGCCATCGGTGGCAGGGGTGGCGATGGTGTCAACGGCAACATCGGGAACAACACGGGTGCCGGTGGCGGTGGCGGCGGTGGCGGCGGTGTGATCCTGCTCCTGGCGCCCAGCATCACCTCGTCCGGCGACCTGGTGGTCAACCCTGGCGCCGCCGGCCTTGACGCCCCGGGTGGCCCGACCTCCATCTATGGCGGTGGTGGCGGTGCGCTGGGCGGAAGCGGTGGACTGGCTGGCGGCGGCACAACCCCCGCCTCCAGCGGTGAGGCCGGCTATGTGATCCAGGTCCACGTGAACAACCCGGAGAACCTGATGCAGTAAGCGAGAGAGCGACAGGCGCCGGCAGAGCACTCCGGTGGTGATGAGTAGCATTGATCTTTCACTACTTTTATGGTATTGTGATGATAGCAAAGGCGGATCCACTGATGGGTGGGTCCGCCCTTTGCATTGCCTGATGTGACCTGAGACAGGGTGCCAGCGCAACTATGGCATCAGCCTGGTCACACGGGACCAGTACGACGGATGATGGCTCACCCCGACCACCCGCCATCTGCCAGGCGCTCGCAGGGTCTCATCCACCAGCCCCTTTACACCGGCGGTGCAGGCATTGATGATCAGCGCAGGGTGGTAGGAGCGAATCCGGTCCAGGAAGGCCTGTTCAAAGACCCGAACCCCATCCATCTCAGATGTGTAGAGCGCCTTCCAGACCGCATCCCGCACAGCAGTCTGAACGCCGGACTGGTAGGCGGGCTGCATGAGACGATGAAGGCTGGTCTGGAACTGGATCGGGTTGGCCAGGATGATGTCGCCGGCGGTTACGCCCGCCTCGCTTAACAGCCGGGGGAGCTGATTGAGGAGCCGGGTCTTGGAGGCAGGCTTCTGCAGGGGGGCGATCGGCATATAGGAAGGGCCATATTCGTGTTGATGGGGTGATTCCAGGATGATCACGATAGCGCCTGGTCGCACCGGACGGTTGCTGCTGCCGGGCGGGAGGAGTTCGCCGTCCCGCCAGACGTAGCGGATTTCATCTTTTACGGCCCGGCTGTAGTGGAACTGGGTGCTAGGGATCAGGATCCGGCCGTCCTCTCTGAACTCGGGCCGGAGCGCGTCCCACTGGCGTGAACCGCTGAGCAGTTCGATCGTGAAGGGGCGGCCCCGGGTCAACTCGACCGGCATGGTCACCTGGTAGCGCATCGACACTCTCCTCTGTGGACTCGTCCGCTTCAGGTTCAACGGGCCGGTTCCCATTCCCTGCGCGCTTGGGCGGCTTGCTGCAGATTGCCCGACCTGAGAATCTACCGAGGCAGAACTGGAAATAGTAGAAGGAAGGCTTGGCCCCGATCCCGAAGAATGGAAAGGTGAAGTAGTCACGGAAGGCCCGGGCGCGTGCTTCGGCAGCGCCCGTTCGCCGCATGAAGGAGGTCCCTGATCGCATGGTTCGCAGCATGACCGGCTTCGGCCGGGGCGAGGCGACCGGTCAGCCCGGTAAGATCACGGTCGAAATGAAAGCGGTCAACCACCGGTTCTCCGAGGTGGTCTTCCGTATGCCCCGGCAGTTCAATGTCCACGAGGAGCCGGCCAAGAAGCTGATCCTGGGCCAGGTGACCCGCGGCCGGGTCGATGTCTTTATCTCCTGGGAGGCAGCGGCGAGTGCCAAGGGCGTGAAGGTTGACAAGGAACTGGCACTGGCGTATCATAATGCCTTGAAAGAGCTAGGGGAAGAGATCGGGAGCAAATCGGAGCTATCGCTCGATACTCTGGCCAGACTGCCCGATGTTCTCTCCATTCAGGAGGGGTCAGTCTCCGACGAGGAGGTCTGGGCCGTCCTGGAACCTGCTCTTACGGCCGCGCTCACCAACCTGATCGCCATGCGTGAGCGGGAGGGGGCGACCCTGGTCCAGGACCTCACCGAGCGGCTCGACAAGATCGAGTCCTTCCGCGAGGCATCGGCCGAGCGGGCCCCGCAGGTGGTGGTGGAGTACCGGGACCGGCTGACCAAGCGACTGGAGGAGCTGTTGCCCCAGGGCAACCACGTCGATCCCCAGCGGCTCGCACAGGAGGTTGCGGTCTTCGCCGACCGGGCCGATGTATCGGAGGAGATCCAGCGGCTGGGCAGCCACATCGCCCAGTTCCGTGCCGCCCTGACCGAGGGCGAAGCGATTGGCCGGAAGCTCGACTTCCTGGTCCAGGAGCTGGGTCGAGAGGTGAACACGATTGGTTCCAAGGCGAACGACGCCTCCATGACCGCCGGTGTCGTGGCGGCGAAGAGCGAGCTGGAAAAGATCCGGGAGCAGGTTCAGAATATCGAGTAGCCTTATCGAACGCAGATTCGACAACCTTGGGGGGGCTCCGGCTGTGGAGATCAAGTTGGTCAACATCGGCTTCGGGAACATCGTGTCGGCGAACCGGATTGTGGCGATTGTCAGCCCGGAATCTGCTCCGATCAAGCGGATCATCACCGAGGCACGGGACCGCGGGGTCCTGATCGATGCCACGTACGGCCGCCGTACCCGGGCCGTGGTGATCACCGACTCGGATCATGTGGTGCTCTCGGCGGTTCAGCCCGAGACCGTGGCCCATCGGTTGACATCCAAGGAGTCGACCGTCACCAACGAGGAAGAGGACGAATAGTCAACATGCCTTCGAATGCCAAAGGTCTCCTGATCGTCGTCACGGGGCCCTCCGCGGTGGGAAAGGGCACGATCTGTCGTGCGCTACTGCAGGAGGCCCCGGATATCCGTTTCTCCGTCTCCTGCACCACCCGACCGATCCGACCTGGCGAGCAGCATGGGGTGGAGTATTTCTTCCTCTCCCGTGAGGAGTTCCAGCACCGGATCGAGGCGGGGGAGCTATTGGAATGGGCCGAGGTCTACGGCAACTACTATGGCACCCCTCGTGCATATGTAGATGAAGTGACCGATCAAGGGCAAGATGTGATCCTGGACATCGACCGGGTCGGGGCACGTGCCGTGCGCGAGACCTACCCCGGTGCCGTTTCGGTCTTCGTGATCCCACCCTCCATGGAGGCGCTCCGGAAGCGGATCGCCGCCCGGGGCACCGAGTCCCCGGAAGCGGTGCAGCGCCGGCTGAATGAGGCCCCGGAATGGATCCGGGAGGGCCTCACCTATGATTACGTGATTGTCAATGACGACCTGAGCCGTGCTGTGCAGACCCTGAAGGCGGTCATCTCCGCCGAGAAGGCCCGCACCGTGCGGGGCGGGGCCGCCTTGATACAGACCCTGCTCGTGAAGGGAGCGTTGGAGTAGCATGATTAAGCCATCTCTTGACCAGCTCATGGAGAAGGTTGACTCGAAGTATACCCTCGTGATCATCGGGGCCCGCCGGGGCCGCGACCTGCAGGCGGGCAAGCCGAAGCTGGTCGACTCGAAGTCCAACAAGCCGGTCACCGTCGCCCTCGAGGAACTGGTCGCAACCAAGCTCTTCTTCGAGCGTGGCAAGTCGACCCCTCGGGGCTAAGCCGCAACCGCAGATGGCATTCGCCCCAGCAGGGCGCCCGGAGCCCGGGCGCCCTCTTCGCATCCTCCTCGAAGGGAGCCGATAGCTATGCTCCAACGCAAGACGGTCCTCCTCGGTGTCAGTGGCGGAATCGCCGCCTACAAGGCGGTGGAGATCTGCTCCCGGCTGGTGAAGCAGGGGGCGAAGGTCCACGTCCTCATGACCCCTGCAGCTACCCGCCTGGTAGCCCCCTTGACCTTCCAGGCCATCTCGGGTAACCCGGTCAAGGTGGAGATCCTGGGCGAGCAGATCCACGGCCATGTCGACCATGTCACCCTGACCCACCAGGCCGATCTGCTGATCATCGCCCCGGCCACGGCCAACACGATCGCCAACCTGGCCGGCGGGCACGCCGGTGATTGGATCACCGTGACCGCCCTGGGCGTTCAGTGTCCGGTCCTCGTCGTCCCGGCCATGGAGGCGGAGATGTACGCCAACCCGATCACCCAGCGGAATCTCCAGACGCTCGCCGACCTGGGCTGGAAGCTCATGGAGCCGGTGGAGGGGCGGCTCGCCTCGGGCCTCATGGGCAAGGGGCGGCTGCCGGAGCCGGCCCAGATTGTCGAGGAGGCCCTGGACCTCCTCCGATCCAAGCCCCAGGACCTCGCGGGCAAGCGGGTGCTGGTCACCGCCGGTACCACCCGAGAGCCCTTCGATCCGGTCCGGTTCATTGGGAACCGCTCCACCGGGAAGATGGGGTACGCCATCGCCGAGGCGGCTCGGAACCGCGGCGCCCAGGTGGTCCTGGTCAGCGGCCCCTCACCCCTGACCCCACCGCCGGGCGTCCAGTTCGTCGCGATCGAGTCCTGCCTCGATCTCCTGGACGCCTGCCAGACGCACTTCCCCGCGGCCGATATCACCATTGCCGCTGCGGCCCCGGCCGACTACCGGCCCGCCGAGGTCGCCCCGGAGAAGATCAAGAAAGCCGGGGATCAGGTCACGATTACCCTGGTGAAGAACCCGGACGTGATCGCCACCCTGGGCAAGCAGAAGCGGCCCGGGCAGGTGACCATCGCCTTCGCGGCGGAGACCGAGAAGGTTACCGAGCACGCCCGGCAGAAGCTGGTCGCAAAGAACGTCGACTTTGTCGTCGCTAACGACGTGACAGCGGCCGGGGCCGGCTTCGGCACCGATACGAACAGGGTTACGTTTGTCGATGCTGCCGGTGTCGAGGAGGTGCCGCTCATGACCAAGCGGGAGGTCTCCGACCGGATTTTGGACAGGGCGGTGACGCTACTTGGCCGCTGAGCTGGGACAGGTGGCGGTCGATGTGACCGCCGAGGGGACGGACAAGCTCTTCACCTACACGGTGCCGGCGAACCTGGCGGGGCGGCTGACGCCCGGCCAGTGGGTCCGCGTCCCCTTCGGCCCCCGCCGCCTCGTCGGGCTCTATGTCGGCCCGGCCGCCCAGCCGCCTGAGGGGATTCGACAGCTCAAAGAGATCACCGGGGTGCTGCCCGATATCCCGCCGATTCCAGCCACCCTGGTGCAACTGGCCCGCTGGACTGCCGAGCGGTACCTCTCCACCTTCCCGGCCGCCCTCCGGCTCCTCCTGCCCGCCGAGGCCCGGCGCCAGGAGGTGACCACGCTGAAGATCACCACCTACCGGCTCGCTCTGGAAGATGTCGAGCCGGTGATCCAGCAGGTCCGGAAGCGGGCCCCCCGCCAGGCCGAGCTGTTGGGCTACATGGCCCAGCGGGGCGGGCAGGCAACAAGGCCCGAGCTGCTGCAGGCACTGGGGGACTCGATCGACGGGCCGATCAAGGTCGCCCTCACAAAGGGCTGGCTGGTGGCCGGCGCGGTGCAGCGGCGGCGGGACCCCTTCGGCGGGGAGCGGGTGGAGGCGAAGGCCCCGCCCACACTCACCCCGGAGCAGGCCCAGGCGCTCCAGTCGATCCGGCAGGAGTTGATCGCCCCGCCCGGCTTCCGGCAGCCGGTGCTGATCCACGGCGTGACCGGTTCGGGCAAGACCGAGCTGTACCTGAGGGCGATCCAGGCGGTGCGGGAGCTGGGCAAGCAGGCGATCTGCCTGGTGCCCGAGATCTCGCTCACCCCGCAGATGATCCAGCGCTTCCGCTCCCGCTTCGGCGGCGAGGTGGCGGTCCTCCATTCCGCCCTCTCCGCCGGCGAGAAGTTTGACGAATGGCAGCGGATCCGGCGCGGGGAGGTCACGATTGCCGTCGGCGCCCGCTCCGCCATCTTCGCCCCCTTCGAGCAGATCGGCCTTATCATCATCGATGAGGAGCATGAGCAGTCCTACAAGCAGGATTCGCCGGCGCCATCCTACCACGCCCGGGAGGTTGCGGCGGAGCGCTGCCGCCTGGAGGATGCCCTCCTGGTGCTCGGCTCTGCCACCCCGGCCCTCGAGTCCTTCCACAAGGCCTCCACCGGGGAGTACCGGCTCGTCTCCCTGGATTACCGGGTCGACAACCGGCCCATGCCAGCCGTGAATCTTGTCGATATGCGGGAGGAGTTGCGGACGGGCAACCGCTCGATCTTCTCCGGCACCCTTCAGATGGCCCTGGATCAGACCATGGCGGCGGGGGAGCAGGCGATTCTCTTTCTGAACCGTCGCGGTTATAATACGTTTATCATGTGCCGGTCCTGTGGTGAGGCGGTCGAGTGCCCGAACTGTGCCGTGGCCATGACCTACCACCTCGGCGATGACCACCTGGCCTGTCACTACTGCGATCACCGGACCCGGGTCCCCACCGTCTGCCCCAACTGCCAGTCCAAGGCGATCCGCCACATGGGCGCCGGGACGGAGCGGGTGGAGGAGGAGCTGCGAAAGCTCTACCCGACCATGCGGATCGCCCGTATGGATGTGGACACAACCAGGAGAAAGGGCTCGCATGCCGCCATTCTCAAGCAGTTTGCCGACCACAGGGTAGATGTGCTCGTCGGCACCCAGATGATCGCCAAGGGGCTCGATTTTCCAGATGTGACCCTGGTCGGGGTGATCCTGGCCGACACGTCGATCAACCTGCCGGACTTCCGGGCGGCGGAGCGGACCTTCCAACTGGTCACCCAGGTGGCGGGCCGGGCCGGCCGGGGGCTGAAGCCGGGGCGTGTCCTCGTCCAGACGTACCAGCCCGACCACCGGTCCCTGCTGGCGGCCATCGAGCACGACTATCACACCTTCTACCGGGAGGAGATCGCCTTCCGGAAGGAGCTGGACTACCCGCCCTTCGCCCACATGATCCACCTGGTGACCAGCGGCGAGGAGGAGGCGGCGGTCATGACCACTGCCGAGGCCATCCAGCAGTTGCTGGTCCAGCACCGCTTCAGCGGGACGATCCTCGGCCCGGCCCCGGCCCCCCTGGCCAAGCTGCGGGGCCGCCACCGGCATCATCTCGTGCTGAAGGGCGATTCGATCGAGCAGATGGCCCGGGAGGTCCGGATCGCCTTCGCATCGGCCGCCGGCAAATGGCGCAAGGGGCGCGATGTCTCCCTCAGTGTCGATGTCGATCCACTGAGTATCCTGTAGAATTCTGGAGGGTTAGTACGATATGGCGATTCTTCCGATTGTCCTGGATCCGGCAGATGTCCTGCGTAAGAAGGCGAAGCCGGTCCAGAAGGTAAATGCCTCGCTCCGCCAACTGCTCGACGACATGGCGGAGACCATGTACGCCGCCCCCGGCGTCGGCCTGGCCGGCCCCCAGGTGGGGGTCTCCAAGCGGATCGTCGTCATCGATCCGCACGATGACGAGACCGGTCTGATCCAGTTGATCAACCCGGAGATCGTCCACGCCGAGGGCTGGGTGAAGGGGGCCGAGGGCTGCCTCTCGATCCCGGGGTACGTGGGCGACGTCTACCGTTACGAACGAATCAAGGTGGTGGCGCTCGACCGGAACGGCCGCAAGGCCTACTACGACGTCGAGGGCTGGCTGGCCCGGATCTTCCAGCATGAGATCGATCATCTGGATGGCATCCTCTACACCGACAAGTGCTCCAACCTCCGCGAGGTCGCCCCGGGTGAGGAGGAGGAAGTGGAGATGGCGGAGGCTGCCGCCGCCGACCAGGCCGAGGGGTCGGCGCGGGAGGGCGCACCCGCCGAGGCCGCCGCCCCGGAAGGTGACGCCGGCGAAAAGGGGGAGTAAGGCTTGCTGAAGATCCTCTTCATGGGCACCCCCGACTTCGCCGCCGAGTCGCTGAAGGCCCTGCTGGCCGCCGGCTACCCGGTGGTCGGCGTCGTGACCCAGCCCGACAAGCCGGTGGGGCGGGGCGGCAAGGTGAGGTACTCGCCGGTCAAGGAGATCGCACTGGCCCACGACCTGCCCCTCTTCCAGCCGAAGCGGGTCCGGCGGCCCGAGGTCATCGAACAGTTGAAGGCGCTGGGCGCCGATCTGACGGTGGTTGTCGCCTTTGGGCAGATCCTGTCGAAGGAGGCGCTGGAGATCAGCCCCCTCGGCTCGGTCAACGTCCACGGCTCGATCCTGCCCCGCTGGCGCGGCGCGGCCCCCATCCAGCGCGCGATCATGGCCGGCGATGCCGAGCATGGGGTCACCACCATGTGGATGGATGAGGGCATGGACACCGGCGATATGTGCTTGATCGGCCGGACCCCGATCACGCCGGATGACACCGGCGGCTCGATCCACGACCGGCTGGCCGCCATGGGCGCCGAACTGATCGTGGAGACGGTGAAGCAGATCGAGGCGGGGACCGCCCCGCGGATCCCGCAGCCCGCCGATGGCGTCACCCACGCCGCCAAACTGGAGCGGCAGGATGAGCAGATCGACTGGTCCCGACCGGCGCGTGACCTCTTCAACCAGATCCGGGCGCTCAGCCCGTGGCCCGGGGCGTATTCGGTCGGGCCGAAGGGCATCCTGAAGATATGGAAGGCCAGTGTGGCAGAGGGGGCGGAACCGGGCGCCGAGCCGGGTACCGTGGTCGGTCTCGTCAAGCGGGAGGGCTTCCTCGTCGCCACGGGTGATGGCGCCCTGCTGATCCGGGAGGTCCAGCCGCCGGGCAAGGGGCGCATGGAGGCCCAGGCGTTCATCAACGGCGGGGGCGTCCAGGTGGGCACTCGCTTCACCGGTGAGGATTTTTAGTGGGTAGGCCGAACCTTTTTCCCACGACGGCACATCTCAACTGATAGAAAACCGTAATCTAGACCGTCAGGGAGGGTTATCTAGATGTTCTTCTGGGATCCTACCTTTATCTTTCTGATTCCGGCGATGCTCCTGGTCATGTGGGCCCAGGCTCGGGTCCGCGGCTCCTTCAACGAGTGGTCCAGGGTCGGTACTCGCTCCGGCGTCACCGCTGCGCAGGTCGCCCGGGATATCCTCGACAAGCATGGCCTGACCGACATTCCTGTGGAGTACGTGCGGGGGACGCTATCGGACCACTACGATCCGAAGGCGAAGGTGGTGCGGCTCTCCGACTCCACCTACCACTCCAACTCGATCGCGGCGATCGGCGTGGCGGCCCATGAGGTGGGCCATGCCCTCCAGCACGAGCATGCCTACGTGCCCCTGCATATGCGGAACCTGATCTGGCCCGTCGCCCGGATTGGCGACAGCCTCGGCCCGTTCATCGTGATCCTCGGCCTGATCTTCGGAGGCGGATGGGGTCCGGCGGTCATGGACTTCGGCATCCTGATCTTCACCGTGGCGGTCGGCTTCTACCTGGTCACCCTGCCGGTGGAGTTCAACGCCTCCAGCCGGGCGGTGGAGATCCTGGAGACCGGCGGCTACATGACGGTGGATGAGGTCAAGGGGGCTCGTAAGGTCCTGAACGCCGCCGCTCTGACCTACGTGGCCGCTGCCGCCGCCTCGGTCTCGCAGCTGATCCGCCTGCTCTTCCTGCGGGGCATGTCCCGCAGCGACGACTAAGCGCATAGGGAACGGGGCCGTCCTTCAGTCAGGACGGCCCCGTTTGCGTGCCAGCCTGTCACCGCGGGTCGGGGGCGCTGAAGGTCCGGGTCGGGTCGGCCAGGTTGTTCGCCGTCTCGCTGAAAGCGGCGGAGCCCAGGGCGCCGGGCACGCCGGCGGCGCTGGTCAGGCCGAGCATGCCTGCGTTGGGGACAGAGGCGCCCCGCTGGACGGCCTGCCTCTGCTCTGGCGTCGCCTGGGCGTCGGGCCGGTCCATGCCATGCATGTTCAGTTGGTGGGTCATTCGGATCGCCTGCCTTTCTGCGCATCGCGTTCTGATTCCGGAGCCGGGACGAGTCGGGCGCCGGCATTGCGGGAGGTGTTGCCGTAGGCTGTGTTCCCCCCGCTGACGGTCGCTGCATCGGCGGTCATATACTGGCTGAACGCGGCATCGGCCGGGGCGGCTCGCTTCTCTGACATGGGTCGGCACCTCCGTGACGGGGTATCTTATAGGCAGAGACTCGCGGAAAGGGATGGTCACTCTGCGCATGATGACCCCGGTCTCCTTTGCGATCCAGGCGGCCAGTGAGCAGGAGGAGCGGCTGGCGATCTCGCTTTGGGAGCGGCCGGCCGGTGAGGCCACCGTTCGCTACGACGAGGCGACCGCCACCATTGCGGCCCGGGTCGACCTGGGCCCGATCCCCATGCCTGCCGAGCAACTCGATCGGTTCCATTACGAGTTTGCCTCCGAACTGATGGCCTATGTACTGAATCGAGGGGCCATGGCCCAGGATTCCGATGGGGCGATTACCTATGACCTGGGCGCCCGCTCCCTCTCCCGCCGGCTCCCCACCCACCGGGAAGTCGGGTTGGGCTATCCGAACTCCTGGTAAGGGAGAAGGCCGCCACCGGCATCCACCGTGGCGGCCTCCGTCTGTTCGGTTCAGGCGGTTTCCAGCGAGTGCTGTACCTGTTCGATCGCATCCTCATCCTCCAGGGCCAGGAAGACGCGGCGGCCCAGGAAGGAGAGTTCCAGGCCGAAGCGTTTCTTCCCCTCGGCATAGATCCAGCCGGTACGGGTCTGGCTGCCAGGGTACCAGAGGCTCCAGGCGAAGGCCTCGACCGTCGGGTGCTTCAGGTGGGTCGGGATGTCCCGGGGAGCGAGCAGGGCCAGATGGGGCGGCGAGGCGGCGTCCAGGAAGCGAACCTGGACCGCCAGGCCCATGGCGTGACCGGCATCCTCCATGCCGAAGAAATCCGGCCGGTTGTAGCGGATATCGCCGTAGATGTGGCCGTAGAGGAGACCCTGGAGCGGCTGAAAGGCGCTGGCAGATGTTGTCGGACGGCTGGAGGGCCAGAAGATGACGTGGCCCGTCGCCCGCCCCAGGCCGATCAGGAGGATGACCAGCCCGGCCAGGCCGAAGAGCAGGTAGCCCCTGGGCGTCCCGGTTCCCGCACGCATGGCCCAGATCAGGAGGATGACGAAGAGCAGCCAGGCCATGGGGGTGTACTTGCGTATCGGCACGAAGAGCAGAGTGATGAGCCTAAGCACTCACCTCACCCCTTTCGGCTGCTCGCTGAAGGTAGGCGATCCGCGCCTCCCTGGGCGGATGGCTGGCATGCAACCGCTGGGCGATCCAGAGCGGCGACCAGCGGGGTTCGCCGGACTCGCGGGCAGGTTTGATCGCCTCCAGGCGGGAGAGGGCCGCAATCATGGTCCCGGCCGATGTGACCTGGGCGCCGGTCATGTCCGCCACGTGCTCGGCGAGCCTGGACCGCTTGGAAAGGACCGCTTCGGCTACCCAGCCCACAACCACGAGGCAGATCTCCAGGAGCAGCCCCAGGAGGGAGACAATGGCGATCACCCAGTGGGTGGATCTCTCCCCGGCCCGGGAGAGGAAGCCCGAGAGGCGGCCCACCACGCTCATCCAGCTTCCGCCGACCAGGGCGGGCAGGCTGTCCCGGCTCCGGATGTGGCTCAGTTCGTGCCCTGCCACCGCCAGCAGTTCAGCGGGAGGGAACTGTTTGAGCATCGCTGAGTGGAAGACGACGACCCCACGGATCCCGCCGATCGCCATGGCGTTCACCTCATCGCTCTCCAGGACCGCCCAGATTGGCGGCCGGCTCAGCCCCAGAGCCGCAGCGGTCTCGTTCAGCCGCTCCACGAAGGATGGGTTCTCGGGCACGTCCCACCGGGTCAGCGGGCGCAGGTTGAAGTGCTGCCCTGCACTGCGCTCCTGGGTCAGGTAGGTCCAGACGAACTGGAGGACGAAGAGTAGCAGCAGCGGCCAGCGGAGCCAGGAGGGAAGAACAAAGAGCAGAAGAAACGCAATGCCGAGGTACAGAAGCCCCAATCCCCACTTCATACTCGTTGCATACAACCAATTCATCGGCTTCGGCAGCACCTCGTGTCTCAGTTTTGCGAATCCAATAAATGATTGGACTGGGTTCCGGGTTTTCCCTGCAAGTGATGTGGGAGATTTCGCTGACGCCCTCCGTAGTACCAGGTGAAAGGCAAGGTGATCGCACGGTGACCGACAGAGAACTCATCCACGGGCTGCAGCGGCGGGACCCGATTGCCCTGGCCGCCCTGGTGGATGCCTATGGAGACCCGGTCTACCGGCTGGTCCGCCGGATCCTGGCCGGAGCCGGCAACGAGCCGGATGTGGAGGAGTGCGCCAGCGATGTCTTCTACGCGGCGTGGCAGCGTGTGGCGCAGTACGACCCGGAGCGGGCGCCCCTGCGGACCTGGCTGCTGATCCTGGCGAAGTACACCGCCCTGGAGCGACGGCGGGGGCTTCTGAAGCATCCCGATCCCATGGTGGATGAGGAGCTTCTCTCGCTAGAGGCGCCGCCGGAGGTGGCCCTGGTGAAGGCGGAGGAGCGGCAGGAGCTCCAAGGGGCGCTGGCTCAGCTGGCCCCGATCGACCGGGAGTTGGTCTACCGGCGATACTTCTTGCACGAGCGGGTGGAGCAGGTGGCCCGGGCGCTGGGGCTGACCCGGCAGGCGGCGGACAACCGGCTCTGGCGAGCCCGCAAGGTGCTCCGTGAGATCCTGAGCAGTTCGATGAAGGGGGAGGTGGTCCCGCATGAGTGAGCAGATCAACAAGCGGCTCGGTGGCCTCGGCCTGCCGGATGATCTTGTCGATGTGGCCCTGGCCGATGAGCCCGGCCCCACGCCTGAGGCGGTGGAGCGGATCAAGCAGCGGGCCCTGGCCCGGGCGATGGCCCAGCCTGTCGGGGCGCCGAAGGCCAGGCGGCGTCCGACGATCTGGCTGGCCGCAGCCGCTGCCGCCCTCCTGCTGGCCTTCGGCGTGGTCGGCCCGGCCCGGGTGATCGCCGCCGTGCAGCAACTGCTCGCCTACGTGCCGGGCTTCGGCCTGCAGGAGCGGGGGGCCGTACAACTGGCCGCCGAACAAACCGTGCGGGAGGTCCGGGGCGACCAGGCCGTCGAGGTCCTCGGGCTCCAGGCCAGTGAGCAGTCGGTCTCCGTCCGGTTCAAGACGCGTGGCTTTGTGATTGACAAGGAGCAGGTCTCCCTGGTCGATGATTCGGGTCAGCCGCTTGCGTCAGGTGCCCATAGCCTCATGACAGCCTATGGGGTAGAGAACATCGCTGAGGGCTGGTTCACCTTCGCCTGGCCGGGGAATCCGGAAGCGAAGCAGTTTACCTTGATCATCGCCGGTGAGCCGGAGTGGCGGGTGGCGATCCCGGTCGTGCCATCTGCCGGGCTGGCAGGGCTGGAGCAGTTCGGCCAGACCGTCACCGCCAATGGCTACACCTTTGCCGGTCGCCTCCTGGCCGGGGAGGACCAGACCGAGATCGTCCTGCTGGCCCGGGGCGTGGAGCCCGGCAGCCGGATCAGCAGGCTTGGCACCTACTGGGGCGATCTTCCGGCCACACGGATGCCCAGCCTTCAGGCCGGCGACCAAACCCTTCCGCTCGATGAGGACGGCAGCGCAGGCGATATGCGCCGGTTGATCGCCGGGCCGGTGCCGGCGGGTATTGACAGGGTTACCCTGAGCATCCCGGTCATGAAGGTGATGGAGAGGGGCAAGGCCAGCATACGCCTGACGGTCGCTGATCAGGATCTGAACCAGCGTATGGAGTTCGGTGAGGTTGGGCTAACCGTCACCCGGACCGAGGTGATCGACGGCATGCTGCGCATCTATGCAGACCCCGGTCCCCGAGCGCCTGTCATCTTCGGCACCTACGGTCTGCTTGAGCTGGACGGCAAGCCCGTCTCCAGCAGCGCCGAGCACGACGAGGCCACCGGGCTGATCCAGTACTTTGAGGTGGAGATCCCCGTCGGAGCCAAGAGCATGACCCTGACCATGCATGACCCGACAATCTTCGTCGAGGGCCCCTGGATTCTCGACCTGCCGGTGGAGCGACCGTAGTCAGCAACGTGGCGCCTTCCCCTGCCGGAGGGCGCCATTTTGTTTGCCAGTGGAGCCCATCAAGAGGTACACTAACAGGTAGTCCCTCTTGCTTGGAGGTCGAGCCAGATGCCCCGACCCGATGTAAAGCCCCCCCGTACCGCCCGCGAGGCCGCCCTGCGCGCCCTGCGCGATGTCGATGTAAAAGAGGCCTTCGCCAACCTGGCCCTGGACCACCACCTCTCCGGCTCCAAGCTGGAGGGGCGTGACCGGGGCCTGGCGACCGAGCTGGCCTACGGAGTCACCCGCCGCCGCGCCACCCTGGACTGGACGATCAGCCAGGTGGCGACCCGCCCGCTGGAGCAGATGGACCCCTGGATCCGGAACATCCTCCGGGAGGCGGTCTACCAGATCCTCTACATGGACCGCATCCCCCAGTCCGCCGCCGTAGATGAGGCGGTCAACCTGGCCAAGCAGTACGGTCATGTGGGCGTGGCCAAGTTCGTCAACGGCGTGCTGCGCAACCTGATCCGCAAGCTGCCCAGTTTCGAGTGGCCCGATGAGCAGGCGGAACCGGTCGCCGCCCTGGCGATCAAGCACTCCTACCCCGAGTGGCTGGTGGCCGAATGGCGGGAGCGCTTCGGCATCGACCAGGCGATCAAGCTGCTGGAGGCCGGCAACCAGGTCCCGCCGCTGACCGTGCGGGCCAACCGGCTGAAGGCGACCCGGGAGCAGGTGCTCCAGGCCCTGGAGGCCGAGGGGGTGAAGGCAGAGCCGACCCCTCACTCGCCCCAGGGCATCATCATCCACGACCTGACCTCCGCCTCCTGGCTGGACCGGCTCAAGGCGATGAAGCAGGGCCTGATCACCGTGCAGGATGAGTCCTCCATGCTGGTGGCCGCCGCCCTCGACCCGCAGCCCGGGTGGACCGTCATCGACATGGCGGCAGCCCCCGGCGGCAAGTCCACCCACCTGGCCGAGCTGATGGAGAACGAGGGCCGGGTGATCGCCGTTGACATCCATCCGCATAAGATCGAGCTGATCGATCAGAACGCCGCACGGGTCGGTGCCGCCATCATCCAGGGGGTCAGCATGGACGCCCGCGAGGTGGGCGAGCGGATGCCCGAGCGGGCCGATGCGATCCTCTGCGACCTGCCCTGCTCCGGCCTGGGCACCCTCGCCCGCCGGCCCGATGCCCGCTGGCGCAAGACGCTCGCTGACGTGGAGGCCCTGGTGCCGATCCAGCGGGCGATCCTTGAGTCGGCGGCGAAGGCGCTGAAGCCCGGTGGGGTGCTCGTCTACTCCACCTGCACCATCCACCCGATGGAGAACCAGGAACTGGTCGAGGCCTTCGTGGCCGAGCATCCGGAGTTCCGGTTCGATGATATCTGGGCGCACTTGCCGGCGAGCATCTCACGGGAGGGACAGGCGATGGGGTACGTGCAACTGTTGCCCCACATCCACGGGACCGACGGCTTCTTCATGTGCCGCATGGTCAAGCAATAGGTGACCACGAACGAAGCGGAGACCTCCCCCGGGGTTCTCCGCTTTCTGTCTGCTTGCGACCTGACCTTTGCCCCACCTCTGTCTGATCCCGGTCCGATGCGACCCGCTGCCCGCGTGCCTGTTATCTGGCAGTTGGATGCGGGCTACCGGCACTCTGCCCGGGGGCTGGTTCCGCACAGCCCTCCATTCGCGGGGCGCCGGCCTGGGCGCTACCTGACTTTATCTGGGCGCTACCTGACTTTATCTGGGCGCTACCTGACTTTACCTGGGCGCTACCTGACTTTACCTGGGCGCTACCTGACTTTACCTGGGCGCTACCTGACTTTACCTGGGCGCCGTGCGCAGGTTACTCGTAACCGGTGAGCCTGCGTATGATGGAGCAACCATCGACAGAGAAAGGCGGACCACTCCCATGCGATACCGACCCTTTCAGGCCGATGCCATCAATCGGATCCTCCGGGAGCAGACCGCCGACCTGCCAGGCACCGTGGGCGTGGCGCTGACCGACCTGATCTCCGGGCAGTCCGCCGGCATCAACCCGACCGAGCGTTTCTATGGGGCGAGCACGCTGAAGGTCCCCATTGCCATGGCGATCCTCTGGCTGGCCGACCGGGGGCGGATCAGCCTCTACGAGTCGATCACCTACCAGCCGCAGGACTTCCAGGCCGGGACCGGGACCCTGCAGGCGACGATCGAGCCGGGTGACCGAGTTCCGATCATCCGGCTGCTCGAGCGACTGATCGTCGTCTCGGACAACATCGCCCGGAACATGCTGGAGCGGTTCGTGGGCAGCGGGACGATCCGGCAGTACATGACCAGCATTGGCATCACCCCGCCGTACGACCCAGGCACACGGATCGTCACCCCGCAGGGGATGAACCGGGCGCTGATCGCTCTGGACACAGGCGAGTCCGGCCTCTCCCCGCAATCGACCCGCCGGCTCCTGACCTGGATGCAGCAGACGGTGCATCGGACGCGGATTCCCCGTTTCATGCCGGCCGGGGTGGTCGTGGCGAACAAGATCGGGACCTGGCCCGGCGAGGTCCACGACATCGGCCTGGTCTACGCCCCCGACCGCTCCTTCTCGATCGCCGTCTTCACAAGGGGGATCTCCGAGGCGAGGGCGGAGGAGGAGATCGGCCGCATCGCCCGGGCCGTCTACGACTATGAGAACTGGCTCGCCACCCCGCCCTGACCGCCGCCAATCTGCTCAACGGGCCACCCGAGGTCATGGACGACCCGGGTGGCCCCCGTGCGAGAAGAGCTACACCGCCAACCCAGCAAGCATGATCCCGATGTTCTCCCCCCAGATCTCCCAGAACTGTCCGATCGGCAGCGGGTTCGTCCCAAGCCCCACCTCCACGGTGAAGCCCGGCCGCCGCCACTCCTGCTCAAACCAGTCCTTGTACCCCGCCGAACTGGCGGCGTAGCGGACAGGCCGGTAGCCGCTGGCTTCGGCGAAGATCTGCGCGATCCGCTCCGTCTCGGGCGGCTCAAACCCCTGGTACCCCCAGTAGATCACCTCGCCCTGGGAGTGGAAGGCGATCACCAGCCGGAAGTCGTGCTCCCGGGTGAACTGAGCCATGGCCTGCGACTCGGGCTCCGTCAGCGGCGCCGTGCCCGCGTAGTTCCGGGGGGCCGGGCCCGACGGCCCCCGCCGTGCCTCCTGCTCCCAGTTGGCAGGGAACTGATTGTTCAGATCGACCCCGCGTATGTTGGCCGCCCAGTTCCGGAAGTTGGTCGAGCCACCGTTCGCCCGGACGACCAGGTCGTAGTAGGGATTGGTCGGGGCGATGCCGTTCTGCTGCAGTTCCACCCCATCGGGGTTGACCATGGGGACGATCCAGAGGGAGGTCTGACGGTAGAGCGCGGGAATATCGTACTGGCCGATCCGCTGCCCCCTGGTGTACGCATCGGCGTAGGTCTCCAGGAACTTCATCAGCAGCGGGGTGGTAATCCACTCCTCGCCGTGGAAGGAGGCGTTGTAGTGGACCTCCTTCGGACCCGTCCCGATCCGGACCACCGGGATCTCCCGCCCCAGGACGCTCTCCCCGATCGAGCCGCGCTGGATGAACGGGTACCGGGCTACCAGCCGGTCCAGGTCGGCCATCATCTCCGGGTAGCCGTAGTTCTCCCGCGGGACCACGATCGGTCCGGTCGGGGGTGCAGGGGTCGGGGCAGGTGCAGCCGCTGCCGGTACGGTCAGGCGTTGCCCCGCCATCAGCATGTTGGGGTTGACGCCAGGGTTGGCCTGCTGCAGGGCCGCCAGGCTGACGCCGAGCTTCCGGGCGATCGCCCAGAGCGTGTCGCCGGGCTGAACCACGTAGACCCGGGCCGCCGGACGCGGGATCGTCAGTACCAGTCCGGGGTAGATCGCAGCCGGGTTCTGCACCTGCGGGTTGGCCGCCGCCAGCGCCTGGACGCTGATACCGAACCGTGTGGCGATCCCCCAGAAGGTATCGCCGGGTCTGACTGTGTATGTGGTGGCCCCAGGCTGGGCGGCGGTGGGGACAGTGATTTGCTGCCCGACCCGTAACCGGGCAGGATCGACCCCCGGATTGGCCGCCAACAGCGCCTGAACCGTGATACCGAAGCGCTGGGCGATCGCCCAGAGCGTGTCGCCGGGGGCTATGGTGTACGGCATGACTCATCCTCCTTGTCAGCCAGCCTATGCGTCGGGCACTCGGGTGGCGCAAGTCGGGGGGGAGACGCCTGTTACTGATCGATCGGCAGCAGGCGCTTATCGATGTCCCGCTATCTACACGGCTTTCCCCTTAACTGTGGCGACAGTTCAAGGCTCTTGGTCGTCATTTGTCGAACTGTCTCATTGGACACGCTTCCTCCAATCCGCTATAGAAAGGGAAATACAGTATGCAAGGGCATCCGATCAGGGCAAACCCGGCGAAAGCCAGGGACGCAAAGCGTCCGCAACCGCCTTTTGACTTCATCGAACAAGGTCGGAAGACGATTTTGACCACCTGCTGCGGAATTCCGAGAAGCTGTCTGGGACCGAAAAGTGCTCGACAGGAAGGAGAAGGGCAACTCGGCCCTTGCCGTCTGAACCTGCCCCGGAGCCTGCACCGCTACGCCTACGTTCACCACCACCGCCGCCGATATCAATGTTCTCCGTCAAATGCCAGGTCGGGTAGTGGTGACTCAGGAGGTCACTCCGGTGGCGGCACGAGTAAGCCACCTCTGCAGACTGCGCGCGATCCGGGCGAGGATGACGGCGGCGAGGGGCCGGGCGACCCGTCAACGCCTGAGAGCAACCTTCCAAAAGAGGCACAGGCTACGCTTCATCGGATCAAAAAGGAACCAGGGAACTGCCAGGAGTTCGCGGTTGAAACGCCAGGTGCGCGAGCCACGCTAGCCACGGGAAGCGGCGAATCGTCGAATCGCCGTAGGAAGGAGCGGACAGGTTTACTACCGGGACGATCACTATAGCACGTTTCCAAAGGTGGAGTGGGGCATGACATCCTTGCGAAGTATCCTGGAAGGCGGAAAGGGATCGATCATCAGCGTAACCGAGGCTATCTCACTGGAAGACACGGCCCAGCTTGCCAAAACCTATGGTCTGTCGCTTTTCTTCGTAAAGGGTCAGACGACAACCGACAAGTGGAGTTTTCTGGAGCAGATGGCTCGCTCACTTCGCTTCCCCGCCTACTTTGGCAATAACTGGGATGCACTCGAGGAATGCTTGACAGACTTGAGTTGGTTGGAGCCGAGTAGTGGCTATCTGATTTTGTGGGATGATGCATTCAGGTTACAGACCGATCACCCACAGGAGTTTCGGACCGCAATGGATGTTTTGGCATCGGCTGTGACGCATTGGGCTGCCAGCAACACACCAATGTACGTCATTGTCCTTGTCGAGGAGTCCTGAGCATACGAACGGGCTGCGAACTCCCATCCAAGTGCGAGTCCGAAACCACAAGTTGCCAAGAAGGATCGTTCGATACATCCTGCGGAGAGGTACACCCAGACGACACCTTTTGTCATGTCAACCAGACGTTCGACAACCAGGCCCAGGGATTTCTCTAGGTAGCTTCCCAGACCGACTCGAAGACACTGATCTGCTACTTCAGATTGGGGTGGAGTAAGTGCCCGTAGTACCATTTCCGGCGAGACTCAGTGCCAGCCTGTTTAGCCTCAAGGACTATCACGACCCAGCTATTGGAAAATCTGTTCTGGATGCCATCGATCGGGCCGACCCATCTCTTCAACCCACGAAGTACGACCAGTGCGAGCCCTTGAAGCGGCGGTATGTGTTGCGCGACCATGAGGGCCCCCTGGCCTATTGGATGGGTGAACACAACTCTGGCGTATGCAGAGAGGCCCGAAGGGCGTCGAGCTCTGGTAGCTCTAGTTGACGACTTGGTCCAGGTGTGTGACGTTGTCTTCGCCTCAATATGCTATTACAAGCCTGCAAACAATAACCTTGCATCAGTGGTCGACCTTCGCGTCCGGTTACCGCAACCCTGCTGGGTTATGTATCTAGGCAAGCCGTATATCGACCTGTTCGGGGAGGGGAGGGTGCTGACTACCCCGGCTCAGGAGGTACAGAAGCTCCCCTCTGGCCACATCGGAAGCATGAGACGGGTCTGGCTCCAGTCGTTTACTTCTCTACCAAGGAACGATGGATACCGTTCCCTCCTGTTTAGCGGCCATGACCTTGAGTATCTCGATAGAAAGCCATGTCGAGTAGTACGGATTCCCATCGCAGTACTCGAAGATTCGATCCAGACTGGCAACAGCGAAGCGTAGGTGACTGCGCGTCTCTTACACTTAACAGAGTTGACACCGGATTCCCCCGTATGGAACGGCTTCCAGCCGGCAACAATGAAAAAGACCCGGTGATATACACCGGGCCGGCGGCCTCCGTTGCTTGGCTAATGTTCTGCTCCACTGTCCGACAGACAGCTACAAGCGGTTTTTATGTCAACAATTGAGTTTGCGGGCTCCCATCGCCATCACGTAGCATGAAGAGCGAAG
>JAWLHU010000006.1:0-362102 GCA_041690255.1 Symbiobacteriaceae bacterium
CGCTCTTCATGCTACGTGATGGCGATGGGAGCCCGCAAACTCAATTGTTGACATAAAAACCGCTTGTAGCTGTCTGTCGGACAGTGGAGCAGAACAGAAACGAGGCAGGAGTGTTACTCCGGCTGTGGGAGGCAGCGCCCCCTAGGCTTCCACGGAAGCAGCGTTTTAAGGTAGAGGGAGAGACAGTTGAAATCGAAAATCGCCTGGTACGCTTTGTAGACCAGTAGCCAGTGCGGCCTCGACGATGATGATTGGAGCCGCCCATAAGGTGTGAGAGCAGAGCCCAAAAGTGAGGGTGCTTAAGGTCCTCCCAAGGCCAACTCCACTGACCCTACCCCAGTCTCCCTGGCGATGCCCTTGGAGACAGGGGTAGATTCTCTGGTTGGTTGACTAAGTCCTGAACCGGAGCCTCTCGCAGGAGCGGGTGCGGATTCAAATGTGGTTTGACGTGGCTGGAGAGGAGAGGTGCGGAGTTCTTCTTCTACCACACGATTCCCGAAGCGGTAACATCTAAAGGAAATGGGCGTGCGCCTGAGTGGGCTGCACGCCCTCCATCTGTTCCCGGGTGAGTCCCCCGAGGTGGTCTCGGGTGCCGTTGGGGTCTTGACGGGTGACAGGGCGGCGGTATACTGGCATGCCGAAGGGAGCGGTGCCAGCCTCCTCCTGTTCCCCGGCGCCGCCCCCTTCGGTGTTTCTCCTTGCCGACCGCTGGGCTGGCGGGGCCAGTCAAGGCCTCAACGGCCGGTGTTTGGCGCATGCTAGGGGGAGGAGGGATTACCCATGGCCTGCCAGTCACCGCGGCTCTTTCGCCACCGTCGGACCCAGCAGTACTGGATCGCCAGCTGCCAGCGTTGGGCCTGCAGCCACTGCATCCACCGGGTCGCCCTGTCACGCTGGCCCCCGGCAGGCATCTGCTCTTTGGGCTGGAGAACACGACCACCTGGGCCAACAGTGTTTGCTGCGCAGCTCACCGCGAAACTCGTCGAACATAGTCGACGGGTTGGGGCTGTGCATACCGCACACATGTTTGGTAGAATAAGGATGAGAGGGGGGGTGACTCGGTTCCTTATCCAGCTGAGTCTCACCTAGAGCCGGTCTCCAGCGTCCCGTACCCAGATACGGGCCCCGCAGCAGCTCCCCTCTCATCCCTGAGAGTATCTCCCTCCGGGGAGTGATTTATCGCGCAGGCTCCCTGCCGGTGTCTTAGGCCGGCTCCCTGGGCAACCTAACGCATGGAGCCCGACCTTTTGCAGGGAGGCGTACACATGAGCACGGGACCCCAGGGAGCGGGTGCGACCGGCGTGTTGGAGCCGACGCACCAGGAGATCAGCGAGCTGGTCCGGCAGGCCAAGGCGGCCCAGGCAGGCTTTTCCCGCATGACCCAGGAGCAGGTGGACGCCGTTGTCAAGGCGATGACCCTGGCCGGAATCGACCGGCACCTGGAGCTGGCCCGCCTGGCAGTCGAGGAGACCGGCATGGGCATTTATGAGGACAAGGTAACCAAGAACCTCTTTGCCACCGAGTATGTCTACCACGACATCAAGGATATCAAGACCGTGGGGATCATTGAGGAGCACCCGGAGGATGGCTACATGGAGGTGGCGGAGCCGGTGGGGATCATCGCCGGCGTGACGCCCACCACCAACCCGACGTCCACCACCATGTTCAAGTCCCTGATCGCCATGAAGACCCGCAACCCGATCATCTTTAGCTTCCACCCAAAGGCGCAGCGTTCATCCGCCGCGGCCGCCCGGCTGATGCGGGATGCCGCGGTCGCCGCCGGGGCGCCGGAGGGCTGCATCGGGTGGATTGAGCGTCCGACCATCGAGGCCTCCAACGCCCTCATGTCCCATCCGGACATCGCCCTGATCCTCGCAACGGGCGGCGCGGGCATGGTCCACTCCGCCTACTCCAGCGGCAAGCCGGCCCTGGGCGTCGGCCCGGGCAACGTGCCGGCCTATATCGAACGCACGGCGGATGTGCGGCGGGCCGTCAATGACATCGTCCTCTCCAAGACCTTTGATAACGGCGTGATCTGCGCCTCGGAGCAGGCGGTGATCTGCGACCGGGCGATCGTCGAGGAGGTGCTGGCTGCCCTGCGGGCTAACGGCGCCTATATTCTGAACCCGGAGGAGACCCGCGCGGTCGAGGCGGTGGCGATCGACCCGAAGCGGCAGGCCATGTCGCCGGATGTGGTGGGCCAGCCCGCCACCAAGATCGCGGCCATGGCTGGCGTCCAGGTGCCGCCCAACACGAAACTGCTGGTGGCACCGCTGGAGGGGGTCGGGCCGGAGTTCCCGCTCTCCCGGGAGAAGCTCTCCCCGATCCTGGGCTTCTACGTGGTGGAGGACCATCATGAGGGCATCCGCCGGTGTGAGGAGCTGACCGAGTTCGGCGGCCTGGGCCACAGCGCTGTGATCCACTCGGAGAACGACGAGGCGATCGGTGAGTTTGCCCGGCGGGTGCGGACGGGCCGGCTGCTGGTCAACAGCCCGTCGTCCCAGGGGGCGATCGGTGACCTCTACAACACCAACACCCCCTCGCTCACCCTGGGCTGCGGCACCTTCGGCGGCAACTCCACCGCGGCCAACGTCTCGGTGCTGCAACTGGTCAACATTAAGCGGGTGGCGCTGCGGCGGGAGCGGATGAAGTGGTTCAAGGTACCGCCGCGCATCTACTTTGAGCCGGGCAGTCTGGCCTACCTGGCGAAGTTGCACGGCACCCGGGCGCTGATCGTCACCGACGAGGTGATGGTGAAGCTCGGCTACGTGGAGAAGGCGCTGCGCCACCTGGCGAAGCGGAACTTCAAGACGGAGATCTTCGCCGATGTGGAGCCGGACCCGTCCGTCGAGACGGTCAACCGGGGCGTGGAGGCGATGAACCGGTTCCAGCCGGATGTGATCATCGCCCTGGGCGGCGGCTCGCCCATGGACGCGGCCAAGGGGATGTGGCTCTTCTACGAGCACCCGGAGGTCAGCTTTGAGAACCTGCGGCTGAAGTTCATGGACATCCGGAAGCGGGCCTTCAAGTTCCCGGAACTGGGCAAGAAGGCGACCTTTGTAGCGATCCCGACCACCTCGGGTACCGGGTCGGAGGTGACCGCCTTTACGGTGATCACGGACAAAAAGCGCGGGGTCAAGTACCCGCTGGCAGACTACGAGTTGACGCCGGACATCGCCATTGTCGACCCGGAGCTGGTCTACACCCTGCCCAAGGGCGTGACGGCGGACACCGGCATTGACGTGCTGACCCACGCGATCGAGTCCTACGTCTCCGTCCTGGCCTCGGACTACACCGACGCCCTGGCGCTGAAGGCGATCGAGCTGGTCTTCAAGTACCTGCCCCGGGCCTACAAGAACGGCGCCGACAAGGTGGCCCGTGAGAAGATGCATAACGCCTCGACCCTGGCCGGCATGGCCTTCACCAACGCCTTCCTGGGGATCAACCACTCGCTGGCGCATATCCTCGGGGCGAAGTTCCATATTCCCCACGGGCGGGCGAATGCGATTCTCATGCCCCACGTGATCGCTTATAACGCCTCGCCGCCCACCAAACTGGTGGCTTACCCACAGTACGAGCGATACCGGGCGCCGGAACGGTACGCCGAGATCGCCCGCTACCTGGGGCTGCCGGCCGACAGCGCCGAGACCGGTACCGAAAGCCTGGTCCAGGCGATCCGGGAGCTGATGAGGGAGCTGGAGATCCCCATGACGCTCTCCGAGGCCGGGGTCGACCGGCAGGCCTTCGAGGCGGCGATGGCCGAGATGGCCGATGTGGCCTTCGCTGACCAGTGCACCATCTCCAACCCACGGATGCCGCTGGTGACGGAGCTGGAGTTCATCTTCCGGGCGGCTTACGGGCCCATGAACCCCTGAGTCTGGCGCAGGAGATCGCCCCGGTCGTGGTGACCGGGGCTTCGTGCTCTCCCTCTAGAGGCACTGGTGGAAGGTCCGGTTGATCACATCCATCTGCTGCTCGCGGGTCAGCTTGACGAAGTGGACGGCGTAGCCGGAGACCCGGATGGTCAACTGCGGGTACTGCTCGGGGTGCTCGATGGCGTCCAGCAGCGTCTCCCGGTTCAGGCAGTTGACGTTGATATGGTGGCCGCCCCTGAGCATGTAGCCGTCGAGGATGCCGATCAGGTTGGTCACCTGCTCCGCATCGCTCTTGCCCAGGGCGCCCGGGATGACCGAGAAGGTGTAGGAGATGCCGTCCAGGGCGGAGAGGTAGGGCAGCGTCGCCACGGAGAGGCAGGAGGCGAGGGCGCCCTTGACGTCCCGGCCATGCATGGGGTTGGCGCCGGGGGCGAAGGGCTCGCCGGCCCGCCGGCCGTCAGGGGTCGATCCCGTTTTCTTGCCGTAGACCACGTTGGAGGTGATCGTGAGCACCGAGAGGGTGATCGTCGCACCCCGGTAGGCCTTGTGGCGGGCGAGGCGGGTCTGGAACTCATCGACCACCCGGGCGGCCAGCTCGTCCACCCGGGGGTCGTTGTTGCCGTAGGCGGGGAAGTCGCCCTCGATCTGGAACTCCACCGCCACGCCGTGGGCGTTGCGGACGGGACGCACCCTGGCGTACTTGATGGCGGAGAGGGAGTCGGCCACCACGGAGAGGCCGGCGATACCGCAGGCCATGGTCCGGAAGATATCCCGGTCGTGCAGCGCAAACTCCAGCCGCTCGTAGAAGTAGCGGTCGTGCATGAAGTGGATGATGTTCAGGGTGTTAATGTAGAGGCGGGCCAGCCAATCCATCATCAGCCCGAACCGCTCCCAGACCTCCTCGAACTGGAGCACCTCGCCGGTCAGTGGCGGCAGCTTGGGGCCCACCTGGAGGCCCAGCCGCTCATCCATCCCGCCGTTGATGGCGTAGAGCAGACACTTGGCCAGGTTGGCCCGGGCGCCGAAGAACTGCATCTGCTTGCCGATCCGCATGGCGCTGACGCAGCAGGCGATGCCATAGTCGTCGCCCCAGTAGGGGCGCATGATCTCATCGGACTCGTACTGGAGGCTACTGGTGTCGATCGAGGCCTTGATGACGAACCGCTTGAAGCCCTCGGGCAGCCGGGGCGACCAGAGGATCGTCAGGTTGGGCTCCGGCGCCGGGCCCAGGTTGTAGAGCGATTGAATGATCCGGAAGGAGTTCCTGGTCACCATTGTCCGGCCATCTACACCCATGCCGCCAATGGACTCGGTGACCCAGGTGGGGTCGCCGCTGAAGAGCTCGTTGTATTCGGGGGTGCGCAGGAAGGCGACCTGGCGGAGCTTGATGGTCAACTGGTCCATCAGCTCCTGGGCCTGCTGCTCGGTGAGCCGGCCGGCGGCCAGGTCCCGCTCGATGTAGATGTCGAGGAAGGTGGAGGTGCGGCCCAGCGACATGGCGGCGCCGTTCTGCTCCTTGATGGCAGCCAGGTAGCCGAAGTAGAGCCACTGGACCGCCTCGTGGGCGCTGGTAGCGGGGCGGCTGATATCGAAGCCATAGAGCTGCGCCATCTGCTTCAGCTCGTGCAGGGCGCGGATCTGCTCGGCCAGCTCTTCCCGGAGGCGGATCGTCGCCTCATCCATCTGGTCAGGTTGGGTCCAGTCTTGCTCCTGCTCCTTGGCCCGGATCAGGTTGTCGACCCCGTAGAGCGCCACCCGGCGGTAGTCGCCGATGATCCGGCCCCGGCCGTAGGCGTCGGGCAGGCCGGTGATAATGCCGCTCTTGCGGGCCAGCTTCATCTCGGGGGTGTAGGCGTCGAAGACCCCCTGGTTGTGGGTCTTGCGGTACTGGGTGAATATCGTCCGCAGGGCGGGGTCGGGCTCCTTGTCGTAGGCGGACAGGGAGTCTTCGACCATGCGCCAGCCGCCGTAAGGGTAGATCGCCCGCTTGCCGGGGAGATCGGTCTGGAGGCCGACGATCAGTTCCAGCGCGGGGTCCACGTAGCCCGGGCCGAAGGCGAGGATCGAAGCGGGGGTGCGTGAATCGGCATCCAGCAGGCCATGGTTGGCCTGCTCCGCTCTGGTAATGGCGAATACCTTCTCCCAGAGGGCGCGGGTTCGTTCGGTGGGGCCGGTGAGGAAGGTGGCGTCGCCCTCGTAAGGGGTGTAGTTTCGGCGGATAAAGTCGGCCACGTCGATGCGCTGGCGCCAGATTCCGGGAATGAAGCCCTCCCAGGCGGGAGAGTCGACGAGCTCTACTCGGAACATGCGAAGCCCTCCTATCGGTCGCCATTGCGACTAGTGTGCTCAGGAGGGATGCTTCCTAACGGCCTGGAGGTTCCCTCCCCGGAGGGGGCCGCGAAGTAGGCCGGGTTGGGATCTCTCGGTTCTGCTCACAGAAAAGACTTGCCCTTCATCTTCAACATCGCTATACTCTAAAACAACAACCGAAGAGTGACGCTCCCGCGCACCCGACCCGGGTGAGCGGAATCATCCAGAGTGGCAGAGGGACAGGCCCAATGACGCCACGGCAACCACTCCGAGTGGAGAACGGTGCCAACTCCTGCGGACGGTCCGTCCGGCAGATGAAGAGGAGCAGCAGGCAGGTCCATGCTGGTAACCCTTCACGCAACTGAAGGGTTTTTCTCATTGGAGGGCACTACTGCGAAGAGAGAGGGGGAGTCAGCGATGGCCCGACTGATGCAGCGCCTGCGCCACGGGGCGTTTGGCGTGACCGTGGAGATCGACCCGCCGAAGGGGGCGGATGTCCGCAAGACCCTGGAGAAGGTTCGTCGTTTTGCCGACCGGGTCGATGCGGTCAACGTGGCCGACTGCCCCATGGCCAATGTCCGCATGAGCCCGATTACCTTGGCGCACCTGGTCCAGCGCGATGTGCAGGTGGAGGCGATCTTCCACCTGACGACCCGCGATCGGAACGTGATCGGCCTGCAGGCGGAGCTGCTGGGGGCAGCCGGCCTTGGGGTGCGCAATATCCTTGCCCTGCGCGGCGACAACCCCGAGCGGGGCGATCACCCCGATGCCCGGGGCGTCTTCGAGGTGGATGCCAGTGGCCTGATCCGGATCGCCGCCACCCTGAACCGGGGCGAGACAGTCTCCGGCACGAAGCTGGACCAGGGGACCGACTTCGCCATTGGCTGCGCCGCCAACCCGACCAACCCCGACCTGGAGGCTGAGGTCTCCCGCCTGGAGCAGAAGATCGAAGCGGGGGCAAGCTTTGTCCAAACCCAGCCGGTCTACGACCCCCGGCTTGTTGAGCGGTGGCTCGCCAAGATCGACGGGCGGATCCAGATCCCGATTCTCTACGGGATCATGCCGCTGAAGAGCTATGAGTTCGCCGTCCACCTGAACCAGAATGTCCCCGGCATTCACGTGCCCGATTGGGTCGTGGACCGCATGGCGGGCAAGGACGGGGAGGAGGGGATCAAACTGGCCGCCGAGCTGATCAAGGAGATCGGCCCGCTGGTCCACGGCATTCACCTCTTCCCCATGAACAGCGCCAACCGGGTGGTGGCGGTCCTGGATCAGTTAGATGAGCTGGGCCTGCGCCAGGCCCGCCGCCGGGGAGCCTGAGCCGGTGGAGCTGGACCGGCAGGTACTCCGGCCCGCTGCCGCTGACCTGACCGTTGATCGATCCATGGTCATGCGGCTGCTGGGCTACAAAGAGGGCAAGACACAACTGCGACCGCAGGATCATGCGCTGCTGGAGAAAGGGATCGCCCTGACCCGGGAGGCAGCGAGCCCGGTGATCAGCCTGGCCTACTGCGCCGTGACTGTGACCGGTGATCTGGTCCGTACACGGGTGCCCGGCCTCGCCTGGCGGTCCCGCTCGCTGGCCCGGCTGCTGCGGGAGGCGAACGCCGTCTACCTGGTCGCGGCAACGCTGGGCCCGGGGGTGGACGAGCTGATCCCGGCCCTCTTCCGGCAGGAGGAGTACGCCCTGGCCACGATCGTCGACGCCGCCGGCTCCGCCCTGATCCATGCCCTGGGGGAGCATGCCAGTCAGGAGCTTGGCGTCCCGGGCCTGACCGGCATCTACGGTCCCGGTTACGGCGACTGGCCGGTCCAGGACCAGATCGCATTGACCGAGGTGGCCGGCGGGCCGGAGATTGGCCTGACCAGTAGCGAGACCTGTTACCTGACCCCGCAGAAGTCCCTTGTGGGAATCATCGGCGTGGGGAATGCCGCCGGTCGGGGAGGCTGCAGCCTCTGCACCATGGCCGGCTGCGCCTACCGGGAGCGAGGAGGAGCGCGATAGATGAACCTGAACGATTTGCTGGGCAAGCAGGTGCTGGTCTTCGACGGCGCCATGGGCACCATGCTACAGTCCCGCGGCCTGCCACCCGGCTACTGCCCGGATCTCTGGAACATCGAACGGCCAGATGCGGTCATGGCCGTTCACCGGGCCTATATCGATGCCGGCGCCCAGATCATAGAGACCAACACCTTCGGCGCCACGCCGGTCCGCTTGGCCCACTACGGGCTCCAGGACCAGTGCCACGCCATTACCGTGGCCGGTGTCCGCTGCGCCCGGGAGGCGGCGGCGGGGCGCGCCTTTGTCGCGGGCTCCATCGGCCCGCTGGGCGCCCTGGTGGAGCCCCTGGGCGACATGCCGTTCGATGAGGCCTACGCCAACTTCGCCGCCCAGGCGAAGGGTTTCGCTGAGGCGCAGCCTGACTTCATCATTATTGAAACGATCGCTGATCTGAACGAGCTCCGGGCGGCCATTCTGGCCTGCAAGGATCACGCCCCCGGGATCAAGATCATCGCCCAGATCACGATCGACCCCAGCGGGCGGGCCTTCACCGGCTCGGACCCCGAGACTGCCGGCCTGGTCCTCCAGTCCCTCGGGGCCGATGTGATCGGCTTTAACTGCTCCGTCGGCCCGGACCTGCTGGTGGATGCCGTCGCCCGCATGGCCAAGGTGGCACGGGTGCCGATCTCGGTCCAGCCCAACGCCGGCATGCCGCTGCTCCAACTGGACGGCACGACTACCTTCCCCATGGGCCCCGAGCAGTTCGCCATCTATGGGCCGAAGCTGATCGAGGCGGGCGCCAGCATTGTCGGTGGCTGCTGCGGCACGACGCCGGAGCATATCCGTCGGCTGCGCGGTGCGGTGGAGGGGCAGCCCCTGAACAACAAGCCCGGCCCGCTCGCCCATACCCTGGGCCTGGCATCCCGCACCCGCTCCCTCTTCTTCACCGATGCCAACCTGCCGGTGGTGATCGGCGAGCGGATCAACCCTACCGGGCGGAAGTTGCTGACGAAGGATATCCGGGAGGGCATCTTCGCCCGGGTCCGGACCGAGGCGAAGAACCAGGTGGCGGCCGGCGCTGCCGTGCTGGATGTGAACGTCGGCGTCCCCCTGATCGACGAGGCAGCTGCCATGGCGAAGGCGGTCCGGGTGATCCAGGACGCCGTCAATGTACCGCTCTCGATCGACTCGCCCGATGCCCTGGCGATCGAGGCGGGCCTGAAGGCGGTCGTCGGCAAGCCGCTGATCAACTCTTTCAGCCTGGAGGAGGGTCGGGCTGAGACGGTTCTGCCCCTGGCCAAGCGGTACGGAGCGGCGGTCCTGGGCCTGACGATCGATGAGCACGGGATCCCGGCATCGGCGGCCAAGCGGCTGGAGATTGCGAAGCGCCTCGTGGCCACCGCCGAGTCCTACGGCATTCCGCGGCACGACGTGGTGATCGATCCCCTCGCCCTGACAGCCGGCGCCCAGCAGGCGGAGGCGAAGGAGACCTTGAAGGCGATCCGGTGGATCCAGGAGGAGCTGGGCTGCCACACATCGCTGGGCGTCTCGAACATCTCCTTTGGCCTGCCGAATCGGCACTTCCTGAACGCCATCTACCTGAATATGGCGGTCACCTCGGGCCTCTCCATGGCGATCATGAACCCGCTGGAAGAGCGGATGATGGATACCGTGCGCGCCCTGCGCCTCTTCCTGAACCGGGATCGGAACGCCCGGGAATACATGGCCGCGACGGGGCCGAAGAAGCTGGTGCACACCGAGGAGGAGGTTCTGAAGGAGCAGGCCAGGACGGCTCCGGTCGCCGCACAGCCGGCCACGCCCGCACCGACCGCGACCCCCGAGCCGGCCGCGGACAGCATCAACCCGCGGGATCGGATCACCGACGCCCTGGGTCTGAAACTCTACGACGATATCCTCGAAGGCGACAAGGATGCGATCCTCGGCCACGTGGAGCAGGGCTTGAGTGAGGGGCGGGACCCTATGGGCCTGCTCAACCAGTACATGATCCCGGCCATTGAAGAGGTGGGGCGCCTCTTCGGCGAGGGGATCTACTTCCTGCCACAGCTCATGCTCTCCGCCGCCGCCATGAAGAAGGCCTTCGCCCGGCTGAAGCCCGAGATCCAGAAGGCGAAGCTCGGCCAGGCGGAGATCGGTATTGTTGTCCTGGCGACTGTGCAGGGGGATATTCACGATATCGGGAAGAACATTGTCGGAGTCCTCCTGGAGAACTACGGCTTCAACGTGATCGACCTGGGGCGCGACGTGAAGAACGAGGTGGTGCTGGAGGAGGCCCGCAAGGTGGGCGCTGACATCGTCGGCCTCTCCGCCCTCATGACCACCACCATGCCCCAGATGAAGCGGGTGATCGAGCTCTTCGCCAAGGAGGGGTTTGACTGCCCGGTGCTCGTGGGCGGCGCCGCAACAACCCGCTCCTTCGCCAATCAGATCGGCGCGCAAGGTTATGGGCGGGATGCGCAGGAGGCTGTCTCTGTGGCGTTGAACGTATTGAAGGAGCGGCGCAGTTCAAGAGAATAGGCCCGCTGCGGGGTGACCGACCGTGCAGACTCTCTCCTACGTTGTACTCGCACTCAAAGTCGCCGTTCTGGGAGGCTGGGTCTACCTGGCCTACCTGCTGATGTGCGCCCTTCGTCGACCCACGAAGGACAGCGCGGTCTACGCCGTCCGCTTGCTGACCGCCATCCTCGGGTTTGGGATCCTGGTGCAGTGGATGATTCTCCTTGTGCGGCAGGCTGCGCTTGACGGGCTTCTCCCCACCGCCATCGGCACGTGGAGCGGGTGGCTCTGGATCGAGGCGCCGGTTTCCGCCCTCCTGATTGTGATCACCGTGCGGCTGGTTCAGTTGATGATCAGCCAGCGGTTCCGAGCGCTCGATGAAGCCCTGCGCGAACTCCGCCAGCTGCGCAGTCAGGTGGGCACCGATCCGCTGACGGGGCTCCTGAACCGGGGTTCCCTCAGCAGATATCTGGCGGAGGCACCCGGCACCGAAGGCCCGTTCTCTGTCCTCTTCATTGATGTGGATGACTTCAAGCGGTACAATGACAGCTACGGACATCTGGCCGGCGATGATGTGTTGCGGGACCTGGCGGCCATTCTCCGCCAGGCGGTCCGCCACTCTGATCTGGTGATCCGGTACGGTGGCGAGGAGTTTCTCCTCCTCCTGCCCGGTGCCGGTCGGGAGGTGACCGTGCTGATCGCCGAGGAGCTTCGGCGTACGGTGGCCCACCATGAGTTCCGGCACCGCCGGATCACGCTGTCCGTGGGGGCGGCGGAGGCGCCGACCGACGCGACCGATCTCCGCCGGTTGGTGGAACTGGCCGATCAGGCCATGTACCAGGCCAAGGCCCATGGCGGGAACCGGGTCTATGACAGCAACGGGCCCATTGAGGGAGCAAGTCGCAACGACCGGGAAGGGGAACTGCTCTCGTGACCTGCACGATTCGTGTTGCCGGGCGTGCCATTTCTGTGGTGCCCGGCATTTCGCTTTCCGTGGCCCTGAACCAGAATGAGGTCTTCGTGGAGACCCCGTGCGGCGCCCGTGGTTACTGCCGCAAGTGCGTGGTCAAGGTCCTGGGCGAGGCCCCGGCCCCGACCCCAGCTGACCGGGAGCAGCTTTCGGCCGCCGAGATCGACCTGGGCTTCCGCCTCTCCTGCCAGCTTCGCGTGTCGACCGACCTGGAGGTTGCGGTGGTCCCCGCGGCGGTGGCCGATGCGCAGAAGGCGGCCATGGGGCGGCTCTCCGGACCGGTGGCGATCGATCCGTGGGCACCCCTGCGCGAACCGGGCCGTTCGCTTGGCTTCGCCCTGGATGTCGGGACGACCAGCCTGGCCGGGGCCCTGCTCGACCTGGCGAACGGCGAGGAACTGGCCGCCCTGGCCCTGCCCAATCCGCAGGCGGTGCACGGTGCGGACCTCATGAGCCGGCTCAGCTATGCGATCCAGGGCGAGGCGCAGTATGACGAACTGGTCACCCTGGTCCGCCAGGCGGCGGTGCAGATGCTGGAGCGGCTTCGCTCCAGGGCCGGCGCCGGGCCGGATGAGGTGGTGGCCATGACCCTCTGCGGCAACACCGCCATGCATCATCTCTTTCTGGGCCTGCCGGTCGATGATCTGGCGGTCTCGCCCTACCAGCCCGCCGTGCTGGACGGGTACGAGGCGGCGATCGAGGGACTCCCCCCGGTCTATGCCCTGCCCAACATCGCCGGCTTCGTGGGGGCCGATGCCGTTGCAGCCGGGCTGGCCGCGGGCATTGACCGAGGTGATGGGACCATCCTCGTGGTCGATATCGGGACCAACGGGGAGATGCTCCTGCGCCACAAGGGGCAGGTCTACGCCTGCTCCGCCCCTGCCGGCCCGGCCTTCGAGGGGGGCGAGATCAGCCAGGGTATGCGGGCCGGGCCCGGCGCCATCGAAACGGTCGCCTTCGACGGCCGGGACCTGGCGGTCGGGGTGATCAAGGGCGCTCCGGCCCGGGGGATCTGCGGCTCCGGTCTGCTGGATGGGATCGCAGCCCTGCTGGACGCCCGACTGCTCGACTGGATGGGCCGGGTCAAGGCAGAGGGTCCCGCCGCCGGACGTGTCCCCCCGGGGGCGATGGCGGTGGAGTTGGCGCCGGCCGTCTCCCTGACCCAGAAGGACATCCGGGCGCTGCAACTGGCCAAGGGGGCGATCCGCTCGGGTATCGACCTGCTGCTCTCTGTGGCCGGGATCGGGCCGGGGGACCTGGATGCCATTCTCTTGGCCGGCGCTTTCGGCAACTACCTGCGGCGGGAGAGCGCCATTCGGATTGGCATGCTCCCCCCGATCGAGCCGGATCGGGTGCGACCGATCGGCAACGCGGCCGCCGCTGGCGCCAAGCTCGCCCTGCTCTCCCGCGAGGGGCGGGAGCGGGCGGAGCGGCTCGCTCGGGAGGCTCGCTGGATCGACCTGGCGACCCATCCGGACTTCGAGGAGATCTTCATGGATGCCCTGAACTTCCCCCGTCACTAGGAGGATGCGATACATGAGACCCGAGACCGAAAGCGAGCGCAGCGCACGCCACGCTGCCACCGTGGCGGCCTTCCGGGCGCTGGTGGACCCAGCCGCCCCGCCGAAGATGCCCCACCTGCTTGAGCAGCACTTCTTCGCCTCGGAAGATGGCGATATCACCGGGCTGATTCAGCTCCTGGAGGAACAGAACTTTCAGGTGGAGACCTTCGCCTACGACCCCGACTCGCCCGACCGGGCCTGGAGGCTGGTCGTGGTCCGGCTGGAGTTGCTGGAGGAGGCGAAGCTGCTCCGGCTCTCCGACGAGCTGGACGAGCTGGCCCGCCGGCACGAGGTGACCTACGACGGTTGGATGACTCACGTGGAGTAGCATGACGAACCCCCGCTCCCGGCTCTCGGCCAGGGCGGGGGCTTTCCATTGTCCCGGCCCGATCTCAATTAGTCCCGGCCCTTCCTGGGTTTCTTCCCGGTCAACGTAGGGCTCCGCCCTCAAGACGGTGGGACGAGGGTGGGGGTATTATCGGAGCGTAGGCCCTGGGGAATGGGGAGAAGTGGAACACGGATGTTGTCTGTTTTCATCTGTGTAATCCGCAATTATCTGTGTAATCCGTGGTAATTCCGGTACGTCCGGTATGTCCGGAAAAGGAGCGATGACTCATGACGAAGCGGCACGCCGTGGTGATCGGCGGGAGCATGGCCGGGCTGATGGCTGCCCGGGTGCTGGCCGACCACTTTGACCAGGTGACCATTGTCGAGCGGGACCGCCTGGTGGACGGCCCCGACCAGCGCCGCGGCGTACCGCAGGCGCCACACGCTCACACCTTGCTCATTCGGGGGCAGCAGATCCTGGAGGGGCTCTTCCCCGGCCTGACAAGCGACCTGATCGCCCACGGCGCCGTTCAGGCAGACAGTGGCTCCGAGGCGGTCTGGTTCCAGCACGGTGTGACCAAACTGCGCGCCCCCACCGGCCTCACGGCGACCTCGGCCAGCCGGGGGCTGATCGAGTGGCGGACCCGGGTCTTCCTGGAGCGACTGCCGAACGTGACCTGGCGGACCGGATGCCGGGTGCTCGAGTTCCAGATCGCTCCCGACCGCTCCCGGGTGACCGGGGTCGTGGTGGAGCCGGTGGACCGGAGCGCCGTCCCCCGCCCCCTGACGGCGGACCTCGTGGTCGATGCGTCCGGGCGGGGGAGCCGGACGGCCCAGTGGCTGGAGTCCAGGGGCTTCGGGGCGGTCCCGGTGACAGAGGTCGGCGTGAACGTAGCCTATGCCTCCCGGCTCTTTCAACACAAGGGACCGGCTCCGGACTGGAAGATCATGCTCCAGATGTGCGAGGCCCCGTCCAGCCGGATCGGTGTCCTCTTCGCAATCGAGGAGGGCAAGTACCTGCTGACACTCCAGGCCATGCTGGGCGACACCCCCGGCAGCACGGAGGCAGAGTACGACGCCTTCGCCCGCAGCCTGCCCCTCCCGGCCTTCCAGGAGTGGTATGCCCGGGCGGAGCCGGTCAGCGAGATCGAGACCTTCAAGACCCCCGGCAGCCTGCGCCGCCACTACGAGCGCATGGCTCTCTTCCCGGAGGGGCTGGCCGTGTTGGGCGATGCCGCCTGCAGCTTCAACCCCCGCTATGGCCAGGGCGTTACCGCTGCCGCCCTGGGTGCCGAGGCGCTGAAGCTGGCCCTGAGCGAGCAGAAGGGTGCGAGCCTGGCCGGCTTCTCCCAGCGGTTCCAGAGCCACCTGGCCAGGGCGATCGACGGCCCCTGGCAGGCCTCTTCCGGCGAGGACTTCGCCTACCCCGGCGTCCAGGGCGCCCGCCCCTTCGGCAGCGGCCTGATCACCTGGTATGTCAGCCAGGTGGTCCGCCTCGCTGCCAGGGACGCTCTTGCCCTGAGGGCGTTCCTGGAGGTGGTCCACCTGCTGAAAGGACCATCGGCGCTCTTCACCCCGCACCTTCTCTGGGGTGCTCTGACCCTGCCGGCCAGGCCTTCCCGGTTGGCCCGGGAGAGGACGGCACTGGACTCCCGAGCCTGAACATGAAGCAGACCCCGCCCCTGCCTCTCGGCGGGTGTGGGGTCTGCTTCCGTATGCAGGCTACCGCTGCACGACGATCATGTCCCAGTACTCCAGATAGGGAACGACAAACTCGACGTAGTCACCGCCGCCATCTGTCCCCAGGGTGTAGCTGAGCGTGGTGTAGGCGCCGTGATCCCGGTCAGGTGATGCCACCTTCACGCCGGTTACGGTGCCCGTTCCATAGTAGTACTTCACCGTGACGTTCTGCTGCACCGAGGGCGCCGGCATGTTGGCATTGGCGTCTCGCCAGGCGTTGGTGGTGGCGCTCAGCATGTTCAGGAGGTGGAGCACGTCAGAGCCCGAACGGGACTTGGCGAATGTCCATACGGTACCTGCGGTGCCGTCGGTGCTGGTGGCGAGGCCGGGCAGGGCGATCGCCTTGGTGTTGGGCGTGGCGGATGCGTCATAGAGCAGATGCTCGTTGGCGACTGCAAAGTCGTAGTAGTCCCGCAGCGCCTGGCGGAGTCCATCCCCCACAGCCACCTTCAGGAACGGGAAGTACTCGTTGTCGAGCATCTGCAGCCCTTCGCCCCACTCCAGGTGCCCGCCCCCGGCTGCAAAGAGCACGGCGTCGAGGAAGCGAACACCGGGATCGTTGAACAGCTTCTGATGGGCCGTCGTGGTCTTGGCATAGTCGTAATCCAGGTAGGCTGCCAGAACGGTGGGCTTGCCGGTCAAGCTGTAGTTCGTATCCACGATGGACTTCAGGTCGTTATAGGTGTTCTGACCGAGCCGCTCCCAGGCCTCCACATAGTTGAACTCCAGGGGGACGCCCAGGGTCTCGGGCGTGGAGAAGTTGGCCACGGCGTTGAAGGTGATCCGCTTACCGGTAAAGTGCGTCTTGGCGGCGCTCAGGAAGTCAGCGATCCCCTGCGCGTTGTCAAGCAGGTTCCCGCTGCAGTCGTAGACCGTGCCAACGTCGCCGAAACTGTCGACGTGCCACCCGTCAAAGGCGTAGGCAGCGAAGACGTCATCCTCCCGATCGAAGATGTAGCTCTGCCAGCCCGTGCTCCCCGGATCGAACCAGTACATGCGGGGTGTGGCCCAGCCCGACGGGAGGTCGAAGCCAGCCTGGTTCGTGCAGTTGTTGCTGTACCACATGCCCCACTGGTAGTCGACCCCACTGCCGTCCTGGCCGTAACCACTCCAGGCACCGTAGGCCAGATTGTACTGCTGGGCAATCATGTTGCGAGCGTGGGCCGCGTCGATCTGCTGCATGACGGTGTCGCGGTAGATAGGACGGTTGTTGATATCGTTCCAGGTCGAGCTGGGATTTGCGACCGTACCGCTCAGGGGTATGTGGTGCATCCACTCCCAATCATAGAACTGAATGCCGTTAATGTGATAGTCGTTGAGCAGGGTCATAAGGTAGTTGCTGTGGGACGGGTTCTGTATCGGGTACTCGGTCATGAAGCCAAACCGGGGAAACTTCGCCCAATCGGAGGAGACGTCCACCGCGGAGGCTGCGGTGTCGAGAACGTTGTTGTTCGCGTCCTTCAGGGTGAAGTCCAGCTTGTACCCCTGGTAGTCGGTCGTTGGCGGGTTCCAGGTGAAGGTGTAGGTACTGGCCTGGCGACCGGTCAGCGAGATGGTGGTCGTCTGTGTGGCAGCGACGCTGTTTCCCTCCTGGGAGAAGGCCACCGAGAGGCTCCCGTTGGTCAGCGGTGTCGTGTTACGGTTGCCCAGCGTCACAGAGATCGTGACCGGATCGCCGGGATTGAATCTGGCCTTGGCGACGGTTGCGTTCTGGATGTAGGCCCCCGCCTCTTGACCATAGAGCCAGGCCTCGTTCGATCCCTTGAGCTGGTAGTGGATCTGGAACAGATCGTCATCATACCAGGTGTTGGTGATGGGGTCGTGGTAGCCCAGGGCGATATCCATGTAAGCCCAGGAGCCGACGGGAGCGGAGCCACCGCTGGCGAAGGCCGAGATCGGGAAGACCGCCTCGATCCGTCCGGTGGCCGGGTCCCACTGTGGTGCGATGACGCTGCCAATGTTGTAGTCCCAGGTCCAGTTCCCGCTGTTTACATAGAAGTGGGAGAGGTCGGCGCCGTCGCTCCAGCGACCGGCCATATACTGCATGGACCGATCAAGTGTCCGACCGTTGATCCCCTGCCCCGTACTGCTGACGCCCGGATCATGGTTGAAGTCCTCGCTGTAGACGTTTATGGCGAACTTCGGCTCGGTCTGCCACCCGCTCAGGGCACCGGAAGCGTTGTCGACACGCACGTAGATGTTGTTGGCGTCGTTTGTCACGTAGACCCGGCTGATCTTGGACATGGCGGAGCCGGACTGGGTGCTGGTGGTGGGGCTGTTGTAGTAGGGGACGTTGGACCACTGTGGCCAGTCACCCGTGGTGCCTGCGGAGACGGTGATCGTCTTGTAGGCACCCGCGTTGTACTGTGGCGGGGTCATGCGCGGCTCAAACTTGGCCTCGTACGCCAGGGTGGTCAGCATGAAGGCAGCCGCTGTGATCGGCTCTGCCATCGTGCTGACGATCGGCTGCTGGTTCACCCAGGAGATTGCCTCACCCACCGGGGTGTAGCCCTTGCCGGTCCGGCTGGTGTACCACTGCAGACGGGCGAAGGTGTTGGCGCTGTTGCCGGTATAGAGCTCATAGAGCGCCATGTACATGGCCAATTGCGGCCAGGCAGGCTCAATGCCCAGCGCTTCGTCACCAGCCGGGCTGTAGGGGCTGGTGTAGTAGTAATTGTCGTTGGTGTAGCGGGCCAGGCCATAGGTGTCCCGGGCCAGGACGTTGGCGACAGTCTGGGCGTGGCTCTGGGCACGGCTTGAGCCGGCATCGATCACACCCCAGGCGATCAGGGCCATGGTTGAGCCATCCACCAGGGTCCGGGGTGTATAGTCGGTGTTCACCGCCCGGTTATAGTAGCCATACGTCTCGTTCCACAGGCCGGTGGGATTCCATCCATAGCTGCGCTGCAGGGCGCTCATCATGGTGGAGGCTGCCCCGTTCCAGTTGTCCATGTCCGTGGTGTTCCCGTGCGCCAGGGCGGCCCGTTGCGCAGCCCAGAGGCCGGCGATGTACATCCCTTGCGAGAAGGCGTTGTACTCAACCTGCTCCTCCCAGATGGATGCGTCGGCTGGTCCGAAACCGTAGATGGCGTCCATATTGTTCATGAGGAAGTTCGCTGACTTTTGGAGGGCAGGATAGATATTGTTCAGGAAGGTTGAATCCTGGGTCAGTAGATAATGCCGGGAAGCGCCCAAGAGGAACATGCCCAGCGAATCATGCTCGGGTTCAACAAAGGGGATGTAATTGGAGGACCAGAGATCGAACTTCGTATGATAAGAGCCATCGCTATTTTGTACAGAGGCCATCCAATTCCAGAACTCCTCTGCTTCCGTGTAATGACCGGAGGCATCCAACGCCATGGCGGTGACGGAGGAGTCGCGCGCCCAGACGCCATACTGGTAGCCGAAGGGGTTGCTGGTGGCTGGAATGGCGCCGGAGGTCGGATTCTGCATCTGTTTGATGGTGATCAGACTGATGTCAAATGCCTGGTTAACGCCGGTGTCGGACGTGGTTGCACGCTGACCGCTTGAGAGCCACGTGGACCAGTCAGATGCACTCTGACCGAACCAGTACGCACCGGTCTGCGAGCGTGCCGTGTCCGCCGCCGATTGGGCAGCGGTGAGCGACCCCCGCACGGTTATATAGAAGTAGAGATCAGCGGTGGCTCCTGCCCCAATGACCACCTGCTTCTGGAAGGCGAGGTCCACATCTGCCGCTGTCAGAGATGCGTTGTTCTTCAGCGCGCCCGCGGCGTCGAACTGGAACCAGGGGCTGCTCGTCGTGGCGTTTGGGTCCGTGTTGGTGTCATCACCCACTTGGTAGCTGTCCACGGGATCGAAGGCCCCCAGGACCACTACACCGCCGCCCACGCTGGTCTGGTCGCCAAAGAGCGCGTTGCGACCGGAGTCATAGCTGGCGGAAACCGAGCCACTTGGCCGGCTGGGATTGTTCAGGTGCACCTGATCCAGCACGTTCCAGGTAATGCTGGTGGCTCCGGGGTTTTCGATGGCGTAGTGGACCACGATGAACGGCTGATTGGGTACTGCGACGTACTCCTTCGTGATATTGACGGGAGGAGTGTTCCCGCTGTATGCCAGGTAGTTGTTCTGCACCCGGCCGTCGGTGAGGTAGTACCCCTCCGAGTCAAAATCGTGTGCCTGATTGTACTTGGTGTTGTTGGTCTCGTCTCGGAAGAAGCCCGTGTAATCGAGAATCTGGTTGCGGGTCCAGTCGCCGGAGTAGCGCAACTCGCCCAAACGGGGTCCGTATGGGCCGGTGTCGGTCTGGGCCAGTTTGCTCGCCATCCAGATACCCATGAGGTCCTGCCAGTTTGAAAGGTAGAGCGAGGTGGCCGACGTATTGCTGGATATGGTCTGGGTGGTGGCATAGGTCGTCCTGGGGGAGAGGGGTCCCTGGATCACGCCCAGGAGGTTGAGGAGCAGCGTCAGGGCCGCAATCAGCGAGACGAGTGCCCGACGAGTCTTGACCTTCATTCGCGTTCCCTCCAAATATCTTGGGGTACGGGACCGGTGCCACTCAGCGCGCGGAGTCAGGGTCGCTCTGGTTCGGGATCACCTCCCCCCGGAATTCTCCAGGAACCGATCTGCCCCGTCCAACCGGCCTGTCACATGGCCATCTTGGGTGGCGAGAATCGCAAGGGCAGCTACCGCCTCCGCACAGCCCCAGACCAGGGGATTGACCTGGCACTGGTCTGGGTGATCGGCGGAGAAGGACTCGGGCATCTGCCCGAACTGGTTGGCGTGGCCGGTCAGCCAGCGCACGATTCGCTCGTACTCCCGCCAGTTGCCCACGAGCGCCTGTACCTCCGCGCAGGCGGCGGTGTTGAAAGTCCAGGGGCCGTGGTGGTACTCCTGCTCTGAGTAGCCTACGCCTGCGCCGAGGAAGCGGGCGTCGCGACGGAGGGTCCGGTCGTTCCGGCGGAAGCGCGCATCGATCGGGTAGCCGTAGAGGGGGCCGAAGTACTGGGGCGTGTCATAGCGGCGGACGGGCTCGGGTGCATAGGTGGTGAAGCCGTAGGCGTAGCGCTGCAGATCCGCCAGCCAGGCGGCCTCGATTCCTTCCGCAAGCCGTCTCTGAAGCGACTCCCAGGCGCGGACTCGGGCGGTATCTCCCGCATGACGGGCCAGCTCGATCCCGCCCTGGAGGCCGCCGTAGAGACACAAATTGGTGGAGGTGATATAGGCAGGGCCGAAGACGCCCTCGTTCACCCCGCCCTCTGGTCCGGCCATGCCCTGCGGGCCGATGCACCCCGCGAGCAGATCGAGCGAGGCGGCCAGCCTGTCCAGGTCGACCAGCCATTCCCCCGTCCGCCGCCACCAGAGGTAGACCAGGTGGCTGAAGTACCCCTGGGAGTCCAGTTGGTGCGGCACGCCGTTGTTCTGCCCCTCCGCCGGCTCGCCGGCGGCGTCATAGCGCTGGTAGAACTCGCCGTTCTCTTTGGTTGGGCGCGCCGCCAGGTAGCGCAGGATCGCCCCGGCCTCGGACTCATGGCCGGCGAGAAGCAGCCCCCGGGCGGTCATAAGTGCGTCACGGGCGTAGTAGCTGGGACGGCCCCCGGCGAAGTACTGCCCGGTCATATCGGCCGGCACGAAGCCGCTGGGCATAACCGCAGCCCTTATGGCGGCCAGGTTGGCCCGATACCAGTGCGACCAGGCGGGGTCACGCAGGGGGAGGTCTGTCCCCCGGGCGTACCAGGACTCCCAGTACGCGGTTCCCTCGTGCCCGGCTACGGCCCGGGAGGCCGCCTCATTCGGCGAATCCCCGGCGCTCAGCCACCAACTGCTCTCCCATCGGCCTCCCGGCTCGATGTTGGCCACCCCGCCGAGCAGCAGGCCAATCGGCTGGGTAGCCGTCACGCTCTGGACCAGTTCGGTCCGCCCGGTTGGGTGGAGCGCCTGGAGTGTCCGGTAGAGAAAGCCACTGGGTGAGTCGATGGTCACGCCGCCCTGGCTCGCCCACGGAACGTGCACGGCCAGATGCTTCCGCGGGTCGATGCCCCGCCAGTGGGCGAGCGTTGGGTAAGCCACGCTGGCGCCGCCCCCGAGGTCACCCTGGAAGATCACCAGGGCATAGACCTCGAGGGCAAGCGCCTCCGTACCGTGGTTCACCAGGCACAGATCGAAGCGGAGCACTCCGTCGGCGGCAGCATGGAGGGTTTCGGTGCGCTCCACCTGAGCGCCGCGGCACCTGAAACTACCGCCGTAGCGGTAGCCGTCCCGGTTGAAGAGCCGCACCGGTCGCAACCGCTCCGGGTGGCGCCGGAAGTCGTAGGTTCGGTTTCCCCACTCCACCCGCCCGTCCGGCAGGCGGAGCAGGCTGGTGGCCGTGTGGACCAGGTCCTGGCGGGCGTCCTGGTAGAAGAGATGCTGCAGGCCGGTTCCCCATCCGCCCGGCGGGGCGCCCGCCGTGCTATACAGCCCGGAGAGTCCGCCTCCCCCCACGATCGCCAGGCCAGGGTAAGGGCCAAAGGCGCGCTCGTTCACGCTGGATCCCTCCCCGAATGGTCTTCACTCCTCCACCACCAGCATGGTCCAGTAGTGGAGGTGGGGAAGCGTCACGATCAGCACCTGGCCGATCTCCTGATCCGTCGCCAGCCGCCAGTTCGCCTGCTGAGGGCGCCCCCCGTCTATGTCGGGGCTTGCCCACCAGACCGCGCCCGGGCTGCGGAGGCACTCCAACTGGATGCGCAGGTCGGTAAGCAGAGGCGCCTCGGGCTGGGCGCTGTTCCAGTGGGGGCTCGTCACGCCGGTCAGGTTCAACAGGTGGATGGTCCTGTACCCCTCGCCCTCCTTCAGGATTGTCCAGACGCTCCCCGCCTCGCCCTTGGCGGAGAAGCGGAGGGCGTTCGGCCCCGCAAACCGGGCCTCGATGGCGGGGCCGGTGGTGTTGGCGGTGGTGACGTCCAGGGCGGACGGATCGGCCAGAAGGGGGCCGTAGCGGGTCTGGAAGTCCCAGTATGCCTGGACCACCGCCCAGTCCTCTTCGCTCAACCGGCCGTGGTCGGGGTAGTAGGCGTGGGCTAGCAGCCCCCGCCCCTCGCCCGCCAGCAGGTGGAAGCCGCCCGAGGCGAAGATCGTGGCTGAGGCGAGCCGCATACCGGCCATGGCCCCGGCCGGCCGCTCCTGTTTGGGGTAGAAGGCGGAGAGGTAGGCCGCCAGGATCGGCTGCCGCTCCCGGTCCAGATGGCGGACCCGCAGGATCAACTCCCAGAGGTCGCGGTAGGTCTCGTCGGGCTCCCAGACTTCGATATAGATCGCGGCACCGGGTGCCTGGCTCATCGCTTCGACGGGCCAGGCCTTCACGTTGTTCAGCATGGAGCCGCCCTCGGCGGGGTCGGCTGCCTGTGAAAGCGCCTGCGCCTCGGCCATCAGCCCGGGCAGCACCTGCTCCAGGCGAATCAGCCGGCCATCGTGGGTAAGTCCCGCTTTGGGTGAGCCGTACGTATCGCAGTGGATGCCCGCGAAGCCCAGGTCCAGCGCCTGCTTGTAGGCCTGCATCAGGTAGGGGCGCCAGCCCGACTCCGGCGACGGGTCCTGGATGAAGAAGAGGCCGGCCAGGTTCATGGGACGGCCGGCGCCATCGTACAGGAGCCAGTCCGGGTGCGCGTCGGAGAACTCCTTCTCCGCCCCGTAGACCGAGCCGTAGGCGATCGGCGCCATACCTCGCTCCCGGCAGTACGCAACCCGCCGTCGCACCGCCGCGAAGTCGACCGTGCGGTCAAGCACATCGGTGAAGACCTCCTGCGGGGGGATATAGTCGTAGTGGGTGTACATCCAGTCGTAGAACTGGACACAGGTGATATGCAGCCGGAGGAGATCATCCAGCCGCTCTGCATCGCCCTCGGCGGAGGTGGCGGGACGGAAGTCGGAGAGGAAGCCGTAACGAGGGGCGTATCGCCAGTGCGGGGCGACATCGAAGGCGGTGGTCGCCTCCGCCAGGAGGGTCTGGTGATCATCGAACAGGGAGCCGTCGGCGCCGAACGCAGCCCAGGTCTTGCCCGCCGGCGGGTTCCACGAGAGGGTAGCGCTGACCGAGCCGCCCGCCTCCACCTGCAGCGGGGTCATGAGGTGAGCGATCACCGCTGCCCCCTGGGTCAGACGGAGCTGCAGGGTGAGCACCGCCCCGGGCGGTCCCTCGACCAGAGCCTTCAGCGTGACAGGAGCCCCGGGCCGGTACTGGCCCCGATCCGGCCAGATGCGCAGTCGCCAACTCACCGCTCATCCTCCCCTTCCAGTTCAGCCCGCAGCACCAGGTACATGGCATGGGACCAGAGGAGAGGCTTCGCCACAGGCCCCCAGGTCCTGACCCAGTGATCGATCATCGTGGGATCGTTTGGCCGGTCGGTCACCTGTTCGGTCATGTCGCCCGCCTCATCTGCCTGGGCTTCCACCCAGGCCAGCAGCAGTCGGGCCCGCTCCGGCCGGCCCATCTCGTTCCAGTACCAGCCCAGCCAGGCGGTGAGCAGCAGCCACTCGCCGCCGCCGTAGTACGTATCCTCGGGGTACCGGTGCAGCCCGCCGGTCAGGCAGCGCCGCTCCAGTTCGTCCACGGTGGCGAGCATCACCGGATCATCCGGCGACAGCAGCCGGAACGGGGTGGCTGCCCAGAGCAGGTTCGCATCGACCGATCGACCGTCGGCGAACTTGGTCAGGCGCCCATCGTGGACGAAGTGGGTCAGCACGTACCCTTTGATCTCGGCGCAGACTGACTCGGTCTCCAGATCCGGGATCGCCTCACCGGCGGCCAGGAGTCCACCGTAAAGACAAGCCAGGGTGGAGGGATGGACCTTGTCGCCGTTCTCCTCCCAGCTGTCATAGTTGGGTCGGTCCCAGAAGTGGCTCAGGTAGCGGACCACCAGGTCGATCGACTGCCGCAGTTCCACGAGGAGTCCCGGGTTGCCGGTGAAGCGCACATGCTCGACCAGCGACCAGAGCCAGGCGCCGTAACCATCGAGCTGGAAATGGCCCCACTCCTCGTCACCCTCGCTGCCGTCCAGCGTGTACCGGCAGTGAAGCCACTCCTCGGGATGGATCGCCTCGCCGGCATCTGCCTTCTGGATCAGGGATTGGACCTTGTGCCTCAGGCCGGTGACGGTGCGGTCCACCCAACGGTGAAAGGCGAGGGCCGAATCGTGAGCCCCGGCCCGGTCCATTCCATAGGCGATAAAGGCGCCGTCCCGCAGCCAGGAGTAACGGTAGACCGGGAAGTTCGGGGAGGCAATGTAGGCACCGCTGGGCGCCTGGCCTGCCCGAATGATGTCAAGGGACCGCTCTTTCAGATCGATGCGCATGGGAAGGCTCCTCTCTGCCTAGTGCTCAAAGACGAGAATCGACCAGTAGGCCAGGCGTTCCAGGTGCAGGATTACCTGGCCATTCTCATAGCGAAACGGAGTCGGTATGGGCGACTGGTCTGGCCCATCCGGATCGATCAGGGTGACGGCCCGGGGCGGCTCGGCCATGGTGACCCGCACCTCGCTGCCGCTCAGGAGTGTGGGCGGGTCGGTGCGCACCCCGTTCCAGTTGGCGTCTTCAAGCCCATTCAGGTTGATCAAATGAAGGATCTGCCGGTCTCCGTCCTGCCGGCCCAGGGGCCAGACCCCATTGAAGTAGCCGCCAGGCAGGATCCGGCTCTCTCCGACCGTCGTCTCCGGGTCCCAATCGGTCAGCGTGGGGCGGTAGAACAGCTCCTGGTAGCGAACCGCTACATCGTAGTAGCGGCGCAGGTGGGCGACCAGTTCCGCATCCATCTGGCGGTACTTTGGGAAGTAGGGATCGCTCAGCAGGCCGTACCCCTCGCCGATCTCCAGGTGATACCCACCCGAGGCGAAGATCACCGCATCGGTCAGGAGCACGGACGGGCCGTACGCGGAGGAGATGTAGGCCGCCAGGATCACCGGCTTCCCTCCCGAGCGTCGCCGACCTTCCCCGATCAGCTCGTGCAGGTGCTGGAAGGTGACGTGGGGCGGCCAGACCTCTATGTAGACCGCATCTTTGGTCGTCGGTGCCGTATCCTTCAGAGGCCAGCCGCCTACATCGTTGAAGAAGACGGGGTGGGGAGCCACCCGTTGCTTGGCATCATCGATCAGTTCCGCCATCGCGGTGGCGATATCGACCATGGATCCGTCGGCTCGGTAACCGATCCGGGGCGAACCGAACTGATCCAGGTGGATGCCGTCAAACGGCAGGTCGGTCAGGATCTGCTGATACTGGTCAAGCATCTGTTGGGCGAAGGGGCCGCCTCGCTCGGGGTTCATGATATAGAGGAAATCCTCGCCGAAGCGGAGCGCCCGACCGGTGTTGTCCCGGAGCGCCTGTTCAGGATGGGCCTGATAGTAATCCCCCGGAGCGGCGTAGACCGTGGTGTAGGCCATGGCGGCCATGCCGTGGTCGTGGGCCCCGGCGATTCGCTGAAGCAGGACGGAGCGGGAGAGGAGCCGGCCCAACGGGTCCCGGTATTCCTCGGCGGGGGGCAGGTAGTCGGTGTGGCGGTAGTGCCAGTCGTAGAACTGGAGACCGTTCAGGTGGAACCGGGCCATCTGCGCAAAGCGCTGCTCGGTGTCGGCATGCTGCGGCCCAAAGTCGGTCAGAAAGCCGTAGCGGGGGCGTTCGGCCCAGTTGGTGCCTACGTCCAGCGCACTCTCCCGCCGCTGCTGGCCCAGCGTGGCGGTCACGCCGTACCCGCCGGGTTCGGTCGGTCTAAACTCCAGCAGGGGGCCGGTCGTGCGCAGGGTGGCCACCGGCTCCGGATCCAGGCCGCGGGTGAAAGTGACCGTAACGGGGCGCCGGTCGTACCAGGGGCGGTGGAGTTCGATCACGAGATGGGCGATCTCTCCCGGGCGGACGATCCCCTCCCGCGGGTAGATGTCAGTCAGGTCAGCCCGGGGCAAGCCAAGGTAGAGCGCCAGGGCGATCAGAGCGAGGATCAGGGGCCGGAGGGCACGCCTCATCCCTTCAGTCCCGTGGTCGAAAGCCCCTGAATGAAGTACTTCTGGCCAAAGAGGAAGAAGAGGATAGAGGGGATCATGGCGATCAGCGAGGCGGCGAAGACCAGGCTGTAGTTGGTGGCGTGCATGGACTGGAAGAGTCGGATTGCCACGGGCAGGGTCCGCTTCACCTCCGTCGTGATCAGGGTGCGGGCCCAGAAGTAGTCGTCCCAGGCACCCAGGAAGGTGAAGATCGCGGCGGTGGCCAGGGCGGGTTGGGAGAGGGGAAGGACCACATGCCGGTAGATGGTCCAGGGGCCGCCCCCATCCACCCGGACCGCCTCCTCCAGCTCACGGGGCAGGGTCTCGAAGAACTGCCGGAGCATGAAGGTGTTGCCGGCCACGCCGGTGGCGATCATCAGCAGGGCGAGACCCGTGCGGGAGTCAAGGAGGGAGAGGTCGCGCATGACCAGGAAGGTGGGGATCAGGGCCACCATGCCGGGGACCATGAGGCTGAAGAGAAGAAGCCGGAAAAGCAGCTCCTTACCGGGGAACTCAAAGCGGGCGAAGGCATAGGCGGTCATGGAGGAGACGAGCACCACGCCGGAGACGACGAGGGCGGCTATGTAGAGACTATTGAGGGTGTAGATGCCGAAATTGTTGGAGGTCCAGGCCTGCACGAAGTTCTCCAGCGTGGGCTCGGCGGGCCAGAGCCGGGGTGGGAAGGGCAGACTGTAGGCGTAACGGGTCAGGGCGATCGAGACCATGTAGAGGAACGGGGCGAACATGAAGAAGGAGGAGAAGGCAACGATTGCCAGGAGGAGCAGCCGTCCGGGGCGGGAGAGTTGCACGACCGGTCACCTCCTAATAGTCGGCCTTCCGGCCGAAGATCTTCATTTGAAGCAGGTTGAAGACCAGGATCACCAGGCTGAGCAGGGTGGCCAGGGCGAAGCCGTAGCCAAAATCAAAGTACTTGAAGCCGTTGTCGTAAATGTAGCTGAGGATCACCTGGGTCTGGTTCATCGGGCCACCTCCGGTCATGAGCACGACGGAGATAAAGACCCCGAACCCGCCAATGGTCAGCAGGACCAGGACATAGAGGATCACCGGGCGCATGAGCGGCAAGGTGACCCGCCAGAGCGACTGGGTGCGGGAGGCGCCGTCGATCGAGGCGGCTTCGTAGAGCTCGCGCGGGATCCCCTGCAGCCCGGCCAGGAACATGACCATGTTCCAGCCGATCCCCTTCCAGATACCGAGAGAGATGATCGCAACCTCAGCGGTCCAGTAGTTCTGCGTCCAGTCCAGATACTCGGGCAGCACGTGGAGCAGGTCCTTGAGAATGTAATTGATCGGAGCCCCACCGCCGTTGAAGAGGTACTTGAAGATAAACGAGACCACGACCCACGAGGTGAGCACCGGCAGGTAGTAGACCGCTCGCCAGAAGGTGCGGGCGAGGATCGCCTGGTTCAGCCCGAGGGCGATCAGCATGCCAAAGAACATCTGCCCTGGTACGGTGACGATTACATAGAGCAGGGCGTTCTTGACCGAGATCCAGGCCACGGGATCCTGGAAGGCCCGGCGGAAGTTGGCCCATCCCACAAAATGCTGCTCTGCACCGGGCATGATTGACCACTCATAGAAGCTGACCCGCAGGCCCTGGGCCAGCGGCCAGAGGACAAAGATGGCGAAGAGGACCAGGCCGGGCACCAGGAAGGGGATCGGTTCCAGTTGGCGTTGCCGCCGATAGCGGCGGGCCTCGGCTGATAGGGTGATCGGTGCCAGGGGGGTGCTCATCTGCAGGCCTCCTCTATCAGGGTCAGGTGGGCGGGGTGTCTGCCCCGCCCACCGCAGGCATCACTGGCCGAGCAGGCCGTCAATCTCCTTGGCAGCCTTGTCGAGGGCGGACTTGGGGGTATCCTTCTCCCGGAAGACCGCTTCGAAGGTGTCGTTCAGCACCTTCTCGATCTTGTTCCATGCCGGGACCGGGGTACGGGGTTGCGCCGTCTTCAGTTGCTCAATGAAGGCATCGTAATAGCCAGGCTCCTTCATGACCGGACTTGCGGAAGCGGACGGGGTAACGGGCATCTGACCGGTCTTGGCCAGGGCGACCTGGGCCTCGTCGGAGAGCATGAACTGGATGAACTTCCAGGCGGCATCCTTGTTCTTGGTCGACTTGAACATGACGATGTTCTCGCCGCCAACGACGGAGATCGAACCACCCTTACCCGCCGGCACCGGGGCACCCACCATCTTGCCCTTCAGGTCATTGCCCATGATGGCGAAGAACCAGGGGCCATCCAGCAGGGCGCCGTACTGACCGGCCTTGTAGCCGTCCCAGGTGCCGGGCTGCCCGCCGAGCAGGGTCCCAGCGAAGAGCCCGTCCTTGCCAAGGGTGGCCAGTTCCGTAAGGGCGGCGACGGAGGCGTCGCTGTTCAGGAAGCCGCTCGCCTTGGTATAGTCGTCGTTGGTCACCTTGCCGCCGAGCGACCAGAAGAGGGGGAGCATTGCCCACGGGTACGGACCGCCCGGGGCGTAGCCGGACTTATCAGCCTGGCCCTTGAAGGCCTCCAGGTACTTCTTGAACTCATCCCACGTCTTGGGGGGAGCGCTCAGGTTGGCCTCCTTCAGGAGATCAGGGTTGTAGATGAAGACCTGCGTATTGGTGTCGAGTGGCAGGCCGTAGTACTTGCCCTTGTACGCGTTGGTCGCCAGCGGACCGGGGAAGACACTGGACTTCAGCTGACCGAACCCCTCGTAGCCGTCCAGGGCCTCCAGAGCGCCCAGTTTGGCGAACTCCGGAGTCCAGATGATATCCATGCGCATGAGGTCGGGGGTGGTGCCGCCGGCCGCGGCGGTGACCAGAGCGTCATGCAGGCCGTCGTACGGCTGGATCACCGCGTTGACGGTAATGTAGGGGTACTTCTTCTGAAAGGCGGGGATCACCACTTCGTTCAGGGTCTTGTTCTCGCTGCCGTCGGCGCTGTAGGTGTGCCAGAAGGTAATCGTGACCGGGTCCGGCTGCTTCTTCTCGTTCGTGGCTCCGGTGTTCGCGGTGCTGGGCTGCGCCGAGTCAGCGGGCTTGGAGGTGGAGCTGGAGCAGCCTGCCATGAGGAGCAGGGTGAGCGCGCAGATCGCCGCAATCGTCTTCCGATACATGATAGGAAACCCCCTTCGTGATCTGGCTCGCGACTGAATCAACTGGGGCAGAATGAGCGGTCTGTGTCAAATTCCCCCTTCATACGGCGAAGTCGACGAAATGAGTTCTGTTACCGAATTATATAGGCGAAGTTCTGGTATGGTGTCGCATGGGCTTACGGGTTCTGTCCGACACGGCGGGCCATGGCCAGGGTGTTGGATGTGTGCAGCGGGACCTGAAAGGCGTCGGCCAGGACGAGAGAGGCCGCACCCAGCACCCAGGCGTTCTGGCCCAGGATCGCCGGTACCACCTTCAGATCGTTGGAGAGCGACGGATAGACGACCTCGGCCATGGCCTCCCGTACCGGCTGGAGGAGGAGGTCCCCGGCCTGGAGGACCGCCTCGCCACCCACCACAATGAGCGACGGGCTGAGCAGGTTGACGGCATTGCCAACCGCCATACCCAGCCACCGGCCTGCCTCCGCCAACACTGCCAGAGCGGCCTGGTCACCCTCCTGGGCAGCCGTGATCACCGACTCGCGCGTCACCAGGTCCGGGTGTCCCTGGACCATGGCTCGGAGGAGGGGAGAGCGCCCGGCGAGAATCTCCTCCCGGGCACGCCGCACAATGGCAGCATCTGCGGCCACCGCCTCGAGGCAGCCCCTACGCCCGCAGCCGCAGACCGGGCCGTCGGGCAGGACCCGGGTGTGCCCCAGCTCACCGGCGGAGAACCAACGGCCACGGTGCACCTGCCCCCCCAGGACGATCCCGGCGCCAATGCCCACACCGACGGTCAGGGCGAGGAGGTCGTTCGCACCCCGCCCCGCTCCGTAGAGCGCTTCGGCAAGGGCCATCGCATTCGCATCGTTGTCCACGTAAACCGGCAGGGAGAGCCGTTCCTCCAGTTGCTGTCGAATTGGGATATTCGCCCAACCGAGAAAGTAGGAGGTGACGGCGGTACCCGTGTTGGGATCGACGACGCCCGGCATGACCAGGCCGACTCCCAACAGCTTCTCCCAGGCGACCTTGGCCTCCGCCACAACCCCTTGGATCGCCCCGCAGATCGCATCGATCACCTCATCAGTTCCGTGGCTCGGGCTGAGCGGGACCTCCCGGGAGTGGGAGACCTCTGCGCCCATGTCGACCAGGGCGACCGTTGCCGACCGGGGGGCCAGTTTCACACCGATGGTGAAAAGTGCTCGGGCGTTAAATGTAAGCAGGACCGGCTTCCGCCCGGCCGGTGCATCGCCGGCGCCACTCTCCCGGACGAGGCCTTCCCGAAGGAGCGTGTTGATGATCCCGGTCACCGTGGAGCGCCCGAGTCCGGTCCGGCTGGCAATATCGACCCGTGAGATCGGCTCCTGTTGGCGAATCGTGTTCAGGACGACGGCGATGTTCAGTTCTTTGATCAGTTGGCGATCACCCGTGCGGATTACGGCCATTCGAGCACCTCGCTATCCGGAAGTCAGATCGTTCGATGAACAAATTATATGTCGAGCCCACTTCTCCTGCCTGCGCGCATTGAAAACCGCGAATATTTTTCGTGGACTGACCATGGCGGACCGCGTCGAGCGATCACCGGGCCATGCGCCGGGCTGGTCCTTGCGCGCAAAACCCGGCCTGACGAGATGTCAAGCCTACCCTCCCCTGACTTTGAGTGCTACAATGCGGGGCGTGTCGATCCAATTCGTGGGGGGGCAGACCCGTTTGTCCAAGCTTGAGTCACTCGTCGACAGCCTGAACCCAGCCCAACGGGAGGCCGCCCTGCACAAGGACGGCCCCCTTCTCGTCATCGCCGGTGCCGGGGCGGGCAAGACCAAGACCGCCATCCACCGGTTGGCCTGCCTGCTGGCCACGGGTGTCGCCCCGGAGAACCTGCTCTGTATCACCTTCACGAACAAGGCCGCCAGGGAGATGCGGGAGCGGGCCGGGGCGCTGGTCGGCCCCGCCGCGAAGAACGTCATGATCCGCACCTTTCATTCTGCGGCCGTGGTGCTGCTCCGGGAGTACCTCGAGTTCTACCCGGAGTCGGGGCGGAATCCACGGTTCTCCATTGCCGATCCGAACGTGCAGCTCGCCCTCGTAAAGGAAGCGGTCGCCGAGCGGAACTTCGATCTGAAGGCCAACCGGCCCGAGTCCTTCCTCTGGCGGATCGGCCGCTACAAGAACGAGATGGCCGACCCCGAGGCCCTGCTCTTCCGCCATCCGACGAACGAGTATATGGATTGGGATCGGGTCCGGGAGCTGATCGGCCAGACCGACCGGTACGTGAACCGGCTGACGGCTGAGATCTGGAAGCGGTATGAGGAGAAACTCTGCCAGAACAACATGGTCGACTTCGACGACCTGATCAACCTCTTCACCCGCATGCTGATCGACGTCCCGGATGTGCGGGAGAAGCTCCAGCAGCGCTTCACCTATATCCAGGTGGATGAGTTCCAGGATACGAACGTGGCCCAGTTGCACATGGTCCGGCTGCTGGCCGGCGACCGGCAGAACGTCATGGCCGTGGGCGATGACGCCCAGTCGATCTACTCCTGGCGCTCGGCCGATATCCGCTGCATTCTCGAGTTCGAGAGGCACTTTGCCGGGGCGAAGACGGTGAAGCTGGAGCAGAATTACCGTTCAACAAAGGCGATCATTCGCGGGGCGAACCGGCTGATCAGCTTCAACACCAGCCAGCGGCCCAAGACGCTCTTCACGGCAGCGGCCGAGGGGCCGCCGATCGTCGCCTACGAGGCCGAGAACGATGCGGCCGAAGCGGTCTATGTCCTGACACAGATCCAGGAGCAGGTGGCAGCGGGCCGCAAGTACGGTGACTTTGCTATCCTCTTCCGCACGAACGTGCAGTCCCGCCTCTTTGAGGAGAGGCTAAGGGAGGCGCAGATTCCGTACCAGGTGGTGGGCGGGCCGAAGTTCTACGACCGGCGGGAGGTCATGGACTCACTGGCCTACCTGAAGCTGTTGGACAACCCGCGGGACTCGGTCAACTTCGAGCGGGTCTTGAACGCCCCCAAGCGGGGGATCGGGGAGCGGACCCTCTACCGCCTCCTGGCGCTGGCCGCCCAGCAAGAGGTGGACCTGATCGAGGCCCTGGCCCGGGGGCTGGACGAGCGGGTTCTGCAGGACCAGGCGGCCGAGGGCGCAGCGAAGCTCTACCGGCTCCTGCGGGAGGCGAGCCAGACCCTGGAGCAGCACCGGGGGCGCTTCGCCAAGGCGGTCGACAGGCTGTTGCACGACAGCGGCTTGATTGCCTTCCTGGAGGCAGAGGATCAACGGAAGGAGGAGCGGCGAAGCGAGATCGTCCGCTCGCTGCTGACCGCCATGTACGACTACGAGCGGCGCCAGCCGGCCGGTGGGCTGCGGGGCTATCTCGAGTCGATCGCACTCTCCGACGCCCAGGATGACGACCAGGGCGGCGAGGTGGTGCGGCTCCAGACAATCCACTCCTCCAAGGGCCTGGAGTACCCCATCGTCTTTGTTGTCGGCATGGAGCAGGGGATCCTGCCGAACAGGCGGGCGCTGGATGAGGGCAACCTGGAGGAGGAACGCCGCCTGGCCTACGTGGCAGTCACCCGGGCGCGGGAGCAGCTCTATTTGACCAGTGCCCGGATCCGCTCGGAGCGGGGCGAATTCACGGTGACCACGCCGTCGCAGTTCCTGGCCGAGACGCTTTCAGGAACCGGAGGCGCCTCCTGGGGAGTCTAAAGGTTCGCTGGTACAATCCGGTCTGGCTGTGGTAAACTGGACGCGTTTGTGCGGGTTCCACCGGACCAGACTCTTCAGGAGGGATCCCTTTGTCTGTTCTGCAGGCGATCATCCTGGGCATCATCCAGGGACTTGGTGAGTTTCTGCCCATCTCCAGTTCGGCCCATCTGATCCTCGTCCCCTGGTTTCTCGGCTGGCAGGAGTCAGGCCTTGCCTTTGACCTGGCGCTGCACCTGGGCACCCTGATCGCTGTGACGATCTACTTCTTCAAGGACTTGGTGAACCTGGCCGTCGAGGGACTGACCAAGGGGACGAAGACCCCGACCGGCAAGCTGGGCTGGGGGATCGTTCTGGGTACCATACCCGGCGTGATCTTCGCCCTGATCATGGAGGATCGGGTGGATGAACTCTTCCGCGGCAACTACCTGCTGATCGGTATCCTCCTGGCGGTGGTCGGCGGGATCCTCTACTACGTCGATCGCATCGGGGCCAAGCGGCGCTCCATTGATGATATCCGGGTCTGGGACGTCTTCCTGATCGGCTGTGCGCAGGCGCTCGCGATCATCCCCGGGGTCTCCCGCTCCGGCGCGACGATCACGGCAGCGCTGTTGCTGGGCCTGGAGCGCGAGAGTGCTGCGAAGGTCTCCTTCCTGCTGGGCTGGCCGATCATCCTGGGTGGTGCGGTTCTGGTTCTGAAGGATATCGATCCCTCCATGCTGACCCCGGCCTTCTTTGCGGGGATTGCGGCCGCAGCCATCAGCGGCTATGCGGTGATCGCCTTCTTGCTGGAGTACCTCCGGCGGGGCACCTTCCTGCTCTTCGCCGGTTACCGGGCCGTGTTGGCAGCGATTACGATCCTCTTCGTCTTCCTGCGCGGCTAACCGAGAAGGGAGTGGCAGCATGACCACCACCAAGGTCACCGTCTACACATCGCCCACCTGATCCGCCTGCCGGCTGGCGAGAGAGTTTCTTTCGCAGCATGGTGTCGAGTTCGACACCAAGGACGTGGTCCAGAACCCGGAGTATCTTCAGGAGATGATGGAGAGGACCCGTGGTTTGCGCGGCGTGCCCGTCATTGTGATCGGCAAGCATCTGGTCCGGGGCTTCAACCGGGAGAAGATCGCAGCCCTGCTGGGGCTGAATAGGTAAAGGAAGAGGCCCGCAGGGCAATGCCCTGCGGGCCTTATACATGTGAGGATTGTCACAAAACAAGGTTGACAGAATTGTCGTAGAGGACTACGGTGAAGGAGGAAGGCAACGAAGGCGGCCATCGCATTCTGCCGGACCCATCGGGATCAACTAAAGGCCACCGGAGCAACCGCCCAAGAAGGAGGAAGCAGCCATGTCGAGGGATTTTCCTGCCTACTATAAGGACCTGCAAGCCCACATCAGCGAGATCCGCAGGGAGCATCCGGCCATTATGAGCGGGTTCCAGGAGTTGAGCAAGAACGCACTGGCACCCGGTGCCCTGGACCTGAAGACGAAGGAACTGATCGCCCTTGGCATCGCCATTGCCATCCGCTGTGACGGCTGCATCGCCTTCCATATCCATAATGCCCTTGAGGCTGGGGCGAGCCGGCCAGAGATCCTGGACACGGTGGCCGTTGCGGTCCTCATGGGGGGCGGTCCGTCGCTTATGTACTCCGCCCACGTTATGGAGGCCCTGGATCAGTTCACAGCGCAACCCGTGTAAGACTGGGATCAGCAAGGGCCGCAGGGGTTTGTGCCCCTGCGGCCTTCTACATGCTACTCCTCGTCCTCGTCACCCTCGTCATCTACCTCGTCGTCGAGCTCCGGCTCATCCTCGGGCTGTACGTCGTGCAGTTCCGGGTTGTAGAGAGCGCCGCTGGTCATGGCCCACTCCTCCCAGGCCTGGTAGGAGTCGAATCGGCGGAAGCCATAGTACTTTTGATAGTACGCCTGGGCGAAGATATGCTCGATCTCCTCCAGGGACAGCCCAGTCGCCTCGCCCAGTGCCGTAGCGCCGACCGGCTTCTGGTACTCCAGCAGGTGGTCGGTCAGCAGCCGCCAAATCTGCATGGTCATCGTGCTCGTCGTGCCGGTGCCAAGGGCGCGTGAGGTGGTGTAGACAGCCTCCCCGGCCCGGATCTCGGCTGCGGTCTCAGCCATGGTCGAATCCCTCCGTCTAACAGATACTTCCCAGATTTGGCGCGTATTACTCTCCCGCGTGGGGAGTAACGCGTCCCGTCATTTCGCTACATTTCGCTACCAGCAGAAGGATCTCCTTCTGCCATTGCCTCACACGAAGTTGATGATCCGTCCCGGCACGTAGACCGCTACCCGCCGGCCTTCAGTTGCCTCCCACAGCTTGGGATCGGCGGCGATCAGTCGCTCGACCTCGACCTGGTCAGCCTCCGCCGGGACGACCACCGTCCCCTTCAGCCGTCCGGCTACCTGGACCGGCAGGGTGATCGACTCCTCCTGCAGCGCAGCGGGGTCGTGGGCGGGCCAGGGCGACCGGTGGATCGAGCCCTTCCGCCCCCAGCGGTGGTGAATCTCCTCGGCGGCGAAGGGGGCGAAGGGCGAGACCAGGTCGACCAGGGTGGCGACCCCCTGCCGCCAGGGCCTCTGCTCCACCACGGTCACGAACTCCATGAGCGTGGAGATGGCGGTGTTGTAGCGGAAGGACTCGATCGCCTCCGTGGTCCGGGCGATGGTTCGCTGGCGCATCCGCTCGGCCTTCTCGGTCGGGGCGGGCCGGTCGGGTGCATCCACCATGGCAAAGATACGCCGCAGGAAGCGATGACAGCCCTCGATCCCCCGGGTGGACCACTCGATCTGCTGTGCCGGGGGCGCCATGAACATCTCCCACAGCCGCAGGGTGTCGGCTCCGTAGCGGCGGACCATCTCGTCCTGGGTGACCACGTTCCCTTTCGACTTGGACATCTTGGCACCGTTCAGGAAGACCATGCCCAGGGTAAAGAGCCGCTGCGCCGGCTCATCGGTGGACAGGTAGCCCATGCGCTGCAGGGCCCGGGCGATGAAGCGGGCATACATCAGGTGCAGGATCGAGTGCTCCGCCCCGCCCACGTAGACAGCGACCGGTGCCCAGCGCCGAACCGCCTCGGGGTCGAAGGGGCGCTCCTGGTCATGCGGGGAGACGAATCGGTAGAAGTACCAGGAGGAGTCGACGAAGGTATCCATGGTCTCCACCTCCCGCTGGGCGGGGCCGCCGCATGAGGGGCAGGTGGTCTGCACGAAGTCAGGGGCAGAGGCCAGGGGCGGCTCACCCTTGGGCCGGAAGTCGACCTCGGCGGGCAGCCTCACCGGCAGGTGCTCCTCCGGCACCGGGACCGTGCCGCAGGTGGGGCAGTTGATCATGGGGATGGGGGCCCCCCAGTAGCGCTGCCGGCTGACCAGCCAGTCCCGCAGGTGATAGGTGCCGTCATCGCTCTTGCCGATCCAGTGACGCTGCTGGCTCTTCACGTGCTCCGGCCAGCCGTCCAGCCGGTCCAGGCCCTCCAGCAGGTCGTCGGCGAAGGCGGTGATCCGGAAGAACCACTGCGCCAGGTCACGGGCAATGACCTTCGTGCCGCAGCGCTCGCAGGTGCCGGTCTCCTGGCCTGGTTCTGACTGGGTCGGTGCAGGGCCGCCCACCACCTGCTCGTTGGCCAGGGCGGTCTGGCAGGTGGGGCACCAGTTGACCGGGGCCTTGGCCTTGTAGGCCCAGCCGCGCTTATACAACTGGATAAACAGCCACTGGGTCCATCTGTAATAGCCCTCGTCACAGGCGGCCACCTCCCGGGTCCAGTCGTAGCCCATGCCCGCCTCCTTCAACTGGTCGGTCATCTCGGCAATGTTGCGCCGGGTGTGAACCTCGGGGTGGATGCCGGTCTTGATCGCCGCGTTCTCCGCCGGCAGGCCGAAGGCATCCCAGCCGATCGGGTGCATGACGTCGTAGCCCCGGCGCCGCCAGTAGCGGGCCTGGACATCGCTGATCGTGTAGTTCCGCACATGGCCCACGTGCAGCTTGCCGGAGGGGTAGGGGAACATGGGGACGACCATGAAGGGGCGGGGAGCGGCTGTCTCGGCCCGGTAGATGCCGGTCTCCTCCCAGTGCTCCCGCCAGTGGGGCTCATAACGGGCGAAATCGAACGTAGTGTTGGTCATGAGGGCCATCTCCTTTGTCCGTGGTAAGAAAAAACCCCCGCCTCCGTGCAAGAGGCGAGGGTTGCTCGCGGTACCACTCTTGTTAGACATGGCGCCAGGCCATGCCTATCTCGATGACGGGGCTATCACCCCGCTGGTTTGGTAACGGAGCCAGAACTCCGTCCTGTCGCTTACGCCCTTGTCAAGGTTTCAGCCGGCCGCTCGGGGAGGAGGCGCCACGCCCGGCGAGGGCGGTTGGTGGATCCCTTCCCGCTGCCTCGCACCAACCGGCAGCTCTCTGAGGGCGTGGGAGTCCAGGCGAACGAGTCCCGTCATTGCGTTATCCCTGGGATATTCAGTAGTGTATATCCCGGATTTTGTCCCTGTCAAGCCCCAATTATGCAAAGAGAGTGGCCGGATCAAATGGGTTGATGGGATCTTTCCGGACAGGTCAGCCGTCCGTCATTGCAGAGTCAGCCACATGGAGGGAGAACCAGCATGAGCTTCACGATTCGCCCTTTCACCGATGCCGATTACCCGGCCCTGGCCCGCATCCTCTCCGAGGTGAACGAGGAGGTAATCGCCGCGGAGACCCTGCGCTCGGACGATGAGCGGCGCCCCGCCAAGTGTAAGCACGGCGAGTGGGTCGCCGAGCAGGATGACGAGATGGTGGGCATGGGCTACTACAACCAGCTTGCCGCCTTCTACCATCCGCAGAAGTTTGAGGTGGGTGTGACCGTCCTGCCCAAGTACCGCCGGCAGGGGATTGGGACCGCCCTCTGGCGCCAGGTCGAGGAGGCCCTGGCCCCCTTCGATCCGGTCTCGCTCAACACCGGCATCAAGGAAACTTGGACCGATGCGATCCGGTTCGCCGAGAGCCGGGGCTTTGTCGAGAAGCTGCGCAACTGGGAGTCACACCTGGATGTCCAGAGATTCGACCTGGCCGCCTGGCAGCCGTACGTGGCGGAGGCCGAGGCGAAGGGCTACACCATGGTGCCGCTGCGCGAGCTGATGGCCGACCCGGACTGGCCGCAGAAGCTCTACAAGATGGTCATGGAGGTCCGGCTCGACGTCCCGACCACCGACCCCTGGCAGGAGACCTCGTTCGAGGACTGGTTCAGGGTCTTCGACGGCAACCCGCAACAGTACCCGGAGGCCTATTATATCGGCATTCACAACGGTGAGTGGGTCGGGCTCAGCGCCCTCTGGAAGTCTGATGAAGAGGGCGTGCTCACCACCGGCCTGACGGCGATCAAGCGCCCCCACCGGGGCACCGGGATCGCCAAGGCGCTGAAGGTGAAGGCGATTGGGGCGGCCCGCGCCGCCGGGTATCGGTTGATCAAGACCTGGAACGAGTCGAATAACGTCCGTATGCTGGCGATCAACACGAAAATGGGGTTCGTGCGGCAGCCGGCCTGGGTCTTCTTCAAGAAGCAGGTCAAGGCGGAGGAGTAGAGCGTAGGCGGGTCCTGCAGGTCGCGGGGCCCGCTTTATCGCGGGCGTGCACCATTGGCCGAACAGCCGTTATCTTGACGAAGTTGGACATAAGCGAATAGAATGTAACCAGTCAAACCTAGCAAGCGCTTGTTAATGGTGAAGTGGGGGGATCAATCATGGGCCGCCCCGGTCGTAAGGAGGAGCTGCTGGAGGCAGCGGTGGCCCTCTTCAGCCAGAAGGGATTCCACGCCACGACTGTGCGGGATCTGGCTGATCAGGTCGGCATGAAGTCCGGGTCGCTTTACGCCCACATTGCGACCAAGGAGGACCTGCTGGAGCAGATCGTCCTCCGCTCCGCCGAGCAGTTCCAGGCGGCGGTGGCTCCGATCGTCGCCGGCGATGCACCGGCGGGCGTGAAGCTGCGGCAGGCCATGGCCGCCCATATCCGGGTGGTCGCCTCGGACCCGGCGGCGGCGACGGTCTTCCTGCACGAGTGGAAGGCGCTCTCGCCAGAGCGACACGCCACCGTGATCGCAGCGCGTGTCGCCTACGAGGAGCTGCTGGCGGCGATCATCCGCCAGGGGGTGGAGCGGGGGGAGTTCCGCCCGGTCGATGAGACCTTTGCCCGGCTCCTGGTCCTCAGTGCAGTCAACTGGGTCTATCAGTGGTATCAGCCCGGCGGCCCCCTCGGTCCCGACGAGGTGGCTGACCGGTTCGCCGAACTGATCCTACACGGGTTGGAGCCATAGCGGGGGAGGGGTCCGACATGCCTCAGGTGAGCGAGCCGAACGATGAGCAGCGCCTGGCCGAGTTCATGGCCCGCATCGGGCGGGGGGAGAAGATCGAGGCGACCGACTGGATGCCCGACGAGTACCGGATCACCCTGGTCAAGTTCATGCAGATGCACGCCCTTTCTGAGGTGATGGGCGCCCTGCCGGAGAAGGAGTGGGTGCCGAAGGCGCCGACCCTGGCCCGGAAGCTCTCCCTCATGGCCAAGGTCCAGGATGAAATGGGCCACGGCCAACTGATCCTGCGGGTCGCCGAGGACCTGGCCGTCCCGATGGGCAAGAACCGGGAGGACCTGGTGAACGAGCTCTTCACCGGTGTGGCCAAGTTCCACAACGTCTTCCACATGCCGGCGCCCACCTGGGCCGATGCGGGGATCATCGGCTGGCTGGTGGACGGCGCAGCGGTCGTCTCCCAGGCGGCCCTGCTGGATTCAAGCTACGGGCCGTATGCCCGGGTGCTCCAGCGGGTCTGCGCCGAGGAGGGCTTCCACATCCAGCACGGCGAGTCGATCTGCCTAGCCCTGGCGGAGGGGACGCCGGAGCAGCGGCAGTCGCTGCAGGAGGCGCTCAACCGCTGGTGGGAGTCGCTGCTGCTCTTCTTCGGCCCGGCTGAGACAACCTCCGCCTCGGCCACCATCCTCCTGAAGTATCGCTTCCGGACGAAGACGAACGAAGAGCTCCGGCAGAAGTTCTTCACGAAGTACGTGCCCCGGATCTGGTCGCTGGGGCTGACGCTCCCCGACCCGGACTTCCGCTGGAACGAGGCGACCCAGCTCTGGGAGTACACGGCGCCCGACTGGTCGAAGCTGAAGGCGATCGCCAGGAACCAGGGGCCGCTCTCCCAGTATCGATTGGGCCTGCGCCGGATGAGCTACGAGCAGACCCGGTGGGTCCGCGAGGCGCTCCTGGGCGGTTCGAAATCCCAGGCGGTATAGGGGGGTGGCACGCGTGGAGTACCGGATCTTCGAGGTGTTCGTTCAGAAGGATCACGGCTCGCCCCACGTCTGGGTCGGCTCGGTGGATGCCGGCTCGGCGGACGATGCCCTGCTCCTGGCCCGGGAGTCCTTCCTGCGCCGGGACCCGGCGGTCTCGATCTGGGTGGTGGAGCAGCAGCAGATCCATCGGACCGACTATGAGGACAAGGACTTCTTTGCCCGGGAGTCGGACAGGGCCTACCGCATGCTCTCGGGCTACAACAAGGCGAACGCTGAGAAGTGGCGCAAGTATAAGAAGAACCTGCTGGATCTCGAGAAGGACTTTGTAAAGGACTGATGATCATGGAGAACAGGCCGGTATTGGTGGAGTTGCTGTACCAACTGGCCGATGACGAGCTGGTCATCGGGCATCGGGATTCGGAGTGGCTCGGCCTTGCGCCGCATATCGAGGAAGATATCGCCTATGCTTCCATCGCCCAAGATGAGATCGGGCACGCCAACATCTACTACAAGTTGCTGGAGGAACTGGGGGAGGGGAAGGCGGATGACTTGGCCTTCCTGCGCCCGGCCGGCGAACGGAAGAACGCTGTCTTGCTTGAACGGCCCAACGGAGCGGGGACGTACCTGGAGAACCCGGAGTTTGAGTGGGACTACACCGTGGCCCGCCGGCTCTTCTATGACCTGTTCGATGCGGTCCGGCTGGATGTCCTGACCCGCTCCTCGTATACTCCGCTTGCCCAGGTGGCGGCGAAGATCAGGCGGGAGGAGCGGTACCACCTGCTCCACCATACGACCTGGTTCAAGCGGCTGGCGACCGGGACCGACGAGTCCCGCCGGCGGCTGGAGTCCGGGATTGCGAAGGCCTGGGCCGACCTGGGTGGCCTCTTCAGCCTGGGTGGCGTGCCCACCAGTGAGGTCTTCCCGGCCACGACGACTGATCTGGTCGACCGCTTCACCGCCGAGTTGAAGCCGCTCTTCGCTGACGTGGGACTGGCCTGGCCTGCGCCCATGCTCATGCGCCCGCCGCTTGGGCTGGACGGCCGCCGGGGACAGCATACGGAGGAGCTGGCTGCGCTCCTGGAGACGATGGGCGAGGTCTACCGGACCGCCCCGGGCGCCACATGGTAACCGAGGCGGCGATCTGGGCCGCGTTGGATGATGTGAAGGACCCGGAAATCCCGCCGGTCTCGGTGGTGGATATGGGGATGGTCTCCCTTGTGGCGGTAGATGATGCCGGGCGGGTACGCATCGAAATGACGCCGACATTCGTGGGCTGTCCGGCGCTGGATATCATCCGGCGGGATGTGACCCAACGAATCATCCAGGTGGATGGGGTGGCGGGCGTCGCGGTCGCCTTCGTCTTCGACCCGCCCTGGACCAGCGAGCGGATCACCGACCAGGGCCGGCAGCGGTTGGCCTCCTTCGGCATCGCCCCGCCGGTGCGGGAGGCGAGCGGCAACCTGCTCTCGCTGGACGTTGTCCCGCCCTGCCCCTACTGTGGCTCGCGGGATACCCATATGGAGAACCTCTTCGGCCCCACGGCCTGCCGGTCGATCTACTACTGCGACTCGTGCCGGCAGCCGTTTGAGGGGATGAAAACGGTATAAGCGAAAGACCGCACCGGTGGGTGCGGTCTTTCGCTTGTGGCAGGCTCTGGGGGTGGTTTGTGAGTACGCTAGGCCTCCAGGTCGGAGAGGGCTGTCCGGGCCTCCTGGAGCAGCTTGCGCCAGGGGCCGGCACTCTCCCGCTCAGCCCGGGCGATCACCTGCCTGAGGGCTTCGGCATAGGCGATCTCCAGCGCCTCCGCCTCGGGAACAGCGATCTCAGGCGTAACCCCGGTCCCCTCCCAGTTGGTGCCGGTGATCGGGTTGATCGACCGCCCGCTGGGAATGAAGACCTCAAAGTGGTCATCCAGCCGGACGACCCCGCCGGGGTGGGCGCCGCCGCCGGTCCGCTCCCCGATGATGGTCGCCCGCTTCTGGCTCTGGAGGTTGTAGCAGAACTCCTCCGCGGCCGAGAAGGTCCGGCTGCTGGTCAGTATGTAGATGGGCTTGTCAAGATACCGCCTGCCAGGCAGATGGGGAAGGGTCCAGAACTGGTGCAGGCGATCCCCTTCCCGCCAGTGCATGCTGTTCAGGTGGGTTGGCCGGCGGAAGAAGTAGCTGCAGAGCAGGGCGACCATGGTGGGGTTGCCCCCGCCGTTGCGGCGCAGGTCAATGATCAGCGCCTCGGTGCTCGCCAGGAAGGCCATGGCAGCAGTCGCAGTATCGCCGGCTACCTCAGCCGGGGCGAATCCCTTCAGCTCCAGGTAGCCCACGTTGCCTGCCAGCCGCTCCACCTTGTGGAAGCCGCCGTTCTCCAGGGCGATTCCGAGGTCCCACTCCCGCATCTGCTCCGGGGTGGGCTCCGCGGGGCGCTGTGGGAGCGGCTCCTTGCTGTAGAAGACCCGCATGTGCTTGTCATGGCTGATCACCTGGAGGTCGGCGGTCAGCCGCTCGCTCAACTCCTCGCCGGAGGCGATCGTTGTGTACTCGGCCATCTTCGGGCGGAGGTGCTCGTCGATCTGGACAGCCACCTCCGGGAAGATGTAGCGGTCATGTAGCTGATGCAGGAGCGCTTTAACGAGTTGCACGGTGTACCCCCTCTTATACGACTGAATAGAAAGACGACGATAAAGGATAAAAAGTTCCGTTCTAGTGCGACAGAACCATGGGGAGCGGTCCGCCGTCCAACTCGCAGAGGGGGGACAGATGTGAGGCGGTTGGCAGTGGTGATCGCACTCCTGGCCTTGACCGGATGCGCGCTGCAGAGAGCGGAGGAGCAGGTTCCGGCGGTCGAGGGGCACGTGCCAGCCCCGGCTGTGGCGGCTAAGCAGCCGGAGCGGGAGGCGTTGCCCGACCTGAGCCGGCAATCTCGCGGGCACCTGACCCGTGACCAGGTGCGGGACGGGCTCCTCCAGTGGATGAACGAGCCCGGCACGCAGCCCGCTGAGCAACTCCGGCGCATCTTCGCGAATGAGCCCCGGAACCACCGGACCGATATCGTGCCGTGGGTGGAGGCAGATCTGAGCGGAGATGGTGAGTCCGAGTTTGTGCTCGCACTGGCGGTGACCGATCAGATCAAGTACAGCAACCCTTGGCGGGGAGCCGCCCTCTTTGTGATCTACCGGGCGGCAGATGGTGGCTACGCGGTCGACCGATCTGACCGGCTGCCGGATGCCGCCGAAATCGAGATGATGGGCCCCTCGCTGCACGGGGTGACTGACCTGGCGGGCCTGGGGCGGCCACAGATCATCTGGTCCCGCCCCCACTCGATCGCCACCGGCCCGCAGCCCTTCTCCGTGATCGTCACCACCTGGGAGCCCGGCCGGTTCACACACCTGCCCGGCGAGATGGTAATCAGCCGGACCAAGGAATGGTCGCTCCAGATTGACGGTGCGGATCTCGTCCTCTTCGGCGGCAGCCGCAACGCCTGGTTTTACGGGGACCGCACCGACCGCTACCGCTTTGTGGATGGCGCCTTTCGGCTGGTCGACCGCCAGGTCGAGGGCCACGGCTTCTGGCCCGGGGTGATCGCCGAGTCGGTCGGCCGGGTGGATGATGCCGAGCGGGAGTACCGAATGGCGCTGGAGATGGCGCCCGCGGAAACGGTCAGCGTACCGCAGTACAAAAGCATGCCGAAGGTGCTGACCCCGGCTGAGGTGGAGGCCTTCAACCAGGCGGAGCGGGCTTTTGCGCGGTTCCGTCTGGGCGGACTGCTTCTCCAGGCCGGGCGGGTCGAGGAGGCGCGGGCAGTGCTGGAGCAGGAGGGCGGTCCGTTCGTCGGCCTGACCCGGGCCATGCTGGAGGCGGAGAGTCGAGAGGCGGGGTGCGGGGCCGCGGCCATGTGGGCCAAGGAGGAACCGGCCTTCCTGGCGGCGTATAACGCTGGCAGGCCCCATCCGGGGTGGAGCCCGGAGGACCTCTGCACTCATGTGCTGATTGATGACTGCATCCACTGGAATGAGTAGGCTAGGTGCCGCTGATGCCCCAGCGCTTGGATCGCTCCTGCTCCAGAACCCCTGTGAACTGATCTGGGAGATGAAGCGGGTTCCCAGCAAGCTCGAGCTGGAGTCTGCCAGTCTTCAAGCCGCGAGGACCTCCTGTCAGTCAGCACGCCGCCCCTTGTCATTCGCAGTGCGGAAGTGGCCACGGTGCCCCAGTTCCTCCGGGGCTGGTACTTCGGCAAGGGGGGCGACTTCTCGCAGTGGGTCGCCTGGAGCCCTGACGGCAACCGGGTGGCGGCGCTGGACCCGGTGGAGCGGAACGGCCGGACCGATCTGGTGGTCTATGACGTGGTGAAGCAGGAACGGCAGGTCGTGCGGGAGAAGGTGAACGTAGGACCGTGGGGCTACCGGCTCGCCTGGAGTCCCGATGGAGGGAAGATCCTGGCCACCGCTGACGGTCACCCGACCATGATCATTCCGTTGGATGGCACGGGCGAGCGCATCCTCGCAGCCCGCGGAGGCTGGGAGGGTGAGTCGGTCTACCTGATCCGCTAGGGCGGCAGCGATGCCCGCCATGTCGAAGTCGGACCGTAGGAGGGTTTCCATTGCTCAAGCTTCACCGGTACCCTGAGCGCTACGCCATTGCCAGCCTGCCGGTCGGCACGCCGCTCCCGCCACCGCCCGCCGAGGGCTACTACACCTGCATCGTCGATAAGAACGAGATCACCCTGGTGACCCTGGAGGACCTGGTCCCCGCCGAAGCGGTCCAGGTGGCCAGGGGCTACCGGGTGATCATGCTGGATACGTCCTTTGCGTTCGATGTCGTGGGTGTGCTGGCCCGCTGCAGCGGGGCCCTGGCCGACGCATCCATTCCGATCATGGCCTACTCCAGCTACCTGACCGACATCTTCCTGATTCAGGAGATCTACTTCGAGACGGCTTGCGAGATCCTGACCGGGCTCACCTTCCGTGGGGGTTAGCCGAGCGCCTCCATCCAGAGCTTGGCGGTGGAGATCACGACGATCGCCGTCACCATCCAGCGCAGGTAGGTGACCTTCACCTTCTTGGAGAGCCGCCCGCCGAGCTGGGCGCCCGGGACGGAACCGATCACGAGGGCGATGGCCAGCACGTAGGGAATCTGCCCGGTCATCGCCTTGCCAATGCCGCCGAAGAGGGCGCCGGCCAGGACGATCGCCAGGGTCGAGCCGACCGTGATCCGGGTCGGGATGTTCAGGACGTACATAAGGAGCGGCACATAGATAAAGGCGCCCGGTGCACCGATCAGACCACCGATGGTCCCGACGAAGAGGGCAATGCCGATCGCCGTGGGCTTGTTAAACGGCACCTGATCGGCCGGGATATCAACCTCGGTCTCCTTCTTCGGGATGAACATCAGCACCGTGGCCGCCGTCGAGATGCCGGCAAAGATGAGCAGCAGGAACGAGGCCGAAACCGAGGCTGAGAGCCAGGCGCCGATCAACGAGGCGATGGCGCTGGTGGTGCCCATGTAGAGGATCAGCGGCTTGCTGACCGCGTTGTTCTTCCGGTGGACCATGACCGCCGAGAGGGCGGAGAAGAAGACCTGGACGATGGAGATCGCCGAGACCGCCTTCATGTCCAGGGCCGGGAAGCCGAGCCAGGGCGGGACGAACAGCAGGAGTGGCACCATGAGAATCGAGCCGCCCAGCCCGAGCAGGCCGGAAAAGAATCCGCCGATCAGACCGAGCGCGACCAGTAGCAGAAAGAATGACATCGAAGCAAACCTCCCCGAGGGCAATGGAGCCGCCCCGGTAACATCTCCTGGGCGGTCTGTAGGTTGTAGTACTTTTGGATCATGACGACCGATAGTACGCAGGGATCATCATCTGTCGGTGTCATGATACCCTACGGGGTATATCGTGTCAACTGCTGATCATGCTCATCTGCGATCGGAAAACGGCTGCAATCCCGCCAACGGGCAGGTTGCAGCCGTTCGTCTTTCTACTTGCCCGTCCGGCGTAAGCGATAGCGCTCGTAGATCAGATCGACCTCGCCATCGTTCACATGGAAGTCGACCAGAGTCTTCCGCCCGCCGCCCAGGGTGAAGAATCGGGGATTCTGCGGGTCCGAAAGGTCCTCGGGGATGAGGGGAACCTCCGACGTGGAGAGCTTGTTGGTGAAGTCGAGGAGGAGGAAATCGCCCGACCGCTTCACCTTGATTCCATAGGTGCCCTTGTAGGTCTCATAGCTGCCGGTCAGGGCGCTCAGGGTCCGCTCGGTGGAGAGGGCGGGCATGGCCCACGGGTCCTCGCCCAGGGCGGTGGCAAGGGCAAAGGATGCGTAGTTGGCCATGGCATAACCGGTGCCGTTGGCCAGGACCATGACGCCCAGCTTCTCCTCGGGCAGGAACTGCATGGCGGCGGTGCAGACGAACATCATGCCGGAGTGGCTGATCATGCGCCGGCCGTAGAAGTCGGACTCGGAGAGGCCCCAGGCATAGCCGGAGACCGGCTCGCCGGTGGTGACATCGCGCCCCGGATTGGCCACCTCGGGGGTCATCATCGCCTGGAGGGAGGCCGGGGAGATGATCCCCTTACCGCCATCGAGATACATGCTGATATAGCGGGACATGTCCACAGCGTTGGAGACCATGCCGCCATCGGCTTGGGCCTGGCCCCAGACGTACTCCCGGGCCAGGTGCTTGCCCTCCTTGTTGGTGGTGTAGGGCACGGCGGCGTCCTTGTCCTCCTGGAAGAAGGTCCGGTCGAAGGTGGTGCGGTCCATGCCGAGCGGCCCCAGGATCTGCTCCTCGATATAGGTGGCATAGGGCTTGCCGCTCAGCTTTTCGATTATCCCACCGAGGAGGATGTAGCCCTCGTTCAGGTAGAACCAGCGCTCGCCGGGCCGGGTGTAGGCCCAGTCCTCCGCGCCGTTCATAAAGGCGAGCATATCGTCCAGGTTACCGACGGGGTAGTAGCTGTCCACGGCGCCATGCCGATGGCGCAGCAGATTCTCCAGGTAGGCCAGTGCCGGCAGGCCGCTGGAGTGGCTCATGAGATGCCGTATCTTGATCCTCTCGCCCTTGGGCTGTACGGTGAGGGGCAGGTACTGATCCACCGGGTCATCTACACACAGCAGTCCCTTCTCCTGAAGCTGCAGGATCGCCAGGCAGGTGAACGACTTGGTGACACTGCCGATGCCGTACAGCGTCTGCGGGGTGGCAGGCAGCCCCCGCTCCAGGTCCCGCTGACCGTAGCCCCGCTGGTAGATGATCTGGTCACCCTCGACCACCGCCAGGCTGACGGCGGTGAGCTTCGTCTGCCCCATGCGCTCCATGACAAACTCGTCCAGCTTCGCCCAATCCCTTGCTGCGACCACGAAGAGAGCCCCCTTGCTCGTGTTGGTGCTAGGAATGATTCGGCCCCGGCGGGCGGATGCCTTCGCCAGGGCCTCTGTTTTTTTGATCGAGTGGGAGCGGAGGGTCACAACGGGCTGGCCCTGCATAGCAATGAGCCGCGCCCCCGGAGCGCTCGACCCGGGGTTTTCGGCACCGGGATAGGGGTTCCTGTATGCGGAGGCGGGGTTTGGTCAATACTGGATGGCCGAGGGGGGTATTCCCATGCAGAATGCTGAGGTTAGGGAACTCGTGCAGCGGTCGCTGGAGAGGCATGCCACCGATGAGCGGATGCTCGATGCGTACTGGCAATGGGCCTCCAATCCGACCCCACCCTCGGCCGGATACGCACTGGAGGAGAACGCCGGTTTCATCGCCACCAACCTGATGGTCCGATACGGGGAGCCCGCTGTCGATCTGGTGCTTCGCGTGAGCGATGAGTGCCGGGAGCTGACCCAGCGAGCCTCGATCCAGGAACTGCAGCGCCTGATCGTCACGATTTTGAACGGGCCCGTCGGCGAGATCCTGCGGGAGGGTGTAGTGAAGCGCTTGAGTGAGCCCACACCCGGGCGGCGATTGCTGGCTGGGTGGTTGCTGAACCGGGCGCGCTGGCGCTGTGTACCCGGTCGCGAGCCATGGGTTGCGGGGGAGTTCGACTGGTCGCTGGGTGTCGATCTGGAAGCCTCGTTCCGGGACTGCGCCACAGAGGTCGTCCGAGCAGCCTTTGGGCGGGAGGCGACACAGGTCGATCTGGCCCGCGAGGCGATCGCCGCCGGGGTGGTCAACCGGCTTTTCTACCGGAACATCGCGGGGCGCATGGAGGCCAAACTGCGACCAGGCCTGCGCCTGCCGGCTGACCGTCTAACATACTGACGCCCAATAGTGGGGCCGGCACCGGCCTCACTTTGTCCATTGATCAGGCGTATCTCCTTTTGGTCAAATAACGTCAGAAGGACAGAAAAGATCAAGACAGGGGGATTGGCCATGTTCAGTGGTGAGCCGTTTGCCAAGGTCGCATCTCAGGTGGGTCCCGGAGTGGTGCAGGTTCGCAGTGGGAAGGGGCAGGGATCCGGTGTCCTGCTGGACCGTCATAGCGTGATCACAAACGCTCATGTAGTTGGTCAGAATCCGAATCCTTCTCTCACCTTTGCCGATGGTGTCACCCGGTCCGGGCGGGTGATTGCTGCCGACCGGAGCTACGACCTGGCCCTGGTGGAGACCGAATCGCCGGTGGAGGATCGGGTCGAGCTGGCCGCGGAGGAGTCGATCGTCCCGGGGAGGCTGGTGGTGGCGATCGGCAACCCGTATGGCTTTGGCTGGACGGTCACCACGGGGGTGGTATCCTCGGTGGACCGGATGCTCGGGGGCCTTGACGGTCTGATCCAGACCGATGCCGCCATCAACCCGGGCAACAGCGGCGGCGCCCTGGTTGACCTGGAGGGAAAACTGGTCGGAATCCCGACCATGGTCCTGGCACATGGACAGAATATCGGGTTCGCGATCCCATCCTGGCAGGTGGAACTGGTGGTTGAGCAGTTCCGGCAGAACGGTCGGGCGCAGCATCCGTGGGTCGGCATTGCCGGCACGACCGAAGTGATCGATCCGGTCATGGCCCGGGCCCTGGACCTGCCCGAGCGAGGGGTAGTGGTCATGAGTGTGGAGCCGGGTGGCCCCGCCGAGAGGGCAGGGTTGCAGACGTTCGATATGATCGTCGCCCTGAACGGCGAGAAGACACCCTCCATTCAGGCGCTCCGCCGGCAGATCCGCCGGACCGCCGTGGGGCGCTACGTGAGCGCCACCGTACTGCGGGGCAGCCGCCAGTTCGACCGGGAGATCCGGGTGGAGGAGATCCCTGCCGCAATGCTCCGGCCATAGCGTCTCTCTCCGGGGGACATATTCGTCTACAATGGCGGGAAAGCCTGGAGCATATGAGGAGGCGCCGCCGTGTCAGAGCGCAACGCGAAGTGGTACAAGTCCCCCGCAGTGATCGGCTTGATCGTGACACTGGCTGGGTTCGGCCTGTTCACCCTGGTCTTCAAGTTCATTGGGGATTGGTTGACGGGGCAGTAAGGGCGGTAGAGGAGATTACTAAGGCCATGCGGTTCCTACCCGATTGGGCAGGGCTGCATGGCCTTTCGCTCGTTATGCTTGCCGTCGGGCGTTCGCGAGTCCGTGAGAGGGAGTCGCGAGTCCGTGAGAGGGAGTCGCGAGTCTGCGAGAGGCAGTCGCGAGTCTGCGAGAGGCAGTCGCGAGTCCGTGAGAGGCAGTCGCGAGTCCGTGAGAGGCAGTCGCGAGTCTGTGAGACGCAGTCGCGAGTCTGTGAGACGCAGTCGCGAGTCTGTGAGACACAGTCGCGAGTCTGTGAGACGCAGTCGCGAGTCTGTGAGACACAGTCGCGAGTCTGTGAGACGCAGTCGCGAGTCCGTGAGAGGCACCAACGGGAAACAATGGGAAAAAATTAAAACACAAGCAGGAAAAGGGAAGAAACTAGGAGAATATACCAGTAGGAGGTGGGGCACATGCCCGAGTCGTTGAAGCGAGATAAGTCCTTCCAGGTTCCTGAGGTTGGCACGGTCCCGGCGGTACCGGAAGAGCCCTCTGTCCCTGAGATCGTAGATGTCGAACTGCTCAACCTTGACGAGGTTGATGTCCGGTATCGCAATCAGTATGACCCAGGCATATGGGTTTCCGACCCGGCCACGGGAAAGTTCACGGCCAAGGGGCGGCACAAGTTCCATCAGGTCTGCCGGAAGGCCGGTATCGGTACCGACCGACCGGGACAGATGGCGGTCGTCGTGAGCAAGGACCGCTCACGCCTGTACATGATTGCCGGTCTCGAGCACGTCGACATGGTGGATTTGACCTACTTCCGCTACGAAGTCCGCGTCAACCTGATCAAGGTCTTCACCAAACTGAAGCGTGTTCTACCGGAGGGAACCCAGGAGTTCTACCCGGTGGAGATCGCAGAGGAGCGGGTCAGGGTTGGCGGGAAGAGCTACCAGGCTCTGACCATGTCCCTGACCGCAGCGAAGATCCGCTGGGAGAAGAGCGAAGAGGAGAAGGAGGCGGAGCGGCAGAAGGCTGCAGCCAAGCGCGTGGAGAAGGCTCGCAAGGCAGCTGAGCGGAAGCGGCTGCGAATGGCAGGGAAGGGCACCCAGCCAGCCGCCGACGAGGCGAAGCCCGCAGGCGGGCAGCCTTCCTGAGTCGCTGCAGCTTACGTCAAACAGGAAAGACCGGCGCCAGGATAGCCTGGCACCGGTCTTTCCTTCTACCCGTCAACCGAGCCGCGGCAGAAAGCGGACACCCATGAACAGGCCGGTGATCTGGTCATCGCCCCCACGCACGAATCGCACCGCACCGCCTGTCTCTGTCAGGACCACCTGATCCGGGCCATACGGACGGGCCTGCAGGGGCAGCCCCCCGCTCTCGATTGTCAGCCCATCCGGGGTCTGGTAGACCCGAGCGCTCGTCCCCTCATCAGAGCGGTAGAGCCCTTCGTACTCCGCAAGCCTTTCGGCGGCCAGCGGGAACTTCGGATATTCCCGCCTCTGGGTCTCCCACGGAAGCCCCATCCTTAGATTGATGCTGCCCAGCAGCATCTGTTCGGGGGTCAGTCCGCTCAGATTGCAGAGCACAGCAGTGCAGAGGCCGGGTTCCAGGGCGAGCAGCACGTGGGCCGAGACCCCCTTGATCGCCCCGCCGTGGCCAACCAGCGTCACGCCATGGTAGTCGGTCTGGATGTCGAGGCCATACCCGTACTGGCGCCCCGTGGGGAGGGTAACGTGGGGCGTAATCATCTGCCGGACAGCCGCCTCGGAGAGGATTCGGCGGCCAGCGTACAGACCGCCCGTCCGGTAGATCTCGAGGTACCGCATCAGGTCGAGCACGGTAGACTTCAGGGAACCGTTGGTGTAGATCTCCCCGACGTCCCACCAGACCGGGGCGTGGAAGACCACGGGCTTGCCGTTGACCGCCTCGGAGGCGTAGAGCTGCGTCACTGGTTCCAGCCGGTCCAGGTCGGCCGTCCGGAAGGTACTCCGCTCCATCTCCAGGGGTTCGAGTACCTTCTGTTGCATGTACTCCAGGAACGGCTGGTCACTGGCCCGCTCGATCACCCCCTGCAGGAGGGCGTAGGCTTCATTGGAGTAGTTGAACATGGCACCTGGCGGGCCCAACAGACTGTACTCGGTCTCGGCCATCAACTCCATGAGTTCCTGATAGGTCCGAATCAACCGGATTTCGCTGGGGTCGGTGACCAGCCCCAGCCGCTTCCGATTGGGATCGGCGGCGATCGAGCCGGCCCGGGCATGGAAGAGGGCACGCATGCCCGGGAGGCCGCTGGTGTGGGTCAGGAAGTGGTGGATCGTCATGGCCTGGTGCCACTCGACCTGCCGCCCCCGAAACTCCGGCAGCCATCGCGTGATGCGGTCGCTGGTGGAGAGGCGCCCGGCGTCCTGCAACAGCATGATACCCAGGGCCGTAAGGGACTTGGTAACCGATGCAACGCCAAAGACCGTATCGGGCGTCACCGGGAGCCCCGCCGCCAGGTCACGATGGCCGAAGCCCTCTGCCAGGAGTCTCTGCCCGCCCTGCGTGATGGCCAGGGCCATGCCAGGGAGCCGATTCGTCGCCATGAACGTCTGAGCACGATCCCGCACTACTGCCAGCCATTCCTGCTCCGCCAACGCTGTCTCCTCCTATATCCGATGCGTGCCTTGAATATGGTTCTGCTGGGCATGCTGAGAGGCGAGCTACTCGTGCACCTGTAACAGACGGTAGGTGAGCGGGCCGCCCGGACTCTTCACGACGACCACGCTCCCCGGATACTCCTGGTACAGAGCCCGCCCGATGGGTGAGCCGATGCTGATCCTCCCGGCCGCGAGGTCAGCTTCATCGTGCGGAACAAGGGTGTACCGTTCCTGATCCCCGGTTTCCAGATCGACCAGTAACACCCGGGAGAAGAGCTGAGCGGCCATATGGGGGCTGGCGGCGATCAGTTCCGCCTCCGCCTCTGACGGGGCGGGGTACCCACGCTGGCGAAGCGCACGGTTCTCTGCCTCGGCAGCCGCCTGCTCGATCATCGATCCGATCGGCGATTCGGACCGGCTCTCCCGACGGAGCCGGCCGGGGTCGGCTTTGAATGGGCGTGGCTTCTCCTGGTTCTCTGGCATGCGACCTCACCTCAGTTCGAGTGGTATGGGCTTGACACCACGGACCGTATCGACCGTGCAGTACTGACCGCGTGGGACTTGCAGCACTGGACGCGAGAGCTCGGGGCAGGTATCCGGAGCATCAACAACGAAGAGTTTCTCATACGTTTTTCTACCGCCTATGTGTGACCACAAGGAGGGCACGGTGTGCGCAACCTGTTTCATGACCAACTGGATGAGATCCAGCGCGAGATTGTCCGCATGGGCCAGCTCGTGACGGAGATGATCGAGAATGCAACCATTTCTCTGGCCAGACAAGATAAAGCCCTGGCCCAGCAGGTGGTGGACGGGGACGATGAGATCGACCAGCTCCTCATTGCCATTGAGATGAAATCCCTCCAGCTCATGGCGCTTCAGCAGCCCATGGCCCGCGATCTACGGACCCTCGGAACGGCCCTGAAGTTGGTGACCGATCTGGAACGCATGGCAGATCACGCTGCTGACATTGCCGAGATCACGCTGAAGCTGGCCGGTGAGCCCCTGATCAAGCCGCTGGTCGATATCCCCCGCATGGCCAGCCTCGCGCAGGTCATGACCCGGGAAGCTCTGGACGCCTATGTGCGACAGGATGAGCAGGCCGCTCGGGCTATGATCGAACGGGATCACGAGATCGATTCGCTCTACCGGTCGATCTTCGATGAACTGATCGAGCTGATGCAAAAGGACTCGTCCGTCGTTCGGCAGGCCACCTACCTGCTCCATGTGGCCATGTCGCTGGAACGGATCGGCGACCACGCCACCAACCTGGGTGAGTGGACGATCTACCTGCTGACGGGCGAGTTGGAGGAACTGAACAATTAGGCAGAGGGCCCGTCCCCGTAACCATCGGGGACGGGCTCCTTCGTGCCTTCTGATTTCGTAAGAATAATGGCACGATATGTCCATTGAGATGGCTAGGTTGGGGGCTGAAATCGAGATGGGCTTGCTGCTATTCTGAAGTCACAGAAGAACAGAGGGGTGAGAGTATGTGGATCGTGCCGCAGCAGAAACGGGCGGAATCGGTGATGCCGCTCTCACAGCCCGCGAGCACACTCCGGGGCTGGGCGGCTCTCGGACTACCCGAGACCGGATGGCTGTTGATTACCGACCAGGACCAGTGTCAACTCTGTCCCGACGTGGCACTGCAACCGTGCCAGTTAGATTGCCGGCGCTATCAAGCTACTTGCACCTTCTGCGCTGATCGGATACTCGCAGGCAGCCTGCCGTTCTGTGTGGAGAACTGCCCGCACGGGGCGATCTGGGTAGGCAACCTCGATCGCAATACGGCAACCAACGGCATCCGGGTGATTCCGCTGACCGAACTACTTAAGCGACGCCGGTTCGACGTCTCTGAGCCCGATTGCCGCACGGTGGTTCTCCATAGTTGAACGGTGCTGTCAGGGGCCTGGGATGATCGGTGGTTCAACTGCCGGTCGCCCCGGCTCTTGCTGTGCAAGGGCGATCGCGGTGCGCGCCAGGTTGGCCAGAGCGACATCTTCCATGGGCGGGTTGTGCAGACCAGCCCGCACATCGCGATAGTATCGCTCCAGGGGCAGATGGCGCGAGAGGCCGGCCCCTCCAACCACACGCATCGCCTTGTCGACCACGGCCATGGCGGCATCGACGACAAAGAGCTTGCAGCCGGCGATTGGCAGGGCCAGGTCGGCTCTGTGTTCCGGCTCGTGGTCCCAGCGGTGGGCCAGATCCATGAGCAGGCTGCGAGCCGGCAGGAGGCCCAACTCCATCTCACCGATCAGCCGCTGAATATGTGGCAGTTCAGCAATCGGTCCCTGCAGACTGTTCGTCCGACGCTCCACGGCGTAACGGACCGCATGGTCACGGGCTGCCTGTGCAATGCCCAGATAGACGGCGGGAATATGCAGGTTCCACCCATCCGTCCGAGCGCTGCTTCGGCCCTTGCCCGATTCGACCAGGGCATTGGGTTCGAGGACCACTTGATCGAGGACAAGGTCGTGGCTCCCGGTCGCCCGCATACCCAGCGAGTCCCAGGTCTCCTCGATTTTCACGCCCGGGGCAGAACGGGGAACCAGAAACCAGCCGATCTCCTGGGTGGTCTCCACGGTGGCTGAGACGAGGAAGTAGGTGAGCACGGGTGACAGGGTAGTGAAGTTCTTCCGCCCGGTCAGTTGCCAGCTTCCATCCGGCTGCACCACGGCTCGGGTGGTTGGCAGGCCACCCCGGCTGGGGCTGCCGGTCGCCGGCTCCGAGGCGGCGGCGTTGATCAGGGCCCCGGTCGCGGCCTCCCGGAAGAGGCGCTCGCGCACCTCAGGTGGCCAGGTCAAACTGGTCGCCTGCTTGCCGATCACGTAGAGATGCCAGCCTGCTGCCAGGGCGGTGGAAGCGTCGCCTCGGGCCAGTCGCTCCTGGGCGATCACGGTTTCGAAGACCCCACCGCCCTCGCCACCGTACTCCGGCGGTACGGTCAGCGCGAAGTAGCCGCTGGCACGCAGGGCGTCAAAGTGACCGAAGGGAAAGGTGCCCGCCCGGTCGTGCTCCGGGGCGGTTTTTGCGAACTGGTCGGCCAGGCTGGCGGACCGGGCCAGAATCGCCCGGTGGCGATCTGTCCGGCAGTAAAACTCCGGTTGCAGAGTCAGGGGTCTCACCTCCAAGAATCAAACATCTCACCTAGTTCGGCTCTCCGGCCTGGAAACCATGCCACACAAGAAAAAAACTCTGCCCCTGGGTTATTTTTCGTCTTGAACGGAGTCGGCCCATCCTGTATCATTAGGTCTCGTCACCCGGTGTTATACCGGTCGGATGAACTGCATAGCGGGGAGATACCCAAGTGGCCAAAGGGGGCTGACTGTAAATCAGTTGCTAACGCTTCGGTGGTTCGAATCCACCTCTCCCCACCATATTACGGGCGGTTAGCTCAGCGGGAGAGCACTTGCTTCACACGCAAGGGGTCACTGGTTCGATCCCAGTACCGCCCACCATGGTTTCATCTCCTGTCGGAGTGGCGGAATTGGCAGACGCGTACGTTTGAGGGGCGTATGGGCAACCGTGCGGGTTCAAGTCCCGCCTCCGACACCATCAAAGAAAAAGCGAAGGGGGGGCAGAAGCCCCCTCTTCGCGTATACAAGGAAAGAGCCATCGAGAGCGCTTGCACTCCCGATGGCTTTTTTGCCTGCCGTTCACCGCAGGCGTTCCTGGAGTCCAGCCTTGACCGCCGGCCACTCCGGGTCGATCACGGAGAAGACCACGGTGTCCCGCATGCTTCCATCCCGCCGGAAACGGTGCTGCCGGAGCGTCCCTTCGTACTGCGCGCCCATCTTCCGCATGGCTGCCTGCGAGTGGGTGTTAAGCGAATCGGTCTTGAGCCAGACCCGGCGGGCCCCCCAGACTTCGAAGGCGTGCTGCATGAGCAGGAGCTTTGCCTCGGGGTTGACCCTGGTGCCCCAGACGGTGGGGGTGTACCAGGTCCAGCCGATCTCGGCAGAGCGGTTAGTCGCATCCACATCCATGAAACGGGTGGAGCCAATCACCTTCCCGGTGGCCCGATCAACTACCGCAAAGGGGTACTCGCGGCCCGCCTCTTCGGCGGAGAGTGCGGCCTGAATGAAAGCCTCCGCACTCTGCAGACCGGTGAACTGGACCGACATGTGCTCCCAGATCTCCGGTGCCGCTCCAGCCTGGTAGAGGCCGGCGGCGTGGTGCTGTCGGAGCGGCTCGAGACGGATATAGCGGCCCTCCAAAGTGACAGGCCCCAGGTTACTCGACACGGCGTAGGCTCCCTTCACGAGGCGGTATTGAAAGGAGCGTACACCAAGATTCCCGCCATGACTAGCCTAAACCCGCCGCTTTTCGAAGACGTAGAACGCCATGACGGTAAACTGAGCGAAGAGGAGGATCAGCAGCCAGTGATTGGCGCCCCAAAGGGCGGAGAGCGGCTGCGACCCGAAGTTGCCCACGGCATGAACCGGCACGAAGATCTGCTGATAGGTAGCGCCGAAGACCAGACCGCCGGCCAGGAAGCCCAGAACCCCAGGGATCAGGTAGTCGACTGAACCCTGACCGATGCCGGCTGCGCAGGTGCCCGGACAGAAGCCGGCAAGGGCCATACCGACACCGAAGATGGCGCCGCCCAGCAGGTTTCCAAGTACATAGGTCTCCTTCACCTTTAGCTGCAGTAGCCCCAGATCGCTCAGCAGGAAGATGCCGACCATCGCGACCACCAGGGCGGTCATCATGAACTTCATGACCGACATGTCCTTAAACCGGAACACATCGATGATCTTGTGGTACCTGCTCAGGCCGGCCTTCTGGAGCATCAGCCCGAAGAGAATGCCGAAACCCAGTGGCAGAATGTAGGTCTGCAGCATTAGTAATCCCTCCCGTAGAGCAACTTCGCCGTGATGACCCCGGTGGTGAAGAGGCCGGCGATGAAGAGGAATCCGGCACCGGCCAGTTGCATCGTCCCGGCGATGGCGAGGCCGCTGGTACAGCCACCGGCGATTGAGGCACCGAACTCGAGAATCGCGCCGCCTACGAACATGGCCAGCCAGCGTTTCCACCTGGCCCCGCCGAAGATCTGGGCCCAGCGGTCGGGCACGGTCTCAAGCCGGAAGTCCTTCGAGAACCAGGCAGAGAGGAAGGCGCCAACGGGGACACCGATGACCAGCAGCACCTGCCAGGTGAAGGCCGGCGGCGTAATTACCTTGAAGTAGAGGAGATCGGAGAGACCAAACCACCTCGCCAGCGATGATGCACCGATCATGAAGGCGCCAGATGAGCCCAGCGGCTGCTGGGAGAGCCAGAGCGCCAGGATTCCCACCAGGCCCAGGCCAGCCCCGGCAACGTAGGGGGACCACGCCTTCAGGGCGAAGGGGTTCCGATTGACAGCGACCTGCCCCCCGGCCATAGGCGGCAGTCGCTTGACCGTGAAGCGATGGAGCGGACCCTTCTCCCAGGCCCAGATGAGCAGGAGCAGCCCGAGGAAGGTGGCGATGTTCAGGCCGATGAAGAGGCCGTTGTTCGCGTCGGGGGGAGGCAGTTGCCGCACAACGGCGCCTACGGCGGTCGCCTTCTGCTCTTCGGACTGGGGTTCGTTGTACCTGGCCGCCAGTTCCGCGTAGTCGTTGGCATGACAGGTCTCACAGCTTACCTTCGCATCAGCAAGGACGGGGTGCATGCCGGTGTGGGAGGCCACCTTGTCACTGGTTCCCTTGTCGCCCGCATGGCAGCTCACACAGAAATCTCCAAAGGCGTGGTCGACGTGCCAGGCCCCATTCTGGTTGACCGGCATCTCCTGGTTCCCTTCATGACAGACCTTACAGGACGAAGCATCGGTACCACAGTCGGCCTGGGCGGGAGCGGGGGTCATCAGGAGAAGCAGAAGTGCGACGGGAATTGTGATCAGCGTAACAAAGATGGGTAGAAAAAGAGTCCGCTTCAGCATTCGGCACCACCTCCAGGGTATGGTCCAAGCCATCATCCATACCGTACAGATAAAGTGAAGTGTTTTCAACCGGTACCAGTACGGGTATAATGAGATCCGAGAGCAGACCCTTCTCTTGAGGGGGAGGGGTATTGCGCTCTGACCCATACGCTCCATGAGATGGATAGTGATACCCTACCCGGTGCCATACCTGTCGCTTATCATCAGCCCCAGGAGATTTGATGCCGATCAAGGAGGAGAGGGCCATGAAAGTCAACGTGGGCGGGCTCGATCGCGGGATTCGTATCGCTGTTGGTCTGGTTGCGGGGTACCTGGGGTATACGACCGGCGGTGGCATGAGCTATCTGCTCTACGCGGTGGCCGCCATTGCGCTGCTGACCGGTGCGATCGGCTGGTGCGGTCTCTACACGATCCTTGGGGTCAACACCTGCCCGGTGAAGAAGGCCTGATTGGAGCAAGCGAGTACACATGACCCCGGGGCGTGACTGCTGCCCCGGGGTTCGTTTTTTGCTTCCCCTCTAGAGGGATTCAGATCAGGCGGGTGCAATCTGTCAGGGTAGGCCTCAACAATTTGCGGAGGGATTCAGCAACATATGACACAGACGCTCCGTCGCGCCCAGGCCGCCAGGGAGAAGGGGCTGACGTGGGGCACGATCCTACGCCTCTTCCTGCCACTCTCGCTCAGCGACGTGATCATGATCCTCTCGGGGCCGATTCTGACCATCGGCCTGACCCGTCTGGCCTTTCCGGAGATCTCCCTGGCCGCCTACTCGGTGGCCCAGAACGTGGCGATTCTCCTGGAGAGCCCGATCATCATGCTCCTCCACGCATCTACGGCGCTCAGTCGGTACAAGGAGACCTACCGGCCCCTCCGGGCCTTCATGGTCTGGGCGAACGCCAGCCTGACGGTCCTCTACCTGCTGATCGCTTACACCCCAGCCTACGACTGGCTTTTCCGTGGTGTTCTGGGGCAGCCGGCCGCGATCGCCGATGCAGCCTTGCCTGCCTTCCGGCTGCTGCTCCTCTGGCCGGCGGCCATGGCTGGCGTCGTTTCCACCAGGGCATCCTGATCAACTACAAGCGGTCAAATCTGGTGGCGTACGCGGGGTTTGCCCGCATCGCCAGCCTCTCACTGGTGACGATGCTGGGTGTCCTGGGCGACTTCCATGGTGCGACCGTTGCCGGCATGGCCCTGGTCACCAGCGTGATCGTTGAGGCAGCCGCTGTGACCTGGCTCTCTCGCCCCTTCCTGAAGGCAGGTGGGGCCGAACAGGGTGAGGTCGAAGCACCGGAGTGGGCGCCGCGCGATGTCTGGCAGATCGCTCGGTGGTACTGGCCTCTGGCCATGACGCAGATCCTCGTCTGGGTGGTCCGGCCGCTGATCAACGGGGGCATTGCGCGAACCCCCGATCCGGAACTGGGGCTGGCCTCCTGGCCCATCGCCTGGACGACCATTGGCATGGTCGCCAACTCGGTCCGCATGGTTCAGCAACTGGCCCTCACTCTCCTGAAGGACCGGCAGAGCTATCTCCTGCTCCGGCGCTTCGTCTGGATGGCCGGTCTGGCTGCCTCCCTGCTCATGGCACTCCTTGCCTTCACGCCGCTGGGCCTGGGGTATATGGAGTGGGTCCTCGGGCTGCGGGGCGGACTGGCCGCGGTGGCCCTGGCGGCGTTTCCGGCCCTGCAGGTTGGCGTGATCTACCCGCTCATGGTCGCCCAGCAGAATTGGATGCAGGGGCTCCTGGTGCGCGATGGCCGCACGAAAATGGTGAATGCCGGGGCGTTGACAGGTGGGACCGTGACCATGGCGGCGGTCTACGCCGGGGCGCTGATCTGGCACCTGCCCGGTGCGCTGCTTGGTGTGATCGCACTCGCCGCCGGGGGATTGGTGGAACTGCTTGTCCTCTACGCGGCCTCGGGCCCCCAGCGTGAGCGTTGGGTGCAGGGAAAGTAGGGCGAAAACGGGGGCACGGGATCACCGCCCCGACCTGTACATGGGAAAGCCCCCTTCTTCCCCCGGGGAGGTAGTTTAGAGGTCAAGATGGAACCTGATAGTGGCCGCTATGCCAGGGGCAGTTCGGCGTCAGAGCTGGAAGACTCCTTCTGACCCGAATGGTTCTATCTGGCAGATAAGCTTTTGCGCCCGCGTTGACCGGCTACAGACCGATGTGCCGGCGTGCTGGGTGGTGGGGGGTCGCACATGATTGGCTACACCATCTGTTTCATTCGCAGCCAGGATCAACTGCTGATGCTCAACAGGCAGAAGCCCCCGAACATGGGACTCTGGAACGGGGTGGGCGGCAAGATTGAGCCGGGGGAGAGTCCGTATCAGGCGGTGCTGCGGGAGGTTGAGGAGGAGACGGGGCTGCGGCTGAGCACCGTTCGGTTCAGCGGTCTGATCACCTGGGGAGGCCGGTTCGATGAGATCCAGGGAGGCATGTACGTCTACCTGGCCGAGGTGGATGGGCCCATGGATCCACCTGAGCAGACGCCGGAGGGCATCCTCGCCTGGAAGCCGCTTGCCTGGGTTCTGGATCCGGAGAACAAAGGGGTGGTCAGCAACATTGCCTGCTTTCTTCCGGTCATGCTTCAGGATGCTACGCCTTACGAACACCGCTGCATCTACCGGCATGGCGTGCTGAAGGTCTGTATTCGCCACGATCTGGCCGAGGAGGACTCCCCGGCGGGCTAGTGCGTTCTGTGGGCCCGGCAGGTCTGCTGCCGGGCCCTGGCGCGCCCTCGCCTGGCCTGTTCAGTTGACTGGTCGAAGAGGAAGGGGTCGACGCTACAACTTGGGATGGGTTCGCGGGGATACTGGTGAAGACTGGATATCAACATATTCACTTCGCGCAATGTCTGAACCGTGGATAACGGGAGTGTTTCTGTCCGGGTCTTTCAGCAGAGACGCCAGCGGCGCATGAGGGGGGCCAGGGGCCGGCACCATCGGAGGAGGGGGAATCGCTCGATCTCTCTGGCGATCCGGAGGGCATCTTGTTGGATGAACTGGATCACCATCTGCTGTTCGCTCTCGGTCTCTGCCGCCAGCAAGAAGCGTGCATTGCGCCAGACGTTGTCCCGCCAGGTCTTCAGGCCGAAGGTGGCCAGGGTCTGATCCAGACGTCCCATGACCCTTCCAAGCGGCAGGATCAGGCGACCGTAAGACTGGGCGAGATCACTTTCGACGCCGGGGATCACCTCATGGAGGACGCGGTTGATCTGGTCATGGTCGAACCGGCGGCGCACGGTCCGGAAGACGGAGTCCTCATCCTGCTCAGCCCGCAGGATCTCGGCGGCGACCAGGGGCAGATCGTTGTTGATGTGGGCGTTCATGCCCAGGAGGATGTCCTGCAGGAGGAAGCCCTGCTTTCGCACAGCGATGGTGAAAGCATACTGCCACGCAGGAGGTGGGTCGCTCCCTTGCTCGAAGCGTGCCAGTGCATCGAAATAGTACCAGGCGAACCGGATCGCCACCCGCTCGACCCAGGGGCCATCGAGGAAAAAGGGGCGCTCCAGCCGGTCGATGACGCTGCGGGTCATGTGGCGGTACACCCGGAGGAATGCGGCCCGATGATCCCTGAGCCGCTCGAACCGATCCAGGTGATGCCCCATGACGGCGACCAGCTCTGGGAGGCTGTCTACCTCTGCCCCGCCCATCTGCATGAGATACTCCCTCCTTTCTGCTAGTCTGCGCGAGGAGAGTCGACCTCCTCCGGCGACTCATGAAGCAGATGTCTCGCTGGGAGGGTCTCTCGCATGGCTATTCTGTTGGACTTTCATCGCAGCCAGGCCGAACCGTCTCTCGTCATCATGGACAGCGGAATGCCAGCCTCCTGGCAGTGGCAGGAGCACTTTTACGATGCGGCCATCTTCCACGCCTGGTGGGAGGATGGCGAAGGCCGTACCTGGTACCGGGTGGAGACAAGTCAGGGGCGGCTCTTCCTCCTGGGCCGCGATCGGAACGGGTGGACGGCGGCCCCGCTTCCCGGTCCGGTGCCGGCCCGCCGGCAGGTGGCCTCCCGGGCATAGGGAAGGCCCCGGAGGATGCTCCCCCAGGGCCTGTCCGCCTATCAATCGATGGTGATGGGACCGCTGATCCAGATGTCCCAGTGATCGGGGTTCTGCTTATCGCCCAGCGGGCGGAGCGCCTTCAACTGGAGACGGTAGGTGCCGTCGGGAACGGGGCGCCCCCGGTCGGTTGTGCCGTTCCAGGCGAGGATCTCAACCTCACCGGCGGAGCGGGCGGCAAAGTCAGCACGGTAGGCATTGCCCCAGTGTTTGTTGCTGCCCTCCTGAATGATCTCCAGTTTCAGCTCTTCGGCCTGACGGGCGAGGCTGAAGACCACGTAGGCAGCATCGGCGACGCAGCCACAGTCCGGGTTGATGGTCATGGCCTCCGTGGGGTTGAGATAACCCTCCTCATCAAGGTAGGCCAGCCAGGGCAGATCATAGGCCAGGGGGTCCAGGGTAGTCGCCGCCTGGTAGTCGTCCTTGAAGCCGAGGAAGGGGATTGAGGCGATGCTCTCGCCGGCGCTGTTCTGCACGTGGATCCAGCCGTAGAAGAGGCCGGCGGGTTGATTGTCGCCAACGGTCAGGGTGAACCGGACCTGACGGCTCTGTCCGGGCCGGAGCCTGAGCATCTGGGGTTGGGCGGCCAGGGAGACCCCGTCAGCGACGACGGTGAAGCTGTAGAACTGCTCGGTGCTGCTGGTGTTGCTGATCTGGACCTGGTGCACGGCCGTGTTTGTGCCCTGCAGCTCGCCCAGTGAGAGTTTGTCGGGGACTGCCCGAACGGGGGCGTTGATCGCCCGGTTGACATCGATCATGCCGGCGCCCTGTCGGTGAACGGGGTAGAGAGAGCCGCCGCTGCCAGCGGTCCGGGGGGTGGCGGTGTTCATCAGCATTGCCCGGACGGTCTCGGTCTTCTTCTTCGGTCCCATCTGGCTCAGCTCACCGGCCTTGGCCTGCAGGAGCAGGGCGGCGGCACCGGCCACGTGCGGGGCAGCCATGGAGGTGCCCGACAGGGAGGCGTAACCGCCATCGGCCAGGGGGTAGGTGGAGTAGATCGAACCACCCGGGGCGGTCAAGTCGGGCTTCATGGCCAGGTCGGGCGAGGGGCCCCAGGAGGAGAAGCCGGAGATCTGCCCCGCTGTCTCGTTGACGAACTGGTAGGTCTGGCCCGTCCAGGTCAGGTGGACCGGGCCGGCCTCCATGAGGGAGCGCAGCCGGAGGCCATCTGCCCCGGAGATACCCATGGTCGGCACGTAGGCGCCGGGCTGGCCCAGGGTTCCGGCGAAGAAGCCGGGCTGGTTGTTGTGGATGATCACCTGGACCGCACCGTGGGCCCGCGCCCGCTCGCTCTTCTCATAGAAGGAGATGGCGCCGCGGGAGATCAGGGCCACCTTGCCGGCCACCTTGGAGGTGCCGTCAGGGTTCAGGAAGTCGGCGTCGCTGGTGCCGAGACCGGCGAAGACGATCTCCGCGGACTGGCCACTGGCGGGAGGCTCAGGCGAAAAGGACATGGTGCCATAGCCCATGGGAGCGCCCTCCGGGTCAATGAAGCCGGTTCGGGTGGCCATGCTGTTCTCGAAGGAGGCGACAGCAATGGCGCCGGTGCCTACCGCCGGGGAGCCGGTGGCGAACTCGCCGGACTCGCCTTCGTTGCCGCCGGAGGCGACGACGACGACACCACGGTCGGTGAGCCACTGGCTGGCCTGTGCGCTGGGCTCACCGGGCCAGGCGAAGGCGGAGCCCAGGGACATGTTGACCACGTCGACATTCAGGGCGTAGGCCATCTCAAGCGCCTGGACGACCACGTAGTCAGGGGTGCTGCCCGTAGGGCCGAAGACCTTCAGTGCCACGAACTCGACCCCCGGGGCGACCCCGGTGACACCGGTCTGGGATGCGGCCTGGGCGCCCACAATACCGGCTACATGGGTGCCGTGGCCGTTCAGGTCCATGGGATCGCTGTCGGGCATGGGCAGGCCGGTGCCATCGAAGGTATCGCCGGAAAAGTTGCTAAATTCACCCCTGTTTGGTAGAATGAGTGTGCAATGGGGGTGTCTGAGCCACGAGAAGGGGCAAGGCCATTCGCCTTGCCCTTTTAGTCTTTCGTCATCGTTCCTCCAGACCCTGGGGTCCCAAGGCGAAGTTGCGGCCGTTAATAGTGAAGGGGGAGTTCGGGTCCAGATTCAGGCGCTGCAGGGCGGTGGCTAGATCCGCCCGAGAGAGCGACATCTGGTCCGTGTACTCCCGGAAGCTTGCCATGGTAGCTCCATGGCGGGTTAGCAGCCAGAGCTGCCGGACGATCCCCAGGCTCTTCTGGACCTCGGCGTGCTCCTCTGGGGAGTACCGGTCAAAGGCCTCGACGGCGGCCAGTTGCTCTGGTGTCACGCGGCTGCCGGGGGTTGTAGGACCGGGAATGCGAGGGCTGCCATTCCACTCCAGACCGGTTTCATGAAGGGTTAGGATGATCGGCTTGCCGTTGATCAGCCCCAGGTCAATAGGGGTGTCCACATCGATGGTGACGGACTGGGAGCGGGCCTTTTGAACGTCAGCAAACGAGGGGCTGTTGGCCGATGGCCTTGTCGTGCTGTGCGTGAGGCCGGAGAGACCAGGCCTACTTATGGGATCGACTCTCAAGGGACTCCCTCCCTGTGTACTCACTGGTACATAAGCAATGTTATACGTGCGGAAACAAAAATCCTTCTGATGAGTCTGACATGTAATCTGGAGGAGGGGTCAGTGTGGGGCAAGTGGCGATCTACATCCGGTGGTCCACAGAGGACCAGGGGAACGGGACAACGCTGCAGGTGCAGCAGGAGGCTTGCATGGCTTACTGTGACCGGCAGGGCTGGAGTGTCTCCCCGGACATGGTTCTCGTGGATGATGGGTACAGTGGCGGCAACCTGCACCGGCCCGGCCTGGAGCGGTTGCGGGAGTTGGTGCGGGAGGGCTTCGTGGATACCGTCGTGCTGTACCGCATGGACAGGCTCTCCCGTGACCTTGCGGACGCGACCGGCCTGGTGGGCAAGGAGTGGAAGGGGAAGGCGGTAGTCCGCTCCGCCACGGAGGACGTGATCCCCGAACAGGACGAGGGTTGGCTCAACTATTCCTTCCGGGCAGCCTTCGCCGACTATGAGCGGCGGGTGATCCGCCAGCGGACCTATGCGGGCAAGGTGCGACGTTCTCAGGAGGGTTACAAGGTGGCCGGCCGGGCGCCCTTCGGCTACCGGCGGACAGAGAAGCCCGGCGTCTTCGAAGAGGATGAGGAGAAGGCCGAGATCGTGCGCCAGATCTTCCACAAGTGCGCCGTGGAGAACTACGGCCTGCCCGCCCTGGCCCGGTGGCTGAACGAGATGGGCTACAAGCCCCCGCAGGCGGTGAAGTGGTCGGTGGGGACCGTCCGGCCGCTGCTGATCAACCCGGTCTACAAGGGGCGGGTGGTCTTCGGGCGCCAGAAGTTCCTGAAGACTTCAGCGGCGGATCCGGGGCCGTGGCGTCGCTTGGTCACGCCCAAGGTGGACGTTGAGGCCGCCGCCGGCACCCTTCCCCCGCTGGTCTCCGCGGAGCTTTGGGGCCTGGCCCAGGAAGCTTTGTCACGGCGCCGCGCTTGGATGGAGGAGACATCTGGGCGGGCGTTGGGCTCGCAGCGGCTCCTGACCGGGATTCTCTACTGCAAGTGCGGTGGGCGGCTGATGCCCAAGACGGGCGGCAAGCGTCGGCCCGGGCGGGACTCCTACCGCTGCCGCGGGAATGAGCAGGTGGAGCGTTGCGGTCATGAACCGGGCTATATCAGCGTCGACTTGCTGGACAAGATCGTCACCGAGCAGGTGCTGGAGCGGGTTACGGCAGAGGGCTTCCCGGCGCAGTTGACGCAGGCTCTGACCGGGCAGGTCCGGGGGGAGATGAACCTCCTTGTGGTCCGGCGCCACGGACTGGAGCAGGACTTAGAGCGGCTGGAGGCCGAGCTTCGCTTCCTGGACGGGGAGTACCGGAAGCAACGGCTGACGATCGAGGAGGTCCGCCGGCTCCGGGGCCAGGTGGAGGAGGAGAAGGCTACCGTGCTGGTGCGGCTGGCGGAGGTGGAGACCTCGCTGACCGATCAGCACAGGGAACTGCGGGAGCAGCAGGGCGCCCTGGCCCAGGTAGAGCTGGCCCGCCGGTGGGATGAGCTGAACATGCAGCAACGGCGGGCGCTGGTGCGGACATTCGTGCGCCGGATCGTGGCGCACCGGCCGAGGGGGACGCAGGAGTTGAGCCTGCACATCGAGTGGGGGTTTGAGACGGAGACGGGGGAGCAGGAAGTGGTGACGCGGATTCCGGGGCGCTGGTCGTCCAAGGGAGGGGAGGCTTAGTGAGGTGGCGGTTTGACAGTATCGGCAGTCTGCGGCTGTTCATGGCCCACCTGAGGGATCGGGCTCGCGAGAAGGGCTTGCCCGCTCTTGCAGACGAGTTCGATGAGCTGGCCACGGCCCCGTTCCTGCAAGGCGAGTTCCTTATGGTGGCTGGGACGAAGCTTGAAGGGGCGAGGGAGGCGGTGCGGACCAAGTTGGGCCGGGCCGACCACCGGGCGCTGGTCGATGCGATCACGGCGATACTCCGGGCGCAGTTCCCTGATTGAGCGACTACGGCCTCGCCATCTGTGGGCGGGGCTGTTTGCCTCTGGGGTCCCAATGTGGGAATGGGACGGGTCTAGGTTAACGCAGCGGAGGGGAAATCGAACCAGAGCACCCTCCACCCCGTGTTACTCAATGACGAGTCGGCGCGGAGGTGTGTGTGATTAAGGCGATTGGAGTAGTCCTCCTGGGGCTTCTGTTGGTCCTGTGCGTCTACCCGCCGGCCCGATTTGCGTTGGGTGAGTATGCGGGGATTCCCTACTGGATCTTGGACGGGTGGGCTTGGTTAGCCCTGTTGTACGGAGTGCTGATCTGGATGCACCTGCGCATCAGGGACTCTTTGGCCCAGAAAGAGAGCGGGAGGAACGGGTTGGGAGTAGGCGAGGATAAGCCTGGAGGAGGGAGGACGGCTGGTAGGGAAGAAGCGGGCAGAGAGCCGCGATAACTGAATCTGGCTCTGGCCAGCACGCAGGGGGTGCTGGCTTTTGTCATTGCGGCAAATGAGTTATCTGACAGATTCAAGGGCGGAGGTGGTAGCCGGTCGAATCCCTGTAAGAAACCGGAACCAAGAGGGAGGACCGGCATGGCTAAGCGGAGCGAGACCTACGTGGTCAAGATCACCCATTCGTGCGAACCCGACCCGAAGGCCCTGGAGCGTGGCCTGCGTATGTGGGCGGCGTTCCATGCGGAGAACCTCCGCCGCCAGGCCCGGGCCAGGGTAGCACAAGCCAAGGCCGACGAGGGCTGAGGAGCGGCCCCTCCCGGACTGCGCATCTCCCAGGACGCCCGCCTGCCGGCGGTCGTCCCGGGTCCCCAGCGCAGCCCGGGTCCCCGCCGCACCTCAGCCCTTGATCCGCGCCAGAGGGGGCTCGCCGTCGTCCCCAGGTGCACACCGCATTGCGGTGCGCCCCCGGGGCCCCCGACAGCGAGCCCCCTCTTCTGGGATAGGCGGAGTTAAAAGCGGCTTGCCACTGCGTGGCATCGCCGCAACTCCGCCAAGGAGGCTGCTAGCCCCCTTGGATCCCCTGGCTTGCCACCGCCCTCCAAGCCCTCTCGGGCTTGGATTCCGGCGGCAATCATGCCCCTTCGGGGCAGGGAGGAAGGCCCATGAGCAAGCGGAACACGGAGACCCTATACCTCCGGGTCGACCCGGAGGTAGCCCGCCTGGTCCGGCGGGCCAGTGACGAGCGGCAGCAGCCGCTCAGTCAGCTGGCGGAGCAGGCATTCCGCCGCTTCCTGGCGGAAGCGACGACGGAGGAGGACCGGAAGAACCTGCTGACCAACGTGGAGGAGGCCCTGGTTCGCCGCCTGGAGAGCCGTTTGGGCGATGCCCTCAACCGGGTGGCAAACCTCTACGCCAAGGAGGCCTTCGACCACGCCGAGGGGCTGTTCCTGATCAAGGCGGTCGCTTCGATGCTGGCCAAGGATGAGCGGGTGGTGGAGCGGCTCCTGGTGAACGCCCGGAGAGACGCCACGGAGCGGCTGAAGCGGCGAGCGGGACCGGAGGCGGAGGCCATCTCTACGCTTCGGACCAGGGAGGAGCAACTGGTGGCAGAACTCAAGCAGGTAAAGAAAGAGGCTGAGACACAACGCCACCGGGGGGAGGAGGCATTGGGCCAGCTAGCCGATGCCCTGGAGCGTGTGCAGGACCTACAGCAACAGCTAGAACAAGCGAGACGGAAGCACGAATACGAGCGCACCAGAGACGCCTGGGCGGCCCAGCAGTATGAAAGCCAGGGGATGCTTCGCCGTCGCTCCTTCTCGGAGTGGCAGGCTGAGTATACCCGTCAGCATCCGCAGGTGGGGTGAGGGGATGGCGGTACTGGTGAAGGCGCTGGGGTACTACTCCCACAAGGGCGGCAAGGCGGCTAAGGGGCTGTCAAAGGTCAAGGCTCATCTCAAGTACCTGGAGCATGGGAAGGTGCATGAGTTCAAGCCACAGGGCTTTGACAGCCTTCGGGATGGGGTGACGAGGGCTGAGTTCATGGACCACCTGGAAAGCCAGCCAGAGCGGGGCGTGATCGCTCACAAGCTGGTCTTCAGCATGAGCCAGGATGAGCGGGACCGGCTGGGGGTCAACCTCAAGACCCTGGTGAGGGAGACTATGCGGGCGTGGGAGCAGGAGTTGGGCCGGCTGCTCAAGTGGATCGGCTTTGAGCATGAAGACAAAGGCCACCCCCACGTGCATGTGGTGGTGGCCGGGTACGCAGAGGGCAAGCAGGTGGGGCTCTACGAGCGGGACCTGGTGCGGCTGCGGGGGTATACGGAGCGGGAGAAGGAGAGGCAGGCTGACCTAGCTCGCGATGTACCCGCCAGGGAGGCCATAACGAGGACCTCGAGGCAGGAGGTGGCTAGGCTACTGGAGCTGGTGCAACCCGTTCGGGATCGGCTCTGGGACCGCTCTCGTGGACGCTAGTGGAAATCTGAGGGCAGGCCTACCCTCTTGATACAGGTAAACCCCGGTCGGACTGCCTTGGCAAAGACGGCACCCTTAGCGCCGCCGCCTACGGCGGTGAGTGTAGTGACAAGACCACCGAACCGGAGCTCTTCAGAGCCCTGGCATGGAAGGTCTGATGTGCCTTCCATACCAGGGTATTAACAACTGTCCTAGTGGGTAGTATCATCCTGCTCAGGGTCCTGATCCTGCTCATCGGAGTCATCTTCAGATCCGCTGTATATGGCATCAATGGTCTGAAAGGCAGCGGTCATTTTCTTCTGGGATGCGGGCTTTAGCCCCTTGACGCGACGGGTGTACTCGGCTTCGATCAGAGTTTGTAGTCTGTCAGGATCTTTTACTTTTATCATAAAGGTAGGTTCAACAGATGTATTGCCCACTATGCCGGAGCTTCGGAAACCGACAAGAAAGCCCCAAATGTATTCCTTTGTTAGTGGAATGCTACTAGCTTTTCGAATCTGGTCAAGTAAGGATGCGAGAGATCGCTTTGTTGGCTGTTGGCTATTCTTTACCGCTATGTAGAGAGCCAAGAGTCCCGAGTGGGATACCACTTTCAACGCCAGTTCATCAGCTGGAGAGTTGGCAGTGTCGCTCGCTGCGGGTACTTCTTGACCTTTACCCATCATCTGTGCAAGTGCACTAACTCTCTTATCGACATTTTCCATTTGTCGTCCCAGCAAGCCGAATGAATCGGTAGCCGCCGCAAGTTGGGCATGCGAAACTTGAAACCCTGCCATTGCCTTGTCTAACTGCTCAGATGCCTTAATCAGTTTGTCGGTCTGGGCTGCTGCCCCACCACTTGTGTAGAAAGACCACATGATGGCCAAAACAGAAAGGATGATACTGATCATGGTGCTAGCGAAGCCGACGTAGTCCACAATCTCCTTGTCTTTTCCACCGAAGAATAACGCGAATGTAAAGACAAAACATAGTACTAAAAACGCAATGAGCCATTTATAGTCTCTTTCTGTCAAAACGATTTTGGGCATGCCAATCCCCCTTTATTCCTAATACTATAAATGTTTTGTCCACGCATCATGATTTGTCCTTCCGCGCCAGAGCGTATGTCGTGGGTTTTTTCATAAACTTCTCCCCCACGAAGTCGTACCCATCTACGACCCTGCATCCAGGGCCATAGCAGCCACCCAGGTCAGGGTGGTTGTAGTCAATGCCAATAGCTGGATTTCAACGCACAAGGCCGTGGTTGCCCACGGCCTTGCATTATCTTTACGATGCGTGCTCGTTCTTATCCTTTCGCGCCCTCGCCCAGCAGCATGCGCACCGAACGCGCCAACACCGCGATCAGCCGCTCCACGTGCACGCCCGGTGCCGACCCGTACTGGGCTCCAATCCGCTCCTGGGTGATGCCCTGGATGCTGGCCCGGATGAATGCGACCAACTCCTCCAGGGGGAGGGCGGGGGAGAAGGCCCCGCTCGAAACCCCGGCGTGCAGCACCTCATGAAGCTGCAGCTGCAGAAACTCCAGGCCGGAGACCTCCACCAGCTGCTCCCTGACTGCCATGAAGCGCTCCGGCTCCCTGCTGTAGAGCGTCATCAGTTCAAAATAGACCTTCCCGCCGCTCTGTACGGTGGACTCGATATAGCGCCCCAGGTATTGCAGCAGCTCCGAGAGCTTCTCCTCCGCCGAGGCACTGCCCGCCAGGAGAGCTTCCACATCTGCCTGTACCGTCCTGTCCGGGGCAGCCTCGTTCAGGAGCGCGACATAGACCGCATCGATATGCGCGAAGTACTTGTAGACCCCGCCCTGGCTCATGCCGGACTCCAGGACGATATCACGCATGGTGACCAGGTGCACCGGTTTGGTCTCGCAGACCCGCCTGGCGGCGCCCAGGATCTGCCGCCGCTTCGCTTCGAAGTGCTCCTCACGGACCCTTGGCATGGTACTTCCCCCCTGTCAGCTGCGGTCGATACTGGCCAGGATCAGATCGGCGGCTGCGGCGGCGCCGTCCTCCCGCCGGATTCGCTCGCCCATGGCCCGGGCACGCTCCCGGACAGCATCGGTCTGGATCTCCTGCAGCGCTGCTGCCAGCCGATCAGCCGTCAGCCGCTTGCGAGGGATGGGCCGGGCGCCCACGCCCAGCTCATGGACTCGGCGTCCCCAGGCGAACTGGTCATTGCCGTAGGGGATGATGACGGAGGGCACACCCGCCCGCAGTCCGGCGGCGGTGGTCCCCGCTCCGCCGTGATGGACCACGGCGGCCATGTGCGGGAAGAGCCATTCGTGCGGGGCGCCATCGATAAAGAGCATATCATCAGGACGATCTTCCGGCCGGGCCATCCCATGCCAGCCGGTGGCCAGGATGCCCCGTTTGCCGGTCCGCCGGAGCGCCTCGATCACCAGGCGGGTGGTCTCGGCGCCCCTCTCCTGATCGCTGATAGAGCCAAAGCCCACGTAAACGGGCGGCGCACCGGCCTCGATAAAGGCCTTCAGCTCGGCTGGCGGCTGGTAGTCATGATCCACGTCCAGGAACCAGTAGCCGTCAGCGTGGACGTGTGCGGGCCAGTCTGCGGGTCTGGGGAAGACCTGGGGGCTGCAGGAGGTGACGGTGGGACGCTGGGCGGTTCGGTGCAGGGGGTAGGGGCAGGTGAAGTCCTGCGGCAGGGTCCCGTAGCGCCGCTGCCAGTACTTTTTCAGCGGACCCTTCACCATCATCCAGAAGCCCTGCTCGAAGAGCTTGTGGGTCAGGAGGTTGTAAGCCCTCCCCAGGCGGGGGCCGTCATAGAAGAGCAGGGCGGGATACGCCCCCGTGGGCGTCATGGGAAAGGGGGAGGCGAGGATGCTGGGGATCTGCATCTGCCGGGCGATGAAATGGCCGATGGCGGCCCCGGGATGATAGATGATGGCATCCGCTCCGCGGCAGGCGTCGTCCAGGTCATGGAGGGCGTCCAGGAGCAGGGTGAGCAGCTTGCTGTTGTTGGCGCCCATGGCCGTGAAGAACTTCAGGGGGTTATCCGCCCGGATGGCATCCCGGCCCAGCTCGCTGTTGACGATCTTGGCGACATCGCCCCGGGTGGGGGCGTACTCCAGGCCGTGACGCTCAACGAAACCCCGGAACCCTTCCGATGCAGCAACCCGGACGGTGTGCCCCTTCTTGCGCAGGGCCAGTCCCAGGGCGATGTAGGGTTAGGTGTCGCCCCGGGTTCCGACGGTCAGCATGGTGATCCTTATGCGGGTTCCTCCTGGTAGGATCTAAAATGACAACTGTATCGTTTTTAATGATAGGGGCCGGAGCGGTAGGTGTCAACATAAAAACGACAACCGTATCGCTAATGGGGAAGGATCTGTCCCAGGAGCGGTGAGTAGCAGAAAGAGACCCCGGGTCACGGACCCGGGGTCTCGGCGTCTGTCCAGAGGCTGGCTGCGGCGTCCAGCAGGGCGGTGGCGGCAGGATCCGGCCTCTTCCTCTCCCGATGCAGCAAGCGGATCTCCCAGAAGTACTGCGGCAGATCCACCACGGGAAGAGCGACCAGGCGCCCTTCAGCCAGCTCCCGGGAGACGGCCATCCGGGGCAGGAAGGTCAGGAAGGAGGCGGTCCGGAGCACCGCCTTGGCCGCCTCTGCCGGGGAGACCCGGAGCAGGCCCCGCAGGGGAGCGCCCAGCCGTTCCTCCAGCAGGGCCTTCAGCTCCGTGTGGGCCGTGGAGGTGAAGGGGTACAGGGCGATGGGGTGGCGGGCCAGATCTGCCAGGGTGAGATCCGCCCCTGCTGGCTGGGTCGACCGGGTCAGAGGATGGCCGGGGGCGGCGACGCAACAGATGGGGTCTCTGTGCAGCAGCCGATGGCTGATGCCTGCCTGCGCGGTGTGGGAGAGGACAAAGGCCCCGTGGATCGCTCCGTCCATCAGCTTCCGTAGGGCGACGGAGGAGTGGGCGTCCTCCAGCGCTACATCATAGCCCATCTCCACCAACCGCGTCAGCAGCGGGGGGAGGAAGTAGGCGTTGAGCGAGGCGGGCGCGGCCAGACTGATTCGCAGCCGGTAGTTCCGGGCCTGCACGGCGCTCACCCCTTCCTGGAGGAGCCCCAGGGAGCGCTCCACGTAGGCCAGAAACTCCTCGCCGGCCTCGGTCAGGGTTACACCTCGGCCGTGCCGGGCGAAGAGGGGACGGCCCAGCCCCTGCTCCAGCACCTTCATCCGCTGGCTGACCGATGGCTGGGCCATATGCAGGGAAGCGGCGGCTCCGGAGAAGGAGCGCTCCTGGACGACCCGGATGAAGATCTGCAGGTCCTGCAGGTCCACTAGCTATCACCTCTGCCTATACCAAATATCGAAGATATCCTTCTACATGATAACAAAACTCTCCCTGATACTGAAGCAGGGAGGGATGGATGCCATGCGATATGTACAACTGCTCCGGCGGCCGGCCCCTCTGCTGCTCTGGCTGGGACAGGTGGCCTCCGCCGCAGGAGACCGGCTCTACGCCCTGGCGGTGATGTGGGTGGCCTATCAGATCACGGGCTCCACTGCCATGATGGGGCTGGTCTCGCTCGTTGAACTGGTGCCCTATGTGCTGATGGGGCTGGTGGGCGGGGTTCTGATCGACCGCTGGGACCGCTACCGGATCATGATTGCCGCAGACCTGGCGCGGGCGGCGCTGCTGCTGATCATCCCGCTGGCTCACCTGGCCGGGGCGCTTCAGCCCTGGCACCTGATGCTGGTGGGCATCGGGCTGGGTGCGCTGGAGGCGCTCTTCGCCCCGGCCCTGCAGGCCTCACTGACCGAGCTGGTGGCATCGGACGAGCTTCCGGGGATCAACGGGCTGATGGACGTGACGCAACGGCTTGCTCGGATTCTGGGACCGGGGATGGCCGGGGTCCTGTTGGGCTGGATGGATCAGGTCCATTTCTTTACCTTCGATTCGGTTACGTTCTTGCTCTCCGCGGCGATGCTCACCGTGGTGGCGGTCCGGTACCGGCCGGCGGCGACCCGGAAGACGAAGCAGCGGGTCGCTCTGCAAGAGGAGCTATGGGCGGGCTGGCGGCTGGCCCTGGCGGACGGCGAGCTCAGCGTGGCGTTGGGCGTACGGGCGGTGAACAACCTGATCTGGGGCGGCTTCCTGCTGGGCGGGCCACTGCTCTCTGACCAGCGGCTGGGCGGGGGCATAGCGGGCTACGGGCTGATCCTGGCCGCCTACGGGGCGGGGAGTCTGGTGAGCAATCTCCTTGCAGGCAACGGGCTGATCAACCGCTATGGCTCGCTGCGTTGGTTCTTCCTGGGCTGGGTGGTGACCGGGACCGCCTTCCTGCTGCTGGGATTGGCGCCATCGTTGCCGTGGACACTGGCAGCGGGCGGGCTGGCCGGCGTGGGCGGACCCATCGCCAACGTCGCGCTGAATGCGTACCTCGGGCGGCGGATGCCGGGGGAGCATCTGGGCAAGGTCTTCAGCCTGCAGAAGATGCTGGTCCACGGCGGCCTGGCCCTGGGGACCATGATCGCGGGCTGGGTGCTGGAAGTAGTCGCACCGTCTGTGGTGGTGAGCGGGTCAGGGGCGCTGATGGTGCTCATGGCTGTGGCGGGGGCGCACTGGGCGAAGGGGGCGGTTCGGGGCCGGCGGCGATGCTCATAGCGCAGACCCACCAGTTGGACTTCAACGCAAAAGGCCGTGGTTGCCCACGGCCTTGCATGATCTTTACGATGCGTGCTCTTTCTTATCCTTTCGCGGGCTCTCTTTGTCCAGCTTCGCCAGCGCCCGCCGGAGGCCGATCTTGAGGATCTCCTGGGCGGCCCGGGCCTCCTGCGTATTGGTCACGTAGGAGACTTTAACGATCACTTCAGGCTTCCGTTCCAAACGGCACCCCTCCTAGTCCGAAACGTCCCTAAGATTATGGTAGCGGCTAGAGGGACCGGAAGTCCATGGGTGGTAGGTAGTCTCCCTCCAGGCGAAGCGAGAGCGTTTGGGACGAGGACCGTTGCACCGGATGGTACGATGGTGGCATGTTGCGACGATGGTAGACTTGCTGATAAACGCAGAGGTGCCCAGAGGGGTACTCCAACCAAAGAGATCGGCCGCGATTGGGCAAAAGGGTGGTCCGGCAACGGTGCAATCTCTCTGTCTGTAGAGAAACCTCAACGGCTCACCGGTCTGTGACCCCTGAATGTGTTCTTCCAAGTGGTCAATCGCTCCACTCTATTTGCATCACGGGTTGGGACGTTAACTACTTACTCTCCGGTAGACAAGAAGGTACATTTTTAATATATTTGTAGAAAAATGTGGCGAAAGCATGGACTACCGCTCGATTACCCACGTCGCGCTACGAGCTAAGGATCTACGGGCTGCTGAGACTCTCTATTGCCAACTCTTCAGGCTTGAAGTGCAGTTTCGCGAGGCTAATACAGATCAGGGATGGGTAACACTCCCCCAGGAATATGATTGGGATGACGCTGAGGCGGTCGGGATTCATTTGGACCTTACTGTACTGCAGTTCCTTGCGCTGGAGCGGACCGAGACCAAAGTGGGGGATGTGCGCGACTTATCTCACATCGGAATCGAAGTCAGTGAGAACGAGTTGCAGGCTCTACATATGCGCGCCAGGGAGTTGGCTTGCTCAGTTCACCTTGAGCATCCTCGGACCATCATCTTCGATGATCCTTTGGGTGTACGGTGGGAAGTGACTCTTACTAACAAGTTCCGCAGTACCGGTCAAGCCACTGGGCGCTGGCTTGACATCAAAAGAGGCTGGTGATGCTCCTGGCTCAGATCCGCTCGGCTCTCGCAACGGCATTCGACAACTGAGCCCGGTCGTGCGCCCAGGCGGGAGCGCGAGCGAGGAAGAAGATCTGACCCTCTATCTTCCCCCCGGCGGCGGGTGTAGTCAGGGACCTCGCCGGTTCGCTCATCGATGATGCGCTCGCACGCGCCCCATGCCGCAACACGTCGGCGAAGCCGATGTATAGTTGCGCCCTTCGCTCTCGCTTGGGATGAAGGTACCACGCCGGCCTCCCACGGGGAACGGACGGGCCTGCCTATTCGCCACCGGGGGAACATGGGAGGAGATCGGCCAAGACCGGGAGGGGGAGGCGAAGCCAACCGGTATGAACTCGCCGGATTCGGTCAAGAATAGAAAACGGCCCGGTGGGTTAGCACCAGGCCGGGCGGCACCGTTGGAGGTTTACCTTGCGGGTTAAGATACACTCCTAACCCTTACAAGCTAAGGGAGAGGAGTTTCAGCAGGAGTACCAGGAGAACAAGCCAAAAGACCCGTTCATCTAGTTTACTCATGCGTTCACCCCCTTCCGCTCAACGAGGTGCCGCCACTTACATATACGGAAGAACTCATCGATCAGTTCGATGGGTTCTTCCTTTTTTCTCTCTCCACAGCAGACGAGCCCGCCCCAACCGGAGCGGGCCGTCGCGCCTCTTTGTATGACCATGTCATACCCCAACCTTCCGCAGCTCTAGCTCAACCTCCACCGGGTTCCCGTTCGGCTGCCCAACGCCCCGGCCGCTCCGCTCCCGATAGACCACGCACCGGGCTACGAAGTGCCGCAGTAGCTGCTTCCGCTCCTCCGGGCTCAAGCACTCCCAGGCATCCAGCTTGGCCGCCAGTTCCTCCAGGTCGCCAAGGCTCCAGTCGGCTGCCTCCAGCCGCTTGACCTCCTTGGCCAGGCTGGCCAGGGCGCCCCCCAGCCGCTCCGCCTCCCGGTCGAGCCGGTCGATCTCGCCGGCGAAGATCCGGGCGGGCAGATCGCCCTTGCGGTAGTCGCTGGTCATCCGGGCCTGGGCTTTCTCGACCTGGGCCAGCTCGCCCCGCAGCCGCTCCAGCTCGGCGCTCGCCTCGGCGGCCTGGCGGGTCGTGTCCTCCCGCCAGGAGGCGATCAGCAACTCCCTGCTCGATGGCTCCAGCGCCGCCCGCACCCGCCCCAGGACTGCATCCTCCAGAATGGCGGCGGAGATCAGCCCGCAGTCGCAGCCCACGACCGATCGGAGCTTGTGGTTGGCGCATCGATAGTAGCGCTTGTTGCCCTTCCGGTCGTCGCCCCGAACCGTGGCCCCGCAGCGGCACCGGGCGATGCCGGTCAGCAGGAAGTCGGCACCCCGTGCCCGGGTCCCGTGGGTCGCCCCTCGAGTCTCCCGGACCCGCTGGGCCCGCTCCCACTCCTCGCGGGGGATGATCACCGGAACAGCCCCCTCCACACTGGCGTAGCGGGGCTCATCGAAGAAGACCCGGAACTTGCCCAGGTGCTTGCGCTGGGCCTTGGTGGTCAGCGCCGAGAGCCCGTAGCGGAGCAGGCCGGTGTAGACGGGGTTGTTGATCATCTTGTAGATGGTCTCGCCACGCCAGAAGGCTGCACGGCGGGGCTTGACGCCATCCTCATTTAGGCCGGCGGCGATGAGGTGGATGCCGCGACCGCTGATGTACTCCCGGAAGATGCGCCGGATGATGGCCGCCTCGGCCTCATCCACCAGCCACTGGCCGGGTTCCTCGCCCTTGGTGTAGCCGTAGGGCATGGCGTGGCCGGGGTTGCGGCCCTGCTGGGCGCGCTTGATCTTGCCTGACATGGTCCGCTCCCGGATGGTCGAGCGCTCCCACTCGGCGTAGGAGGCCAGCATGTAGAAGAGGATCGAGCCGGCCGGGTTTGTGGTGTCCACCGGCTCACGGGTGGAGCGGATCGAGCAGATGCCGTCCCACTCCTGGAGCACCAGGTTCACGGTGTCCAGGACCGACCGCGACAGCCTGTCTAGCTTGTAGACCACGACGCAGGAGACCAACCCCTCCGAAACGGCAGCCCGCAGCCGATTCAGGCCCGGGCGTTCCATCGTGCCTCCTGACCAGCCATCATCAACAAAAACAAGATCCTCCCGGTAGACCCAGCCCTGGGACTGGATAAAGAACCGGCAGGCCTCCTGCTGCACCTCCAGGGTGGTGCCATCCCCCTGCTCTTCGGTCGACCAGCGGATGTAGACGGCCACCTTTTGCTTGTCCACGCCCACCATATAGTTCATCGCCATCGCCTCCCGAAAACATCATGTGCGATGACCCACCGATAGGCCCGTATCGATGATCGCAACCCTGATCCCGCTTCCATCGACACCGGGAACTCCGGCCCCGGGGTTGCCGGCCCAGGCTTCGGGGGCCCCGACCATGGGCACCGATGAGGAGAGTTGCGGCTCGGGCATCGCATGGCGGCGGACGGCGTGGACGCCCTTCACACCCGGTAGCCCGGCGATCCGGGCCATATCGGTCACCTTGACCTCCACGGCCACACCGTTGAACAGCTTCGTGTGCTCGGACAGGAGCCGGTAGGCGACTCCAGCCTTGTTCAGATCCTGTCGCAGACGGGCATGCTCGCCCTTCAGGATGGAGGCCTGTTCGATGCTTGCCTTGCCGGGGCTTACAGCGGCCATCGGCTGGCCCTCCAGTTCGATCATCAGCAGGAGGTGGGCCTGCTCCTCCTTCAGCGCGATGCGGCTCGGGCCGTCTGGTCTGGCGCCGGCATACGGAGCTGCCAGGCTGAAGAGCATGCCGGTGACCGCCAGGGAGGCGGCCCAGCGACGAATCCGTCTCGCCTTCGTTCCTCTGCTCAACACGGATACTCCCTCCTTTGGAGTGGTGGTACCTTCCAGTATTAGGTAAGCGGCCTTCCTGCCCTGTTCGGCGGGATGGATTTGGCCCCAGGTGAAACGGGCTCAGACCCCGAGAAGGGTCCGAGCCCGTTCGTCTGTGGTGCTAGAGTCCCGGTACCGGAGGCGGGATCCGCTTCTCCATCATGACCCCCCAAAGCCGGAATCCCCTCTGATCCGACGCCTTCTTGCCCAGTGGGTTCTCCGCATGGACCCAATTGGTGACCTGGCGAATGCCCATTCGGCGGAGGTAGTCCTCGCCGAGCCGGTGAAGTTCCCGGGCCAGCCCCCGACCGCGGAACTCCGGGAGGATGTAGATGTCAGCCATGTAGCCCTGCATCTCCCCGGTGCGTTCGTCGGGGCGAGGCGTGATCAGCAGGTAGCCGACGGGCCGGCCGCCTTCATCGGCAACAATGGCGGTTCCTCCCGGGCTATGTAGCGAGCCCATGAGGCTCCGCTGTGCATTGGCGTAGACCACGTCTGGACGGGCCACCGCCTTGTCGCTCTGGTTTAAAATCTCCCAGGCTGTAATCGCCGCCATGTGAAGCAGGTCAGGCAGGTCGCTCTGTCGCCAGAACCGCACCTGTGGCACGGTAAGCCCCCCTTTCTGTCCCTACGGTACGCAGTGGGAACGGGGGAGGTACCTACCTGTATCCGCTCTCATAGGATGGGGGTGCCGGCCTCTACTTGGACCTGGACCGGAAGGAGAGGAGGGCCTGCCATGTATCAGTACCGTCCCGGCCACCCGGCAGACCTGGTCTGGCTGGACCAGGCGGCCGCGGCCTCGGCCTGGGAGACGTTGTCCGATGAGCATCGCCAGCGTGTACATCCCGGAGTCCTGGCCCACCAGGCCCAGATGCAACTCCGCCAGATGGTCTCCATGCCCGGCAGCGCCATGATACTGGCCACCCTGGGGGGCCGACCCGTTGGCTTCCTGCTGCTCGCAGTCGGTCCGGACTCCACGACCGATGAGCCGACCGTCCACCTGGTGGACCTCTGGGTTCACCCACAGCATCGGCGGCGCAGGGTGGCAGCGAATCTCATGAGGCTTAGCGAGGAAATGGCCGCAGCCCATGGCCTGCAGAAGTTCAAGATCTGGACCGGGCTCCACAACAAGGGGGCGATCGCCCTGGCGGAGCGGCAGGGCTACAAGCCCGGCGGACTGATTGGGGTCAAGGATCTGTAACCGCACGAAGACCGGTTACATAAGCTGAGAGCGGAGACGTCCCACCCATCGGGTGGTGCTCATCCCCGGAACGATCGAAAGGAGGTCCTTTCGTGTCCAAGACTCGGGTCGTGACCACGACCGCTACCCCTGCGACCGTCACGCGGCCGGTTGTCAGCGTCTCCTGCCCGGTGCCTACCACCATTACGGCAGCGGCTGCGCAGCCCGCAGCCGCTGCGGTACCCACGACGACGACGGTGCCTGAGACCGCTGGCGTGACCGATGCCCTGGCAAACCTGGCCCAGATGCTCGGCACCGGGGCTCTCCCCACTGGAGCACTTCCAACCGGAGCGTTTCCCACCGGACTCGCGGACCTGTCCCCTCTGACTGCGGCGGCCCTCACCGCCAGCTCGCCGAGCTCTGTCTTCAACAACCCGGCGACCCAGTTGGCGGCGCTCAACCCCCTTGCCTCTCTGGCGGCCTTCAATCCGGCTGCCGCACTGGCAGCTACCAGCCCAGTCCTCGGTATCTTCAACCCGGCGCTCAACCCGCTGGCAGCCTTCCTCCAGTTCAACCCGGGTGCGGCGCCGACGCTGGCCCTGACGGGCGGTGTCGTCCCACCCCTCGGAAAGGGCTTCGGCGGGAAAGGCTTCGGCATCTAAGGGTACCCAGGCATGTCTGGCTGTCGGAATGACAGCTCTGGGTCAGGAACCAGCATGACACCGGATGGTGTCTGTGCAATCCCTGTCAGACAATATCTACGATCACAGAGGAGGTTCCTCTACCTTGTTTAACCAGCCCGCCCCCCTCGCGCAAGCGGCAGCTATTCCCAGCGCCCCCACTGCGATCTTCACCAATCCTGCTACTCAGCTGGGCGCGATCAGCCCCTTCGCCTCGCTGGCCGCCTTCAATCCATCGGCCGCCCTCGCCGCGAAGAGCCCCACGCTGCAGGTCTTCAACCCCGCCGTTAATCCGCAGGCTGCCTTCTTGCAGTGGAATCCTGCTGCTGCGCCAACCCTGGCCCTGACGGGTGGTTTCGTTCCACCGATCGGCTATGGCAAGGGCTTCGCCAAGCCGTTCGCCAAGCCGTTCGGCAAGTTCAGTAAGTTCGGTAAGGCGATCTAGTTCAGGTGATTACCATCGGATGAGGGGAGTCCCGCGGGGCTCCCCTTTCCTGTCTCCAGCGGAAGGGAGGAGGATCCGTGCAGACGCAGCCAACACCTGGTGCGAGCGAGGTGACGGAGGAGGTCTTCGAGGACCCCGTCGTCCAGCTTGCTGCCATATGCCCGATCTGTGCCCTCTCTGCGCTGTCGCCGGAGGCGGCTCTCGCAGCGCTCTCTCCGGTGCTAGGGATCTTTAACCCAGCGCTCAATCCGCAGGCGGCGCTCCTCAGTTTCGCCATGAGCAACCCCCAGGCCGTGATTATGGCCCGGGCCAGCAGCAAGGCGCATGGGCGCATGAACCAACTCATGTGGAAGAACTACCTGCGCCATCCATACCTGTGGTACATTCCTCCATCTCTCGCGTATCCTTTGTGAGGCAGGAGGAAAGACGGCGAAAAGCGAAGATCTTGAAAGTTATCCGCCACATCAATGGGGATTATCGTGGACCAAACGTTTGGTAGGTTCTGCGATAATGAAGGGAGAGTGGGTTCCATGGCTGATGGGGAGCGCAGGCAGCGCTTCGCCGGTGTCTCGGACCGGGAGGTAAAGCGCTGCTACGGACCCGAGGACGTCGCCAACCTTGACTATGCCCGCGACCTGGGCAACCCTGGCGAGTATCCGTACACCCGCGGGGTGCATCCGACCATGTACCGCGGCAAGCTCTGGACCATGCGGCAGTTCGCCGGCTTCGGCACGGCAGAGGAGACGAATGCCCGCTTCAAGTTTCTGCTGGAGCAGGGGCAGACCGGGCTCTCGACGGCGTTCGACATGCCCACCTTGCTGGGGTACGATTCGGATCACCCCTACGCCAACGGCGAGGTGGGGAAGCTGGGGGTCGCAATCGACTCGCTGAAGGATTTCGAGATCCTGTTCGATGGTATCCCGCTGGACAAGGTCTCGACCTCCATGACGATCAACCCGCCGGCTTCGGTCATGCTGGCCATGTATCTGGCGGTGGCGGAGCAGCAGGGCGTAAGCTGGGACCAGGTCTCCGGAACCATCCAGAACGATATTCTGAAGGACTACATCGCTCAGAAGACCTATATCTATCCGCCGGAGCCCTCCATCCGCCTGATCACGGACGTGATGGCCTTCACGGCGAAGCACGTGCGGAAGTGGAACACGATCTCGATCTCGGGCTACCACATTCGGGAGGCCGGTGCCACGGCGGCGCAGGAGCTGGCCTTCACCCTGGCCGACGGCATGGCCTACGTGGAGGCGGGGATCAAGGCCGGGCTGGATGTCGACGAGTTCGCCCCGCGCCTCTCCTTCTTCTTCGATGTCCACAACGACTTCTTTGAGGAGATCGCCAAGTTCCGAGCGGCACGACGGATCTGGGCCCGGGTGATGCGCGAGAAGTACGGGGCGAAGAGCCCCCGCTCCTGGATGCTCCGAACCCACGCCCAGACGGCCGGCGTCTCGCTGACCGCACAACAGCCGGAGAACAACATCGTCCGGGTGGCTATGCAGGCGCTGGCGGCGGTGCTGGGCGGGACCCAGTCGCTCCATACCAATTCGTACGATGAGGCCCTGGCGCTGCCCACCGAAGAGGCTGTGCGGATTGCGCTCCGAACCCAGCAGATCATTGCGGAGGAGTCAGGCGTGGCCAGCGTGGTCGACCCGCTGGCGGGCTCGTATTACGTGGAGAACCTAACCAACAAGCTGGAGGAGGAGGCGAACGCCTACTTCACCAAGATCGAGGCCCTTGGCGGCGTGGTCAAGGCGATTGAGAAAAACTTCTTCCAGCAGGAGATCGCTGATTCCGCGTACCGGTTCCAGCGGCGGGTCATGAAGGGCGACTACCGGGTCGTGGGTGTCAACGCTTACGCCGACCCGGATGAGAAGCTCGAGACCAACATTCTCAAGATCAACCCCGAGGTTCAACGCCGCCAGATTGAGCGCACCCAGCAGGTGCGGGCGACCCGCGACCAGAAGAAGGCAGATGAGGCGCTGGCCGAACTGCACCGTGCTTCCCAAACCAGCGAAAACCTGATGCCGCACATTGTTGCGTGCGTCAAGGCATACTGCACCGTGGGCGAGATCAGCGGAGTCTGGCGGGACCTCTGGGGCGAGTATCGCGAGGAGTCCGTCTACTAGGCAGCCAGGTCGTATGCAACAGGAGGAAGCAACGTGGAACGGAAGCTGCGTGTTCTCGTCGCAAAGCTCGGTCTGGACGCCCATGACCGCGGGGCAAAGGTGGTCGCGCGGGCATACCGCGATGCAGGGTTCGAGGTGATCTACACCGGCATTTACCAGCGCCCCGAGGCGGTGGCAGATGCCGTGATCCAGGAAGATGTGGATGTGGTGGCGGTATCATCGCTGGCCGGTGCGCATGCGGTTCTGATCCCCCAACTGATCCAACTGCTGAAGGACCAGGGGGTGGATGATGTCCTCTTCCTGGCTGGCGGTGTGATACCGGAGGATGAGGTTCCCCAGCTCCTGGAGGCAGGCGTGGCCAGGGTCTTTGGTCCCGGCGCCGACCTGGAGGAGATCATCGACTATACGAAAGCGAATGTGAAGAGACGATGACGGTGGATGTAGGAGATCTGTTCCAGCGGTTTCAGACCGGTGACCGGCGGGCGCTGGCTCGGGCAATCACCTGGGTGGAGAGCGGCTCGGCTGAGGGCAACGAGATGATCCGCCTGGCTTTCCCGCTGACGGGGAAGGCCCATGTGATCGGGATTACCGGCCCGCCCGGGGCGGGCAAATCGACCCTGGTGGACCGGCTGGCATCCCACTTCCGGAAGCGGGAGAAGTCGGTAGGGATTGTCGCGGTCGACCCGACCAGCCCCTTCTCGGGGGGAGCGATTCTGGGTGATCGGATCCGCATGCAGCGGACCCTGTCAGACCCGGGGGTCTTCATGCGCTCCCTTGCCTCCCGCGGCCATCTGGGCGGTATCTCCGTGGCCACCAGTGATGTGGTCACCCTCCTGGACGCCTTTGGCTTTGAGGTGATCCTGGTGGAGACGGTGGGCGCCGGCCAATCCGAGGTCGAGATCATGGAACTGGCCCACACCACCTGCGTCGTCCTCATTCCGGGCATGGGCGATGATATCCAGGCGATCAAGGCCGGCATTTTGGAGATCGGTGACGTCTTCGCCTGCAACAAGGCGGATCGCGATGGTGCTGACCGGACCGTGACCGAGATCGAGATGATGCTCGACCTGGGCCACATGGGCGAGCCGGGGATCAATCAATGGTCTCCCGATGGGGCCACGGCGAGCGCCGGGGCCATCAACCGGTTGGATCGGACGGGCCACCACTCAGCCGCGGAGATGAGCGGAATGGGGCAGTTGACCCATGCGGCGCATCATGCGGCCCTGCGGCACGGCACCGCCAATCCGGGGGATACATCATGGCGTCCGCCAGTGGTCAAGACGGTGGCCAAGGATGACCAGGGGGTAGATAGCCTGGTCGACCGCATGGTAGAGCACCTGACCTTCCTGAGCACCACCGGCCGGTGGGATCAGATGAAGCAACGGGACGCTGCGGCCAAGTTGAAGGAACTGGTCGGTGGACGTGCGGCCCGGCTCGTGCTGGAGCGGGCCCGGCAGGCTGGGGATCTGGACCGGCTCACCCATGCGGTGGCTGAGCGCGAGATTGACCCGTACAGCGCAGCGGAAGAGCTGTTGAGGAGCCACTTTGGATCCGGTTACTAGAGACAGAGTGCACATGTGGGAGGTAGCGACATGAACTTTCTATTGAACGACGAGCAGAAGATGATCCGCGACGCCATTCGTGATCTGTGCGAGAAGGAGATCGCCCCGCGCTCGGCGGAGTACAACGCCAAGCATGAGTTTCCCATGGCCAACTTCAAGCTGCTGGCGGAGAATGGGTACCTGAATATGCACCTGCCCGAGCCATACGGCGGCGGCATGGATTGGGTCAGCTATGCGATTGTGATCGAGGAGTTGGCCCGGGCCTGCGCCGTTACCTCGGTGATTTTTGAGGTCCACTGCTCGCTCCATTCGGAGGCGATCTACCACTTCGGCACCCAGGAGCAGAAGGATAAGTACCTGCCCAGGCTGACCAGCGGGGAGATCCTGGGCGCCTATGCCCTGACCGAGCCCGGCGCCGGCTCAGACGCCGCTGCCCTGCGCACCACGGCGGTCAAGGACGGCGACTCCTACGTGTTGAACGGTGAGAAGACCTTTATTACGAATGGCGGTCAGGCCGGGCTCTATGTGGTCTTTGCCCGGACCAACCCCGATCCCTCGGTCGGCCACCGGGGCATCTCCGCCTTCCTCGTAGAGGACGGCATTCCGGGCTTCTCGATCGGCAAGCCGATGGAGAAGATGGGGCTGCACGCCTCGCACACCACCCAGCTCTTCTTTGAGGACTGCCGGATTCCGGCCGGTCAGCTCCTTGGCAAGGAGGGGGAGGGCTTCAAGATCGCCATGGCGATTCTGGACCGGGGCCGAATCGGCATTGCTGCCCAGGCCGTAGGAATCACCCAGGCTGCCCTGGATGACTCGGTCAAGTACTCCAAGGAGCGGAGCACCTTCGGCAAGCCGATCGCGGATCATCAGGCGATCGCCTGGAAGATCGCCGACATGGCGACCGACCTGGAGGCTGCCAGGCTGATGCTCTACCGTGCGGCCTTTCTCATGCAGGAGGGCGCCCGGGCGACGAAGGAGATCTCCATGGCGAAGCTCTTCGCCTCCGAGATGGCCATGAAGCATACCGTGGAGGCAGTACAGATCCACGGTGGCTACGGCTACATGCAGGAGTACCGGGTCGAGCGGCTGATGCGCGAAGCGAAGATCACCCAGTTGTACGAGGGGACCAGCGAGATTCAGCGGCTGGTGATCTCCCGGAGCCTGCTGAAGGATTGAGTGACACGAACACGTGCAGCCGCCCATCCGGGCGGCTGCTTGCTTATCGTGGGGAATCGGTTGTTGATACGGGCTCGTCTGCAGGTCAGGGGCACCACGAATCGACGGCCCCTGGCTATATCGGTCAGTCCAGCAGTTTTGCCATGTAATACTCGTCGACATAGGCCCCATCAACCTTGAGCGAATCCCGCCTCGTCCCTTCAACACGGAAGCCCATCTTCATGTAGAGGGCAATCGCCCGGCGGTTGTGAACCATGACTGTCAGTTCCAGACGGTGCAGCCCGACCTCTCTGGCCCAGCGATCCCCCTCGGTAAAGAGGCGGGTACCCAGCCCCTGCCCGGCGTATTGCTGGAGAACGCCCGCCACGATATGAGCGCTGTGCTTGTTCCGATGGTACCCACCGCCCAGTATGGCAATGTACCCCACCAGGCAATCGCCGGCATCGGCGACAAGGATCGTCTGGTTCGCACTGGCAACTGCACTGCGAAGGCGGTTGCGCTGCTCGTCTATGGTTGTGGTACGCTCGCCGGGCTCTAGCATCATGAAGGCTGTCTCCTGATCCAGTCGGCGACTGAGGCCCAGGAAGGCTTCGGCATCCGCTTCGGTGACATGGCGTATCTGCACAGCAGTACCTCCTCAGGTGGCCTCCGGAGCCGGTCCCAACCGATCCGAGAACACCTCGCGCAGCAGGGCGACAAAGGAAAGGGCGGCCTCCGGCAGCTCGCGCTGATCCGGCAAGACCAGGTAGGTCGCAGATACCGGAAGGGTCATATCGGTGACGGGAATGGTCTTGAGCCGGCCCTCCTGGAGTTCTCGGACCACGGAGGACATGGGCAGGAAGGAGACGCCGAGCCCCTCCTCCAGCATGCGCTTGGTGATATCGACCCGGTCCACCGCCATCATTCGCAGATGGGGTTGCCGCTCAGAGAGGGCCTGAAGCAGTGCATCCCAGTATACAGGGTGGTTGCCGGTCAGCAGCAACTGGGTGCCAAGGAGATCCTGCCAGCTTCCGGGGAGGGTCAGACCGGGCGAGGCGACGAGGAGAACAGGGTCCTCGTAGAGGACCACAGAGGTCGTCTCCGGATGGACCGACGGCGAGCGGGAGAGGCCTACCTGGGCCTCCCCCGATGCAACGGTCTGCCCGATCTCGGTGGAGACGGAGGTGAGCACCATGACCTCCACGTGGGCGTGCTCATGGGTGAATCGCTTCAGCAGTCCGGGAAGGACAGAGGTGGCAACCAACGGAGAGGCGACCAACTGCAGTCGTGTATCAAAGCCTTGGCGCCAGGAGGTCATGTCAGTGACAGCCTGCTCATAGGTCTCGATAACGCGCCTGGCGTGCGGTGTGAACCGTCGACCTGCCGGAGTAAGGCGAACCCGCTTGGCAATGCGCTCGAAAAGTTTGAAGCCAAGCGCCTCTTCCAACTGCCGGATATGAGCGGTGACCGTCGGTTGCGTCACGTAGAGTTGCTCGGCAACCTGATGGAAGTTCTCGAGCTCGGCGGCGGTCACGAAGGTACGCAGTAGTCTCAGATCCACAACTCCGCCTCCCGACAGATAAATACCCTGCCCATTTCGACCTGGGAATCTGTCTTTCCTGTCATGGATCACGCTCCGCCGGCAAAGGGAGAAGGAGAAGGCTCCCAGGGCGTGGAAGTAACGGCTCGATAGCCAAGTAAGGAGGGATCGTCATGGCTTTGCGCATTGGTCATCGGGGCGCGGCCGGGACACATCCAGAGAACACAATGGTCTCCTTCCAGTGGGCGGTTGAACTCGGGGTAGACGGTATTGAGTTTGACGTTCACCGTACGATGGATGGACACCTGGTCGTTATCCACGATGCTATGGTTGATCGGACTACGAATGGCAGCGGCATGATCATGGCCATGGGGTTGGCGGAGATTCGGGCGCTGGACGCAGGCGTCAAGAAGGATGCCCGCTTCGCCGGCGAGCGCATCCCTACCCTGCAGGAACTGATTCGAGCGATCCCTGCTGAAGTCCAGCTCTTCCTGGAGCTAAAGGCCGGCACGGTTCACTACCCGGGCATTGAGGCCGACGTTGTGAGGGTGCTCCGCGAGGAGGGGACCATGGGGCGGGTTCAGGTCTCGTCGTTTGACCATCACGCCTTGAAGCGGTTACACGAGCTGGCGCCGGAACTGCCGCTCGGCATGCTCTTCGCTGATAACCTTCTCGACCCGGTCCGTCTGGCGCAGGAGGTTGGGGCCGAGGCAATCCACCCGGCCTGGGAGTGGGTGACCGAAGAGATGGTGCAGGCTGCCCACGCCGCCGGTCTCAAGGTGAACACCTGGACAGTCAACCACCCATTTATGTTGGCGAGGGTTAAAGCTTTCGGGGTGGATGGAATCATATCCGACTTCCCGGAGATACTCCAGGAAGCATAGGCATGTCAGACAGGCTCTCCGGTCAGATCCGGAGGGCTTTTCTCTTCCTGCCGGCGCAGTCAGAGGCGCAGGCCGAGCGCCTCGCTCAAGGGTCTGTCACCCAGCCAGCGACGCAGGTTCTCCATGTCTGGATCGGTCAGGGCGTAGGTCAGGAAGGCGAGATCACCCGAGACCGCCTCCCGCAGCCAGCGCAGGCACTCCTCATAGCGGCTGCTGAGGCTGTAATAACAGGCGATGGTGTAGTTGATCAGCGGGGATTTGTGCTGGCTCCCCACAGCCTTTTCGATCGCCTGCCGGGCCAGCCACTCGTATGTATCCCGCTGATCCATTGGGCTGGACTCCGCCCAGTTTCGGTAGGAGCAGGCCAAGGCCGCCTGGATCAGGGTGATCGTCCGAGGGCTCTTGGCTCGTTCGGCGACTTCGGTGTAGGCCGCGACCGATTTGTCCTGCAGCCCCAGGAAGGAATAGAGGTTGCCCAGATTGAGATGGGCCTGGTAGTACTGACCGCAGTTACCCCTGGCCCGCGCCTGCTCTGCTCCCTGGATAAACTCCTTCAGAGCCTGGGTCCAGTCGCCCATGCGCTGGTGGAGGAGCCCCCTGGTGTTGGCATCGCCGGAGAGGGAGACGAGAATGGCGTCGGCCACGAGCCGTGCCATGACCTTGACCAACTCCCCCGGCCCTCTGTACGGATTTGGATCGAGGGCCACCACCTGCAGGTATCGGACGTAGCCGGTGGCATTATCGGCCAGGGAGACGGCGGCGTTGATCAGGCCGGCCTCCTCGCTGATCTCGACGTTGATCCGCTGAAACTGGCGGCTGTAGGCCATTTCCATGAGTTTGGCCAGCAGCTTGGCCTGTGGGAGTCCTGTCTCCCCAATGAAGTTGAAGTCGGGGAGAATCGCGCCCTTCTCATCGAAAATGGTAAGGCCGGCATCGTTCATGTTTGTCGCGAGGTAGTGTGGCAGGCCCGGAAGGCGGAGCGTCGGGTCCAGGAAGTGCCCCATGCCCAGGAGCGGGATGCCCCGGCGCCGCAGTAACCACAAGCGGAGCGTCTCCAGTCCCACCTTGACGGAGATCACCAGGAAGAGCACCAGGAGCGCTCCCCAACCGACGATGTTCACAATGAGCGAGATCAGCGCGCTCGCGCTCGTTCCATCTGATGGAATCCCGAATAGCTTCTGCCACCACGGGACTTCAATGACAGCGGGTTTCTGCAGGTTGATCAGGTTCTGACGGGCGTTGTAGGCGTCGAAGTTCTCCGGCCAGAGCACAAGTGCCTGATCGTAGTACGACTGAGCACGCGCCAGATCGCCCTGCTGCTCGTAGAAGAGCCCCTGCTTGTAGAGGTTCTGGGACTGCTTCATCTCCTCCGGGGTTGACTCGCCCAGGGCCAGCCCTGCCCAGATTCCACCCAGGCAGAGCAGAACAGCCAGCCACCCAGCCACTCTCCACCGTACACTCATACCGATCCACCCCCCGGACGGCATGCTCCTCACTACCCTCTTCGACAACGAGGAAGACAATCCCTCTTATTTCCAACGATGGATATCTGTGATTCAGGATGCAACTCGGAGGGTGACGGCGGAGCAGGAGAACATCCCCATGGCCCCGAACATTCGGATAGGACTTCGTTTAATGGTGTTGTGTTCAATGCTCAGTTGGTGTGGAGGGAGTAAGAGAGATGGGCCGTCTTGGCTTGACCGAGATCCTGCTGATCCTTCTGGTCCTGGTGTTGGTTTTCGGCGCTTCGAAGCTGCCCCTGGTGGCACGGGGGATGGGTGATTCGGTAAGAGAGTTCAAAAGGGCGATCAAGGATGATGGGCAAAGGAAGTAGGGGGTATACCATGCTGCGGCTGTCAGGGGTCTTCCCGCCGGTGCCGACCGCCTTTGACGACCAGGGCGACCTGCATTTGAGCGGACTCCAGTCCAATGTGCAGAAGCTCTGTGAACGTGGCGTGGACGGCGTGCTCCTGCTCGGCTCTAACGGGGAGTATCTCTACCTGAGCGAAGCCGAGAAGCGCGAGGTGATTCGAGCCGGGCTTGAGGCCCTGCCGGATGGCAAGCTTGGTTTGGTCGGAACCGGCTGCGAATCGACGAGAGCGACGATCAGCCTGACCGAGGATGCTGCGAGGCTGGGTGCTGATGCAGCTCTGGTGGTCCACCCCAACTACTACAAGCCGTTGATGTCCAGGAGGGTCCTCCTGGAGCACTACCGGATGGTGGCGGATGCGTCACCCATTCCCATCGTGCTCTACAGTGTGCCGAAGTTTACCGGCTTTGACCTGCCGGTGGACCTGGTCGCGGAGCTGTCACAGCATCCGAATATCATCGGCATCAAGGACAGCGCCGGCAATGTGATTCAGTTGCACGAGATGATCCTCAGGACCCGACCAGACTGGAATATCCTTGTCGGCACCGGCTCCGCCTTCATGGCGGCGCTCTCGGTAGGGGTAACCGGCGGCGTCCTCGCCCTGGCCGATGTGGCCCCGCGCGAGTGCGCCGATCTCTACGCGCTTTGCCGCGGCGGGCGGTGGGAGGAGGCCCGGGCGCTCCAGTCCAGGCTGCTCCCGGTCAACCAGGCGGTCGGCGGGAACATGGGAATCCCCGGGGTGAAGGCGGCAATGGATATGCTCGGCTATTACGGGGGTCCACCCCGGCGGCCCTTGCTGCCCCTTGGCGATGAGGAAAAGGTGCGCCTGAAGGACCTCCTGGTCACGGCGCAGTTGCAGTAGGAAGGAGAGATCTCCATGGTGATCCGGCGCATCGGACGGCTGTTCGCTTGCCTTGCTCTTGTGGCTGCGCTCAGTCTCCCGACGGTCGCCTGGGCTGAGACGGGGACGAATGTGGGCAACCCGGCTGATCCAGCCATCGCCCTCGACTTCAGCAAGGCTCAGTACGTCTACATCTCCCTGGGGGGCCCGAACGACGAGCAAGGAATTCGCCTGATCGAGGGCCAGGCCGACGGGCTGACCGAGGTAACGGAGAACGGCGGACGGAAGGCGCTGCCTAATGCCCAGGGGCCGAACCGGTACTTCTACTTCGATGTGCACGATACGTACATGAAGGATAGCTTCAATCAGGTGATCATGACGGTCACCTATGAAGATGTGGGGTTGACCCCCATCGATCTGGAGTACGACGCCTTTGATGTGATCAACCCGGAGAACAAGGCGGACGAGTGGGTCAAGAAGCGGGTCAACGTCGCCATGAGGACCAACAGCAACGGCTTCCGTACAGCCCGGATCGTCCTGGACGATGCGCGCTTCGGCAACAACCAGCCAGGCGGGGCGGACTTCCGTCTCGTCTCCGGCGATGGTCTCGTGATCCGAAACATCTCCCTCATGCGGACCTTCGCCCCGTCCAACCTGCCGGTCCGGGTGGTAGTTGACAAGCAGGAGGTCATCTTCGATGTTGCGCCGTTTATCAATCCCGAGACCAATCTGACGCTGGTCCCGATGCGCAAGCTGTTCAATGCACTGGGTGTCCCGGACAGCGATATCCAGTGGGATGGCGTCAACCGCACGGTTACGGCGAGGAAGGGGCAGACTACCATCGTGCTGTCGATCGACAGCGATATCGCCATGGTGGGCGGCAATCCGGTCAAGCTATCGCAGCCGGCCATTGTGAAAGATGGCCGCACGCTGATCCCGCTGCGGTTTGTCTCGGAGAACCTGGGACTGAAGGTGGGCTGGAATGACGCCTACCACTTGATCAGCATCGACTCGACCCAGGTGACTCCCCCCACCCTGCCAGTCGACTCCACCACTCCGCCGGACACAACTACCCCGCCAACCACCCCGACGAATCCGTAAGGGGGCCCCCCTGTGCTCTGGATCATCCCGTTGCTGGTCGGTTCGCTCCTGATGTCTCTGGCCGTCAACCTCTTCCTCGTCCCGCTGAAGCTGGCGGAGGGCGGGGTGGTCGGCGTGGGGATCATCCTCTTCCACAAGTTCGGCATTCCGCTTTGGGTGACGACCCTGGCGCTCAATATCCCCATCATGGCCCTTGGGGTCAAGGTGAAGGGGTGGAAAATATTAGGCAGATCTGTCGTCGGCGTCGCCGCCTTCTCCGGGTTTCTGGCCCTGACGGCGGGTATGAAGGGTATGACCCAGGAGACGGTGCTGGCCATTGTCTACGGTGGCGTGCTGATGGGCATCGGGCTGGGACTGGTGCTCCGCTCCGGCGGGACGACCGGAGGAACGGATATCCTGGCGATCGTGGCCCAGCAGAAGTTCGGCTTCTCTGTCGGCACCATGGTCATGGCGGTAGATGCCTTTGTCCTGCTCATGGCAGGCATCGCCTTCTCACCCGAGGCGGCTATGTGGGCGGCGATCACCCTGACGATCTCCTCCAAGGTGGTGGACCTGGTTCAGGAAGGGTTTTACGCCGCCAAGGGGGTCACGATCATCACCGATCAACCACAGGCGATCGCCCGCCGCATCATGGATGAGGTGGAGCGTGGTGTGACGATCATGCCGGGGGTGGGCGCCTGGACCGGGCAGCCTCGCTCGGTGCTCTACACGGTGGCCCAGCGGGGCGAACTGACAAGGATTAAGCAGATCGCGTACGGGATCGACGCCAAGGCCTTTGTGGTCGTGGCCGATGTCCACGAGGTGCTGGGCGAGGGGTTCCGGGATCCGACATCGACATGATGCAGCAGCGGCTGCCTCCCGGGGATGGGGGCAGCCGCTTCGCTTATTTGCGACGGGCCGAGACGAGGCGAAGCACGTTCCTGTTCTCAAGTGCCCGCGCGGTGCCGATCGCCACGGCGTCTGCCGGGTTCTCGGCGAGTTGGACCGGCAGGCCGGTCAGCCGGCCCAGCCGTTCCGCAAGCCCAGCTAACTGGGCTCCCCCGCCGGTCAGGGTGATCCCCGTGGTCGCAATGTCGGCCATCAGTTCCGGAGGAGTCCGCTCCAGGAGGCTGAGAAGGAGGGTGTCGATCTGCCCAAGGGGTTCACGAAGGGCAGCGTGGACCTCCTCGGCGCGAACGTCAATGGCTGTGGGCAGGCCCGTGGTCACCTGGCGCCCGGAGACCGAAAGGGAGCGGTTTTCGGGGGGAAGGGCCGAACCAAGCTGAATCTTGACTCGCTCTGCCGTTGGCTCTCCGATGATCAGGTTGTATTCCCTGCGGAGGTGACGGGCGATCGCCTCATCCATGAAGTCGCCGGCGGTGGGAGCCGAGGCGGCGATCACAACGGAGCCGAGGGAGATGACGGCGGCATCGACCGTTCCGCCGCCAATGTCGATCACGAGCGACCCGGTGGGCTTCTGAACGGGCAGCCCCGCACCCAGGGCGGCGGCGACTGCCTCGTCGACCAGGAAGACCTCGCCGGCTCCCGCCTGGACGGCGGCCTCGTGAAGTGCCCGCTGCTCCACGCCGCCGACCCCGAACTGAGCGGTCAGGACAAGGCGTGGTCGGAGCCAGCGACTGTTGGCAATCTGGCGTATCATGTGGCGGAGTAGGGCGGTGGTGCGGTCCAGGTCGCAGATCATTCCACCCCGAACGGGTTGGACCGGGAGGATGGAGTCAGGCGTACGGCCGATCATGCGCCGGGCCTTGGCTCCGACGGCCAGGACCTCTCGCGTATAGCGGTCGACGGCGACCACAGAGGGCTCACGGGCAACAATGCCGCTACGACGGGCAACCACGGCGGTATTGGCGGATCCGAGGTCGATACCGAGCTCCTTCGCGAACATTTAGTCCCCTCCACCGTTTAACTCTCTCTTCATCATCATAGAAAGAGATGACCTTTCCTACAACAGGGGTTCATTGGTGATCCTCCGTATGCTGGTGGAAGATGGGTTGTCATGTCTGGGAGAATATGGTACCATCGTCTCAGCATGGCGCATGGGGGGTGAGTTGTTGGAAGAGACCCGATGGCAACACGGGATGGGCGAGTTTCGAGCTGTCCAGGACCTGGTGCGCGGGGGGCGCTATCAGGAGGCCATAGAGCGTGCCCTTGCTGCCATTCACGGCGGAGGACTCGGCCGGCGCTACGCAGCACGCCTACACGGCCTTCTCTGCTGGCTTCATGTGAGCGCCCTTGAAGCACCTTCGCCAGCGGCTGTCCTGCACGGCGAAGAGGCCCTTCGGCTTGCGGACCTGATCAATGACGAGTGGATTCGCAGCGAGGCGCTGATTCGTCTGATCCCCGCTTACTGCCAGATCGGGGACCTGGACCGGGCCGAGCAAGCGTGTGAACGCCTGGGCCATGAGGTTGAGCGAAACGAAATGGTAATCTCCGCAGGATGGTCAGGCTTCTGGTCGATCCGGGCGGAGGTCGCCCTGGCCGCCGGTGACCCGGAGCAGGCGATCCGGTTTCTGGCGCGTGCGGAAGAGAGCGCTGATCCCAACACTCCAGCCGCGGCGGACCGCATTCGACGACAGCGGGCGGCTGTCGAGGCGTGGGGACAACTGGGGCCCGGTGAACTGACCGAGTCGATTCAGCAGGTGCTCCGGGTGGAACTTCACGGAGAGAGCGACAGGGCACTGCTTATTCGGTCCAGCGCCGCCGAGGCACTGCTTATGGCCAAGAGCGACGGGGTAACCGCCGCAGCCCGGGCCCGAGAGGCGCTCAATCGGGCGATCGCGCTCGGGCGAGCCGACCTCGCCCGTCAGGTGCGATGGCGGCTCGCCCATCTGCTCTAGGAGTTCCACCAGAGGGCCAGGGTCGGCACCGCTACGGTGAGCATGGCTAGGAGGTAGAGCCCGACCGCACCGAGCCTGTACCGCTCCTGCCACGCCCATTTGGCGTAGTTCCAGGTGTAGACTGCGACCAGCAACGGTGGGAGCATGGTGAGGGCCATGGAGAGAAAGCGCAAGGGTACACCTCCTATTGGTTCTCCTCGAGCGGGCTCAAGGTCAGGCCAAACCGGCGGAGGGTGACGAGAACCTCCACATCGATATCAGCGTCGGGGTACTTCTTCAGCCAGTCATAGGCCTCCCAGGCTTCCACGGTATTGAAGAGCGGCACGGCGTGCCGTCCAAGGCCGATCACATCGCTGCCCCACTCCTGGGTCCTCTTCACCAGTTCATAGATCGAGGTCTCGATCTGCTTGGCGATGGATTCCTCCAGTTCGGCCTGGAGTGCGGGCTCGGAGTAGTCCACGCCCGATTGCACCCCGATCAGTTTCGCCTCCAGAGAAACCCGCCCGCGAATCCTCGGTCGGGGACCGGTCACATCTACCGTGACGGAGAAGGGGCGGCCGCGACTTAACTGAACGGAGACGAAGCTGCCGGGATCATGGGGATCTTTGTAGGTGACGAAGGCCTGGCGGAAGGCATCCTGCAGGAGCAGATAGGGCCTTAACTCATCCGCACTAAGCACGCCGACCATCTTCCGGCCCCGAAAGGCAGCCCCACCGACCATCTCCACATTTGAACCTCCCGTGCGCGGCAGGTCGCCGGCATCGTAGGTGGCCTCCGCCTCCCCGCCCGCCTTGCCTTCCCCAGGTTCTCCATCGTCCTCTGCCGCCAGGGCAGCATAGTAGGTGAGCGGCTGGGCATAGTTGACGTCCAACTGACTGACGAAGGTGTTAACCTGGCTGGAGGCAGGCAGCATGGCGTTACGGCGGTAGTTGTACGTCAATTCCTCGATATACCGCATTGGGTTATTGGTCAAGGTTGCCTTCATCTTATCGAGGAAGTCGGCTGCATTCTCTCTGGTTACAACGAAGAAAATGGTCTGGCGTATCTCCCGTGAGCGAATCAGTTCATCCAGGATCTTCATGTTGCCGGCGCGGGCTACCTCTTCGCTGATGAAGATCGCCTTGGCGTGCTGCAAGGTGACATTGCGCCCGGTAAACCCGTTCAGCATGGAGATGGCACCGGTCAGGCTTGGGGCATCGAGTGTGCTGAGAACGATCGATTTCTCATCTCCGTCGCCGCCGCCGCCCCCGCCGCCCTCCTTCCCCGCCAGTTTGTCGGGCTTGGCCATAGCGACAGTAATGCGGTGCAGGCCTTTCTCCCCCTCGTCAACCCCGATGGCGAGCACATAGGCGTTCTCTTCGATCTCCACCTTGTTCCAGCAGCCGGTGAGCAGGAGCGACAGAAGCAGCAGGAGGGCGGCCAGTCGCTTATGTCGCATGGCGCTTCCCACCCTTTCGGCGGAGGAGTGCCAGCAGCCAGAGCAGAAGTGGGATGGCAAGGACGGCTACGAAGCCAAGGGGACGAATCACGTCGCGATCGATCCGAAGCGAGGTCAGGAAATCCTGCGGCAGAAGGGCCAGGGGGATCAGCAGAACCGCCAGGGGGAAGAGGAGGGGCCGGTACTGCGGGAGGCCCAGGGCGCCACTCAGGGTGACCGCCGAGGCGTGGAGCAAGACCGAGATTCGGACCAGGGCGGCGAGGACCCAGAACATGACAATCACCGATTCTGTCCGCTGCAGGAACCGGCCCAGGTAGATCAGGCGGGCCAGGTTGTACAGCGGAAAGGGGTTCTGGCTGGCGATTGGTGCGCCGAAGATGCCGACCAGGACGAAGACAACGGCGATCGCCCCGAGTCCGAAGAGAAGGGTGCCAACCATACCGCTCGTGCGCAGGTGCCCGGGGTCGCGGAACGCGTAGCCAACCGCAAGGATGACCACGACATCCGCCGCCATGGAACTGTAGTAGAGGCCCCCCATTAGAGTCGGCACCCCGCCGTGTCCCCAGAAGGGGTAGAGGAGGCTGACATCGAGTCGGGGGAGGCTGAAGAGCAGGACCAGAAGCGACCCACCTGCGATGAGCGGGAGCAGGATCTGGGTGGCCCTGGCGATCGACTCCAGTCCCTTGTATGAAGCGAAGAGGGCGCAGAGGGCCGCCGAGATCATGAGCGGGCTCGGTGGGGTGTCGGGCAGAATCGTCGTAATGAAAGTCTCTGTGAAACTCCGCAGGGTGAGAACACAAGAGGCGAACAACCAGAGTGAGACAAGGAGCGTGAGGAGGGGGCCGACCACCGATCCGGCTGCCTCTCTGCTGATCTCGGCCAGGCCCATCCCCGGAAAGCGGCGAGCCAGTGCAGAGGCAGGAACGAGCAGGAGCATGGCTCCTAATGTCATGATCAGGGCCACCTGCCAGCCGGCGGGCCCGCCAACCTCCACCAGAAACTGCGGGTACTGCAGAAAGAGCATGGCGGAGAGCAGCGCGAATACCAGGATCACACCCTCCTGTACTCCGATATGTCCGTCATATGGCTGCACGGGCTAACCCCCCTTCTCGTCGGACTTGGGTGCGGGTGCCATGGGGTCCCAACTGCGCACGATCTCCTTCTGGCGTTGCCGGTTGAGCGTGTGCATGTACCCCGGTCGCTCCTCCATGCGGTAGAGCGGTGGCCGGAGCAGGAGATCGACCAACTTGCCGCGGGCCGGTGCCAGCGGTGTCAGATAGGGTACACCAAAGGAACGCTCCGCTGCCAGCAGGACCAGCAAGAGGAATATCCCCAGCGCTACGCCGTAGAAGCCCATGACCGTGGCAAGGGCCAGGAGAAAGAAGCGCATGATTCGGACGCCAAAGCCCACCAGGTAGTTAGGAATGGCAAAGGAGGCCAGGCCAGTCACGGCAACCACGAGGATCATGACAGGGCTGACAATCTTCGCCTCGACCGCGGCCTGTCCAAGAACGAGGGAGGCCACCAATCCAACCGTGGGTCCGATTACGTTAGGAATACGCGTGCCCGCTTCACGGATCAGCTCGAAAACGATATCCATGAGGAGTAACTCGGCAACCGCCGGCATGGGAACCATCTCCCGTGTGGAGGCGATGAAGAGCATCAACTCAGTAGGGATCATCTCCTGATGATAGTAAATGACTGCGATGTATAGGGCCGGCAGAGAGAGCGAGAGGATGATGGCCGTCAGACGAATCCACCGAAGAATGGTTCCAAGCGGATAGCGAAGGTAGTAGTCCTCAGAGGTCTGCAGGAGGGACCAGAAGGTGATCGGGCAGATGATCGCATGGGGCGAGGTGTCCACCAGGATCGCCACATGGCCTTCGGAGAGATATGCGGCGGTTCGGTCAGGCCGCTCGGTCATGAGCGTACCGGGGAGGATGGAGTTCGGATTGTCCTCGATATACTGATCCAGGACACTCGAACTGTTAACGACGTCTACCTTGATCGCCTGGATCCGGCGTTTAACCTCGGCCACCAGCTTAGGGGTCGCGATCGTGTCGATATACATGACACCCACGAACGTCTTGGAGACTTCACCCACAGTCAGAATCTCCGTCACGACCCGTGGGTCCTTGAGACGCCGGCGTACGAGGGCAGCATTGACGCGAAACGCTTCGGTAAATGCGTCATGCGGTCCCCAGATTACCCGCTCGGTCTCTGGTGTACCGACCGAACGGCTTGGTGGGGACTTGGTCTCCACAGCCACCGCCACTCGGCTCCCGGCAAAGAGGAGGACCGAGTCCCCTGAGAGCAGAGAGTCAGCGACGGATGCCAGGTCGTAGAGGGGAGTGGACTGGTTTCCGGGCAGGAGGCGTTTTAGGACCATGTCTGTAGAGAAGGAGGACGGGCCGTTCTCACCGCCATCGCCGACATGATGATCCAGGTGGGAGAGGAGCATGAGTGGCTGGAGGATGTTGTCGTTGATTATGCCCTTGTCGGTCAACCCTTCCATAAAGCAGACGGCTGCCGGGGTAGGCGGCTGGGTCGCAACCGCGAACTCCCGGATCACCAGGTCCTTGTTCTCGGGGAGCCGGAAGAGCTCTTTGAGGCGCTTCAGATTTTGCTCGAGGTCATCGGAGAGGTCTCCGGTCTTCTCGAGGGCCTCCTTGCCCTGAGGTGCGGCCTCCACGAGCCGGTCAATGCGGGTGAGGAGGTTCTCGGTGCGGAGTCGTGCATCGGAGAGCATCTCCGTCCCTAGCTCCTCGCTTGCGGGCTTCTCCCCGCGGTTGCCTAAGCTGAACGGCTGGTTCACCAGCGATCTGGATGGATCAAGCAATCGCTTGAGTGACTGCCAGATGCTCATGGCTACGCCTCCCTGGAAACACAGAATCTGAGCCCCGACTAAGGTGCCCGACTCAGCGGTCATGCTATTCCTGTCGGGGTCGCCATGGGGACGGGCAAAAATCCGACACACCCGAGCAGGAGATGCCGCGATGAGTTGGAAAGTAGGTCAGACCACGACTATTCGCAGCTCGGACCGCCGTTTGGTGGTTCAATTCCACGAAGAGACTGTACCCCTGGAGGCGAGCGTCGTTGCAGGAGATATGGGCAGCCTACGGCGAGTGGCCCGTGGCCTATCGCATGAGTGAGGGATTTGTATCGGGCGTACTTCATCTTCCCTATCTGGTGGATGGGAGGGTGCCGGCAGTCCTGTTCTGCCACGGCTTTACCGGGAGCCGGGTGGAGAACCATAGGCTCTTTGTGAGCGCCGCCCGCACGCTGGCGGCCCATGGTATCGCGGCCCTGCGGATCGATTTTCGCGGGTCGGGTGAGTCCTGGGGCGAGTTCTCCATGATGACCCTTGAGACCGAGGTAGCCGATGCTCTGGCCGGGATCGCGTTTCTACGGCAGGAACCCCGTATCGACCCGGCACGCATTGGCCTCGTCGGCCTTTCGCTCGGTGGGTGTATCGGCGCGATTGCCACAGGGCGGGCCGGCGACCTGAAGGCCACGGCTCTCTGGGCGCCGGTGGCCCGGCCCCGGACGATCTTTTCCCGGGATCTCCCCCCGGAACAGGTGGAACGGATGCTTTCTGAGGTGGGGGATCACAACGGTTGGCCGATAGGGCCGGGGCTTGTCCGATCGGTCCTGGAGGTCAACCCACTGCGTGAGGTGAGAGGGGCGGGCGGGCCGGTTCTGCTACTCCATGGAACGGCGGACCGAACCGTGCCCCTTGCAGAGTCGGAGGCGTATGCAGAGACTCTCTCGTCGGCGGGGATCATCCACAAGCGGGTGCTCGTTCCGGAGGCAGATCACACCTTCAACCGGCTCGACTGGACGACCCAGGTGGTGCACGAGTCGCTCGCCTGGTTTCAGGAGCACCTATAAGGTCAAACACTCGAAGCCCCTCTGCCTTTCGGGCGGAGGGGTCTCCTATTCGTCACGGGTCATTGTACGGGCTGCATGGCACGGCTCAGGTTGGCCAACTCGGGCAGCAAGGGTGCAACCGATCGCTGATGGATGATCTGTTGTCGGACCAGGCGGAGCCGCTGGATCGTTGCGGGATCGCTGGTCACCCGTACCTCGGCAATGGCTGGAAAGGAGGAGCGGATCTGATCGGAGAGCTTTTTGTGCACCCCAGCATCGGTGCTGGGTGTCCCGAGCAGGGCGAGGTTGCCGAGCACGACCGCATCCACTGCGCCGGCCCCCGGGACTGCCGAAGCAATGAAGGAGACCCCATCCGACTGGTCACTGTATGCGGTGCCGTGTCGCGGAACGGGGGCATCGTTTTCCCCAACACCAGCCCTCCCCAACTCCAGAGCGGATGACTGAACCGGAGGTGGGGGGGCAGGTTGCGCTGGCAGAGGCCGTCTCTGTGCACCGCATCCACCGAGGGTGAGGGTAGCGAGCAGCAAGGTGCCTGCCAGGGAAGCGAGACGAGTCCGGTCCATACAGAGGCCTCCTTCTGCCGATCGATCCGTGGTGATTGTTATGTAGCATGCACGGAGACCGTGTGCAGTATGCGAGCGCGATAACGGGGCATGCTAGGCCCGAGCGGAGAAATATCGGAGAGGGGGACCTCTTTGTGCGCCAGCGATGGAGTGTCAAGCTACTGGGACTGATGCTGGCCCTGAGCCTGGCCCTTAGTACAACCGCCTGCATGGGGCCACAGAGGCGGGGCGGTGAGCAGCAGGGCGAGCAGCAGGAGCAGGGCGGCGAGAAGAAAAAGGACGAGGAGAAGAAGGAAGAGGGCGGCGAAGAGAAGAAGGACGAGGAGAAGAAGGACGAGGGCGGCGGTGGTGGTGGCGGCGGCGGCGGTGGCGAGGAGAAGAAAGAGGAAGAGAAGAAAGGGTAATGGGGGAGGGGCACCTCCCCCTTTTCGGTTGCATAGGGAACAGGAATGGTCGTGCTGAGGTCGAAGTAGGGTGAAGTGACGTATCATTCCATACCCGTAAGGTTGGAGGCGGCCTATGAAGGGGATGCTTCCACCGGAGCGCTATGAGGTCTCCGGTGTCATTCACTGTCACAGTACTTACTCGGACGGCATGGAGCCGATTCCCGTGATCGCGGAGGCGGCGAACCAGGCCGGCCTCTCCTTCCTGCTGATGACCGATCACGACAATCTGGCGCCCCTCTTCGAACTGGGCGAGCAGTGGGTGGGGGATACACTCCTGTTGATTGGCGTGGAGATCACCCCGCGACAGAATCATCTCCTCGCTTATGGGGTGAGCAGTTCAATCAGCCCACACCTGCCGCCCGCGACCTACACAGATGCGGTGGCGGAACAGGGTGGAATCGGCTTTCTGGCGCACCCGGTGGAGCGGGGCAGCGCGTATCTGAAGCAGAATAGCTACGGCTGGGAGGATTGGTCGGTCACCCAGTTTACCGGCCTGGAGATCTGGAACTACTTCTCCCAGTGGATCGCTGCTTGCCAGGACCCGTGGTCCACGGTCCGAGCGGTACTGGACTGGCGGTCGGCGATCCGCGCCCCTTATCCCGAGACGCTGGCCCGATGGGACGAACTGGGCAGGGAACGCAGGGTGGTGGGCATCGGTGGTATGGACGCTCATGGTTACAAGATCTCGCTCCTTGGCCAGAAGGTGACGCTTCACCCGTACCGGCGTGCCTTCCGGGCGATCCGGACGCATCTGCTGCTCCCGCGTCCCTTCACCCGGGATGTGCGGGCCGACCGCCTGCTGGTCATGGAGGCGCTCCGCGAGGGGACCTGCTTCTTCGCCAACCATGAACAGGGCGATCCTACCGGGTTCACCTTTCTTGGTTTCCACGGGGAGCGGTGGATCGAGATGGGCCAGGAGGTCCGGATAGAGAGGCCTGCCGAGACCTTCCTATCGACCCGCATTCCCTACGTGCACGAGAGCAAGCCGGTGATGCGCATGCTGAAGGATGGAGCGATCCTTGCCGAGACCCGGGACTGCGATCTTCAGGTCTGGGATCACGGGCCCGGAGTCTACCGGGTAGAGGTCTGGCGAAAGGGGAAAGGATGGATCTTCTCCAACCCAATCTACATCCGAGGATGATGCAGCAATGAAACTGGTGATTATTGGTGGTGCCAGCGCTTACACGCCCGACATTATCGATGGGCTGCTCAAGGAGAAGGCGCTCTTCGCCGGCGGTGAACTCTGCCTGCATGATGTCGATGAGGTGAACCTGCAGGTGATCAGGCGGCTGGCGGAGGGGCAGGTCCGCATGGCCGGGGCTGATCTGAAGGTGACCGCCACCTCCGACCGTACCCAGGCGATTACCGGCGCCCGCTTCATTCTGACGCAGCCTCGGGTCGGGGGCCTTAAGCACCGGGCATTGGATGAGCGGATCCCCCTGAAGCACGGAGTGATTGGCCAGGAGACGCTGGGCCCTGGCGGGCTCTCCTTCGCTTGGCGGACGATTCCCGTGATCCTGGAGATCGTGGAGGAGACGAAGCGACTGGCGCCGCAGGCCTGGATCATCAACTACGCCAACCCGGCGGGCATGGTGACCGAGGCGGTGATCCAGCGGTATCCCGACGCCCGGTTCATCGGTCTGTGCGACATGCCGACCGGGGTCCAGTGGGGCATTGGGAGACTGATGCGGGTCGACTTCCACCGCATCACCCTGGACTATGCCGGCATCAACCATGGTGGATGGTCCAGGCGGGTCCTGCTGGACGGCGAGGACGTGACCACCCGGCTGCGCCGCTGGGCCAGGCTGCTCGGCCCGGTGGCGGGCGTCCTGCCCCTGACCGAGGAGACGGGGACGCTGCGGCTCTTCCGCGAGCACGGCATGGTTCCCGATCCGTACCTGCGCTACTACTATTACACCGACCGCATCCTGAAGAAGATGCAGGGATCGGCCAAGACGCGCGCAGAGGTGCTCATGGAGCGCCTGCCTCAGCTCTACGGCCACTACGAGACCGCCTCTGCGCAGCAGGAGCCGGTGCTTACGATGCACCGGGGCCACCAGTCGCACTCCGACCTGGCCTCGCAGGTGATTGCAGCCATGGCCGCGAACCGCCGGGTACGCTTCGTCATTCAGCAGAGGAATGCCGGGGCGATCCCCAACCTCCCGGCTGATGAGGCAGCCCAGTTCCCCGCCTGGGTCGGCGCCAACGGCTTCGAACGGATCTCCCTGCCGCCCATCCCGGAGGAGGAGGCCCCGTTGATCCAGCAGATCAAGGCGGCGGAGACGGTCAACGTTCGGGCCGCCCTGACCGGTGACCGGAGCCTGGCGGTCGAAGCGGCGGCCATGAATCCACTGGTACCAAGCCGGGCACAGGCTGAGCGCATTGTCGGAGAGTTGCTGCACGTACACCGGGAGTACCTCCCGCAGTTTCACCTGTAGGGCCGAGCGCTAAAGCAAGGAGGGGTCCCATGACCCGTTATCTGATCACCAACGCAGATGACTTCGGGCTGACGCTCGGGGTGAGTCGGGGGATCATTCGGGCTCATCGGGAGGGGATACTGACCTCGACCAGCTTCATGACGAACTTCCCCTGGGCCGGGGAGATGGCCCCGTTACTGGCGGAAGCACCGGATCTGGGGGTGGGGGTTCACCTGAATCTGACCACGGGCGAACCGGTCCTTCCGGCAGCGGAGGTGCGCAGCCTGGTAGGGCCCGACGGTCGCTTCTCCCGCTCGCTCCTGCGTGTCCTGACCCGGGTGCGGATCGAGGAGGCGAGCCGGGAGTGGACGGCCCAGATCGAGAAAGGGATCCACCTGCTGGGCAAGACCCCTACGCACTTGGACACCCACCGCTACCTGCAGATCTACCCTCCCCTGTGCGCGGTCATGCTGGAGTTGGCCCAGCGTTACGGGATAAGCGCCGTGCGCTACCTGCAGCCCGACTTCGTGCCGAAGGGGGCCTTCCGGCCCTGGAGTCCCGCGGGCTACCTGGTAGACCGGGGCCTGAGGCGGACCGCTGGTCTCATCAAGTCGAGTGGCCTGCACTCGCCCGATCTTGCCATGGCCGGCGACTTTGACACCCAAGAGCTACTGGCGCGGCTGGGCCGGGTCGGTAAGGGTGTGACCGAGGTGATCGCTCACCCCGGTGAGGTCGATGATCAACTGAGCGATCTCTCCTCGCTCCGGGAGCAGCGGATGTCAGAACTGGCGGCGCTTGTGGCACCGGAGGTTCGCCGCCTGATCGAGGAGCGGGGCATTTATCTCATCCATTTTGGCCATGTCCCGAGTCTCGGAAGGTGAGGAGGGAGTGCCGTTGCGTACTCGGCAGGCGTTCTTCCAGCGGGTTGCCTCGAGCCTGATCGTCCCGCTGACGTTCCTGCCCCTGGCTGCGATCCTGCTGGCGATCGGGTCTCAGTTGGGCATCGGGCCGGTCGAATCGGCGGGATTGACCCTGATCCGGACCTGGTTGCCGCTCTTCTACGGCATCGGCATTGCCATTGGCTTTACCGACGCGGACGGCATGGGTGCACTGACCGTCGCTGCCGGCTACCTGGTCATGGTCTCCGTGGCCGAGGCGGTCTCTGGTGACCCCACGCTGAACGTCGGCGTTCTGGGCGGCGTCGTGGCCGGCGCTGTGATGACCTGGATCTACAACAGGGTTAAGGGGGTAGAGTTGCCGGAGTTCCTGGCGCTCTTCTCCGGCAAGCGCATGGGTCCCATGGCAGCCGCTTTGGCTGGCGTCGCGCTGGGCTACCTTTTCGGCATCTTCTGGCCACCCATTCACGCCGGCATCGTGGGGCTGGGAAACTGGATCTACAGTGCCGGCGGACTGGGCGCCTTCGTTTACGGCTCGACTCTTCGCCTCCTGATTCCTACGGGGCTGCATCATATTCTCATGCAGCTAGTGGATACGCAGTTGGGCGGGTGGGTCGACCCGGTCTCCGGCAAGTTGCTGGCCGGCGAGTATGTCCGCTTCCTGCACGGGGATCCCACGGCGGGCCGGATCCTGAGCGGCTTCTTCCTCACCCTCGGCTTTGGCCCCTTGGGCGCCGCCCTGGCGATCACGAAGGAGGCCCGACCCGAGCAGCGGCGCCGGGTGGCCGGGCTCATGACGACCGGTGCGCTGACCGCCATGCTCCTGGGCGTGACCGAGCCGGTCGAATTCGCGTTTATCTTCGCCTCGCCCATCCTCTTCGCCCTGCACGTAATCCTATCCGGCCTGGCCTCCCTTGTCGGATACATGCTGGATATTCACCTGGGCGGGTACGCTCTGCCCATGATCCTGATCAACTGGCATAGACAGACAAACGGCTGGATGATCCTTCCCCTTGGCCTGATCTGGACCGCGGTCTACTACGGCTCCTTCCGGCTCGTGATCCGGTGGTTGCGTCCACCGATCCTCGGCCAGACCGACGATGCCGCACCGGTCGATGAGGATACCCCGGCTGAGGCGGCCGATCGCGAGGGCGAGAGGTACCTCACCGCAATGGGTGGCGTGCAGAACATTGTCGGGCTAAGCGCCTGCATGACCCGGCTGCGGGTTCAGGTGAATGACCCCGCCCTTGTGGACGAACCCGCACTCCGCCGGCTTGGCGCCTCGGGGGTCCTCAAGGCGGGACAGAATCTCCAGGTGGTGGTGGGTGCCCGAGCCGGGCAACTGGCCCGCAAGGTCTCTGAAGCAATGGGACCCGCAGCACCCGCTCTGGTGACCGACTCAGCCGGTCCAGCGGAGGAGCCGGGAAGCACGGTTGCTGCCGCGGCTGGGGCAGCGGAGGGAATCACCCTGGTCAGCCCGTTCGCCGGGAAGGTGCTGCCCCTCGAAGCGGTACCGGACCCGGTTTTCGCCGGCGGCCTCGCCGGTCAGGGCGTGGCCATTGAGCCCAGCGAGAACCAGATTCACTCGCCGGTGAGGGGTCAGGTCTTCCACATCTTCCCTGGCGGTCACGCGATCGGGCTGACCACTCCCGAGGGGTTGGAGATCCTGCTGCATATCGGCATCGATACGGTCTCCCTCCAGGGGGAAGGCTTCCACCTGTCCGTCAAGGAGGGCGACCAGGTCATTCCGGGAAGACCGCTTGGGTGGTTTGACCGACAGGCGATCGCAGAGACTGGGCGCTCCCTCGTCACCCCGGTGCTGATCACCAATATGGATCGGGTACTCGATTGGACCGCAGTGGGAACGGGGGATGTAAAGGCAGGAGAGCCCATTCTGACCGTGCGACTGAACGGATGAGATAAGCGTGACCGCCGGGGGTCTCCCGGCGGTCACCTTCTAAGGTTATACAGTTTCAAGCCCCGCCACCGAGGCATACGTAGTACATAGTTCAAGGAGTTCGTCGGGATCGATAGAGCGGTTCCCCCAAGCGTCAAGCGCTACTCTGGCGAAGTCAGTCGCTCCCGCAGCAAGCAGCCTTGCCAGTACGCCTGGTAGTTGATCCTGTGCCTCTCGTCGGTGACCGGGTCGCTGACGGCGCCGCGGTTCAAGGTTAATCACCACACCCATGTGGCACCACCACCTATATCATTATGGTTTGCCCTCAGCTAAAGCATACCAGGAAATCCCAAGGAGATCAAGAGGATTGTTGTAAGAAAATGGCTCGTTTTGTAGAAGACTGTCGATCCATGTCTAGCCTGCGAGGTGGTTACGTTGCCCCGAACTCCCAGTGGTTGTATAATGGCAGCATGACGCACCGCATGCTCCCTGCCTGGCTGGTCAGAGATCGACACTGGAGGGACCTCTTTCAACATGCAAGTCTCTATGGCTGTCGCAAAGGTGCCCAAGTTTGGCTTGAGTGAGAGTGGTGACTCCGTCGAGATCGTGGAGCGTCCGCGCGGCGGCATTACCGCCATTATGGCCGATGGACAGACCCACGGGCGGGCGGCCAAGCGAGTCAGCCAGATCGTGGTGGCAAAGGCGGTCCAACTGATCGCGGATGGTGTTCGCGACGGTGCGGTGGCGCGCGGTGTGCATGACTACCTCTACGCCGTGCGGGACGGAAAGGTCTCCACTGAGTTGGTCATCGTCTCGGTCGACTCCAGGACCAAGAGCCTGGTCATTGCCCGGAACACCCATGTACCGGTTCTGCTCCGGCATCCGGATGGTCATGTGGACAAGCTCGACACCGGTGTGGAGCCGATCGGGATTCGTGAGGTCATGAAGCCTCTGATCACAGAGGTGCCGCTTCAGCCTGGCCTGGTCGTCGCTGCCTTCACCGACGGGATCTACTCGGCTGGTCGGCGGTACGAGACGGAACTGGAGCCGGAAGAACTGGTCTCCCTGGTCGAGGGGGCCGATCCTGCGGAGATGCAGCCGCTGGCGGACCGGATCCTGGACCGGGCCGTCCAGCTCGACCGAGGCCGCCCGGGGGATGATATGAGTGTCCTGACCGTCGGCCTCATCCCATCCCAGGGTGACCACATCCGCCGCATGCTTGTAGCCATGCCATTTTCCAGGCCAATGTGAGGCGTTCCAAGGCCGTCCGGGGGCCGCAATAGGGGGAAGTTGCTTGAAAGAACCACGGATTGCAATCGTCGGTGTCTGTGCATCTGGGAAGAGCACGCTAGCCCAGGGCTTGACCCGTGACGGGGTAACTGCCTACAGCGTACCCCAGGAGCACTCGTTTGTGCGCCGCCTTTGGGAGAAGCAACACCCCGACGCCAATATTCTGGTCATGCTGGACGCTCGATGGGAGACCACCAAGCAGCGAAGGCCAACGATCAGCTATGGACCGGAGCGCCTGGAGGACCAGCGGGTGCGCCTGGCACCGGCCCGGGAAGCTTGCGACCTCTACCTTCCGACCGACGACCTGACCGTAGATGAGGTTCGCCAACGGGTCCATGCCTTCATTCAGGAGTGGAAGGAGCGTCCGTGATGCAACCATCAGAGAAGGCCCGGCCTTCCGGCGACTTGGCAGAGGGCGGGTCCACCGCCGGTATGAACCCCGAAGCCACGGAGCCGGCTGAGACAGCCGGTGAGGCGCCGGGGGAGACCGGCACCCCGAGTCCGGACGCAGTCAGAGAGGACCGTGGGTCGCCCGAGCAGGCACCACCGGCCAAGAGCGCCCTGCGGGAGACGGTGGAGACGGTCCTGACAGCACTGGTGATCGCCCTCCTCATCCGCTCGTTCCTTGTGCAGCTTTACGTGGTGGATGGCGAATCGATGTTCCCGACGCTCCATCATATGGACCGGCTCCTTGTCAACAAGATCGTATACCGACTACGCCAACCTCAACCTGGGGAGATTATCGTCCTGGAGGATCCGGCAAATCCGCGACGCCAACTGATCAAGCGGGTGATTGCGGTCGGCGGAGAGACGGTGGAGATCCGGAACCGGGTGACCTTTCTCAACGGCAAGCCCCTCGTGGAGAACTTCACGAATCCGGTCTCTGTCCATTTCTCCGACGTCCAGCCCTACACGGTTCCAGAGGGCTATATCTACGTGATGGGCGACAACCGGGGCGGCTCCCTGGACTCCCGCATCTTGGGGCCTATCGAGCTGTCCAAGGTGGAGGGAAAGGCCTTCTTCATGTTCTGGCCACTTGACCGGTTTGGCAAGAAGCCGCTGGAAGTCCCACGAACCTACATGGAGTAACGGCTGGAGGGTGTTCATGGCGGAGGTTACATACCAGACGGTGCGGGAGGACCGGGAGGTTCATACCTACATCGTTAAGGCGAACGAGATGCTCTCGGCCATCGGGTTCACCGAGCATGGCCTGCGGCATGTTGGCCTGGTGGCCCATCGGGCGATGAGACTGATGGAGGAGCTGGGGCTGCCGGACCGGCATCGGGAGCTGGCCGGGATTGCCGGGCTGATGCATGACATGGGGAACATCGTCAATCGACAGGGCCACGGTCAAACCAGTGCCCTGCTCTCCTACGCCATCCTCACCCGCATGGGTATGGAGCCGGCGGAGATCGCTGTCATCATGGCGGCCATCGGTAACCATGAAGAGGAGATCGGCAATCCGGTCAACGATGTCTCGGCCGCTCTGATCCTGGCCGACAAGTCCGATGTCCACCGGTCCCGAGTCTACAACCGGGACATTGCCACCTTCGACATTCACGACCGGGTCAACTACGCTGTGACCCACAGTGAGTTGGTGGCGCTGCCCGAGAAGCGGGTTGTGCGCCTGAAGCTGCAGGTGGATACGGCGATCATTGCCATCATGGAGTACTTCGAGATCTTCTTGGTGCGCATGGTCATGTGCCGGCGGGCTGCCGCCCACCTCGGCTGCCGATTTGAACTGGTGATCAACGACACCCGGCTGCTCTAGAGTACGCCGGGTTTTCCAGCGGTCGCCTGCCCGTCCAACGAGCCTTCATTGACAGATCATCACCGAGTCCGTACAATTGCTACAGGTCCTAAGCAGGAAGAGTGAAGCCGATAGCGTATGATTTAGAAGGAGTTTGGGAGGCTAGGCCTCCTTTTCTTTGCGGCCACAAAATTTTCTGTTACGAGAGGGAGGACGGGCCATGAAGGGCGCTTGGAACGTGGTGGCGCTCGCTATTCTCGTGGCGCTGCTTGGTGGCGTCGGCTGGTACTACTCGGCGCCGAACCCGGATACCGGGAAGGCGCGGATCCTGGACCATATGAAGCTGGGCCTTGATCTTAAGGGCGGCGTTCACATGGTACTGGAAGGCGTAGATGACCCTGAGATTGGCGAGGTCACCGCGGACAAGATTCTGAAGGCGAAGTCGGTCATTGAGAACCGGATTAACAAACTGGGCGTGTCCGAACCGGTCGTCCAGGTTGATGGGAGCAACCGGATCATTGTCCAGATTGCCGACGTGCAGGACACGGACCAGGCCCGCGAGATCATCGGCAAGACCGCAGTCCTGAAGTTCATCGATCCCGAGGGGAACCCGGTGATTGATGGGCGCGACGTGGAGAGTGCCGGCGTATCCACCAACCCGAACGGTGTCGGCTACGCGGTCACTCTGAAGCTGAAGGGCGAGGGGCCGGCCAAGTTCTTCGAGGCGACCCAGAAGCACATCGGCCAGATCATCATGATCACGTTGGATGATGAGATCATTTCCGCTCCCTCGGTCGACGAGCCGATCCCGGGCGGCGAGGCGGTCATTACCGGCAGCTTTACCGCTGAAGAGGCGACCGTTCTGGCCGATCTGATTAACGGCGGCGCTCTGCCGGTCAAGCTGGAGGTCAAGGAGGTCCGGGTGGTCACGGCGACCCTCGGTGCTGACTCGATCGCCAAGTCGGCTCAGGCCGGCCTGATCGGCATGCTGGCGGTCCTGGTCTTCATGTTGGTCCTCTACCGGATCCCCGGCCTTATGGCCAACGTTGCGCTTGCGGTCTACTCCACTCTGACCATTGCCTTCCTGCTGGCGATTGGCAACGTCTTTACGCTGCCGGGCCTTGCGGGCATCCTGCTGGGCATTGGCATGGCGGTTGACGGTAACGTGATCATCTTTGAGCGCATTAAGGAAGAGCTGCGGAACGGCAAGGGGCTCCGGTCCGGCATTGACGCCGGCTTCCACCGGGCCTATGTCACCGTTCTTGACTCCCAGATCACCACGGCGATCGCCTCCGTGATCCTTTACTACCTGGGCACCGGCCCGGTGAAGGGCTTCGCGATCACGCTCTTCGTGGGTACGGTCCTCTCCATGTTCACGGCGATCACCTTTACCCGCTGGCTGATCAAGCTTTGCCTGAACACCGGCTGGTTCAACAAGAAGACGCTCTTCGGCGTGAAGGAGGTGGCCCAGTAATGACTACCTTCCTGGCGCGCATCAACTACATGAAGTACGCCCGAGGCTGGCTCGTCTTCTCGGTCGTTCTGACCCTGACCTCGCTGGTCGCCCTCTTCACGATTGGTCTGAACAAGGGCGTCGACTTCACGGGTGGCAGCCTCCTGGATATCCAGTTCGAGAAGCAGGTGACTATGAACCAGGTCCAAGAGGTGGTCGACTCGGCCATCGGCAAGGGCAAGGGCCAGGTGCAGAACGCTGAGGTCAAGGGCTCTGAGACGCCCGACGCCTCCGAGTTCTTCATTCGTACGCCCGAGCTTTCGGCTGAGCAGAAGGAGAGCCTTCTGACGGGACTCGAGGCGATCGGTACCTACCAGAAGATCGGCGAAGATGTCGTCTCCGGCTCCGTCTCCGCCGAACTGACCCAGCGTGCGGTCCTGGCGATCGCCATTGCTGCGGTGCTTCAGGTCATCTATATCTGGGTTCGGTTCCAGTTCAAGTTTGGCATCACCGCCGTTCTGGCGCTGCTCCATGACGTGGTGATCACCCTGGGCCTCATGGCGATCTTCCAGGTGCAGATCAACTCGGCCTTTGTGGCAGCGATCCTGACCGTGCTCGGTTACTCCATGAACGATACGGTCGTGGTCATTGACCGCATTCGTGAGAACCTGGCCAACCGCCGCAAGGGCGAGAGCCTGGAGGCCATGACCACCCGCTCCATGCAGGAGGTCATCTTCCGCTCGCTGGCCACTGGCGTCTCGGTCCAGATGATGCTGATTTCCATGCTGATCTGGGGCGGCGACTCTGTCTCCGACTTCGCCATGACCCTCCTGATCGGCATTACCTCGGGCACCTACTCGTCGATCTTCATCGCTGCGGCCCTCTGGCTCTTCTGGGAGCAGCGGGATTCGAAGCGGGCGAAGTCGGCGGCCGGCAAGCCGGCCAAGGCATAAGCATCGCATAATGGAGGGCGGCACCTCGCCTTGCGGGGTGCCGCTCTCGCGCCTGAGAAAGGAGCAGGGTGCCAAGAAGAGGTGCACAAAGCGACGGGCACGGTGCCGCTGGCCTAGGCACCGGTTCCCAGGGCCGCTTGTGCCTCGATCGTCTTCTGGTCCAGGTTCCAGGAATAGGCCATGGCAATCAGCACGATTCCCACGCCCATGAGGAAGGGGATCTGTGGCCCGAACCAGGCCCACAGAAGGCCACCGGCTACCGGGACGGTCACACCGAAGATGTGGTTGATCGTGGTGCCGGTCGCCAGGGAGGCGGAGAGCTTCTCCTTAGGAATGATCCGCCCCGCGTGGGTGGAGATGGCGATATCGAACCCGGTCAACAGATTATCCAGGACGAAGATTGCATAGATGATGTAGGGCTGCTGAATAAACGCGTAGCTCAGGAATACCAGGGCGACTACTGCATAGTTGAGGGAGAGGGCCCTTTGCTCGCCCACCCTGTCGATGATCCGGCCGATCAGCGGGCGGGTGAATACCGCCAGAAGGCTGTGGATCATAAGCAGGGTGACCATGGTGTTGACTGGCGTGCCGTGCAGTTTGACCAGGGCGAACGATGCGAAGGTCATAACAATGTGGCGCCGGGCCCCGGAGAGCAGAGTCAGAATGTAGTAAGAGCGATAGCGCCAGTCAAAGACCAGGGAGACCCGTTTGCTCTTCTCCGGTGAGGGCTTGAAGAAGAAGAGGGCGACCAGCACGCCCACCGATCCGATGGCGCCCGCCACCATGAAGATCTGCCGGTATGGCAGGAGTCCGCTGCTCGAGAGGACGATGACCATGCCCAGGACCGTGCCGGCTGCGGCGGCACTGTTCATCTGTCCCAGCCGCCGGGCTCGGTCGCCTGTCTCGGTGGTACGGATCACCATGGAGTCCTGGACCGGGGACCAGAGGTGGAAACCGATGGACTGAATGAGCGTGATGACGATGAGCGAGGTGTAGTTGTCTGCTCCGGAGTAGAGGAAGATGCCGGTCACCAGCAGCCCGCCGGCAACGGGGTAGAGCCGCTCATCGCGAATAAAGGCCAGGGCAGCCAGGAGAAACATACAGAGCAGACCCGGAACCTCCCGGATTCCCTCCAACAGGCCGTATTGCGCTTCGCCGATCATAAGTTCTTCCACGGCAAAGTTGTTAAAGATTGATCGCCAGACCCCAAAGGAGAGGTTTAACAGAAAACTGGAGACCATGATCAGGGTGAGTAGGCGGCTCTGGTTCTTGAACGACGGCAAGCGGCTCCATCTCCTTTTCGGGGTGAGAAGAACACAAGTGGAATAAGTATACGCCACCTGGTGATGAAGCCCCTGCATCCATGTGTCCTGGAAGGGAAGGGTGCGGCTGATGCAGAACTATCCGGCAAGGGATGGCGCACGGGACCGGCGCCTTGATTGACCTGCAAGAAGGGGTGCGGCATGCAATGTACGTGATTCGTCCAGTGAAGGTGACGGTCCGGGGTAAGGAGTTCCAGCGAGACGTGGTGGACCATCCCGGATCGGTCTGCGTGCTGGCGTTGACGAATGAGGATCGGATTATCTTCGTGCGCCAGTACCGCCCCGGCATGGGGCGCGAGAGCCTGGAACTGCCAGGCGGCCGGCGGCGGCCCGACGAGGCGCCGGAGGAAGCGGCCCGCCGGGAGATGGAGGCCGAGACGGGGTGGAAGCCAAAGACCCTGGAGTTGATTGGCCGCTTCTATCCCTCTCCCGGCTACTCAGCTGAGGAGGTCTACTGCTTCGTCTGCCAGCAGATGGGCCCCGGAAAGATGCAGTTCGATGAGTCGGAGGAGATGTCGATCGAGTTCCTGGCTTACTCCGATGCGATCGAGGCCGTGCGCACGGGGGAGATCGTGGATGCCCGCTCGATCATTGCCTTGATGCGCTGGGGTGACCAGATCTTTGGCGGGCTGAAGCCACAACCGCAGACCTTTTAGGCTGCAGTTCGCCGTTCGACAGACGAATATCGACAGAGAGGCGCCCGGAAGAGGGGTGCCTCTTCGACATTGTTGGGCGAACCCAAGGGGGGTTAGGGGCGCGGAACCCTACTGGTCTCTGGGTTATGCCAGAGCGCGGAAAATGGCGAACGAAACTGGGAGGCTATCTACAAGGCATGCGGGAGTTTTCTCCTGTGGTCTGGTTACACTAGGGCTATGCTTTGACGTTCGGGGGAGATTGTTATGGAGTCTGTTCTCGGTCTGGTGCGTCATGCGGGGAATGACGCTCTGTTCCGGGCGATTGAGATGTCGCTCCTCGCCACGCTGGCCGGGCAGCCCCTGCACATTCATGCAGAGGGGCTGCGCGGGACGGGCAAGACGACGATCATGCGAGCGGTGCGACGGGCGCTGCCACGCATTCGCCGGGTGAAGGGCTGCCTGTACAACTGCGACCCACTGGCCCCCCATTGCCCGGCCCACCGGGGCTTGCAGGCCTCTGCCCTGGCCGCGATCGGGGAGGAGTGGGTACCGATCCCGTTCCTGGAGATCTCGCACTCGGCCAAGATTGGCACCGTTGTGGGCTCGATCGATCTGGCCCGCCTGGTCAACCCCGCGGAGTCGGAGGCTGCCCTGCTGCCCGGGACGATCCCCCAGGCCCACCGCGGGATCATCTTCGTAGATGAGATCAACCGCCTGGCTGACACCTCACCGGAACTGGCTGACGTCCTGCTCGATGTCATGGGCACCAAGCCGGGCCGGGTTCAGATTGAGGAGACGGGCCTGCCGGCGGTGGAGCTGCCGGTTCAGGTATCGGTCTGGGCCGCCTCCAACCCCGACGAGGACCCCGGTCCGTTGGAGGAGATTCGCCGCCAGCTCAGCGACCGCTTCGATTTTGCCACGTACACGGACCGCCCGGGGGATCCGGCGGTGGTGGAGCAGATACTGACCATGGCAGAGAGGGCGACGGTACGGCGGTCGGCGGTGGAGGAGACGCAGGCGGAGCTCTGGCGAACCCGCCTGGCGCTTCGTGCCTCCGATCTGCGCAAGGTGGAGATGCCCGCCCCCATGCGCCAGCAGATCGCCGGCCTCTACGCCAAATTTGACCTGGAGTCGCTCCGGGCGGTCCAGGCGATCCAGGCAGGGGTCCGGTTGGCTGCCTGCCTGGAGAACCGGGCGGAGGCGGTTGCCGATGATCTGCATCGGGTGGCCCCCATGGCCCTGCGGCACCGGGTCGACCCGGAGACGATCCGCAAAGTGACGAACTATCTGAATGGGGCTCCGGAGCGCGGGGATGGGGCGCAGCCGGTCGGGCGCAGCCGGTTCCCGGGGCTCAGCTTCGGTGGCATGGTGGCGGAGCCGGGGGTCGCTCCGTCGACAGGTGCGGGGGAAGGGCCGGGCGACCGCGACCGCCCGGACGCCTCCCATGCGGCGAGCGCCGGCACCTGGCCGACCCAGCACCCGCCGCAGCCCCGCCCGGGCGACGGAGGCGAGGCGTCCGAGAACTGGCTGCGCCGGACCCTCTCGCAGTTGGGGCTGGGGCGGGGAGGTGAGCAGGGGGCGCCGAACCCTGACCGAAGCAAGGGGCTGGATCGATTCGGCGCAACGCACCAGCCCTCCCCGCAGGCGGGCGGGCTGACCGGGCGGAAGCCAGACCGGTCCCCCGGTGCCCGGGCCGCCTATCAGGCCGCCCAGGCAATGGGCGGCGGGCGACTGCCCAACCCGGTCGATCACCCCCCCGAGGCGCCGCCTAACCGGGCCCGCCCCCTGGGCGAACTGCGCCCCGATGAGTGGATTCGCACCGAAGAGGAGTTGGGGCGTCCGTGATCGGTCTGGAACCGACCCTGGGCCAGGTCTCCTGGCACGAGAAGCTCCGCCGGGTGCTGGCCCGGAGCCGCGGCGCCCGGCTGGGCGAGGCGACCGTCGTCAGCCGGCGGATCCATGTGAGCGAGCCGCAGAGACCGCATGCGCTGACCATTCTGACCGACATGGACTTCGGGCAGGCTGCGTACGGGCGGGAGCAGCCCGGCGAGGTGATCCACATTGACATCTTCCATGCGGTGGCCGAGGTGGATCACCGGCTGGTGGCGGCGGCGATCGTCAAGGCGCTGTGCGGCGTGCGGGCCGTCCTGCCCGAGGGTGAGGGGCGGCTGCTGGCCGACCACCTCGACCTCTGCACGGCCACGGGAGGCGGGCGGCTGACCGGCGAGCTCGACTCCGTCCGGAAGCTCTCGGTCAAGGTAGCTCACCGCAACCATGTCCACCTGGCCGGCCTCCTCCCAGACGAGCAGCTACCGCTCCTGCTGCCGGTGGTACAGGCGGTGGAGCGGGCGATCCTCGACCAGGGGGTGGAACTGCGCTGCATTGAGCGGGTCGGCCATCGCCGGGGGGCAGCGGGACCGTCGGAGCAGTCCGACCTCAGCCGGTACTACGGGGAAGCGATCGACTCGCTGAACAAGGGGAAGGGGCGGGAGGGCGCCGGCGGAGCCCCGACCGAGGGACAGTCCCTCCGGGGCGGCCGGGGACACCAGGGAGGCGGCCGTGGGAGCGAGGGAAGCGTCCGCGGGGGCGAGGGATCCCCCGGCACGAGCGAAGGCCCCGCCGGTACAGCGGGGAGTCATGCCGCGGGAGCCCCGCAGGGAGGCGCCGCCGCCCTGGCTGGTGAGAGCGGCACCCAGAGCGACCAGATCAGGGAGCAGCGGCTCCAGACCGCCCTCGACCTCTCCCGCCGTCTCGGCTCACCCGAGGAGGTGAAGCGGGTGCTGGAGGAGCTCTCCCGGGAGCAGGGCTGGACCGCACTCTACAGCAACGGCGGGAATCAGGCACCCTTCGTCATGCGCCAACTGGAGGAGTCCGGGCTGCTCCGCAAGGAGGTCCGGGGCATGCGGTTAACCGATGAGGGTCGGGAGATGCTCGCCTACCTGCACGGCCACCTCAAAGATGTCAAGCTCCGCTTTCGTAAGCTGATCCGCCGGATCCCCGGCGGTTCCAGCGGGCCGTCCCGGCGAAGGTTGCCAGGGCGGGGGGCGCCGTCTCCCGATGTCCGCTACGGCCTGATTCGCGGAACCGCCCCTGCCCAGCCCGGCGCCTGGCTGAACGACCTGGCCGTGCCGGAGACGGTGGCCTCCGCCGTGCGGCGAAGCCACCTGGAGCGGATCCAGCGCGGGGGGAGTCAGCGGCAACTCACCCTGGGCCGCGGGGATCTGCATGTGCACCTGCGGGCATCGGAGCAGGTGCTGCACATCTGCCTGCTGATCGACGCCTCCGCTTCCATGGCGGGGCGCCGGATCCTTGCGGCCAAGCATCTGGCAAGACACCTGCTCGTCTCGACGAGGGACAAGATCGCCGTGATCGGCTTTCAGGAGCGGGACGTGCGGGTCTTCGTCCCCTTCACCCGGGATTACGCACTGGTGGAGGATGGGCTTTCCCGCATCCAGCCGATGGGTCTGACCCCGCTGGCACACGGCCTTACCCAGTCGATGGAGCTAATCCGCTCCTCCCGGGTCCGGCGCCCCCTGCTGCTGCTGATCACCGATGGGATCCCAACCGTTCCCAAGTGGACGATCGATCCCCTGGCCGATGCCCTCGAAGCGGCCCGCCAGGTCAAGGAGGGGCGGATCCCGTTCGGCTGTATCGGGCTGCAACCATCCAGGCGGTACCTGGACCAGTTGACCCGCGAGGCGGGCGGCTCGCTCCACGTGGTGGATGAGCTCTCCGAGGAGTCCCTGGTGAGGATCGCGCACACGGAGCGACAGAAGCTGAGCCAGAAGGCCCGGTAAAGCCCGGGGACTACTAGCAGGGATTTGCATACCGACCCACGAAATAGTTGACGGAATGAGAGGCCCCCCGCCCGGTCTGTTGCCGAGCGGGGGGTACAGCGTGCTTGGAGTGTGAACGGCTTGGCACGACCGTATCGACCGAAGCGGTGGCGGCTGGAGATGCCGGACCCCGCTGCCTGTTACCTGCTCTCGCAGAGGCTGGGGCTCTCTCCGGTGACCGCCCAGGTTCTCTACAATCGGGGGCTGACGACGCCGGAAGAAGCAGAGGCTTTTCTCCATGCGGGGCGGGGACAGATCCTCGACCCCTTCTTGCTGAAGGACATGGATGCCGCGGTCCGCCTGATCCGTGACCGGATCCGGCAGGGTGGACCGATCATGGTCTACGGCGATTACGACGTGGATGGCGTGACCGGTACCACGATCCTCGTCCTGGCCTTGCGCGCCCTGGGCGCGACCGTGGAGTTCTACATTCCCAACCGGTTCAGCGAGGGGTACGGGCTGAACGCCGCCGCCCTCCGGGAGATCCGGGAGCGCGGGTTCGATTTTGTGCTCTCAGTCGACACCGGTGTCTCAGCGAACGCAGAGGCAGAGGTGGCCCGTGAACTCGGCATGACCCTGGTGATCTCGGATCATCACGAGCCCGGGCCCGTCCTGCCCAATGTGGCGGCCCTGATCAATCCGAAGCGGCCCGACTGCACCTACCCGTTTAAGGGCCTCTCCGGCGTGGGCGTGGCCTTCAAGCTGGCCCTCGCCCTGGAGACCCCCAACGCGTGGGATCTGATCGACATCGTGACCCTGGGCACGATCGCCGACATGGTCCCCCTTGTCGGGGAGAACAGGGCCATTGTCCGGGAGGGGCTGGCCAGGCTGGGATCAACCCGCCGCCCTGGCCTCAAGGCGCTCATGGAGGTGGCTGGCGTCAAGCAGCCGGTCACGGCGACCCACATCGGCTACGCCCTCGGGCCGCGGATCAACGCCCTGGGTCGCATGGGCTCGGCCATGCAGGGTGTCGAGTTGCTGATCACCGAAGACCCGGCGCGGGCCTGGGAGCTGGCCCGCCACCTTGACGACGAGAACCGGAGCCGCCAGGAGGTGGAGGCGGCGATTCTCCAGGAGGCCTTGCAGCAGGCGGAATCGCTCTCGCCTGCGGAGCGGGAGTACGTGCTCGTCCTGGCGGGAGAGGGGTGGCACCACGGCGTGGTCGGGATCTGCGCATCGCGGGTGCTGGAGGCCTACCACCGGCCCGCCATCCTGCTGTCGATCGACGGCGACGAGGCCCGCGGCTCTGCCCGGTCAATCCCCGCCTTTCACATGCACAGGGCGCTCCTCCAGGTCTCCGATCTCTTCAGCAAGTGGGGCGGTCACGCCGCCGCTGCAGGCATGACCCTGAAGCGGAAGGAGGACCTGCCGGAACTCCGGCGGCGGCTGAACGCCCTGGCCGCACAGTGGCTCCGCCCGGAGGACCTGGTCCCCGAACAGCGGGTCGATGCTTCCATTGGATTGGACCAGGTGACCGACCAGCTCATGAACGAACTCTCCACCCTGGAACCGCACGGGATCGGCAACCCCGCTCCGGTCTTCGCTGCGACTGATCTGAACGTCCTGGACCAGCGGACCATGGGAAAGGAGCAGCAGCATCTGAAGCTGGTCGTGCGGCAGGCTGGCGGGGGACTTACCCCTCCCATGGAGGCGGTCGGCTGGAACATGGCACCGGCCCGCCCCGCCGTGGGCGCCCGGGTCCAGGTCGCCTTTCAGCCCGAGGTGGACACGTTCAGCGGCAGGCCGAAACTGCGGCTGACCATGCGGGACTTGCAGGTGGTCGCTTCATCCGCCGATGCCGGTTTCCCGGTTCACGTCGCCGCCCTGCCCAGCGTCAGTTCGGCAGACTGCCTGGCCTGGGATCCGCTGGCCGAAGCGCCGATCGCTAAGGCCGGCAGGCCATCCGTCCGGGACGCCCGCGGCCCCCGCCTGGCCGGCCTCCTGGCCCACATGCAGGCACCGCAGCCCGAGGCCGCCGCCGCCGCCGAGGCGGAAGGGGAGGCCGAAGAGCGGCCTGAGCCCACCCGGCTGCTCTACCTGGAGGCGCTGAGCTATCCGGCGGAGAACCGCTTGCTGGTCCTCACCGCATCGCCCTGGGCAGCGGCAGCTCTGACCGCCAGCCTGCTCACGGCCATGCCTGACCGCCGTGCGGCGATTCACCTGTGGCGGCCGGGCCAGCCGGAGCCCACGGGCGGCCAGATCGTGGTGGGGGCTCAGGGGCAACGGCCGGCCGGCGCGTACACCGACACGGTCCTCTATCACCCGCCCCTGCAGCATGGGGCGTACCCGGGTGAGCGGCTTCATCTGCTGTGGGAGGAGACCGACTGGCGCCTGACAGAGACCGCCCTGGCCTGGCCGTATCCGGATCGCGATGTGCTGGTCGCCCTCTATAAGCTGCTGAAGGCCGGGAATGCTAGCCCTGAGCGGCTTGCGGCAACCCTTGGCGAGATGCCCGGCCCATGGAGCGCCCTTCGCTTGGAGGCGGGACTGACTGTCTTCCGGGAACTGGGGCTGGCCGGCCCCGACGGCAGGCTCTTACCGAGCAACACCAGGTTCCAGTTGGAGCAGAGCCAGCGCTACCTGCGGGGACAGACCGCCCGTCAGCACCTGGCGGCCCTGCAGACCCGGGAGAGCTGGAGCTGACCGCATCGACCGGCACAACGCCCCGACCCTCCCGACAGCCCGGCCCGGCCCGTCCCGTCTCAAGTTCTGCACGAGATCATTGGCCTATACGGCCTCAGGCAATATAATGTGTTGTGAGGGGGCTACCATTCATGGACTTTAAGTCGCTGGTTCGCACGATTGAGGATTTCCCGAAGCCGGGCATCTCGTTTAAGGATATTACGACCCTCCTGAAGGAGAAGGAGGCCTTTCACGCCGCGATCGAGCAGATTGCCACCCACTTCGAGGGGAAGCAGATCGACGTGGTCACCGGCCCCGAGGCGCGCGGCTATATCTTCGCCTCGGCGCTGGCCTACCGGCTTGGCGCCGGCTTCGTGCCGGTCCGAAAGCCCGGCAAGCTGCCCTACAAGACCCGGCGCATCTCCTACGCCCTGGAGTACGGCGAGGATTCTCTCGAGGTCCACGAGGACGCCTACCAGCTCGGTCAGCGCGTCCTGGTGGTGGATGATCTCCTCGCAACCGGCGGCACCATCCGCGCGACCATCGACCTCGTTGAATCCTTCGGCGCCCACGTGGAAGGCGTCGCCTTCATGATCGAGCTCTCCTTCCTGGAGGGTCGGAAGCGCCTGGAGGGCTACGACATTCTCTCCCTGATCAAGTACTAGGCCGCTCGCCGGCATCCTGGTCGATGAAGGGGGTGGCACCGTGACGACGCTGCAGAGACTGACCGAGAAGATCCGCTCGTACAATCCCGACGCGAACATCGCCCTGGTTGAGGCAGCGTATGCGTTCGCGGCTGCTGCCCACGAGGGGCAGTGCCGCAAGTCTGGGGAGCCCTATATCACCCATCCGCTGTCGGTGGCTCACATTGTGGCCGACATGCAGCTTGACGCCGTCTCGGTGGCGGCGGCGCTGCTCCACGACGTCCTGGAGGATTGTGGCATCTCCTTTGAGCAGTTGGAGGCCAAATTCGGCAAGGAGGTCGCCACGATTGTCGATGGCGTCTCCAAGCTGGACCGGCTCAACTTTACCTCCCGTGATGAGGCCCAGGTCGAGAACCTCCGGAAGATGTTCCTGGCGATGGCCAAGGACCTCCGGGTGATCCTGATCAAGCTCTCCGACCGCCTGCACAACATGCGAACGTTGAAGCACCAGGGGACCGAGGCCCAGACCCGCATCGCACAGGAGACCATGGATATCTACTCCCCGCTGGCCCACCGGCTCGGCGTCAGCGAGATCAAGTGGGAGCTGGAGGACCTCTCCTTCCGGGTGCTGGAACCGGAGCGCTACCAGGAGATGACCCACACCGTCGCCAGGCGGCGGCAGGAGCGGCAGCAGATCACCCAGGACCTGATGAACCAATTGCGGGAACGGCTGGAAGAGCAGGGGATCCACGCGGATATCTCCGGGCGTGCCAAGCATTTCTACTCGATCTATAAGAAGATGTACCGACAGGGCAAGGATATCTCGCAGATCTATGACCTGATCGCCATTCGGGTGATCGTAGATGAAGTCAAGGACTGCTACGGCACCCTCGGTGTGATCCACGCTAACTGGAAGCCGTTGCCCCTCCGGTTCAAGGACTATATTGCGACCCCGAAGCCGAATATGTACCAGTCGCTCCACACGACGGTCATCGGCCCGTACGGAGAGCCGTTTGAGATCCAGATCCGTACCTGGGATATGCACCGGACCTCCGAGTTCGGCGTCGCCGCTCACTGGGCCTACAAGGAAGGGCGCACCGACAAGGAGTTCGACAAGAAGCTGCAGTGGCTCCGTTCTCTGTTGGAGTGGCAGCAGGAGATCCGAGACGCCCGGGAGTTCGTCGAGTCGGTCAAGGTCGATATCTTCTCGGACCAGGTCTTCGTCTTCTCCCCGCGCGGCCATGTCTTCAGCCTGCCCGCGGGCGGCACACCGCTGGACTTCGCCTTTGCGGTCCACTCGGACATCGGCTACCGTTGCGTCGGGGCGAAGGTGAACGGCAGGATCACGCCATTGGACACCGCCTTGAAGAACGGCGACGTGGTGGAGATCCTGACCTCGAAGCAGTCGCCAGGGCCGGCGCTGGACTGGCTGAAGATCGTTCAGACCGCATCGGCCAAGAATAAGATCCGCCAGTTCTTCAAGCGGGAGCGCCGCGAGGAGAACATGGCACGCGGCAAGGATATCCTGCGCGGCGAGATCCAGAAGACAGGCATTGACGCCCACGAACTGCTGCGGGATGACTGGGTCACTGAGGTCTGCAAGAAGTCGGGGGTCAAGGACGAGGAGGAGATGCTCCTCGCCATCGGCATCGGCTCGCTCTCCTCATCCACCGTGGTCGCCCGCCTTCGGGAGTTCTACGAGAAGGAGCGGAAGGGGTCGGAGCAGCCCGCTCTGCTGGAGTTGGAGAAGAAGGACTGGTCGGGGTACGGGAAGGCCTCCAACGGGATCCGGGTCAAGGGGATCTCCAACCTGGTCGTTCGCTTCTCCCGCTGCTGCAGCCCGGTGCCGGGCGACCCGGTGATCGGCTTCGTCACCCGTGGGCGGGGCGTGACCGTGCACCGGCTGGATTGCCCCAACATGGAGGACCTGGCAAAGGACCCGGACCGGCTTATTGAGGTCGCCTGGGAAGAGACCTACAATGCGGCGCATCCGGTTGAGGTGCAGGTGACCGCCCTGGATCGCTCGGGCCTCCTGGCCGACGTGGTCTCGATCGTGGCCGATGCCCGGATCAACATGCTCTCCTCCACCAGCAAGGCGGGCAAGTCGAAGATCGCGACGATCGGCCTCGTCCTGGAGATCAAGGATGCCCAGCAGTTGCAGTACGTGCTGACCCGAATCCGCAAGGTGCGTGACGTCATGACGGTCGAGCGGGTGGTCTACGACCGCTCCAAGACGAAGGCGGCGAAGTAGCAGAAACGAGGGCCGGTGGTCGGGTTCGTCCGACTGCCGGCCTTTTTTCTGTCGATGTGGCCCGACCCGATCCGACAAGACGCCAGACCTTCCCAGATGAAGCCAACCGCCTCCGACACGAAGCCGACGGTCTCCGACACGAAGCCGACGGTCTCCGACACGAAGCCGACGGTCTCCGACGCGAAGCCGACGGTCTCCGACACGAAGCCGACCGTCTCCGACACGAAGCAGACGGTCTCCGACACGAAGCCGACCGTCTCCGACACGAAGCCGACCGTCTCCGACAAGAGAGAGGAAGTGTCAGGTCTCGACGTCGAATGGAATAGGCATAGAACCAGGCTGCTTCCTTGTCAAGGAGGGGTTTCTGTGACGACCCGACTGCTCCGCTCCCAAGTACCTGAGCCTGAGACCTGGAACCTGACCGATCTCTTCCTCACCCGGGAGGAGTGGGAGGCCGAAGCCAAGACCATCGCCGCCAGTATCCGCGGTGTGGCACAGTACAAGGGCCGCCTGCACGAGGGCGCCGAGACCCTCCAGGCCTGCCTCGACGCCTATGAAGAGACGCTCGGTCGGGTGTACCGCTGGCAGACCTACGCAGGTCTGCTGGTCGCCGGGGATGGCTCCAACCCCGACAATCAGGCCGCCGAGGGCCAGGCATACAGCCTGCTGGCCGAGCTGGACGCCGCCACCGCCTTCATGCGCTCCGAGGTCCTCGCCCTGCCCGACGGCACCCTGGAGGCCTGGATGGACCAGACCCCCGGCCTCGCGGCCTACCGCCCCTTCCTGAACCGGTGGCTGATCGAGAAGCCGCATCTGCTCCACCCCGAGACGGAGGAGGCGCTGGCGGCCCTGGGCGAGGTGGCCCAGGCCCCCGGCATGATCTACGACCGGTGCAAGAGCTCGGACATGAGCTTCGCCCCGATCACCGGCCCGGAGGGCAAGCAGTTGCCGGTCTCCCTGGCGCTCTACGAGGACGAGCTGGAGATCTCGCCCGATGTCAACATCCGCCGGGATTCCTTCGCCTCCTTTACCGCGGGGCTGAAGGCCTACCAGAACACGCTGGCCGCCACCTTCGCCACCGAGGTGAAGAAGAACGTCGTCACCGCCCGGCTCCGCCGGTACGAGTCGGCCCGGCACATGCTGCTGGCGCCCCATATGATCGACCATGCGGTCTATCACAACCTGTTGGATGTGATCCAGGCCGAGCTGGCCCCGCACATGCGCCGCTACGCCCGGCTCCGCAAGCGGGTGCTGGGTCTCGATAAGCTGCTCTACTGCGACATTGAGGCGCCGCTCGACCCCGACTTCCATCCGGAGGTCAGCTACGAGCAGGCGGCCCAGATGGTCCTGGACGCCGTGTCGATCCTGGGCCCGGAGTACGGCCAGCTCATGCAGACCGCCGTGAACGAGCGCTGGGTCGACCGCTGCGACAACATCGGTAAGCAGTCCGGCGCCTTCTGCGCCTCGCCTTACGGGGCTCATTCCTACGTGCTGATGACCTGGACCGGCGCGATGCGCGGCACCTTCACCCTGGCGCACGAACTGGGCCACGCCGGCCACTTCGAGCTGGCGAACCGGCATCAGAAGCTGTTGAATGTAGAGCCGGCGCTCTTCTTCGTGGAGGCGCCATCCACCATGAACGAGCTGCTGCTGGCGGAGCATATCCTCTCCCAGACCAGCGACCAGCGTATGCGCCGCTGGGTGATCATGCAGCTGCTGATGACCTACCACCACAACTTCGTCCGCCACCTGCTGGAGGGCGAGCTGCAGCGCCGGATCTACACCCTGGCCGAGGCGGGGACGCCGATCACGGCAATCACCCTCTCGGAGACCAAGGGGGCGATCCTGGAGAGCTTCTGGGGCGGTGAGGTGGAGATCGACGAGGGGGCCCGCCTCACCTGGATGCGGCAGCCGCACTACTACATGGGGCTCTACCCGTACACCTACTCGGCCGGCCTGACGGCATCGACCGCGGTGGCGCAGCTGATCAAGGAGGAGGGGCAACCCGCCGTGCAGCGCTGGCTGGAGGTCCTGAAGGCCGGCGGCAGCCTGACGCCCATGGAGCTGATGGCGAAGGCCGGTGTCGACATGACCAGGCCGGATCCGATCCGGAAGGCGGTCGCCTATGTCGGGTCGCTGGTGGATGAGCTGGAGCGCTCCTTCGCAGAGGCGTAAGAGCAAAGGGGCCGTCCCTACGTCATCGCAGATGACGAGGGGCGGCCCCCGAATTTTCTCTCTGCCTTCTCGGCCCTGGTGCACCCCGGCGTCCCCCGGCGTCCCTCTGCCCCCACGGCTTCCGTCCAGATTTGCCTGTCGCACTCAGCCGGGCAGTAGGAAAAAACGGACGGAACCTTCGCCAACCCCACCCCTGGGGGGTATCTGTACAGCGAAAGATCCCCTTCGGCTGGCGACGAGAAGGAAGGGCAAGGCTCCTGAACCCGGTCCGTGCCGGCTTGCGTCCGTTTTTGCCGAGATCAGGGTCTGACAGGTGGGCAGAAATGGACGCTAGACCCAGAGACAGGCCCGCAGAGCCATCGTGAGCGGGGGATACCCTCGGGAACCGAAGGGGTGCCGCCGCTGTCACATCATGCCGTCGCCCACGGGGGGATCAGGACGGACACCACGGCCAGTGTGAAGACCGTGCCGAGGAAGCCCCAGATCGGGGCGGCCAGCACCAAGTAGCTGAGGCCCAGTGCGGAGAGGGTGATCGAGACCACCGCCGAGAGGATGATCGAAGCCAGCGCGATCACCACCAGCTCACCGAAGTGCTCGACAAACCGGCCGGAGGCCCGACTGACCGCATCGCCGACGGAGAGATCCTCCACGACGATCAGGAAGGGAACGAGGACCAGGAAGAGCGCCAGCAGGAAGCCGATCAGCAGCAGCACAATCGCAGCGGGACCGATCAGCACAGCGAGCAGCCCGGCGGTGATCACCGCCGCAAACACGATCAGGTCCCAGACCAGCATCCGGGGGCCAAAGCGGTTGACGCCGTCGGTGAACCGATCCCAACTGGGTGCCTCCCCCCGGAGGGCGCCGACCAGCAGGTGGAGGAAGCCGGCGGTAACCAGGGCGGCGACCAGGGCCAGGAGCAGGCTGATCAGGATCGGACCAGCGGGGATACCACCGGCGCCGAACTGGACCGAGGCCGTGTTTCCCAGAAGCTCCGTGCCGGACGGCAGGGCTGAGGGAAGGAGAAACTTGATCTGAAAGGTACGACCCGGCCCCGCTTGCCCAGCGGGTGTCCCGTAGCCCAGGAGCCAGAGCAGCCCGGCGGGGAGCAGATCCCAGGCGATTGGCACCAGGGCCAGCGCCGGGTAGCGCATGATCGTATCCCAGGCACGGGAGAACGGTGTTTCCACAGAGATCACCTCCGTGAATAAGACCGTTTCTGCAAGCGAAAAGGTTCGAACTAAAACGACAGGCGCCGGCTGGCAGCCTGGGCCCTGATCCGCACCCGGGGCGGCAGGCGCTCCGCCACAGCCTCCAGCCACTGGGCCACCTCGGGGCCGCCGACCCCCTCCAGCGCCTCCATAGCGGCGAGGAGGGGGCCCTCCTCCGGCTTCCCGTGGGCCAGGCCGGACTCCACGACCGCCTGGAGACGGGCGGCGCCGTCCGGGAGTTGGGCGAGGGCTCCGGCCGCCGCCGCCCAGATGTTGGGCGGGTGCTTGGCGCCCGGGGCGAGGTAGGCAGCCACCGTCGCAGAGACCGCGGGGTCCTGGGTCTTGCCCAACGCCCGGATCAGGCAGAAGGGATTCCGCACCTCGCCCTTCAGGACCTCGAGAATAACCTCATTCGCGGAGGTCCGGCCGGGGCCGGCCATCTGGTCGAGGGCGTTGTTCAGCGGGCCGTTGTGCATCGGGTACAGGTTCTCCAGACGGATCTGGGCGAGCCGGAGCATCTCGGGCTCCCTACCCACGTGGCCGAAGAGGAAGGGGAGGGTCGCCCACCAGGCGCCGGGCTTCCGCTTCAGCAGCTCCGGCAGGACGTCGGCGAAAAGCGCATCCACCACGGCGGTGCGCTGCGGTTCGGTCAGGTCGATCAGGGTGAGCGAGCGGGCCGCCTCGGCCACCGTGCCGTGGTACGAATCGACCAGGGCGCGGGTCAGGGCTTCAATCACCCGGCTCTTCCGGGCGAGCGTGATCTTGTCCGGGCTCTGCCGCCGGCGCCCGGCCACGGCGCCCAGTGCCTCGGCGGCGGTCAGGCGGACGAACTCCTGCGGGTCCTGTGCGAGCAACTCGATCAGGCCCGGCAGCGCCTTGACCGACTCGACCCGGCCCAGACCGTCGGCGGCGTGGGCCCGGACCTGCGGGCTCGGGTCCCGCAGCATGGCCAGCAGCAGTTCCTCGAGCCCCGCCTCCCGCAGATCGCCCACGGATACGGCAATGTCCCCATCCACCGGGTTCGGGTCCGGTGCCTCCAGGGCTCGAACCGCCTCGGTCGCCGCCTTGTGGACCACCATGTCGGCGGTCTGGCGGGCCAGGTGCTGGAGCGGCGCAACCGCTTCGGTCGCCCCCAGCCGGGCCAGCGAGCGGCAGAGCTCCGCCTGTACCGTCGGCTCTTCCTCCGTGGCCAGCAGCCCCAGAAGTGGCGGAATCGCCCGCCGGTCGCCGGTTTCGGCCATCAGTTGGGCCGCCTTCTGCCGGGCGGCGCCATTGGGGTTGGTCAGGTCCAGGCTCAGGCGGTCCAGGTTGGCCCGAGCCGCCAGCAGGGCCAGTTCTCGGGCAGCCGTGATCCGCTCCTTCGGGCCGGCATCCAGCGCGGCCCGGACCCGGGCGGTCAGGCCGTTCAGATAGCTCTGGGCCTCGGCCTGCTTCGTAGTCAGCGCGTCATCCATCAGTTGGGTCAGCTCCCTTCGCAATGCTTCACGGCCGCGGGAGAGTCGGGTGTCAAACGCTGCACGGGAGATCGCCAGATGCGCGGCGGCATCGGCGGGGGAGAGGCCCATGAGGTAGTGGAGGACCATGGCGGTCCGCGGCCCCTCCGGAACGGCCTGCAGGTGCTTCAGCAGCTCTTCTCGCAAGAGGCCGCGCTCCATGGCGGAATCCTCCTCACTGGCCTGATCCCATGCCTCCAGGGGCACCGTCTCCCGCCGGGCCTGCCGGCGCAGATGATCGCGCGCCAGGTTGGCCGTGATCTGCCGGAGCCAGGAGGCGAACCGGTCGGGTCGGTGGAGCGTACCGAGGGAGAGCCATGCCTTCACGAAGCTCTCCTGGGCGATATCCTGGGCGGCCTGGAAATCCCCCACGTATGAGTAGGCGAGGCCAAGGATCAGGCGGCTGTAGCGGTCGGTCAGGCTGCCGAAGGCGTCGGCGTTGCCGCCCAGCGCCTCCAGGACGAGTCGAATCTCATCGTGATGCATCTGTGAACACCTTTCTTCTCCAGCGACTCCGCAAGGCAGACGCCGGATGGGAGCGGATTCTTACATCCACCCGTTCGATGGCGCCGGAAATCCCTCCTGCTAACACGGAGAAACCCCGCCCCCGCAGATGCGAGGACGGGGCTGTGGTCGGTGAAGGCTAGGCCTTGCTGGCAGCGGCCGCATCGCCGGTACCGAAGAGCTTGGCGATGAAGCTCCGGTACATCGGGCGGAACCAGTAGTCGATGCCGATATAGCCGGCGTAGCCAGCGCCAACGGCCACGATCAGGAACTCGATGATCAGGTAGTTCGGGTTGCTGCTGACCGTGCCGCTGAGCAGGAAGGCGAAGTTCATGACCATGCCCATGACGGCGGCGAAGATGGTGGCGAAGCCGAAGATCAGCGCCAGGCCCACGAGCAGCTCGCCCCAGGGGACCAGGAAGTTGAAGAGGCTTGCGTTTGGCAGGGCGAAGCCCTCCAGGAAGTCTGCCCACCAGCCCTGAACGACCGGCTTGGCGCCCGGTGCAGCCGGGGTCGCCTTGGCGATCGCACCCTTCAGGAAGCCGGTAGCGTTGAACGCATTCTCACCCGTCAGCTTGCCCCAGCCACCAAGCGCCCACTGGTAGCCGACATAGAGGCGGAGCACCAGCCAGATCCAGCTACCCTTAGTACCCTTGAAATAGTCCGTCATAAAAGACCAACCTCCTTTGGCGTATCATCATCCGTTGGTGGAGTGGTTCTCTGTTTCTGATTTGATACTAACACGAGAGCGATTCTCACCCAATCCGGCGTCCGGCTCATTCAGGTGCTACTTCTCTGTGCGCGTGATCACAGATTCGACCATCAAAAAGCGCTACCGCTGCCTACGGTCTCGGCCTTATGGCAGGAAGAGGCCGACCGGCGGGCGTATCCCATGGAAGAGACGTGACGAGACGGTTGGAGGACAGGCCTGTGGCGTACAAGGACCGGGAGATTCAGGTTGGGGTTGGCGGCGTGGTGTTGCATGAGGAGCGGGTGCTCCTGGTGAAGATGACCTATGGACGGTCCGCCGGCAAGTGGATTATCCCCGGCGGTTTGGTGGAGCCCAACGAAGATATCGGCGATGCGGTGGCGCGGGAGATCCAGGAGGAGGCCGGTGTGACCGCTGCCCCGGAGCGGATTGTGGGGGTTCGTTCGCGGGTGGACGATCGGGGAGGTGATCAGTTCCGGCACGACGTCTACCTGGTCTTCGCCATGGCCTACGGGGCCGGCGAGCCGGTGGCCGACCAGACGGAGGTCTCCGAGGCCCGCTTCTGGCCGGTGGAGGAGGCGCTCACCTCCCCCGATGTGGTCAGCTTTACACAGGAGTGCATTCGCATGGCGCTGCGGGGCGGGGGGCTTGGGCCGAGCGATAAGGTCTTCTACCCGGCCCACCGGTGGCGCCTATTCAGCGTGTAGGAGGATGCGGTCATGCGAGCAGTGTTGCAGCGGGTGAGCAGGGGGCGGGTGACCGTGGCCGGTGAGGTGGTGGGCGAGATCGGGCCGGGCTACGTGGTCCTGCTGGGCGTCGCCCGGGAGGATGACGCCGCCGCCGCCGACTACATGGCGGAGAAGATCGCCGGCCTGCGGGTCTTCGAGGACGAGGACGGGAAGATGAACCGCTCGATCCAGGAGGCGGGGGGCGCGATCCTGGCGATCAGCCAGTTTACTCTTTATGGCGATGTCCGCCGGGGGCGACGGCCAGGCTTTGACCGGGCCGGGCGGCCGGAGCAGGCGGAGCCGCTCTACGAGCGGTTCGTCGAGCGACTGCGGAGCATGGGAATCCGGGTGGAGACGGGCCGGTTCCAGACTCACATGGAGGTGGAGTTGGTGAACGACGGCCCGGTAACGATTCTCGTTGATAGTGAGAAGGGGTTCTAGGGCGGCGATTTCGCTTGGACTGAGGCGGTATCGGCGTTTATACTAAAGTGAGACGCTTCGTAGCAGTATTGGAGGAATCCCTTTGAAGCTCTGGTTTCGCGACCTCGGCGAGTTCGCCACCAACTGCTTTATCGTAGCCTGTCCCGAGACCAAGACCGCCATGGTGATCGACCCGGGGACACCCGATCCCTGGATCAAGAAGACCGTGGCCCAGTTTGACCTGAAGGTAGAGTTGATCCTCCTGACCCACGGCCACCTGGATCACATAGGCGGCGTGGAGTGGGTCAAGTCCTGGAGCCAGGCGCCCCACTGGATCCACGAGGGCGACAGCCGGTACCTGACCAGCCCGGCGCTCAACGGCAGTGCGGTCTTCGGCCAGCCGATCGTCGCGCCCAAAGCCGACCGGCTTCTGCGGGGGGGTGAGACGGTCGCTGTGGGCAGACTATCCTTCCAGGTGATTCACACCCCGGGCCACACGCCGGGTGGGATCTCGCTTTACACGCCCGGCCACCTGATCGCCGGCGATACCCTCTTCGCCGGCTCGGTGGGCCGGACCGACCTGGCCGGCGGTGATATGAAGGCCCTGGTCAAATCGGTCAAGGAACGACTCTTCCCCCTGCCGCCGGAGACGGTGGTCTACCCGGGACACGGGCCGACCACCACCATTGGCGATGAGAAGGAGTACAACCCTTACGTCTCCTGATCCCTGCCGCTTCCCTTGTCCCGGTCGAAGTCGGTCAGCGGGTTGTCGTCGCCGTACTGGCGCCCCTGCTCCCTGTACCAGGGATCCGGCTCCGGCGGGCGCTCCTTGCCCGCAGCGGCGACCGAGCCGATCGCCCCGCCAATCGCTGCTCCGACCGCCAGGCCGACCGGCCCCCCCGCCGCACCCAGGATCGCCCCGGCCAGGGCCCCGGTGGCCGAGCCGGTGGCGGCATCGACGCCGCCCTCGCTCACTGTGCCCTCCTGCGGGGCTGCGATTCGCTTCTGCGCATCATCGACACGTTCTGACATGCGATTCTCCTCCCTTCCCGTATCTTACGGTTCCCGCTGCACTTGACATCATCCATTCCGTGTGGTTATAATCGGAAAGTATATACTTAACGTCATTAACCTTCTCTCCGGCGATCGGGGAGTGACGGATGATGATCACTCAAATCGGGGGTGTCCCGATGGATGCAGATCGTACGGCGCCTTACATGCCGCGGCTCGAAGAGGCCTTCAACAAGATGATTCGCTTCATGAACTCGTCTTCGACCTCGTATCAGAGTGTCGCGCCGGGACCCTTGCTCTCGGGCAGTCAGCGCATTGTGCTGCGCGCCCTGATCAACAACGGTCCCTTCCAGGTCTCCGAGGTGGCGAATCAGCTGGGGGTCACGCTGAGCGCCGCCACAGGGCTTGTGGACCGGCTGGTCAAGGCCAGGCTGGTCACCCGGGAGCGCGATCAGGAAGACCGGCGGGTGGTCTGGGTCAAGATCACCACCGAGGGGGAAGAGGCGGTCAGAGCCGCAGAGGAGCGCCGGCGGGCTGCATTCCGCGAGATGGTTCAGAACCTGAACGAGGGCGAACTGGCCCAGCTCTGTGACATGCTCGAGCGCATGTGGTAGGGAAACCGTCACATTCCCGGCAGGAGTTCGTCGAAATGAGGCGAATTTCGCCCATGCGGTCGGATCCGCACAGGGGATTTGGTGAGAGTTTGAGGGAGTAGTCAGTGGGGGGAACGGGTCTATGGTTCACACGATCATCTGGTTGACTGTTCTGGGGGTTGCGTTGCTCGTTCCGAACGTCATTGCTGTCCGCTTCGCCCTCCTGGGGGTTGGCGATGCACCGGCAGTGGTCTCGGTCCCGGCTCAGGCTCCGGCGGCTGAACGGCGCAGGATCGCCTGGTCCTCGCCCAAGTTCGTTCGGTTTGGCTACCTGTGGAAGGCGCTCAGCCCGATCGTTCTCGGTGTCGCCGTCGTCATGGGTATGGCCCAGGGTGGCGCCCTCGGCTACGGGATCATGCTCCTCGGCCTGCTGAACCTGATCTTCGGCTTCCTCGGCTGGGATGCGTACATTCCCGGCAAGAAGTAGGTCTTATCTCAAACAAGGGGGCCGGGGCGGAGTGCCACGGCCCTCTCCTTCTGTTCTGCGATCGGGTATGCTAGGGATTGAGGTGGGGTTCTGGTGAGCAGCATTCTCTTGCGGGGCAACAGCCCTGTGTTTGGATCGGACTTGAAGCAGTTGGGGCACGTCTTCTTCCCCGGCGAGGAGATCTCGGTGCTCGTTCCATCGGCAGATGGTGCCATGCCCGATGCGGGGGCGCCGATCTGGCTGGTCGATGTGGAAGCGATCCCGGCAGGGCTTTCCTGGCGGGTCTCGGTTCGCGCCCGGGGGCCGGAAGGCGCCACGCAGGAGGAAGCGAGCCTGGAGCAGGGGGCCGCCGAGTCCCCGCGCACCTTCGAGCACCGGCTGCGCCGGCTGGCCAAGGGGCTCCTGATCGATGCGGTAGCCCCGCTGGTGGGCTTCCGGCCTGGCTGGGGGATCCTGACCGGGGTCCGGCCCACCAAGCTGGTCCATCAGATGCTGGATGGGGGTGTGGCCGACCCGTATGCCCTCCTGACCGGCGAGTACCGGCTCTCCCCCGAGAAGGCTGCCCTGGTGACCGGGGTGGCCCAGCTACAGCGCCCCTACCTGAACCGGGACCCCCGGGCGATCTCGCTCTATGTGGGCGTTCCGTTCTGCCCCTCGATCTGCTCCTTCTGCTCCTTCTCGATCTACCCGATCAACGAGCACCGGGGCCAGGTCTCACCCTTCCTGGAGGCCCTGGGCCGGGAGATGGAGATCGTGGGCAACGCAATCCGCGACCTGGGTCTGCGGGTCCAGACGATCTACTTCGGCGGGGGCACACCGACCAGCCCGAAGGATGAGGACTTCGCCTGGATGCTCCAGCGGGCCGGGGAGACGCTGCTGAAGGGCCAGACGCCCGAGGAGTACACCGTGGAGGCGGGCCGGCCCGAGACCTTCACCCGGGCCAAGCTGGACGCCATGGCGGCCGCGGGGGTGACGCGGGTCAGCGTCAACCCGCAGACGACCGTCCAGGCGACGCTGCTCCATCTGGGGCGGATCCATACGGTGGAGAAGTTCTACCGGGCCTATGATCTGGTCCGGTCGCATCCGCACCCGTTCATCGTGAACACCGATATCATTATTGGGCTACCGGGGGAGGGGCCGGATGAGGTCACCTACACCCTGAACGACATGCGCCGGCTTGCGCCGGACAACCTGACCGTCCATACGCTGGCGATCAAGCGGGGCTCCCGGCTTCACCAGCAGGAGGGGGCGGCTGCCGAGGCCCTGCGGGCCCTCACCCCGGCGGAGGCGGAGCAACTGGTGCACGACGCCGCCCAGACCGCCCGGGCTATGGGGCAGCACCCCTATTACCTCTACCGGCAGAAGTTCATGGTCGGATCGCTGGAGAATGTGGGCTACTCCCTGCCGGGCAAGGAGTCGCTCTACAACATTCAGATGATGGAGGAACGGCAGACGGTGATCGGCCTGGGTGGCGGGGCGACATCCAAATGGTACAAGCCGCTGGGTGCGAACCGGGGCTGGCTGCTGAAGGCGCCGGACAACCCGAATGAGCCCCTGGCCTACACCGAGCGGGCCGAGCTGCTGGCCGGGCGGAAGGCAACGGAGCTTCGCCTGATCTACGGGGAGCAGGCGGGCGTAACGCTGGGTTAAGGTCGTGTCGGACCCGTTCCGGATCGGGCCGCTCTGTGCTATCATGAGGCGCGTGAGACTCGTTCGCCGAGGAGGCCGCCCCCGTGCAGTTTCAGCGTATTGCCGTCATCTACAACCCGAACTCGGGGCGTCCCCGGGAGCGACAGGGAGCGATCGCCGAGTTTACCAGACTGCTGGAGGCAGAGGGCCGGACCGTGACGATCTGCCCGACCGAGCGGCCGAACCATGCGACAGAGCTGGCACGGGAGCGGGTGGCGGAGCGATACGACCTGATCATCGCCTACGGTGGCGACGGCACCATGAACGAGGTGCTGCAGGGCGTGGTCGGCTCCCAGGCGACTCTGGGCTTCTGGCCGGGCGGGACCGCCAACGTCCTGGCGGCTGAGATCCGCTTCCCGTCCCGGATCGAGGAGGTGGTCCGCCGGATCCTTGCCGGCAAGACGGTGAACGTGACCGTGGGCCGGGCGAATCAGCGCTACTTCCTCCTTATGGCAGGCGTCGGGCTGGATGCCGCCGTGGCGGGCTCGGTCGACCCCTGGATGAAGAAGCGGTATGGCAAGGCCGCCTTCGGGGTGGCGGGTCTGAGGTTCATCTGGCGGTGGGATCTGGCGCCTTTCCGGGTCCGCCTCTCCAGTGAGGAGGAGATCGTGGGGCGCTTCGTGGTAGCAGGCAACGGCCACTCCTACGGGGGCGGTCTCCAACTGACCCCGCGGGCTGAGCTGACCGACCCCTACCTGGACCTCTGCATCTTCACATCGGATTCCCGGGGCGATTACCTGCGCTATGCCCTGGCGGCAGTCCTGGGGCTGCACCGGGAGATGCCGGGTGTGATCTACCGGAAGGTGAAGTCCTGCCGGCTCTCCGGCGCTGCCCGCGAGGATGCGCCCGTCCAATTGGACGGCGAGGTGGTGGGGCGGCTGCCGGTCACCCTGGAGGCGCTGCCCAACGCCCTGCGGCTGCTTGTTTGACTCTCCTCGTCGTGAAATGTCGCACAGGCTGCTTGACAGGTGAGCCGGAACCCAGTACAATCCCATCTCAAAGGCGATGATGGGAAAAGTACCCGACAGGCCCCCTGCAGAGAGCTTGCCACCTGGTGAAAGGCAAGCGGGAAGGCGGCGGCGAAAAGACACGACCCTGAGCTGCGCCTCCGAAGGCCCGTCTGCACGGGTTGGGTAAGAGGCGACGGAGACTCCCGCCGTTATCAGAGGGAGGGGGCCAGACCGATCCGGCCGGCCCTATGAAGTGGATGTCTGCCCGGGTGGTGGGCATCAACGTGGGTGGCACCGCGAGCCTTGCGCTCGTCCCATGATTGGGACGGGTGCTTTTTATTTTGTCGTGAGCCAGCTGGGTGGCTCTGCAAGGGGGTGCATGCAGACCGTGAGCTCTGAGGATTATCACCATTGCGTGGCGCCGCTGGAGTATGCGGTGCTGAATGGATCCGCTGTTTCCACTCAGATGTTTTAGCAAGGAGAGGATCTCTGTGGCGATCCAGGCCGCCAAGGGTTTCAACGACGTCCTGCCAGGCGAGCAGTTCGGCTGGCTCGACTCCTACCGGTGGCAGAAGCTCGAGGCGGTCTTCCGCGAGGTTGCCCACCTCTATGGCTATCAGGAACTCCGCCCGCCCATGGTCGAGTATGTCGACCTCTTCATTCACGGGGTGGGCTCCACGACCGACATTGTCAGCAAGGAGATGTTCAACATCGTCCCCCGGGGCGATGACACCGACCCCCGTCGCATGGCGATGCGGCCTGAGTTCACAGCCGGCCTTGTCCGGGCCTATCTCGAAAACGGCCTCCCCAACACCCCCCAGCCGACGAAGATCTTCGCTTACGGCCCGGCCTTCCGCTACGAGAACGTACAGAAGGGCCGCTTCCGTGGCTTCAACCAGATCGACGTGGAGGTCTTCGGGGCCCAGGACCCGGCGGTCGACGCTGAGGTCATCAAAATGGGGATCGACATCGTCGGCAAGACGGGTCTGACCGGTCTGGTCGTTTCGATCAACTCGATCGGCTGCCCCAACTGCCGGCCCAAGTACCGGGAGGCGCTCCAGGAGCACTTCCGCCCGCACCTGGCCGAACTCTGCGAGGACTGCAACACCCGCGTCGACAAGAATCCGCTCCGGATTCTGGACTGCAAGAAGGATGCCCGGCACCCGGCTCAGAAGGATGCGCCGGTCGGCCTGGACTACCTCTGCGACGAGTGCAAGGTGCACTGGGAGGGGCTTCAGGGGCATCTCACGGCCATGGGGATCCCGTACCAGATCGACACCCGGATCGTGCGAGGCCTGGATTACTACACCAAGACGGTCTTCGAGGTGATCCACCCCAAGCTGGGCGCCCAGGGCACCCTCTGGGGCGGCGGTCGCTACGACGGCCTGATCGAGACCGTGGGTGGCAAGCCGACCCCCGGCGTCGGCTTCGGCATGGGCATGGAGCGGGTGCTCATGGTCCTGCAGGAGGAGGGGCTTCTGGAGGCCTTCCAGGACCGACCCCGCATGGATGCCTTTGTCGCCACCATGGGCGAGGTCGCCCGGCCCGTCGGCCTGAGGCTGCTCTACGAGCTGCGCTCCGCCGGCATCTCCGCCGACCTGGACTACCTGGGGCGCAGCCTCAAGGCCCAGATGAAGCTGGCCGGCAAGCAGAGCGCCCGCTACGTGATCATCCTCGGTGAGAATGAGGTCCAGAGCGGCGTGGCCGCAGTGAAGAACATGGATGCCGGCACCCAGGAGAGCGTGCCGCTGACCGACATCATCTCGCATATTCGGAGGGCATAGATCATCATGAGCGAGTCCATTCACGGCATGAAACGCACCGTCTTCTGCGGCGAGGTGACCGAATCACTGATCGGGCAGGTTGTGACGGTGAACGGCTGGGTCCAGCGCCGGCGCGACCATGGCGCCCTGATCTTCATGGATCTGCGTGACCGGACCGGCATGGTCCAGGTCGTCTTTGACTCCGAGGAGGCCGCTGGGATCTTCAAGAAGGCGGAGCAGGTGCGCAGCGAGTTCGTCATCGCGGTGCGCGGCAAGCTGGTCCATCGGGCGCCGGAGGCGGTCAACCCGAACATGGCCACCGGGCAGTTCGAGATCCGGGCGACCGAACTGGCGATCCTGAACGCGGCCAAGACCCCGCCCTTCTACATCCAGGACGATGTAGATGTGGATGAGCTGGTCCGCCTGAAGTATCGCTACCTTGATCTGCGCCGCCCGGAGATGCAGCGGAACCTGATCCTCCGCCACCGGGTGACCAAGTCGACCCGCGACTTCTTCGATGCGCACAAGTTCATCGAAATCGAGACCCCCATGCTGACCAAGTCGACCCCCGAGGGCGCCCGCGACTACCTGGTCCCCTCCCGGGTCAATCCCGGCAAGTTCTATGCCCTGCCCCAGTCCCCGCAGCTCTTCAAGCAGCTCTCGATGGTCGCCGGCCTGGAGCGGTACGTCCAGATCGTCCGCTGCTTCCGGGACGAGGACCTGCGGGCCGACCGGCAGCCGGAGTTCACCCAGATCGATGTGGAGATGTCCTTCGTCGAGCGCGACGATGTCCTCGGGCTGATGGAACAGCTCGTGACGAAGGTCTTCAAGGACGCGCTGGATGTGGACCTGCAGTCACCGTTCCGCCGCATGTCCTACGCCGAGGCCATGGAGAAGTACGGCTCGGACAAGCCGGACCTCCGCTTCGGCATGGAGTTCGTGAACATTGGCGATATCGCTGCGAACTGCGGCTTCGGCGTCTTCAAGGGCGCCGTCGAGGCCGGGGGCCAGGTGAAGGGGATCAACGCCAAGGGCTGCGGCGGGTACTCCCGCAAGCAGATCGACGAGCTGACCGAGCTGGTCAAGACTTACAAGGCGAAGGGCCTGGCCTATATCGCAATCAGCGAGAGCGGCGAGCTGAAGTCGACCTTCACCAAGTTCCTGACCGAGGAGCAGACGGCGGAGCTGGTCTCTCGCCTGGATGGCAAGCCCGGCGACCTGCTGCTCTTCGTGGCCGACCAGCCCGCTGTCGTGGCTGCCGCCCTGGGCGCCCTGCGCCTGGAGATGGGCAACCGGCTGGGGCTGCGCAGGGCGGACGACTTCAACCTGCTCTGGGTCGTCGACTTCCCGCTCCTGGAGTGGGACGAGGAGGAGTCCCGCTTCGTGGCGGTGCATCATCCGTTCACCTCGCCGCATCCCGACGACCTGGCGACGGTCTTCAAGGAGGGGGCGACCCGGGAGGAACTGGCGGCGGTCCGCGCCAACGCCTACGACCTGGTCCTGAACGGCACGGAGTTGGGTGGCGGCTCGATTCGAATCTTCCAGCGCCAGCTGCAGAACCGCATGTTCGAGCTGCTGGGCTTCAGCGCCGAGGAGGCGCAGGCCAAGTTCGGCTTCCTGCTGGACGCCTTCGAGTACGGCGCCCCGCCCCATGGTGGCATCGCCTTTGGTCTGGACCGGTTCGTCATGCTCCTGGCCGGACGGCAGTCGATCCGCGACGTGATCGCCTTCCCGAAGACGGCCAAGGCGACCGACCTGATGACCGAAGCCCCCGGCGATGTGGCGGAGAAGCAGTTGAAGGAGTTGCACATCAAGTCTGAGGCGTAGGAGGTAGTCCCTATGGCTGAGGTCCGGATTCGCATGGCCCGTGTGTCTGATGCGGAAGCGTTCTGCGAGATCATGACCCAGCCCGCGGTCTACGCCGGTACGCTGCAGGTACCCCACCAGACCCCGGAGGCCTGGCGAAAGCGGCTGGAGGGCAACGACCCGAACTTTGATTACATGCTGGTGGCGGAGGTGGACGGAAAGGTGGTGGGCACCGGTGGCATTCACCGGAATCGCCGCCCCCGCAACCTCCACGTGGCCGGCCTCGGCATGTCGGTCCACGACGCCTACCAGGGCCAGGGTGTCGGCAAGGCGATCATGGCCGCCCTGGTGGAGGCCGCTGACAAGTGGCTGAACATCCTGCGGATCGAATTGGAGGTCTACCCCGACAACGAGCGGGCGATCAAGCTCTACGAGTCCTTCGGATTTGAGCACGAGGGGCGCAAGCGGATGAACGCCTTCCGCAACGGAGGGTACACCGACTCGCTGGTCATGGGCCGGATCCGCCCCGGCGCACAATAAGCGAAAGCCCCCCTGCTGGCCGTTGGCCGGCAGGGGGGCTCTTGATCTTATCGGACAGGCACGGGCCGGGCCGTGAAGCGCAGCGGGAGCGAGCGGACCCCGTGGATCAGAATGGTGGGCAGGGGCTCCAGGACCGCACCGGGCGCCAGCTCCCAGTCATCCAGGCGGTCCAGGAGAGCCGTAAAGGCGACACGGGCCTCCAGGCGGGCCAGCGGGGCGCCCAGGCAGAAGTGGACGCCGTGGCCGAAGGCGATGTGCGGATTGGGATTGCGGGTAATATCGAAGCGGTCGGCATCGGCGAAGACCTCCTCATCTCGGTTGGCCGAGCCCACGAAGTAGACGACTCGCTGGCCGGCCTTGATCTGGTGCCCGCCGATCTCCACATCGGCCATCGCTAACCGAATGTTAGACTGGGCCGGGGACCGGAACCGCAGGATCTCCTCGATCGCAGAGGGGAGCAGGGAGCGATCCTGCCGCAGCAGGGCGAGCTGGTCCGGGTTCTCGAGGAAGCAGCGGACACCGTTGGTGATCAGGTTGGTGGTGGTCTCGTTCCCGGCGACCAGCAGCAGGACACAGGTGTTGATCAGCTCCTGGTGGGTCAGGTGCTGTCCTTCAATCTCCGCATGGACCAGCCGGGTGATCAGGTCATCGCCAGGGTTCTGCCGGCGCTCCTCGGCAACCTCTGCCAGGTAGGCCTTCATCTCAGCGAAGGAGGCCTCCAGGTGCGGCTTCGGGGAGTAGTCACCGGTGACGAGCGCCTCAGAGGACTCGACCAGGTCGTTAGACCATTTCTTGAACTTGGCCCGCATCTCGAAGGGAATGCCGAGCATGCCGGCGATTACCCAGATCGGCAGGGGCACAGCGAAATCGCTGACCAGGTCCATCTCGCCGTTCCCGAGCACCCGGTCCAGCAGTTCGTTGGTAGTGGCCGTGATCTGTTCCTCCATCTCCGCGATCACCTTCGGGGTGAAGGCCCGGGAGATCAGGTTGCGGAGCATGGTGTGGCGAGGCGGATCGGTGCTGATCAACGACTCCGTCAGGAACCGCTCCGGCGGAAGACCGTTGGACAGTTCGCTGGAGAAGTTGGCGTGATCGTGAAGAATCGCCCGCACATCGTTGTAGCGGTAGACGGACCACATCCCCTGGTCGGGGTTGAAGAAGACCGGGCTATTCTTCCGCATCTGTGCAAACAAAGGGAACGGATTCAACAGCAGCTCGGCAGGCATGGACATGATGATTGCCTCTCCTTTGTGTCGTGTTCTCGGCTCACGGGACGGAATCGCAGCGGGAGGCTGCGCAGCCCCATAATGGTCATGGTCGGCAGGACCTCGGACCGTGAACCAAAGCTTACCATTCGCTGTTGTCCCTCGTCCTGGGGCCACGCTCCTGAGAAGACCGGGAAACTATTGGGAGGCCACCGGGAGGAAGACCGCGCACTCATGGGCATACCGAGGGGGTGGATAGGGTCTTCGCCGCATACCCTGGGAGCAGGAGGCCGATGAGTATGTATCTCTCCCTGCTGGATCTCATGCGCCAGCGCAGTGGCTGGCTGCTTCCGGACCTCCCCGTTCTCACGGCACCCAACTGGGCGGAGGAGGGGGCCGACCTTCTCCTGCGACTCCCGTTGCCAGGCCTGGATCCGCAGTCGGTCGAACTGCAGGTGACCGAGTCGATGCTGACGGTGACCGGACACCGCACCCACGAAGAGCGAGTGGAAGGGCAGGACTTCTACCGGGCCAGTGCCTCGTATGGTGCGGTGACTCGGTCCTTCAGGCTGCCGGTCCGGGTGATTCCCCGGGAGACCCGGGTCATCTGGCAGGCTGGCGATCTCCTGGAGATTCGCCTGCGCAAGGCGTAAGCGCGACGACGCCCCCACTCCTACGAGCGGGGGCGTCCGTCTTCAGGCGGGGCAGGTCGCCGGCGGCGGTGCTTCCAGGTAGTCCCGCATGGCCAGGCAGTCCCGGACCAGGGCGGCCAACTCACTCTCGGACATGAGGTAGAGATGGGCAACCTGGTTGCGCCATTGGCGGACCCGGTGGAATGACTGGATCCGATCCTCCGGCACGTCTGGTCGGATCGCCCGGTAGATCTCGATCAGGCTCCAGAACGAGGTGTGGCCCAGCATGTGCTCGCTGGAGTTCTCCCCCTCAGCGGCGTCACGGTCATGCTCCTCCTCTGCCCGGCTCCGCAGGTCCTGGCGGACGTGTGGCCACCAGTCAGGCCCGTACTTCTCGCTGTAGGCTTCGCTGACCACCTTGCGGAGCAACAGCTCGACCTCGGCCACCAACAGACTCGGCCGGGCTACCCTCAGCACGTCCCAGTAAGTGATGATCCCAACCAGCCGGCCGCCCTCCCCCACAATCAACAGGGAGGCATCGGTCTGGAGCGACTCCAGCACCTCGGACAGCGGCGCCTTCGGCTGGAGCAGGCAGGGCAGTGGTGAGGCCAGCTCCCCGACGGGAACGTGACTCCGACCGTCGACCAGGGCCCGCCGGACGTCCCGTTCGGTCAGAAGTCGGACCGGCCGCTCGCCCTCCATGACCGGGACCTGGCGGTAGCCGCCCTCGTCCATGATCCGCAGGGCATCCGAGAGATCGGCAGTCGCCGGTGTCGTCCTGACCTGCCGGGTCATGAGGTCGGCCGCGTACATCTTGTCTCTCACGATTACACCTCCCAATCATTTCCGTTCCATACGTCGGTTGGAAAATCCTGCTATTGGGGAGCGCATTCTCTCCAGCTTGTCAAGACCTTGCGTTTGCACGATCAGATTGCTATCATGAAAACCGGAAGAACGACACATGCTAACAGCACTCCCGACCATGTGCGTGATCACCGGTACGAAATGACCTAACATCATTGAGAATGGGAGCCCCATCTTCCGGTGTAGCCTGAACGCCCCCCACAGCACCGCTGTTGGCTAGGGGACTCAGAAAGCCTGGGACAGGGCACCCACCTGCGTAAGGCAGGTTCATTCTCTACCGGACACACGGCATGGTGGGGCAGCGTTAACGAAGGACGGTGTTTCCGAAAGGAGACGCCGTCTTTTGTTTGCGTGTTTGCATACGGGAAACTTCAGGCTGGCCGAGTGGAATTGGCTGGCTTTACATGGCCTTGCACCATTGGGTACAATAGGAGTCGCTAGGCTGTTGCTACATACAAAGGAGGATGCGCCGTGGCCAGCGATAAGGTTATGACGTTCACCGGCAGCAACTGGGCCGCCGAGGTGGAGGCCTCGTCTGCCCCCGTGCTGGTGGATTTTTGGGCGGTCTGGTGTGGACCGTGCCGGATGATTGCCCCGATCGTTGAGGAGCTCGCCGGCGATTACCAGGGCAAGCTGAAGGTCGGCAAGCTGAATGTCGACGAGAACTCCAACGTCGCCGCGAAGTACGGCGTCATGTCGATTCCGACCCTGCTGATCTTCAAGAACGGTCAGCCGGTGGAGCGGATCGTGGGGTACCAGCCGAAGAAGGAGCTCGCTGCCAAGATTGACCGGGTCATGGGCTAGTTCGCATCACCTGGGAGCGGTCCCCGCGGGGGCCGCTCTTTTGCATCCATCAGCAGGCTAAAGCGTGTGATAAGGCGAATCTTCTCTAGTCGAAAGATCTGCGAAGGAGCCGATAGAGATGAAGATCATTGATCTGCGCAGTGATACGGTTACCAAGCCAACGCCCGAGATGCGCCGGGCGATGTTCGAGGCCGAAGTCGGCGATGATGTCTACGGCGAGGATCCCACGGTCAACCGGCTGGAGCAGGTGGCGGCGGCCATGCTGGGCAAGGAGGCGGCGCTCTTCGTGCCCACCGGCACCCAGGGCAACCAGGTCGCCATTCTGACCCACGTGGGCCGGGGCGACGAGGTAATCGTCGAGGCGGAGAGCCACGTCTACTACTACGAGGTGGCCGGCATCGCTGCCCTGGCCGGTGCACAGGTGCGGACGATCCCCGGCGTCCGCGGCGCCATGGACCCGGCGGCGGTCCGGGCGGGGATCCGGGGCGTCAACCTGCACTATCCGACCACATCGCTGGTCTGCGTGGAGCAGACGCACAACCGGGCCGGCGGCTGCATCGTACCGATGGAGAACCTGAGGGCCGTGGCGGCTGTCGCCCATGAGGCCGGCATTCCGGTCCATATGGATGGCGCCCGCGTCTTCAACGCCGCCGTAGCGCTCGGGTTGCCGGTGAGCGAGGTGGTCGCTCCGGTCGACTCGGTCATGTTCTGCCTCTCCAAGGGGCTGGCCGCCCCGGTCGGCTCGATCCTGGCGGGATCGGTGGAGTTTATCGACAGGGCCCGGCGCAATCGGAAGCTGCTGGGCGGTGGCATGCGCCAGGCGGGCATTCTGGCGGCCGCCGGTCTGGTGGCCTTGGAGTCCATGGTCGAGCGGCTGGCGGAGGACCACGCCAACGCCCAGACCCTGGCCCGGGGGCTCGGTGAGATCGGGGGGCTGGCCGTCGATCTCGAGACGGTCCAGACCAATATGGTTATGTTCGATGTGACCGACGGCCGTTGGGATGGGGCTACCCTGGCCGGGGCCCTCTCCGAGGCGGGGGTCATCTGCGGGTCGATGGGCCCTCAGCGGATCCGCCTGGTCACCCACAAGGATGTGGCCGCCGAGGATATCCCCGTGGCCCTGGAGCGGATCGCCGCCGTGGTGAAGGCTGGTCCGGGGGCGGGGAACGCACAGCGGACGTACTAAGGTGAACAGCGAAGGCGCCGGCCAACACGCCGGCGCCTTTTTCTAGGGCTGCTCCGCCAGGGGGTAGTTCTCGATCAGATCGGCCAGGGCCGGGGCGTAGACGAGTACCGGGTCACCGCCATTCCGCTGGAGGTAGACGAAGCCGTCCTCGTTGTTACCACAGCCCCGTCCCCCATCGGGGGAGGTTTCGCAGCGCCAGGCCATGTGGGCGCCGGCCCCTCCGTCTGACTCCAGCCGGGCCCCCACGCCTATGCCATATGGCGGCATTGGCACCATCATGTCCGGGTGTATGGCAGGGATCGCATCCTGCCAGGCAGCGGCCAACCGGGCGATCATCTCCCGGCCGGCCGGGGTGCTGCCGTCGAAGACGACGTAGGTCCGGTTGCTGTAGCGCTCGGGGCGCGAGAGGAGCCGCTCAACGGCCAGGATCTCTGCCGCCTGGAGCGGCGGGAGGGGTTGAGGCTCCGGGCCGGCCCCCTCGACCAGCACGGTCCGGGTCGTATCCTTCCAGGCGACGGTTGCCCCCAGCGCTTCGGCCACAAAGCGGAGCGGCACCAGCGTCCGCCCACCGACAATCCGGGGTGGCACGTCCAGGGGGACTGCGTTCCCGTCTACGCGGGCCTCCTCGTGCCCGACCTGCATCGAAACAGTGCCCTTCCGGCTCCGTGCCGTGATCGACTGGTCCTCGGGTTGGTAGTGAACCTCCCAGCCGTAGAATTCGGCCAGCCTGCGGAAGGGGACGAGTACCCGGTCCTCCTCCAGCAGGGGCGGAACGTCACATCCTATGTAGGTACCGTCGGCGATCACGTGGATCCGATCAGCGGGAGGTCCGGCTGTCGCCGGCTGGAGCAGCAGCAGCGACAGAAGTAGGGCGAGAGCGATTCGTTTCACACAACCACCTCCTACACCCTATGACCGACCGGGACGCCGACTGGTTTCGATTCGTGCTCTTGCGACGCGTCTGCTATAATGAACGGGACATCCCAGAGAGATGGAAGTGGCCTGCGTGACAGATATGGATAACAGACTGAGATTGATCGCCACCGCCCCCATGGGGCTGGAGGCGCTTGTGGCTCGTGAACTGAAAGACCTGGGCTACGGCGAGCAGATGGTCGAGAACGGCAAGGTCTGGTTCCTGGGCGACGAGGCGGCCATTGCACGGACCAACCTCTGGCTCCGGACCGCCGACCGGGTGCTGATCGAGATGGGCGAGTTCCCCGCCACCACCTTCGATGAGCTATTTGAGGGGGTCAAGGCGCTGCCGTGGGAGGAATGGATTCCGGAGGATGGCCGCTTCATTATTGAGGGGCGCTCCCGGAACTCCCAGCTCTCCTCGGTGCCGGCCTGCCAGAAGATCACGGAGAAGGCGGTCGTCGAGCGGCTGAAGCAGCGCTACCCGGTCGACTGGTTCCCGAAGACCGGGGCCCGGTACACGATCGAGGTCTCGCTGCTCAAGGACATGGCAACGATCACCCTGGACACGACCGGGGCGGGACTACATAAGCGGGGCTATCGCAAGCTGGCGGCCGAGGCCCCGATCAAGGAGACGCTGGCGGCGGCCATGATCCTGCTCTCCCGGTGGCATCCCGACCGGCCCTTCCTCGACCCCTGCTGTGGCTCGGGGACGATCCCGATCGAGGCGGCGCTGATCGCCCACAACCTTGCGCCCGGCCTCCATCGGTCGTTTGATGCCGAGGGCTGGGGGCGGCTGCCCTCCTCGCTCTGGGAGCAGGCGAGGGAGGAGGCCCACGACCTGGCCAACTACGAGCGCCCGGTCCAGATCTACGGCTCCGACGTCAACGCCGAGGTGCTGGAGTTGGCCCAGCATCATCTCCGCTCGGCGGGGCTATCCCGCTCGGTGACGCTGGAGCGGAAGGCGCTGCAGAAGGTCGATCTCGACCTGCACTATGGCTACCTGATCACCAATCCGCCCTACGGTGAGCGACTGGGTGAGCGGGACGCTGTGGAGGAACTCTATCGCGATATGGGCCGCATGGCGAAGCAGCGGCTCCGCGACTGGTCGATCTTCGTGATCACGGCGCACAAGGGCTTTGAGAAGCTCTACGGCCGCCCGGCGGACAAAAAACGGAAGCTCTATAACGGCCGGATCGAGACCGATCTCTACATGTTCCACGGCCCCTACCACGCCCGCCGGGTGCCGGATGCAGAGCCGCCGACGGCGCCGGAGGCATGAGGAAAGCGGTCCCCCTCCAAAGAAGGGGGGCCGCTTGCGTGCTCGGGTGCCAGCAGGCTCACCGTGCGAAGCCCATGGTCCCACCCGACTCAGCCGTCAGGGTGACCGCTACGATCGAGCCGTATGGAACGGCCGCCCGGGCCGTGCCGCCCTTCGCCTTGAAGTCGCAGAGGACGTAGGAATCCTTGCAGGTCGGCTTCCCCTCCAGTTTCAGCCCCTGGCCATCTCGGAGCATCACCATGACGCTGATCTTCTTCTCACCGATCTCCTGGCCGTAGGCCTCGGTCAGCCGGTCCAGCTCCTCCTCAAAGAAGGCCCGGGTCAGAAACTCCGCCATTCGTACCATCCTCCTCTTCTTGCGGCCCCATAGATACGACTTCGAGATGGAGAGTCTCCCCTCCTATGCCGATTCAGATCCGCCCGCAAGGAATTCACTTCGCTCTTCGAGAAGTCTGTCAGGCTGAATGGAGGTGTCCCTGTGGACCTCTTTGGATACGCGGCCCAGCAACAACTGGCCCAAACCGCCCCGCTGGCCGCCCGCATGCGGGCCCAGACACTCGATGAATACGTCGGCCAGGAGCACCTGATCGGCCCCGGCAAGTTCCTCCGCCGGGCGCTGGAGGCTGGGCAGATCCCCTCCTGCATCCTCTTCGGGCCGCCCGGCACGGGCAAGACCACCCTGGCTCGCCTGGCCGCCGGTATGGTTCAGGCCCACTTTGAGCAACTGAACGCCGTCACCGCTGGTGTGCCGGACATCCGGCGCATTGTGGAGGAGGCCCGCTCCCGCATGGGGCAGTATGGCCGCCGGACCATCGTCTTCATTGATGAGATCCACCGCTGGCGCAAGGATCAGCAAGACGCACTCCTTCCCCATGTGGAGGAGGGGCTGATCACCCTGGTGGGGGCGACGACCAACAACCCGCTGGTCTCTGTCAACGCCCCGCTCGTCTCCCGCACCCGGATCTTCGAGCTGAAGTCCCTGACCGATGCCGACATTCGCAAGCTGCTCGAGCGGGCGCTCACCCTCCCCGGGCGCGGGCTGGGCAACTTCAGTGCCACCGTGTCGAACGAGGCGATGGAGCACCTGGTCCGGACCGCATCGGGCGATGCGCGCACCGCATTGAATGCCCTCGAACTGGCGGTCACCCTCACCCCATCGGATGCGAATGGGAAGCGGCATGTCACCCTGGAGGTGGCGGAGGAGGCGCTGCTCAAGCGCGCGGTCGTCTACGACCACGACGGCGATGAGCACTACCACGTCGCATCGGCCCTGATCAAGTCGATCCGGGGCTCCGACCCGGACGCAGCCGTCTACTGGCTGGCCCGCATGATCTACGCCGGTGAAGACCCGCGGTTCATCGCCCGGCGGCTGGTGATCTCGGCGGCGGAGGATATCGGCCTGGCCGATCCGACGGCCCTCCCGCTGGCGGAGGCGGCGGCCCGGGCCGTGGAGTTCATCGGCATGCCGGAGGGGCGGATTCCGCTGGCGGAGGTCGCCATCTACCTGGCCTGCGCGCCGAAGTCGAACACCGCCTACATGGCCATCAACCGTGCGATGGATGCCGTCAGCCGGGAGCGCACGCCCCCGGTGCCGAATCACCTGAAGGATACCGGCCATGGGTCGGGCGACCGGCTGGGCTACGGCAAGGGCTATCAGTACCCGCACGATTTCCCGGCTGGCTGGGTTGAGCAGCAGTACCTGCCCGATGGGGTCAAGGGCCCGTTTTGGGAGCCCGGCAACCGCGGGCGGGAGGATGTGCTCCAGCGGGTCCTGCGCGAGCGGCGCTCCGTGCCGCCGCAGGAGAACCGGCCGCTGACCGGCGGCGGACCGCACCGGTAAGCATTGCCATCTCCTCAGGCGAATACGGACTGCCATGGACGGACTTGGCGGCAGCGGAGGTGGATCCTCAGTGTTCATCATCGATCAGACCCTGGGATGGAGCTGGCAGGACCAACGGTTGACGATCGACACGCCGGTGGCGACGGTCCAGCTCTCACCGCTGGCCGGTGATCTGATCCGGTTCCGGATCACCGCAGGGGGGGCGGCGCTTGTGCTCCCCACCGAGGCGGTGGTGAAGACGGACTGGGCGCCGGTTCAGGCGACGGTGACGGAGGAGGAGGGGCGCCTGATCCTGCGGGCCGGTCGCACGCGGGTGGAGATCGACCTCGCTCCCCTGAGCCTCTCCTGGTACGAAGGGGAGCATCTCTTCGCCATCGATCAGGAGATCCAGATCGACCGGAACCAGGTCATGGTGCGACGCCGCTTGCCACCCACCGAGCGGTTCTACGGCCTGGGTGAGAAGACCGGCTTCCTCGACAGGCGGGGTCGGCGCTACACCATGTGGAACACCGACGAGCCGCTTCACACCGAGGACAAGGACCCGCTTTACCAGACGATCCCCTTCCTGATCGGCCTCTCCGGGTTTCATGAAGGGCGGGCCCACGGCCTCTTCGTCGACTCCACCGCCCGGAGCCACTGGGACCTGGGCTCCATGGATCCGACCGACACCTACAGCATCCATCTGCTCAGCCCGGTCTACGACGCCTACGTCTTCGCCGGGCCATCCATGGGGAGCCTGATCGAGCGGTACACCGAGCTGACCGGACGGATCGAGCTGCCACCGCTCTGGACCCTGGGGTATCACCAGTGCCGCTGGTCCTACTATCCGCAGGAGCGGGTGGAGTGGCTGGCACGGAACTTCCGGGAGCGAGGGATCCCCTGTGACGGCCTCTGGCTGGACATTGACTACATGGACGGCTACCGGGTCTTCACCTGGGACCGGGAGCGCTTCCCCCAGCCGGCCAGGCTGATCAGCGACCTGGCGGAGCGGGGCTTCAAGACCGTCGTCATCGTCGATCCGGCGGTGAAGGTGGACCCGGACTACCCGGTCTACAACGAGGGTGCCGCCAACGGCTACTTCATGACCAACCCCGATGGCTCCATCCACGTAGGGAAGGTCTGGCCGGGCGAAGCCGCCTTCCCCGACTTCCACCAGCCCGCTGTGCGCCAGTGGTGGGGGGACCTGCACCAGACGGCCTACTACGACCAGGGAATCGCCGGGATCTGGAACGACATGAACGAGCCGGCCTCCTTCCTGCCAAACGCCCACGGGGAGAATACCGTCCCCCACGACCTGCTCCAGGGCGAGGCGGGGCGGCAGGTCCCCCACAAGGAGGTCCACAACGCCTACGGTTTTCAGATGGGCCGTGCGACCCATGAGGGCTGGAAGCGGCTTCGCCCCGAGAAGCGACCGTTCATTCTGACCCGGTCCGGCTATGCCGGCATCCAGCGGTACGCCGCCGTCTGGCTGGGGGATAACCACTCCTGGTGGAGCCACCTGCTTGCGGCCATCCCCATGTGCATCAACATGGGCCTCTCCGGGGTGCCCTTTGTCGGGACCGATGTGGGCGGCTTCAGCAGCAACCCGACCGGCGAGCTGGTCGCCCGCTGGATTCAGCTCGGCGCCTTCACCCCGTTCTTCCGCATGCACTCTGTCATGGTCTCTCGGGATCAGGAGCCCTGGTCCTTCGGGCCGGAGGTGGAGGAGATCTGCCGCCGGTATATCACCCTCCGCTACCGGCTGCTGCCCCTCTTCTACTCGCTGTTCGATGAGGCCCGGCGGACGGGGTTGCCGGTCATGCGCCCGCTCGTTCTGCAGTATCAAGATGACCCCGAGACCTATCGGATCCACGACCAGGTGCTGCTGGGGCGGGATCTCATGATCGCTCCGCTCTACCAGCCCGGCGCCACCCACCGGCCTGTCTACCTGCCCGACGGGGTCTGGTACGACTTCTGGACCGGCGAGGAGCACGAGGGCAGGCGCTGGATCCTGGCGAAGGGCGATATCGGAACCCTGCCAGCCTTCGTGCGAGGCGGCGGCGTGCTGCCCATGGTGCCGGCCATGAACTACGTGGGCGAGAGGCCGGTCGAGACCCTGACGCTTCACATCTATCCGGGAAAGGGCTCCTTTGATCTGTACGATGATGCCGGCGAGGGCTACGGCTACACCCGCGGCGAGTTCGCCCGCACCCGGATCACGGTGGATGGCGGTCGCGTGATCGTTGAATCGTCGGACGGCGGTTACCGGCCCACCTGGCAGCAGGTCGAGGTGATCCTGCACGGGTTCCCCGACCAGATGACGGATGATGCTGCGATCACGGTCGATGGCGAGCCCATCACCACCCAGCCCGGCGGCGCCGGGGCGGTCCGCTTCGTCGTACCCAGGCCCGGCGGCTTCACCGTAGACCTGGCGGTCCGGCTGAGCTGACCGCATCCCCCATTTTGACAACTTCGGCGGATATGGCAGGACCAACCGCTATGATACGCTCAAATTAGGCGAACAATGAGAGCGGAGGGGGATGTCGAATGGCTCAGAGCGTGGTAGAGATGGATCGCAACGTAGTGGAGCAGGCCGTCATGCGGTTCTTTCACATGTGCAATACCCACTGTCCCGGGAACCTGGCCCCGCTGATGACGCCCGACGTGGAGTTCCTGGCCGATGAGAACTCGGTCGGGCAGGATGCGGTCAACGCCTACTTTGTCGAGCTCTGGGAGGCCTACCCCGAGCTGACCTTCGTCGTGGAGAACGTCCTGGTAGATGGCAGCGGCGCCGCCGCTGAGCTCTCCTACACGAAGGGGCCTGACCAGAACGGCACCCGCTGCATCATCATGCAGTTCAAGGGGAACCTGGTCCGCCGGATGCGCTGCTACTAGGTCTGGCAAAGCGTGAACCCCCACCGCGGATGGTGGGGGTTTCCTTCATTGACGCTGCGCTGGTGGCGCCGCACATTTACCGCAGGGTGACCAGTCCGTCGACCGCTACGACCCCGCCCTCATGGGCGATCAGCGGGTTCAGGTCCAGCTCGGCCAGGGCCGGCCAGCTCGCGATCAACTGGGAGATCGCCACCAGGGTCCGGGCCAGCGCCTTCAGGTCCACGGGCGGCTTGCCGCGCACGCCGGTCAGCAGGGCGTAGCCCTTCAGCTCCCGGAGCATCAGCGCCGCCTGCTCCTCGCTCACCGGGGCGAGCCGGAAGGTGACATCCTTCATCACCTCGGTGAAGATCCCGCCCAGACCGGTCATGATCACCGGGCCGAAGGAGCTGTCCTGGAGGCCGCCCACGATCAACTCCACGCCGGGTGGCGCCATCTGCTGGATCAGGACGCCGTCGATCCGGGCGTCCGGCTTGTAGCTCCGGGCGTTGGCCAGGACCTCGGCGCACGCCGCGGCCGCCTCCGTCGGGCCATCGATCCGCAGCCGGACGCAGCCCGCCTCGGTCTTGTGCCCGATGTCCGGTGAGACGATCTTGACCGCCAGCCTGCCACCCAGCCGCTCCGCCGCCTCCGACGCCTCCGTCGGCGTGTGGACCAGCTCGCAGGGAGCGACGGGGATCTGCCATTGCCGGAAGATCTCATAGGTCTCCCACTCGGTCAACTGCCGCCGCTCCTGCGCAGCGCAGGTGGCCTCAATCCGCTCCAACGTCTGATGCGCCCTTTCACGCACCGCCATGCTGCATCTCCTCCTCGGTTCGTTGCCTACAGGGTGGGCTAAGGCGGGGTGGGCTTCTGTCGCTCTACGGCGTAGCGGACCATGGCCGCGAGGGCCGCGGCCGCCTCATCGGGGGAGCCGAAGGTCATGATCCCATTCTCCTCCAACAGCCTGCGGGCTTGGGCCACGCCGTGGCCCGCCATCAGCACGGGGAAGAGCGGCTTGTCCAGCGAGTTCCGCTTCAGGCCGGGCAGCAGGCTGAGCAACTCCCGGGCCATCTCCTCGGCGGTGTTGAACCTGGTCGGAATGAAGAGGTGCATGACGGCATCGACCCCGGGGTCACGCAGCGCGGCAGCGACCGCCTGAGCGACCTGGTGCGGCCCGACGCCACCGGTCATGTCCACGTGGCCGTCCGGCTCGCCCACCGAGGCGAAGGCGGGCAGCGTGGCTCGCAGCGAGGCCTTGGTGGATGGGCTGAACCGGGCCAGCGAGAGCCCACGGTCGGCCATGGCGTCCAGGGCGTAGACCCCCGGTCCGCCGGCGTTGGTCAGCACAGAGACGCGACCGCCCAGCGGCAGCGGGAGCCGGTCGAAGGCGGAGAGGGTGACGGCGAACTCATCAATGCGACTCACCCGGATCAGGCCGTACTGGCGGAAGGCACCATCGTAGATCCGGTCGGCACCGGCCAGCGCCCCGGTGTGGGACTTGGCGGCATCGCTGCCCTGGCCGGTCCGCCCGACCTTCAGGACCACCACCGGCTTCCGACCGGCAGCCCGGGCCGCCGCCTCTACCAGCGCCCGGCCGGAGGGGCTCCCCTCCACGTAGAGGCCGATCGCCCGGGTCGTCTTGTCCTGGCCCAGGTGCTCCAGGACCTCGCCCATCTCCACATCGGCCATGTTGCCCAGGCTGATGAACTTGTTCAGGCCGACCGGTACGGGCAGGGAACCCCATTCCAGCGCCATCCAGGCGCCCATGGCCCCGCTCTGGGAGAGCAGGGAGATCCCGCTGGGCCGCCGGTGGACACCGGTCAGGAAGGTGGTATCGACCCGGTTCCGGTTGTCAATGATCCCGACGCAGTTCGGGCCCACCAGCCGGACGTCCACATCTTCGCAGGCCTCGCGCAGCTGGGCCTGCCAGGCCCGCCCCTCATCGGTATGGGTCTCGGCAAAACCGCCGGCCACGGCGACCACGGTGCGCAGATCACCCCGCTGCACGCGGCGCAAGCGGATTGCCTCGGCCATGGCGGGGGTGGTGGATGCAGGCACAGCCAGGATCAACATCTCAATGGTGGCCGGTACGCTCATGAGATCCGGGTAGGCGGTGACGCCCAGGACGGACGGGGCCTTCGGATGGATCACGGCCAACTGCCCGGCATAGCCCGCCTCCAGCAGGTTATGCAGGACCTGGTGGCCCGGTTTGGTCGGGTCGTTCGAGGCGCCGGCGATCGCGATGCCGCGGGGTCGGAAGAGCGCATCGAGCGATGCGGCCGGATTCTGTGCCGTCTTACCCATCATTTTCATCGCGGCGACCTCCTTTCCTGAGATCCCTCATCTTGATCCCAGGGTACCGCCAGATGGCGGGCTGGCATATCCCCCCTAGGTACCAAAAAGGCATAGTCGCCGAAGGGCAGAGAATCAGGCAGGCCCCCTACAAAAGATGTCGAACATGCTCTGGTGAATGGAGTCGATCCGGGAGGAGGCGGTCGTGTGACGGAGACGCCGCGGGTGCTGGTTGCAGAGGACGATGCCGATGTGCGCAGCATGGTCCGTTTTCTCCTGGAGCGGGAGGGCTATGCCGTCAGCACCGCAGCCGATGGTGCCGCCGGCCTGCTGCTCGCCGCGCGCGAGCGTCCCGACCTCCTGATCCTCGACGTGATGATGCCCCACGCTGACGGATGGGAGGTCCTCACCCAGTTCCGCCGCTTCTCCGATGCCCCCGTACTGATGCTGACCGCCCTCGACCAGGCGTCGGAGCGCTGTAAGGGACTGCAGTTGGGCGCCGATGACTACCTGACCAAGCCCTTCTTCCCGCCGGAGCTGGTCATGCGGGCCCGAGCCCTGCTCCGCCGCCCGGTCGCCGCGCCCAGCTCGCCGTCCGGCCCGGTGCCGCTGGTGTTCAACGCACGGCCCGAGCGGATCACCTTCCCCGGTCTGGAGATCGATCTGAAGGCCGGTCGGGTGAATGGGCAGGAGCTGCCGCCCAAGGAGCTTGCCCTGCTGGTCACCCTCGCCCGAGAGCCGAGGCGGGTCTTCACCCGGGAGGAGTTGGGCGAATTGGTCTGGGGCCAGCGCAACGGCTTTGACGCCCGCACGGTCCACACCCATGTGAAGCGGCTGCGGGAGCGGCTGGCGATGGGTGGGCGCCAGTATATCCACACCGTCTGGGGTGTCGGATACCGCTTCGAGGTGGTAGAGGAATCGCACTAACAGGCCCTCGGACGGTCACATACCGCCGAGGGCCTGTTATGCGGGACGTCCTCCCATGTGGCTCGCAAACGATTGAGATGAGACGAGACTTTCCTATCCTTCGAGCAAGAAGGAACTCTTCCTGCCTTCTGGCGGATAACCCTGAAAATCTCATGCCCCGACGCACGGAAGACGTAGACACGAAAGCCTCGCGACACCTACAATATAGAGAGGATTTCCCGATAGGGCGAAAGGAGGTGGTCTGGTGGCACTTCGTATCCTCCTAATTGAGGACGACCCAGATATTCAGAAGATGGTTCAGCTCTCTCTAAAGTACCAGGGCGGTCACCAGGTCTCCGTGGCCTCCGGTGGGAAAGAAGGGCTTGCCAAGGCCGGTGCAGAGATGCCGGACCTGATCCTCCTCGATGTCATGATGCCGGAGATGGACGGTTATGAGACCTGTAAGCGGCTGAAGGCTGACCCGGCCACAAAGCATATCCCCGTTGTCTTTCTCAGCGCCAGGGCGCAGCAGAGCGAGATTCAGAAGGGCCGGGATCTCGGCGCGATCGGCTACCTGGTCAAGCCCTTTGACCCCATGAGTCTCTCCAGCCAGTTGGAGGCGATGGCAAAGGGTGCGCGGGGCGAGTAACCGTCTCTCTATTGAGTCATACCCATAAGAGGAGCGGGCAATTTTGGACTTCAACTCGACTCTCCAGGAAGTGTACTGGAACAGCCTGGACGGGATTGTCATAGCGGACAAGGACACCGTGATCACCGATGTAAACCCGTCCTACGAGGCGGTCACCGGCTACACCCGGGAGGAGTTGCTTGGTCGGAAGACCAACATCATCCGCTCCGGGCTGACTCCGCCGGAGGTCTTCCGGGAGATGTGGGACCAGCTGGCCAAGCACGGCAAGTGGGTCGGCGAGATCATCAATCGGCACAAGAACGGCTCTCTCTGGTACTCCTTCCTCTCCATCACCAAGGTGGTGGATGAGCAAGGGGAGACCGTCGCGTACGTGGGCATGGCCCGCGATATCACCCGACGCAAGGAGATGGAGCAGCAGCTCCGGCAGAACCTGGTCGAGATCCAGGTCGCCCGGGAGATGGCCGATGCGCAGGCCAACCGGCTCCGCTCGATCCTGGAGTCGGTGGGCGAAGCGATCATCATGGTGGACAACCTCGGCCTCTGCGTCGTGGCGAACCATCAGGTCGGCGGGGTGCTCGGGCTGCCGGCGGAGCAGATCATCGGCAAGTCGATCCACGAGCTCCGCTCGATCGGCGCCCGGCTCTTCCGGGGCACCGGCGCACTCGCCTGGTCACCGGGACCCGGCGGTGGGCCGCCCATCGAGATCGAGACCCAGATCGTGGAGACCCGGGAGGAGAAGCAGCGGGTCTTCCACGAGTTTGCTGCGCCCGTGCAAGATGAGGCCGGGCGGGTGATCGGGCGCATCTACGTCTATCGCGACATCACCAAGGAGACCGAAGTGGACCGGATGAAGTCCGAGTTCATTGCGACCGTCTCCCATGAACTGCGGACGCCCATGACCTCGATCAAGGGGTCCCTGGGCCTGGTGCTGGGCGGCGTGGCCGGCGACCTGCCCGCCGATGCCAAGGACCTGCTCTCGATCGCCCAGAACAACACGGACCGGTTGATTCGGCTGATCAACGACATCCTTGACATCTCCCGGATCGAGGCCGGCAAGATGGAGATCAAGCGGGCGCCGATCGCCAGCATGGACGCCATCCACCGGGCTGTCCAGGAACTGGAGGGGTTCGCCCATCAGCGGGATATCACCATTGTGACCGAGGGGCCGGAGGAGTTACCGCGGGTCATGGCCGATGGTGACCGGCTGCAGCAGGTGCTGGTCAACCTGATTTCGAACGCGATCAAGTTCAGCCCGCCATCGACCGAGGTGAAGGTGCGGGCCTTCCTGGAGCACGGCTATGTCCACGTCCAGGTGATCGACCGGGGGCCGGGCATCGCCCCGGACCAGCAGACCGCGATCTTCGAGAAGTTCCACCGGATCGACAACGCCGCCTCGCGCAAGACGGGCGGTACCGGCCTCGGCCTGGCCATCTGCAAGGCGATCGTGGAGGAGCACGGCGGTCAGATCTGGGTCGAGTCAGAGATGGGTGAGGGTTCGACCTTCTCCTTCACCATGCCGCTGGAGCCCGAGCTGCAGCATCTCCATCTCCCGATCACCCTGGGGAACAAGACGGTCCTCGTGGTGGATGACGACCCGGACATCGTCCGGCTGATCATGCTCTCCCTGGAGCAGGAGGGCTTCCAGACCCTGGGCGCCACATCGGGCGAGCAGGCGCTGGAGATCGCCCGCACAAGGCATGTCGATGCGATCACCCTCGATCTGCTGATGCCGGGCATGCACGGGCTCGAGGTGACCCGCCGGCTGAAGGAGGACGCGACCACCCGGAACATCCCGGTGGTGGTGATCTCGGCCTACACGACGGGGCGTGAGCCCGAACTGGTCGCCCTGGGCGTGGCCGGAGTGATCGCCAAGCCGATCGACGAGGGGAAGCTGCTCATGACGATCCGGGCGGTGCTCGGCTCGGTCGCCGGGCAGAAGTCGCAGCCGCAGATCATGGTGGTCGATGATGACCCGGATGTGCGCCGGATCATCGGGGTGATGCTGGAGCGGGCCGGTTACGATGTCCGCGCCGCCTCCGATGGCCAGGAGGCATTCAAGCTGATCATGGAGGAGCGGCCGGACCTGCTGATCCTCGATCTGATGATGCCGAACCTGGACGGCTTCCAACTGGTCCGGCTCCTGCGGCAGCGAAGATGGACCCAGCAGATCCCGCTCCTTGTCCTGACGGCGCTGGATCTGACCGAGGGCGAGAAGACGCTGCTGCAACTGGGACCGACGCATCATCTGACCAAGGGGCCGCTGATCCAGGAAGAGGTTGTGAACCGGGTTCGGGACCTGTTGAAGCCATAGGGAATGGGCAGTCGCATAGAGGTGCGGCTGCCCATTTTTTCAGGGTAGGGGTCTGGACGGGGTCTGGACGGGGTCTGGACGGGGTCTGGTAGGGGTCTGGTAGGGGGGTGGTAGGGGGGTGGTAGGGGGGTGGACGGGGGGTGGACCGTAGAGAATCCCAAAAACAACATAAAAACCCAAAAAATTGTAGACAGACCAACCAGATTATGGTAGAGTGGACTCGGCAGGCAGGATCCAGCAAGAATACGCCTGCAGGGATGTGGGAGTATGCCCGATGATCCGATCCGTGACCAGGTTCCTGGCGACGCCCAGCGAGAGCGGGAGAGCGACTCCGTCTTCCCGGCCCAGCCAACCCCGGCCCAGCCCCCCGCACCCGCTCCCGGCGAGCCTGTCCTGAACATCAACAGCAACGAACCCCTCGAATCTCACAACGCATACGGAGATGGTGGCTGGCTGTTTTCGCCCGGCCGGTTCGAACTCTTCGCCGCCGGCTACCGTGCCCTGACCGAGATAGCCAGCCCGGAGCACCTGCGGGACGGCCGGCTACGGCGGGTCCGGCTGGGCGGCTACAAGGGAGACCCCCGGGTCTACATCTGGACGACGCACCCCCTTGACCTGGACGGGATCGAGATCAAGAGCCTGAAGACCCAGCCGACGATCAACATGACCCGCTTTCTGAGGAGCATCAAGCAGCGACGGGAGCGACGCCTGGCCGAGCGCTTCGACCTGGTCGAGGCCGACGCCGATGCCCCTCATAAGCCGGCCCTCATGATGGTCCTGACCAAGCCGCAGGGGCGCAAGTACTTCAAGACTTACTATCCCAAGAAGAAGAGCTAGACCATACGGAAGAGCAGAGCCCCACCGGACTGTCCGGTGGGGGCTCTGTTTCTCACATACCACTTTTGGCGACCGCTTCATCCATCTGCTGGACCACCTGCTCCACGAGGGTGGCGATCTGCTGGTCGTCCCGCTCCATCTCCCCATCGATCACGAGGATGATCGTATCCTCCGCAACACCCGAGGCCCGGGAGAGTTCGTGAAAGCCGTAGAAGCCACCGGAACCCCTCAGTTTGTGAATCTCCTGGCGCAACTGCACCAGGTCGACCTCGCCGCCCTCACGCAGCCGCACGGCGTGCTCATACAAGTGGGCCCGGCGCTCCAGGGCGCCCTGAAGGTACTCGCGACGCAGGGCCTGAAACTCTGGTGTGTCGTACATGGGTGGTCGACCGGGAGAGGCTCCCCTGTCCTCTCCCGTCCCTCCTTTCGTTGCAAGCGGGACATGCGGCGCTGTAGACAGCAACGGCTACCTATTCAGTCCGGCTCATGAAAACTCCTGCTGAGGCCTGTGCGAAGAATCACAGCGTCACAATCGTTGCTGTGGTATGCTTCAGCAAAGGGGGGATCCACTCATGATCATGCGGCCAGGGCGACCACCCTTGCCCCGGGAACACGGCGCCTGGGCGATGCTGGTGACGCCGCCGCTCGCCGGCATGCTCGCCCTCGGCCCCGAGGGGCTGAGCCTGGGCCTGCCAACCATGGCAGGCTGGTTCCTTGCGTACACCGCACGGGGCCCGGTGGAGGTCCTGGCCGGCCGGGGCGCCTCGGGTCGGGCCGGCATGGCGCAGGCAGAGCCGGCCGTAGCCCGGTTCTGGCTGCTCCTCCTCGCCCTTCTCAGCGCCGCCTGCCTCCTGCCAGTCGCCCTGCAACGGCCCGCCACCCTGATGCTCCTGACAGGCGCCGCCCTAATCCTGGGCGCCGTCTACTGGCTGGCGGCGCACGGCGAGACCCGCTCCCTGCCCGCCGGGCTGCTGGCGGTGGCGGGGCTGACCGCCGGCGGGCCGCTCTACTACCTGGCCGCCACTGGCTCTGTCGGACCGGACGGATGGGCCCTGGCCTACGGCTGCTTCGCCTTCTTCGGCGGCTCGGTCTTCCGGGTGAAGGCGCTGGCCCGGGAGCGACGCTCCGCCCGCTTCCGCTGGCTCTCGGTTGCCATCCACGCGGCCCTCGCCCTGGGGGCGCTCCCCGTGGCCGGACCGCTGCTGGCCCTCAGCCTCACCCCATCCACCCTGTGGGCGCTCCATGGTGCCCTGCGCGGCGGGCACGGGCCAGCCGCCAACCTGGGCGCCGTCGGCAAGGCAGAGATCTGGCAGACGATCCTCTTTGCTCTTCTGCTTATCATATCCCTCCGAGTGACCAAAGGCATGTGATCCATGAACACCTCTACGGGCAGACTTACCCTGTGGAGGTGTTTTTGATTGATGCGCGCCCTCGCGGGGGTTCTGCGGTTGGGTCGGGCCATGAATACACTCTTGTTGGGTATCTTCCTCTTCCATGCCGGATGGTACCTGATCCTCCCCTTCTTCGCCATCCTCTTCACGACACGCCGGGGGCTGTCGCCGGCGGAGGCGGGCCTCCTGCTGGCCACCCAGTCTTTCATGCTCCTGGCCGGCAGCCTGGTGGGCGGTTGGCTGGGGGACCGGCTCGGGCTCCGCACGGCCATGATGGCCGGACTGCTGGCCCGGGGCACCGGGCTGGGACTGCTCGGTCTCGTCGCAGGGCTGCCCGCCCTCCTGCTGGCCATCTCCATAGCGGGGGTAGGCGGTGGACTCTACGGCCCCACCGCCAAGGCGGGAATCGCTGCCCTGGGCGTGGGCGCTGAGCGGACCACCGCCTTCGCCGCCCGGGGGATCGCGGCTAACGTAGGTACATCGCTGGGGCCGCTGCTGGGCGGGCTGCTGATCAGGGGCTCCATGCCCCTGCTCTTCGGGGTCTCGGCGGCGCTCCACTTCGGCCTGGCGCTGGTTACGCTCCTCTTCTACCGCGAGAAGCATCCGGTGGATGCAGCCCCGAAAAGCCCCTGGTGGAGTGTCCTGACCGATCGGGCCTACGTCCGGTTCAGCCTGGTGACCGTCCTGGCCTGGGCGCTCTTCGCCCAACTGGCGATCGCTGTGCCGCTCTACGCCAAGTCAGTCCTCGGCCTGGAGTCGTCTATCGGGCTGCTCTGGACCGCCACCAGCCTGACCGTGATCCTCTTTCAACTGAGCGTTACCCGGTTCGCCACCAGCCGCTTCCGCCCCATGACCAGCATGGCGCTGGGGGCGCTGCTCCTGGGCGGTGGGCTCGGCCTGGTCAGCTTTGTCCGCGGCTTCCCCGGCCTCCTGCTGGCGGTCCTGCTCTTCATTCTGGGCGAGATGCTCCTCATGCCCACCGCCGATGCAGCCGTCTCGCAGTTTGCCGACGAGGGCGCCCTCGCCTCCTACTTTGGCATCGCCACCCTGACTTGGGGGCTGGGCGAGGGGCTGGGCAATCTGTCGGGCGGCCTCCTGCTCCAGTACTCCCTCGCCAACCGGCTCTACTGGCTTCCCTGGGCCATCTACGCCGCCTTTGGCCTGGCGACCGGCGGCCTCTACTGGCTGCTGGGTAGGGCCTCCCCGAACAGGCAGCCCGCGGAGGCCACCCGGATCCAGATCTACCGGCCCGGTCAGCCCTCTGCAGCGGAGGGGCGGATCGAGGTGGGAGGAAGCCCCTCCTGGCAGGAAGAGGAGTAACCAGGGGCGAAGTCTGACGTCGCGGACCTGGCCGTGAGCCGGGTCTGCAAGGAGGAGACCAGTCTTGTCGGAGCTTGATCTGGAGATCGCACAGCTCTTTTTGGCCGGCCTGTCGGGGACAGCGCTCACCGACGAGTGGCGGGAGAGCCTGCAGCAGTTCCCCTTCGGCGGTGTCCATCTCGCGGACTGGAACCTGCAGGGGCCGGAGCAGACTGCGGCCCTGATCGCCGACATCCGCCAGGCAATCCGGGATCGGGGCGTGACCGATCTCCCCTTGCTGTCGCTGGACCATGAGGGTGGGAACCTCACGCCGCTGCGCCACGGCGAGGCGACCAACCTGCCCTCCGCCATGGCACTGGGCGCCACACGCGACGCCCGCAGCGTGCGGGAGATCGGCCGGATCATGGGCCGGGAGCTCGCCGCCCTGGGGTTCAACCTGAACTGGTCCCCGGTCCTCGATGTCAACTGCAACGCCCGCAACCCTGTGATCGGCATCCGCTCCTTTGGCGATCAGCCCCGCACCGTCGTGGAGTTGGGCCTCGCCCTCATGGACGGCATCCAGGAGGAGGGGGTGGCGGCCACCGCCAAGCACTTCCCCGGCCACGGCGACACCCAGGTCGACTCCCACTACGGCCTGGCGGTCCTGCCGGATGACCTGGCCCGGCTGGAGTCGATCCACCTGCTCCCATTCGGGGCGGCGGCGGCAGCCGGGGTGGATGCGATCATGACCGCCCACATCCTCCTGCCCGCCCTTGCGGGGAGCCCGGTGGACCCCGACGGGCAGTACGCACATCTGCCGGCCACCATCAACCCGGCGATTCTGGACCGGCTTCTCCGGCGCCATCTCGGTTTCGATGGTGTCATTGTGACCGACGCGCTCGAGATGTGGGGGATTCAGGGGCAGTGGGATATCGCCGAGGCAGCGGTGCTTGCGATTGAGGCCGGAGCCGACATCCCCCTGATCCTCTTCGATCACGAGGCGCGCGAGCGGGCCTTTGTGGCCGTTCGCGAGGCGGTCCTGAGCGGTCGGATCAGCCGGGAGCGGCTCGCCCAGTCGGTGGCGCGGGTGCGGGCACTCCGGGAGCGGATCGCTGCCCGCCAGGCCGGCATTGGCGTCTCCGAGCAGTTCAATCCCGCCGCCTACCAGGCCATGCTGAGAGAGCATGCCGAGGTGGTCGCAGGAGTGGCCCGGCAGGCGATCTGCGTCGATAATGAGCGAGATGAGGTCGAGCCTCTTCCCAGCGGGGGCAGGATCCTGGTGATCACGCCCGTGCAGGAGAACCTGACCCCGGCCGATACGACCGGCGGGCAGCCGGTGCTTCTGGCGGCGGAACTGGAGCGGCTGGGCTATGTGACAGAGGCGATCACGCCGAGCCTGGAGGTGGCGCCGGGCGAGCGGGAGGCGATCCTGACCGCCGCTGTCGGGGCCTTCGACCGGGTGATTCTCGGGACGATCAACGCCTGGCGGTTCCCCGGTCAGGTCGAGCTGCTGAATGAACTGGCCGCCATGGATCTGCCGCTGACGGTCATCGCCTTGCGCGACCCCTACGACCTCGCCCTCTTCCCGGAGCGGGTGACACGGCTTGCCTCCTGCTCCACGGAGCCGGTGATCATGCGGGCGCTGGCCGAGGTGCTGGCCGGACAGGTCAAGGCGACCGGGAAGCTGCCGGTCCAGTTGGAGGGGTAGCGGCCCGTACCCATGGCGGTCGCTCTGGTCGTCTGAAAGGGGAGGGGAGTAGTGCGAAAGTACTACATCACCCGAACCTGCCGATAAGGAGGAGCGATCCCCGTGGATATTCACATGTTCATGCCCAACTTCCAGGCGATGCGCGATGAGCTGACCCGTGTCGGTTTTGTGGAGTTGAAGAGCCCCGAGGCCGTAAATGAGACCCTGCCCAACGCCAAGGGTGTCACCCTGCTGGCGATCAACTCGGTCTGCGGCTGTGCCGGCGGCATTGCCCGCCCCGGCGTGTCCATGGCGCTGCAGCAGGGCGTGAAGCCGGACAACCTCTACACCGTCTTTGCCGGTCAGGATAAGGAGGCGACGGCTACGGCCCGAGCCCTCTTCGCCGAGTACCCGCCCTCATCCCCATCGTTCGCTGTCTTCAAGGATGGCAGGGTGGTCACCATGATCCACCGGCATCAGATTGAGGGCTCTTCGCCACAGGCGGTCGCCGCCCGGGTGGCCGATGCGATCAAGCAGGCACAGGGCTAGGCAGCAAGTCGGACGGCGGGGTCTTCCTGCCGTCCGTTCCCAATGAAGGAGATGCAGTCAGCGTGAACTACGTAGGTGCCCTGTTGGAGGATCTGGAGTTCATCGAGGAGAGCTTTGAGCAGGTTTCCTTTGAAGATGCGCAGATTCGCCGGTGTCGATTCATCCGCTGTAGCTTCCGGGGCGCCCGCCTCCCCGACTCGCACAGCATCGGCTCGCTCTTTGAGGGATGCGACTTCACCGGGGCCAACCTGGCGGGCTCCCGGCACGAGCGCTCCAGCTTCGCCAACAGCCGCTTCACCTACGGGCACCTCTTCTCCGCACAGTTCCATGAGTGCAAGATGACCGGCGCCACCTTTGAGGAGGCCGGTCTTGCCGGCTTTACCCTGGTGGGCGGCGACTGGAGTTACGTCAACCTGCGCGGCCACTCGCTGAAGGGGCAGGACCTGCGGGGGGTGAAGTTCGCCGAGGCGGACCTCTACGGGTGCAACCTGGAGAAGGCCGACCTCCGGAACGCTGACCTTTCCCGCGCCCAATTGAGCCAGGTGAAGCTGGCCGGCGCCGACCTGCGGGGCGCCAGGACGGAGGGGCTGGATTGGAAGGGGCTGGATATGCGCAAGGTCAAGATCGACATCGAGCAGGCAGTTCTACTGGCGCGATCGTACGGAGCGATGGTGCTCGGGTAGGAGTTTTCCCTTCGCTTGGCGAATGAATCGGCATCTTCTGCCAGGAGGCAAGAGCCCATTGCAGCACTTCTACAACACCCAACGCTACGAGCACCTGGCCGCCTTGCTCCGGGAGGGTGCAACGGTGGAGGCAGGCAAGTGGATCGAGCAGGCGATCGCTGAGACGGAGGGCCGGGAGCTGGCCTTCTGGTACGTAATTAGGACCGGCAGGCAACTGGACCTGCCGGTGCCGAATGTCAATCAAATCATGGCCGATATTTACGCAGCCCTCGCCATGGCACCGGACGACCCGGAGACCGAGGAAGGGGTCAGTCTCGCGCTCCTCTCCCTCGCCGTCCGGACCGAGCGACTGGAGGAGCCGGCCCGTTGGATCGCCTACTTGCGGCGGGTGCGACGCACGTCGCCCGAGCCCTTCCTCATCGATTTTAACCTCGGGGTGATCCAGTGGCGCCGCATGCGCCCCGCGGCGGCTGTACGCCATTTCACCCGCGCCCTGAACGGCATGGGCGCCTGGCCGGAGGAGCGCATGCAGTACAACCGCGGTCGGTATTTTTCCGGTCACTGTTACCGGGCGCTTACCCTGCTGGAGACCGGTCACCTGGCAGAGGCCGAGCGGGATGTGGAGACGGCAGTAGCGCTCTTCGACTCCATTCGCAACGTCCAGGTGACCGACCTGTTTCTGATCCTGGCCCGGGCCTCTCTGGCCTTACATAAGGGGGAGTTACAGGAGGCCAGGCGGCACCTGCAAATGGTCCACGCCGGGGGAAAGCATAGCCGTTACTACTCCGCCTCGTACCCCCTGCGGATCGAGGTCGATCTGGTTGCGGCGCGCATCGCTCAGGCGGAGGGGAACGCCGCCGCCTTCGATCACTTCTGGGGGCGCGCCCTGGCCACCGCCCATGAGCAGGACCTGGTCGTTACCGCCCGGCGCCTGCTTGCGGTACGTGAAGGGGGAAGCCGTCGTGTCAAAGCGCCGCGATAAGCGAAGCGGGGAGCCGCTAGCTCCCCGGTAGGTCGGTCCCTCTTCCACTAGGGCACGATCAGGATCGGGCAGGGCGTACCATGGAGTACGGCCTGACTCACGGAGCCAAGGAAGATCTCCTTCAGCGGGGAGAGCCCCCGCCGTCCCATGACGATCAGGTCGTAGGACCCCTGGCGGGCCTCTGTCAGGATCGCCTCGCCCGGCGCCCCCACCACATGGAGCGCCCGGATCCGGTCTGCGGGCAGCCCCAGTGCCTCAGCGGTCGTGTCCAGGACCTCCTGAACCCGGGTGTGCAGGTAGTCGTCCAGCTTGACCGGCAGGGTGAGCGGGGCGCCTGCAGCGGCCGCTGGATTGAGGACCTCCGGCAGGGGCACGATGTGCAGGATCGTGACATGGAGATCCGGGTCCTTCCGGGCCATGTCGCCCAGAATACGGGCCGCCCGCAGACTGTGGTCCGATGCGTCGGTGGCGAACAGTACCTTTTCCATGGAAACCCTCCTATCGGGTGGAATCGTCCGCTCCATGCATTTCTACGTGATCGCGGGGGATTTCTCCTGCGGATTTGTCAGCCGACCCCATCTACTTTACAGACGGACAGAACTTGGTAGAATGGGGGAATGGAGGCGATATCTGTTGCGCCCCGAGATGGAGCAGAGCCTATATGTCGAGTTTGAGGAGTTGTTCGCCCTGCGGGAGCGGCTGCGCCCGGTCGCCGATCAGGTGCGGGCCCAACTGGTCGCCGCTGGTCTGAAGGAGCGGCTGGAGCCCGAGCTCTTCGATCAGGAACTGGAACTGCGTGGGACAGACGGCTCCAATCTAGTCATCCGGCTGGATGCCTACCGGCTGGAGGTGACCGGTTGCCGCCCCGGGGTGGCGATTCATCAGTTGGCCACCCTGATCCTCCTGGAGGCAGAGGTCTTTCGCCTGACCAGTGTGGAAGTGGGGTTCACATCGTCGCTGAAGGCCGGTTGGGAGCGGCGGCTCCGCCTCGTCGAGCAGGCCTTTATGCCGGTCGGGGAGCCCGGCGAGGAGACCATGCTGGACCGACGCATCAGCATGACCTGGGACTGGGGGACGGCGACGACCGGCTTCTCCTTCCACGCCATGGACACCGAGGACAGGGAGCTCTTCCTCAGCTTCAAGGCGCGGGAGGGCTATATGACTCTTCCCGAGCTGCAGGGTGGCGGATGGATCGACGAGCAGGCTCAGCGGTATGAGCAGTTGGTGGCCCGGTTCCTTGCGCAGTTGGGGTGGCAGAGCTAGAGGGGGTGGGGTGCTTGAAACGTCGTGCGGCATTCCTGAGGCTACTGGTCGCAGGGGTTATGCTGATCATGGCCGGCCGGCTGGCCTGGGTTCAGGTGGTCCGGGCCGAGGAGATCGTGGCCCGGGAGGAGCAGTACCGGCTCCAGCGGGAGGCGCTGGTCCCGCTGAGGGGCGCCCTGCGGGATCGGAACGGCCGCCCTCTGGCCGTCTCGCTGCCAACCCGCAACCTCGTCGCATCGCCCAAGGATATGGAGGCGAAGAACTTTAAGCGGGTGGCGGAGGCGCTCGCCCCGCTGCTGGGGCAGTCCGCCGCCGAGATCGAGCAGAAGCTTGCGGAGCGGCCCGACTCCCGCTTCGCCCCCCTCGCGAAGGGGTTGGACCTGAAGACAGCCGAGCAGATCCAGCAGTTGAACCTACCGGGTCTCACGCTCCTCGCCTCCTCGGATCGGAAGTACCCGCAGGGGTCGACCGCCAACCAACTGATCGGCTACCTCGACTACGAGGGGGCCGGCGCCTACGGCCTGGAGGCTTACTACGAGAAGGAGCTGAAGGGGCAGGAGGGCTTCGTCCGCGCCGAGATGACCTACGACCAGGTGCCGATCGAGGAGACGGTCAAGAGCCGGGTCGATTCAAAACCCGGTCTGGATCTGACGCTGACGATCGACGCACAGCTTCACCAGACCTTCGAGGCGGCCCTGGCACGGGTGGTCAAGGAGCAGGAGGCCAAGCGCGGCCTGGCGATCGCCATGGACGTGAAGACCGGTGAGATCCTGGCCATGGCCATGGCACCCGGCGCCGATCTCTCCGACCGGCAGAGTTGGCTCACCCCCGACGGGAAGCTGGATGACGCACGCCTTACCAACTGGGCGATCACCCCGCTGCCGCCCGGCTCGATCTTTAAGACGATCACGACTTCGATCGCCTTGGAGGAGCGGGCGATCGACCTGAACACGACGATCATGGACTCGGGCTCACTGGTGATCGACGGCTGGAAGATTACCAACTGGGACCAGATCATCCCCTTGGAGCCCAAGGCCATGACGATCGCCGAACTCCTGCAGAACTCCAGCAATATTGGCCTCATGCAGGTCGGCCAGCGGATCGACCGGAATGCCTTTGTCAATTACCTCCGCAGCTTCGGCTTCATGGAGACCACCGGCCTCGACTTCCCCGGGGAGTATCCGGCCAACGGTCTGAGCGGGTTCGACGAGAAGCTGGACATCGACTGGGCCAACATGTATATCGGCCAGCACCTCGAGGTAACCCCCATCCAGATGGTGACCGCCGTGGCGGCCATCGCCAACGACGGCTGGCTTGTCAAGCCCCACCTCGTCCGGGAGATGCGCACGCCGGAGGGCGATGTGGTATGGAAGGCGCCCACCGGCTCGCTCCGCCAACCGATCAGCACCCAGACCGCCAAAGAGGTCCAGGAGTTAATGGTCAGCGTCGTGGAGGAGGGGACCGGCAGTGCTGCCAGGGTCTCGGGCTACACGGTCGGCGGCAAGACCGGCACCGCCCAGAAGATCACGGGCGGGAAGGAGCGCGGTCTGGTCGCGGACTTCGTCGGCTTCGCCCCGGCAGAGGACCCGCGGGTCGCCCTCATGATCCTGATCGATGAGCCCAAGCCACCCGGCTATGGCGGTCAGATCGCCGCCCCGCTATTCAGCGAGCTAATGCCCCACGTCCTCCGCACCATGGGGATCGCCCCGGCGAGCGAGGAGCAGGCTGTGACCACCCAGCCCGCGGAGTCCGCCGTGCCGGTGGCCGAGCAGGTGAAGGTACCGGACCTGCGGTACATCCCCCTCGCCTGGGCGGAGCAGAAGCTGAAGGATGCCGGCCTGGCGCTCAAGCCGGCGGGGGAGGGGCCCGTGGTCATAGCCCAGTCACCGATCCCCGGCGCTGTGCTCAAGGTGGGCAGCGAGGTGGAACTGACGATGGGCGCCCAGCCGGCGGACAAGCGCCAGGTCCCGGACTTCCGCGGCCTCACCCTCGGCGAGGCCACTCGGTTGGCCGGAGAACTGGACATGACCCTGAAGCAGGCGGGCGGTTCGGGCTTTGTGGTCGAGCAGGAGCCGCTTCCGGGTGGCACCCTTGGGGCGGGTGACGCCATCTCTGTCCGTCTTTCGCCAACCCGTGACAGTTCACCCTGACGGGGGTGTCCGAAACTTGACACCTAAACTCCCGGTGCTATACAATTACCGATGGATTTAGTCGGAATTTAGGGGGAAGCGCTGTGAAGTTGTCGACCAAGGGGAAGTATGGGGTCAAGGCGCTCTTTGAGCTGGCCATGCACGAGGGGGCAGGGCCCTTGTCCCTGAAGGCGATCGCGGATCGCCAGGGGCTGTCGGAGCACTATCTCGAGCAGTTGGCGGCCCCCCTGCGGAAGGCCGGGCTGATCACGAGTATTCGCGGGGCGCAAGGGGGATACGTGCTCTCGCGGGCGGCTTCGCAGATCACCGTGGGAGATGTGATCCGTGTCCTGGAGGGCCCGATCGGCTACACCGACTGCTCGGCCGACGGCGAGCCCGACCCGTCCTGTGCGTCCAACTGTCCTGTGCACGGTGTCTGGGAGAAGGTCACAGCGCAGATCGTCTCGGTCATTGACAACATCTCGTTGCAGGACCTTGCCGACCAGGCCCGTGCGGAGCAGCAGAACCTGATGTACCATATCTAAGCTCGATCGCTCACGAGGATGTGATCCCCTTTGCGCAAGGTTTACTGTGACCATGCGGCGACCACCCGGTGCCACCCGGAGGTCGCCAACCTTGTCTATGAGTACCTGGTGAACGACTATGGCAATCCCTCCTCGGTGCACGCCATTGGCCGGAAGGCCCGCAAGGGCGTGGAAGAGGCGCGTCAGCAGGTGGCCGACCTGATCAAGGCGCGCCCTCAGGAGATCTTCTTTACCAGCGGCGGCACGGAGGCGGACAACTGGGCCCTGCGCGGGAGCCTCACGGCCAACCGGGCGAAGGGGAACCACCTGATCCTGACGCCCTATGAGCACCACGCCGTGCTGGACATGGCGGAGCAGTTGGCCCGCGAGGGGTATGAGGTCACCCTGCTCGACCTGGAGCCGGAGACCGGCTTTGTGACCAAGGAGGCGCTCCTTCGGGCCATGCGGCCCGAGACGGTCCTGATCTCGGTCATGATGGTCAACAACGAGATCGGCACGATCCAGGACATCGCCGGCCTCTGTGCTGCCGCGAAGGAGAAGGACCCGAAGGTGGTCTTCCATACCGATGCGGTCCAGGCGGCCGGCTATATTCCGCTGAATGTGAAGGAGATGGGCGTCGACCTGATGACCGTCTCCAGCCACAAGATCTACGGTCCCAAGGGGATCGGCGCCCTCTACGTGAAGAAGGGCTTCCGCTTCGGTTCGGTCCAGGTGGGCGGTGGGCAGGAGCGGAAAATGCGGGCCGGCACCGAGAATGTGCCCGGAATCATCGGCTTCGGCAAGGCGGCGGAGATGGCCGCGTCAGAGCTTGAGCGCCGGGTCGAGCACGCCAGGGCCATGCGGGACCGGTTCCTGCAAGGCGTCCTCGCACTGCCGGGCGTCAAGCTGAACGGGATCGATCCCACGCTCCATCCGACCATGCGCCACCCGGGCAACGCCAATGTCTCGGTGGAGCGGATCGAGGGCGAGGCGATGCTGCTCCGGCTTGATATGGCCGGCATTGCGGCCTCATCTGGCTCGGCCTGCACCTCCGGCTCACTGGAACCATCGCACGTGCTCATGGCGGTCGGCTGCTCCCGGGAGACGGCCCAGTCATCGCTGCGCTTCTCTTTCGGGGAGGAGAACACGGTGGAGGATGTGGACTACGTGATCGCCGAGTTCCGGAAATCGGTGGAGTTCCTGCGCAAGCTGGCTCCCCAGGGGCGATAGGGTATCCTAGGATTGGTGAGTGAAAATGACCAAGCGAGTCCTGATGGCCATGTCCGGTGGGGTAGACTCCTCGGTGGCGACCGCCCTGCTGGTGGAGCAGGGGTACGAAGTGATCGGCGTCACCATGAACACCTGGACCGACGATATTCCAGAAGAGATCCAGATGAACCAGCACTCCGGCTGCTGCTCCATTGGCGCGGTGGAGGATGCCCGGTCGGTCGCCAACCGGCTGGGGATTCCGTTCTATGTCATGAACTTTCAGGGCCACTTTGCCGGGACGGTGATCGACTACTTCATTGACGAGTACGTGAAGGGGCGGACGCCCAATCCGTGCATTGCCTGCAACCGGTACGTCAAGTTCTCCGCCTTCCTGGACAAGGCGCGCCAGTTGGAGTGCGACTTCGTCGCGACCGGCCACTACGCGGTGATCGGGAAGGATGAGCGGTACCCGGGACGCTGGCTGCTTGGCAAGTCTGCTGATCAGCGTAAGGATCAGACCTACGTGCTCCAGAACCTGACGCAGGACGCGCTGGCGCACACCCTCTTCCCAATCGGGGCGATGGAGAAGCCGGAGGTCCGGCGGCTGGCTGCCAAGTATGGCTTTGTCACGGCCGAGAAGCCGGACTCCCAGGAGATCTGCTTCGTCTACGACAACGACTACGGCCGATTCCTGCAGGAGCGGGTACCCGAGGCGATCGTGCCTGGCCCGATCCTGAACACCCGGGGCGAGGTAATCGGGGAGCACAAGGGGCTGCCGCTCTATACGGTGGGGCAGCGCAAGGGGCTCGGGTTGACCACAACCAGACCGGTCTACGTGACCGCCTTGGATCCCGAGCGGAACGCCGTGATCGTGGGTGAGGACCAGGAGACCTACCAGGGTGGGCTGCTCGCCTCGGACATGAACTGGATCGCTCTGGAGGAGCTGCGGGAACCGGTGCGCTGCACGGCCAAGATCCGGCGGATGGCGGAGGAGGCGGAGTGTACCGTCTACCCCGAGCCGGACGGCGGCGTCCGGGTCCGGTTCGACCAGCCACAGCGGGCGATTACGCCGGGGCAAGCCGTCGTCTTCTACCAGGGCGAGTGGGTCCTGGGCGGCGGGACGATTGACAAGGCGATTGACTGAGCCGTCTGCCTTGCGCATGTGAAAGGGGCTGCCCCTGGCAGGTCGATCTGCCTGGGGACAGCCCCTTCGCTATGGTGTTACGGTTGGGCCGGATTGGAGTCGGGCGTTGCCTCTGGCATGGACACGGCCAGGGTCGGCTTCCCCTGGAGATCCAGTTGAACCTGGGCCTGAAGAAGGCGGACGAAGCTCTGTAGAGTCGGGTCACTGGTCTCGCTCATGATGGCGAGCGCTTCCGGCGTGATCGGTACGCCATCCACGGTGACCGGGCCGCTGGGGCTGAAGACGACGGCGACGCCATCCTTCTGGAGCGTGACCAGGCCTGTCTCTACGTTGAACCGCAGAGAGACCTCAAAGGCAGCATGGATCTGGTCGGGGGTGATGATTGTGGTCCCGGTGGGGGAGACCTCAAACCCGTCTCCGTAGAGGGTGGCCTTCACGAAACGCTTGCCGAGGTGGCTGTATAGGTCCTCCAGACTCTCGGCCGCCCGTGGGGTCAGTCCGGGGCTGTTGCTCTCAAAGGCCGACTCCATCTGGTCGAGTGCTGCTTCGGACAGGACCTCGCTGGCCTTCTCGGTCAGCTCTGCAGCCTTCTCCTCGGCCTTGACCAGAATGGCAGCCGCCTTCTCGGGGTCCTCCTCGAGGGCGGCCTCTGTGGCGGCCTCATCGAGGATGCGCTGGGCCTCGGCGATCAGGTCGCTCGCCTTCTGGGCGGAGTCGTCGTCGATGGAGTCCTCGTCGGAGTCCTCGTCGGAGTCCTCGTCGAAGTCATCGTCGGAGTCCTCGTCGGAGTCATCGTCGGAGTCATCGTCGGAGTCATCGTCGGAGTCATCGTCGGAGTCATCGTCGGAGTCATCGTCGGAGTCATCGTCGAAGTCATCGTCGGAGTCATCGTCGAAGTCATCGTCGGAGTCATCGTCGGAGTCATCGTCGGAGTCATCGTCGGAGTCATCGTCGGAGTCATCGTCGATGGAGTCATCGTCGGAGTCGTCGGCTACTTGGGCGGACTCCCCGCTCTCCTCCGCCGCTATTGCCGTGCGCACCGGTCCGAAGACGATGGCGAATGCCAGGACAAGGGTCAGGAGCCCGGTCAGGAATCGGTTCATGTGTACCCCTCCCATCTTTATGGAGACGAGCCATCGGAGGTGCATGCCTGGGAGGGGGTGCCCATCTCCAGCAGCCAGGCTGTCCTAGTCGCAGTGGCAACCTTAGACCCTGTGGCTTTGCGTCCCGGGCTTTCGCCCGGTTTGCCCTGAGGCGTTACAGATGGTTTCGTCTCTTGTCCTATTCTCCGTAGGAGGGGGACACGTTTCGGGAGGTACCCGCGCTATAAATCCTCATCTTCCTGATTGTCCTCGGGCTCGTCGGGCTCGTCGGGCTCCTCAGGCTCCTCGGGCTCGTCGGGCTCCTCGGGCTGATCGGGCTCCTCGGGCTCCTCGGGCTGATCGGGCTCCTCGGGCTCCTCGGGCTCCTCGGGCTCGGCGGGCTGGTCGGGCTCCTCGGGCTGATCGGGCTCCTCGGGCTCGGCGGGCTGTTCGGGCTCGGCGGGCTGTTCGGGCTCCTCAGGCTCCTCGGGCTCCTCGGGCTCCTCAGGCTCCTCAGGTTCCTCAGGCTCCTCGAGCTCATCGGGCTCCTCGGGCTGATCGGGCTCCTCGCGCTGATCGGGCTCATCAGGCTCCTCGGGCTGATCGGGCTCCTCGGGCCCATCGGGCTGATCGGGCTCCTCGGGCTGATCGGGCATATCGGGCATATCGGGCGCATCTGGTTGCTCAAGCTGCTCAGGCTGGTTCCTCGGCGGGGGAAGCGGTGGTTGTGGAGATGTCTCGATTGGGTCGGTCGTGGCAGGCGGCGACTGCGTGGGCGGGGGAGTGACTGGTGGCTCCTGCGGGTAGGGGCCCGGATCGCCCGCTGCCGGCAGGGCTCCGCCCTCAGGTGGAGGGATCTCCTTCAGGAGGGCGAGGCTGAGCCCGGCGTTCCGATAGACCGTCACAATGCTGCCCTGCTGGAACTGGTCGGCAGCCAGCGACGCCGCATACGCCTGACCGGTCTCCAGCGCCAACTGCTCACCGACTGACAGGCCGTTGGCACGCGCCCGCTCCAGGACCTCGGTCCCGGTGCTCCTGACCACGACTTGCGCCGGTCGGTCCGCCTGCAGCGCCTCCTGCCACCTGACCAGGGTGGGCCGGAGATCGCCCCGACCGGGTACGTAGGTCAGCAGCACGAAGCCCGAGCCGTCAGGCGGGAGGTAACCGGCGGCAACGGCCCGCTCCATGATCAACCCCAGGGCCTCGGTCAGATCCTTACGTGTCAGCTTCATCTCCCCGTATAGATGTCGGGCGTCATCGTTCAGGAGGCGGACCTCCCGAACTCGCTCCGCCGCATCGACCTGTAGTTCCACGCTCGGATTGATATCGATCGAGAGCGTCGCCAGGCTCGTGACCGGCATCAACCGGGGGAGGGAGAGGCCGATGAAGAGGAGGATGGCCGCTGCCACAGCCAGACCGGCATCCCAGTATGTCCAGGGACGCCTTGCGGACGGTTCGGGGAGGAGGGGGATTTCGTCGCCTACGGTCACGGCACGCCGACCGACCGGCACGGAGAGCAGGTCGCCATCGTCGGTCAGGACCAGGGCGGTCCGGCCGCTCACCTCCAGAACCACGCCACGTGCTGAGGCCATTAGTCATCCCCTCCTTCCGCTATGAGTCCGGCAAAGCCGCGTAGATAGGTCAGTTCTTCGTGAAGGGAGAGAATCGCCAGGGCGATAATATACCGGCGCCCGGTCTCCAACACCTTCCGGCTCACCCCGGCCAGCCGCTCCAGTTCCACCAGCGGGAGCTGGCGGTTCCGCTCCAGATGCGCCACCAGATGAGGCTGGCTCAACAGGGTGCGGGCCACCTGGCGCAGCCGGTCGCGCGTGTCGCGGTGCTTTGGTGCTGCCTCCTTGATATCTTTCAGGGAGAGCCCGTAGCCCTGGAGCAACCGGTTGTACTCCGCGATCTCATCGAGGTGGGCCTGAGCCTCCACCGAACGGGCGTGGGCAGCCAGGCTTGGGGTGACCTCCAGGGCGACGGCGGTGGTATCGGAGGCGGCATCCAGGGAGAGGTGGCGGTGCCGCCCCTCCCGTCGGAAGTGGTCGACCAGCCGGTTGGAAATCACCCGCCTGGCGTGTCCGTAGAAGCCTCGACCCAGCGCCGGGTTGAAGCTGTCGATCGCCTCGTTCAGCGCCAGCAGGGCGACCGACAGTTCATCGTCGTTCCGCCAGTCCAGCCAGCGGCGACTGACCGCTGAAGCGGTGCGCAGGACGAACCCGGTGGAACGCGTAATGATCTCGTCCCGGGCGGCCTGGTCGCCGCCTCTGGCGCGTACGAGGAGGGATTCAAGGGACTCCAAGCGGGTTTCACCCCCTCCGCCTGATTCTGTCTCCCTCCAACTTCTCACTTTCTTCCGCAAAGCCCTTCCCCGATTCGGGGGGTGATACGAACAATAGGAAATAATCAGGCCCCCGCCGATGCGGATGCATCGACGGGGGCCTTTGTCAAGATTAGTGGGTGGTCAGGCTGATCGAGCCGCTGGTGGTGCGAATGGTGACTCGGTGGGCGCCATCGCCCTGAGAGCCGGTGCCGCTGCCCCGCCCCTCGCCCAGGGTCAGCCAGGACGGGCCGGAGACCGTGCCGGACGAGGATCGGGCATCCACCGTCATGCCGGCAGAGGCGGGAAGAACCAGCCGGATCGAGCCACTGACGGCGCCCAGATCGTAGGGGCCGCCCATCTGGTCGGACTCGACCGTCACCGAGCCGGAACTGGACTGGGCCGAGACCTGGCCGGTCACCCCGACCACGTTGATCGAGCCGCTGGAGCTGCTCGCATCCAGGCGGCCGTCTACCTGCTCCAGACGGATGGAGCCGCTGCTGCTGACCACCCTGGCATCGCCGGTAATCTGGTAGGCGTGAATCGAGCCGGAGCTGCTCTGCAGGTCTACGGCGCCGGCCACCCGCTCCAGCCGGATCGAGCCGGAGCTCGACTTGACCGCGACCGGGGCCGCCATATCACGCACCTGCACACTGCCCGAGATGCTCTCGACCGTCAGATCGACATGGCTGGGGAGGGTGACCCTGATCAGCAGGCTCTGCAGGCTGATTCCGCTGGGGACCCGCAGGACGGCCATCGTGGTGGCGCCCGCGGTGACGTCCAGCTTCACCAGGCGAGCGTTCTGCTCAGCCTCCTCCTGATCCCGGCCGTGCGCCCGCACCTCCAGATCCATCCGGAGTGCATCCCCCGGCTCGACCTGCACCGAGGCGGAACCGGAGTCCAGTACGAACTGCTCCAGCCCGTCGACCACCGGGGTCTCGGTGGAGGCGATCGTGGGTGAGACGACCTGAGAGAAGAAGCCCGGCACCGTGGGGCTGACAAAGCTGAAGTCCCAGGACCGGAAGGTGCGGAAGGAGTTGTAGGCTGCGCCCACCGTCCCCATGATGATCGCGGCGATGATCAGCAGGGCAATCGCCCCGCCATCGGTCTGCACGCGCTGCTCCGAGAGGGAGGCGGCCACGACCCATTCGATTCCCAGCATGATCATCACAGCCGGCCAGAGCCGGAAGAACAGACCAGCCAGCGCGGTACCCGTGAGATTGTCATAGACCAGCACCGCGCCCGCGGCGATCAGAACCAGTGCCAGGGTGATACGTCCGACTCGAAACTGCATATGATTGCCTCCTTGCGGATCCCTTCATCCACGTTGGACGATGGCGGATCGGACAACCCTTCAGCGTGCCGCCAAAAAAGCGGAGGTTTGATGATGGTACGAACGGGGAAGACTCCCATTGAACCAGTGGATCCAGAAGACGCGAGTGAGGGAACGATGAAACCGTGCCCAGGAGTAGTGACCTGATCGGATTGCCCGTCCTGACCAGCCGTGAGATGAAACGAATTGGCCGCGTCCAGGAGATCCTCCTGACCAAGGACGGCTCCCGGATCTGCGGGCTGGTGCTCGATGGCGGCGGGCTGCTCCACCACCGTCGGGTGCTCGACTTCCGGGCGGTGAAGATGCTGGGCGCCACGCACGTGCTGGTGGAGGAGACCTATCTCGCCAGTGAGGCCGGCACCTGTTGCGGCGACTCCCTGCACGGGCTGCCCGTCCTCGACGTGACGGGTGAGGAACTGGGAATGATGGATGATATCCACTTCGACCCCAGCACAGGCCGGATCGTTGCGCTCCAGCTCTCCCGTGGCTTTGTGGATGACCTGCTGGGAGGCAAGGGAGTGGTCGCCGTGGACGGACCGCTGTTGGCGGGCGAGGCGGCGATCATGCTGAACGCCTCGGGAGAGCACTCAGGGGGGATTCACGTATGAGGTGTCCAAACTGTGACGGTCGGAGTATCGGTCGGGTCGGGTCCGAGCAATACTACTGCTGGGACTGCTGCATTGAGTTCAATACGGGCCGGGGCGCCATTCGCATCTACCATGTGGATGCCGACGGCGAGTTGATCGCAGCCGCCACCCACCAGTCCCCAGAGAGCATGACGATGGGGGTCGTCCCGGCCACGCAACGTCGGTAACGGGGGGAGAGACCAGCGTGCGAAATCAGAATGGGTTCCTGTCCGGAATGTTGGCCGGCCTGGCGCTTGGCAGCCTCGTGGTGATCGCACTGACCCCGCAGGTCCGTGGTCCCGTCATGGAAGGGATGGGCGAGATGGGAGAGCGCATGTCCGGTATGGGCCGCATGTGGCGTCGCGGCATGGGTGCGATGATGCCGGGTGACAATGGCTAGCCTGTGACCAGAAAAGGTCGGCGAACCGTTGCGGCGCTGGTGCTGGGTGGGTTGGTTCTGGCCGCCGGGTGGGCGCTCTGGACGATCCGCCCGGTGCTGGCGCCCTTTCTGCTGGCGATTGCCGTCGCCTACCTGCTCGCACCCCTGGTCAACGCCATCGCCCGGCTCGGGGTGAGCCGCGGCTGGGCGATTCTCGCGGTCTACCTCCTGCTGGGCGGGCTGACCGGCCTCGCGGTGGTCAAACTCCTGCCCCAGACCGCCCTGGAGGTCCAGCGGCTGACCGAGTCGATTCCTATCTACTCTGAGCGCGCCCGTGGCGTGGTGGACGGCCTCCAGCAGCGGGTCCGGGAGATGGGTCTGCCGCCTGAGCTGCGCGAGAGCCTGGACCGGTCGATCACCCAGATCGAGATCCGTTCGGTGGCGATGCTCCAGCAACTACTGGATGTCCGGACGCTCTCCGCCGCGGCCGAGTTCCTCTTCAGCCTCCTGTTGGCGCCCTTCCTGGCCTTCTACCTGCTGAAGGACCTGGACCACTTCAAGGAGCGCTTTGTTCAATCTCTGCCTCGGAAGCACCGGCAGGAGATCCTGCAGTTGCTGCGGGGGCTTGACCGGGTGCTCTCCGGCTTCGTGCGGGGGCAGATCCTGCTGGGGCTTCTGGTTGGCCTGCTTGCTGCCGCGGCCAGCAGCCTGCTCGGCCTGCGCTTCGCCCTTCTGCTGGGCATATGGGCCGGTCTCACCGAGTTTATCCCCTATGTTGGGCCCGTCCTGGGGGCAGTTCCGGCGGTCCTCGCGGCGCTCACCATCTCACCGTGGAAGGCGGCACAGGTGGCGATCGCCTTCGCCATCATCCAGCAGTTGGAGAACGCCGTGCTCTCGCCGAAGATCATGGGCGAATCGGTTGGGCTTCACCCGATCGTCGTCCTCTTCGCCGTCCTGACCGGGGGATACCTGGCCGGCGGCTGGGGACTGATCCTGGCCCTGCCGGTCGCCGGGCTGGTCCGGGTGCTCTGGACCTTCCTGATCGCCCGCCTGACCGAGGTCTCCTCCGGGGCGGTTCTGGCAGCACCGGCCAGGCGGCCTGAGTCGGATCTGCCGGGAGACGGGGAACGATCTGATTGAGGGGAAGCGAGAACGCCCGGCCATTCTGTGGTCGGGCGTTGCGTTGCGCTATGCACGAACGATCAGCTACCCGCGTACCTTGGGGAGTTGATCGACCGTGTGGGCCAGGGTGTAGCCAAGCGATACCATGATGAACGAAAGGTCCAGAACCTCCTGGTACAACGCCTCTACCTCCGGGGCAGAGAGGGAGCCGCCGCTCTGCGAGAGCGCGGCGACCAGTTTGGGCAACCGCTGGCGTACCAGGACTTCAACGCCCTCCCGGGACTGGGCGCGGTTCTCCCTTAGCAGCCCGAGCGCCTGATCGCGGTGGGCTCGCAGGATCTCTTCCACCAGTTCGTCCCCCTCTATGTTAACCTTCTCACCCATTATACAAGCGGCCAATGAAATGGGACAAGTGCCTGAAACAGGGAGCGTCGAAAAACCCCGTGCAAAAAAGGCCGCATGTCATCGATCTTTCTCGTTGGATTCTACGTATTAGAGAGTGAAGGGGTCGATCATGGTCAGAGTGGGGGGTTTCGACATGGAAGAGGGTAAGCTGTTTGACGCGTGTTTCGATCTACCCGGTGGTTACCAGGTGCAGATGATGGTACTGGTGGAGATCCCGGAGAAGCGGCCGCGCGTTGCCGTCTACCGCAGCCGGGTCTGGATTGGCCATGAGACCGAGTCGGATCCCATGCTCTACAAGAGCCAGGAGCATGACGAGTTGCGCCGCTCGATCGATGGCTGCTACAGCCTGCTGCTTCACAGTGCCCGACACGTGATCGACTCTCCAACCGCACTCGAGGCGGTTCAGCAGCAGGTCCATACCTACTTCAGCGGTCCGGTGCCACAACTGCAATAGCGATTCGTATGACAAAGGGCGCTCGCACTTGAGCTGCTCTGCCATTTCCTGCGGACGAATTTGGCCCGCCATGTGGGTTGACAGAAGCGGTTGCATCGCGCTAGAATAAACCCTTGTCAGGGCAACGACGCACAGCATGGACCGCTAGCTCAACTGGCAGAGCATCCGACTCTTAATCGGACGGTTGAAGGTTCGAGTCCTTCGCGGTCCACCAGTTCATGCTGATGTAGCTCAGTAGGTAGAGCACGTCCTTGGTAAGGACGAGGTCACCGGTTCGATCCCGGTCATCAGCTCCACCGACCATCGCTCCTGGCGGTGGTCTTTTTGCGAGGGTAGCTCAGTCGGCTAGAGCACACGGCTGATAACCGTGAGGTCCCGAGTTCGAATCTCGGCTCTCGCACCATGACACATCTTGCCGTGTCGTCCATTCATTATGAGTGGACGACACGCTCGTTATCGGGTAGAATTAAGCTCTGATCGATCCGATTTCGACCTCGGATCCATCGTGAGAGTTCGGTAGATGATCGCGCTGGGCGACTGGGGAGGCACCTGTGCCGTCTGTACCCGGAAGCCTGGTGAGGAACTTCCTGGCACCGCTATCGGTGAAGTCCGAGCTTGCCGCAAGGCAGGCGTTTGAGGGCCCGTAGTCGATAGAAAGTTGGCGCAGGGCGCAAGCCCTGGCGGCGTGAGCCGACGATGGGGAAGGCTGTCTTACACGCCTTGTGTGTGCAAGCGGCCTGTACCTGTAACGAGCTATAGAAACGCAAGCCGCCCGGTGACGGGCGGATGAGACGGGCAATCTCCGCCACGGTGCAAGTCCAAGTAGGGGCGCAAGCCCGGGTAGGACGCAGTCCCTTGCGTGAGCAGGGACCATGGACAGTTGGTCGGTCCATGAGATAAATGATCATCCTAACGACAGAACCAGGGGTACTCCGAACTCTTACAAGGAAACCCGCTTCGCTCTAGGGCGAAGCGGGTTTTTCTTATGCGCTGTTGTTGGCAGAGACCGTGTCAAGGCGCCAGGTGGATCACCTTAGCGTTGTGCCCCAGCCCGCTTGGCTCCAGCAGTGCCAGCGGGGTGGCGAGTGCCCCCTCCTCCCAGAGGAGGATCCAGGAGCGGCCGGGCAGGGCTGCACGGAAGGCCGCAGCCACGGCCGGGTCGGGCCAGACATAGGCCGAGGCATCCGCAACTTCAGCCTTTCGAATGGTCAGGGAGCGGGCTGCACTGCGCATCAGGATTTGGCGATCAGACCACTTCCCCTTTGCGAGGACCTTGCCGATTCCGGCCAGGGGATCATCCTCGGCCGGCGGTTCCTCCCAGGCCGGCTGGAGCAGCGCCTGGAGCTGCACCTCCCCGCCGGCGCCCAGTGGCCAGCGCCCCTGCCACCGCAGGTGGCCGCTCAGCGTCCGGGCCAACCAGGGCACGGCGGGCGGAGGCGAAGGCTGCTCGGCCTTACCGAAGAGGCGGGCAATCAGGCCGGGGCCTCCGCCGGCGGTCGGGGGCGGAGGCGGGGGCGGGTCGGCCAGCAGGATCAGTTGGTCAGGCGCACTGCCGCTCAGGCCCACACAGGCCCAGACGGTCTGGCCGACCAGGGGTAGCCGGGCGATGGGGAGCAGTTCGTCGCGCCGCCCTTTTCCTTTGGCAGACGCCGGCTTCAGCGGCTCCCACCGGCCGGGCGGAGGCTGGTCGATCGCCAGGCGAGCCCGGAGCATCCGGCAGGCGGACAGCGCCAGGCTAATGGCGGGCAGGGCCTCGGTCTCGCCCTGCGACTGGGCAACCCGGTCGATGAGTGCGGCCAGCTCGGGCAGGCCGGTCTCGCCCAGGTCCGACGCTTCGGCGGCCAGGCTCTGCGCTTCGCTTCCGGCGTTGCGCCACCCCGAGGTGAGGATCCGCGCCAGCCGCTCTTCCACGTGGTGGATCCGTTCCAGGACAGGTTGCATGCGCATCACCTCCGCCGTGGGCCGTCAGGGAAGATCGGCCCATGCTCCCAGGCGAGGCCCGGGGCGACCAGTGCGAGGCAGTGGAGACGGAGCCCGGGGTGATCCAGCGAGAGGAGGCCAAGGAGGGCGACAGGTGCGCCGGGTTCGAGCAGGGAGGAGAGTTCCTTGCGCCAGCCGTCGGGCCACTCCAGGGGAAGGAACCGGCCGGACTGATCCAGCGCTCCGACCAGGTCACCCTGGGTGAGAAGGCTGGTCGGGCGGAAGAGCACGGGGATTCGCTCGGGCGCAAAGGGGTCACTCAACCGGGCGACCAGCCGCTCCCGCAGGACCGCCAGGTCGGCCGGCGCCCGCTGGATCAGCCGCTCGATGTCGGCCAGGGTGAGCGGCGCCCGCCGGGCCCGCCTCAGCTTAATCCGCTGGGGGGCGGGGCCGGGGTAGAGGCCGGCTTCATCCACCAGGAGCCGGGTCCGGTGCCGGGGCTTCGGCCCCTTCCAGAGGGCTCGCGGCGTGATCTGGCGTTCGATCAATACCCGCCCGCTCGCCAGGTCAGCCAGGTAGCTTGACTCTACCTGAAACTCCCCGTCGCTCTCGGCGAGGGAGGCCACCTCAACCAGCTCAAGGCCCACCACGGGCTCGAGATCCTCGTCCCGCCAGACCTTGCCGAGCAGTTCCTCCGCCCCCTGGGGATCGAGGCTCAGCCTGCCCTCCAAATGGTTCCGGGTAGCGGTCAGGGTCAAATAGAGGTCGGCCGACAGGTGGGCAAAGCCGGTGGACTCGCTCACCGCTGCCCGCTGCAGGGCCAGGAGCAGGTTGCCCAGGCGGCGGAGCTTCAGGGAGCGGACCAGCTCGCCGGCATCAGCAAGGAGGGCCGCCTTTTCGGGCCCCAGGGTCATGAGGCCACCGGCGGCCAGTTCGAGCATCAGCCGTTCTACCGTCTCAAGGCCGGCCGCCTGCAGGTCCGCCTTCGTCGCTTTGGGCGCCCTGGCGGACTTGCGGGGTGCTTCGTCGCCGCCCGACTCCTTTTTGGCCCGAGCCGGCTTCTTCGCCGCCGGCTCGGGCGGCGGCTCTGCCCGGGCGAAGTCACCAGGCCGCTCCAGCAGGGCGGAGCAGACCGCAACGACATGCTTGCAGTGCCTGTTCCGCCGGTGGGCCGGGCAGGTGCAGGTCACCTTCACCTCATCGCCAAAGGCGATGGAGACCCGGTATTCGGTGGAGCCGGAGACGGTGGCGTACCCCGTGGTGCCGGCCACGGCCCCCTGCTTCACCAGCCCCTTCTTCAGGTAGTCGCGTCCGGCGGCGTAGGCAGAATCCCCGGCCAGTTCCCGAAGCCGTTGCCCCAGGTCGATGAGGGCTGGGTGCTCGCTTGGGTCAAAGGGGGTGTCAGCCATGGTGAGCCCCTCCCTTCAGCGACCGCTCCACCGCTTCGACCAGCTTGTCGGGGGTGGCGGCGAAGGTGGGGATATCCAGGGCGGCCACCCTGCGGGCCAGCGAGTCGTCGTAGCTGGCCCGGCCGGCGTCGTTCAGGGCCAGGACGCAGAGCACGTGGGAACGGCCCTCCCTCAACCGGGCCAGGTGGGCCAGGAGGGCATCCCGGTCGCCGCCTTCGTAGAGGTCGGTGATCAGCAGGAAGATCGTCTTCTCGGGCTGGGTGACGAGGGAGGCCCCGTAAGCCACCGCCCGGGCGATGTCGGTCCCGCCGCCCAGCCGTACCCCGAAGAGGATCTCCACGGGATCGGAAAGCTGGTCGCTCACATCCGCGATGGATGTGTCAAAGAAGACCAGGCGGGTGTCGAGGGCCGGCAGGGAGGCGAAGACAGCGGCGATGATCGACGAGTAGACCACCGACTCGCCCATGGAGCCGGACTGGTCCACCAGGATCACCACCTTCCATTCATGGAAGCGACGCTGGTTGGCCCAGAAGTAGACGCGCTCGGGGATCACCTTGCGCAGGGCGGGCTGGTAGTTGCGCAGGCCGGCCCGGATCGTCCGCCGGATATCCAGGTTGCGGGCGACCCTCAGCGGGCTGTGCCGGTCCCGCTTCAGGGCCCCCATCAGCGCCTGGCGGGTCTGGGTCTCCAACCGCCTGCGCAGGTCCTCCACGATGGCCGCCACCACCTGCCGGGCGGTCTCTCGGGTCTGCTCGGGCATCAGGTCCTTGTAGGCCAGGATGGTCGCCACCAGCCCGACATCCTTCTCCAGGGACTGGAGTGACTCGGGCTCCAGGAGAAGCTGCTTCAGCCCCTTCCGCTCAATCGCATCCTTCTGCAGGAAGGAGACGACCGGGGAGGGGAAGTAGCGACGGATATCCCCCAGCCAGGTGGGTAGGTACGGGCTGGAACCCCCTAGGCCGGCGGAGCGCTCCTCGCCGTAGAGGAACTCCAGGGCGCGGTCGATGCCTTTCAGGGCGCCGTTGCCCTGGACCTCCTGCTCGACGCCGGCCCAGAGCGAGCTGCTGCCCCCTGCACCTCCCTGCCGCTCCGGGCCCAGGATCAGCCGCCAGCGGAGGAGGGCTGCCCGGGCCTCGTCGTTACTGAATGCCATACCGCTCCCTCCATTCCGCCAGGACTTGGGCCACCGTTGAATCGGCCTCCCGGAGGAGCGCCTGGTCCGTCTCCGCCAGCTTGAGTGCCTGCCGGGCCTCACCGGTCCCGATCCCGAGCACGCTGGCCAGGGCCTCGCTCAGGTAGGCCCGCTCGGCCGGGCTCAGGCTGCCCAGGGTCCGGCGCAGGGTGGGAAGCAGCGGGACCAGCTGCTCGATCTCCAGCTCCAGGAGGAAGTCGGTGACGGCCCCGATCAGCGGCCGGTTTCGGACCAGGGTCCCCCGGTGCAGCGCGAAGAGACCGGCGACAAGCTTGGCGTTCTCGGCCGCCTCGGCGGCGGTGGAGAGCCAGTAGCGGAGCCGGGCCGACAGCTCCTCGAGGGTGAGGCGCCCGCCCAACTGTAGCAGGACAAGGCAGAGCCCCCGCAGGGACGGGTGGCTCTGCTCCATGGTGGCCACCGTCTCCACGGCCGACCAGAAGGGCTCCGGGTCGGCGATTACCGGACTGGTTCGGCCGACCAGCTCGTAGAGCGGGGTGAGGGTCTGCCGGACCTCTTCCGCGGCGTCATCGCCGCCCAGGGCAGCGGCGGGCAGGTGGAGGGAGGCCCGCAGGAAGAGGCGGCCGGCCAGGTCGGTCAGCTCGGCCACCGGCAGGCGCCGGGCCGAGCCGTAGGAGAGGAGGCCGTCCAGGTGGTAGACGGCCCGGGCCAGGGCCGGGAAGGAGTCGCTGTCCGCCGCCAGCGCCTCACAGCGCTCCAGGGCCTGGCCGAATCGGTCGGTCAGCTCACAGAGGGCCAGCGAGAGGAGCACGCCGGTCCCGCTGTCGATCCGGTCGGCTTCGTCCAGCCGCTTCTGGAGGATGCGCAGGCCTGACTCGGCCAGCGTCGAGCCCCACGCGGTCCGCTCCACCAGGGCTGCGTCGGTGGCGGGGGACCACTGGATCTGCCACTTCTCCCGCACCCGGCTGAGCTGCGCCAGCGGGTCGCTGGCGGCCAGCTTGTGGCTCCCGCCGATCCCGCCCTCCAACTGGGTGCCGTAGGGAATCTCCAGCAGGGCGAGCCGGTGGAGGAAGGTCGACTGAGCCGCCTCCTTCGGAACGCTGGCAATATGGAGCAGCACCTGACGGGGAGCGTCCAGGATCGGCAGGGAGAGCGACTGCGCCGTGGCATAGAACTCCGCCTGCAGCGGCGTCCGCCCCACGCGCTCTGTCACCCGCCCCACGGCGTCCCCGATCAGGATCTCCGTGAGGGCGGCCGCTACCGGCTCCGCCCGCCCCTGGCCGAAGCAGGCGATCGCTGCGTCCTGCAGTTCGTCCACACCGGGCCCTTGCTTGCCACGCATCTGGGACAGGGTGAGGGCGAGGGTGTGGGCGTCGATCACCTGGGCCAGGGAGGCGGTATGGCCCCGGGCTCGCAGGCGGCGGGCCAGGTTGGTCAGCGCCAGCCGGGTGGCCTGCTCGTAGTCGCCCGCCAGCTCCCAGACCTGCTGGTAGTACCAGGGCGCCCGGTTGCCCGGCCCGTAGCCCATCTGCTCGGCGAGGCGGGGGAAGGAGTAGGGAATCAGGGCCAGCTCAGCCGGGGGAATGTCAGCAAGCTCCTCGCAGGCGGCGCCGCCCTCGGCCTGGCCCCCCGTCCCCGCCCCGGCCCCGGCCTCGAAGGCCATCCGCACAGGTTCGGCGTGGGCGGCCCCGCAGACCAGCAGGATCTGCTCAGCGGGGACCCCATCTGCCACCAGCTTCAGGGCTGCACTGGCCATGTGCTGCTCCCGGACGGCGTCATGCGGGTCCGGGGCGAAGGAGCGGGCCTTGGCGCCGAAGTCGTGGAGCAACTCCCCATAAGCGGCGGGTGCGCCACGGCCCGCCGCCTGCTCAAAGGCGGCCTCCCAGAGCGATTCGAAGGAGTCAAAGTCAGCGGCCTCCGTCAGGGCGGCGATGAACTGACCGTAGTCCGACTCGACCGCCTGCGATTCCTCGCGATCCAGGGTAACGGCTGCAGGCAGGTCACAGAAGGCGAGCTTTGCCCCCACCGCCTGCCCCTCCTTCAGGGCCACGTACTCCGGCGAGTAGTCGCAGAAGGGGTAGTAGACCGCCCTGCCGGAGCCACTGCTCCGATAGGCGTAGAGTGCTACCGAGGGCTGTGTGGCAGCATCGAGCAGGAGTGGGATCAGGGGGGTTGCATCGCACGGGCCCTCCACCAGGACGGCTTTGGGGCGCATCTCCCGGATCAGCCGCTGCACCTGCATGGCCGCGGCCGGGGAGTGGTGTCGGACCGGAAAGATCAGCATCGGCTACCCTCCCAGCACGTCCTTGCCGGCGGCGTAGAGCCGGGGCCAGAGCCCCTCTCTCCGGGTCCTGACCACCGTCTCGAGGTACTCCTGCAACACCGCCAGGTCGCTGCTGTTCTCCTTCGCGACCGTTCCCACAAGGCCGGAGACGCACTGTTCTACGCCGGTGCGGTCACCGCCGAAGAAGGAGGTCATGAGCGAGGCGTCGGAGACCACCGAGATCAGCTCGGCGGTGGAGAGAATGGTGGATGGGCTCTTCACCTTCGCCTTGCCGTCAAGGGTCTGCCCCCGGCGCAGTTCGGCGAAGACCGAGGCCAGCAGGCGGATCACGTCGCGGTCGACCACCTGCGCCTCGCCGCCGCTCAGGTCGTTCAGGAGCTCGCCGGAACGCTGGGCGACGATCGCCGCCTCCTGCTCCACATCTGCCAGCACGGGGATCGTTACGAAGTTGAAGCGCCGCTTCAGGGCGGAGGACATTTCGTTGACGCCCCGGTCCCGGGTGTTGGCCGTGCCGATGATGGCGAAGCCACGCTGCGCCGGTACCACCTCATCCAGCTCGGGAATGGCGATCTGTTTCTCCGAGAGGATCGAGATCAGGGCGTCCTGCACCTCGGCGGCGGAGCGGGTCACCTCTTCGAAGCGGACGATCTTCCCCTGCTGCATACCCCGGAGGACCGGCGACTCGACCAGCGCCTTGCGGCTGGGCCCCTCGGCGATCAGCAGGGCGTAGTTCCAGGAGTACTTGATCTGCTCCTCCGTCGTCCCGGCGGTGCCCTGAATGATCAGCTGCGACGTACCGGAGATGGCCGCGGAGAGGTGCTCCGAGAGCCAGGACTTGGCCGTGCCCGGCTCGCCGGCCAGCAGGAGCGCCCGGTCGGAGGCCAGGGTGGCGATCGCCACCTGGACCAGCCGCCGGTCCCCGATGAACTTCGGGGCGATGCTGACCCGCTGCCCCTCGTAGGAGAGGGGCTCCTTGCTGCCGATGATGAAACTCTCGACCATGCGGGGCGACAGTTGCCAGCCCGGGGGCTTCGGCCAGCGGTCGTTGGCCTTCAGGGCGGCCAACTCCAGGGCGCAGCGGACCTCGGCGGGCTGGCGGATGACCTGGCTCACTTGCGGCTCCTCCTCTCGGCTTGGAGCAGATGACAGACCCGGGCCATGATCGTGGCGGTATCCGGGTCGGGGGCTGGGTAGGGGAAGGGATCGGGCAGCTTCAGCTCCGGCAGGGCGACCGCTGCGCCGTCGGGCCCGGTGACACCGCCTGTGGCGAGGTGGATGCCGTACCCGCCCGCACGGGCGGCCTCGCCCTCTACGGAGGCGCCCAGGGCGATGGCCAGCTCCTGTCGCATGGTCATGACGGCGGGCGATGGCGGCAGGGTGACCCGATCGGCGGCGGCGGCGTAGGTGGCCAGGTCGGCGTCCCGCAGGGCCTCGGACAGGAGCAGTGGGTCGATGGTGACAGGCGAGCCCCAGCCGCCCGGGCCGTAGAAGTGGAGCACCCCGATGGTCAGGACCTCGGTCGCCTCCATGTAGGAGGCCCCGTCCGCATAGCCCAGCGAGACCTCGATCCTGCCGGGCAGGCGACGATAGAAGTCCGCCTCGTAGTCCGGGCGCCACCCTCTCCGCTTTAGTCGCTCCTTCAGCGCCCCATTCCTCACCTTTCGGCCCATCAACCAGCCGGGCTTCAGACCTTCACGCGGGTCGGGGGCCGGCGAGGGGTAGCGCTCGCGGAAGAGCTGCGGGAAGGGCTGGGCGATGCCGAGCTGCGCCAGGCGGGCCTGCCAGGCCTGGAGGTTCTCAAGCTGCAGCGGGTGGATCACCTGGAACCGTTCAACCAGATCGAGGTCGATGGGGGTGCCGTCCAGCCGGGCGAAATGGAGCAGCTCAACCGGTTCGGCCTCGCCGCTGATCCAGCAGCGCAGGAGCAGCCCCGGCAGCAGGGCCCGGCCGGCCGGGGTGGTCAGCACGGGGGCGAAGCTCTGCCGGTCCATCTCCTCGCCGAGGGCCATGGCCAGCTCCAGCCGGCGCTGGATCCGCTCCCACTGGTCCTTCAGTTGCTGATGCGCCTCGGTGATCTCGCTGTATGCCGCAGCCTGGCGGACGGCGGGGGGCACTGACTTCAGCCGCTTGCCATCCTTGTGGACGATGATCGCCGCAGATTCGCTCGCGGCTAGATGAACCCTGTACTCCCCAATCGTCCAGGTTCGCTCCGCGCCGCCTGTCTCCTTCGCAAGCTGGGCCTCCATGGCCCACTCGAGCTGGGCGGTCTCGTCGAAGCCGGCGGTGACGGCCAGGGTGGAGAGCGCAGCCTCGACCGTCCGCTGCTCACTGGCCTGCCGCTGGGCGCCGAACTGCTTCGCCTCCTTGGCGAAGCGGCGGAGGGCCAGGTAGCGCTGGAGGATATCGCCCTCGTCGGGCAGCAGGGCCAGGGCGATTACCGCCTTCTTCTGCCGCTTGAGGAAGCGGGCCTCCACATCGGCGGCGTTGCGGCCCAGGACGGCGTCCAGCAGGAAGAAGGCGTCGGCGTAGAGATGTCTGGCGTGGGGGTGCTTCTTCAACTTCGCCAGCCGCTTCTCTCCCATGGCGCTGACCGCCGCGATCACCGCTTCCCGGGCCGTGATCGACTCCTCCTCCTCGTCCTGGGGGGCCTGCGCATCCCAGAAGGGTTGCTTGGTGGTGCTGCCCCGGAGCCAGGTGACCAAGTCGGTCAGGCCCGGCCAGTCCAGGTACGACTCGACCAGCCGGCCCCAGCGAGGGGCGTAGAGGGCGACCAGCAGGAGCGTCTCAGGGTCGAATCCGGCCAGTTCGCCGGACCGGGCGGGATCCGCCGGCGTAGGGCTGGAGAGGAGCCAGAGGGCCCGGACGGCCCAGCGGCTGGGGTGGCCCCAAAACTCGTCAGAACCGGGCTTGGGCGGCGGGGTCGCGACCAATTGCCGGCAGATGGCCGCGAGCTGATCGAAGCCCCGGAAGGCTTCATAGTCCAGAATGATCCGCCTGATCGCCTCGGGCATCTGGCCGGTGGCGTACCGCTGCAGATAGCCAGAGATGAGCTGGCGGATGAGCCCATCCCACCACTCCTTCCGCTCCGCCGGCAGGAACCAGTCGGACCGGCTGGCGGCTGCTCTGGGCAGGGCGAGGAGGAACGCCTCGGCCTCGGCCGGGCCCGCCTGTCCGCTCTGCAGCAGGGGCCGCGGCAGTACGGCGCAGAGGTGGTCTGCCTCGGCATAGGACGGGGCCTGGTGGTCGGGTCCGCAGGCAAGCAGGATCGGCGCCGCCTCCGCCAGCAGGGAGCGAATGGCCCCCGTCGCTTCGGGACGGTCCATTAGGCAGAGGGCCTCCATCGCCTTGGCGTGGACGTCGGACCGGCTCTGGCGATCCGCTCGCAGGTAAGCCTGCAGGTACTGCTCCAGGTGCTCTGCCGCTCCATCGGCCGGATGGGAGGCCACCCAGGCGCTCAGCATGAGCCGGGTGGCAATCGGCCGGCCCTGGACCAGCTTAACCAGGGAGTCCACCTGCTTTCGATAACCCTCTGGGTCAGTCAGCCAGTGTAGGGCCAGCTGGTCGCCCTGGGGGTAGCGGGACAGGAGCTTCGCCCGCTGCTCGGCGATCCAGTGGCGGGACTCGGCGAGTTCCTCGGGCCTCCAGTCGTAGGCGTAGGGTGACCGCCAGGGAGTGAGGCGGCCGTAGGAGACCACCTCCATGCGGGTGGTGATCGTCTGGCGAAACTGGCACTCCGAATCGGCAATCCGGGTCAGCTCTTCGAGGAAGGCCTTCGCCTCTCCGCCGCCACCCAGCCTTGAGAGCAGTTGCTGCAGCATCCCCCAGTCCTCCATTCTGTTCGGTTGGTGTGCGTGGGGAAGATTTCGTATTTTCGTGGTTCATCTCCTCCTGGGGAGCGCAGAAACCCGTGCCCGGGTGGCGGGCACGGGTGCTGACCTCTAGCGGAGCGCACGCACGGAGAGGCCGGGGGGGCAGGTGTAGATGGGCTTCGGGCGGCTGATATGCAGCCTGGTACCGTCCCGGTGGGCGGTTGCGTCGTTGACCAGGAGGACGTCTACCGGGGCAAAGACCCGGTCCTCATCCATAAATGGGGCGGCCGGCAGTGTGACCGGCTGGCCGTTCAGGTAGGCGGTAGTGGAGCCGGGGATCAGCTCCAGGCGGCCCTGAGCGCTGTTGATCCCCACCGCTCTGCCCGTCCAGTCTACCCGGCCGCCGAGCTTTTCGGACAGCCGGACGTGGGCGAACGCAAGGCCATCCACCAGCCTGGCGGGATCCGGCACTGGTTTTCCGTCCAGCATCACCTGGATCTGGGTCGCGGTGACCACCCTGACCATGGTTCCGCCCTGGCTGAGTTCTATCCTGGCCCAGGCGGTGTTGTTCGCCCGGCTCTGATCATCGGCCTCGATATAGAGATTGCCCGGGTCCGCCTCGATCACAAGGTAGTAGAGCCCGTCAGGGATGCCGGTCACATCGATCCACTGGTCGTAGAGATCGGCCTTGTAGATATCGACCCAACCGGGGCTGACGCCCATGGTGTGGGTTTTGCAGTTCCAGTAGGCCGAGGGCACTCGGGGGCCGGTGTACTCCGGCAGGGGCTCGTCGTCCACGAAGCAGTAAGAGATCTTGCCGTTCTGGGCCACGACCGGCCCGGTGGGGCTGCCGCTGCGGAGGGAGTAGGCGGCCACATCGCCGGCGTGCCAGTGCTCATGGTGCGGGTGGAAGATGATCGCCGAGACGGTCTCGCTGCGGAGCGTGGCGCCCTGGGCGTCGCGGATCTCCTGGACCGCCAGGGTGGAGCCGTCGGGCTTGACCTGGCCGCGCACGTGGAGCGGGCCGGACCCGACATTCGCCAACTTCGCCGTGAAGCGGAGCAGGTGGCGACCTTCTGCCGTAACCTCCATGCTGATATGGTCCGGCGGCAGGGCAGCAAGGTCCGGCAATTGTTCCTGAGCCTGGACGGGAGCAGCCGGCAGTGCAGCGACCAGGCCCAGCACCAGGGCTGCCTGGAGGAGCAGGGATGTGGCCCGCACGAGCATCCGTCTCATCGATAGACCCCCCTATATGGAAGTTGTTTCCTGTAGTGTAGACGGATGAGACTCTGGCCTGGTTCAATGCCGGGCATGAATACGCCGGCAGGAGAAGAGCCCTCCCACGATATGCACGCAGGAGGGCTGGATATGGCGATTTTTTCGGGTACGGCGATGGGAGGAGTCGCCGGGCCTCTCTGCGAACTTTCCGAACAGGGTCGGTCTCGGCGCGTCGATCATGGGGCCGCTCATCAGGCGGCCGGGAGAGGGAGAAAGGAATGGGACTTGATCGAGAGTCCACCTGCGAGAGGGTTGCGGACTATGTGGAAGAGGCCGCTGACAAGATCGGTGCGTCCGCCGCTGCGACGATCATTGCACGGGGTGGCAAGACGGTACTGGAGCGTTACTGGGGTACGGATCATCACATGGCCGGCGCAAAGCCTGTGGGTGCTCAGTCCCGGTTTCACGTCTATTCGGTGCGCAAGACCTACATCGGTCTTGCCGCGGCGATTGCTCTGCACGACGGCGATCTCCGCGGGCTGGATGATGAGATCGGCGCCTATCTTGAAGACCTGCCCGCAGAGGTCGTGGAGGGAACCACCATTCGGCACCTGGTAACCCGTTGCCATGGCCTGGAGCAGGTCGCAGGTACGGTGAGGCGAGCCTTTCCGCCAGGGGGTGAATGGCAGGGGTCGAACCTGGCCGTGGAGCTGCTTTGCGCCATCGTCCAGAGGACGACCGGCTGGACGATCCGAGAGCTGCTGTATGAGAGGGTCTTCCGCCCGGCCCAACTCACGGAGACTGACTGGGAAAGCGGACCTTCAGAGAGCCTCGTGTACGATGTGGCTGAAGTGGACTCTCCGCCGGCGCGGCGGTTTGGGAGACCAGATGGCACGGAGCGCAACCTCTATGTAAGTGCCCGGGACCTGACCAGGTGGGGGCAGCTGCACCTACGGCACGGGGAGTTGGCAGGGAGAAGGGTATTGCCCCGGGAGGTTTTCGAGTGGGTGACCAGCGTCCAGTCTCCGCCTTCGCTTCCCCGGGACAGGCCCCACCATGGCTTCTTCTGGTGGATCAACGACAACAAGGCGCCGCAGAGCGAACTGGGCGACAGGCTGCCGGCCTCCTCCTTCCAGGTGTTAGGAGCAAGCGGCTGCGCATGCCTGGTCATTCCTGAACGGCAGGCGGTGGCGGTCCGGATGTACAACCGCCTGGGGGGTCCCAAGGAGTACGACTACCTCACGGACATTCGGGCATTTGGTAATCTGGTGATGGACTCTCTTGAGGGGTAGATAGGGCCCCCGTCCACGGGCGATCCGTGAACGGGGGCCATTCGTATGAATTCGAATGGATCAGGCTTGCGCCTCGTTGTCGGGCTTCTGTTCGAACTTCCGCTCCTCAGGCTCCTGCTCCTCGGGTTTCTGTTCCTCAGGCTCCTGCTCTACGGGTTTCTGCTCCTCCGCCTTCCCTTCCGGTGCAGGGGGGGTGGTGCCCTTGTTGCCCTTGCTGGTCCCCTTGTCGCCATTGCCGGTCCCCTTGTTGCCGTTGCCGGCCGCCGCGGCCTTCTTCTTCCTCTCTGCCTTGTTCTTCTCGCCCTTGATGTGGTCGCTCTCCTCTATGCGGCCTCCTGCCACGCAGAAGACGAAGACCGATCCGACCTTCGGGTGGCGGTTGATGAAGTGCACGTCGACCACCTGGACGTACCCGACCCCCAGCGACCACTTCTTAGCGGCCAGGATCGGTCCGAAGTCGATGCTGATCTCCTTGCCGTCCGGTGACCACGAAACCTTGGCCTGGCGCATGTCATTCTTGTCGTACTCCATGACGGGCCGGCACATGGCCGACTGATCCTTGTCGCTGTAGGTGACAACGACGGCACCAAACCGGGTGGACGGAAGACCGTTGAAGCGGGCCGCAAGGATCGCCTGACCCACGAAGGCGGGGTTGCCCTTTCCCAGTCCATTCGCGGAGAGGGCCATCTCCGCTGGGGTCTGACCCGCCCGGAGGCGGTAGTCATCGGTGACATCCACCTCCTGGAAGTTGTCCACGATCTTGTCGAAATCGGGCAGACCGGAGGCGGCAGCCTCAGCCAGGAGCCTTTGAATCACCTCGTCCGAATACCGAGACCTCCACATACTTCGCACCCTCCTCAAGATGGACAGCGGCCGACATGTCACTGATACAAATGATTCTGAACGTCCATGCCATTCTCCTGCATAACGTCAAAAAATATTTGTACGTGTGATGCCGTTGAGGGGGGGCGGGCAAGGGGAGGTGACACCCGGGGCAAGGGGAGGTGGCACCCAGGGCAAGGGGAGGTGGCACCCAGGGCATGGGGAGGTGACACCCAGGGCGGGGGGAGGTGACACCCAGGGCAAGGGGAGGTGACACCCAGGGCGAGGGGAGGTGACACCCCGGGCGAGGGGAGGTGGCACCCAGGGCGAGGGGAGGTGGCACCCAGGGCGAGGGGAGGTGGCACCCAGGGCGAGGGGAGGTGGCACCCAGGGCGAGAGGAGCCAGGTGAAGTAGGCGGCAAGCACCACCCCCATCGCAACCAGGAAGAGCCAGCCGGACCAGGTGAGGAGGAGGGCGAGCAGGAGATAGGTGAGGAGTGGGGCCCGATATGGGCACTTTGTCCCCAAAATGACCCAAGGGGAGACAGATCGCCCGAAAGAAGGAGCTGTCCGGTTCGGTGCACCTGCCCTGGAGGCCATCAGCGCAGCCTTCGGTCACCTGACGGTGACCGTTCACCGGGGAAATCCGGCATTTCGCCAGTCGTTCCTTGCCGGATTCGGCAACTGCGCGCTACGATACCCAGCAACTAGTCCGCCTTTAAAAAACGGTGAAGGGAGTGAGCACGATGGAACGGGCGATCTGCCGCAATCTCGATACCAGGAGCCTGAAGCCACTGTATCACAGCGGTTTGTTCCTCGCGCCCACCTGCGCCGCACGCGGGCCATGCCCTGGCATGGCCAGACGATCCTGACCCGCCCACTCTGAGGCAGCGATCCTCTGCAGTGGCGGCTCGGGTTCCAGCGTACGGTGCCTGCCCGGTGATCCTGCCGGCAGCGCACCGCTTTTTTATTGCCCACGATCAGCCAAGGGAGTTGAGCAACGATGACCGAGAATTGGGAGCAACGTGGCCGGCGGCTGGCCTTCGATGCCATGACCGCCGAGCTGACCGATTGGATTCTGACCAACCAGGGGAGCTCGTTTCGACTCATCGTCGCGACCGACTCCCAGCCGAGCCTGCCGATCCGTTTTGAGACCGTGGTGATCCTGGTCATGCCCGGGTTCGCCCGCTCCTACAACCGGCGGCTGGCCACCATGGGACCCATGGCTCTGGCGGAGCGAATGTGGACGGAAGCGGCCATGTCGCTCATGGTCGCCGACGCGCTCCAGCAAGACCTGGCAGGGCGTGGATTGAGACTTGAGCCAGGGGCCGTTGAGATCCACCTGGACGTAGGCGAGAACGGCGAGAGCCGGACCGCCAAGCGACAGGCGATCGGCATGGTGACCGGAGCGGGTTTCCCGGTCAAGGTGAAGCCCGAGTCCTGGGCCGCCAGCCGGGTGGCCGACCGGCTGACCAAGCAGGAGCGGAAGCGCCCGATCGTGCCGGTATACGAGCTGATCACGGCCATATAAGAGCAGATCCAACTTGACGAATGAGGTGTATCTGACATGTACCAGGAGATCGATGGTGTCCGCGTCTGGGGCAACCCCCAGGCGGATGCCGTCAGGCAGGCCGCCCAGTGTGCCCGGGTCGGCGATGTGGCCGCCGTCGCCCTGATGGCGGATCATCACAAGGGATACAGCCAGCCGATCGGCGAGGTGGTCATGGCCGGGGCCGACGTGAAGGATCCGTACAAGGACCAGCAGGAGGAATCCCCATGCTCCTGACCATTACCACAACCCATCAGCCCGCTTCCGACCTGGGCTACCTGCTGCACAAGAACCCGGCACGGGCCCAGTCCTTTTCTCTCACCTTCGGGAAGGCTCACGTGCTCTACCCCGAGGTGACCGATCAACGCTGTACGGCAGCCCTGATTCTGGAGATCGACCCTGTCGGTCTGGTGCGGGGGAAGGCCGGACAGCTCGAGCAGTATGTGAATGACCGACCCTACACCGCCTCGTCATTCCTCTCCGTGGCCATTGCGGAGGTCTTCACCACAGCGCTCTCCGGACGCTCAAAAGACCGGCCGGAGCTGGCGGCCCGGGCGATTCCCCTGAAGGCCCGAATCGCAGTCCTGCCCAGTCGGGGTGGCGAGGCGCTCCTGCGCCGGCTCTTCGAGCCGCTCGGTTACACCGTGACGGCGGAACCGGTCGCCCTGGACCCGTCATTCCCGGACTGGGGTCAGAGCCGCTATATGAGCATCACCCTGGCCGCGACGGTCCGCCTGGCCGACCTGCTGAAGCACATCTACGTCCTGATCCCTGTGCTGGATGACGCCAAGCACTACTACGTCGGTGATGACGAGGTGGAGAAGCTGCTCCGTCACGGGGAAGGCTGGCTGAGTGAGCATCCGGAACGGAATCTGATCACCCGCCGGTACCTGCGGCACCGGTCAGGCCTTACCCGGGCTGCCCTGGATCGCCTGATTCCGGAGGAGAGTGCAGAGGCTGTCGACGAGGAGGAGCCCCAGCCTGGGGTCAGCCTCCACACCCAGCGACTGAACGCCGTGCTGGAGGCACTAAAGGAGTCCGGCGCCCGCCGGGTGCTGGACCTGGGGTGCGGTCAGGGGCGGCTGCTCCAACTGCTGTCGCAGGAGGAGAGCTTTGAAGAGATCACCGGTCTGGACCTCTCCCATCGGGCGCTGGAGGTCGCTGCCAGCCGGTTGCGGCTGGACCGGCTCCCCGCTGCCAGGCGGGAGCGGATCAAGCTCCTCCATGGCTCCCTCACCTATCGGGACCAGCGGCTCTCGGGCTACGATGCCGCCGCCGTGGTCGAGGTGATCGAACACCTCGAGCCCCACCGGCTCTCCACCTTTGAGCGAGTCCTTTTCGAGGCCGCCCGTCCCGCCACGGTCGTCCTTACGACCCCCAACCGCGAGTACAACGTCCTCTTTGAGGGGCTGCCCGAGGACCGTCTGCGTCATGGGGACCACCGTTTCGAGTGGACGCGGGCCGAGTTCACCGCCTGGGCGGAGCGGGTTGCTGAGCGGCACGGTTACCGGGTCCGGTTGAGCCCCATCGGGCCGGAGGATCCGAACCACGGTGCCCCCAGTCAGATGGCGGTCTTCACCCTGAAGACGGAGGAGCAATCCACATGAAGATAGACATACCTGAGCTCTCCCTGGTCGTGCTAATCGGTCCTTCCGGTGCCGGCAAGTCCACCTTCGCCCGGCGCCATTTCAAGGAGACGGAGATCCTCTCCTCAGATTACTGCCGGGCCCTGGTGGCCGACGACGAGACGGACCAGTCGGTAACCCGGGAGGCCTTCGAGATCCTGCACTTCATTACCGCCAAGCGGTTGGCTGCCGGTCGCCTCACCGTCATTGACGCCACCAATGTCCAACCCGAGGCCCGCAAGCCGCTGATCGCCCTGGCCCGGCAGTACCATGTGCTGCCGGTGGCGATCGTCTTTGACCTGCCGGAGCGGGTCTGCCGGGACCGCAACGCCCAGCGGACGGACCGGCAGATCGGCGGGCACGTGATTCACCGGCAGATTGGCGAGATGCGCCGGGGTCTGCGGGGCCTCCAGAAGGAGGGCTTTCGCACCGTCATCACCCTGGATGAGCCGGCCAGGGTGGAGGAGGCCTTCATCGAGCGCACCGCACTCTACAACAACCGGAAGCAGGAGACCGGTCCCTTTGACATCATCGGCGATATTCACGGCTGTCTGGACGAACTGGTTGCGCTGCTGACAAAGCTCGGCTACCAGGTGGGCCCGGATCTGGCCGTTCAGCCGCCGGCTGGCCGCAGGGCGCTCTTCCTCGGTGACCTGGTCGACAGGGGGCCCGCCACCCCTGGGGTCCTGAAGCTGGTCATGGCCATGGTCGGAGCGGGCAGCCCTCTCTGCGTGCCGGGGAATCACGATGTCAAGCTGGTACGGGCCCTGCGCGGGCGGAACGTCAAGGTCGGATACGGCCTGGCGGAGTCGCTGGCCCAGCTGGAGCAGGAGAGTCCTGCGTTCCGGGAGCAGGTGGTCGAGTTCCTGGACGGGCTCGTCAGCCACTACGTGCTGGACGGCGGACGGCTGGTGGTCGCCCACGCCGGGCTCCCCGAGGCGATGCACGGACGGGCGTCCATGGCGGTGCGGGAGTTCTGCCTCTATGGCGAGACGACCGGTGAGACCGACGAGTACGGCCTGCCGGTGCGGCTGAACTGGGCCGCTGACTACCGGGGGCAGTCAACCGTGGTCTACGGGCATACGCCTGTACCGGAGCCGGAGTGGCTCAACCGGACGATCAACATCGACACCGGATGCGTCTTTGGTGGCCGGCTGACCGCCCTCCGGTACCCCGAGCGGGAACTGGTGGCGGTGGACGCAGCCCAGACCTACACCGAGCCGGTCCGCCCTCTGCAGGCCGCCGGCACCGGCCCCACAGGTCAGCAAGCGCATGATGATCTGCTGGACTTCGGCGAGTTCACAGGGAGGCGGACGATTGAGACCCGGCTGCAGGGCCGGCAGGTGATCCCCGAGGAGAATGCGACTGCTGCCCTCGAGGTCATGGGCCGCTTTGGGGTCAACCCCAAGTGGGTGATCTACCTGCCGCCGACCATGTCGCCCTCGAAGACCTCGGAGAGTCCCGACCTGCTGGAGCACCCGAGCGAGGCCTTCGCCTACTTCCGGCAGAACGGTCTGCACAGCCTGGTCTGCCAGGAGAAGCACATGGGCTCCCGGGTCGTCGTCGTGGTGGGCCGGAGCGAGGAGGCGATCCGGCGTCGCTTTGGCATAGTGGGCGAGGGACACGGGATCTGCTACACCCGGACGGGCCGGCGCTTCTTCGATGATCCCAGCCTGGAAGCCGGGCTGATTGACCAGGTGCGGCAGGCGATGGAGCGTGCCGGGCTCTGGGAGCGGCTGCAGACCGACTGGATCTGCCTCGACGCCGAACTGATGCCCTGGTCCGCCAAGGCGAAGGAACTGCTGCTCCGGCAGTACGCCGCTGTCGGCGCCGCGGGAGAGACGGCCCTGGGTGAAGTGCTCCGGGTCATGGAGGCGACCCAGGCACGCGGGCTGGATCTGGGCGACCTGCCCGACCGGTACCGGGCGAAGCAGAGTGCGGTGGATGCCTACCGGGCCGCCTACCGGCGGTACTGCTGGCAGGTGACCGGCCTGGAAGATCTACGCCTGGCTCCCTTTCACCTGCTCGTCTCCGAGGGGGCGGTCCATACGGAGAAGGATCATCGCTGGCACATGGAGGTGCTGGCGGAGTTGGCCGGCGCCGGCGGACCGCTCCTCATGCAGACGGAGCACCGGTACGTGGACCTGGCAGACGAGTCGAGCGTCACCGCTGCCGTGCAGTGGTGGCAGGAGTTGACCGGTCGCGGCGGGGAGGGCATGGTGGTCAAACCGCTCTCCTTCATCGCCCGGAGCGAGAAGGGGCACTTGATCCAGCCGGCCGTCAAGGTCCGGGGACGCGAGTACCTGCGGATCATCTATGGGCCGGAGTACACCTTTCCTGACCAGATCGACCGCCTGCGGGCCCGGGGCCTCTCGGTGAAGCGGCAACTGGCTCTCAAGGAGTTCGCCCTGGGGATTGAGGCGCTGGAGCGCTTTGTCCTGGGGGAGCCGCTCCGCCGGGTGCATGAGTGTGTCCTCGGAGTCCTGGCCCTGGAGAGCGAGCCGGTTGATCCCCGGTTGTAGGCGGAGCAACACAAGCCTAATCCGCCGCCGTGCTGACCGGCGAAAGTGCCTCCACCAGTTGTTCCCGCAGCTTCGGCAGGGCCTGGCGAGCAGCCCGCTCCCCGCTCTCCACCTGGGCCCGGTAGCGCCGGAACTGGAAAGAGCCGCAGTCCACCTCGGGCTGCAGGACCAGATCCGCCTCGCTCAACTCCTGCCGGACGAGCCGCTGGTCCATGATCTCGATCACCCGCATGAGGACAGAGACCGGGTTGCGCGCCCGGCCGAGCCAGGCATAGGGCACGCTGAGGTCGACAGCGATCACCAGGTCGGCCCCCATCGCCCGGGCGAGTCGGACCGGTACCTTGTGTACCACGCCGCCATCGATCAGGTGGCGCCCCTCCCGCTCGACCGGTCGGACCAGGCACGGGATCGCCGTCGAGGCGCGCAGGGCGTCGCTCAGGCGCCCGCTGTTCAGAACGACTCCTTCGCCGGTCTGTGCGTCGGTCGCCACGGCGGCGAAGGGGAGCCGGAGCTGACTGAACTCGAGCGAGCCGATTAACCGTTCCACCGACCGGGCCAACGGCCCGTTGTCCAGCAGGCCATCCTTGGCCCAGACGGGGCGGAAGAGATCCCGAATCCGAACGTAGGAGAAGATCCGCTCGATCTCATCCACCGACAGCCCCGCAGCGTAAGCTGCCCCAACCATCGCCCCGACCGATGTACCGGAAATGCAGTCGACCTGTACACCTGCCTCCTCCAGCACCCGCAGCACCCCGACATGGGCCGCCCCCCGGGCGCCACCACCACCTAACGCCAGTCCGATCCTCGGCCGCCTGTTCTGCATCGCCGCGCTCACCTCGGTCTCAGTATGCCCGGCCAGATGGCCGCCGAGACGGAGGCTGCAGATATCTTGCAGGTAGGCCCAATTTCCCCGTTGTCAGGTCGATTGCCTTATGCTAACATGCATTCATACATCGTGCCGACAATCACATAGCCCGCTCGTATATCCTCAGGGATTGGCCTGAGAGTCTCTACCGGGTTCCCGTAAGAACCTGACTACGAGTGGAAGTGCCCCTAGGGTTCCGGCCCCACTGTGCAGGTGAGGCGGCAGGTCCGAGCGGGGCAGGCGTCGCTTTGCGCGGCGCTACACCAGAGGGATAAAAGCCCAGAGGGGGAGGTTCTACTCAAGAACGCTCCCCCTCTGTCTTTTTTTGCCCTTATCTACCGAAGGGGGTCCTGGCCGCCCATGCAGCTTTTGAAAGAGAAGATTCGCACCGATGGCCGAGTGCTCGGCCGCGAGATCCTCAAGGTCGACTCCTTCCTCAATCACCAGTTCGACCCCGCCATCATGCAGGCGATCGGTCGGGAGTTCGCCGCCCGGTTCGCGGGTGCCGGTATCACCAAGATCCTGACGATCGAGGCCTCCGGCATTGCGGTGGCGCTGGCAACAGCGATGGAGATGCAGGTGCCGGTGCTCTTCGCCAAGAAGAGCCGGCCCTCCACCCAGGTGGACGGGATCTTCACCGCCCAGGTCCACTCCTTTACCCGGCAGGAGACCCGTACCATTACCGTCTCCCGCCAGTTTCTCTCCCCGGATGACCGGGTGTTGATCCTGGACGACTTCCTGGCCCACGGCGAGGCGACCGCTGGTCTGATCTCTCTGATTGCACAGGCGGGGGCCACCCTGGTCGGGGTAGGGATCGTGGTCGAGAAGGGGTTCCAGACCGGGGGCAGGCGCCTGCGGGAGCAGGGCGTCCACCTGGAGTCGCTGGTGATCATTGAGGAACTCTCTGAGGCGGGGGTCCGCTTCGCCGGTGATCCCGTTCCGGTGGGGCACTAGTTGGGGGCTACTCCACCGTCCGGCCGGCGGTAGGAGAGCGATAGATGCACAACTTTCTGCGGTGAGGGGTACATCAGATGCGTAAGGTTTCTGGGATTGTCGTGTTGCTGGCTCTGGTTCTTTCCATCCTCGCGGGCTGCGGCGGTGCCAAGCAGGAGGCTTCGGCTCCGGCTGGCACCAAGGAGGGGAAGCTCAAGGTTGGGTTCATCTACGTCGGGCCGGTGGGCGATGCCGGCTGGAGCTGGTCGCACGACGAGGGCCGCAAGTACCTGGAGAAGCAGTTGGGCGACAAGGTGGAGACCACCTTCGTCGAGTCCGTGCCCGAGGGCGCTGACTCGGAGCGAGTGATCGAGGAGCTGGTCCAGAAGGGGAACAAGGTGATCTTCGCGACCTCGTTCGGCTACATGGACTCCATGCTGGCCGTGGCCGAGCGCCACCCGGATGTCCGCTTCTTCCACGCCACCGGCTACAAGACCGCTGAGAACATGTCCACCTACTTCGGCCGGGCCTACCAGGCCCGTTACCTGACCGGCATTGTCGCCGGCCTGCAGACCAAGAAGAACGTGATCGGCTACGTGGCAGCCTTCCCGATTCCGGAGGTGATCCGTGGCATCAACGCCTTCACCCTGGGCGTTCGCTCCGTCAACCCGACCGCTACCGTGAAGGTCGTCTGGACCAACACCTGGTACGATCCGGCCAAGGAGAAGGATGCCGCCAAGTCGCTCCTCGACGTGGGCGCTGACGTGATCTCCCAGCACCAGGACACCCCCGGCCCGCTCCAGGCGGCCGAGGAGAAGGGTGCGTTCGCCGTCGGGTACAACTCCGACATGTCCAAGTTCGCTCCGAACGCCTTCCTGACCGCTCCCGTCTGGAACTGGGGTCCCTACTACGTCAAGACCGTTGAGTCGGTCCTGAACAACACCTTCAAGTCCGAGCAGTACTGGGGCGCTATGAGCGAGGGGATCCTCGATATCGCTCCGATCGCCTCCTTTGCGCACCCCGACGCAAAGGCGAAGGTTGAGCCGATCAAGAAGCAGATCCTCGACGGCTCCTGGGATGTCTTCACCGGCCCGATCAAGGACCAGACCGGTGCGATCAAGGTGGAGGCGGGCAAGAAGTTGACCGATGCAGAGATGCTCTCCATGGACTGGTTCGTGGAGGGTGTTGAGGGCAGCACGAAGTAGCGTCTACGCAACCACACAGCGGAGAACGGGCGCCTCGCGTTGAGGCGCCCGCCCCCCTTTCCGACCGAACTGGAGGAGGCTGTTCAGACCGTGCTCGTTCAGATGCAGGGGATCACCAAGCGATTCCCGGGAGTCGTCGCCAACGACGGTGTTACCTTCGATCTTCAGGCCGGTGAGGTCCACGCCCTGCTGGGTGAGAATGGTGCAGGCAAGTCGACGCTCATGTCGATCCTGACCGGACTCTACCGGCCCGATGAGGGGCGGGTGGTGATTGAGGGCAGGCCGGTCCGCTTCGGCGCCCCGAAGGACGCGATCGCCGCCGGAATCGGCATGGTCCACCAGCACTTCAAGCTCGTTGCGCCCTTCTCTGTGGCCGAGAACGTGATCCTCGGGCAGGAGGGGGGGCTCTCCCTTGGCCTTCGCCAGGTGGAGGCGCGGATCGCAAGCGTCAGCGCAGAGTACGGCCTGCACGTCGATCCGGCAGCAAAGGTCTGGCAGCTCTCCGTTGGCGAGCAACAGCGGGTCGAGATCGTCAAGACGCTCTACCGGGGCGCCAAGATCCTGATCCTGGACGAGCCGACCGCCGTTCTGACCCCGCAGGAGGCGGAGGATCTGTTCCGCACCCTCCGGCGGATGGCGGAGCGGGGGCATGGCGTGATCATCATTACCCATAAGCTGCACGAGGTGATGGCGGTCTCCGACCGCTGCACGGTGCTGCGGGGCGGGAAGGTGGCGGGGAGTCGCAAGACGAGCGAGACCACGCCGGAGGAGCTCGCCCGGCTGATGCTGGGGCGGGATATCGCCCTGACCCGGCAGAAGAGTCCCGCTCAGAAGGGCGAGATCCTGCTGCATGTGGAGAACCTGGCTGTGCGCGGGGAGAAGGGAAGCCTCGCCGTAAGCGATGCAACGCTCTCTGTTCAGGGCGGCGAGATCGTCGGGCTGGCTGGTGTGGCCGGCAACGGACAGCGGGAGCTGGCCGAGGCGATCGCCGGGCTCCGCCCCGCCCAAGCGGGCGCCGTTCGGGTCGAGGGACGGCTCGCCTTCATTCCGGAGGACCGGCTCGGCATGGGCCTGGTTCCGAATCTCGATGTGACCGAGAATGCGATACTCCGTGCCTATCGCCGTGCACCCGTGGCGAAGGGCTTCCTGCTAAATCCGAACGCAATCCGGGAGGTCGCGCGCCAATTGATGCACCAGTTCGGCGTGAAGACCGCCGGTCTTGATACCCCGGTCCGGCTCCTCTCCGGCGGAAACCAGCAGAAGCTGCTGGTCGGCCGGGAGCTTGCGGAAAACCCCAGCGTGATCGTTGCCGCACAGCCGGTTCGCGGCCTGGATGTGGCTGCTACCGAGGCGGTCCACAACCTGCTCCTGGAGGCCCGGCAGAACGGCAAGGCGATCCTGCTGATCTCCGAGGACCTGGATGAACTGATGAACCTCTCCGACCGGATTGCCGTGATCCATGAGGGCAGGATCATGGGGGTTGTGGAGGCACGGCCCGAGGAGACCGGTCGCATTGGCCTGCTCATGGCAGGCAAGGTGGAGGAGGTGTTGCCGGCATGAGGCTGATCGTCACGCCCGCTGACCGGCGCCCCTGGCAGGTCGCTGTCATCTACATTGTCGCGATCCTCATCGCCTTGCTGCTCTCCACCGCCTTCCTCGCCCTGGCGGGCAAGGATCCGATCAAAGTCCTGACCACCATGTTCGGCGGAGCCTTTGGGACCAAGTACGGCCTCTCCGAGACGCTGATCCGCTCCGTTCCCCTCACCCTGGCCGGTCTGGGCATTGCCCTGGCCGCCCGCATGCAGCTCTGGAACGTCGGTGCCGAAGGGCAACTGTACATGGGGGCCTTTGCTGCCTCCGGCGTCGCCCTCTACCTGGGAAAGAGCCTGCCCGGCGCCGCCCTGCTGCCGCTCATGGGTCTTGCGGCGATCCTGGCCGGCGGTCTCTGGGGGCTGCTGCCCGGCATGGCCCGGGCCTTCTGGTCGACCAACGAGACGATCACGACGCTCCTGCTCAACTACGTGGCGATCAACTGGGTCAACTACCTGGTCTACGGGCCGTGGAAGGATCCCGGCGGCATGGGCTTCCCGCTCTCCGCCATCTTCGCCAAGGCCGCCTGGCTGCCCACCCTCTGGGGCCGGGTTCACGCCGGTCTGATCGTCGCCATTCTGATCGCCGTCCTGCTCTACCTGCTCCTCGGCCGGACCCGCTGGGGCTACGAGATCAAGGTGGTCGGCGATTCGCCCAGGGCTGCACGCTACGCCGGGATCTCGATTACCCGCAATATCCTCCTGGTCATGTTCGGCGCCGGCGCCCTCGCCGGTCTGGCCGGCATGATGGAGGTCTCCGGTCTGATCCATCGCCTCCAGCCCGGCCTCTCGCCCGGCTACGGGTACACGGCGATCATCGTCGCCTACCTGGCAAGGCGCCATCCGCTGGCCGTTCTCCCGGTCGCCTTTCTCTTCGGCGGACTCCAGGCCGGCGGCTACTCGGTGCAGACCATGGGGGTCCCCCTGGCCACCGCCTATATGATCCAGGGCGCCATTCTCTTCACTGTCCTCGGTGCGGAACTCTTCACCCGGAACCGGGTCCGACTGGCGGGTAGCAGGGTAGCAAGGGAGGGGGGCCTGGCATGACCTACGAGATCCTGATCGCCACCCTGGCTGCCACGGTTGTGGCGGGCACGCCGATCCTCTTCGCCGCCCTCGGCGAGGTCCTCTCCGAGCGGGCCGGGGTCCTCAACCTCGGCGTTGAAGGGATGATGCTGACCGGCGCCGTCGCTGGTTTCCTGGCCGCCCTGAAGACCGGCTCTCCCTGGGTGGGGGTCCTGGTTGCGGCCCTGGCCGGGGCGCTGCTCGCCCTGGTCCATGCCGTCCTGACGATCACCTTCCGGGCCAACCAGGTGGTGAGCGGTCTGGCGATCACCATCTTCGGTACCGGACTGGCCTCCTACGTGGGCAAACCGGTCGTCGGCACTCCTCTGCCCACGGCCATGAAGCAGATGGCGCTGCCGGGCCTCAGCAAGATCCCGGTCCTGGGACCGATCCTCTTCGAGCAGGACCCGCTCGTCTACCTCTCCTTCGTCATCGTTCCCGCACTCTGGTACTGGCTCTATCGCACCCGGCCGGGTCTCAACCTCCGGGCGACCGGCGAGAACCCGGCAGCGGCCGACGCGATGGGGCTGAACGTCTTTGCGATCCGCTTTTTATATGTAGCGATCGGCGGGGCGCTTGCCGGGATTGCCGGGGCGCATCTCTCCCTGGCCGTCGCCCCGAGTTGGGTGGAGGGTATGACCGCCGGCCGCGGCTGGGTCGCCGTCGCACTCGTGATCTTTGCGACCTGGAATCCGGCCAAGGCGATCCTCGGCGCCTATCTGTTTGGCGGCGTGGAGGCGCTGGTGTTCCGCATGCAGGCGCTGGGTACATCGATCTCGGTCTTCTTCCTCTCCATGCTGCCCTATCTCTTCACGATCCTCGTCCTGCTGATTGCCACCGCCCGGGCCCGCCAGGGCCGGCTTGAGCTTCCGGCAGCGCTGGGCGCATTCTACGACCGAGAGACCCGTTAACCTATTCCGACAAGTCCGGGCTGTGCTTACTGGCACAGCCTTTGACGCGCTCCAGGGGGGAGGGAGTTGGTCCCGAGAGAGGGATTTCTCTCCATCTGGCGAACTCCTAATGTGTAAGAATACCCATCTCTATGACCATTGTTTCGTTCCGTGCGGGGATCGATCGGTTCTCAGCACGGTGCGGGAAGGAGAGGCTTCATGATCACGCTGCGCAGATTGCTTTCGACGGCTCTCACGGCGGTTCTCTTCCTTGGCACTCTGGCCCCCGGAGCCCGGGCTGCTGATCAACTGGACCAGGCCCAGTACCAGCAGGATGGCCGCCGTTACGTAAGTGCGACCAAGGTGGGGGCCCAGGTCTTCACCGTCGGCCTTACGGGTCGTATGTCCAAGGTGAAGATCATGATCGACCGCTACTCCGGTTGGGGTGATCTGAACGTTGAGATCCGTCCCCTGCTCGACGGGCAGCCTGACAATCAGGTGATCGCCTCGGGCATCCTCTTTGCTGCAGACGCCCCCGCGTACAAAGCGCCCAACGGGAATCCAACCTGGGTGGAGGTGGCGCTGGACAACCCGCCCTTCGTCGCCCCCGATGAGCAGTACGCCCTGGTTCTGACCCCCACCGATGACTCCACCACCTACGACTGGTACACCAAGTCGGCCAATCCGTATGCCCGGGGCACGCAGTGGGTGCAGGACTCCAACGGCGTCTGGACGGAATCGATCAACTACGACTTCGCCTTCCAGACCTATGTCGATATTCCCTCCAGTGATGCCTCACTGAGCAGTCTGACCGTCTCGGAGGGGTACCTGGCCCCCAAGTTCAGCAGCGCATGGTACAGCTATACCGTCAAGGTCTCCTCCACGACGGAGGAGCTTCTGGTCACGCCCACCCCGACCGTCGAAACCGCAGAGGTGACGGTTAACGGTCAGCCCCCCACGACCCCCGTCCCCCTGGTTCCGGGCGAGAACCAGGTGGATGTGGTCGTCACTGCAGACGATGGGGTGACGACCGAGACCTACACCCTCTGGGTGGATCGCGAGGTCAGCGAGCTTTCGACCTTGGATACGCCGCTGATCACCGGTCCCGCCACCCAGACAGCGAACGAGGATACCATGATCGGTCCGCTGACCTACACCGTCTCCGGTCTGGACCTCGCCACGACGAGCCTCACGGCGGGCTCGCTCGACACGAGCAAGGTGACGAACGAGAACCTGACTGTCACCGGCAGCGGCGGCACATGGAGCCTGACCGTGCAGCCCAACGAGAACGCCACGGGCACCGTGGTTGTTCGCCTGCTGGCCAAGGACAGCACCAACACCAGTGCCACCCACGACCTGACGATCACCCTGACGGCGGTGAACGATCCGCCGGCCATTGAGGATATCCCTGATCAGGGCACGACGCCCGGTGTGGCTGTGGGGCCGATCTCTTTCGGCATCTCTGATCCGGAAACGGACGCCGCCAGCCTGACCGTTACGTCGGCCTCCGGCAACACGGCGCTGGTGGCCGACGGCAATATCGTGATCGGCGGCAGCGGCAGCAGCCGGAATATCTCGGTCACACCGGCCGTCGGCCAGGTCGGGACGGCAGTGATTACCGTGACTGTCGCCGACGGGGACCTGACCGCCACCGCCACCTTCACGCTGACCGTCTCGCACCCGCCCACGGTCGGGCCGATCAGCGATCAGACGATCGAGCAGGACGCCGCCCTGACCGATCTGCCCGTCTCGATCAGCGATGTCGACACCAGCCTCAGCACACTGGTCGTCTCCGGCACGTCGGATAACCAGACGCTTGTGCCGGACGCCAACATCGCCTTTGGGGGCAGTGGCGGTTCCCGGATGATTACGGTCACCCCCGAGCCGCTCCAGTACGGCACCGCCAACATCTCCGTTCACGTGTATGATGGGGCCACGAGCACCACCGAGACCTTCGCCCTGACGGTCAACATGGGGGATCAGCCGCCCAGCATTTCGGCGATCGCCGACCTTACCACGGCGGAGGATACGGCCACGCCGGCGCTTGCCTTTACCCTGGCCGACCTCGACACCCCGCTGGACAGCCTGACGATCACGCCCACGTCCAACAACCAGACCTTGGTTCCGAATGACAGCATCGTGCTCGGTGGGAGCGGTGCCAGCCGTACGGTCACGGTCACGCCGGCGCAGGACAAGAGCGGGACGGCCACGATCACCCTGACCGTCTTCGACGGGACATTCACCACCGTGGAGAGCTTTGACCTCACGGTCACGTCGGCCAACGATGCCCCGAAGATCAGTGGGCTGGCGGACGACTCGATTGCCGAGGACTCGACCAGCTACACGTTTGACTTCACCGTCTCCGACTCGGAGAGCCCAGCCGGGGAGATCGCAATCAGCGTCACTTCATCCAATACGGCCCTGCTTCCCTCGGCCCATACCGCCAGCAACAACAACGGCAGTGTGACCGTGACCATGAACCCGGTGGCCAACCAGACCGGCACCACCACAATCACGGTGACGGCAGATGACGGACAGGCCTCCAGCACGGCCAGCTTCGTGCTGACCGTGACTAACGTGAACGATGCCCCGACCATGCCAGCCATTGCTAACCAGATGACCGACGAGGACACGCCCGCTGTGGTCAACTTCACCGTGGACGACATTGACACGGCCTTGAGCAGCCTTACCTTCTCCGGGGCTTCGAGCAACACGAACATCGTGCCCCCGGCCAATATCGTCTTTAGCGGGAGCGACTCTAATCGGACCGCCACCATCACCCCGGCACCCAACCAGAATGGCACCGTTACGATCACCCTGACCGTGAACGATGGCCAGACCTCTGTCAGCCGCTCGTTCAACCTGGTGGTCAACCCGGTCAACGACGCCCCGACGGTCTCCAGCCTGCCCGACACCACCGCGGCGCTGAATGCTGTCGTGCCGTCAATCTCCTTTACCGTCGGCGACCTGGAGACCCTGGCCGCTAACCTCTTCATCACGGCCACGTCGTCCAACCAGGCGCTGCTGCCGAACGCCAACATCAGCATTGGTGGCAGCACGACCAATCGGTGGCTGACCGTCGATCCCCTGGACGACGTAATCGGCAGCACGACGGTCACCGTTACGGTCAGCGATGGTCAACTGACGGTCAGTGACAGCTTCGTCTTCTCGGTCAGCCAGAAGCCGACGATCTCCCCGATGGGTGATCTGGTGATCGCCGAGGACTCATCGACCGGGGCGATCGCCTTCTCGATCGATGACCCGGATACCGATGTCTCTCTCCTGATGGTCGCCGGCAGCTCCGATAATCAGACGCTGGTGCCGAACGGCAACATTGCGATTACCGGGTCGGGCCATGATCGCATGGTCACGGTGACCCCCGCCGCCAACAAGTACGGTCGAGCCGTGATCACGATCACGGTCAGCGACGGTGGAAACCAGACCACCGGTTCCTTCCAACTGACCGTCACCTCGATTAACGACCCGCCCACGATCTCGCCGATCTTTGATCTGGCCACGGCGGAAGATTCGCCGACGCCGCCGATCTCCTTTACTGTCAACGACCTGGAGACCTCCCCGTCCAGCCTGGCGGTCAACGCAACCTCCAGTAACCCGACCCTGGTCTCCGCCTCCAACATCATCCTTGGCGGTACCTCCAACGGTCGGACGATCACCATCACGCCCGCTTCAAACCAGAGCGGGATCACGACGATCACCGTCACGGTCAGCGACGGCTACGCCACGACCAGCACCTCGTTTGTACTGACGGTGACCAACGTCAACGACGCGCCGGTCATCATCGCCCCGTCCACCTTCGCCGGTATGGAGGACATGCCGGTCTCGATCAACGTGGCGGCGGTCGATTATGACACCCCGTCCTCCTCGCTCCTGATCCTGGTCAACTCGCTGGACCAGGCGCTTGTGCCGACCGCCAATATCGGCGTGACCGGTGACCCGGGCAACTGGGTGTTGACGATCATCCCGGAACCGGACGCTGCCGGCACCGTGCAGATCCAGGTGACGGTGACCGACGGCGGGCAGGTGACCAACGCGGTCATTAACCTCCAGATCGCAGAGGTGAACGACCTGCCCACGATCACGTCCATCGCGGACACGAACACCGAGGAGGATGTGCCTACCCCGCCCCTTACCTTCACGGTGGGGGATAAGGAGACGCTGGCAGGCGAACTGGTCGTGACCGCTACCAGCGACAACCCGCTCCTCCTGCCCGACACGGGTCTCACCGTGGGTGGCGCGGGGGCCAGCCGTACCTTGACGATCACCCCGGGCGAGGATCAGTACGGCACGGCCACCGTCTACGTCACGGTCAATGACGGCGATGGCAGGACGACGACCAGCTTCAACCTGACCGTCACCCCGGTCCCGGATGCCCCTCGGATTACGGGATTCGCGGATACCACGATCGATGAGGATACCGTTCTCTCGCTGCCCGTGGGTCTGACCGACCCGGATTCGCCCGCCGCCGAGGTCACCTGGACCCTGCTCTCCTCGAACGAGTCGCTCGTCCCCACGGCGAACCTCTCCCTGACCGGCTCCGGGGCGAACCGGACCCTGACCGCCACGCCGCTGGAGAACCTGAGCGGGACGACCACCATTACCATGGAGGCGACCGACGGTGGGCTGACCACCTTAAAGGCGTTCATTCTTACCGTGGTACCGGTCAACGACCTCCCGGTAGTCAGCGCCCTGTCCGACATGACGACCCTGGAAGAGGTGCCGACCGGGACCGCCGCCTTCACCATCGCCGATATAGAGACAGCCGCCACGGACCTGGCGGTGACCGCGACCTCCTCTGATCCGGCGATCGTGCCCACGGCCAACATCCACCTGGGTGGGGCGGGGGCGGACCGCACGGTCTACGTGACCCCCGCTCTCGACCGGACGGGTCCGGTGACGATCTTCATTCACGTCTCCGATGGTACCGATACGACAACGGTCCCCTTCACCCTGACGATCCAGGGGGTCAATGACCCGCCCTCCTTTGTCCTGGGCAGTGATATCGAGGTGGATGAGGACGCCGGGCCGCAGACCTTCAGCGCCTGGCTCCAGTCGATCTCACCCGGCCCATTTGAGCCGGAGCAGCATGTCTCCTTCACGGTCACCCACGACAACCCGGCGCTGTTTGCGGCACCCCCGCAGATCGCACCGGACGGGACCCTCACCTTCACCTCGGCCGAGAATCAGTTCGGCAGTTCGCTCGTCACCTTGGTGATCAAGGACGACGGCGGCACAGAGAACGGCGGTGTCGATACGACGACGGCCCAGAGCTTCACGATCACCGTCCATCCGGTCAACGACCTGCCGGTGATCTCTGAGGTCGGGCTGCAGGGCACGGAGATGGGGGTTGCCACCGTTCCCATTGCCTTCACCATCTCCGATGTGGAGACGGCGGCGACTGCGCTGATTGTCAGTGCCACCTCCTCCGAGCAGTCCCTGGTGCCCAACGCGAACATCTTCCTCGCCGGTGCCGGCATGGATCGTTACATTACCATGAACCCGACGGCACTCCAGACCGGCTCGACGACGATTACCATCTCGGTCAGCGACGGGACGGACACGAGCACATCGGAGTTCGAACTGCGGGTGAGCAACGTCTTCCTCAGCTCGCTGGAGACCTCACTTGGCCAGTTGGTGCCGGTCTTCGAGGAGTCTGCCGTGACCTACAAGGCGGTCTACAACCGGAACGCCACCGAGGTCTTTGTCACCCCGACGGCCCAGGATCCGGTGAATATGATCATGGTGAACGGCCTTCCCGTGCCGAACGGCGAGGTCTCGCACTCCCTGCCCCTCACGGGCGAGGGCGGAACCGTGCGGATCGAGGTGACCGCCCCTGACACGGGCGTCTCAAAGCTCTACATTGTGGAGTTTGTCCGGGCGATGTCCTCGATTAACGACCTGATCGACCTCTCGATCTCGCCAGGCTTCCTTGAGCCGGCCTTCAAGCCGGAGATCGCAAGCTATAAGACGACCGTCCCCCCCGAGGTGACTGAGGTGACGGTGACCGCCACCCCCGGGGACGGGCACTCGAAGGTCACCGTGACGGGCAATACCAATCTGAGGGCTGGTACGAACACGGTCTTGGTGACGGTCACCGCCGAGAACGGCCTGTCGCAGGTCTACACGATCACGGTTACGCGCGAGGCGCCACCGCTCGCCATTCAGAATGTGCGCATCCTGGCAGATGTTGACCGTGCATCGATCAGCTTTGAGACCAGCGCTGGGGCTGGCGCCGAAGTCTTCTTCGGCCCCGAAGAACTGGATCCCGAAGGGTTGCCGGCCGGCAGCGGGAGCAGTCACGCGGCGACCCTGCAAGGACTCGAACCGGGCATGACCTATAAGTACCGGATTGCCGCTGTCTCCGGGACCCACCGGGCCGAGTACGCCGGGAGCTTCACCACCCCGAGCGCCTCCGCCGGGGAGATGACCTGCCGGGGTGGCGAGATCCGCAAGGAGCAGGTGGGACTCGTCTCGCTCCGTTGCCCTGGAAACGACGAGGCGGCGCTGGCGGTTTCCGAGTCTTTGTTGGTCCCTACCGAGGCGGGGAGCATCGCAGTGACGACCGTAGGGGAGCAGGAGGTGTTGGAGAGCCTCGGCCAGGTCGTCATGGGCCTCAAGAGCTACCAGACCCCGAGTCTGGTGGTGGCGACCGGCGAGGACCGGCCTCTGAAGGCCGCTGTGGTCCACGCCGACGGCGCCCGCCTGGCGATTCAGGCCGGCTCCAGCGTCTCGGTGCAGAGCAGCCTGGGCAGCCTCACCCTCTCGCCCACCACCCTGGCAACCCTGATCCAGGGTGGGCCCGATGGCAAGGTGATCACCCTCTTCGAACCCGTCTCCCAGGCGCGGGAGGATGTCCATGCCCAGCTTGACCGCCCGGAGTGGCAGATCGCCTCGGAGGTGGTGGACGTAACCATGACCACCATCTACGGCGACGGCTGGATTGAGCGCCATTCCACGCTGACTGTGCCGCTCACGCTGACCCTGACGTTTGACAAGAGCAAGGTGGCCAACCCGAGCCTGCTGGGCATCTTCCAGATCATCGAAGATGAGCTGGGCCAGGCGATCGACCGGCGGTATGTAGGCGGTCTCGTCGACTGGGAGAACGGGACGATCTCGGTGGAGCGGTCGCACCTCTCCAAGTATGTGGTGCTGGCCTACGAGCACGAGTTCAGCGACGTACCCACGACCCACTGGGCCTACAAGACGATCCAGCAGATGGCCGCCCGGGGCTTCGCCGACGGCCTGACGACGACCACATTCGGACCGGATGTGCCGGTCACCCGTGGTCAGTTCGCCTCCATGGTCACCCGAGCGTTCAACCTGGAGCGGGCGCCGCAGTTGGCCAAGGGCTACCAGGATGTGCCCGAGGACAACGAACTGGCGGGTGAGATCGGCGGCGTCATGAAGGCCGGCCTCATGGTCGGCTACCCCGACGCCACCTTCCGGCCCGATGCGCAAATCACCCGTCAGGAGATGGCGACGGTGCTGAACCGTCTGATCCTCCGGCTGCAGATCCCCATAACCCCGGTTGTGACGACGAACGGTGTCCGGATCTCCGGTTTCCAGGACAGGGAGCAGATCTCCGGCTGGGCATGGGAGTCGGTCCAGACCATGGTGGACCTCAGCCTCATGACCGGACGCCCCGGCCCGACCTTCGTGCCCGGCGGTCAGACCACCCGTGCCGAGGCGGCGACGGTGGTCAAGCGGCTCCTGGATCTCATGGAGCGCTCAGGCAGATAGCGCCGCTGGTCCCGGCTCCCCGCTCCAGGGGGGCCGGGTCTTTCGCGTCAGAGGTCCGCCCGGGTTGTCCTCTTCATAAGATGGTATGAATCGGATCTCAACGGCGACGCAGGGGAGGAGAGCCCAGAATGACAACCGAGCCGACAGCCCATCCTGGCAATCAGGTCACCCAGGAGAACCATCAGACCCTGCATGTTCACATTCACAATGAGCCGAGGGCGGCTGGACTCATTGGCGGAATGGCTGGATCGGTGCGCACCGAGGAGGGGAATGCCGCCGTTGTCTCCTGCGAGGTCCAGCTCTTCTTCGGTCCCATTGCCGAACATCCCGTTGCGACCTGTCGAACCGACGCGAACGGTTGCTTCCGGTTTCGGGACCTGCCACCGGGGTTTTACGGTCTGCGGCTTCGCCTGAAGGGGGCCCAGTTCATCCTTCTCCACAACCTTCGGGTGCTGCCGGGTGAAACGTGCCTGCCCCGGGTGATTCTCTCGGAGCGGACCGATTCCGGTCCTCTCTTTCCGGGGACCGAGGACGATGAAGCGTTCGTACTACGGGGGATTCGTATGACGGAAGCGCAATGAGACGGGGCCGGTGCAACAGCACCGGCCCCTTGCCCGTGGAGGAACCGGAGCCGAGGAGGTGACATAACATGATGATTGGGGCCCGCTCCCACAACGATGAGCGCCATAGGGGGAACAGCATGAGCGACGAAGCCATTCGCGTGACGACTGAAGATGGCTCCGCGACGGAGGAGACGTCTCCCAAGGTGGTCAACGGAGTCCCCAGGGAGATTATCGTTCCGGCTCAGACCGGTGGTGGGGTTGTTCAGGTAAACGTCCAGTCACAGGTCGACACAGAGACCGAGTCCCAGGTCATGGCTCAGGCTCAGGCTCAGGCTCAGGCCCAGGCCCAGGTTCAGGCACAGCTGCAGGCTCAGATCCAGGCCCAGGCCCAGGTTCAGGCACAGCTGCAGGCTCAGATTCAGGCTCAGGCGCAGGTGCAGGCTCAGCTGCAGGCGCAGCTCCAGGCCCAGGTTCAGGCCCAGGCGCAGTTGCAGGCGCAGTTGCAGGCACAGTTGCAGGCCCAGGCGCAGGCACAGGCGCAGCTTCAGGCACAGCTCCAGGCGCAACTGCAGGCTCAGTTCCAGTTCCTGCTCCTCCTCGTCCTCGTCCTGATCAGCGATGGCGAAGGCAAGAAGAAGCATGATTGGCTGCCGATCGTCATGCAGATGTTGAAAGAGAAGAAGCAGGAGGGCTGGTGGGATCAGAGCGGTTCCGGCGATACCAGTGGTGACGACGACCGCAGCGGCAAGGATTCCACCGGCAGCTGACGCGCACACGCTCTCCCTGGAAGGGGGTGGGCCCGCCACACGATGGGCGGGTCCGCTCCCTTTTCCCATGGCCTGTCCGGTGGTGCTGGGCCCGGGGGCGCTTCGCTGTTGACGCAGCCCTTTTCATATGGTACATTCCGGCTTGACATGTAACGCCACGCAAGGGAGAGAGGACCATGAACCCAACAGCGAGCTCGCCCGTGACCGCCGACTGGCGGGATCAGGCCCGGCGCATCGCCCGGGGGATTCGCCGCCGGGTGCTGGAGCACACGATCAACAACAACGGCGGGTACCTGAGCCAGGCCTGCTCGTCGGCGGAGACCTTTGCCGCCCTCTATGCCCGGATCATGAACCTCGGCCCCGGCGCTGCCCCCATGATCCCGGAGCCCTTCCCGGGCGTCCCTTCCCCCGGCAACACCGGGTACTTCACCGGTGCCCTCTACAACGGCCCGCGGGCGCCACACCTCGACCGGTTCTACATGTCCCCGGCCCACTACGGGCTGGTCCTCTACGCTGCCCTGATCGAGGCGGGCCGCATGGCCCCCGAAGGGCTGGCCCAGTTCAATCAGGACGGCGCCTCGGTCGAGATGATCGGCGCCGAGCACTCCCCGGGCATGGAGGTGACCACCGGCTCCCTGGGTCAGGGGCTCTCCCAGGCCATGGGTGTCGCACTGGCCCGCAAGCTGCGGGGCGAGACGGGCCGGACCTGGGTCTACATGTCCGACGGCGAGTTCCATGAGGGGCAGACCTGGGAGGCCATGCAGATCCTTGCGTGGCAGAAGCTCGACCGGGTCGGCATCTATGTGGATGTGAACCGCCAGTGTTGCGACGGCGCCATGTGCGATGTCATGGAGATGGGCGACCTGGCGGCGAAGCTGGAGGCCTTCGGCGCCAAGGTGATCGCCGTGGACGGTCACGACCTGGATGCCCTCGCCGCCGCTGCGGAGGTGGAGCACGCGGGCAAGCCCCTTGTCGTCCTCTGCTACACCGACCCCTGCAAGGAGATGGAGCTCCTGCGGGCCAACGCCCCTAAGCTCCACTACCTGCGCTTCAAGAACCCGGAGGAGAAGGCGAAGTATGCCCAGTACCTCCAAGAGATGCAGGAGGAGGGCTAACCATGGAAGTCTTAACCAAGGTCCACGCCAAGAACATTGTCAAGTGGGCGGCGGATAAGCCCGAGATTGTCCTCTTCTCCGCTGACCTGACCTCCTCGTGCGAGGCCGACCTCTTCCGCGATACCTACCCCGACCGCTTCTTCTCCATGGGGCTGACCGAGCAGAACATGCTCTCCATGGCGGGCGGCATGGCCCGCGAGGGCTTCTTCCCCTACATTCACACCTTCGCTGTCTTCATCTACCGGCGGGCGCTGGACCAGATCGCCATGTCGGTGGCCTATCCGAACGTCCCCGTGCGCATGATCGGCTTCCTGCCGGGGATCATGACGCCTGGGGGTGCGACGCATCAGGCGATTGAAGATGTGGCCGTCATGCGGACCCTGCCCAATATGACCATCCTCGAAACCGGCGATGCGACCGATGTGGAGTCGGTGCTGGATGTGGCCCAGGCGATTGACGGGCCGGTCTATGTCCGGATGCTCCGGGGCGAGATCCCCCGCCTGTTCGATGCCGACGAGCCGATGATCTTCAACCGGGCCCGGGTACTCTCCCGCGGGACCGACATCGCCCTGATCACATCGGGCATCTGCACCGAGGAGGCCATGCGGGCGACCAGCATCCTGAAGGAGAAGGGTGTCTCCATCGAGCACCTGCACGTATCGACCCTGAAGCCGTTCACCGATCCACAGGTGCTGGAGGCGGTCGCCAAGGCGAGGTACGGCGTGATCACCATGGAGAACCATACGATTATTGGCGGCCTGGGCTCCGCCGTCGCCGAGGTGATGGCCGAGAATGGCGTGGGGCGCAAGCTGGTCCGTATCGGCCTGAGGGATACCTTCGCCCACGGTGCCTCCAAGCCGTATCTTATGAAGGAGTACGGGCTGGATGCCATGGCCCTGGTCGGCGAGGTCTCCAGATTGCTGGGCCGGGAGTTCGGGATCAGCGAGAGCGACCTCAAGGCGGTCCGCCTGGTGGCGGTCCACTCCGAGGCGAAGGCGGAGGCGTTGTAATGCTGCCTAACCCGAAGCTGAACCTCTCCGGCGAGCGGTTCGCCGTCATCTACCGGATTACCGGGGCGAGCGAGGCAGAGGCCCGGCAGAAGGCGTTCGATGTCGCCGTGGAGCAGACGGTGGAGTTCCCCTACGAACTGACCCCACCTTCGATCCAGGAGGCGATCGTCGGCCGGATCGAGCAGGTGGAGCCCGCCGGCGAGGGGCGCTGGCTCTGCCGCATCTCCTACGCTGTGGAGTCGGCCGGGGGCGAGTTGCTCCAACTGCTGAACGTGATCTTCGGCAACTCCTCTATCAAGCCGGGGATTCGGGTGGAGTCGCTCGACCTGCCTGACTCGATCCTGGGGTTGTTCCAGGGGCCGCGCTTCGGCGTGGCCGGCCTGCGGGAGCACGTGAACGTACCGGAGCGCCCGCTGCTCTGCACGGCTCTGAAGCCACAGGGGCTCTCAGCCGATCAGTTGGCCGACCTGGCCTACCGGTTCGCCCTGGGCGGCATTGATATCATTAAGGATGACCATGGCCTGGCCGATCAGGTCACATCGCCCTATATGGACCGGGTGGCCAAGTGCGCCGCGGCGGTGGAGCGGGCGAACCGGGAGACCGGACGGAAGGCGATCTACATGCCGAACGTGACCGCCCCGGCGGACCGGATCGTCCGGTATGGGCGGCTGGCCAAGGAGTTGGGTGCCGGGGGCCTCCTGGTCTCGCCGGGCCTGGCCGGGCTGGATACCATGCGCCTCCTCGCTGAAGATGACCAGATCGGGCTGCCGATCATGAGCCATCCGGCCTTCCTCGGCCCGTTCGTCACCCACCCCGATAACGGGATCTCCCACTACGCCCTCTTCGGCCAGATCATGCGGCTGGCCGGTGCCGACGCCACGGTCTACCCGAACTGGGGCGGCCGCTTCTCCTTCTCCAAGGAGGAGTGCGCCTCGATCGCTGCGGGCAGCATCGTCCCCATGGGTCATACGAAGCCGATCTTCCCGGCACCCGGCGGCGGCATGTCGCTGGAGCGGGTCCCCGAGATGTACGATGTCTACGGCCGCGACGTGATCTTCCTGATCGGCGGGGGCCTCTTCAAGCAGGGGCCGGATCTGGTGGCGAACTGCCGTAGCTTCCTTGAGATGATCAGCTAGAGCCTTTGATCCGCAGATCACCCCGGCAGCCTTGCCGGGGTGATCTGCGCAGAGGAGGAAGCCTGGGCAACTAGATGCATCCCCAGCCCCCGGCGGGATAGGCCGCGATACCCGGGAGGCCGGCGGTGGTCGGGTAGGCCGAGGGCACCGTCGCCACGGTGGTCACGGGGACGGCGTACTCATAGACGCGGTACACGGTAGCGTTTGCTGCCGTGTATTTTCGTGACCAACTACTGACGCCTAGATAGGTGCGGGTCTCAGGGCTTGCGGATGCTCTGGGGAAGCGCTGGGTGACCTTATGACCCCGGACTACGTGTTGGCTAGACAGGCGATGAAGGGGGGCAGCCCACCGCTGCGCGCATCGGGTCACATCGGGCGAGAGCGCCCCAGGCGGCCGCACGTTCATGACCGACTACTGCACTGGACGGGGGCTGTGAAAGCAGCCGCCCCAGGCAGCGCCCTGCGCGACGTTGATGACCGCTTCCCCTTCCCCGAACCCGCCGCGGATGTATACGCCGTTGTACTGATCTCGGGCGACGAAGACGCCCCAGTTGATGGCCGTCTCTCCCCAGGAGATCCCAGAAACGCCAAGGCGGGGCAGCCATTCTGTGCGTGGGATGACCCGATCCTGTACCACATATCGAATCGGACCCGACAGGGCCTGCTCCACCAAGTGCCGCCAGTCCTCGGCACTTGTTACCCATCCTGGCGTGACACCATGCCCGGCATAGCCGACCACGGGCTTCAAAATGAAGTCCGCCTGCCTCTCAACGAGTAGACGGGTCATGTCGTGCTCCTCTCCGTGCCGTCGGGTCGTGCCACTCTCGACGAAGCGTGTCCAGGGGACGTAGCGCCTAATCAGCTCGTGCTCTTTGGGCTGCAAGGTTTCGTGCTCGGTAGCCTCAGACAGCAGGGCCAGCGTGCCCTTGTTTCCTACCAGTTCGGCGGCAAAGGTCATCGCCAATAACAGATTCCCATTCCGGTAGGCCTCCAGTACGGGCTGAAGGTCTTCCGGACTCTCCTTCAGGTCGTCAATTACGAAGGTCCGGTAGAGGATGTCGATCCGGCGGTCTCCGCGGTAGAGGAAGCCGTCCCGACACTCCACTTGGCGAATGTGACAGGGGAATGCATCAAACCCGTACTCGGTAAGCCTGTGGCTGAACCACGACATCATGTCCGCCAACTTGGCGTAGGAGGTATGCCAGTCAATCACCGCAATGGTGGGTCGTCCTCCCAGCCCGCGCTGCCGTGCGGCCCTCCATAGCTCTGTAGCGACACCTTCCATCGTGTCGGTATAGGTCAGCCCCTCTTCTTCGACGAACTCGCGATAGAAGGGAATCCGGAGCAGGGTCCGGAGGAAGTCGCTGTTCGAGATCCCGCCGGTGCTGCTATGTACGTTAAACTCTAAAAGCTTGAAGCCATCGGCTGCCTCGTACATATCGGCACGACCTAGCAGCACCAGATGATCCTCCCAGGTAGCCTCAATTGCGGCCGTCTCAACTGGCCCGAAGCCCAGCCGTCTACACATCGCCCGCACATCGCCCCCGAATAAGCGATCCGGCACCTGCATTATGACCTGAAATAGCTGGCTGATGTCGGTCTCCAGAGCAGCCACCTGCGGGCCTGTCAGAAAGACAGGATGCGCTAGGATCTGCTGATCCACCGGTAGAAGCCCCGCTCGCTGAACGGTCTCGCCCATCTCTACGTGTGCGGCATTCGCCCGATCCGGGTTACGGCAGACCCAAGCGCTAAAGCGTTCGGTAAGCTGATTCACTCATGCTCCTCCTCTCGCATCGAGGGTAGCTACTACCGGCCAAACAACCACCCGCCGTTGACGTTCAGGACTTCACCTGTGATGAACGAGGCTTCTGCGGAAGCGAGGAACCGTGTGGCCGAAGCGATGTCATCGGCTCGGCCTGGCCGACCCATCGGCGTCTGTGAGATAATCTCCCTGATTCTCGTGTCGGGCCAGCCGCCGGTAAAGCCCGTATCTGCAATGAAGCCGGGGGCGATGGCGTTGACCGTTATGCCCCTGGGGCTCAGTTCTCGCGCTAAACCGTAGGTCATGCCAATCAGCCCGGCCTTGGCGGCCGCATAGGCGACAGCGCCCGGACGGCTACCGCCCGTGAACGCAGCAATAGAACTGATGTTGATAATCCGTCCACCGGGGTAGGCCATGTGCCTGGCTGCAGCGGCGGCCATGAGGAAGCTGCCTTTCAGGTTTGCGTCCAGGACCGTATCCCACAGGGCTTCGGCCTCGCCGAGGTCCATGTCAGTATGGACGCCTTCGATGAACCCCGCATTGTTGACGAGCACGTCGATCTTGCCAAAGCGGCCGACAATCTCCTCAACGGCCCTCCGAACATCATCTAGCCTGGACACGTCTGTTCGAATAGGCATGACCTCACCGCCCAGTTCCCGTACAGCAACCTGGAGCCGGGCGTCATCACGCCCGAGAATGGCCACGTCTGAGTCGGCGGCAAAGGCCGCGGCGACGGCCTTACCGATTCCGCTGCTTCCTCCGGTAATGACAATAACTCGCTTAGCTCTGCTCACCGTGCAGATACCCCCTGTGCCGAATGTTGGCCCCTGCGAAAGAAGAGCCAGGTGAAGAGAATCATGGCCACCGCCACTCCGAGTAGAACCCACAGGAATGCGGTATACCCCATCGCTGCTCCTCCCAGCCCCATCAGGCTGCTTCCGAGCGGGATGCTGGCGAAGGTAACGAGCCGCCTGAGACTGAAGACCCGTACCCGAACTGACGATGGAGTGAGGTCGAGCCACGTGCCACCGGCCACGGCCACAAGGACCATGAACAGTACACCGACGAGGCCGCTTGACAGGATTAGTGACCAGGGACTTCGTAGAGTGCTCATGAGGCCGAGAACGGCGCAGATTAGCAGAGCGGCCACGCCGACCACCCGTTCCGGGTGCTTGATTTTCTTGGCGTACGGGACGAAGAGCGCGGTGGTGGTGAGCATACCGGCACCGTATACGCTGGAGATACGACCGTACAGAATCGCGTCGTTGCCGAAGCCCATCTCGGTGAGAAAGGCTGGCAATAGGGAGAAAAAGGGGAAGACGATTAGGTTGCCGGCGATGCCGATAGCCAGCATGAAAAGCAGAGTTGGTTGTTCTTTGATCCAAACCACGCCCACCTTAGCGTCGCTCCACGTATTGCGGAGGATCATGTCCGGCCTGATGCCTCCGGCATTCTCCGTCTGGATAGCAGGCTGGGTATCCCGGACTACGTCCCGCCAGAGCCAGAGCAGCATAGACGTGATGAGGACCGCCAGGCCACCGAGGACTGGCAACAGCCATAGTAGGCCCAAGGCGACCAGGGTACCGCCGAGCAGGGGGGCAGCCAGCCGGGCTACCTGGGCCTGAAGCTGAAGCAGCGAGGCAGTCCGGCTGGAAGGCCAGGCGGACGGGGCGAGGTCGGCCGCAGTCGTCTCTAGCCCGGCTTGGTAAAGGGCGTTTGTGCTCTCGATTAGCAGGTACGTGGCAGCCGACAGCATGACGAACGCCACTGCGCTGCTGCCTCCGAGGTAGCTCACTGCTAGGGCTGCGAAGGCCAGGGCAAGAATCCCTTGGATGCGCAGGAGGAACCCCGAGCGGCTCATTCGGTCGATCAGACCAGCCAGTATGACCACCGTAACCGTGGATGCCATGCTGGACAGCCCGACGGTAACGCCCAGCAGGCCCCCGCCGCCCGGCGAACGGGCGATAGACCAGTTCAGCCCGAATACATTCAGGCCGTAAGATATGAAAATTAGGAAACTCGGCAACCATAGCTTGAGAAACGGGGCCGTTGTTTGGGGTTTGGCGTTAGGTTCCGGCACATGCATAGATCTCACAGTTCCTTTCCTATGGGGTCGGAATCGTGCAAGGCCCGCCTCATGATCGACTCGATCAGCATGCCAGCCTGGATCAGCAGCGTATCTGCCCCATGCCGTGCCCAAAGCTGCAGGCCAATAGGGGCACCAGAGGCCGACTGCCCCATCGGGAGCGTCAGCGCCGGAATACCGGCGAAGCTGGCCGCGATCGTGTAGCCTGGCTCGGGAACCGCCGGAAAAACAGCGGGCGTCTCGGGAGGCGGCACTCGCCGATCCCAGGGAAGTTCGGGATCAAGAGGCAGCAATAGTACGTCGGCCACCCCGTCGGTGAGGTCGTGCTGGGCTTGGGTCATCACCCGCTTCTGATCGAGGAGCAACTTGGCGTACTGTGCATCCGTGACCTGCCCGCCTACGTCGATGATCTCAGTGGTTGTCTGTTCGTAGCGGAACGAATGGGCTGACCCAAAGGGCTTATGAACGTCATACACCTCGCGCCACAGCAGATGCCAAGCGATTTCTCGGTATTGCCACCATGCCAAACGGGTCTCCGTAACGGTCAGACCTTCATAGCGCAGGGCGGTTACAACCGTGGCCAGCGCCCGCAAAATCTCCGGGTCGCAGGGCCCATCCAACACGTTCGCTACTAGGCCGAAGCGAATGGTGCCGGGCTGCTGGGCTGCAGAACTCCCTCCCGAGACGAGAAGGTCCCCCAGTCGCTCCCGCTCCCACATGTACCCGAGATCATGAGAGGTCCGGGTCACCAGACCGATGGAGTCCATGTGGGGCGAGACGGGAAGAATGCCGGCAGCAAACTCCGGCCGGGGAGTAAGCCGCATGCCGACCACACCGCAGCTGCCCGCCGGCCATCGAGTGGAGCCACCCGTGTCCGTCCCGACCGACAGATCGCAGAAACCCGCCGCCACCGAGACGGCAGAGCCCGTGCTGGAGCCGCTCGGACTAAAGTGAGGATAGAGCGGATTGATACAGGGCGTCGTTGCCCCGATTCCGCACTCGGTCGTCGCAACCTTACCGAGGGTCACTGTATGGCGCCGGGCCAGCGCCCTGGCGATCCAGGCGGACTCCGAGGGATATCGGCGGTAACCGTACGGATTGCCAAGGCGAGTGGGAAATCCGGCGACGTCAATAATATCCTTGTATGTAACGGTCACCGGGGACTGATCTGAGTCTGCGGGAACTGTCACTAGTCGCCAGTCGATGAACGCCTTGCACCAGGGATCTTCCGTTCGAATCTGCTCATCCACTTGGACCAACCACTCAGACAAACGTAGCTCCCGTGACTGGAGCATTCGGTCACGCTCAGAAAGCGAGAGGGGCGTCTTGTTCATTCTTCGTCCTCCCAAACCAGAGCTGGCTGCTTGTGTGTGCGCTCGTTAACCTGCAAGGCGTCGACGGGCACGATCTGAAGGCCACTCGGGTCGCCGTCGAACAGATTCTTCAGGTCGATGCTGTACTCAAGCAGGCGGGCCCGAATTCGGTCGCAGACTACGGCTTCTTTTTGGGTCAGGATAACCCGGACTTCCATCCGCTCAAGCTGGTTCGGGCTTCGAATGACGGCAACCTGGGCCTCTCGGACGCCGGCATCCGGCAGGTTCCGAGCTAGTTGGATCAGATCCTCGGGCGTTACCAGGGCACCACGAAACTTGATGCTTGATCCCATGCGGCCGTGAACCTGCAGCCCAGGCCGCCCACAGCGGCACTGGGCGTGCGAAGCCATGTCGTCCGTCTTGTAGCGGATGAGAAGGTTCATGCAGTCTGGGTGCGTGGTTGTGACGACGATGCCATGGTTCTGATCGACCTCTACGTGTTGATACGGTAGGGAGTGAAAGGTATCGACGGAGCAGTTAGGCCCGTTGTACCCGATCACCCAGGTCTCGGTCGATCCGTAAAGCCCCCAGAGTTCCACGTACGGCAGGGCCTGCGCAGCAAGGTTCTGCAGTTCGGAATCGAATGACTCGCCCACCCAGAGAAGTTTGCGGATGAAGCCTAGGCTTCTTCCGTGCTCCAGCGAGGTTCGGCAGAGGAGTTTGAGCGTCGACGGTGTAGCCGCGATGGCCGTCACATGCTGGTCTTCGAGGAAGTCTAACCACCCCAGCATTTCGCCGCGGTCAATTGCCCCAAGCGCGATCGTCTCCCGCACCGTCTTGGTGCCCACCTGGTTGTAGAAGTAGTGGGCAGACCAAAGCTTGCCCGGCGCGAACATGTTGCACAGGATGTCGTCGGTGGTCAGGGGCGACCAGTGCTTCAGAATGTCACCGACGAACATGTGCGACGGGATCAGGCTCAGTTTGGGGGATCCCATGGTGCCTCCGCTGCCGAACAAGTACCCCTGGAGTTGTTCAGCCACACGCAGTTCGGGAAGAACTGCTGCCAGGTCTTGCTTGTCCATCAGGGGGATCGAGCCAAACGTCTCAGGTGCAATTATTGGGGGAAGCGCTGCGTACTTCCTGCGAAAATGCGGTAGGCGTCGTGCTCGCTCGATCAGCCGCTCAAGAATTCTGCGCTCCGGCGCGTTCATCTTATCGCTCCTTCTGAATGTCGCAGTTTGCCGAGAGCGGTGCGTTCCAACGCGGAGACAAACCGAATCCGCCTTGGAACGTTGGACGAGCCGAGGAGTGCGGCGCAGGTAGTCTGAACCTGGCTCGGTTCGAGCGGTTGGGCTGGGTCTGGTACCACGACCAGTTCGAAGTGCTCGCCGCGCAGGTCGTCTCGGATGGGCAGGCAGGCTAGGTCCCTACAGGGAATGACCTCGCGTAGACCGGCTTCTAGGGCCTCGGGGTAGAGGCGTCGCCCGTTCACCTTGACGAGGCCGTTCCTCCGACCTATGAAACGAAACTGGCGCTCGGTGATGATGATAACGTCATCGCCGGTCTGCCACTGATGGACCGCTTCCCGCGAAGCGCTGTACGCCACGCGGGGGCTTTTCACCACCAGCGGCAGTTCCCGATTTTGCACAATGGGTTCACAAAAGCGTACATCGGGAGCCAGTTCCCAGGGGTCGTCCAGGTGGTGCGGTCTACGAAAGGCGATTCCGCCTGTCTCGGTGGAGCCAAAGATCTCTATCAACGATAGTTCTCCCGGATAACGATCTAGCAGTCGAAGCCCAACGGGTGGGAGCAGGGCGGTGCTATGGACCAGTAGTATTCGGTCATAGAGGCTCCGCAGGTCCGGCAGCCTATCGAGGTATGTCAGCGCCGCGGGGGTTGTGACCAAGATGGGCCTTCTAGGGCCATCCGGGAGCCCCCCGCCCTCCCAGGAGAGTGGCAGGTACCAGACGGGAAGTCTGGCCATGGCAGGAAGCAGCACCGTGTGGAGGAAGCCATATAAGTGGTATCCCGGCACAAAGCTGATCACGCCGTCCGCCTGACCGGCCTCAAGGAGACGCATCAGCCAGGTTACTTCGGCACGCAGTTGAGCCATGGTACGGAACCAGAGCACAGGGGTACCGGTGTGGCCGGAGGTTCGAAAGCTGAACCATCGGCACGATCCGATGGCCCCATTCTCCCAAGGGATATGCCGGTCCCACGCGATGTGCCACTTTCGTGTCCAAAGACCCGGATCGTGGTTGTCAACGTCGCCTGAGAGTTGGCTATCGGATTCCGCTTGGCCGCCTGAACAGGGCTGCCCCGCGGGCCCACGGAGCAATCCTTGCCAGAGTTCCTCTGGCGGAATTTCGCCTAAGGGTTTGGCAAGGCTCAAGCGCCACTCCCCCAACGCCTCAGCGCTTCTTGATCGTTCAACTTTCGCTGGACAAGGCGTCCTATTTCGGCCACGGAGGAGAAGGTCTGGCTCAGATCATCTTCCACTAGGTCGATGGTGATGCCGAATGATTCCTCGATCGCTACTACGATCTCCATTACCGTGGAGCTGTCCCAGCGAGAGGCGACTTCGCGCAGGGGGCTGGCGTCTGTGCTCGAATCTAGCGGCTGACCCAGCAGTCGGCTGACCAACTCTCGGACATGTCGCAATTCAGTGGCATCGTTCAAGTCTGTTCAGTCCTTTCGCCTAGCTTGATCGGTATCGGTCCACCTGCGATGCGCCCACTCGAAATGGCGGTCCCGTTGACATAGTCCAGTGGATCAACGGGTCGAAAGCTGATATAGATGAACGCCGGTGTGATCTCCGGCTGCATCGCCTGTACGATCGTGCGGACCAGCTCTGACCGGAACTGGGTCGTCCGTGTTCGGTCAATATAGCACTCCACAAAGGCAAACGAATCCGGTTTTATCACACCACCAGGGAAACGATCGAACGGATAGGGGCCGCTAAAGACGTGTGACGGTTCCCTTAGGTTGAACTTTACGATACTGTGGTTGATCGGGACGCCCTGCTTCTGCAGGCAGAAGGCGACCGCTTTGGCCACACGTCGCTGGAACGGGGGTGCACTGATGTTCGTCTCGATGACCGTAGTTGGCACAGCTCCCACCTCCCTCACAGGTTGAGTCGGGGCAGGGTGAACTCGCGACCTGCCTCCGAAGCGGTGGCGGCTTCCTCAAGCAGGTAGCCCAGGCATGTTGCCAGCGGACCGCTTTCCTCTCGACTAAATGGCGACCAGGAGAAGCCGCCCTTAGGCGTGCGGACCCTGTCGAGAAAGCGAAGCAGGTCAGGGGCGTCCCAGGGCTCGCTCAGCACCTGAAGAGTTAGCACAGCCTGATATGTTGAGATTAGGTCAGGGAAACCTCCTGGCTTTATCCCGTAGCCTCCTAGGCGACTGCGGTGACCCAGGATGAGTGGGACTAAAGCTCCCGCCATCGCCGATTCGCCAGTCAGGTGTAGTGCCCGGGCGCCCATGCAAGTGGTGGTCACGGAGAACTCCCCACCAGGCGCGAAACGGACCCCCGCTTCTCCCATGCAGCTGATAACAAACCCGGCCGCAGCCTGACGATCCACGTGGACCCAGCTTTCCGGTCCTAGGTGGAAGAGGCACTCCAGAGCTGAGGTGGTGGCCGTCATGTCCGACCCACGCCCCTGCCAGTAGCCGAAGCCACCGTCTGGGTTCTGCATCGTCGCAAACCATCGGGCCAGGCGTTCTGGATCAAGGGGAGGTCCACCGACGAGCGAGAGCGCGGCGAGGGCCCAGAGGGTGCTCCGAACCTCGGCCCCCCGAGCCGGCATGTACATCACACCGCCTTCATAGGGCATATGCGCACGCTGGAGCCAGGAGGCCAACTGCTGCCGCTCAGGGATTGTCCGGTTCCCTGATACTCCGACCATGAGGGTGGCCGCTGTGGCCAGTCCATCCCCCGCCTGCTCGGGCTCCCGATACGTGAAGCCCGTGTTGGGCAGCTGACACGAACGCAGAAAGCCGGCCACCTGCTCCTTCTCCGGCTTGTCAAGCGGATGATTCAGGGCCTCCAACGATCCGACGGCGGAGAAGCAGGCCCACACATCAGCGATCGGATAGCCCTCCCAACGGCTGAATCCTGATTCTGGGAGCAGGCGGTCTTTGATCCAACTCTGGCAGGTAGACTCGTCTGCTGGCTTGCCCCCAAGGGCGGTTAGCGCTCGCACCGCCCGGAAGGTGGCCCAGAGACATGGTTCCGTCTGTCCTTCGTGGAAGACGAAACCACCCTGGCGCATCTGACGCCCTTGCATCCAAGCCACCAGTCTAGCCGTATCCCACCCCGAGTCTTGCTGCCAGGGTATCTGCAAGTAATGCCAAGCCAACGCACCATAGTAGCCAGCCCGCGTGTCGGCCGTGCGTGATCCAGGGGCCCACCCCAGGCCACCATTGGGAAGTTGGAGCGATGCAAGCCAGCGCATAACAGCGGCAGAATCCGGGGGTGTACTCCCCAGGATTTCCCGATATGTCCGGACGGCATAGTAAGTCGCCCAGATGTCAGCAGGTTGACCAGGGGTCATCCGGAAGCCCCCCTCGGGCGAGCGGAGCTTGTCCAGCCAGGCCGCAAGTTGCTCCTGATAGGGAATCTCCACCCCCAGATCTTTGAGGGTCTGGGTGCAGTAGTAGGTCGCCCACATGTCGGACCGCAAGCCGCCTCGCCAACCGTAGCCCCCGTCACCGTTTCTGCAGCTCAGCAAAAAGGCAGCGCAGCCCGTCGGGTCAGTCGGTGCCGCATTCAGCCAGGTAAGGGTACGGGTTGCAGCATAGGTACACCAGAGGTCGGCCACACCCTGGCTGGCGCCGCCATCTTTTGTCATGTGCGGAAGCACAGCATCATTAGCGGAGAGCCGATGCATCATCTGGCACCACCCGTATGTTTGTCTTCTTCCAGTTCTTCTGGCCAGCGCTGCTCTTGGTGATCGCGGGCAACTGGCTGAGCAGCAGGACTTCGTCCCAGTTGATGCCAATTGCGGAGAACTCCTGATGCAGCCATGCCGTACGGATGGCTCCGTCATCCTCGGGGAAGTCGATATCTTTCTCGAGCAAGAGGCGCGCTCGGTTTCCGCTGGTGGTTACTTCTATTAGGTAGCCCGTTATGCCCGGTGCGGCATAGATCACTCGCTCCACCGTCCCTACGTCAAGGGGAACCCCCTGGATCTCCACCGTCTCCGCCTTACGGCCCATCACTCTCAGGACGGGCTGTGCGGAACCGCACGCGCACAAATCGGGGCTGTAGACCTGAACCACATCGCCCATGCCGTACCGGAGCATTGGCCGGGCGTAGTTATTCAGGGGGGTAACCACCAGGTCCCCCTTCTGGTCGGGCGCCAGCGGCACCAACCCGTCACTGGCCTCGATCTCCAGCACGTAGCTATGGGTGATGATGTGCAGGTGCCCATGCTCGCACGTCGTCGCGATCGTACCCGTCTCGGTGCTACCGTAGCTTGCGTCGTAGGCCTGGGCTTCCCATGTCTGAGCTAGCATCTGACGGAGGCTCGGGGTAAGGACCTCGCCCATCAGCATCAGCTTTGTGACTGACTGGCGAGCACTCTCGAACTTCCCACGCTGTTTCAAAGTCCGCATGAACTGGATGATCACACCCGGCGACGCAAAGAGGCAGGTTGGTTGGTATCGTTCGAACACCTGCTGGATACGGTCCCAATCGCAGATTCCCATGGCGAAGGGATAGCAGCGCACCAGGCAGACGCCAAGGTACTCGCATACATTCGAGACTAGATCCCCAATCGGTGCCAGATCAGAGGGGAGAAGCATAATGACCCGGTCCTCGGGACGGAGGACCCGCTTCCATCCGCTGGCAACCGAGATGGTGTTCCAGACGATATCGGCGGCGACCCGCGGGGTGCTAGTCGGAGCGCCAGTAGTGCCGGAGGTTTCGTAGTACTTTAGGGGTTCCTCTCCATCCTCGACACGAAACAGTTCGGGTCGGCTCTTAACCACGGCCTTTGGCGTAATCGGCAGCAGGTGAAATTGCTCGGGCGAGGTGCCCGCGAGTGACTCATAATACGGTGTGCGAACGGCCCGAGCCCACAGAGCTTTCAGTTTTGCCTCTTGTACGCCGGCCACAGCGTCCGGCGAAAAGCGTTGGCTCTCGAGGAACGCAAGTTCCTGCTGGGCGGACGTGAACGCTGCCATCGCATCGGGCCTGCTCAGTAGCATCGTAATCGACCTCCAGTTCGATTATTGATGGCTCCCTAACTTAGAACGCTACGGTCACGAAGCCAGGCGTCATGTGCACGGGCGTACGCTTGGAAGCGAGCCTTCAGGAGTTCGCGAGACGCTTCGCGGTGCACGTATGGGGTACCGCCGTCCAGTTCCACTTCGGAAAGCCAGAAGCGTTCCCCATCTGACAGGAAGTCAATGCAGCAGTAGGGGAGGTTGATCAGTTCACCCGCTGTTACCGCCAACTCGTGGAGGCCTTCTGGAAGGGGTTCAATTGCAGTGCGGCCGCCCCGTGACAGATTGGCGATCACCTCGCCGGATTGCGGGCGGCGGGCCAGCACCGTGTGGGGAAGACTGTCGATGAAATAGACTCGGAAATCCGTAAGTGTTTCGGGGATTAGGGCCGGTTGCACAATCATGGCTCCCTCGGATCCACTCGCCAGCCCTAGCAGACCACGCAGGTCTGAGAGACTGCGGGCGATGTTAATCCCGAGGCCGCCGCCCCAACTGGCGGGTTTGACCACCAGGGGGAACGAGAAGTCGGTGAGCAGTGTCAACAGATCGTGGTCATCAAGATCTCTTCCAGTCTGGATGCGAATGCTGGGCAGGACGGGAAGGGCGCTTCGCTGGAAGAACAGGTAGGTACTCATCTTGTCGTTCATGATGATCGAGAGGTCTGGCGGAATGGGCAAGTAGAAGCCCAACCCCTTCAGGTTCCAGAAGAGCGTCACAGAGCGCAGGGTTTCCTGGTGCTGGTGCGGGAAGGTGGGCAGTTCGGTGACGAAAATCGTGTCTTCCGGCCGGACTTCCTGACCGTTCACCAGCGTCAGGGTAGTGCCGTCCGCCTTGTAGATGATCTCAAGAGCTTCTGCGCTTACTACGTCCATTTTTAGGCCCGCTGCCCAGGCGATCTCCCGGTATTTCTCCCAGAAATACTTCCATTCCCAGTCCCTCTGACGGGAGGAGCTGCGGTCAGGAAAGATCCAGTAGATGCGTTTCATGCCGTCACCCCACGAGTGCTTTATGGGTCTGCCAGTCGCGCAGGTGGCTGAGCAGAGAGATCAGGTCATCGAAGTCGCTCAACCGGAGGGACTGGTCGCCATCGCTGAGCGCCAAGTCGGGGGAGGCGTGCACCTCTACCATCAACCCGTCGACACCGAGCGTTGCCGCGGCCACGGCCATAGGGATTACGAGTTCGCGAACCTTTGACCCGTGGCTCGGATCGACAATCACCGGCAGGTGTGTTAAGCTACGGAGCTTGCGTACACCGCTAAGATCCAGATGAGGTCCGTCAGATGCTTGGCTGGCGGTGATTCCCCGCTCGCACAGTACGACCTGGAAGTTGCCCTCCACGAGGATGTACTCAGCCGCTTGCAGCCACGTCGTGAGGTCTGCCCAGGGGGCACGCTTCAGCAACACCGGCTTTCCGCTGCGACCGACCTCACGCAGCAAGGGGAAGTTCTGCATGTTACGGGCGCCGATCTGTAGCATATCAGCATACTCGGATACCAGAGCCACATCTGCTGGGCTCAGCACTTCGGTAACGAAGGGGAGCCCGGTCTTCCGGCGCGCCTCAGCGAGCAGTTCAAGCCCAGCCTTTCCAAGCCCCTGAAAGCTGTACGGTGAGGTCCTGGGCTTGAAGGCGCCGCCCCGGAGCATCTGACAGCCATTCTTCGCCAGGTGATCAGCAACGGTCAGCATCTGATCTTGGCTCTCAACCGAGCAGGGGCCAGCAATGAGGACGGGATCTCCTGTGCCAAAAGTGACAGGCCCTACTCTCACCAGGGTACGTTTACTTGCAAACTGGGTACTTGCCACGGGGTAAGGGAGTCTGATCACCAGGATCCGGGCGATACCAACCCTATCATTCACGTGGCGTGCCAACCAGTCCGATTGAGGGCAGACTAGCCAGTTGCTGCCGCTATACGAAACAGCCCGACATGCTCTCATCTCTTCTGGGAACTGAGACCTGATGCTGTCCGCAGAGAAGCCAGGCGCTAACTCAAGTAGAATCATGCGTGAACCTCCTCGACACACAAGACTTGGGTTCTCCTTCCGCCAAACCGCTAATGAACCATGTTCACCCGCACTGGTCGGTGGTCGGATTCGTCCGGCTCACCACTCGTGGTGGATAACCAAGTACCCCCTTCGCAATCACACAATAATTGGTGAAGTATTATTGTCCATGCATTGACTATCTTAGAGCATCCACGTCCCTCGCTAGCTAGCTTCGCGTGAAGGCACCCAGATTCAGGTTGTTGCCAGATGATAAACACTACTGAGAATATCTTACGCATATCGTATGGAAATTTCAAGAGGGCAAATGTGCTATTGCGGTGAATATTGATTCCTTCTGGTTCGGGTAATTTGGTGTGCATACTGCTTTCGTAGTGCATGAACAGAACCCTTCGGCTTCATCCATTGGAGTTCATGGCACCAAGATGCTAGCCAAGGCCCCAGGGGTCACTGATAGTAGGCGGTACATGGAGGGGGCCAGAGGATCATGTGAAAAGAAAAAAGACCCCTGCGAGAACACAGCGGTTGGAAACTCAGCGGCCCTAGTGGTCTGCAGGGCGCAGACGCGGAGTATGACCAGGGTGATGGGCTATCCCCGGTGGGAGTCTCCCCTACCGCCTGACCCGAGAGGTTGGCCGTCGCACCCTCGCGGATCCTGGCCAGACCAGGGTCGTCCACGACGAAACGCTGCATAGGTATGTCACACACCTTCGAGAGGAGGCCTGCTGTCGTTGGACATGGTGAGACAGAAGCGGCTGGAGGAGCTTCGGCGGATGTTCCATATCACCGAGTCAATGGGCAAAGCGCCGGCTAGCGACGTTGCTGCCGAGACTATTGCACTCCTCCTCAACCGGAAGCATGGGCGGCAGGTAGTGGTACGCCGCGACCACAAGTCGATGTCGGTACAGCAGTCGATCGATGTGAGTACTCGACTTCCTCAGGGAGAGCGGCGGTAACGTGACCACACACCCATGAGGAGGGCCCTACTGTGGTGGTTACACGACTCAGTCATGGTCCGGATACGGTAAATGCCGCGATCATCGCTCGCGCGTCGACTGATCATCAGGGCGATACATGCGAGCATCAGGTCATGGCACTCAAGGCCTGGGCCAAGCACCTTGCCGGAGGATTGACAGGTGAGCGCTTTGTGATCCTCCAGCACCACATCTTCGTGGATGATGGTGTGTCCGCATGGAAGGAGTCGATTCTGGAGCGTCCGGCTGTCAAGCGATTCATCCAGGCGGTTGAGCGCCGCGAGGTCCGGTGCCTGTTCATTAAGGGGCTCTCGCGCTTCAACCGCGACGACGCCGAGGCGAAAATGTTCTTCGAGTGGTTGGATGGCAAGGGGGTCCGCGTCAAGTCCCTGGAGGAGGGGTTCGACTCCAGGGAAAAGGGTGGAGCCATGGCCATCTTCCATGTTCACAGTTTCCTGGCCCGCCTGGAGTCGGACAAGAAGTCTATCTCCGTGAAGATCGGCATGCGGGAGAAGATGAAGAAGGGGGAGTGGAAGGGCGGCATCCCGCCTTATGGGTTCCGGTACAACCCAACCACCAAGCGACTAGAGCCAATCGAGAAGCTGATTCAGGTGGTGGAGGATATCTTCTATCTGGCGGCTGACGGCAAAGGGCCCGTCTGGATCGCCCACCACCTCAACGAGACGCGTAAGTGGGCACACCTCGACCCGCGCACATGGACAATAACGGCAATCCAGCGGATCCTGACCCGCCGGGCGTACGTGGGGGACCTCGTCTCTGGCATCCACAACTACCGGTACACCCGGACGTTGGAGACGTCCAAGTCCGGCGGCTACTTGTTTGGAAAGAAGAGGCGGACCCTGGAGTTGGCTCCTGAGGACGAGGCGATCGTCGTTCCCGATGCGCATCATGCGATGATCTCACGGGAGCTGTTTGAGAAGGTGCAGGAGCAGTTGAGGCAGCGGAAGCTTGCCGATCCAAAGAATCGGCAGCCGCCGAACGCGCGGTATCCCCTAACCGGGATCGTCGTATGCGGCCACTGCGGCGGCCCGCTGATCCACCATGGGCGGAACTTGGAAAAGGGATATCAGTACTATACGTGTGCGAACAAGTTCCGGAAGGGTAAGGCCTTCTGTGATCAGGAGAATGTCCGGTCCGACTACCTGCATGAACTGGTGCTGCTGTTGCTGGAAGAGAAGCTTGACGAGGTTCGAAATGACCAGGTCTTTTGGGAGAAGTGGAAGGTGGTTGAACACTCCACGGCCGGACATGCGAGGCGAATGGCGGAGATCGACGCGGAGGTTCAGCAGGCGGCTGAGAACCTTGCTGACTTCCTAATCAAGAGCCCGAGCCTGACCGATTCCTTCCGGGACTTGGTTGCGGGGCGGGCCCAACAGAAGATCCAGCAACTCCAGGCCGAGAAGGTGCAGATTCAGAAGGACTTGGAGGACGGGTCTTCAGGGCAGAAGGGGCTTCTCCAGATTCAGCGAGATGTCGATGAGCTGTTCCGAAAGGGGCACCAAGGTCGGCCGGGCAGCAGCGCTGAAGAACTGCGGGAGCTGTTTCATAAGTGGGTGCATAGGATCACGCTGTACAACGTGAAGGCACCGGGACTTCACCGGAAGAAAAAAGTCAGGATTGAGTGGAAGGTAGACCTTGGGCACGGGCCAGACAGGTAGCGCCGGGCTCGTGCCTCTCCTATTGGGCCGCGCAGGGGCGAGGACGTAACCGAGAGCCACCAGTGCGGTCAGGCTCGTACTCTCAGCGCTGAGGGCAACGAGCTGGTCCGACTCACTCGGATGAGAACAGGGTGAGGCCACAGCACCCCGTGGGCCTATTCTGCCTGATCGGGGCATCAACCATAAAAGGGGTCGGACTGGCGGGGGCGTTTTGGTCAACGTGCCCGCTAATCCGGCACTTATGGCTTGATCCCACGGATATGGTACACGATTTGAAGATAGAAGATAGATAGGTCCTGATCCGATGACAGAATAATTGACAGATCCGTATCTCATGTCCTAGAGTTAGGGCTAACAAACCTTGCTCCGCCCCCTGCGGCCAGGGGGCGTTAGAGCACCGATCTCGGCGATGGGCGCGCGTGAGGACCCTTATGGGATCACTGTGGACATAGAGGCGTGGCGGGGGATAACCAGCGGGCGGTCCGAGATGCGGATGTTCCCCGGGAACCATCTCTTCCTGAACAACCATCTCTCGACCATCGGACGAATCGTGCGATAGCGGGTTGCTGGATTTCAAGTTGGCTCGTTCCATATTCGACCGGGGAGGAGTCCAGTTGGGGGTGTTCCCGCTACAATGGGATTCGGTTCATCTCTGGAGCGTCACACTCGATCGCTCGAAGGAGGAGACGGATAGCTTTGCCGCCCTACTTTCGGAAGATGAGGCAGAGAGGGCGTCACGCTTTAGCTTCCCTATCCGTCGAAACCGCTTCATTGTTGGACGCGGGACGCTCAGAGTGATCCTGGGCCAGTACGTTGGAACCAAGCCGGCAGACCTGCGGTTCACCTATGGCCCTCAGGGCAAACCGGAACTGGTAGGGGAAGAGCTGCGGTTCAACCTCTCACACTCGGAAGGGGCGGCGCTGGTGGCCGTTGCCCGCTCCAGAAGCGTCGGCATTGATCTGGAGCGGGTAAACCAGGATGTTCAACTGGAGAGGATCGCTCGCCGCATCTGCTCGAGCCGGGAGCTCGCCGCCCTCGACCGGGTTCCCCCGGACAAGAGGCTAGAGGCCTTCTACAATGCATGGATCCGCAAGGAGGCCTTTGTCAAGGCCACAGGCAAGGGGTTTTCGCTCCCGGTCGAGCAGGTGGAGGTTTCACTCGAGCCTGGCTCACCTGCTCGCCTGCTGGGAGTACCGGCCGGTGAAGGGCCTGTCTCCCGGTGGAGTATAGCGGCCTTGAAGTTAAAGGGGGGATTCGTTGGAGCCCTCGTGGTCGAGGGCCGTGGGTGGTTTCCTGCGTTCTGTGAGGGTCCTGTCTCGTCATTCGGAACCGGACAGGGGTTCGACGCCGGATTCCGCTTTCCTGAGACGCAAACGTCAGATCCAGCCGACTAATGAACTGCCGCGACAAGGTGGGCATCACCCTGCATATTTTCTTTGGCACCTTGCACACGGTAGGGTTTTGGTCACATCGCAGACGGTAGCCTTCGCCGCTGGGTAGGCAGCCGCGCCGGGCGCAATGGCCAGGTCGTTCGCCCCGGCCTGTGCCCCAATAAAGGGCGAGTATGCAGCAATCGGATATCCGCCGTAATTCACGAAGTCACCCCTCCTGTTACGGTCGTCAGGTAGACCTGCTCGACAGGATATGATACGAGGATGACCCGCGTGATGGTGACGGATTCGCCCCCGTTTCCGCTCCCAACGGGTGCAGACTGTGCTATTCTAAGGGGAAAGTTTGCATCCGGAGAGGGGAATGGCCATGATGCCCGTGGGATCGGAGTTCGTCCTGTACCATCGCTGTATCGAGTCGTCGTCGGGGCAGGCAATGGCTGAGTTCCTCGCGGCCCTTCACAGCGGGCAGGGGGTCTGGAGCGCCTACCTCCACCTGGTGAGGGTGCTCTACGCCGAGGGCCCTGTCGCCGGTCCGACCGCTGATTCCTGGCAGAACGCACTGATCCGCAAGGTCCTGCTGGATGAGAACGCCTTCACCCTGGGGGCGGCCCAGGGCCGTCTGGCCCCGGCGCTGGTGGATGCTGCCCGCCGGGACCTGCGCCTCGTGCAGCAACTCTTCCGCCTGAGTGGGGAGGAGTGCCGCAGCCGGGCCGGCGGGGCGGATCTGCCCACCTGGACCGGCTGGGTTGCCGACGAGGGGATGGGCTTCGTGCCGCCCGCCTTCCGGCAGATGGCCGAGCGGCTCGCCACCGCACCGGACTGGGCGGAGCTTGCGGGTGAGCTGACCGAGTACCACGCCCGGCACGGCGCCGGTGTGACCAGTCAGTCCTGGTACCTGACCTGGGATGGCGCATCGCTTCAGGTGGTGGCGGACCCCGATCTGATCGCCCTGGAGGATCTGGCCGGCCTGACCGAGCAGAAGCGGGCGCTGCTGGAGAACACTGAGCCCTTCGTGCACGGGGCGCCGGCCAACAACCTCCTGCTCTACGGACCGCGGGGCACGGGCAAGTCCTCCCTGGTGCGCGCCCTGGCCCGGCAGTACGGTGCCGAGGGGCTGCGCCTGGTGGAGGTGGGTCGGAAGCACCTGGGCAGCATGGCCGAGCTGTTCCGACAGTTGAAGACCTACCGCCAGCGGTTCGTGGTCATGCTGGACGACCTCGCCTTCGACGCCGACGACGCCGAGTACCGCACCTTCAAGTCGACCATGGAGGGAGCGCTGGAGCGGCGCCCGGCCAATGTCGTCCTCTATGCGACCACCAACCGGCGGCACATGATCCCCGAGCGGTGGGCCGACCGGAACACGCCCGAGGTCGCCGAGGTCCACGGGCAGGACGCCATGGAGGAGAAGCTCTCCCTCGCCGACCGCTTCGGCCGGACGATCCTCTTCCTCCGCCCCAGCCAGGAGGAGTACCTGAGCATCGTGGAGCACCTGGCGGCCCAGCGGCACCTGGCCGTAAGCCGCGAGGAGCTCCGGCAGGCCGCCGTGCGCTGGGGCCTCTGGCAGAATGCGATCTCCGGCCGCTCCGCCCGCCAGTTTGTCGATGACCTGGCGGCCCGACTCTCAACCGAGGGGTGAGCCGATGCGTGCCGACAGGCTGCTCTCGATCCTGCTTCTGCTCCAGGCCCACCGGCGCATGACCGCCGGCGATCTGGCCCGCCGCCTGGAGGTCTCCCAGCGGACGATCCACCGGGATATGGAGGCGCTCGCCATGGCAGGGATTCCCGTCTATGCCGAGCGGGGTGCCGGCGGCGGCTGGGCCCTGCCCGAGGGCTATGAGACGAACCTGACCGGCCTCAACCCGCCGGAGGTCGCCTCGCTCTTTGTCAAGCCGCTCCGGGTCCTGGCCGATCTGGGTCTGGACCAGGCGGCGGAGGCGGCCATGGTCAAGCTGATCGCCGGGCTGCCGCCCCTGATCCGGCGGGACGCCGAGCACGCCCGTCAACGCTTTTACGTGGACATGTCCTCCTGGAGGGGCGGGGGCGATCGCGTTCCCTGCCTGCCCACGCTCCAGGTGGCGGTCTGGCAGGACCGGAAGCTGAGGTTCACCTACGAGAAGAGCGATGGCTCCCTCTCCGAGCGGGTGGTCGATCCGCTCGGCCTGGTGGCCAAAGGAAACATCTGGTACCTGGTGGCGCTGGATGCGGGGACGATCAAGTCCTTCCGGGTCTCCCGGGTGAGGCAGGCCGAGGTCCTGGAGCTGCCAGCCCAGCGACCGCCCGCCTTTGACCTGATCACGCACTGGGACCAGTCCAAGGCCGACTTCGTGACCGCCCTGCCCCGCTACGAGGCGGTGGTGCGGGTCAACCCGGCGATCCTGCGCCGCATGCGCTTCGGGCAGGACCGCATCGCCCGGGTGGGCCAGATCGACCCGCCGGACGAGACCGGCTGGCAGCGGGTGGCGCTCCGCTTTGACACGGAGGAGGAGGCTTGCGGCTACGCCCTCTCCTTCGGCCCGGATCTTGAAGTCCTGGAGCCGCCCGCCCTGCGGGAGCGGGTGGTCGAGACCGCCCGAGCGCTCCTCGATCGATACCAAGCGCAAAGGAGCCCCGCTCAACCGTGAGCAGGGCTCCTTTTCCCATCTACTGCCGCTTCAGGCGGGGATCCAGGGCCTCGCGCAGACCATCGCCCAGGCTGTAGAGCGCCAGGGTCGTGGCGCAGGCCATCAGCCCCGGGAAGGTGGTGACCCACCAGGCGTTCCGCAGGTAGGCCTGGCCGTCCAGGATCATGTTGCCCCAGCTCGGCATGGGCGGCTGGATCCCCAGGCCCAGGTAGCTGAGCGTCGCCTCGGTGAGGATCGCACCCGAAATGGCCAGCGTTGCGGAGACGATGATCGGGCCGATCACGTTGGGCAGGATGTGCCGGAAGATGATCCGCGGGTCCCGGCTGCCCAGCGACCGGGCGGCCTGTACGAAGTCCCGCTCCTTCAGGGCGAGGAACTCCCCCCGCACCAGGCGTGCCGGTCCGGGCCATCCCAGCAGGCCGACCACCACCACGATCAGGTAGACCTCGCCGCCCTTGGGCACCAGCGGTCCGTAAATGGCGACCACGGTGATCAGGAGCAGGACGGTGGGCATGGAGAGGAAGATATCGACCAGGCGCATCAGGATATTGTCGATCCAGCCACCGTAGTAGCCGGCCACCGAGCCGATCCCGACGCCGATCAGCAGGCCCAGCCCTGCCGCCAGAATGCCCACCTTCAGGGAGACCTGGCCGCCGTAGATCGCCCGGGTGAAGACATCGCGCCCCAGGCTGTCGCCGCCGAAGAGCATCACCTGGCCCGATGCCGCCCGGCTGAGCGGCGGGGCAAACTTCTGATTCAGGTCGATCTTCTCCGGGTCAAAGGAGGTGAAGACCGGGGCGGCCATGGAGAGGGTGATCATCAGGGCGAGGAGGACCAGCCCGATGATGGCCGGCTTGCGGCGCCAGAGTCGCCGCCAGAAGATCTGCCAGGGACCATCGATCCGAGGGGTCACCGTGTCCGTGCCAGGTTGAGTGAGAGCCGGTTGCGCCACGATGCCACCTCCTTAGCTGAACTTGATCCGGGGATCGACCCAGCTGTACATCAGGTCGGCCAGGATATTGCCGAAGACCACGAGGACCGAAAGCAGCAGGTTGATGGCGATAATCGTCGGGTAGTCGCGCCCCGCTACTGCATCTACCGCCAGCCGTCCCATGCCGGGGAGGGCGAAGACCTTTTCCGTCACGACGGCGCCCCCCACCAGTGCGGGGAGGGAGAGGCCGATCACTGTCACCACGGGAATCAGGGCGTTGCGCAGGGCGTGCTTGTAGATGACCACCTTGGAGCCCAGCCCCTTCGCCCTGGCGGTCCGGACGAAGTCTGCATTCAGCGTCTCCAGCAGGCCGGAGCGGACGTACCGGCTGAGGCCGGCAATGTCTCGCAGCGCGAGGATGATCGTGGGCAGAATGAGATGCTTGGCCACATCGAGCAGTGAGCCGTCGCCATAGGTCGACCAGCCGCTCGTGGGCAGGAGTTTCCACTTAACGGAGATCAGGAGGATCGCCATCAGCGCTACCCAGAAGATCGGGGCCGAGACGAAGAGGGCGGAGAGGCTGCTGATCAGGTGGTCGACCCAGGTGTTCGCCCTGACCGCCGCCAGTACGCCCAGCAGGACCGCCATGGTGTAGCCCAGCAGGATCGACAGCAGCGCCAGCTTTAACGAGTAGGGAGCTGCCTCGGCGATCTTGGTGATCACCGGCCGTTTGTCGGCAAAGGATTGGCCGAAGTCCCCCCGGACCGCCCTCCCCAGCCAGTCGAGGTACCGGAGTGGGAGGGGCTTGTCCAGGCCCAGCTCGTGCCGAACCCGGTCGATATCCTCCTGCGTCGGGTTGCTGCTGCGGTCCATATAGAGCAGGGCCGGATCACCCGGGGCCGAGTTGATGATCAGAAAGCTGATGACGGTAATGCCGAGGAGGACAGGGACCGCCTGGACCAGGCGGCGGATGAGGTACCGCCACACACCGAGCCACTCCTTTCGCCGCGCAAAACAGGGGGAGGGCCGCCGGATGAACCGGCCGGCCCCCGAGCCCTGTCACGCCGCTACCTTACTTCTTGTCGGGCTGGATCCACCACTCCTGAATGTTCCACTCAATGCCCACCGGGGTGCCGGCAATCGGGCCCTTCACCCGCTTGTGGATGCCCTGGATGGCGTTGGGGAACCAGAGCCAGAGGTAGGGCTGATCCTCGGCCAGCTTGGCCTGGATCTGGCCGTAGATCTCCGTGCGCTTCGCCTGATCCAGCTCGGTCCGGCCCTTGTTCTCCAGCTCGTCCACGGTCGGGTCGCAGTAGCTGATATCGTTGAAGCTGCCGTCGCACGCCCAGATGGCGTAGGAGTCGGGCTCGCTGCCCAACGTCCAGCCCAGCAGGTAGGCCGGGGGCTGCTTCCGGGCCGGGTTGCCGGCGTCGCTCAGGTCAAGCAGGGTCGGCTGGTCGGTGCCCTTCAGGTTGGCCTCGACGCCAACCTCCTTCCAGGCGGCCTGGACCACCTGGGCGGCCTCCGCCTCCAGCTTGTTGCCGGTCACGAAGTAGAGGTCGAAGCTGAACTTCTGGCCGTCCTTGACCCGGACTCCGTCCGGACCGACCGTCCAGCCGGCGGCGTCCAGGGCCTTCTTCGCAGCCTCGGGATCGTAGGCGTACTTCTTCACGTCGGGGTTGAAGTCCCAGCGGGTCGGGGTGCCGTGGCTCCAGGCGGTAATGCCGTGGCCCTGCAGCAGCTTGGCGACCAGGTTCTCCTTGTCCAGGGCGGTGGCGAGGGCGGTCCGGACGTTCTTGTCCGCGAAGAGCGGGTTCTTCAGATCGAAGGCGATGTTGCGGTACTGGGTGGTCGCATACTCATAGAGGTTGACCAGCTGCACATCGTTCTGGAAGTGGTCGAACTGATCCACCTGGACCGCGGCCCGGTCGATCTCCCCCTTCTCGAGGGCGGCCATGGCGGTATTCGTATCCGGGAAGATCCGGAAGACATACTCGTCGATGTTCGGCCGCCCGCCCCACCAGTTGGGGTTGGCCTTCAGGACGATCCGCTCGTTCGTCTTCCACTCACCGAACTGGAAGCGGCCGGAGCCGACCGGGCTGCGGTTGAACGCGGCATCCTTCATGGCGACGCCCACCTGATCCTTCAGCAGGTGCTGGGGGATGATGCCACGGCCGGCGATATTGGACATGGCCGGGGCGAAGGGCTTGTCAAAGCGGAAGATGACCGTGTACTTGTCCGGCGTCTCAATGGCGTCGGTCTGCTGCCAGGCCTCCCAGGCAGCTGCCTTCTCCTTGAGGGCAGCCTCCTTGTCGGTCCCCTTGCCATCCGTCTCCTTGTAGCCGTTGCGCAGATCGGTCACACCCTTGATCGCCGTCAGGCCGCTGGCCCGGACGCCGGTGTAGCCAGGGTGCAAAATGGCGCCGAAGGTGAACTTGACATCGGCAGAGGTCAGCTCCTGGCCGTCCTGCCACTTGGCGTCCTGGCGCAGCTTGAAGGTCCATTTGAGGCCGCCCTCCTCGATCGTGGGCAGCGCCTCGGCCAGCCAGGGAATCCACTCCTGCTTGTCGTTCAGTTGGAGCAAGCTGTCGTAGATCAGGGCATTCAAGTCGTTGGAGACAGCGTCCTGGTTGAGGATCGGGTTCAGGAAGGTCGCATCGATCGTCGAAGCGACGGTGTAGGTGCCACCCTGGACCGGCGTCTCGCTGGCCGCGGGCGTGGACGGAGCGGGTGCGGACGGGGCCGGCGTGGAACCGGAAGAGCAGGCGGTTAGCACGGTTGCGACCAGCAGGCTGCCGGCCACGGACGAAAGAGTACGGCGCTTCATTGCTTTGGTTCCCCCTCATTCTCATACGCCGTCTGCCCCTCGTCGTATGCACATAGGTGCATATGTATGCAGCGGTGTTGGGAATGACTATACGACTTCCAGGCAGCGCCTTCAATAGGAAGATCCGTAGTCCTACAGGGAAGATAATACCGCTTTGGATGGAGATTCTGCGTGATCATGGAAGCGCGATACAGGCCGGAGCCACATGGCTGCCGGCCTGTATCTGCATAAACCTCATGCTGCTTCGAAATGGGTGCTACGCCTCCAGCCGGATCAGCAGGTCGCCGGCCTGGACCGAGTCGCCCACGGCGACCAGCACCTCAGCCACGTGCCCATCGCGCGGAGCGGCGAGCACGGTCTCCATCTTCATCGCCTCGGTGACCAGGAGCTGCATGCCCTTGGTGACCGGATCGCCCGGGGCGACGAGGAGCTTCAGCACCTTGCCGGGCATGGAGGCGCCGATCTGGGTCGGATCGCCCTTCTGCGCCTTGGGTCGCTTTACTCCCACCCGGACCAGCTTCGGATCGGCCACCTCGACCTCACGGGGGAAGCCATTCAGCTCGAAGACGACCTCGCGGACCCCGTCGGGGCGGGGATCCCGCACGTTGATCAGCTTGACGATCAGCGTCTTGCCCTTCTCGATCTCCACCGCCGTCTCCGCCCCGGGACGCAGGCCGTAGAAGAAGGTGGGGGTATCGAGCACGCTGGTGTCGCCGAACTCTGTCCGGTGCTTCTGCAACTCCACCACGCAGCCGGGGAAGAGGATCTCGCTGAGCACCTCCCGCCTGCCGGCCGGCCGCTCCAGCTTCTCGCTCAGGGCAGCGGCGGCGGCGTCGAGATCGACCGGCTCCAGCAGCTCGCCGGGCCGGACCGTGATCGCCTCCCGTTCCTTCAAAACCACCCGCTGCAGATCCTGCGGCCAGCCGCCCGGCGGCTGCCCCATGTAGCCCGAGAGCATCTGGACGACCGACTCCGGGAAGGCGAGTGCCTCGCCGCGGGCGACGAGATCCTCCGCCGTGGCGATCCCGTTCTGGACCATGAAGAGCGCCAGGTCGCCCACCGCCTTCGATGACGGCGTCACCTTGACGATATCGCCCAGGGCCTGGTTGGCGGTCCGGTAGGCACGGACCACATCTGCCCAGCGATGGCCGAGCCCCAGCGCCTCTGCCTGCTGCCGCAGGTTGGAGTACTGGCCGCCGGGCATCTCGTGCAGGTAGACATCGGCCGAACTGCCGTAGAGCCCCGTCTCCCAGGGGCTGTACCAGTGGCGCACCTCCTGCCAGTAGTCGACCAGTTGCTGCAGGTCGGCCAGGTCGAGCCCGGTCGCCCGCTCCTCGCCCTGCAGGGCGGCGACGATCGCGTTGAGCGAAGGCTGCGAGGTGAGGCCGGAGAGGGAGGAGAGGGCGGCGTCGGCCGCATCCACCCCTGCGGCGGCAGCAGCCAGGACGGTGGCCACCCCGGTCCCGCTGGAGTCGTGCGTGTGCAGATGGAGCGGCAGGCCAACCTCGCTCTTCAGAGCCGAGACGAGGATCTGCGCCGCCCGCGGCCTGAGCAGGCCCGACATATCTTTGATCCCGATGATCTGCGCCCCGGCGGCCTCGAACTGCTTCGCCAGGTCGATGTAGTAGGCCAGCGAGTACTTGGTCCGGTTCGGATCAAGGATGTCGCCGGTGTAGCAGAAGGCCGCCTCGGCGATCTTGCCGGCCTCGCGCACCGCCGTGATCGCGGTCCGCATGTTGGGCAGCCAGTTGAGGGCATCGAAGATCCGGAAGATGTCGATCCCCGCCGCGGCCGCCTCGGCCACGAAGGCCTGGACCAGGTTGTCCGGGTAGTTGGCATAGCCCAGGGCGTTGGCCCCGCGCAGGAGCATCTGGAAGGGGATGTTCGGGATCGCCTCCCGCAGCCGGGCCAGCCGCTCCCAGGGGTCCTCCTTCAGGAAGCGGTAGGAGGTATCGAAGGTGGCGCCGCCCCACATCTCCAGGGAGAGGAGGGAGGGGGCCAACCGGGCGGTGGCGCCGGCCACGGCCAGCAGGTCCCTCGTCCGCACGCGGGTCGCCAGCAGCGACTGGTGCCCGTCCCGCATGGTCGTATCGGTCAGGAGGAGCCGCTTCTCTGACTGCATCCACCGAATGAACCCGTCGGCGCCCTGCTCCTGGAGGATCTGCCTGGCGCCCTGGGGCGCCTTTCCGGTCACATCGGGCGGATGAACCCTGGGCGAGGCGGTCAGCCTTGCGCCTGCCGGGACGCCGGGGCCGCCGCCCACCACGACCTGGCCGATGAACTGGAGCAGCTTCGTCCCGCGGTCCAGCCGGGGGCGGAAGTCGAATAGGTCCGGGGTGTCGGCGACAAAGTCGGTGTCGGTCTGGCCGCTCAGGAAGCGGGGATGATCCACCACATTCATAAGGAAGGGGATGTTGGTCTTCACCCCGCGGATCCGGAACTCCTGAAGGGAGCGGTGCATCTTGGCGGCGGCCGATGCGAAGTCGAGGCCCCAGGTGCAGACCTTGACCAGCATGGAGTCGTAGTGCGGGGAGATGACCGAGCCGGGGAAGCCGTTGCCGCCATCCAACCGGACGCCGTTGCCGCCGGGGGAGCGGTAGACCAGGATCCGGCCCGTGTCGGGCAGGAAGTGGTTCAGCGGGTCCTCGGTGGTGATCCGGCACTGCATGGCGTAGCCCCGCCGGGTGATCTGCGCCTGCGATGCCGCCCCCAGGGCCTGATCGATCCGGGCGCCCTCGGCGATCATGATCTGGGCGTGGACGATATCCAGGCCGGTGATCATCTCGGTGACCGTGTGCTCCACCTGGATGCGCGGGTTGACCTCCATGAAGTAGTACCGCCCCTGGCTGTCCACCAGGAACTCGACGGTGCCGGCGTTCACGTAGCCCGCCCGGGCCAGGAGGCGGACGGCGGCGCCACAGATCTCCTCCCGCTGGGCGTCCGTCAGGGCGAGCGATGGCGCGATCTCCACCACCTTCTGATGCCGCCGCTGGATGGAGCAGTCGCGCTCGAAGAGGTGGACGACCGAACCGTGCCGGTCCGCGATCACCTGCACCTCAATGTGGCGGGGCTTTTCAATATACTGTTCGATGTAGACCGCGGCAGAGCCGAAGGCGGTCTTCGCCTCGGAGCCGGCCCGCTCGATGGCCTCGCGCAGCTCGCCCTCGGAGCGGACGACCCGCATGCCGCGCCCGCCGCCGCCCGAGACCGCCTTGACGATCAGGGGATAGCCGGCCTCAGCGGCGAAGGCGAGGGCCTCCTCCAGGCTCTGGACGGGGCCGTCGGTGCCCTTGGCGACGGGCAGTCCGGCCGAGACCGCCATCTGCCGGGCCGCCACCTTGTCGCCGAACATTTCGAGATGCTCGGGGTCGGGGCCGATGAAGGTGATCCCATTGGCCTGGCAGAGGCGGGCGAAGGCGGCGTTCTCGGCGAGGAAGCCGTAGCCGGGGTGGATCGCGTCGACGTCGTGCTCTTTGGCGAGCCGGACGATCCCCTCCATGTCGAGGTAGGCCTCGACCGGGGCTTTCCCCTCACCGACCAGGTAGGCCTCATCGGCCTTGTAGCGGTGGAGGGAGAGCGAGTCCTGCTCGGAGTAGATGGCGACGGTCTGCCTGCCCAACTCGGTACAGGCCCGGAAGATACGGATCGCGATCTCGTTCCGGTTGGCGACAAGGATGCGCTGGAAGGCGGGCATGCAGGAGGTCACCCCTTTAACGTAGTGAAGTTAGAACGTTCGACTGAATAGGGGGGATTCCTGCAAGGTTTCCTCACAATCATCCTTAAGGAGGAGGGGGGTGGTTATGTACGATCAGATGCTGTAGCGGCCGACTTGCTGTAGGGGGTATCTCGGACTTCTCGCAGTCCGTGATGCCGGCGATGCCAGGCAAGAAATCTCGGCGCAGGCAGGAAGTCTGACGGCGGGCGGAACTGGCAGGTGTCAATGGCGTGGCGCAGAGCAGGGCTGGCCAGTAGATCAAGCCGGGCGGAGATCACCAACTGGAAGTCGTCATCTAGACCGATGAGGCCAGCATCGAACAGTCCATCATGTAAGCGGCAGAGAAGGACTGCGTTGCGGGGGTCCAACCGGACTGTCTCGTCTTTGGACCACGGGATGATGTGGCTGACCACCAGTTGGGAGGGCTCCCGGTTCTCGCACAGGGCACAGCAGCCCTGGTAGGTTTGGAGCAGAAGCTCACGCAGAACGGCCTGTCCAACCCGCACTTTGCGAGCCGTCACCTGGTCGTGTGCCGCCCCGGCGAGTTGCTCTAACGGCTTGGCGACTTCGGCAGGAGAGGGGGGCGCTCCGGACAGCATGGATCTGGCGGTGATCTGGAGAACTGGAATGTGCGGGTCCTCCAGTGCGCTCGTTACCAGGCGGTCAAGTTCCCCGCTCGTTCTCCCGGCGTAGATTCCCCGGTCATCCTCATCGAACCCGTAGTACCTGACGATCTGCCACGGGAGAAAGCCCTTCCGCTGACGATCAAAGACCTGTGCCTCGATCGCCCGGTAGCCCAGGTCGGTCGATAGGAAGAGGGTGAGAACCCGATATCGGAGGGGAAGTGGGGTTCGCTCGACCTCACCGATCTGGGTGGCCTTCAGCCCGTTTATTGTGCGGGCCGGGCGCTTCCGATCAGGTCGTGGCGGTCTGGCGGGTGTTTCCAGCCTGGTGAGGATCGCTTCAACCTCTCTCTGAAGACGAGCGGGCTCTTGGAAGAACTCATTCCACACGATGGGGTCTAAGTGGGAGCCACGGGGCAGGCCCTTGGACGCGGTGCGCGGATCTAACGCCATGAAGTTGTATAGCTTCTTTTTGATCGCGTCGGGTGTGCGGATCGTGTTCTGGTCACCCATGGCCGAGGCGGCCGCCATCTGGTTGAGGGTCGTTGCCAGCGCCTGAATTGCTGGGTGGTTCTCCGAGAAGCGCTGGGGGAAGAGCTGGAGGTAGAGAGCAAGAGCGAGAACCAGTTCGTCTCGTGTCCATGGTGGGGATCTCACTTGAGTCTGCCCCTCCTTGAGTTACGCGAATACGCCAAATAACTGGCTGGAAGAAAAATTAGATATTCGCTGTGTTCAGACCTTCAAGTTCCGGACGTGATTACAGGAAGAAATTGCGCCTGAGTTGTAGGCTCTGTGTGCAGGACGAAAAGGGCGGCCGTGCTCAAGACACATGCCGCCCGGGTACTTGTAGGTTGGTTGTCGTTCGAAGGGTAAGAGGGGTCGCACTTGCCGATAGTTCTGAGAACAAAGGAGGAACCCAGTCCGAAACAACGAAAATTCACGTATTACAATATTTCCGTCGGGAGGGGACGTGTTTGACCGCAGCGCCAGCATGCTGCAACCCACAGGAAGGCCCTGAGATTGTCACACTGCGAGGACCGGTCTCTGCCCAAGTTCTGGTGGAAGACAGCGCAGCGCGCCGGGCCGAGGAGTCGGGTCTGGCAGAAGAAATCCTCGCATACCATTACTTTGACGGTGACCTGGTGCCGGCCGGGTCGATCTCCCCGCTCGTCGACATGATCTGGAACTCCCGATCGATCCAGTCGCGGATCCGGTGCATGACCGAGAACGAGATTCTCGCCAGCGTTCGCAACGCCACAGTGGACAACCCGCCTCATTACGGTGATGGCGCTTACTGCACCCTGCGTGACCAGTTCCAGGAGGCCCATCGGACCGTTGTGGTAGCCCATGGGATTAACCCCGCGATCACCCGGTACAGGGCGGTGATTCGGCTAAGGAAGCCCGGGGCCTTTCGTAAGTTCGACGGCACCGGGGGCGTGATCCGATCGATCCCGCACGGGATGCTCACCCGTGATGAACGGGCAGTAATTGGAGAAGATACTGGTGAGATTCACCTGCTGCGCATCGAGCGGTTTTCCGATGGGAAGTGGCAGCGCGTCTCGTATAGAACGGGGGGAGGCCAGTGAGTATCCGTGACGCCCAGATTCCGGCAGATGATCAGGCGGAGTCCCGCATCCTTCAACTTCTGACCGAGCAGCTCTCCGCAGATGAAGCGACGCTGGAACAACTCCTTTCGGAGGTCGCCTGGCGCGCCTACGCCGATCTCAATCGCCTGCCCTGGGTCACGGCCATGCAGCGGTTTGTCGCGCAGTCGCCGCCCGATTTTCCGCAGAAGCTGATCGGCGTCCTGGAGTCGGTCCTTCGTCAGGCGGGGCCGGAGGCCCATGGCGCAGCGCTGCTTCTCATGGCGTTCGCCAGTGAGCGTCCAGCAGAGATCGACCCGATCCTCATGCGCGTCGCCCAGACCCACCCGGACAGGGCTGTCCGCCACGATGTAGGGGCCTATCTGACCGGCCAGAGCCGGACCCGGGCGTGGGCGCTGCAGGCGCTGTCCGGGGTCCCGGGGCTGGAGGCCCTCATTGACCGCCAGTCCAAGCTGGAAGCAGTCCTGGGGCCCTGGCTGCAGATGATTGCGCACCGGCAGCGCGAGGCCATGTTCGATCTTATTGAGCAGGAGGCAGACCTCACGTTTGAACTGGAGAACGCCTTCCTCGACCAGTTTGAGGCCGCCAACGCGCACCAGCGCGTTGAGCTTGCTGCCATCCTGCAGGACGGGTTAGCGCATGACCATCCGGCGGTGCAGGCCTTCGTCTGTGACGTGCTGACCAGCCCGGGGGTCCTGGCAGAGGTCGCTGCGAAGGAAGGGCCTCGCCTGCGCGCACAGCTGGAGCGCCTTGCGGGGGAGGCGCCCCCACCCGTCCGCCATTACGCCGCCCAACTGATCACTCACCTGGAGATTGGCTCGGCCCTGGCCCCGGAACTGGAGGCGCTCCCCTTCCTGGACCAAGTCGGTCTAGATCTGGTCCACCGAAAGCCCCTGCCCGAGCAGCCAGCCGAGTACCTGCCGATTGCCGACCTGCCGCTCCACCAGACGAGTCGGAGCTACCTCACCCGGCAGTTCGGTGAGGCCATCTACCGGCATCAGAAGGCGGGGGTGGAGGCGTTCCTGGCGGGAGAGGATCTCTGCCTCGCCACGGGGACGGCATCTGGCAAGAGTATGGTCTTCTTTACGGCCGGGGTCGAATTGCTCGCCCGCAATCAGGCGGCACGCATTATTGCGATCTACCCACTAAAGGCCCTGGCGCGGGAACAGGAGGAGCGGTGGCGCACGGCCCTGGCCACCGCCGGCCTGCCCGACAAGGTGGGGCGGATTGAGGGTGGTGTCTCGGCCGCCGAGCGGGAGGCGATCCTGAAGCGATGCCGGGTGGTCCTGTTCACGCCCGATGTGATCCACGCCTGGCTCTTGAGCAGCCTGGCCACCCCGGTGGTGCGCAACTTCATGAAGTACGTCCGGCTGGTCGTTGTCGATGAGGTGCACGTCTACTCCGGGGCTTTGGCTCCAACGCAGCTTACCTCTTCCGCCGGCTGCAGCACGCCGCTACGGCGGTTGCGGGCATGGACAAGCTCCGCTTCATTGCCGCCTCCGCGACCGTGGCTGATCCGGTCGCCCACCTGGAGAAGCTCTTTGCCCGGCGCTTCCGGGTGATTGGAAGCGACCAGGATACGTCGCCGCGCCACCGCCTGGATATCATGTTGCTCCGGCCCCAGCGCGGCCGGGATATCCACTCAGCGGTTCCCGATCTGCTCCATGTTCTGGCATCTGATCCGGAGAGCAGGTTCATCGCCTTCGTGGACAGCCGCAAACAGGCGGAGCAACTGGCGACCATCGCCCAGCGGAATGGTCCCGATGACGGCGAGGTGGCCGTCACCGCAGACAAGGTATCCGGGGATGGTCCGATGATCCTTCCCTACCGGTCAGGGTACGAGGAGGAGGACCGGGCAGAGATCCAGCAGCGGCTCACGAGTGGTGCGTTGCGTGGGATTATCAGCACAAGTGCGCTGGAACTGGGCCTCGACATTCCGGGGATCAATACGGTGGTGCTGGTAGGGATCCCGAGTAACGCCACCAGTCTGCGGCAGCGTATGGGACGTGCCGGCCGCCACGCCCCGGGCAGAGTGATCTTCGTCGATGGTGGCAGCGCGACCGACGCGATCGTCTTCCGTGATCCGGAGAGGCTCTTTGACCGTCCTCCCGCCCCGTCTTCGCTCTATCTGGAGAACCGCCGCATCCAGTACATTCACGCCCTCTGCTTCGCCGGCGCCGGCGGGGAGTATGATACGCTGCGGGGGGAGACGCAGCCGGATGGAGAGGATACGATCCACTCCCCGGTCACCTGGCCCGATGGCTTTCTGGAGCTCTGCCAGAACGAGCGGGTCGGAGGGGTCCCGGGAGACATCTTGTCGATGAAGGCGGAGGCGGGCGATGATCCCTGGCATAGCTTCCCGCTGCGGGATGTAGGCAGCCAGTTTCAGGTGGAGACCCACGGGCAGGGGCTCGGGCGCCTTTCCCATGCGCAGCTGATGCGCGAGGCCTATCCGGGCGCGATCTACTACTATATGGCGACGCCCTACCGGATCACCCGGGTGAGCACGCGGGAGCGGAAGGCGCACGCAAAGAAGGAGAGGTACTACACCAGCGAACCATCATCTCCGCCGCCCCAGATCTTCCCCAGCCTGCAGGGGGAGGGGCTGCACGACGGATACCGGTTCGGGGAACTCTCGGTCGCGGAGTGCGATCTGTACGTGTCGGAGATGGTCTTTGGGTTCACCGAGCGCCGGGGCACTCAGAAGCACACCGTCAAGTATCCGTGTCAGTACTGGCAGCGGGATCGTTTCAGCCGGAACTACACCACCACGGGTGTGCTGCTCACGCACCCGGCCCTACAGGAGGCTGAGGTGCAGCCCGAGGCACTGGCGCAGGTGGTGCTGGAGGCCTTCCTCCTGGTGGCGCCTTTCGACCGGAGCGAGGTGGCCTGCAGCGCCGGGCGCTACCGGACCGAAACGTCCTTCTTTGGGGCGGGTGAGCGGTTTATTGCCCTCTATGACCAGACCTATGGCAGCTTGCGCCTGACGGGCCGCCTCCTGGACCCGGCGTTCCTTCGGGAGGTTCTCCGGGAGGCCCTGGAGCTAGCCCGAGGCGGGCTCCTGGAGGAGAGGGAGCCGCTCTCTCACGAGACCTTGGATGCGCTGCGACGCCTGGGCGAGGCTGCCCGGCAGGAGGCTGCATCTCTGGAGCCAGCGGAAGCCAGTCCGCCCAGCAGCGGCGGGGAGCGGGAGATGGTGATCATGCCCGGCAGTGCGGGCTGGATTATCACCGATCTGGATCAGGAGTTTCAGGTCGAGCGGGTCTTTGCACACCCGCGGGAGGGGCTGCGCTACTACGGGTACCGAGTGGGGGCGCGCGCAAACCCAACGGTCAAGACATACTTCCCGCTGGCGAACATCCGCCCGATCCCGGGGGTCAGCAAGTTGGGGCTCTATGATTACGAGACGGGCGAACTGGTCGCCCTGGATGAGGATGGGGTGTAAGCCCAATTGGACTAGCAACCCCGCACTGCCCTGAGGCTGTGCGGGGTGCTGGTTGCGCCCGGAAAGCCCATGCCGAAAAGGGGGGAGAGGGATGCGCCGTTACGGCTTGCGATTCAACTGGCTGATGTACAGGCACGGTGCCCGTTACCGGGTGCGGCGCTGGCCCTTCTTCCCGCCCGGCGCTCAGGCGGCGCTGCTCGCGTGGTATGGACAGAATCGCCGGCCCTTCTCCTGGCGGGAGGCTGGCGTCTCGCCCTGGGGTCGGCTGGTAGCGGAGATGCTGCTCCGAAAGACGGCGGCCAGGCACGTGGAAAAGGTATGGCCGACGCTGGTGGATCGGTGCCCGACCCCGGCGGCCATGGCTGCTGCGGAGCCGGCGGAGGTGGAGGGGATTGTGCGGCCGCTGGGCTTTGGGCGGATGCGGTCCATCGCCCTGGTGGAGGCGGCCCGGCACATAGTGCAGCACCACGATGGGGAGGTGCCGGCGGGGGAGGCGGAACTGCTCGCCATTCCCCACGTCGGACCGTACACAGCCTATGCCGTCCAGGCTTTCGCCTTCGGAATCCCGGCCCCACGGCTAGGGACGCCGTCCGCACCGGGACGTATACATCTGGCGGGCCGCTGGAGCGGGTAGGGGAGTCCCAGTTGGCGCTGGTGTGCCGACCTGGGCAGCCGGACTGTGAGGGGGCCAATGCGGGGTGACCTCCTATGAGGCCGTTCGCATTTATCCTACGTGTCAGGCCGCGAACAGGAACTGGACGGTGCTATGGCTAATTTATCCGAAATGCGAACGATGTAAATAGTGCCAGAGGAGGTGACGGGTCGCTTTGCGGCCCCCACTATGGCTGGGTTTAAGACGAAGGCGCGGGCCATTGACCTTCTGGGAGAGAAGCAAATCGCTGACCTTACGACTGCTATCTCCGAACTCTTTAAGAACGCCCATGACGCTGATGCAGGTCGAGCCGTCTTGTCAGCAGATACGACAGCCAGGTCTCTCATTCTTTGGGACGATGGTCACGGGATGAACTACGATGAGGTCAACGAGAAGTGGCTGACCATCGGTACCGACTCAAAACTGGGCACTCAGGATGATCCGGTTAGGTACTCCGAAAGTGGTCTCAGAGTCACCATGGGAGAGAAAGGAATTGGTCGCCTCGCGATCGCTGTACTCGGATACCAAATGTTGATGATTACGAAGAGGGCGAACCGGAATTGGGTTCTGCTCCTGATACACTGGGGTATCTTTGAGAATGGCCGACTGTTTCTCGAAGATACCGTAGTGCCGGTGACAGAAGCAGAATCCCTGGTTGCCCTCGAGGAATTGCTCTTGCCACTGAAGGACGATCTTAGGAGCAACCTCACACGCACAGAGGGACGAATTCGTGATGCCTGGTCGAATCAGCCTGACCTTCGTGACAGGATTCTTCAGGACATCGATACGTTCAGGATAGACCACTCTGAGTTCTCAGAGGCTCTGGCAAGGATCGAACGGGCAGATCACGGTACGTTATTCTATGTTGCGTCCCTGAAGGAAAACTGGGAGCCCATGGCGGCGACGGATAAACGGTCTGCAAGTGCAAAGAGGAAACTTGTGGATCTTCAGATCTGGATGGGAAGCTTCGTTAACACGATTGCATTGTTCGAGGGGAAGGACCCCACGGTTGAGCCCGAACAGCATTTTGAGTTTCGTCCCTCTGTGGTGATTGACGGGGATCCGGTGGTCAACGCTGAGGGCTTTACTCCTGATGACCTGCAAAGGTATGACTATTCGCTCGAAGGCCACATCTCTGGGGGAAGGTTCGTAGGTACCGTTCGTGTAAAGGACAGGGTCGACCAGAGGGTTGATAGGCGTGTGGACGACGGAATCGATCTTGAGGATTATCACGATTGTGGCCCGTTCAAAATCCGACTCTTCTTTGTGGAAGGGGATGCCGTCAAGTCCTTTTTGGACCCGACAGTGCACGGTGAGATTAAGCGCAAGCTCTCGAAGATTGGTGGCATCTACATATATCGAGATGGGCTACGGGTACTTCCCTACGGAAGAGTCGATTTCGACTTTCTGAAACTTGATGAGCAAGGCTCGAAGGATCTCGGCGGGTTTCCGTTACGTAACCGGCGGGTATTTGGCTATATTGCGATTACTAAGAAGGCCAATCCTCGTCTCCAGGATAAGTCCAGTCGAGAGGGGTTACGGACGAACAGGGAGTATGATTTCTTCTTCTCTGTCCTAATGAACTTAACGAAGTGGTGGGTTGTCGATTTTATCGTCCCCCACCGTGACCCGCTCGTCAAAGAGGTAGAGAGCACCCGGAAGGCGGTCCGGGAGGAGAACAAGCTTCGACTGCAACGGGAGGCGGAACTGAAGAAGTTTGTTGCGGTACTCAAGGACGGAATCACTAGGGCTAAGTCACGGGTCACGAGTGAGGAAGAGAGAATCCGTTCCTCGTTCAAACGGGATATTTTAGTAGGTTCGGATCTCTCCGACGAGTTGGCGGCGAGAGCCCGGGTTGGGGAATGGACCTACGTAGTCGCATTGGCGGTACTTGAGTCTTTGTCGCTTCTTGAGAAGAAGTACTCCAGGGACATCGCCAACCTTGGCGCTCTGGACCCGCTGTTGCTGAATAAGCGATTCGTGGAGGAGGTTGACGTCAAGTCGTTGCTAGCAACCTACGAAGAATGGGTTGACAACAGACGTCGGCGCCTGCGGGATGAACTAATGGAGCGCCTACAGGTGGCTAGAGCTTACCTCAACTCGCAACTGGGTGTGTACCTAAAGGCAGTTTCTGAGCAACTGAGTGTGAGCCAGGTTCAGAGCTTCGTCTATGACCTGCAGGAATTAGTCCGGAGTTCTACCCAGAAGGTCCAGATGTCTCTAAGGACATCAGAAAGCCAACTGGCCAGCCAGTTGAACGAGCGATTGGAGTACTATTACGCCACAGTTGACCTCCTGAGAAGTCAGCTTAAGGATCGTAAGGATCGCATCTACGCACGGTCTGTGGAAAGACTGCGCGAGCAATACAGTAGTGCACAGGACGGCGCGAGCAAACTCGAGTCTCTTCTTAGCGACTTCATGACTCTCCGCCCAGGCAAAGACTTCAGCCGGATCGTTGCCGGCATCCAAGAGTATGTCTTCAAGTTGTCGGAGATTCTCTCTGTAACGGAAGCGGAAGCCGACCTTCAGATTCAGCGCGCGTCAAGTGAACTCCAGTTTCCTCTCCTCAACGCCCTGGGCGAGACGGTTGAAGGAGACTGGAAACTGATAAGTAGTCTGAACGAGGAACTGCAGGAGCTAAACGCAAAGCTCGAAGGGTACCGCCAGTTAGCTAGTACGGGCTTGGCAGCCGAAATCGTCACTCATGAGTTTGAGCATCAATACAGGCTGCTGCGCCGTTTGTTTGAGCGTCCCGTTATTCAGCAACTGAAAGCCTCGAACCGGGATCTCCGGAACATCGAGCAACTCTTCAAGCAGATTGAGGAGAGACACAGACTTCTCAGTCCGTTGTACCAACGGACAAGGATGTATCGGAAGGAGATTCGTCTCCGGGACATAGGGGATCAGATGGCCCAGTTCTTTCAGGCTCCGCTAAAGCTCTACAATATCGAGTTCGAGAACAGGATCGATCCGGAACTCGTCGTGAAGGAGAGCGAAGCAGTAGTCTACCCAGCCTTTATCAATGTCATCAACAATGCCTTGTTCTGGCTGCTGAGCAGCAAGAAGAGGCAGATTCTGCTTCACTCAGACCCACTGGCAAAGGCGATCTATATTGAGGACTCGGGTCCAGGAATTGAGTCTGAGCGTGCAGACAAGATCTTTGATCTGTTCTATTCCACGCGCCCAGACGGTCGTGGCATTGGACTGTACCTCGTTCGGGAACTCTTGGGCTCCCGCAATCACCGAATCTACACGATCCACGAGGCTCCTCCGAAGCGCTTGCCTGGTGCGTGCTTGTGCATTGAGTTCGCCAGCTCGTCTATTGTATAGGGGGTATAGAAGTTGACAACCGATATAGGGTTTCGACGCTTCTTTGACACGGCAGTAATCGTCGATGACAGGTTAACCGCATTCTGTCGGGAGGCAGGTGGGGAAGCACAGAAGGATGACATTCCCCGCCTTGTCTTGCGGTCGTTTCAGGAAGGGGGCATTGTGGTCTCTCCCTTCCTATTTGAGCCTGGCGAAGGCCAGGATCAGATGGTCGATCGCGCTCTCCGCATGGCTCGTCCGGCCAAGTTGATGATCCTCGACTGGCACCTTCATGAAAACGCCGAGCAGGAAGATGACCTTGATGAGTTGGACGTAGAGAAACTGGGCGGACAGCGATTCACGGCTGGTCAAGGAGCGGTGGATGCCAAGTCTTCTGCCGCCAGAGAGATTATTCGTCGTCTTGCGGAAGACAAGGAAGCTGGGATGAAGTACATCGTAGTCTACACGGACAACACTGAAACGGCTACGCCCAAGACACTACTGACAAGTCTTCGGCAAGTCTGGAACTCTGGTGAGACCGTGAGATCGCTACGTGAAGAGGTAGATGCGTTGCTGACGGATATTGCGGACGAGGACGACGTATCCAAACCTTTCCGGTTAGGTCGGCTGTTCGTTGCGTTTATGAAGAAGGGCGATCCCGCCCCGAAGGATCTTTTCAATCGGTTTGCCAAGAAGGTCGAGAGACTTTCCGGCCCATTCTCACTTGCAGTTCTGGATGCAGTGGCCCTGCTGGAGCGAGACGCCTATCGGGCCATCAGGGACTTTTCGAAGCCAATGGAGTTACCCGTCTTTATGCATGTGCACAACAACGAACTATCCGCACTGCAGCTTGCGCCCTTTATCAGTACTATGGTTCGCGATTATGTGTTAGACGACCCGGATGCCGAACAGGCTGTCCGCGTTCCCGAGACTATTGCACAGAGTAAGATCCTGGCGCTTAGGGACTGCGTGGACACCTACACTGGAGACAAGGACCTATTTAACAGTTGGCTTGCAGGTCTCAAGGGCTTTGGGCTTGGTGAGCTCGGTCAGATTAAGTGGGAGGCGCTATTTGTCAGGTTGTCCAAGTGCGGTACCTTGGACGACTTCTTGGAAATCATGAGCCATAACAGCCAGAATAAGTCTGACTTTCTTAGTCAGGTGAACAACAAGAACTGGGAGATCCTGCAATTCGCCATAGAAAATTTGTCCTCATACCTGACATGGCGCAGACTCCATCCTTCAGGAAGCTTTGCCGACTTCATGGCAGACTTCAAGAGTCAGCAGGCGGCGTTCACGAGATTGCTGAAGTTTAGTCAGCTGGCGTCGCCGACCGCTGTTCATACCGGATCTGTCTTCCGGAGCGGTGACAAGAAGAGGTTCCTCCTGTGCATTACCCCGTTTTGCGATACGGCCAAACCAAAGAAGGTAAACTATCGCTACAAGTTCCTCGTTGGCTCGTTAAAGGAGTACAACCCCCAAGTCGTTAAGGGCGACGAAAAGAAGGAAGAACTCGAGTCGAGTCGACATATTACCCTGGTGCCTTGCCGGGATGATCAAAACCAGCTTACGTTAGAGGTGGTTCAGTGGGACTTCTTCGAGACGGAAGTAAGAGATCTTGCCGATCCTGCACGACTGGTATATGAGTGGCGGTCGAAGAACTATGACCCTGGGTTCATGAAGGCGACCCTAACCGCTGACAAGATCCCCGTTTTTGAGGCACTGAGTGAGCGTACCCGGAAGGCGATATGTTACATCCTCGGCGGCAACCCTGGAGCGATTCAGACAGACGAGCCGTTTACGTCACTTTTATGTGTTCGAGAGATCTCTAAAGAGACCCCCGAGAACAACGATCTTGGTCCGGGACAGGCACCTGCTGCGACCGCGCTGGACGCAGCATCAGACGTGATAGCTAATCAGCTACCTTCAGCCCCCGAACCGATGGAGTCTGACGCTGACCGCCTGGAGCAGGCCAAGAGAGACCTGTTTTACAGCTGGATGCCGCTTGAAGGTTACGACTATGTGGGTACGCTCAAGAGAGAGTACATCCAGCAAATTATAAACAAGTATCTGGTCTACCATTCACGAGCAGGAGTCAGCGAACTGTACCTGAAGGAGCGACCCGGGGTTCACTTCAAGCTCGGAATACGCTAGCAATATGCCAGTCATCAGCGGCCACTTCTCCTTCCGCTAGTGTGACAAGACCCTCGGCAACCGGGCGCCGAGGGTCTTGTCAGTCACAGAGATGCCGATATCCACGAGAATAGCAGCTTGAGCATAGACACGCCACTCTCTCCGGGGCTGCCGTCAGGTAATTTACGATTGAACTACACCTGGGTGTCCAGCGGTCAGTTCGGACTCGGTGTGAGGCAGGTCAGAGTTCACTTAGTGCGCTGTTTGACTGCTGCTGTTTCGGTATGTAAAATAGTAATGTTAAGCCCCTGGCCACTGTTCAGTGGCGAAGGCCACCCAGTTCCACGTCAACCAGCTAATATCGCAGACAAAGGTGATGCAGCAGATGCCCCGCAAGAGCACGACGCCGAGTCCTGAGCCGCAGGAACGGGGGGAGGTCCGCGAGACCCTTCAAAGGATCAACCCGGAGAATCAGTTCACAATTATCGACTTGTTCTCGGGTGCCGGCGGAATGACTTGCGGCTTCTGGCAGAAGGGCTTTCAAGTCAGCGCGGCCGTCGACAGTCAGGTGGGGAAGCCGTCTGAGGTCGTCCCATGCAATGATACTTATGAACTCAACTTCGGAATCCGCCCTCACGACTTCGACATGCACACACTCTCTGCTACTCACTTTCGTGACGAAGTCGTTCGTGTTCCGCGGGGGGAACTGACGGTCCTAATCAGCTGCCCTCCATGCACCGGGTACAGTCAGAAGCGGCATGAGAACGCGGCCAGCGATGACGCCCGTAACGAGTTGGTGGCCAAGACCGGGGCATTCGTTGACGCTTTCCTCCCCGAGTTCCTGGTCATGGAGAACGTCCCAGAGATGCTAAAAGGGCGCTACGCTCATCACTGGTTTCGCTTGCTGAGGAAGCTTCGTAGTCTGAAGTACACGGTCTGGGCGGATATCCTCGATTTCTCCGCTTTGGGCCTTCCCCAAAGGCGAAAGCGGGCGTTGGTCATTGCCCGGCGGAATAGGCGGGAGGTGCCTGATCTCCGGGCACGGATGGAGCATGCTCCTCAGCCCTTGCACGTGGGACCCGCCCTGGCGGCACATGATCTGCCACTAGCAGTGGAGAACGGACAGGAGACAGTTGACCCGGTTCACGCCTACTCAAGAGTTGGAGGCAAATCCCGGCACGTACTTGATCGGTGCATCCTGATACGTGATCGGGGGCGGGGGCGTTGGTCAGGGATCGATTTGGCAGAACTCCTACCGGAGCAAGAAGCACTTCTTACGGAGCGCATTAGGACAGCCTTACGCACTGGGGACCGGTCAACCTACCCCGACTGCTACGGCACCATAAGACCGGATGACTTGAGTCCTACGCTCATTAGGCAGTGCGGCGACATTGGCACCGGTTCATGGTTCCACTGGGCTGAGGACCGTATGTTAACGGCGCGTGAGATGGCTATCCTTCAAGGCTTCCCGTATCAACGCACTGAAGTGGGAACTCCCTTCTACCGGTTTGCAGGTTCGCTCAGCAAGGTCTACCAGCAGATTGGGAATGCCGTTCCGCCGCTTGTATCACGCATCATTGCGGAGGAAATCCTGCAACTATTGAATGGCGGGAGGGGGCTTGGACCGAGAAAGATCCCCAGGTACCCCTGGCTAAGGTTGAAGCCCTCGGAGAAGGGGGGCGTTGAGAGCGGACGTAAAGACACCAGAAGAGCGGAGCCGGAACATGGCAGCGGTCAGGTCCCGGAACACAAAGCCTGAGTTGCGCTTGCGGCGCAGAGTATGGCAGGCTGGAGTTCGGTATTTCACCGCGGCGGGGTGGAAGACCCTCACGGGGCGATCCTTGCCGGGGTCTCCGGACCTCATTTTTCCGAGAGCAAGGGTCGCTGTCTTCGTCGACGGTTGCTTTTGGCACGGTTGTCCGGAGCACTATCAGGCTCCGGCGGAGAGAAGCGAGTTTTGGTCCAACAAGCTTATCGAAAACCGGGCAAGGGACGAACGAGTAGCAAACGAGCTACAGGTACAGGGCTGGACGGTGCTCAGAGTATGGGAGCATGATCTGAAGGCGGGTCGACTTGACGGCACAGTGCAGGAGATCCTTCAACTAGTCATGTCGCAAAGAGCAAGGGTGAGTCCTCGTGATTCCTGAGGAGCAAAGGGTCTGCTCGATACCGTAATAAGCGCCTCCCCGGCAGATGTGGGGAGGCGCTTGTCCATAACCCGTATTGACACGTTGTTCTCACTGGACCGACTGCAGTTGTTCGAGAGTCTCCTTAAACTCTTTGTCACAGGTCGGTACCGTTGGACCCTCTCTTTTTGTCGCTCCCAACTGTGTTTGGTCAAGAAAGAGTGGCTCTTCGCCAAAGTACGTGCACATGTGATCTTATCATTGAAGACGATGGCAGCCGTTGATACACTTGGGTTAGCCAGGCAATGGAAAGGGATGTATGCCCCGTGTTGCCAGTGGATGTACCTGGGTGTCGTGTCCTCGGTGTTAAGTCACGTGAAACGGATCTACTGGTTATCGCTAAAGGCACAGCAAGCCAGCAGGCGTGCCCGGCATGTGGTCACGCGAGTGATCTCGTGCATAGCTGGTGTCTGCGCCAACCACGGGATCTTCCGGTACAGTGCAAACCTGTACGGCTTGTGATCATCGCTCGGCGCTGGCGGTGTGCGAACCAGGGCTGCCCTCGGAAAACCTTCAGCGAAGAGTTCAGGGGCCTCCTGAAGCCTCATGCACGCCGGACCGAACGAAGTGGCCGAGATCATGCGGCACCTGATTCTGTCCGTAAGCAGCACTGTGGGCGCTCAACTTGCTCAGGTCATGGGTCTTGAGGTGAGCCGACCGACACTTCTGCGCGTCGTGGACGACGGGCCTGCACAGGCTCCGACGCTGCGTGTGCTGGGTATCGGCGACTTTGCACTCAGGAAGGGGCGGGTCTACGGTACGATCCTGTATGATCTGGAGAAGGGCAAACCGGTCGACATCCTGACCGGTCGAACGAAACAAGATGTGCTGGGGTGGTTGCAAGACCCCCCGGGCATTGAAATCGCCGCTCGGGATCGGGCGTCCTCCTATGCCAATGCCCTAAGCATCGGGGCTCCCGATGCGATTCAGGTAGCTGACCGCTTTCACCTTGTCAAGAACCTGGGCGCTGCCTTAAAGAAAGTCGTTGACCGGCAGTCGTGGGCCCTTCCGGAGCCTGCGCCACTGCCGGTTCGTGTTGGCGAACCAGAACCAGTTACCGAACCCGAACCTGCTCCCGCCACCCTACCTTCGAAACGGGTCAGTCGGGCCGAGCAGAAGCGGACCGCTGCTGCAGAGCTGCTTGCGCGTAGATATGAGGCAGTAAAGCAGCTTCATGCAGGTGGCATGTCAACGCGGCAGATTCGGAAGGTGACGGGCCTCACCCGAAACACAATCCGGAAGTATCTGGCGTCCGACAAAGTCCTAACGCCGGCAGAGCGTCGCCAGGTCCCGTCCATGTTGGACTCCTTTACGCACTATCTCAGAGAGCGCTGGCAATCAGGCTGTTACGATGTGGCTGTTCGATGAGATCATGCAGCAGGGCTATACAGGGTCGGTCGCCACTCTTCGGCGTCTACTCACGTCATGGCGAGCAGAGTCACGACGAGCCCATCGGCAAGTCAGCGGCCGAGTCCGGCGCAAGGAAGGCAACCGCCCCGCCAAGATGACCTGGAAAGAGGTGCGGTGGGCGGTGGTCTGCCCACCCGAGCACTTGAACGCCGATCAGCAGCATCTGCTCAGAGAGTTTTTGCCCCTGCACCCCCAACTGAGCCTTGCCCGCGATCTGGTTGCCCGGTTCCGCGGTATGCTCAAGGAGCAGGACACTGCCGCGCTTGCCGATGCGGCCCAGAGCGGCCTTGCTCCCTTTGAACGGTTGGCCCGAACCCTGAAGGCAGACCGCTCAGCCGTTCTCGCCGCAATTGAGTTGCCGTGGAGCACCGGTCCGGCAGAAGGGCAGATTACCCGGATAAAGCTACTCAAGCGGACAGGCTACAGAGGGCGAGCCTGGCACTTCTCCGTGCGAGAATCCTCGGCTCTGCATAGAGGCGAAATCGGCCACCGGCAGGAACTGCCCGGTGCGACCTGGCGTAGGAGGGGTCATGATGCTGCTGCCCGAAGATGTTCAGACCCAGGCCTCACTACTGCTCTTTGCGTTCTGCCAAATGCGAGTTCCCGACAGCATCAAGGATGAACACCGGTTAGCCTTCCGGATTCGGACCAATACGGTCACGCTCGATGAGTGCACGGGGCCTTGGCAGCCGCGGTTCCCGAAGTCCAGCCGCAGGCCTGCTGCTCAGTTCCGTTACGACTCTGACAGCAGGGAATGGACCTTGTACTGGGCCGATAGACACTAACTCTGGCACCTCTACGACGACGCCGAGCCAACACCTCAGCTGGCCAAACTCGTTGCCGAGGTTCATGCCGATCCGAGCGGGGTCTTCTTTTCGGAATGAATCGGCGCACCTGTACGGCGACTTCAGCACGTACTTTGGCGAAGAGCCCCCCTTGAATGTTATCAAACACAGTTGGACATGCTCCATGAGACAGGATGTTTCAATATGGTAATAGAACAATCCTGAAGCCTGTATCAGTACATAGGCGGCATGCTACGCGTTATGCAGGAGGGTACGAAGTGGATAGGACAAGTATCAGCGCGGGGTTGGAGCAGATCATGGAAAGAGGTCCTCAGGTTATTACCCCTGGGGCGCCCGCTAGAGACCAGGAGCTGATCGAGACCTTCCGCCAGCTAAAGGCCGCCCTTTCCGAATCTCCACCGGTTCGGCAAAGGCCCGAATTACTCGTGAAGTGGTCAGCCGGAAAGGGACGCTGGAGTAAGGTCCCGTGGGTTGCGATCATGGATGAGAGGGAGACAACCTCCACCAGAAGCGGGGTCTATTGCGTCTTGCTCTTCCGCCAAGACATGAGCGCTGTGTATCTCACCTTTGCTCAAGGGGTCACCGAACCCAAGGAGAGGCTTGGTAACTACGAGGGGGTTGAGTGGGTCCGCCGGCGGGCCAAAGGCCTACGGAGACTCTGCCCAGCGCTTCGGGAGGCCGGTTTTACACTTGACCAGCGCATCGACCTGCACACCGACGAAGGGCTCGGAAAGGACTACGAAGCCTCCACCGTTGCTTACAAGCTGTACGCCAAGAACGCTGTACCCTGCGACGAACAGATCCTCTCCGACATCGAAGCGGTGCTTCGGATTTATGACATCTACCTGGAGAAGCCGTCGGTAGCGGAAGTAGAAGCGGAACCAGAACCGGAACCGGAAGCCCCTGCCGTCGGACCGGAAATCCTCGACGACCCGGTTCCACCACCGTCCACCTACATAGAACCCATCCGCGACCTTGCCGCCGTCGCCACCCAGTTCAGCCTGGCCCTCACTACCAGTCATATCCACTACGGCGCAAAGCACGACCAGCTTGTCCGCGCCTTCATCGCCGCACTGGCCACCAAGCGTTTCGCCATCCTTACCGGTCAGGCGGGTTCCGGCAAGACCCAGATTGCCATTCACTTTGGCGAGTGGCTGGGTGACCAGCCTCACGACCGGCGCGCCATGCTCGTCCCCATTCGCCCGGACTGGACCGGCCCCGAGCCGCTCCTTGGCTACGAGGACGCCCTGCAGCTCCGGGCCAGGGATGGCCGGCCTTCCTGGCATGTCCCCGACGTCCTGAAGTTCCTGCTCAGGGCGGCCCGTGACCCAGAGAACCCGTATCTTCTGATCCTCGATGAGATGAACCTCGCACACGTCGAGCGCTACTTCGCCGACATCCTCTCGGGGATTGAATCGGACCAGCCAGTCCTGCCAAACCTGCGCCAGGAGCAGGACGGGGTTGAGAAGCTCTGGCGGGTCGACCCCGGACTCGAGCGTATTCCCTTTCCTCGCAACCTGTTTGTGGTTGGGACCGTCAACGTGGATGAAACCACCTACATGTTCTCGCCGAAGGTTCTCGACCGTGCGAATACCTTCGAGTTCAGGGTGGAGTCCGACGACCTCCAGTTCGGGACGCAGAAGCCGTTTCCGTGCCAACCGGGCGATCCGGGCTATGTCCGTGGCTTCCTGGCGATCGCCATGGATCACCAGTGGCAGTTCGATCACCAGCCCCAGGAGATCGAAGCCTATGGTGGGCACATGAAGAGGCTGCACCGCCTCCTTCAGGAGGGCGGGTTCGAGTTCGGGCACCGGGTCTTTTATGAAGCACTTCGCTTTGCTTCCATGCTTCAGTCGGCCGGCACACCGGAGATGGAGGTGGCCCTGGACCGGCAGGTCCTGCAGAAGATCCTGCCAAGGCTGCACGGGACCCGGCGACAGTTGGAGCCGCTCCTTTGCGCCCTCGGCCGCTTCTGCCTTGACCTAACGTACGAGGAGGGCTCGGTGGAATCGGGCAAGGCGACGGAGTTCAACCCACTGACCAAGGACCCGCAGGAGGCGCGCCTCCGGCTCTCCTTCGACAAGGTGAAGCGGATGACCCGGAGCCTGCGCGTCAACCAGTTCACAAGCTTTACGGAGTAGGCCATGGGTGCTACCTCTGAGGTAAAGCTCCCTATCGTGGACAGCGAGGGACGGGAACGCGGGACACTCTCCATCCGCCTTCTGCCCAACCGGGAGGCCCAGACGCTCCTTGACCTGCGGCTGGATCCAGACCGCCCCCGCGACCTGGATCCGGTCCAGTTGATGGAGGGGCAGGAGTATCGGTTCACCTTCTCGGATCTCCCGCCCGAGGGGAAAGTCGCGGTGGAGCCGGCTGAGTTGTTCTATCCCGACCAGGAAGATGGTCGCAGCGGACGCCTCCGCACGGGGTTGTACACCGGCACCGTGCCGGTCCGGGTCTTCCTGGATCAGCAGGAGTTGGGACGGCTCTCGTTTGAGGTCCGGTCCCGCAAACTCGATTATCTCCGCCACTATCAGTGGATGCTGGGCGACATCGCCGAGCGGTTGACCGAGGCCCTCATGGAGCGATTTGCGCCTGCCGAACGCCGCTTTGCTCTCGATGAGACGAAGGACGCCAAGACACTCTACCAGCGTTTCGCCTTTCTCAAGCACCTGCTTTCTGGCGATGCCTTCGAGGCGGCCATGCACCGGATCCTCGCCAGCCCGCACCGGCTCTGGATTGATCACATCGAAGAGCGCCCGCCGGGAATGGGTGCACCGGCCGGGTCCGGTATCGGCCGCCAGGTAGCATCCTCTCCTGGTCCCCGGATTCCCTGGCAGGGAGGCGTAGTCCCCTACATGCCGAGTCGGATGCAGGTCCGGAGAACCGAGGAGACCCAGGATACGCCTGAGAACCGCTTTGTCCGATTCGCCCTCACCTACTGGCGGGACATCGTGGCGGATGTGGGGAGCGCCCTCGCAGCCAGCGACGACGAGTCGGGGACGCTTACCCGTGGCCGGCGTGAGGTCGCCGCCGTCGTGGAGCGGCTGGATGAGCTGCTCTCGGACAAGCTCTTCCGGGAGGTTGGGCCGATGCGCCATCTGCCCGCCGAGAGCCAGATTCTCCAAAAGCGGGTGGGCTACCGGGAGATCTTCCGCGCCTTCGTCCAGTTCGAGGCGGCCGCCGCTATGGAGTGGAATGGGGGCGAGGATGTCTACAGCGCCGGTCAGCGAAATGTGGCCACGCTCTACGAGTATTGGGTATTCCTGCAACTCTCGCACCTGATCGGCTCGATCGCTAACGAAGGGTTTACGGAGAAGAGCCTCTTTAAGGTTCAAGCGGGTGGGTTAACCTTCGCCCTGAAACAAGGCCGGCAACGACTAGTGACCGGCGTCGCCTCACGGCATGGCCGGCGGATACGATTGGAGCTCTGGTACAACCGCCGCTTTGGCAGTGGGAATGGCACGGTGTGGACCCTACCGATGCACCCTGACGTCTCGTTGCGCATCCGCCCGGAGGTGGGGGCGCCTGCCCCCTTTGAGGAGATCTGGCTCCACTTCGACGCCAAGTACCGGATCGAGGGGTTGCAGGAGATCTTCAATCCGGAGCCGAACGACCAACACCAAGCCGGTTTGCCCGAAACGGCAGGGGCGGCCCGCCGGGATGACCTGCTCAAGATGCACGCCTACCGCGATGCGATCAGGCGCTCCGCCGGCGCCTATATCCTCTACCCCGGGTTCAAACAACGCCAGTTCACCATGTACCACGAGCTTCTGCCCGGCCTAGGTGCCTTCGCCTTGCGTCCATCGGAGGAGGGTGCAGCAGAAGGGATCGGCGCCCTGCGACAGTTCCTGGAGGATGTGCTGGATCACGTCGCTTCCCAGGCGACCCAGCATGAGCGGGAGCGCTGGTGGGTGCGTGAAGTGCATGCCGATCAGTATTGGGTGACCGCACCGGTTCCTGCGGCGCCATTTCTCCAGCGGCCGCCGGCCGATACGGTCGTCCTGTTGGGATACTTCAAAAACCAGCGGCAACTCAACTGGATCCATACCCATCGTTTGTACAACGTACGAGCGGACAACCGAACGGGGAGCGTCCAACTAGAGTCCAGGGAGTTGTCGGCTGAACTCCTCGTGCTATACAACCCCTGGATGGGGATTGTTGAGCTCTGGAGGACCCATGGGACACCGATCCTTCAATCGGGAACGCAAATGCGAGAGCGGGGCTATCCAGAGCCTCACGGACGGCTCTACTACTGCCTGCAAATGAGCCCTATCCCTGAGGACGAGTGGCCCAAAGGACTGACCGCCGAGCGAGTGGAGAGACTCGTGAAGCGGACCCGCCGAGATCAATACCTCCGTGCTCCGACAGCCGTCTCATGGCTGGCTCTAGTCCGATCGGATGCCTAAACGAATGGCTGCCCTCCATCCTGGAGAGCAGCCCTTTTTCCTACCCGACAAACACCTCCACCTGCAGCCCATCCGCTGGCGCCCAGCGGCCAGCAGGACGAGGATCGTCCCGTAACGGCCCGACGCCGCCCAGGTGGTCAGCGCCTTACGCAGCCGGACCACAAGGGCGAGGACCTTGGGCCAAGGCATCCCGCCGGCGGCGCCCTGTACGGCCTCGTTCGCCTCGCACCGAGGCCCGAACCAGTCACGCCCAGTCGCACCGGGGCCCGAACCAGTCGCGCCCAGTCGCACCGGGGCCCTCAGCAGTCGCGCCCAGTCGCACCGGAGCCCGAACCAGTCGCGCCGGGGCCCGAACCAGTCGCGCCCAGTCGCACCGGAGCCCGAACTAGTCGCACCCAGTCGCACCGGGCCCCGAACCAGTCGCGCCCAGTCGCGCCGGGGCCCGAACCAGTCGCACCCAGTCGCACCGGGGCCCGGACCAGTCGCGCCCAGTCGCACCGGGGCCCGAACCGGTCGCGCCCAGTCGCGCCGGGGCCCGAACCAGTCGCGAGTTTTCGCACCCCCGCCCCCATCAAACTAGCAGCAATTCCAAAAAAGTCCAGCCGAGATATTGCAACCCAGGTTCATCCATTGTAGAATATGGGTACAGCTTCCTCATCCGCCAGGTTGTGGAGGTTGAAGAAGGGAGGAGTAGGATCATGGCCAATGAACCGAAGGGTTCCGGACAGGATTCTCAGGGACAGGCTGGGCTCCCGAAGATCGGCTCCAATGCCCCGCTGAACCCCAAGCTCCGGATTAACGAGTACAACGCCCTCGATCTGAACACGGCCGAGAACGAACCGGGTTGTATGACGGAGGGCATCGGACGGTTTTCGTTTTACAGTGCGGTCCGCAAGGCTTTGGTTGAGGTGGCGGGGAAGCGCGGCATGGCCACCAATGAGGTGAAGTTTATCCGGGTGGCCAACCTGGAGGGCGAGCACCGGCTCTGGATCTACTCGACCGATGAGTCGGACCCCCAGCGGATTCCCCTGCGGTTCTACAAGAGCAAGATCGGTGTGACGCTCTCCAAGATCCTGAAGAAGTGGAAGCTCACCCTCCCCAGCGATGAGCGGCGCTGGTACGACGTCCTCCCGGACACACAGAACCAGAGCCCGGTCGGCCCGGCCCTCTATATTGATCTGGACAGGCCCCGGGATATGAAGAAGATCTCTACCGAAAAGAAGGACGACACCACGCCCCAGCAGCCGACCCCGGGACAGCAGAGCGCCGCCGGCTCGGAGGCTTCGAAGACCGAGGCCCCAAAGGCCGAGCCGCCCAAGACGGACGAGAACCCGCAATAGGCTGCGGCACGACCCCCATCCACGCCGGATGGGGGCTTCGCCTTACCTCCCGCCCACCGCACAAAGAGAGGAGACGGCCCCTCCCGCACCGAACCCTCCCTGGTAGAGGAGGGGTCCCCCATGCTCAACCAGCCCTACGTCGTCCTCGACTTCGAGACCACCGGCCTCAAGTACGACGACCGGGTGATCGAGATCGCCGCCCTGCGGGTCGAAGGCCCCCGCATCACCCAGTTCCAGACCCTCTGCAACCCCGGCGTCGCGCTGCCGCCGTTCATTACCCACCTGACCGGCCTGACAGATGATGACCTGGCCGGCGCCCCGCCGACCACCATCGCCATAGAACGGCTCATGGCCGAGATCCTCTACGACCAGCCCGTCCTCGTCGCCCACAACGCCACCTTCGACCGGCGCTTCCTGGACCAGGAACTGGCCCGGGCCGGCCTGTCGCCCTACGCCGGACCCCACTTCTGTACCATGCAGTGGTCCCGCCGCCTCTTCCCGAAGCTGCCCAGCCACGGCCTGGAGAAGCTCATCCACCACCTGCAGATCCCGATCGACCAGCACCACCGGGCCCTGGCCGATGTCCAGGCCACCCACTACCTGCTCGGCCTCCTCGCTCGAGAAGCCCAGGCCAGTGGAGTTGAACTGACCGCGTAGCACCCCATCCACTGAGGGGCCGGATTTGAACTCCCGGTAAAGGAGACATTGGTGGAATCGTACTCACCGCCTGAGCCATACACATCGGGAGGATCATCGTGACAACTATCGCCGTAGCACCGATCACCCCAAGCGACCTGGAAGCGTGCACCCGCCTGTATGTAGATGTCTTCAACGGAGACCCGTGGAATGACCAGTGGACCTACGCGACGGCCCACAAGCGGTTGAGCGATATCCTCATCACCCCTGGCTTCGTCGGGTTCCTCGCCACCGAGGTCGATACGGGGAGCCTCATCGGCCTGGCCATGGGCAATCGCGAGCGGTGGTATGATGGCACCGACTTCTTCTTCCTCAAGGAGATGTGCGTCAGGGCCGACCGGCAGCGGCAGGGCGTGGGCGGGCAACTGCTCCAGGCCCTGGATGAGGCCCTCAGGCCCTCGGTCTCACTCACCATCCTGCTGACGGGGGCCGGGGGAGAGACCGAAAGCTTCTACACCAAGCACGGGTTCTCGGCCAGCAAGGGCATGATCATGATGTCCCGCCGTCCTGGCTAGCGAGTTCGAGAAACCAAGGGCTGCCCTCCAGCACAGGGGGCAGCTCTTTTCGATGTGAAGAAGGGGAATCCCCAAACTAATCGAAGAGTGAAGCGTATGGGCATGCCGTCATGAGAGGAGTAGATCCATGTCATCCCAGAACCCCGGCTGCCTCGGCTGGCTCTTTGGCTTTGGCAGGAACGAAGATCGCAATGACCAGCAGACCTGGTACAGCGACGATTCACCGCGAGCCGTGCGCCTTCCGTATAACCTACGCCGCGCGTTTCTCTCCCCGGCTGAGCTCTCCTTCTACCACGTTCTGCGACTCGCAGCAGGCGAGGGTTACGCGATCAGCTGCAAGGTAGGGCTGGCCGATATCTTCTACGTCGCCCAGCAGGGAGGGCGCATGGCTTGGCACAACAAGATCGACCGGAAGCACGTTGACTTTCTGCTCCTGAACGCCCAGACCATGCTGCCGATCGCCGGCATCGAGCTGGATGACGCATCCCACGACCGCCAGGACCGGCAGGAGCGCGACGCCTTTGTGGACCAGGTCTTCGAGGCCGCCGGTCTGCCGCTCTTTCACATGCCCGCCCGGCGGGCCTACTCGGTCGAGGACATCCAGCAGAGCCTCGGCATGCTGTTTGGCATGGCACCGCCCGCTGCGACCGTCACCGTGGCTGCAGGTGCGACGCCTACCTGCCCTCGCTGCGGCATTCCCATGGTCGTGCGCACGGCCAAGAAGGGGGAGTACCGCGGCAGCCAGTTCTGGGGGTGCCCCAACTACCCGCAGTGCCGGGAGACGATCCCCATCCCCGGGAGCGGCGACCCTGCTCACCGCTGAGTCCCACCACCGGCCGCAGAAGTCAACCCCCATCCGCGCTGGATGGGGGCCTTGCTTTTCACTCCCCGCCGGTCAGGACGGAACCGGTCCCGCCCTCGCTCTTCTCGACCGTACCGACCTGCAGAAGCGCTGCCATGCGGTTGTTCGACAGGTTCGTGTCGGGGGTATACCTGACCTCGGCGATGATCTCCCACGTGCCGGCATCCAGCCCGGTAAAGGTCCGATGCAGGGAGAGCCGCTGCCCCGCTGTCACGGTCACCGGCTCCCAGGCCCCCTCGGGCGCCGGGGTGTCTGCGCTGGTCCGGGCCCAGACCCGCACGGCTACCGGGGCGTCGGGCTTGTCGATATCATTCCAGTACATCAGCTCGACCCTCACCTCCGCGGTGCCGCTGCTGAGATGCTCGGGCACGTCCAGCCCAACCACGGCGGGGTCATCCATGATCGCCCGCCTCTCCCACGGGATGATGAGGAGATTGTTCGCCAGGCCGGCCTCGGGCTGGGGACTGTCGGGCAGTCGCTTCACCTCGGCGGCGGCGCCCTGGCAGCTCTTCGGCGTCGCCATGGCCTGGGCTGCGGCGATCCGCCGGGCGAGCAGCACGGCCGGGCTCGGGGTGTCGGCCATGGTCGCTGCCACCACGCCGGGGTGGTCAATGATCCCGACCAGTTGCCCGGTCTGCGGATCGGTGGGCATCAGGGATACATTTATGTGGATGGGCCACGCGGCCCCGGGCGCCAGGTCTTCGGGCAGCCAGGTGCTGCTCCCGATCTGGCGGATGACGGCTCCGGCATCATCGGTCAGATACCAGTCGATGGGGATGCGGGCACCGCAGAGTTCGCCAAGCATCTGCTGGGTCAGTCGCAGTTCGACGGCGTTCGCGACCGCGGCCGGCTGGCCGGGGGTGAGCTGGAGCGGCTGGGGGGGATCGAGCCAGCGGAGGTCGTAGCCCGGCCCCACGTGGTAGGCGACGAGGCGGCCGCCCGGGCCCGCAGGGGTCGTGTAGTTGACGCCGACCAGGATCAGCCCGTTGGCCATGGCGGGGTCGACGCCGACGCCCGAGACCTGGGAGAAGTTGAACGGCCCGTGGGCGGGGGATTCGCCATCGCTCAGCAGGGACTGGGACGACCGGGGTGTGGCCTCATCCTCGGTGATCAGAAACGGCTGGGGATGGCCGCCATCTGAACGGCTGGAGTCGAGGGCCTGGGCGTAGAAGTTGCCCTGGACATCGCCGAAGAGGAGGGTCTCCTGGCTGATGACCGCCAGGGGGGCGGTGTTAATGGAGAGCCGCTCGCCGCCGCTGGTCTGGGGGAAGCGGCGGTACCACTTGACCTGGCCGCCCGGCCCGATGGCCGCGACGGCGCCGTCGGAGCCGGTGGGGCCGGCTCGGAGCTGCCCCTCGGTGGCGCCGGGCGGGACCCAGTTGCGGAGGGTGAGGTAGAGGTGGGTGCCGTCGGCCCGGGTCTCGACGGCGGGCTCGGTGTTGGTGAAGACTTGCCCGGCCCCGATGGCGGCGGGGATGTCGATGGACTGGGTGGGCCAGGTGGCTGGATGCTTGCCGAGTCTTAGGTCGGCTCCCCAGAGGATGCCGGCAGTATCCAGCCAGTACCCAGTGCTCCCATCGGATGCGATGGTGCCGGCAAAGCCAGAGGGGCCGTCGACTGTCCAGATCTTCTTAAACTGGTAGTTGTTCGCCCTTACCAGGCCCAACTGAATCATCCGGCCACCCTCGAACCCATCGGCCCCGACCACGAAGGTGGGACCATCGGGGTCATGGCCTCCAGGAATCGGAGAGGGGGTGATGAAGCCGCCGAAGCCCCCATCCACCGTCTTCTTGGTCTCCGCTTCGTAGGGGAGACTGTCGACCGTCCCGCTTAGTTGGTCCAGCCCACCGATCCGCCAGACCTGACCATCGCTGCGACTGCAGCCCGGCCGGTCGGGATCCTGCTCCTCATCGGGGTAGAGCGGTCGGTTGGCTATGACCACCCAGTCCCGGCCGTCCTCGTGAATGACGAGGGGGGAGCCCACGATCGGGCAGCCCCAGTCCAGGTCAACGCTGCGAAACCACTGCTCCACCGTGTGGTAGGCCCAGAGCCGGCCGAAGGCGGTGCCGAAGTAGAGCATCCTGCTCTGGGGGCTGTAGGTCGGGGAGCTCTGGGAGACCAGCCGGACCTTGTCGCTCGGCATGTTGACCGGCTCCGGCCAGAGTTCTCCTCGACTCGGCAGAGCCCGCTGCGAACCTTCCACCAGGGTGCCGTCCGGGTTGATCTTCATCTCCCAGAGGAACGCACCGGCCAGGTGGTAGATCGTATCCCCGATCACGACCGGCTGGGTGGCGCTCTGCCCGATTCCCTCCGCCCGCCAGGCCTCGGTCATCTCCATCAACCCGATGGGATCGGTGTTCACGGAGCGCCGGTCAGGGCTCCCGCCCTTCGTCAGCCAGTCGGCCGCGGCAGCCTGTGCAGTCAGCAGCAGGAAGGCCACCAGTGCGACCAGGAGGCGACGTACTCTCATGTGGCCCACCTCCTATATCCCGTTGGCGAACCGCTCCAGGTACCTGTTCGGGTACTCGTAGAGCGGGTAGAAGGGGGTGAAGATGTGCACCTGGTAGCTACCGGTCACGCGACCGTCGGGCGTGAACAAGATTGGCTTGTCGCCCACCCAGTAGACCTTGGAGCCCAACTGCTCCGCCACGAACCGGACTGGAACCATCGTCCGATCCTGCTTTACCACTGGAGGGGCATCCAGCGGGACCGTCTGTCCGTTCACCATAGCTTCCGGCTTGTCGATCGTCAGGATAATCCGCTTTGCCGGCGTGGTGACGGTCTGCTCCTCCAACAAGAAGTGATCCTGGTCCGGGTAGTAATCGTACTCCCCGAAAACGTCGGCATAGGTCGAGCCAGGGGCGGGGACCACCTTGCGCACCAGTCTGCTCATGGCCGGGAAGGAGATCTCCACCTGGCTGGTAGCATCATCCCAGTTGACCTGGGCGCCCATCATTTCGCTGATGAAGCGGACCGGGACCCGGACCCGGCTGATGCTGGCATCCAGGTAGGCTGGGGCATCAAAGGTCGGGCTGGCATGCCCACCGTTAAAGAAGACATGGATGTTCTCCGGGTTGCCGTTCCAGCCAGACCCATCGTCGCGCCCCAACCCAGGGTGGGCGGCATCCATATCCGCAATCACCTGGTCCTTCCGCCGATCAGCCGCCTTCTCCTCCTCGGTCCGCTCCGTCACCGGGTCGATCCGCTGCACCGGCCCAAAGGTGCAGACCCCCCCAGGGTCCCGCGCCACCGTAAACCGCTTCCCAAACGCCTCGCTGGTCAGGTCCGTGTCCGGGGAGGGATACCAGTAGACATAGATCGTATCCCCGCATCCGACCTTGTCCAGCTCCCACCGGTACGGGTACTCCTGCGTCCAGGCCGGCATCGGCTCCAGCACCCGAACCTCCCACTGCGCAAACTCTGGCACCTGCTGCATGGTCTGCTCCAGCCAGGCCACCGTCTCCGCCGGCAGTTCCGTCGGTACCGTGGGCGGCGTCCAGCCATCCGGCCAGCCCGGTCCGGGAACGTAGTTGCTCGCCGGGTACTCGACCACTGTCACCTCCCCGGCCTGCACCACCGCAGCCAGGCTGATCAGCAGAAGCAGCGCCGACACCCAGGCCCATCGCTTCATCCCGCAACACCTCCTATATTCCAATACGTAAACGCATCAGCCATTGTTCGATGTCAGCAGCCCCCGGCAGGCACCCTTCGCACCCCCACCCACATAACATGGGAGGGTCTCCGCTACATCCGATTCCAAGGAGGCCCACACCCGTGTACCAGATGATGCCCTCCCAGGCTGGCAAGGCCGGCAAGACTGGCAAGGCCGGCAAGACTGGCAAGACCGGTATGACCGACATGACCGGAATGGCCGGCATGGGCGGAATGAACTTCCCGCCCCTACTCCACACCGTCCACCACTGCCAGATCATCTGCGAGCAGATGGTCACCATGATGCTCGGCACCCCGAACGTGTCGGCCCGGCGGACCCAGATCCTGCTGCTCCGTGACTGCGCCACGATCTGCGAGACCCTGAACGCCTACCTGGCCCGCAACAGCCCCCTGGCCCAGATGACCGCCGCCCTCTGCGCCCAGATCTGTGAGGCCTGCGGTCGCGAGTGCGCCCGATTCCCCGACCAGGCGTCGCAGCACTGCAGCCAGGTCTGCCTCAACTGCGCCCGCGAGTGCATGGCGTTCGCCGGCGCCGCCTGATCTCCCGCCCCCGCCCGGTTTTCCGGGTGGGGGCTGTTTATTCCCGTCCAGAACCTGCTAGAATCATATCGATAGCCACCCTTCATTACGGCAAAGGAGATCGCATTCATGAAAGTCGGACGGAATGACCCCTGCCCCTGCGGCAGCGGTAAGAAGTACAAGCAGTGTTGCCTGCCGAAGCAGGAGGTGATCTCGCTCCAGGCGGTGCGGGAGGACCGGCTCTACGAAGGGTTGATGGACGGGCTGCTCGCGTTCAGCAGCGACCTCCCCCCGGAGGAGGGCATGGCCGATGGTGTCGTCCGCTACTTCGGCGGTCCCGGACCCGACCAGCCCACCGAGGCCGAGTTGATGGAGCCGATGGACTGGGTCCACTTCGGCTACCGCTCTCCCGCCACCGGGACCACCCTGGCTGAGCGGATGGCAGGCGAGGTGAAGCGGCTCTCGGAGCAGGAGCGGGAGATGCTCCGCACCTGGGCGACCGGGGCGATTCCCGGCCTCTTCGTCGTCCTCAGCGTGGGGCCGAAGGAGGTCCGTCTGCGCCGCCTCGGCGATGCCGCACAGGAGTACGTGGTCAACGAGCCATGGGACGGCCTCGAGACCGGGGACCTGGTCGCCGTCTGGCTGCTGCCGGGCCCCTGGGGCCTCCGCTTCGGCTTCTACCAGGGCGTCCTGCAGGCGGAGGTCGGCCACCTGGAGCACCTGCTGCACGAGGAGATGAGCCTCCTGCGCTGCCAGTGGCCCACCGCCACCTGGGCGGATCTCTACCGCGCCAGCTGGCCCCGCCTGATCGATGCCGCCTCCCTGGCCGGTGAGTTCGGCGAGGCCTGTCTGCAGATCCGGTACCAGACCAGCCGGCAGATCCAGGGCGAACCGCAGCCGGATCCGATCTATCAAGATGTGGCGAGCCGGCTGACCGAGACGCTTCTGGAGATCGGTGCCCACGCCGAGGAGGCGGCCGGTGCACGCCGCCTCTGGTGGGATGCCGTCCACGCCCTGCGGCCCCGCATTCAAAAGGTGGAGCCGTGGGTCGGGGCGGTGGTCTACCTGCTTTTCAATGCGGTCTACACATCCGGCGAGACCCAGGCGGAGACGGCCGAGCTGGTCGGGACCTCCGCCGGTTCGGTGGGCAGCCGCTCCCGGGAGATACGGGAGGCCCTGAACTTACAGCTCTGGGATCCCCGCTACGCCGACCTGCTCGGTTTTGGCACCCGGATCCCACAGCGCCTCTCGATCTATGCCCAACTGGATGCGGCGGCCGCTGTCTGGGACTTCCCCGACGATGACCCGGACTTGCCCGACTAGCAAAGGAGCTGAACCGGTGCGACCGATCGCCACAACCTGGTTGCTGATCATCCTGCTGCTGGCCGGCTGCACGGCCCCACCCACGGCGCCCGGCCCTGCCGCCCCTCTGCCGGAGCCTACGAGCCCGGGGCGGCCCAAGCCCGAGCCCGCGAGCCCGGAGCCCCAAGCCCCCGAGGGCCCGAAGGAGCCGGTCCTGCCCGGTACCTGGGTCTGGGCGGTCGATCCCACCGGCCAGAGGGAGCCGGAGCTGCTGCTCCAGCACGAGAAGCCCCTCGCGTTTAGGGCGACATCGCCCGACGGTCGCTGGTGGCTCCTGATCGAGAGCCTGGGCGAGTACAAGGGGGACTACCGGGCGATTCCTTACATCTACGACCAGAGCACCGGCGAATGGAAGCAGGGGCCGCAGATCGATCAGCGGGGCACTGCCCGTTGGTCGGGGCACGGCTTCTTCATCAACCGCATGCTCCATATGGACCTGAACTTCCAACTCGACGGGTTCGATGCGATCCGCGAGACCCTCAGGCTCAAAGCCGAGGAGCGGGAGCTGATCGACTTCTCCACCGCCGATGACGGCCTTCACTACGCCGCTCTGGCCGGCCATCCCTGGAATGACCAGACTGCGCTGAATCTGGTGATCGGCACCCTGGACGGCGCCGAGCCGGTCATCGTGCCTGAGGCGATCCCAGGCGCTGCCTTCCAGATCGGCGTGCTTGCCTATGCCAGGCTCTCGCCGGACGGCCAGTGGCTCTTCCTGATGGGCCGGGAGAGCGGCTACCTGCTCCCGGTGGCCGAGGCCGCCGACCGGGAGGCCTGGATCCCCTTGCCTCATGAGTGGCGGGAGGCCAACTGGTCCCCCGACAGCCAGTCCGTCGAGGTCGGGGGCATTGTCTACGACCTGACCGGCAAGGCGGTGGGAGACGGGGGCCCCGATGCCGTCGCCGAGGGGGTGGCCCCCGAGGGCTCCTGGCTGGTCGCAACCCTGCCCGACGGGCGGCTGCTGATGACCCGGGTCGTCTACACAGCTTCCGTCCATTTCTTCCACCCCCTTTGGCCCCTGGGCTGACAAAAACGGATGCTAGCCCCGCGGAACCCCCGTTCCTGATAGGGGGTGGGGTATCTGGAGGGCCTAAATGCCATACCGGCGCCGCCAAATCGGCTGATTCTGTCCCGTTGCGTCCACTTTTGCCTGCTTCCCCAGCCCAGGGGGGGTGTGATTATGGACGCAAGACAGAACGACCCGCCCTCCATCGATGGGGGCGGGTCGCTCGCGCCCGGGCCCCAGGCGCCCAGGCTCTACGGATCCTGCGGGGCCTCATCCTCCCCGTCCTCCGGGTCCTCCGGGCTCTCCAGTTGCAGCCCGGCCAGGTTAAGCAGCAACTCCACGAGCCCGGTCACATGCCCCAGCACCTCGCCGAGCATCTCCTCCTCGCTCTCGGTCAGGGGCCGGCCCAACTCCAGCCGGGCGCAGCGCTCGACCCAGGCCTCGTACCTGTCCAGCACCACGGTGGATCGCTCATCGATCAGCTCATCCACCATGTAACGGAAGCAGGACTGGGCGCACTCCTTGCTCAGCGCCTTCTCCAGGATCGTCAGGCTGTTCTCCAGCCGCCGGATACAGGCGCGGAGGAGCCGCCGTTCCAGATCGGTCTGCGGCGTAATGGTACCCACGATCTTCTCCAACTCACGGGGCAGGCCCATGGCGCATTCCCTCCCGTACAGCGTACGCAGGGGGAGGGGAAACTGGGACAGAAACACTCCCCCCGCAGCGAGTGCGGGGGGCTTGCCGTTTGTCAGGCCACTAGGCCAGACCGGTCACCATGTACCAGAGGATGCCGATCAGGCCGGAGGTAACGGGGATCAGCAGCGAGACCACCATGATGTCGATATAGCTGTCCTTGTGGGTCAGGCCCGTGATCGCCAGCAGGGTGATCACGGCGCCGTTGTGCGGCATGGTGTCGAAGCCGCCGGAGGAGATGGAGGCGATGCGGTGCAGCATCTCCGGGTTGATGTTGGCGGCGTTGGCCCACTCCAGGAACTGCTTGCCCATCGCCTCGAGGGCGATCGACATGCCGCCGGAGGCGGAGCCGGTAATGCCGGCCAGCAGGTTGACGGAGACCGACTCGGCCAGCAGCGGGTTGGCCTTCAGCTGCGAGAGGGCGGCGGAGATGACGCTGAAGCCGGCGAGCGACTTGATCACGTTGCCGTAGCCGACCTCGGAGGCGGTGTTCATGACGGCCAGCAGCGAGCCGATGGTGCCTTCATTCAGGGCCTTGGCGGTCTTGCCGCGCAGGGTGCGGTAGTTGAAGCCCATGGCGGCGAGGATGCCGACCACCAGGGAGATGATCAGGGCCCAGTTGCCGGCGACGGTCTTGACGGCGGAGGCGGCCATGGGCAGCTTCAGGTTGACCACATCGGCCATCATGGAGTCGTTCCAGTTCGGGATCGACTTGGAGAGGAAGTAGTTCAGGACGAGGACGATCAGCAGCGGCAGAATCGCCAGGACCGGGTTGGGCAGCGGGCCCTCGTCGACCTTCTTCTCCGGCTCGTTCTTGGTGTGGTTGCCGTAGCCCTCGCCGGCGGCCATGGCCTTGCGGCGGCGGTACTCAAGCCAGGCCACGCCACCGATGAACATGATCAGGGCGGCGATTATGCCGGTCCAGGGAGCGGCCCAGGAGGTGGTGCCGAAGTACTTCATGGGAATGGCGTTCTGGATCTGCGGGGTGCCCGGGAGGGCGGTCATGGTGAAGGTGAAGGAGCCGAGGGCGATCGTGCCGGGGATCAGCCGCTTGGGGATGTTGCCCTCACGGAAGATCGCAGCGGCCAGCGGGTAGACGGCGAAGGCGACAACGAAGAGGGAGACGCCGCCGTAGGTCAGGATCGCGCAGGAGATGACGACAGAGATGATCGCACGGGACGGGCCGAGCTTGCTGACGATCCAGTGGGCGATCGCCTTGGCGGCGCCGGTCTCGTCCATGACCTTGCCGAAGACGGCACCGAGCATAAAGAGCGGGAAGTAAGATTTCACATAGCCGACCATGTTGACCATGAAGAGCTCGGTGTAGGCCGGCATGACCGACCAGCCGGAGGCAGCGGCAGCGATCAGGGCGAAGACGGGGGCGAAGAGGATGACGTTGTAGCCCTTGTAGGCCACATACATCAATCCGACCAGGGAGAGGACAATCATAAATACTGCCATACGTGGGGACCCTCCTGACCATTGTGGAGTGGAACCACGGAGCGATTATGGCAACACCGGCCCGGACCGCGGGATTCGGGTCAGGGCCAGGGACGGGACCACCTAGAGGACAAGGCCGCCGTCGACGGCGAGAACGTGACCGTTCATGAACGAGGCGGCCTCCTCAGCCAGGATCAGATAGGCGTTGGCGATGTCCGAGGGCAGGCCGAGCCGCTTGACCGGCGCCTTCTCCTTCATCATGTCGAGGACCTTCTCCGGCATTTTGGCGGTCATCTCGGTCAGAATGAAGCCCGGCGCGACGGCATTTGCGGTAATGCCCTTCGGGCCCAGCTCCTTCGACCAGGTCAGTGTCATGCCGATCACGCCGGCCTTGGTGGCGGCGTAGTTGGTCTGGCCGAAGTTGCCGAACCGGCCGACGACCGAGGAGGTGTTAATGATCCGACCGTACCCTGCGGCGACCATGTGCGGGACGACCGCCTGGGTGCAGTTGAAGGTGCCCTTCAGGTTGACGGCGATCACTCGGTCCCACTGCTCTTCGCTCATCTTCGCAAGGGTGGCGTCCATGGTAATGCCGGCGTTATTGATCAGGATGTCGACCTTACCAAACTGCGCAATGACGGTCTCGACCATAGCATTGACGCTGGCCCGCTCGGCAACGTTCACCTGAACATAAATTGCTTCGGCGCCCATTGCCTGCAGGTCGGCCGCCGTCTGCTTGCCGCCCTCGACGTCGAAATCGGCGACGACGACCTTCGCCCCTTCCCTGGCAAAGAGGATCGCACCCTCCCGGCCGATGCCACGGCCACCGCCGGTGATAATGGCAACGCGGTCCTTAAGTCTCATGTGAAAAGACTCCCTTCCCGATGTGGTTGGTCCGCTGTAAGGAAGAAGCAAGGGGCGTGCCAACGGTCGCAACAGCGGGGGGGAGGGTCAGATTAGCGCTTATGGCCCACGAAACACTACTCGGATGCCTCAGGCGTGACTCCGGCACAGCATGAGAGAATCATGTTGCAGGTTTGCGACACTGTCGCCAGAATAGGACAGCCTGAGACAGTTGAGACAGGGGGATCGCCACCATGAGCACGGAACTGCCGGTTGCCCGTTCCATTATGACGCCGCTGGGACGCTCCCGCACCGAACTGCGCCGCCGCATGGCCCCCAGCGACCCGACCGTCCCGGAGAATACGCCCCTGGAGCAGATCGAGCCCGCTGACCTGACCTGGGTTGTGAATGAGGCCGGGTTACCGGTCGGTTACATTACCGCACTCGATCTGGCCCGCTTCCTTCGGGATTGCCGGCAGGCCATGCCCGAATCGGGCATGGACAGACTGCTTCTCTCCAGCTTTGAGGATGCAATGGACGCCATTGTAGTAGTCGATATGAACGGCATTGTGGTCTATCTCAACCGTGCCTACGAGGTGATTCTGGGCGTTCGCCGGGAGGATGCGGTGGGCCGGTTTATCACCCATGTGATCCCCAACTCCCGGATGCACATTGTGGCCCGCAGCGGCATTCCCGAGGTAGGGCGCCCCTTTGAGGTGGCGGATCGGGAGTTTATTGTGGAGCGGCACCCGATCTTTGACGGCGACAAGGTGGTCGGGGCGATCGGACGGGTAATGTTCCGCAATGTGCGGGATCTGAAGATGATGGTCGAGCGGCTTGACGCTCTGCAGAAGCAGGTGGATTACTACGAGCGGGAACTGAGCCGGGAGGCCCGTGCCCGCTATACGCTCGATGACCTGGTGGGAGGCGGCCTGGTCATGACCAGCCTGAAGGCGCTGGCCCAGCGGGCTGCTCAGTCGAACTCCACGGTCCTGATCCTGGGCGAGAGCGGCACGGGCAAGGAGCTGCTGGCCCACGCCATTCACAACGCCAGCCGACGGGCCAACGCCCCCTTCGTCAAGGTCAACTGTGCAGCGATCCCGAAGGACCTGCTGGAGAGCGAACTCTTCGGCTATGAGGCCGGCGCCTTCAGTGGCGCGCTGAAGGGCGGCAAGCCCGGCAAGTTCGAACAGGCGAACCGGGGGACGATCTTCCTGGACGAGATCGCCGACATGCCGCTGGAGATGCAGGCCAAGGTCCTGCGGGCGATCCAGGAGCGTGAGATCCAGAAGGTGGGCGGCACCCGGGAGGTCCGGGTCGATGTACGGATCGTGGCCGCGACGAACAAGTACCTCTGGACCATGGTGGAGAAGGGGGAGTTCCGGGAGGACCTCTTCTACCGCCTGGCGGTGATCGAGTTGATGATGCCCGCCCTGCGGGAGCGGACGGAGGACCTGCCGGCCCTGGTGCGAAGCCTCATGGAGCGGATCTGCAGCGAGGCGGGGATCGAGGTGAAGGCCTTGACCCCCGAGGCCATGAGTGCGCTGCAGGAGTACGGTTGGCCGGGCAATGTGCGCGAGTTGGTCCACACGCTGGAGCGCATGGTGAACACGGTCGACAAGGATCTGATCGACCGGGTGGATCTGCCGCCCTATGTGCTGCGCCGGAGCCGTATTCCGGCAACTATGGAGGAGGCACCCGGGAGCCCGGCCCAGCTGCCGGTGATGGAGCAGGTGCCAGGAAGAGCATCGGTCCGGCCCCTGCGCGGCAGGCTCCACGAGGCCGGGCGGGAGGCGATCCTCCAGGCCCTGGAGCAGACCGGGGGAAACCGGCTGCGCGCCGCAGAACTCCTGGGCATTCACCGCTCGGTCCTCTACCGGAAGATGAAGCAGTATGAGATCGGGTGACTCACGACCCCACCACCTGGATAGGCGGTGGGGTCTGCGCGTTGGCACGGTTTTTGTTTAGGGAGAGGGTGGTGACGAGATCGGACAGGAGGAATCAGTCATGAACAAGGTCATGAGCGTGGAGCAGGCCCTGGAACTGATCAAGGACGGCGACATGATCGCCTGCGAGGGGTTTGTGGGCGCCGGCCACCCTGAGGAGATTACCAAAGCACTGGAGAAGCGCTTTCTGGAGACCGGTCACCCCCGGAACCTCGGCCTCGTCTACGCCGCGGGCCAGGGTGACGGCAAGGAGAAGGGGCTGAACCACTTCGGCCAGGACGGCATGGTCCGCCGGGTCGTGGGCGGCCACTGGAACCTGGCCCCCAAGCTGGGCAGGATGGCCGTGGAGAACAAGATCGAGGCCTACAACCTGCCCCAGGGCGTGATCACCCACCTCTTCCGGGATATCGCGGCGGGCAAGCCGGGCACGATCACCCACGTTGGTCTGCGCACCTTTGTGGACCCCCGCCTTCAAGGCGGCAAGCTGAACGAGAAGACCGCTGAGGATATCGTGAAGCTGATCCAGATTGAGGGGCAGGAGTGGCTTTTCTACAAGGCCTTCCCGATTAACGTCGCCCTGATCCGGGCCACCTCCGCCGACGAGTTCGGCAACCTCTCGATCGAGAAGGAAGCGCTGAACCTGGAGATCCTCTCCATCGCCCAGGCGGCCAAGAACTCCGGCGGCGTGGTAATCGCCCAGGTGGAGCGAGTCGTGGCCCGGGGGACGCTGCACCCGCGCCAGGTTCGGGTCCCCGGCATTCTGGTGGATGCGATCGTGGTGGCCAAGCCCGAGAACCACTGGCAGACCTTCGGCGAGCTCTACAACCCGGCCTACACCGGCCAGATCCGGGTCCCGCTGGGCTCAATGACCCCCATGGAGCTGGATGAGCGGAAGATCATCGCCCGCCGGGCCGCCATGGAGTTGATCCCCGGTGCCAAGGTAAACCTGGGCATCGGCATGCCGGAGGGCGTGGCCAACGTGGCCAACGAAGAGGGCGTGGGCGACCAGATGTACCTGACGGTCGAGGCGGGTCCCGTGGGCGGCGTACCGGCCGGCGGTCTCTCCTTCGGCGCTGCTTTCAACGCCGAAGCGATCCTGGACCAGCCGTACCAGTTCGACTTCTACGATGGCGGCGGCCTGGACGTCACCTTCCTGGGCATGGCCCAGACCGATGCGAAGGGGAACGTGAACGTCTCCAAGTTCGGCCCCCGGGTGGCGGGCGCCGGCGGCTTCATTAACATCAGCCAGACGGCCAAGAAGGTGGTCTACTGCGGAACCTTTACCGCCGGCGGCACCGACTTTGCCGTGGAGGATGGCCGGCTGGTGATCCGCCAGGAGGGCAAGGCGAAGAAGTTCGTGGCCGGTGTGGAGCAGGTCACCTTCTCGGGCGAGTACGCCGTCATGAAGGGGCAGCCCGTGATCTACATCACCGAGCGGGCGGTCTTCGAACTGCGGCCCGAGGGTCTCACCCTGACCGAGATCGCTCCGGGCGTGGACCTGCAGCGGGATATTCTCGACCAAATGGAGTTCCGGCCAGTGATCGCGGCCGATCTTCGGACCATGAGCGCAGCGATCTTCCGCCCCGAGCGGATGGGACTGACCCTGGGCACGATGGTGGCTGCGGATTAGGCGGAAATGGAAAGAGCCCTGCACCGCATGGTGCAGGGCTCGGTTGCCACTGGGGTTACTCGGTGTAGTTGAGGGCGTTCTGAGCGGAGACCATGCCGGAGCCGCTGGCGTCATCGCCCCAGCAGATGTTGATCATCGCCCCGCTGACGTCGGTGATCTCGCGGCAGCCGGCGGGGAGCGGGATCGCCGAGTTCTTCAGGATCGCCTCCACCTCGGCCTGGGTCCGGGTCGGATCCTGCTGCATGAGCAGGGCCGCGACGCCGGCCACGTGCGGCGAGGCCATGGAGGTGCCGCCCAGGAAGTAGTAGCTCGGCTTGTTATTGCCGCTGTTCAGCTGGTACGGGCCGACGACCCAGGAACCAGGGGCGGCCACGTCAAGCTCCTGACCGGGCAGCTCGCGGCTGGAGAAGTCGGTGATATAGAAATCCTCGGCGCTGGTGGGATCGGCCACATCGCCCGTCAGCCACCAGCTGCCGCCACTGGCCCACTCACCGGTCCAGCCGGAGGCGGCGACCGAGATCACGGGGGCGTAGGCGCCGGGGTAGCCCATGCCGAACTCGCCGCTGTTGCCGGCCGAGGCGACAATGATCACGCCCTTCTCAATCGCGTAGTCAAGGGCGGCCTTCTCGATGGCATCCAGCGCCGAGCCGCCCAGGGACATGTTGATCACGACCGGATGGTCGGCCAGGGGACCGGCCTTCAGGTCGGCTACATAGACGATGCCCGCCGCAACCATGCCGGAGGTGCCGCTGCCGCTCTGGCCGAGGACCTTGACGGGAATCACCTTGGCCATGGGGGCCACACCGTTGATCGGCGTGCCGCGGAGGTTGTAGCCGAGAATGGTGCTGGTCACATGGGTGCCGTGGCCGTTCTGGTCATGCTCCCACATGTTGGTCGGCTCGGCGGTATTGGACGAATCGTTGGCGCCGCCGGCGAAGGCCTTGGCGTACTCCACAGCGATCCGCTCCTCGGGGAAGTAGGTCCGCCAGGAATCATGCAGGCCGGTGTCGAGCACGGCTACATAGACGCCCTCGCCATTGTAGGCCTCAACACGACCCACGCCGGCGTCGGTCACATCGACCGCGTCCTGGTCCCAGGTGTTCAGCCCGTTGAGGAAGTCAGTCGCGGCGACGGTATCGATCGGGGCGCCGGTGCGTTCCGCATCGGGGGAGGCAGCGGCCACGAAGGGGAGGGCCTGGATCGCGGCCAGTTCGCTGGCCGGCGCCTGCATGGTGACGGCATCGATCTGGTACAGGACCTCTCGCACCTTGCCATGGCCGCCGAGTTCGGTCAGGATCGCATCGGTCGCGTCGGTGTTGAGGAGCACGTTGATCTGGATGTTCTTGTTGCTCGAGCCGGCCTGGGCCATGGGCACGCTTGCGATAACCAGGACCAGCATCAGCAGGAGAAAGAAAGCACGTCTCACTGGTATACCTCCTTCGCCAAATCAGACAAATCGGTCACCTACTGGATTCGAGCGGGCGGGGCGACATCCTGCATTGTTAGTGGATTGTAATATTCCGACAAGTTGCGAGAGAAAAAATATACCCCCCCGGTTCAGACCAGGGGGGTGCTAATGGGGTTGCCGGTGATCGTAGCGGTCGACCACCAGCTTCCCCTGTGGGTTTAGCCAGGCGGCGTAGACCTCCTCGGGCAGGACCTGCTGCCGGGCCAGTTCGGCCCGCAGCCAGTCATCGGAGAGGTTGGCGGTTTGGAGGCCGTGAGCGAGCGGGCGCCCCTCCTGCATCACCTGGATCTGGAGACCCTCGTATTCGGTGGGGAGCGACAGGTCGTGTGGCTGAAGGGGCCGGTACTGGGAGCGGGGGAGGACGCTCAACGTGCCGTTGGGCTCGAGCAGGGCGTACTCCACCTCCTCCAGGTGGAAGTAGCCGGCCTGGCGGAGCAGGCTCATCAGCTCCTCGATATTGACCCGCTCCCGGCGCAACGCGCCCTCCTGGATCTGCCCGTTGCGAATGACCATGGTCGGGGAGTCATCCAGCAGGCGATGAGTCGCCCGCCCCTTCAGGTCGAGCGTGTGCAGCAGGGCGGTCAGTGCGGCCCATAGGATGAGGCTGCCGAGGTGGGGGATGTAATCCTCCTCGGCGATCATGGTCGCGGCCAGGGAGCCCAGGGTGATCCCGGTAATGTAGTCAAAGAGGGTCAGATGGCCGATCTGCTTCTTGCCCAGCAGAAAGCGTGTGAGGAGCCAGAGGGAGACGAAGGAGAGCACGGTCTTATAGAGTGCGTGTGCCATGGAGCTAGCCTCTCCAAGTTTGTCCGTGCACAATCACCGGGCGGTGAAGCTCCCCCGTGTGGCATGGACCAGCCGCAGGGCCACGGAGGGCAGGAGATGGCCCAGCATGATCAGGCCGTCGCCCAGGACCGGTTGCATGAGCCAGGACTGCACCCAACGGGCGATGCGGAGCCGCTGGTCGAACTCGATGCGGTAGGCGCGGGTGTACGTCTCGGCGTAGCGCTCCCACGTGATCCGCCCGCCCAGGTAGTCCAGGGCAGGCTCCCGGTTCAGCTCGGCGCACCGCAGGGCCATGGCCATGCCGTCGCCGACCAGGGGTGGGATCATGGCCGCCGCATCGCCCAGGAGGGGCATGGTGCGCCAGGGGACCGGCCGCTGGTGGGTGTCGACCCCGGAGACCGCCACCTCTGTATCGGGCAGGGGCAGCCCCCCGTCCAGTCGCCCGGCCAGGGCGGGGTTCTGGAGCCGGGCCGTCTGGAAGAAGCCCTCCGCACTGTTGCCGGCCTGCCGGAATGCCTCCTGGCTGACCAGGGCGGAGCAGTTGAGCCGTCCGCCGTTCACCGGGGCGATGCCGACATAGCCGCCCCGCACGAAGTAGAGTTCGACCTGCTCGCCCTGCGGCAGCCCCTCGTAGTGGCGCTTCACCCCGATCCAGGCCCGCCCCCGGGCCGGGGGCCGGTGAGCCCGCAGGCCCGGCAGCGTCTGGCGCCCCCAGGCGGCGATGACCAGACGGCTGCGGAGCCAGTGGCCATCCACCGCTACCCGGAAGGAACGGTGCTCCGGCACCACGTGCGAGGCGACGGCTCCCGACCGGACCTCGGCTCCCGCCGCCCTCGCCGCCTCCAGCAGCGCCCGGTCCAGCAGGTAGCGGCTGACGCCCCAGGCCGCCGCCGGCAGCCGGACGGTCAGGGCCAGGCCGGAGCGGCCGGCCAGGTGGGCGGAGCGCAGGGCCGTGGGACCGAGCCGCTGGACGGTCTGGAGCAGGTCGAGCCGCTGGAGGGACTGGATCGCATCGGGGGAGAGGAACTCGCCGCAGACTTTGTGCCGGGGGAGTTCTCGCCGCTCCACCAGCAGGACGTCCCGCCCTTCCCGGGCGAGGGCTGCGGCCAGCGAAGCCCCCGCCAGGCCGCCGCCAATGACGATCACCTCTCGCATGGCTGACCCGTCCCGGGGAGCGTGAGCAGGTAGCGGAAGAAGGGGCGCCAGGCGAGGTGCAACGGCTCGAGGCCGGGGTGGGCCCGGAGGGCGAGGAGCTCAGGGGCCCGGAAGCCCCGGCGGACGGAGAGGGGGGCATCGTGGCGGATCATCTGGTTGCGGGAGAGGAGCCGGGTGGCCAGCCGGATCAAGCCCTCGGCCAGGGGGTGTCGGTGCAGGTCGTTGATGACCACGCCCAGGCGGGCCGCCCGCTGCAGGGCACCCAGCGCCCGGGGCAGGTCGGCGGTGGGGATGTGGTGCAGGACGAGGGAGGCGGTGACCAGGTCGGCCCGCCCGGGGGCCAGGTGGTAGAGGTCGCCCTGCTCCACCCGGACCCGGGGCTCCTGCTGGTAGAGCCGGGCGGCGTAGTCGCAGGTCTCGGGGTGGATGTCGATCAGGGTGATCCGCAGGTCGATGCCAGCCCAACGGGCCCAGCGGAGGAGGAGCCGGTTCGACTCCCCGCCGCCGGCGCCGACATCGAGGAGCGTGAGCTGCCTCGGCCGCCCGGCGCTTCGCCAGATGCGGTAGACCCCCTCCAGGGTAATCCAGGGAGCGCCCAGCAGCCGGTTAATCCAGGCGAGTTGGGTCAGCGCTTCGGTGAGTTCCCGCCCGCCGACGCGCAGGTCATCCATGATCTCCGGCACTTCGGAGCGGATGGCTCGTGTGTACTGGTAGTCCATCTGCGTTTCACCCTCCGCCCCTAGCCTGCCCGTCCGGGGAAGGGCCGAAACCTTGGGGTGGCGAAAGCCGTCTCACTAAGGCAATCGTTAGACAGCTGGGGGTGGAGTGTTTGCGCCTCGTGGGGGCCATACTGGTGCTCCTGTCTCTGCTCTCCCTGCTGACCGGGTGCAGCCCCGGCCGGATCTTCGGCATCGGGGGCGGGCCGAAGACGTACACCACGCCGGAGGCGGCGGTGGAGCTGGACGGGCAGCGGGAGATTGCCGTGCTCCGGCAGGTCGAGGTCGAGGGCGGGATCATTCTGCTCTACCTGCTGGAGGGGGAACCAACCCCGCAGGTGACCTTCGTGAGGGGGATGTTGTCAACGAGGACGGCGACTGGGTGGTGAGCAGCGAGCCGCTCCTCGTGGGTCTTCAGCAGTAGGCGGCTGTGGGGCCGGGGGGCTGGGCCGTGGGGCTGACTGGCCCTCGGAGCTGTCTGGATTTGCCCACTCCCGCCCCAATAAGGCGCGCGAAAACGGACAGTTCCAGACTGAGAATGCGGGTTTCAGCCATTGGCAGGCCCCAAAACCCCTTAGCTGTCCGTATTTGCCACCATCGTAGGCCTTGCTGTGGGCAAATCCGGACAGCTAGCCGCCCGAACCAGCGAAAAGCCCTCTGAAGAGACAGGGTTTACCATATTATTCCACGAACTCCCACAGAGAAACCACTGTGCGGAGGGATGCTCCCATGGAGAACCGGATCCTTCACGTGCCCATCTCTCTCTTGCTGGACCCCGATCAGAACGCCTCCACGAAGCTGATCTGGATGGCACTGCGCCTGCGCCCCGGCGCCAGCCCGGCCGACCTGCTGGCTCAGACCGGGCTCTCTCGCCACACCGTCCGGACAGGCACGATCCAAGCCAAGGCATACACTTGTACGCCGGGCGGGCCCAAGACCAGAGTCCCCGCGAGGCTAATGGCAGAGCCCGAGGTCGGGCCTCAGGCAAAGGTGCTCTACGGCATACTCCAGGGCACCCCGGGCTTCCGGGAGCCGAGCGGGGAGTTCACCTACGCCACCCTCTGCTCGTTGACGGGTCTCGGTCGCAACACCCTGCGGAAGGCCATGGCTGAACTGGCGAAAACGGGCTGGATCCAAACCGCACAGGCAAGCCAGTTCAAGCCCATTCGCTTCACGCTTGGCACCCCGGAGCAGTGGAGCTGCCAGGCCGAGGTCGCTGCTGCCCGACGCCGGCTGAGGCGGGGCCGGTTCGGCGGTGAGGCGATCATGCAAGAGCACCTCTCCCTGCTGATCGACTCTGACCAGTTCACCGACAACGCCCGGCCCGGCTTCCTGATCAATCCGCTGACCGGGGAGCGGCTGGAGCTGGACCGGTTCTACCCGCCCAACGTCGCCTTCGAGTACCACGGCGCCCAGCACTTTGGCGCCACGGAGCGGTTCACGCAAGCCGAAGCCGATGCCCAGCATGTGCGGGATCTGATCAAAGCAGGGATCTGCCTCTACCGGGGCATTCACCTGGTGATCATCACCGCGGAAGATCTCACCCTGGAGGGGATGATCCGGAAGATCGGGCAGTGTATGCCGCTGCGCAATCTCGCCGGCCGCGAGCCGCTGATCGACTTACTGGAGGAGGCCAGCCTGACCTACCGCGCATCGATCCCCGCAAGGCGCGCCAAGTAGGCGCAGGCCCCACGACGGGCTATCCACGGCGGGCCCCACGCACAAAGAGAGCCGGTACCCATCCCGTGAAGGATCGGTGCCGGCTCTTCCCATGCACTACGCCAGACCCGTCAACTCCTCGCTCACTTGCCAGAGCCGCTTCGCCACAGCGGCGTCCCTCGCCTCCGCCGACGGCTTCGCTACCCGCTTCCGCACGAAGTACTCCCCGGTCACCCCCTCGACCGCCGGCGAGCTGGCCAGGTAGATCGATGTCTCCGCCCCCTGCTCCGGGGTGATCGTGAACGGGCTCAGCAGGCCCATGAGGAAGGCTGATCCCTTCGAACCCGTGCCGAAGCGGGTCCGCACGAACCCCGGATGCAGGGCGTTGACCGTCACCCCGCTCCCATCCAGCCGGCGGGCCAGCTCCTTGGTGAAGAGGATGTTGGCCAGCTTCGACTGACCGTACGCCATCCAGGCGCTGTACCGTCGCTCGCCCATGAGATCATCAAAGTGGATGCGTCCCGCCGCATGAGCCCCCGAGCTGACGTTAATGATCCGGGCCGGCGCACTCACCTTGATCAGATCGAGCAGCAGGTTGGTCAGCAGGAAGTAACCGAGGTGGTTGACGGCAAAGGTGGTCTCGTACCCGTCCACCGTGACACTGCGATGCGGCATCAGCGCCCCGGCGTTGTTGACCAGGACGTGCAACCGGTCGTACCGCTGCCGGTACTCCGCCGCAAACTGCCGGATCGACTCCTGTGAGGAGAAGTCGCAGAGCATCAGCTCCACCAGCGGATTGCCCGTCTCCTGCCGGATCTCCTGCACCACCGGCTCGGAGCGCTTCCGGTCCCGGCAGACCATGATGACCGTCGCCCCCATGCGAGCCAGTTCCCGGGCCGTCACCTTGCCGATGCCCGAGTTGGCCCCGGTCACCACACAGATCTTCCCCTTCATTCACCGTTCCCCTTTCTTTCCGCCCACCCTGCGACCCGCTCGACCAAGTCCGCCGCGTCATCTGGCTCCAGCGCGGCTTCAACCGCCCATCGGATGGTCGACTCCGCCGCGGTCCCCCCGCCGTAGCGCCCTGCCCACCAGACCAGGGTGGCGGCACGCCGCACCCGGAAGAGGAACGGCAGCGCCTCGATCTCCGCACCGGTCACCGCTTGATGGGCCGTGTAGCCGCGGACGAACGCCTCGCCCATCTCCCAGCGGAGCGCGCCCTTCCACTGGAGCCAGGCCCGGAGCCCCATGCTGAAGTCGAGGGCCCGCAGGTCCCAGGAGGCGAGTTCGAAGTCCAGCACAGCCGAGACCCGGTCCCCGAGCATCAGCAGGTTGTAGGGCACATAATCCCCGTGGATCACCTGCTGGGGCAGACGGCCGTACCAGTGCGCCCGCTCGGCCAGGACGCCATCGATCAGGTGGATCAGCCGTTCCCGGCTCGCCGCATCCACCCAGGGCAGGTCGGCGGCCAGCCGTGGGTCGGGGAACAGCGGGTCGATCAGATCCAGGTCGGCGTACGTCCCGCCCCGGTTCTCAGCCGGAGGGATGGCGGCCATTGCCCGGTGGAGGAGCCCCAGCGCGGCACCGGCGCTCTCCGCCTGGGCCGGGGTGGCCGGCTCGCAGAAGGCGCCGGGTATGACCGGGGCGAGGAGTGCAAGTGCCTGACCGTCATCCACCGGGATGGTCGGGGCCAGGTCCCCGCTGCGGGACCGCATCGGCCTGGGCACCTGAAAGGGCAGCTCGGCCCCGGCCAGGGCGGTCAGCACTGCCATCTCGAAGGCGACGGTCTCCGGCCTGCGGCCCGCCGGGTAGATGCGCAGAATGTAGTCCCCGGAATCCGCAGAGACCCGGAAGCTCCGGTTGTTGATGCCGCCCTGCAGCAGCTCGATCTGCCCTACCTGCCCCACAGGCCAGGCAGCCGCCACGGTTGCTGGGTGCATATCAAGCTTCCTCCCCCTTCCTGCCGCGGAACTCATCCTCCAGGATCGACATCATGATGAAGTCGTGGAACTGGTGGTTGTAGAAATAGCCGTCGCGCTGGATCCCCTCCTTGCGGAAGCCGATCTTCGCGTAGAAGCGGAGCGCCTTCGCGTTGAAGCCCACGACACCGATGGATATGCGATGCAGGGCGAGGGCGCCGAAGGCATAGTCCAGCAGCAGATGGATCGCCTCGGTGCCGTGGCCGCTGCCGCGGGCCGCGGTATCGCCGATGATGATCGAGAGATCGCTCGTCCGCCACGGGTGGAAGATGCGGAGCAGCCCGCATTCACCGATCACCCGGTCATCCTCCTTGCGGACGATGGCGAACCAGACCCGGCTCTGGTCCTGGTTGACCCGCTGCATCCAGCCGTCGGCGGCCGCCTGAGATGTGGGCATCGCCTCGCCGGTCAAGGCACGGACCTCCGGGTCGTTCATGTGCGTGCGGATGATCGCCAGGTCCTCGGGCTCGAACGGGCGCAGGTAGATCGCTTCTCCGATAAGAAACGGCGTGTTCATCGAGGATTGCCCCTTTCGTCGGTGGGTTGCTCAGCGCTTGCGTGGAATCGTCAGGGTCTGCCACTCCGCATCCTTCAGAAGTTTGGCGATGTAGACGATCTGGCCGATATGGTAGGAGTAGTGGTACATCTGCCGCTCAATCGCCTCGATGACGCTGTGCGGCTGGTTGCGTATGTAGATGGTGCGCAGCAGATCTGCCTCGGTGATGCCGTTCAGGGTTCCGAGGAAGGTGCTCCAGCCCTCGTTCCAGGCCGTGAGCAGATCCGATCGGGTGGTCCCCTCGGCGACGAACTCGCCGTCCCGGTCACGGCTCTCCTTCTCGCCATCGGTCGTGAAGAAGTCGGTCCAGCGGGAGATCATGTTCCCGCTCATGTGCTTCATGATCACGGCGATGCTGTTCGACTCGGCGTTGGGCGTCCAGAAGAGCTGATCATCTGCGAGCTGGGCGATGGCCCGCTCCGCCGTCTGCCGGGCCTCGGTGAACCGGCTCCGCACGCTCTTCAGATACTCGGTTGCCACATCGTTCTGCATAGGTACCTCCCGGGGTGATTAGTCGGGCTGAATCCAGTGTAGCGCTCTGTCGGGCAGGTGGGCCACAAGGAGCTGGGACCCGCCGGCCTTCCAGAGGAGGGGGGCGAGGCCATCGCTATCCGGCACGCTGCGCACCTCGCCGGTGCTCAGGTCAACGATGAAGAGCTGGGAGCGGCCTGCGCCGAAGGAGACGGCGTAGGCCAGCCGGGAGCGATCCGGCGAGATGACACCAATCTGGTCGATGGGGCCGGTGCCAAGTGCGGTACCGCCATCGTGGGTGGAGAGGAGCCGGTCACCCAGGTGGATGCGGAGTTGCTGCCCGGCCTTCGCAGCGTAGAGCAGGTCACCGCTCTCCGGTAACCACGCCATGGACGGCGCCCAGTCCCGGACCAGCTTCACCTGCGTGCCATCGGTGGTGTCGACGATGCGGAGGGTGCGCACCGGCTCCGTGCTGTTCGGGGACCAGGTCTCGATGACGAGGGCCAGGTGGCGGCCGTCTGGCGACCAGATGCCGGGGCTCATGCGGTAGATGGCGCCCTCCGGGAGCGGCGGGTCGCCGGGCGGCACATCTCGCCAGATGGTCCGGCTGCTCCCGTCCACGAGATCGCGGATGGTCAGGGTGGCACCCATGTAGGGGGCCAGGGCGAAGCGGCGCCGATCCGGGGCGATGGAACCGCCGCCGGAGAAGTCCTCATCGGGCAGTCGGGTACCATCGGCCAGGTGGAAGAAGAGGTTCATGGGGCCGCAGCAGCCGGCCGAGACCTGGAGGAGGCCCTTGCCGCCCTGGAGCCACTGGACCTCGGCCAGCTTGGCCGCCGTGGTCACCTGCTTGGCGGTCCGGGCTTCGGGGTCCAGCAGCCAGACACTGCTCTGATCGGTGGTCAGGGAGCCTTCGCCCAGTAGGGCCTTGCTCTCGTCGGGCGACCACGAGACGGCCAACTTGCTGTCTTGGAGGCCGGGGAACCGGTCGGTCAGGTCGGTCACCCCTCCGGTAGATGGTTCGATCAGCAGGAGCGTCGGACCTGCTGCGTTGGCCAGGAGCCACCTGCCGCCCGGCGACCAGTGGAGGCTGCGGATCTTCTTGTCCCCGGTCGTGACAAGGGTCTCGGCGCCGGACTGGTCGTAGAGGGTGAGGCCGTCCAGGCCCAGGGCGACGCGGGCTCCATCGGGGCTGACGGCGAGGGGCATCAACTGGTCGAGCAGGGGGATCGGGGGTGCAGGCTGAGGTCTGGCCTGGGGCTCGGGCTGGGGCGTGGCCTGGGGTGCTGACCCACATCCGCCCGCCACCAGGAGGCTCCCCAGGGCAAGGACCAGGAGAGCGAGGGAGCGGAACCGCTTCTGCATGCTATGCTCCTCCCTGGTCGCTCAGGTCGAGCCGGTGCTGGTACTGCCGGCCCCGCTCACCGGGTTGCAGCATAGGGAACTGGGCGATGGGGAGTCGCTCCATTGGGGGTTGCTGTGGAAAGGCGGGGAGGGGCGCAAAGGGAGCGATGCGGTCCAGAAAGCTGACGAGCCCTTCCGATCGGAGGATGCCGAGCAGGTCGGCCATCCCGGCCCGGGCGCCATCCCGCTCGGTCTCGGCCGGCCACCCCATCCGCACGGCCACGGCGAAATCATCCTCGTCGATTACGGCGAACGACCTGCCATCGGGGGCCACCAGCACATCTAGCCAGAGGTCCATGTTGTAGAGATCATCGCCCATGATAAAGTGCGGCGTGCAGATATCGCAGTTGAAGCTCCAGTCGACCGGGCCCGGCTCGGTGATGAAGCGACCGTCCAGGTCCATGCTGCAGTTGACCTCGAACCAGCGGTCGGGGAACGAGTAGTGGCGCAGGATTTGATCCGGCCCGACCCGGACATCGTAGACGACGGCGTGATCATCCCACCGGCGGATGGATCCAGCGGGCACGGTGAAGGCCCGGACGGTATCCGGCGCATGGTAGTTGAAAAACCGCACAGCATTTCGCTCCCTCATCATCGATAGTACGCCCAGGTCTGCCCGTTGTCATGGCTGACGATGCCGTACGGACCGCCCCCGCTCTCCACGCAGAGGGAGACGAGCCCGCACCGGTGGATGTTCCGGGGCTGGTCGAGGTCGCCGAGGTTGTAGCGGGTCCAGGTCTCGCCGCCGTCCCGGGTCATGGTGAGGACGTCGGTGCCCTGCAGCGTGTCGAAGCCGAGGCGGTAACCGACCTGCGGGGAGATCAGGCCGACCCGGCTCCCACGCATACCGGGGCCACCCAACCCCCGCCAGGTGTGACCGCCGTCCGTGGTGGCCATGAGGTCACCGTAGCGGATCCCGCTGAACAAGCCGTGCTGCTCGTCGATGAAGGCGATGTTGCCCACGTAGTCGCCGTGGCTGAGCCCGCCGGGCCACTCCGTGCCCTTCCACGGCTCGCCGTTCGTGCCGGCAAGCGCCTCGCCGAGCAGGCTCCAGGTCTGGCCGCCATCTGCTGTGCGGTAGAGTCGCTTGGACTGGAAGCCGGAGCCGCCATCGAAGCCGCAGAGGAGCCAGCCGGCCTCGGGGTTGATGAAGCTGTAGCTGCGGCGGCTGTCGCTCGGGCAGGGTTCGGGGATCTCTTGCCAGGCCTCGCCCGCGTCGAGCGTCTGGAGGGCCTGATCGCTCAGGAGAAGCCAGCCGCGCTCGGGTGTGGCGAAGGCGACATCCGAGATTCCGGGTGGCTCGGGCCCGGGGGGCACCGTCGCTTTCACCGTGCTGGTGATCGGGCCGGCGGGAGGCTGGGGCGCCTCGGTGGGGGTGGACTGGGCCGGGGGAGGCTCGACCGGTGGCGGGGAGGAAGGGGAGGCGCAGGACATCAGCAGGAACGCCGCCAGGGCGGCAGCGGGGAACGCTCGCAGGTGCATCAGAACTCGCAGGCGCATCGGGACTCCTCCCGTGGCGTGGTGTGTCGCAGCTCATATCTGTCCGCTTTTTGCCCGTCGTCGACCCCCGGGGCGTACAGAAACGGACAGTTCCAGGTCCGGAGGGGGCTCTTTGGGCCCAAAGTGCCCTCAAACGAGGGGGTTCGCCCCGTATCTGTCCGGAATTGCCCACCTTTCGACGCCCTCCGGGTGCAAATCCGGACAGCTAGCCGTCTGGACGTACGCTGGCCCCGCCCGGGGGCTCAATCCGCCCCCAAGTCCAGGAGCACGGCCCCGATCGCCCAGCACCCTTCGCTCACGGCAGCCAGCAGCCGGCCATCGGCAGTCGCATCCGCCAAAAAGTGTACCTTGTATTCCTCAGAGAGGAGCGTCACATCACCCGTCTCCAGGTCCAGCAGCCGGGTCCCCGGGAAGCCGAACAGGGCGTGCTGCCCGTCGGGGTGCCAGACAGGCGAGATCCCATCGGTCTCGGTGGCGGGGTAGGCGTAGAGGCGACCACTGTCCAGATCGAGCCGGAAGACCTTGGCCACGTTCGTGTCGATCCCGCCCAGGAGGAGTTGGCTGCCATCTGGCGAGAGCCTGCCCCACGAGACCCGGTCCGGCAAGGCCGGAATCTCCACGATGATCCTCACCTGGGGCGCCAGTCTCCCACGCTCTGCCCCTCCAGCCCCAGGCTCCGCTCCTCGCCCGTCGCCCGGTCCAGGAGCCAGAGCTCCATACTGCCGGCCCTTCTCCCTGCCATCCACCGGCCATCCCCCGAGGCCGACATGGAGGAGTAGGCCCCGGTCGATATGGGCTCGGGCATCTCCCCGTTTGCCTGTACCCGCCAGATGCGCCCGTCCGTGCCGAGCCCCAGGATCCCATTCGGCCGGTCGGGGTCGAAGGCAGCCGGGATCAGCGGGTAGGCTACGGCATTCCACCCCTCCGGCGCTTGGCATAATGGGCGCTCGGCGTAGACCGTCTTCGTCCAACTGTAGTCCCTTCCCCGGCGCTTTTCGTAGTGGGAGTAGATCACGGCGATCTTCTCGGGCGGCAGCGCCTCCTTCAAGTAGTAGCGCACCTTCACCGGGAACTCATCGCCCAGATAGGTGAAGCCAGATGCGCTGCTGAGGGTCTCCGGGTAGTCCTTGGGCAGGTCGCCCGACTGATGGGCCGCCCGGACCGCCGGTGCGTATGTCCGGCCGTCGTTGCCCAGCGAGAACTGTGGACCGAACTGGCCGCGCTCGTCGCAGCCCCCGCCGGCCGCATGAGGGCTGAGCGGACGCTCGCCATCGAACACGTTCACCTCGTACATATAGGCCCGCTCCCCGGCGTGCAGGGGCACCTCCCGGGCTCGACCCAGTTCGACCTCCAGCACCCACTGAACCTCCGGGAGGCAGGCGCTCAGATCTGAGGGATGCAGGGATGCCCGCAAGACGATATCATCCTGCGTAACCGTCGGCCCACTTACCTTCCCGCAGCCTATGGTAAGGGAAATCAGGCTGAGGAGGCCCCAGACTCGCAGTCGCATGAGAATCCCCCCTGTGGGTCTTAGACGACCCCAGGGCCCACCCGGTTCTGAAAGTCTGAACTCTCCCGCTTACCAACTGGCAATGGATCGGGGCCGGGGTCATGTTGACCCCGGCCCCGACTATTCCCTTACAGCCAACCGATCACGGAGAGCAACTCCTTACCCGTCACCCAGAGCCCCAGCCCCAGGAAGAGGAGGAGCCCCAGTCCCTGCACCACCGGCTCCCACGAGGCCCGGCGCCCGCCGTTCAGCTTCTCGATCAGCAGCCCCAGCAGGCGCCCGCCGTCGAGGCCGGGGAAGGGGAGCAGGTTGAAGAGGCCCAGGTTCAAGCTGAGGAAGGCGGTCAGGCGGAGGAGGCTGCCCAGCCCCATGGAGGCTGCCTGGCCGACCGCCGAGGAGATCCCGATCGGACCGACCAGGCCCACATCGCCCTGGTTGGCGTTTCCGGTCACCAGCTGGACGAGGAGTTCGCCCATGAGCTGGAACCAGAGCACGATCGATGCCCACGCCTCCGCCGGACCCATGACCAGCACCACCAGGGCCAGGTTGGCCAGCGGGCCGGCCAGGATCGTCCAGAAGCGACGGCTGGCCGCAACCGGCTCCTCATCGGGCTCCGGGGCCAGGTCGGGGAGGTGAACGTAGCCACCCAGGGGGAAGAGCCGGAGCGAGTAGGTGGTCTCACCCCGGGTGAAGCCCAGGAGCCGGGGGCCGAAGCCCACCGCAAACTCGGGGGTCACCATGCCCGCACGCCGGGCCACAAGGAAGTGCCCAAGCTCGTGCAGAATGATCAAGCCGTTCAGCACGGCCAGGCCCAGCAGAATGGTCGTCAGATCCATGCTTCTCCTCCTTGGGGCGGCCTTCCTGAGCGATCCACGGCCAACTCCCCGCACTATAAGATCACGATACCACAACGGAGCACTAAATCCTTCTTTGCCATCGCCTTCGGAACTATTTTATGCCCGAAGTCGTCCACTGGAGGAGAGTTCGCCAGGGAGCGATCGGGAGGACGAGGTAGATGTGGCGAACGCAGCATGACTGGCAGAACCTGCGCTTCGGGGTGGAGATCGAGTTCGTCAATGCCGATGCAGCATCGGTCGAACTCCTGCCGGGCTGGCGCATGGGACCCGATGAGTACCAGACCGACGAGACAGGCGCCGAGTCGGGCGGCGAGTTGCAGAGCCCGATCCTGGCCTGGTCCGACCGGGAGCAGATCCAGGCGGCGCTCGCCCGGCTTCAGGCCGCCGGCGCCCGGGTCAACTGGAGCTGCGGCCTCCACGTCCACGTGGGGATCGAGCCCTGGGGAGAGGATATGATCCTCCCGCTGATCGATGCCGCCCTCGCCTCCCAGGACGGGCTTCGCCGCCTCTTCCAGACCCCGGCGGAGCGGATGATCTTCTGCCCGCCGGTGATCCCGGCCATGCGGGACCGCTACGCCGAAAGGCCCGAGCGAGCCTCACTGGTCTACAAGGGAGGCCGGCCGCAGTCGCACCGGTGCGGGATCAACCCCTCCGCCTGGTTCAACATCGGGACGGTGGAGATCCGGTACCCGAATGCGACGCTCGCGTATGAAGAGATCTGCCAGACGGTCGAGCTCTGCCTCCGTTTCGTGGCATCGGTGGGTGCGGGCGAGCGGCTGCCCGGTGAGCCCGCGGCGCTGGCCGCTGCCCTGGGTGCCCCGGCAGAGGGCTACCCGCTGCCCCACCCGGTCCCGCTCTGGGCCCGGGAGCGGGCCTGGCTGGAGGATGCGCTCATCCCGCTGTTGGAGCCCGCGGCCCTGCGACTGCTCCCCGGCGGCGAGATCCTGCTGATCCGGCCGACCGCCCGGGGCATCCTGGTGGCGGTGGAGCCGGATGTTGGCGGTCTGACCTACTACCGCTTCAATCCCACGTCCAGCGACACCGCTGTGCAGCGGGACGCCGAGGGCAGGGTGATCGCCATCCGCCGGGCAAGGGTGGCCGATGCCCTGGTCGTCCAGCAGATCCTCCACAAGGCCCATGGGGAGAACCTGAGCGCCGGCTTCAACTTTACCGCCGCCACCATCAGCCTGTCCGAGATGGAAGAGGCGATCCGGGAGGCCGAGACCTACCTCCTGCTGGCGGGCGATCAGCCGGTCGGGACGATCACCCTCTGGCCGGACCGGACGATTGGGTACTTCGGGGTTGATCCCCAGCGGATGGGCATGGGCTACGGGCGGATTTTGCTCGCCTTCGCCGAGGACCGGGGGCGCATGAAGGGCTGGGAGAAGCTCGTCCTGGACACGCCGGAGAACCATCCCTGGCTGCCCGCCTTCTACCAACGCTACGGCTTCCGGCCGGTCGACCGGACTCACTGGGAGGGGAAGCGGTACGATTCGGTGATCATGGAGCTTCCCCTTACCACCAGCCCCTCCGATTGAAGAGCCAGAAGAGACCGATGGCGACCCCTGCCATGGAACCGGTCGTCACCCAGAAGGCCAGGGGTGAGCGCAGGCCCGGGATATGCTCGAAGTTCATGCCGAAGAAGCCGGTCAGCACGGTGAGCGGCATCATGACCGTCGCCCCGACCGTGAGGGTCTTCATGACCTCGTTCATCCGGGTGTTCTGGATCGAGAGATCGGCGTTGAAGATGCCATCGAACAGGTTGTGCAGGTTGGCGACGAGCTCCAGGAGCCGAACGGAGCGGGCGTAGAGCTCCTCGAAGAGGTGCCGGTTCCGGCCGTCCAGGAGCATGAAGTCCCGACGGGCGTCGCGCAAGGGGCCGAGCGCCCGCCGCACGGCGTGCAGGTCCCGCCGGAGGACGCCGCCCCGCTCGCCGGGCTGAGCCGGTAGGGGCAGTTGGAGGAAGAAGTAGTCCTCGTATTCCTTCACATGCGCCCGATGGCGCGGGTCGAGGATCTGCTGGAACGCTTCCAGATCAAGGAAGAAAGCCTGCTCCAACGCTGCGAGGAGCGCCGGGTCAGGGCTGGTCACATCGAGCCAGAGGTGGCCTCTGCTCTCCTGCCATCGGGTGATGATCCCCTGAGTCGGGGACATGGCCACATCCTCCATGCCGGTTGGGGTGTAATGGGAGGGCATTCTGCAGGGCGGGGCGAACCTCCTCTCTCTAAGTCTTCACGGGAGGTGAGGTCATGTTGCGGCTGGATCATGCTGTCCACGCCGTCTTCGACCGGGAGATGGCGGCGGAGGAACTCCGCAGGCTCGGCCTGCACGTGGTGACCGGCGGAGAGCATCCCAACTGGGGGACGCAGAACGCCCTCGCCTATTTCCGAGACCTCTCCTACATCGAACTGGTGGCGGTCCACCGGCCGGATGTGGCCCGGTCATCCGCCTTCGGTGCAATGGTGCAGGGCTTCCTGGAGAAGGGGGAGGGGGTGGTGACCGCCGCCCTTCGAACCGCTCACTTGGATGATGATCTGGCCCGGCTGCGCCGTGCCGGCATTCCGATCGGCGACCCAGCCGAGGGCGCCCGCCAACTGCCCGATGGCACCTGGCTGCGCTGGCGGCTCGCCTTCGCTCCCTTCCCGCTCCCCTTCCTGATCGAGTGGGGCGCACCCGACTCGGAGCGGCTGAACGACCTGGACCGGCGCGGAGCGCTCAATCCGGCGGGCAGCCGGGTCGAGACAGTGCTCTGGGCGGTGAGGGACCTGTCGGTGGGGGCGGATTGGCTCGGGTCGGGCTACGGCGCCGAGTTGGGACCGGTGGAGGTGAGTGAGGCGCTGGGCGCCCGCTGCCGGGCCAGCAGCGCGGGGATCACGCTTTGCGAGCCCGTGGGCCCCGGGCCGGTGGCTGAACGGCTGCGCAGGCGGGGGGAGGGGCCGGTGGGCTATCGGCTCAGGCCTGGCGTGACGTTGCTGAAACCGTGAGCGACCTTGCGGAAATCGTGCGCGGCCTTGCGTAAACCGTGCATGACCTTGCGCAGACCAGGCGTGGGCAATGCGTGAGCAATGCGTTCACCATGCGCGGACCATGCGTTTCTACGACCCACATGGGACAACCGCACCGCTCTGGTCGTCTACGGGAAAACACGTAGTCCTCGCTCTTTCAGGGCGGGCGCAGCTTGCAGCGGGCGTAGAAACTCTCGTAGTTTCCCGAATGGGCGGCGAACCGCGGGGCTGATACCATGTGAGCCATGATGACACTCTTTCGAAGCGAGAGCACCCCCCACAAGGGGCCGGGTGCGCACTGGAAGCCGATCCTGCAAGGCTCCCTCCGGGACCGGGCGATGGATACCGTCTGGGCGCTGGCCGAGGCACTCTTCGACGTGGAGTCCGACCCGCAGCGGGGGCGTGAGCCATCCCTGGCCGGGGGCAATGCGGCGGTGGCTCTCTTCTACGGGTACCAGGCGAAGGTATGCAGGGGGCACGGGTACCGGGAGTTGTCGATCGCCTTCCTGGCCCGGTCGCTGCGCGGGGTGATCTCGCCGTATGAGAGCCCCGCCCTCCTGCGGGGGACGACCGGCGTGGCATGGGTCGCGACCCATTTGCAGGAGGAGACGGGCCACGGGACATGCCTGCCCGAGTGGACCGATTCGGCCCTGCTCCAACTGCTCAATCGATCCGCCACCACGCAGGACGCCGGCCTGCTGAATGGCCTGGCCGGCTTCGGGGCCTACGCCCTGGAGCGGTACCCGCGCCCTGAGGCGGTGCGGCTGCTGGAGGAGGTAGTCGACCGGCTGGACCGCTCGGCGGTCAGGAGTGAGCGGGGGGCTGCCTGGTTCACCCCGTCCGCCCAGGTGCCGGACGAGCGCTGGTCGGAGCTCCACCACGGCGGTTACGATCTCAGCCTTACCCGGGGCAGTGCCGGCGTGATCAGCCTGCTGAGCCAGATGGTTGCACGGGGAGTGGCGGTGCGGAGGGCTCGTCCCTTGCTGGAGGAGGCTGTCACCTGGCTGCTCTCCCACCGGCTCGGGCCGCAGGCCGGCGCATGCTTTCCGGCCTGGGTCCGGCAGGATCAGGCGCCGCTGGTGACGACGGCCCATACCTGCCAGGGCGATGTCGGCATCGCCGCCGCCCTGCTGAACGCTGCCCGGGCGCTTCAGAACCCCGCCTGGGAGCGGGAGGCTCTGACCGTCGCCCGCCTGTCGGCTGCTCGCCCCCCTGCCCACTATGGCGTGTCGGAGCCAAGCTTCTGCCAGGGCAGTGCCGGCCTGGCCCACCTCTTTAACCGGCTGTACCAGAGGACCGGTGACCCCGAATTACAGCGGGCCGCCAGGTTCTGGATCGAGCAGACGCTGATCATGCGGGGGCCCGGCGCCGGGGCGCCCAATGACCGGGGACTCCTTCGGGGAGCAGCGGGCGTGGCCCTGGTACTGCTGGCGGCGGCTACACCGGTAGAGCCCGCCTGGGATCGTCTTTTCCTGCTCTCGCCTGACCCTGACGCCTGCTGATCGTGCGTGCAAATCCGCACTGGTGGAACTGGTGTGGTAAGAGAGACGGCCGCCCTATGTGGGGCGGCCGTTGCGGGTTTCTGGTCACCTGGAATGCGGGAGTGTGAGAAGGGGCGTACCGCTCGGTCTCGGCGCAGGTGGAGGAGTCCTACCCTGCCCGTCGCGATTCGCCTCACCCGAGGGGCTGCCACAGCCAGGGAAGTCCGGCGTCCGAAGCGAAATGAGTGTGGAGCATTCGATGCAGTACGCATGAGGACATGATCCACCGGAGGAGGCCTGGGCGGCATGGAACAGCAGACTCACGCAGTGACCTACGTGTTGCTGCAGGGCGACGCCGGGGGGAGCCGCCTGGATCTCTCATGGGCAGAGAGGCGGTTGCCCCCTGCGGGAGGGCGCCCGGTGAAGGATTGGGCGGAGTTCGGCGCCTGGGCCTTCGACCGCCCCGCAGATGCGGCGGCTGCGGCGTTGATGCTGAGAGAGGCTGGCCTGCGCATCGGATTGCACACCGCCCCCACCGGGTGCGACCCCTGGGTTGATCTCGCCCATACCGCCGCAATTGCTGCCCTGGCCGAGCAAGGGCTGGTTCTGCTCTCCGCCGGGGCCGCCCGGGCCCTCCAGCAGAACATGCCGACCGGGATGGAGCTGCACAGCCTCGGACGGTACCGGCTGCAGGATCTCCGGACCATCGAAGCGGTCTTCCAGTTGGTGCGGCGAGGGGAGCAGCCAGTACGCCCGCCCCTGCCCTCCCTGGAGAGCGTGCCGAACAACCTCCCGGTCCAGGTGACCAGTTTTGTCGGGCGGCGTCACGAGATCGGCGAGTTGAAGCGGCTGCTCCTGGAGCACCGGCTGGTGACGGTAACCGGCCCGGGCGGAAGCGGCAAGACCCGGCTGGCCCTGCAGGCGGCGGCGCAGATGCTGGCATCGTTCCCCGATGGGATCTTCCTGGCAGACCTCTCCGCGCTTGCTGATGCCACCCTGATACCCACCGTCGTAGCCGCAGCCCTCCGACTGCAAACCGATCAGCGGCGCCCTACCCTGGAGAGCCTGGTCGAGGGGCTGGCCGGGAAGCGGGTGCTCCTGCTGCTGGACAACTGCGAGCACCTGATCACCGGGTGCGCCCGCCTGGCGAGTACTCTGCTGCTCAGCTCGCCCCAGGTGGTGATCCTGGCCACCAGCCGGGAGCCCCTGGGCATTGCGGGGGAGCTGCCCTGGGGCCTGCCGGCTCTGTCATTGCCGCCACGGGGTGAGCTGGTCGGTGCCGAGCGGTTGCCCCAGTACGATGCGATTCGCCTCTTCACGGAGCGGGCCACGGTAGCAGCCAACGGCTTTGCCCTTACGGAGCAGAACGGCCCGGCACTTGCGGCGCTCTGCCGCCGGCTCGACGGCATACCGCTTGCGATCGAACTGGCGGCGGCCCGTACGCGGGTGCTCTCGGTCCAGCAGATAGCCGAGCGGCTGCATGACCGGCTTAACCTTCTCGCCTCCAACAGTAGGACGACAGCGGCCCGGCACCAGACCCTCCGCGAGGCGATAGACTGGAGCTACGATCTGCTCGCCGAGGATGAGCGCACGCTCTGGCGGCGACTCTCGGTCTTTGCGGGCGGCTTCTCCCTGGAGGCGGCCGAGGTGGTCTGCTCCGGCAGGGGAGTTGAGACGTTCGCAGTGCTGGATCTGCTCTCACAACTGGTCGAGAAGTCGCTGGTCGCCACGGAGGAGCAGGGCGGAGCGAAGCGGTTCCGCCTGCTGGAGACCATGCGGCAGTATGCCCGAGAGCGGCTGCTTGAGGCCGGCGAGGGGGCCGCCCTTCAGGAGAGCCACCTGGGGTGGGTGACCAGCCTCTCCGAGACTGCCCGAAAGGGGCTCTGGAGTGCGGACCTGTCGACCTGGCTTGACCGCCTGGAACTGGAACAGGACAATCTCCGAGAGGCGCTTCAGCACGCAGAGCAGGAGGGTAAGGCCGACCAGGCCGTTCGAATCTGCGGAGCGCTCTGGCGGTTCTGGTACCTGCGGGGCTATATGCAGGAGCACCAAGAACGGATTCAGCGGCTGGCCGGCCTCGCCTATCCTCCCCACGCCAGGCGTGACCTGGGTCGCCTCATGGACGGACTTGGTGTCTTTGTCTCGGAGATCAGCGGAGATCTGGCCGAAGGGCAGAGGGCGTTCACCCGCTCGATCGATCTCTTCCGGGAGATCGGCGATCCGCCAGAGCAGATCAGCCCGCTCATGAATCTCGGTGTCCTGTTGACTAGGCACGAAAGGTATGAGGAGGCAGCGGCGCATCTGGAGGAGGCGGTGCGGATCAGCCGCCAGGCGGAAGACCCGGTGCTGATCGGTCTGACGCTGGGGCTCCTGGGCGCCATCTACCAGTTCAAGGGGGAGAAGGAGGCTGCCAGGCGCTCATTCCACGAGGCGGTGACCACCCAGCAGAGGACGGGCGATCTCGGTGGACTCCGCACCTCCTACCTGTACCTGGGGCATGTCGCAGTCGTCGATGAGGATTACCCCGTGGCCCTCCACTTCTATGAGACCGCTCTGGCTTTGAGCCGGGCGAGCGGGGACCGAGTTTACCTCGGTTCGGTCCTGAACGGTTGTGGGGAGGCGGCCTATCACCTGGGGGAGCATGAGAAGGCCCGAGAATACCTGGTCGAGAGCCTGAGGATCTGCGAGCGGATCGGTGACTTCCTCTTCCTGATTCACTCCTTGGAGGCGATCGGCTGGGTGAATGCTGCCGAGGGGCGCCCAGAGCTGGCCTTGCACCTGGAGGGTGGGGCTGCGGCCCTCCGGCGCCGTTATGGGATCACCCCGACGGCAGGCCGCCGGAGGCGCATGGAGGCAGGGGTGAGACCGGCGTACCGCCAGCTTGATGTTCTCACAGCCAGGAGGGCGGCGGCTGTGGGGGAGGCGCTGTCACGACCAGAGATGGTGGCCCTGGCGTCCGCCCCGCCGGGATCCCTCGCCGGGGCTGGGGAACCCGTCCCCCCGGCGGAGTTGGAGCCGCCTCACCAGCCGGTTGGGAGCCAGTCCGGGCAGAGCCCGCTGACCATGCGGGAGAAGGAGGTCGTGCGACTCCTGGCACTGGGTCTGACCGCCCGGGAGATCGGTCAGCAACTGCACCTGAGCCCGCGCACGGTGGAGAAGCACGAGGAGAACGTTCGAAACAAGCTGAACCTCTCCAACCGGGCCGCCCTTGTCGTCTGGGCGGTACGGATGGGCCTGGTTCAGACGGGGCGATGAACGAGGCGCTCCAGCCCTTCCCTGGCTGGAGCGCCTTCGCCTGGTCCGCACACTACATGAGGTTCGCCGCCAACTGGGCCAGGTGGGACCGCTCGCCCCTGGTCAGCGTCACATGGCCTGCCACCGCCTGTCCGTGAAACCGCTCCATTGCGTAGACAAGGCCGTTGGTCTGCCGGTCCAGATAGGGGTGATCGATCTGGTCCGGATCGCCGACAAGGACCACTTTGGTCCCCTCACCGGCCCGGGTGATCACCGTCTTCACCTCGTGCCTGGTCAGATTTTGGGCTTCATCTACAATGAGGAACTGCTGGGGAAGGGAGCGCCCTCGAATGTAGGTCAGCGCCTCCACCACGATCCCCTTCATGCCCGCCATGATCGATGCGAGGTCCGGCCGATCCCGGTCAGCCAGGCCAAAGAGATGCTCGAGGTTGTCGTAGATCGGCTGCATCCACGGATGCAGCTTCTCCTCCTGGGTACCGGGCAGGTACCCAAGATCCCGGCCCATGGGCACGACCGGCCGGCTGACCACCAGCCGGCGGTAGAGCCGCTCCTCTTCGACCATCTGGAGCCCGGCAGCCAGGGCGAGCAGTGTCTTGCCGGTCCCGGCCCGCCCGGCCAGCGTCACCAGTTGCACCTTCTGGTCCAGCAGCAGCTCCAGCGCCATGCGCTGCTGGACGTTCCGTGGGACCACACCCCAGACCGGGCTGTCGATCGCACAGCACTGGAGCAGACCCGGGGCGACGCAGCGGGCGAGCGCCGAGGCGGAGCCACCGGCCTGGTCCTTCAGGACGGCGAATTGGTTGAGCACCATCGGCTGATCGGGCAGGCTGACCCGCTTCTCCTTGTAGAGTTGATCGATCAGCCCCTTCGCCACGAAGAGATCGAGGTGATTGGACTCCGGGACATTCCCGCCGTCCATTTCGGTGTAGTCGGTGACAGCAAGACCCAACGCATCGGCCTTGATCCGGAGAATGACATCGCGGCTGACCAGGGTGACGCTCTCGCCCAACTCCTTGCGGAGGTTGTAGGCCACGGCCAGGATCCGGTTGTCAGCGGAATCCTCCAGGAAGAAGCAGTTCAGGTCCGTTGCGGCCTTGTGGTTCAACTCCACCCGAATGGTCGAGGCGCCCGGGCCGGGGACGCCGTCGGCCAGCCGGCCGTTGTGACGGAACTCGTCAAGCAGGCGGGCGGCTGCGCGGGCTTTGGTGCCCAGTTCACCGGGGTTGTGCTTCTTGGCATCCAGCTCTTCCACCACCGCCGCTGGAATGACGACCACCGTACCCGGAAAGGCGAGTGGGGCTCGCGGGTCGTGAAGCAGGACCGACGTATCCAGCACATAAACGCTCTGCATAGAGGGATCCCCTCCGCTGCTGCAGGATAGAGGCCGCGTTCCACCTCAACCAGAGGCTGATCCACTGCTTGCTTCAGTCTATTCCGCCGGGACCTGCTGCGGTTGTCTCGGCCCAGAAAGGAATTCCTGCGACGGATGCCGAAAAGTCTGGACTTACGAAGGATTCGGGGAAGGGAGCAGGAGAATGCGGGGAGCGCTGATCGGTTTTCTGACGACCGCCGGGCTGTGGGTGGCACTGATTCTGGCCTTTGTGGGGATCGAGTTGTTTCGGGGGCATGCCCCGTTTGCCATGTTCGTCTGGGAACCGGGGGGGAAGTTTGTCACCTTTACCATGCTGCTGGTCCTGGCACTGGGCACGGGGGTTGGCCTCGCTTCGGACCGCATCCGTTCCCGTTCGGGGCAATAGGGGATCGCGCGCAGGACCTCATCCAAACGTGGATGAGGTTTTCCGTTGTCGAATTATGTCTTTTACCTGTTATACTGAGGGGAACTGAACAACTTCTGGGGGCCACTTCATTGAAACTGCGCCCACATCTTTCCACCTATCTACACCGCATTGCTCCCGATATTCTACGCACGCTCCTTCTTGGAAGTGTGGGTTATCTGGTGAACTGCATGCCCGTCACCCTCGGCTTCGGGCTCCACTACCTCTTCGGCGGGATCTTCGCCATGACCGGGGCACTCTGGCGCGGTCCGATCGTGGGCCTGGCCACTGTGGTCATCGCCTCCCTGCCGACACGTGACTTGTTGGCCGCCCCAATGGTGGTCATCTTCACCGCACTTGAGGTGGTGATGATCGGCCTGGCAGCCAGGCGTCGAGTGGAGAGCTATGTCACGGTCGATCTGCTCTTCTGGCTCCTCCTGGGTTTGCCGCTGCTCCTCGGCATCCAGATCGGGATCCTGCGCGCCCCGCTGGAGGCGACAGTCGTGGTCGCGCTGAAGTTCGCGGTCAACAGCCTCTTCAATGTGGCCGTCGGCTCGCTCCTTCTGCTCGGACTGGAGCGCATGGAGGCGGGGCGGGAGCACCGCCTGCCGCTCCATATCTTTGTGAGCCGCATGATCACGCCCCTGGTCCTGGTGCCGGTTCTTCTCTCCACCCTGACGACCGCTCGCCAGATCGAGGAGCTTCTGCAGACCAAAATCCGGACCGACGTGGTCCAGACCCGCAAGATCGCCGGGTCGATCCTGCGGGACTGGATGAGCAGCCACAGGGGCGCCGTGGAGTACATTGCCAGGACGGCCGAACGGGGGATGATGGAACCCGAGGCGCTGGACGACCTGCTGATGGCCACAGTCCAGCAGCATCGGGGGTTCCTCGGCGTCGCTCTCGGTGACCGATCCGGTACTGTGCAGACGTACCATCTGGCTCGTCCCTACGACATCCAGGTAGGAGACAGCTTGGGGGAGCGCCCCTACTTTCCGGAGTTGCTGCGCACGCAGCGCGGCGGGGTGAGTGATGCCTTTCCCGGGACCGGTGGGGAACCGTTGGTGGTGATCACGGAGCCGGTCATGAGCGACGGCGAGATGGTCGGATTCGCGCTGGGCGCCCTGACGCTGGACGATGGCAACCAGGTGTTGGAGCGACTGAAGCGGGCACTGAACACCCAGGTGGTGGTCACCGATCAACTGGATCAAGTGATCTTCTCCACTCGCACGGATCTGCTGCCGCTCGCACACTTCGACGACGCCCATACCGCCGGTGGGCGCAGCCTGGGTGACGGGGTCGTCCTGACCACCGAGGCTGGTTCATCCGCCCTGCAGGTCGCTCAGACGGCTACCATGGTCAGCCGGGGTGCCTTGGAAGAGTATGGGTGGCGGGTCTATGTGATCCGTCCGCTGACGGACGTCCAACGGACGATCTATCAGTCGTACATGCGTGACCTGGCGGTTGGGCTGGCGGCCATTGCCGCCCTCCTGCTGCTGATCCCCCGGATCTTACGCGGGGTGACCCATGCCCTCTCCCGGCTCGCCATGATCCGTGTCGGTCCCGATGGGTCCGTGATCCATCCGCCCTTGCTGAAGCCGTCCCGGATCGAGGAGATCCACCGGCTTCAGTCTCATCTGGATGAGATCGGGCAGCATCTGTCCGCCGCAAACCGGCGCCTGGTGTATCAGGCCGAGCATGACTCCCTCACCGACCTGCGCAACGCCGGCACCTTCTGGAGGGATCTGGAGCGCCGGATAAGGATACAGGAGCCCTTCACCCTTATGATGATCGACCTGGACGGCTTCAAGCGGTTCAACGATCTGCAGGGGCATCTGGCGGGGGATCAGTACCTCCAATGGCTCGCCGGGCAGGTACAGGGGCTGATCCAGGGGCAGGGCGGGCAGCTCTACCGCTACGGTGGTGATGAGTTTGCCGCGATCCTGCCGGTCATCTCCCCCGAGTCGGAGCGAGACCTGGCCCTTGACCTGACCCGGGCGGCCCAGGCCGTTCCCGCCCGGGCGGGGAAGGAGAGCATCTTCCTGCCCGGCATCTCCCTGGGCTATGCCACCTACCCGTCTGATGGCGCCCGGGCCGATGTGCTGGTCAAGCGGGCTGACACGGCTATGTACGGCAACAAGCAGCGGGAGCGGATCGGTCCTCGCTGGTTCCAGCAGGTGGTTCAGCTTCTGCCCGGGCACCCTGACCCTGAGCGCCTGGCCCGCCTGGAGCCACTGTTGACCTATCTGCACGACAAGCTTCCCTGGCTGCATGAACACTCGGTCCGCCTGGCCCGCATGGCCGTGCGGGTCGGGGCGGAGATGGGCCTCTCGCAGCCCGACCTCCGGCAGTTGGAGGTGGGCGCGCTGCTGCACGATCTGGGCAAGGTGGAGGTGCCAAGCGCTGTCCTGACCAAGGAGGGAGAGCTCTCCGATGCGGAGTATCACGTTCTGCAGCAGCACGCCGCCTGGGGTGCCCAGTTCCTCCTGGCGATCACGGGCGATGAGGAGGTAGCAGAGATTGCGCTCGCTCATCATGAGCGGTACGATGGGCAGGGGTATCCTCATGGGCTTTCGGCAGAGGCGATTCCGATCATGGCCCGGATTGTCGCCGTGATCGATGCGTACGATGCCATGACCAATCAGCGCCCCTATGCCCCCGGGGCGGTGGAGGAGGCCAGGGCGGAGCTCTTGGCTCGCGCCGGCAGCCAGTTCGACCCCCGGGTCGTTGCGGCGCTGATCCGTGTGGTCCAGATGGAGGAGGCGCAGCGGGCCGGACCAGGTTCGGCTAAGGAATGAGCGGGCGGCCGGCGATTGCCCAGATCAGCATGGCGGTTGTGCCGCCGACCATTCCGGCCGTCCCCGCTAAGATCGCGCCGGCCAGCAGGCGCCTGCGCAGGAGAATCGCCTGACCCCGCCGGGCCAGGAGGTAGCTGACCGCTGACATGGCCAGTGCGAGCAGGAGCAGAATGCCTCCGGCGGTTGCGCCAATCGCCAGTGTCAGAATTCCGAAGGGCCTTGCCGGAATGACTTGCCACTCGATCAGGGCGGCGAGCCCCGCCAACCCAAGGCCGGCCAGAGTGCCGCAGAGCAGCAGACGCCTGGTCATGGATCACTCCCCCTTTACCGGGGAGTACGGTCCGGGCGGTTGATCCGTTCGAATGCTGCCAGCGAATAGAGGGAGGGAGTCCACCCGTTGCAGACGATCCTTATTTACCACGCCAGCCGGGCCGCCGAGTATCTCTCCTTGCTCCAGCCGCTCCTGCCCGAGCATCGCCTGATTCCATGCGCCACGCCGGATGAGGCGGAGCGGGTGATCGCAGAGGCTGACATCCTACTTGGCTGGAGGTTTCCCAGCGATCTCTTCGCCCGGGCCGGGCGGCTGCGCTGGGTCCAGAGTATGGGCGCCGGGGTGGAGGACCTGATCGAGGCTCCGCTGCCCGCCGGCTGTCGGCTGACCCGTGTGGAGGGGCTCTTTGGCATCTACATGAGCGAGTATGCCTTCGGCCACATGCTCGCCCACAGCCAGCAGTTGGAGCGAATCTACCGGAACCAGGCCGAGCGCCGGTGGGAGCCCTTCCTCGTAGGGCGGCTGGCCGGCAAGCGGCTCGGTGTAGCCGGTACCGGCTCGATCGGCGCCGAGGTGGCGGCGCGGGGGAAGGCCTTCGGCATGGAGGTCTGGGCCCTGGTCCGCTCGCAGCGTCAACTGGCCTATGTGGACCGAGTCTTCACGTCCGATGCTGTTGGTGAGTTTGCGGCGGGGGTTGACTACCTGGTCTCCAGCCTGCCGCTCACCCCGGAGACGGTCGGTCTGATCGACCCCGAGGTCATGAAGCCCGGGGCCCTGCTGATCAACATGGGGCGCGGGGCGACGATCCCGGAAGAAGGGCTCCTGCGGGCGGTCCGCAGCGGTCGGATCCAGGCCGTTCTCGACGTCTTCGAGAAGGAGCCCCTGGCGCCTGAGCATCCGTTCTGGTCCGAGGCAGGGATCACCGTGACCCCGCACCTGAGCGGCCCCAGCGTGCCCGCTGAGGTGGCCGAGTACTTCGCGCAGAATCTCACCCTATACCTGTCGGGCCAGCCGCTGCGCGGTCTGGTTGACCGAGAGCGAGGCTATTAAGAACATGATCGATGCGATCAAGGCGACGCTGGTGGAAGCGGTGCGGGCTGCCGGCGCTACCATGCAGCAACGAGTCGGACAGGTGACGGTCCAGTACAAGACCTCCTGGTCCGACCTGGTAACCGAGGTGGACAGAGCGGTGGAGGAGGCGGTCTTCGACCTGGTCAAGCACCGCTTTCCGGAGCATGGGATGCTCGGCGAGGAGGGGGGCGGTGCCTTCGACCGGGAGTACACCTGGATCCTGGACCCGCTGGACGGCACGACCAACTTTGCCCATAGCCTCCCCAACTTCGTCTGCTCCCTCGCCTGTTGTCGGGGGAAGGAGGCGGTGGCCGGTGCGATCTATGATCCCAGCCGCGACGAGCTCTTCCTGGCGATCAAGGGTGAGGGGGCGACGCTGAACGGCCACCCCATTCGGGTAGATGGTGCCGGTGTACTGCGGGAGGCCCTGATCGGGACCAACCTGCTCTGGGACCTGCGGGAGAACCGGTTCTTCTCGCTCCCTGAGCTGCAGAACCTGGGCCGCCAGGTCCGTGGTGTCCGCTCGCTGGGCGCCGCTGCCCTGGAGCTGGCCTATGTGGCCTGCGGCCGCCTGACCGGCTTCGCCCAGTATCAACTCTCCCCCTGGGACTTCGCCGCGGGCGCCCTTCTGGTCGCCGAGGCGGGAGGGCAGGTGAGCCAGTTCGACGGCAGCCCGATTGACATGTCGCTGCCGAGCACGGTGGTCGCCTCCAACGGGCGGGTTCATGGCGAGTTGATCAGCTTCCTGCGACAGGGATAACGAGGGACCGCCCCGTGCCAGGGGCGGTCCTTCTATCTTCCGGGTCAGACCACGAGTTCGAGCCACTCCAGCAGGCCATAGGAGACCTGGTCCGGCTGCTCCAGCATGGGCATGTGGCCCGCACCGGCCACCTTGACCAGAATTGCGTGGGGGATCTGTGCCGCCATGGACTTGGAGCGGTCCGGCGGAATCAGCCGGTCCTGCTCGCCCAGCAGGACCAGGGTCGGGAGCCCCAGCACCGGCAGAAGGGGCTGGAGGTCCTCCCTGCCGGCCATGGCGTAGAGTGCCGCCTGAATGCCCTCGGGCGGGTTCTGCCGGATCAGGCGGGCCACTTGCTCCCTGGCTGGATCGGACTCGCTGGCAAAGAGTTTGGGGAGGAGCGTCTCGACCACCGGCTCAGGGCCTTCGCGCCCGACCCTCTCCGCCAGGGCAAACCGGCCGGCCTTGCCCTGCTCGGTGTCGGCCCCGGCCTGGCTGGCGATCAGGCCCAGCCCGCTCAGCCGCTCCGGGGCATGCTTCACCATCGCCAGGGCGACGTAGCCCCCCATGCTGTGTCCGGCCACGGCTGCACGCCCCACCTGCAGATGATCCAGCAGGGCCACGACCTCGCTCGCCATGCCCGCGATCGTTATCCCTTCGACCGGGGCTGAGCCTCCGTGCCCCGGCAGGTCCGGGAGGATCACCCGGTACCGGCCGGAGAGGGCCGCAATCTGCTGCTCCCAGATCGACCGATCCAGCGGAAAGCCGTGGAGCAGGACCACCGCCGGTCCGGTTCCCGCTTCGGTGTAAGCCAGCATCTACTCTCCACCCCTTTCCTCTCCATTATCCCCCCAGCGTCCGGGTGCCTGTCAAGGGCGCACCTGAGGGCCGGCAGGCTGCCGGCCCTCTCACTACTCTTGTTAGCGGCTGTTGGCGTGGTCAGGATCCGTAGTCTTCTCCCACATGGTCGGCTTCCCGGTCGATGGGCATTCCCGAAAGACGTCACCCCGCACGTAGGACCACTTCTCCTGGTTCTCACACTGGTAGGTGCCGGCCTCCTCGACCTTGTCACCGGTGTGCCCCCGCCGCCGATGATCCTTGCTCATCATGATCACCTCCTGCGCTTAGTCTGCACCAAAAGCGCCAGGCGGTGTCCGTGTCCGGAGACACGCTAGTCTGCGGCCTCGCCCTCCGAACCGGTCCTCGCGGCAAGGATCCCCCGGGCGACCAGGGCAGTTAGGTCGACTACCCGGCAGGAATAGCCCCATTCATTATCATACCAGGCGATCACCTTCGCCATGTTATCCGGTCCGACCATGGTCGAGGAGGCATCGATAATCGCCGAATGGTCGTCGCCAATGAAGTCAGACGAGACCAGTTCCTCTTCGCAGTAAGCAATGATCCCCTTCATCGGCCCTTCTGCGGCCTCCCGGAGGGCCTGGTTGACCTCCGCAGCGGTGACCGGGCGAGCGAGGCGGGCGACAAGATCGACCACCGACACATCGGGCGTGGGCACCCGCAGCGAGAAGCCGTTCAGCTTCCCCTTCAGCTCGGGGAGCACCTGGGCGACCGCCTTGGCGGCGCCGGTGGTGGTGGGAATGATCGATGCGGTCGCTGCCCGGGCCCGGCGCAGGTCCTTGTGCGGGTTATCGAGCATATTCTGGTCGTTGGTGTAGGCATGGACCGTTGTCATGAGGCCGCTCTCAATGCCAAAGGCTTCGTGGAGCACCTTGGCAAACGGGGCCAGGCAGTTGGTCGTACAGGAGGCAGCCGCGATCACGTGGTGCTCCTGGTGGTTGTACTGCTCGTCATTCGCCCCGATCACGATGGTCACATCCGGGTCCTTCGTAGCGGTGGTGATGATCACCTTGTGGGCGCCTGCAGCGAGGTGCTGGGCGGCCTTCTCCCGCTCCTTGAACTTGCCGGTTGCCTCGACGACGATATCGACCCCCAGCTCTCTCCAGGGCAGCTTGGAGGCGTCACGCTGGGCGACGAGGAGGATGCGGTGACCGTCGACCACGATCGCGTTCTCCTCGGCCCGGACCTCGGCGTCGAGCCTGCCGTGAACCGTGTCGTACTTGAGCAGATGTGCCAGCGTTTTCGCATCGTAGGACGCGTTGATCGCAACGATATTCAGCGCCGGATTGGACAGAGCCCGGCGGCAGACCATGCGGCCGATGCGACCGAAACCGTTGATCGCCACGTTCGCCTTCATGTGATGAGTGACCTCCCGCTCCACCGGGGACCTCTCATTCCCCACCCCGGTGTGCATCATGTTCGCTAATTCCAACATAACACGGGCTTCTCGATCGTGCTAATCGATCCTACCGATGATCCTGATCGATGCGATCTATCGACACTCTTTCCACTGATGACGGCAGGAGTTCCATGAGTGGACGGACAATTTCAACGGCAGGAGGTGAGTGGCATGGCTGATCTGCAGATCTGTCTTCTCGGCGGTTTTCAGGTAAGCTGGGATTTTCGGCACCTGCCGACCTCGGCCTGGGGCGACCCGCGTTCCCTGCGGCTGCTGAAGCTGGTTCTGCTGCGCCGTCCCGATCCCGTCCCGGCAGAGGAGGTGGCACTGTTGCTGGGCGGGGCCGATCCGGGTTCGCTGATCGCCATGGTCAACCGCGTGCTTGAGCCGGCCGCGGCCCTTCACATCTCCGACAAGGGGCAGATCCGTTTCGTGTCGACACCGGATTGCTGGATCGACCTGGACACCCTTCTCACCCATTATCAGGCCGGTGTCAGTGCAGCCCTTCGGGGGGAGATGCTGACCGCCGTTCTGGCCTTCCAGGAGGCTGACGCACTCTACCAGGGCGACCTGCTGGAGGAGGTGCAGGAGCCCTGGGTGGTGGAGCCACGCCGGCGGCTGCGGCGGATCTACGGCGAGATCCTGGACCGGCTGGCCGAAGGGCACGCCGTTCTGGCGCGCTACCAAGATGCCGTCGGCTTCTGTCACAAGGCACTGGTCCACGACCCGCTGCGGGAGATTACCTACCAGCGGATGATGGTCTACTACTACTACCTGGGCGATCTGAACGGAGCCCGGGAAGCCTATGAGGAGTGCATTCGAATCCTGGCTGATGCGGGGCGAAGGCCCAGCCCGGAGACGGCACAACTCTGGCAGGAACTCTCCCGACGGGACCACACGGACGGTGAACGACCGGTCAATCTGGCGGCCCCCGGCTATGAACCCCCGCAGGCTGGTGCAGGTGGTCAGGAACCTGCAAGTTGATTCCTGCAAACCATTGCAGATACGTGCATGTTTTTGCACAAGCGGGCCTCTGTCGCCAATCCGCAGGGGTTGGGGTCAGGGCCTGTTTGTGCCCTCCGCCGGGCATTTGGGCGGGTGGACCTTCTGTTTGGCACAAAAGTTGCATACCCTAGTAGATATATAGAGGGATCTCCGAGATTGGGGTGGGGCGGTTATCGTAGAAGAGAACCCCACGCGATTCGAAGGAAAGGGAGTCTGCTCATTCCATGTCCAACAACTTTGATGTCGTCGTACTTGGTGGCGGTACCGGCGGGTATGTGGCCGCTATCCGCGGTGCCCAACTCGGACTCAAGGTGGCTCTGGTCGAGAAGGATAAGGTAGGCGGAACTTGCCTGCATAAGGGCTGCATTCCCACCAAGGCCTACCTGCGCAGCTCTGAAATGTATCATCACTTCAAACACTCCAAGGAGTTTGGCATCAAGGCCGAGGGTGTTGAACTGGAGTTTGACGGCGTCTTCGCCCGCAAGGAGAAGATCGTCGGGAACCTTCATAAAGGTGTGCAGGGGCTTCTCAAGAAGAATGGCGTCACCGTCTTCCAGGGGACCGGCGCCCTGGTCCCCCCCTCGATCTTCTCGCCCAACGGCCTGGTCTCGGTCATGGTGAACGACCAGCAGGAGCTGTTGGAGTTTGGCAAGGTGATCATCGCTACCGGCTCCAGGCCGAAGACGATGGGGATCAAGGTGGATGGGCATCATGTCATGACCTCCGACGAGGCTCTGGCCCGGGAGACCCTGCCCAAGTCGGTCATCATCATCGGCGGCGGCGTGATCGGCATGGAGTGGGCCAGCCTCTACAATGACTTCGGGATCCCCGTCACGGTCCTTGAGTTCCTGCCGCGGATCCTCCCCACGGAGGATGAGGAGGTCGCGGCTGAGCTTCACAAGCTGATGGGCCGCCGCAAGGTCCAGATCGTCACCGGGGCGGCGGTGCTGCCCGAGTCGGTCACGATCGACGGTGACCAGGTGACACTCCAGGCCAAGGTTGGCGATGAGGTCAAGTCCTTCACCGCCGAGGCGGTTCTCCTCTCGGTCGGCCGCGAGCCGGTCACGAAGGGCTTCGGCCTGGAGAACCGGGAGAAGGTCACCTTCGGGAAGGGCGGCTTTATTGAGGTCGATGGTTTCGGACAGACCGGCGACCCGGGCATCTATGCCATCGGCGATGTGGCCGGCGGCGGCCTGGCGCATGTCGCGTCGCATCAGGGGATCATCGCCATGGAGCATATCAAGGGGATCGAGACGCACGAGTTCGAGATGCATAAGGTCTCCCGTTGCGTCTATACCCGACCGGAGGTCGCTTCGGTTGGCTACACCGAGGCCCAGGCCCGGGAGATGGGTTACGAGCTGAAGGTCGGCAAGTTTACCTGGCGGGGAATTGGCAAGGCCATGGTCCACGGTTCGATCGATGGCTTCGCCAAGATCATCGCCGACGCCAAGACCGGTGACCTGCTCGGCGTTCACCTGATCGGGCCCGAGGTGACCAACCTGATCTCCGAGGCAGGCCTGGCCATGGTGCTTAACGCCTCGGCCTGGGAGATCGGCCAGACGATCCACCCGCATCCGTCGCTTTCCGAGATCCTGGGCGAGGCGGCCCTTGCGGTGGACGGTCGGGCGATTCACAGCTAAAGAGCGTGTTCGACCTTCGGGTCGCACGTGGGGAAAGAGGGAGGGGGATCCTGGTGGAAGCTACCACGAAGGCCCGGCACGAAGCGCTGGGACTGACAGGCGAGCAGCTTCTGGAGATGTATACCTACATGCTCCTGACCCGGCGGATCGACGAGCGGCTCTGGCTCCTTCAGCGGGGCGGCAAGATTCCGTTCGTTATCTCCCCGCAGGGGGCCGAGGCGGCGCAGATTGGGGCTGCGTTCGCCTTCCGTAAGCAGCAGGACTGGTTCACACCGTACTATCGCGATCTGGGCGTCAACCTGGTCGCCGGCGTCAGCCCCCGGGAGATCATGCTGGGGGCGTTCGCCCGTGGCACCGACCCGGCATCCGGCGGCAAGCAGATGCCGTCGCATTGGGGCAACCGCCCGCTGAATGTCGTCTCCGGCTCCAGCCCGGTCACGACCCAGTTGCTGCACGCGGTGGGCATCGCCCAGGCGGCCCGCATGCGTGGCGATGATATTGTCGCATACACTTGCTGCGGCGAGGGCTCATCGAACCAGGGCGACTTCCACGAGGCGCTGAACTGGGCGGGGGTCCACAAGCTGCCGGTGGTCTTTATGGTGCAGAACAACGAATACGCGATCTCCGTGCCGCTCGACAAGCAGGTGGCCGGTGGCTCGGTTGCTGCCCGGGGCAAGGGCTATGGCATGCCCGGCATCGAGGTGGATGGCACCGACCTGCTCGCCGTCTATGAGGCCTTCAAGACGGCCCACGACCGGGCTCGGAGCGGCCAGGGACCTAGCCTGATCGAGGCGAAGTGCGTCCGAATCACCTCCCACTCGTCGGATGATGACCAGCGGCGCTACCGCTCCCCCGAGGAGATTGCGGCCCTCCAGGCCAGGGACCCGATCATCAAGACGCGCGCCTATCTCTATGAGCATGGCATCCTGGATGAGGCGAAGGAGAAGGAGCTGGAGGCGAGGCTGATGGCCGCGGTGGATGATGCCACCGAGTACGCCGAGTCCCAAGCTTACGCTGCCCCCGAGCAGGCCCTGCGCCACGTCTATAAGGAGGACTGAACTCATGGCGGTACTGAACCTGGTGGAAGCCGTCCGGGAGACGCTCCGGGCGGAGATGCGGCGTGACCGCGATGTCTGGGTGGTCGGTGAGGACGTCGGCAAGAAGGGTGGCGTCTTCGGCGCGACCCTGGGCCTGTTTGATGAGTTCGGGGCGGAGCGGGTCCAGGACTCCCCGCTGACCGAGTCTGCGATCGTCGGCGTTGGCATTGGTGCGGCGCTCTACGGCACGAAGCCGGTCTGCGAGATCCAGTTTGCGGACTTCATCTTCCCGGCGTTCAATCAGATCATCTCCGAAGCGGCGAAGATGCGTTACCGCTCCAACGGCACCTGGACGGTCCCCATGGTGATCCGCGCCCCCTTCGGCGGTGGCGTCCATGGCGGCCTGTACCACAGCCAGTCGGTGGAGCAGTACTTCACCAACACCGCCGGCCTGAAGGTGGTCGTCCCCTCGACCCCGTACGACGCCAAGGGGCTCCTGGCAGCGGCGATCCGGGACCCAGACCCGGTCCTCTTCTTCGAGCACAAGGGGCTCTACCGGGCGATCAAGGGCGAGGTACCCGAGACCGACTACGTCATCCCCATCGGCAAGGCCGATGTGAAGCGCGATGGCTCCGATATCACCGTGATCACCTACGGCAAGACGGTCCACTTCTGCCTGGAGGCCGCGAACCAGCTGGCCAAGGAGGGCTACGAGGCGCTTGTCCTCGATCTGCGCAGCCTGCTCCCGCTGGACCGCGAGGCGATTGTTGCCGCGGCGAAGAAGACCGGCAAGGTCTTGATCGTCCATGAAGCGGGCAAGACCCACGGCATAGGCAGTGAGGTCTCGGCGATCATTGCCGAGGAGTGCCTCTTCGACCTGGACGCCCCGGTCCAGCGGCTCTGCGGCCCCGACGTGCCCGCCATGCCCTATGCCGGGCCCATGGAGAAGTTCTTCATGCTCTCCCCGGAGAAGTGCCTGGAGGCCATGCGGACGCTGGCGAAGTATTAAGGAGGGCGGCTCATGCAGATCCTTATGCCCCAGCTCGGTGAGTCGGTCACCGAGGGTACGATTGGCAAGTGGCTTGTCAAGCCTGGCGATGCGGTGAAGAAGTACCAGCCGATCGCAGAGGTGATCACGGACAAGGTGAACGCGGAGATCCCCGCACCGGCCGATGGCACGATCACCAGCCTGGAGGTGCAGGAGGGGACGACGCACTCGGTCGGGACCCTGATTGCGACCATGCAGGCGGCAGGAGAGGCTCCGACCGCTGCGCCGGCGACCGCTCCGGTCACCGCTACCACGGGCGGCGGGGCCCCGGCGGGAGCGACGGCCAACGCTCCGGCGCAGACCGCCCAGGCCACGGCCGTCACGGCGGTCCTGGAGCGCCCGGCAGGCGGCGCCCGCTACAGCCCGGCGGTCATGAAGCTGGCCCAGGAGAACGGGCTCGATCTCTCCCGGATCAGCGGCACCGGCCTCGGTGGCCGGATCACCCGGAAGGATGTCGAGGCGGTCATCGCCACTGGCGGCCCTGCGGCCCCGGCCCAGGAAGTCGAGGCAGCCGCTCGGCCGGCTCCTACGACGGCCCCCGCCCCCGCCCCCGCCCCGCTGGCGGCTGACCAGGTGATCCCAGTGGACGCTGTCCGGCGACGCATCGCAGAGAAGATGAGCCAGTCCAAGCACGAGGCGCCGCACGCCTGGACCATGATGCAGGTCGATGTGACCGGTCTGGTCAAGCTGAAGGAGCAGATGGGCGATGAGTTCAAGCGCCGGGAGGGCGTCAGCCTCTCTTACGTCCCCTTCTTCATCAAGGCGGTCGTCGAGTCACTGAAGGAGTATCCGATCATCAACGCCCAGTGGGCCGGCGACTCGATTATCATTAAGAAGGATATCAACATCTCGATCGCTGTAGCGACCGACACCGCTCTGGCCGTACCGGTGATCAAGAATGCTGACCGGCTCTCGGTTGCCGGGCTGAACCATGCGGTGGCAGAACTGGCGGGCCGTGCCCGGGCGGGGAAGCTGACGCTGGACGATATCAGCGGCGGGACCTTCACGGTCAACAACACCGGCTACTTCGGCTCGTTCATGTCCGCACCGATCATCAATCATCCGCAGGCAGCGATCCTCTCCTTCGAGGCGATCACGAAGACGCCTGTCGTCCTGGAGAACGACGCGATCGCCATCCGGTCGATGATGAACATCTGCATGTCGCTCGATCACCGGATCCTGGACGGCCTTGTCTCCGGCCGCTTCCTCCAGGCGGTCAAGGCCCGACTGGAGTCCTACAAGCCGGGGACGATCACCCTATACTAGACCGCAAGAGCCTTCAAGGCCCGAGCCTCCCTGGCTCGGGCCGTCCTCATTGGCCGTGTGATTTTCATAATTGCCCGTACTTTTGTAGGGCCCAGGAAAATCCGAGTCTTTGCCCTACATTTTTCGACAAGCATGATAGAATGTCTGTGGAAGTGAGTCAACTCCTGACGTTGGACCGGTTGACGCCAAGGGCGAAGCCTGGGTTTTTTGCGGAGGGGTGAGGGTGATGCGAAGTGGTGTCGTCCTCCGGTTTGCGGGATTCCTGGTATGCCTGATGCTCCTTGTTGGCTCTGGCTGCACGACTGGCTCTCCCGAGGTGACGAAGACCCCGCCCGAGGAGTCCCCCGGTACGGGCAGCGAGTGCAGGCCGCTCTACGTGGTTGGCGACTCTGCGGAGGCCACCCGCTCGTTCGAACTGGAGGCGGAGGAGCTGTGCCGTCGCTTCGGCGTCACGCCCGTACTGCGGCATCCGTCCATGCTCGTCAGCTCGCTGGAGGACTACGTGGCGGAGACGGAGGACCAGGTGGATCTGGTGATCATCGCTCCCCGGCACATGAACGTCTTCATCGAGCAGGGGCTGATCAGGCCGGTCGACGAATGGATCGACGAGGCTGACCCCTGGCTTACGGATATTCTGCCGATCTACCGGAACCTCTACATGCGTTCCGGGGACCACTACTACGGCTTTGTCTACGATGGTGACACCCACCTGCTCTTCTATCGCAAGGACCTGTTCAACAGGCTGCTCCTGTCCGTTCCGACGACCTGGAGCGACCACGACCGCGTGGCCCGTGCCCTGGCGCAATCCGCTTCCGTGCCGGGTGGTACCGGCTATGGCACGGCGATGGTGGGCCGGGAGGGAAAGGCGTACATGTGGTTTGCGGAGCGGTACGTCGGCCTGGGCGGGGAGTACTTCGACAGCGAGATGCGCCCCCTGATCGACGGTCCGCTGGGTATGCAGGCGATGACCGAACTGATCACCCTGCAGAAAGAGGTGGCGCCGGAGGCGTTGTACGACTGGGAGGATCTGAACCACGCCCTGTTCGCCGGCACCCTGCCCATGGCCGTGCAATGGAGCGACACGGCCCGGTTCTCCTTCAATCGCGAGGTCTGGAACTCCCAGGTCGCCGGCCTTCTGGGCTGGGCCGAGGTGCCCGGCGGGAAGGAGGGGACACCTCGGGGCGGTATCTGGTTTGGTCGCATACTGGTTCTGACCACTCGCTCAGAGCAACCTGACACCGCTGCCAACGTAGCGATCTACATGACCAGTCCAGAGGTGAGCCGTCGAATGATTACCAGGGCTGACACGATCAACGACCCCTACCGGTACAGCCACCTGGCCCATCCGGAGGAGCAGACGCTCTTCCCGAGCGAGACCGTGGCTACGGAGTTCTACCAGACACTGACCCGGTCGCTGGAGCGGCCCATGGCCGACTTGACGATCCCCGGCGGTTGGGCTTACACCCAGGCCCTGGATGGTGCGGTCATGAAGGTACTGCGCGGCGAGGCTTCGGTGGAGCAAGCCCTGCAGAGCGCCGCAGATGAGTGGGAGGAGATCACGGACCAGTACGGGCGGGAGGCGCAGAAGAAAGCCTATCAACAATGGCTCACCTGGTTGCGTCAGGGGAATGTTCAATGAGCCCATCTCTCAAGCCCTCTTCGAGGCGATCGTCGCTCTCTCTGCTCCTCTATTTTGGCAGTGCGATGTGGGCGGTCTCCATGCTGACTCTCTGGGTAGCCGCCGGTCTCTTCCTCTGGTGGACCAACGTGAATACCGAACAGCAGGTGCGCACCATGGCCCGGACCGTCGCATCAACCGTAGCGATCACTGTTGGCGAGGTCTGGTCCTCGCCCCCCATGGTGGAGGTCCCCGTTCACCAGGCGTCCCGGCAGGATGGGATCGCATTCATTAAAGTGCGCCTTCCCCATGGAGGGCTTCGGATGAGCGCCGGCGACCCTGGCGTCAGTCCGGACAAGGTCTGGGTGGAGTCGGCCCCGATCACCATGTTCAACGAGAGCCTGGGAACGGTGGAGGTCGGCGTCCTTCGCTCGATCGGTGCCGCCCTGGTCCGCCCCTGGGTCTGGACGACGGTGGGGATCACCCTCTCCGGGACACTCCTGGTCACCCTGGCAGCGCTCATGGTCAGCGCCCGGACGACCCGTCCGCTTGAGCAGCTCCGCCGGATCGCGGTCCGATGGGAGGAGCCGCTCGAGGTTGACCCAAAGGCCTTTGGTGGCCCGCGTGAGCTCGAGGAGTTGGCAGAGGGGCTCCTGAGCATGCGAGAGCGAGCGCTGGCGAAGAAGGCGGAGTTGGAGCGAGAGGTCGCCGCACAGACAGAGGAGCTGGCCAGTGCCTACGCCGCACTGGAGAGGTCCTTTCAGGAGACGGCGGCCTCCCTGGCCAAGGCGCTGGATGCACGAGACCGCATGACCGCCAACCACTCGATCCGTACGGCGGAGCTGGCCGGAAGGCTGGGCGTGGCCCTGCAATTGGGCGAAGCAGAGCTGCGCACACTGGTCCTGGCCGCCACCCTTCACGACGTGGGCAAGATTGGCGTTCCGGAGTCGGTGCTGCTCAAAAAGGGGCCGCTCACCCCGGAGGAGTGGCGCCAGATGAAGTATCACCCGGTGATCGGTGCGGCGATTCTGCAAGAGGTGACGGATATGGCGGACCTGGCCGAGATCGTCCGGCACCATCATGAGCGGTGGGATGGGTACGGGTACCCGGATGGGCTGAAGGAAGAGGAGATCCCGTACCTCAGCCGGATCATCACCGTGGCGGACTCGATCGAGGCGATGTGCGCCCGGCGGCTCTATCGCGAGCCCTTGCCGGCCGGCACGGTGCTGGCGGAGGTGGAGCGGTGCGCAGGCTCGCAGTTCGACCCGGTGATTGTCACCAAGGGATGGGCCGGCATCGTGGAGACGGTGCATTCCTGGTGCCCGAGTGAGCTTTGCCAGAGCACGCATTGAAACCCGAACGGCTGAGCGTTCGGGTCTCTGCTTCTCTTTCCCTATTGGAGTTGTGCCAGGAAGTCATCCCGGTCGTAGAGGTCTCCGGGGCCGAACTCCGGACCGACGCGGTCATCTCGTACGTAGTAGATCCAGGGGTAGCCGGCACCCGCGTAGATCTCCTGGTTATAGGGGTCTGGTTCCAGGAAGAGGAAAAAGCGATCACCGACCTTGAGCTCGTGGTAGTCGGAATAGGGGCAGGCCTTCTCCTCCCCGGGGGAGAGGTGTGACCGAACCAGGGAGATCGTCAGGGTGGAGGGGCCATCGCCCTTCAGGTAGCGCTCTGCGGCGATCTCGTGGTCGACGCCTTCGATCATCAGGTTCTTATCATAGGAGAGGTTTCGGGTGCCGGGGATCGCCTGGACGGTGCCCTCGACGATCACGGTGGATGCCTCTACCAGCGCGCCCAGGCTCTCGTTGACCGCCCGGTCGACCATGACGGTGCAGTTGCCTGAGAGGGGCAGGCGCCCGGGCTCCGGCGGCGGGTCCTGATAGGAGGAGACCTTTGTCACCGGGATCATACACCCGGTCAGCACGAGGGGCAGGAGCAGAAGGGCAAGCCGTCGCACAAAAACACCTCGCTCCTTAGACGGAGGAGGGGGAAGATTCGTTTCACTTATCGCGGCGTCTCACCGCCCGATCTGGTCGATCCACTCCCCGATGAGGGGCTGCCGGTACTCCTGGCCGGAGAAACCATGCAGGGCCCCCAGGACGGCGAGGACCAGCTTGGCGGTCCCCACGAGCAGCATCAGGATGCCCGCGCCGAGGGCATGGGCAAAGAAACGGCCGCGCAGGGGGCTGAGGCCCCAGCCAAATCCGCTCAGGAAGATATAGAGTCCGATCACCCAGAAGACGAGGACGCTCAGGACCTGAAGGGCCAGCGCCTGGCGCAGATGCCTGGAGACGAAGGCGGAGCGCTGGCGGTAGTAGAGAAGCAGGGCGATATTCGCCGCCAACCCCAGGGCGGAGAAGAGAACGGCGACATGACCGAGCCCTGCCACCAGCCGCTCCTGTTCATTCGTGGGTAGATGCTCTCGCATAGCCTCGCCTCCGACACGAATCGACGCTGACTCGACACCTGTTGCCTGATAGGTTCGTCCTGACCCCCGATCATTCCTCCAGATGGGTTGCAGCCCCCAGTGAAAGCGGGTAGACTTGTACGAAGAGCCATATTGGTATACGAGTGCCGTGGAGGCGCTGCTATCCACGATAGACGGTGTGAAACAGGAAGTGACATACGTGGCTGATTTCAAGGTCGATCAGGATCTCGAACTGCCTGTCATGCCAAGCCGGAGCCGGCCCGATGTAGGCCGGAAGCCCGAGTGGCTGAAGATCAATCTGCAGACCAACCCCGAGTTCATTGAGTTGAAGAACCTGATGCGCAGCCAGGGGCTGCACACGGTCTGCGAAGAGGCCCGCTGCCCGAACATCTTCGAATGCTGGAACCGGCGGACCGCCACCTTCATGATTCTGGGCGATGTCTGCACCCGCAACTGCGGCTTCTGCGCGGTCACCTCCGGCATGCCGACGGAGCTGGATCTGGCGGAGCCCGAACGGGTGGCCGATGCCTGCGTACAGATGAACCTGCGCCATGTCGTCGTCACAAGTGTGGCCCGGGACGACTTGAAGGATGGCGGCGCTACGATCTTTGCCGAGACGATTAAGGCGATCCGGCGGAAGAACCCCTCTACCGGGGTGGAGGTGCTGATTTCCGACTTCCAGGGTGATCCCGAGGCGCTGCGCCTGGTCATGGACGCCGAGCCCGACGTGCTGAACCACAACGTGGAGACCGTCCGCCGGCTCTCCGATCGGGTCCGTTCCCGCGCCAAGTACGACCGCTCGCTGGAACTGCTGAAGCGTGCAAAGGCGATGAAGCCCGCAATCAACACCAAGTCCTCGATTATGGTCGGGCTGGGGGAGACCATGGAGGAGCTCTATGAGGTGATGGACGACCTGCGGGCGCACGATGTCGATATCGTTACCTTCGGACAGTACCTGCGCCCCACCACCCGGCACCTGGCGGTGGAGAAGTTTTACACCCCGGAGGAGTTTGCTCATCTGAAGGAAGAGGCCCTGAAGCGGGGCTTTGCCCATTGCGAATCGGGTCCGCTCGTCCGCTCCTCGTACCATGCGGATGAGCAGTCAGAGAGTGCTGTGGCTCGCCGGACGGGCGAGGCTGAGGCGGCCCGGACCGGTGACTGAGTGATGGCGAAGGAGGAGGCTCGATTGCTCTTGAAGGAGTATCTCCTGTTGAACCTGGGGCGAATCACCCTGGGGGAGGCGCGGCGCTGGCAGGCTGAGATGTCTGCCCGTCGTTTGATCGATGCCTCACGGGACCTGCTTGCTTTCTGGCAGCCACGGGCCGATGACGAACCGGCACGCAACGGGCAGCTGGTTGGCTTTGCCGTCTTTAGTTCCCACCGGTTCATGGGAGAGATGGAGCTGGCCGAACTGCAGGACGGCCTTACCCTGGCGGTCCAGCGGGCGATCAGCGAGTTCGGCCTTCAGGCGGAGGTCTCGGGCCGGCGTATTCTCACGGGGCAGGCTCTCCTGGCCCGGGTCGAGTGCCGCTGGGATGACGCCGTCCTGCTGGGTGAGGTCTACCTGGAAGCGCTAACGGTCTGGGAGTACCTCCTGCGCGAGGTGCCGGTACCCCAGCTCGCCAACGCCGTCGCCTACCACGTGGAGCAGGTCTTCGGCTACGCGCCGGCGGCGGTCCATCCGGTGGCCTACGAAGAGCAGATGCGATCCAAGGAGTAGGGATCGATCAATAGGGACAGAAGAGCCGCCCCTCACCGCAGGGACGGCTCTTCTGCTACCCAAGGAATATGGTCGGAGGGCCCCCGGGGGCTGGCTCCAGGAAAGAGTCTGCCCAGGCTGGCAGATTCTATTCCAGTGATTCGAGGGCAGTCTCAATTTCGTGTACGACGGCAGGTGTGCGCTCGACCTCCAGCCGCTGCGTCAGGGCGGACCGGGCTGCCCCGGCGGTCTGGGGCGCCAGCCGGGCCAACCGGCCCAGAGCCCAGGCGGCGTGGGCGCGGATCACGTCGCTCTCGCTCTGGAGCGATTGGAGGAGCGGGGGCAGGGCAGCCGGGTCCCCGGCGTTGCCGAGGGCGATCACCGCATTGCGCTGGATCGTGGTCTTGCCCCGCCACCCGGCGGCGGTAGGTTCGAACCAGCGGCGGAAGTCGGACTTGGTCATGCCGATCAGCCTGAGGAGGTCCGGCTCACCACCCAGTTCGGGCACGGGGGCAAACTCCGGGTGCCGGCTGGGCTGGACCTTCTTGTTATAGGGGCAGACGTCCTGGCAGTCATCACAGCCAAAGAGCCGGTTGCCCAGCATCTCCCGGTACTCCGCCGGAACGATCCCCTTCATCTGCGTTACGTAGGAGAGGCAGCGGTTCGCATCCAGGTGCCACTCGGTAATGCAGCCCGTCGGGCATGCGTCAATGCAGAGGGTACAGGAGCCGCAGGCCGCTTCGACCGGCTGATCCGGCGGCAGAGCGAGGGTGGTCAGCACCTCGCCGAGGAAGACCCAGGTGCCGTGGCCCTTCGTGATCAGGTTCGTGTGCTTGCCGAACTTGCCAACGCCCGCCCGCTCGGCGACGGCCCGGTCCAGCGGCGGGCCGGTATCCACGTAGGCCAGGTGCCTGTGGCCCGGGGCGTGCTCGTCCAGCCACGCGGCCAGCCGGGTCAATCGCTCCCGCAGGATCTGGTGGTAGTCCAGCCCCCGGCAGTAGCGGGAGAGCCACCCCTTCAGGGCCGGCGCATCCGCATCGGTATGGGTGTGGGCGGCATCGGGGTGGTAGTAGTTGACCCCGGCGGCGATGATCGCCTGAACCCCCGGCAGGAGGCGGTCCGGGAAGACCCGATCAGCGATCACCTGGTGCTCGTACGGGTTGGGGCCGTGGCCCCGGTCGGCCCGCTCCTCCAGCCGGACCTGTTCCGTCAGGAAGGGAGTTGCCGGGGCGACGCCGATCAGATCAATGCCGATCGAGTCGGCGTAGGCGAAGAGTTCTCGCTTCAACTGATGCAGGTCCAGGGGGAGGCCTCCCTTGCTCAGGCGGTTTGGGACACTTGCTCCAACTCGGCCAGGTGTGCCGCAAGCCAGCAGAGCAGGTGGTGCCGGCGCTGGGCCAGCCGCTCCCAGCCGTGGGGGAGCGGGGCCGCGGCGTAGCGAAGCGGCAGGGGGTAGAGCGAGCCGAGCAGGTACTCCAGCCAGGTCCGGAAGCCACCGGTTCGCTCGGCCTGCGACACGGGATTCTTTCGCAGGTAGGCCGTCAGGAAGGTCCTGGCCAGATCAGGCTGGAACTGCCATGTGGGCGTGAGGCTGAACTCGACCAGCGCCCGGGCCAGTTCGAGGCTGCGGAAGCGGGGACCCGCGAAGTCGAAGTCGACGATCCCGCTCAGGTCAGTGGGGCTGGTGTAGAGCAGATTGCCCGGGTAGTAGTCGCCATGGACCATCTGCCAGGTCTGTTGATCGTACCGGTCCGGGTCGATCGGGTGGCGTTCCAGCCAGTCCAGCCGGAACCGGGCGGCGGCCATGGCAAGTTCGTCCATGGTGTCGGGCTGTTGCCGGGCGGAGGCGGCGTTGATCAGGGCGGCGGCCTCCGTCCGGATCCGATCGGACTGGGGCAGCCTTGGGGGATCGGTGACCGGGAGCGACGCCAGGGAGGCGTGGGTAAGGCCAAGGGCTGCGCCGGCCTGAGCTGCGTGTTCGGCCACGGGTTGGGCCACTCGCTCTCCGGGAAGGAAGGCCATGGCGACCAGGAGCCCGTCCGACAGGGGCAGCGGGCCGGCAATCACCCGGGGCACCGGCAGGCCGGCATGTACCAGGTGCCGCTGGATCGCCAGGGTCCCGCTGATTCTCTCCGCCGGCCAGTCGGGCCCGGTGTACCGCTTCATGAAGATCGGCCCGGTGGGGCTTTCGGCCCGGAAGGTCTGGTGCAGGTAACCCCCGCTGACGGGGGCGACGTGGGTGACGGGAAGAGCGAGGAGCGTCTGCAGTAACTCCGTTGTGATCAGGGTGGATCGCCTCCGGCACTATCATACCAGAGTGGCTGGTGGTCATGGTAGAATGAGGCGAGGGAGTGAATCGTGGATGCATGAGGCAAGGACTGGACTCCGGGCAGTGGCCCGGGTGGTGATTCAGAACAAGGCGGGGCAGATCCTGCTCTGCCGGAGCCGGAGTGGCAAGTCGTGGGTTCCCCCCGGCGGGACGTTGGACCCCGGGGAAGACCTGGTGGCCGCTGCCGCTCGGGAGGCGCTGGAGGAGGCCGGCGTGGAGGTGACGGTCGGCCCGATGCTCTACCTGCAAGAGTTCCGTCCGGCGGGCCGTGAGGAGCATGTGATCGAGACGTGCTTCCTGGCAACGCCCCTTCAGGAGTACCCGGCGGTGACCGACCGGGCGGTGGAGCCGATTGGCGATGGAGCCGGCTGGTTCATTCAGGATCTGGACGGGCCCCGGCGAGAGTGCCGCTGGTTCAGCCGGGAGGCCCTTCAGGAGTTACCCGAGCCGGTCTTCCCGGCCTACCTGCTGGGGGCGTTCTGGGAGGGCGGCGGTGCCCGCTATCTCGGATTGGTCGTAGCCGGGTAATATGACGAGGTGCAGGCCATCGCCTGCACCTCGTTCTCGGTATGGCTACCCCGTGACCCCCATAGCCTTCGGTGGGGGTGAGCGCGTGCTCGATACGCTCTTCATGATGGTGGTGCAGATGCTGGGGGGGCTGGGGTACTGGGGCATTGCCCTGGGAATGGCGCTGGAGAGCGCCTGCGTGCCGCTGCCCAGCGAACTTGTCCTCCCCTTTGGCGGCTTTCTGGCGGCGGTAGGGCGGATCACCTTCGCCCAGGCGCTCATGGCAGGACAACTGGGGGGCCTGGCGGGCTCGATCGTCGCCTATGCCGCTGGTCGCTACGGAGGGCGCTCCCTGCTGGAGCGATACGGCAGGTACCTGCTGATCTCGCAGCGGGAGATTGCGGTGGCCGACCGCTGGTTTCAGCATCGGGGGGAGATGACGGTCTTCCTGGCCCGGCTGCTGCCCGGGGTTCGGACGTTTATCTCCCTGCCTGCCGGGATTGCCGGCATGGCGTTCGGCCGCTTTCTCTTCTACTCGTTCCTGGGGATGTTGCCCTGGTCTCTCCTCTTCACCTTTGCGGGCTACCGGCTGGGGCAGAACTGGGTCCAGGTCCGGGCCATCCTTCACCGCTTCGATCTGGTGATCATCGGTCTGATTCTGCTGGCGGTGGCCGGTTTCGTCTGGTATCGCCTGAGGGAGGGGCGGGAGGACTAGCGGGGGAGGGGGAAGAGCAGCAGGTCGTGCACCGGCCCATCGCGGTAGATGGGGACGGCTCCATAGCTGCTGCCCAGGGAGGGCGGCCCCTTCGGGCCCTTCTCAACGACCAGGAGGACCGGGTCCCCTCCGGAAGGCTTCTGGTAGAGCACGCGGGGCTCCGGTTCGGCGGTCAGGTATACGAGGCCGCCGCCCGGCAGGGCTGCGGGGGAGTTCTCGCCGATCAGCCAGGGCTCCGCTACAGGGGTTGGCTCCTCGCCGGTGACCGGCCAGAGCTCGAGTCCGCTCTGGCTGGTGACCGCCAGGCTCTTGCCATCTGGCATGAAGCCGCCCACGTAGGCCGGGTCGGGAAGCCGCCCCAGCCGATTCCACTCATTCTCGGCCACGCCGACGAGCCAGAGCGAGTGAGGGCGGGCTGGGTCTCGCGGGTCACCTTCCACCAGCGCAAGTTGCTGGCCATCGGGCGACCACCAGGGACCTTCAAGGAGGGTCAGCGGCTCTGGCGGGGTCAGGTGGATGAGACCGCCCTTCACCGTGCCGACATCGACATGGGTGGCGCCCATCTCCAGATTTGCCCCCACGGTGACCGGAAGCCCCGAGCCCGGCTCTGCCGCCAGGACCGCCCACTGCCCGCCCGACCTGCTCCAGGCGATCCCTGGCAGGTGGGCGTCGTCGCTGGGCCGGAAGACCATGCCGGTCTCGAGGTCGAGCACCCGGACCTCATCTCCCCGATTTGCGGTCTTATAGGCGAGGTAGCGCCTGTTGGGGGAGAGGGCCAGCTCGCCCCGGAAGAGAGGGATCGCCTCATCGCCCAGTTCGGTGACCACGCCGGTGGGCAGGTCGATGGCGCGGGCGCGAATTCCCTCTACGGCGAGGATCAGCTTGGGTCCGGTGACGGCCCCCCAGAAGGGATAGCCGGGTTGGCCGACCCCCTCCTGCTGGACCACAGCCACCTGGCGGGGCTCCTGCCCGGGCTGGGCGAAGTAGGCAGCAAGTGCGCCGGGCTGGCGCTCCACGTAGACCAGGCCGTCGCTGTAGGGGCCGATCAGCGTGCGATCGGGACCCGGCGGGGCCAGCAGTTCAACCGGGTCGCCCACAGGGGAGAGCGACCAGAGGCCGGCATCGTTGAAGAGAGCGATGCGATTGCCGCCGGCAAACCAGAGGGGTGACTGCCAGACTCCCTGGACCAGGAGGCCGTCTGGGGTCTGCTTCAACGCCGGTGCATCCGGAAGCTCGCTCCGCGGCGGTGGGGCGGAAACCGGTGCTGGGGTCTCCTGCCGCGGGGGCGGATCGGGGCTGGGGCCCGGGGTCGGACTCGTGGGAGGGGTGGAGCACCCGGTGAGGAGGATCACGACTGCCAGGACGAGGTGCAGGGGGCGCTTCATAAAGACCTCATCTCCCATGGGGTATGCTCTGAACTAGGACGGTCGGAACGGGGCAGGAGTTGCGACCGCCGGCAGGAGTCGGGGGTGGGGGATAGGGAAACCTCCTGCACGTAGAGTTTTTCGCAGCAAGGAGGAGCTATGGTGAGCTTTCCCCGTCCCTTGATCAGCGTGGAGCAGTTGCGGGACCTCATGGCACAGGAGCGGATGGTCCTGGCGGACTGTCGTTTCAATCTGGCGAACAGCGGTGCAGGGCGCGAGGCCTATCTCGAGTCGCATCTGCCCGGCGCGATCTACTTTCATCTGGATGAGGACCTGTCCAGCCCGGTCGGCCCCCATGGGGGGCGCCACCCGTTGCCCGAGCCGGAGGTGCTGGCGGCAAAGCTGGGCCGGGCGGGGATTGGGCCCGGGGTCAGGGTGGTTGCATACGATGATAACGGGGCGATGGCTGCCCGTTTCTGGTGGCTTCTCACCTGGCTGGGCCACGACGAGGTGGCGGTGCTGGACGGCGGATTCGCCGCCTGGGTTGCTGCGGGCTTGCCGGTGACGGCAGATGAGTCCCGCCCGAAAGCCGGGAGCTTTGTACCGCAGCCCCGCCGTGAGATGATCGCGGAGATGCCTGAGGTTCGTGAGCGTCCTGCCGGCGTGGCCGTGGTCGATGCCCGCAGCCCGCAGCGGTTCGCCGGGGAGCCTGATCCGCTGGATGAGAAGCAGGGGCATATTCCCGGAGCGGTCAACCGCTTCTGGGGCGATGCGCTCCGGCCCGATGGCTTCTGGCGCCCGCCCGCGGAGCAGTTGGAGCGATTCGCCGGCCTGCCGGCCGGCCACGATGTGATCCACCACTGCGGCTCGGGGGTGACGGCCTGTCCAAACCTGCTGGCCATGGCGCTGGCGGGCTTGCCCATGGGGCGGCTCTACCCGGGCAGCTGGTCGGACTGGTGCACCTGGCCGGAGAACCCGGTGGAGCGCTAGCCCTGCAAGAGCTTTGATACGGTTGGTATATCGGCGGGGGCCCACTCCAGGTTGGACAGCCCTGCGGCGGGCACCCAGCGGAGTTCAGCGTGCTCGGCAGGGGTGGGGGTCCCTTGGACTAAGCGGGCGTGGTATGTACGGAGTCGGACGATCACGTCTGGGTAGGCATGGGTCGCATCTGCCACCAGGTCCCCCACGGCGATCTGGCAACCCAGCTCCTCCCGAATCTCACGAACAAGCGTCGCAGCCGGGCTTTCGCCCGGCTCGATCTTTCCGCCCGGGAACTCCCAGAGCCCCGGCTGAGACATGCGTTCTGAGCGGCGGGCACAGAGGATCTCGCCCGCTTCGTTGACCATGACGGCTCCGACGACATCGACCTGCTTCATAGGTGACGGCCTCCCGGTCAGGCTTCTGAGGGATACGATACCGCCTGGGTCGGGAGGCGTCAACCGCGGGGCTACCGGGTGGGTCGCCAGGGGAACGCAGATGACCTGTCCGACGAAGAGGCGGCTGGGATCGACCCCGGGGTTCGCCTCCAGCAGGTCTGCCACCGAGATGCTGAAGCGCTGTGCGATCCGCCAGAGCACGTCGCCGGGCTGGATCACATGGGGCGTTGTCCGGGGGGTCAGGGACGCATGGGAGTCATCATGGATTGTGCCACTCCTTGCATGGAAACAGCTTATGTCATCCTATGCAAACGGAAGGCGGCCCGGTCTCACCGGGCCGCCTTCGTGCGGGGCTCAGAACTGAATTGTGGTCAGCGCCCCCAGTCCCGAAATCCAGGCCGCAACGGCGACAACCTGCACCGTCCAGTAGCCGAGGGGGAAGGCCCATCGATCCTCCAGCCCGTAGTAGCCCAGGATCAGCAGCGCCAGCAGGACATTGATCACCGACGGGATCCAGGGGCCGGCGACGTACCAGCCCGCCACGGTCAGGAGGTTGATCAGGAGACTGGCCGTAATGCCGTAGAGGAACTGAAGCATGGGCGCACCTCCGACACCGGGGCGGTTATCACGATCCCTTTACAGCTATCGTAGCGGTTCCCCCTCAACAGGACCTCAACGGGCGTGGGCATGGTAGGTGGCGAATCCAGCCTGGACGACGGATGGGGCCAGCCCGGTACGCTCGGCAATGCGATCGACCCACTCCGCAAGGGATTCGCAGGGCGGCTCCTCGACCAGCCCACCGGGCAAGGACCAGAAGGAGCGGCCCCGGTCGAACTCCCAGAGCCCCACCTCACCCGTCTCGGGGTGGGTCAGCAATCGCTCCGCAAAGGGGCGGCGCAAAAGCTGCTGAGAGTGGTGGCAGGCGCGCAGGAAGGCTTGGTCCTCCACTGGGGAGAGATCGTAGTGCTGCTCTGACTCCTTGCCATTCTGACGCCGGTAGTGAACGGTGAGCACCTGATCCGTCCGCTCGATCCGCACCGCTGCTGCCGGGAAGAAGCCCTCGTGATACCCGGGTCCGAAGTCGGGGGACTCCGGACTGATCAGCACCGGCTGCATCCAGCAGTCGCCCGGATCGCAAAGGTACTCATGGCCGGCATCATCGGTCAGAATCACGGCGGCGTGTGCCTCCCAGGCCTCGAAATGGTGGCCGATGACCCGGGCGGCCACGCCGGCCTCACGGGCGGTGACCAGCAGCCAGTAGGCACGGTCAAAGCAGTTTCCGCCCGAACCGGAGCGCTGGTAGTCGGCCTCCAGCTCGGCGATCGTTCGCTGTCGCACCCCGCCGGTGCAGGTGCCAAAGCGCCAGCCCTTCGTGAAGCTCTCCGTCGGGCGATCGCCGAGGGGCCGGTAGATCCGTGCGAGGGGTTCGGGCGCATGCATGGGGGCCTACGCTCCCACGAACTGATCCGCAAAGTGCTGCGGGTTCAGCTTCTCACCGGTCGCCCTGGCCATGCGCTCGTTCCAGGGGAGCAGGTTGCCGGGGCGGAAGATCCGCTGCCAGAGCCAGGCGCCGGCCTCCTCCTTCAGCATCCAGTCCGGGCCGAGATCCCGCTCCAGTCCCGCCTGCAACTGGCTGGCCGTCAGCTCGCCGAGGATATAGTTGTGGTAGTAGACCGGGTAGTTGGCCACGTGGATCTTCGAGGCCCAATCGACGGCCCGGCCCTCTCCCTCGGGCTTCGGTACGAGCTGGAGCTGCTCGACCAGATCCCACCAGACCTTGCCCAGGTCCTGCTCCGGATCGGCGTAGAGCGCCCGCTCGAAGAAGGTCATGACCATGCCCCAGCGGGAGAAGATCAACTGGCTCCGCTTCTCCTGCCGGTAGAGGTAGGTCGCGGCGGCCTGGGCCTCGTCGGCCGGGACACCGGCGAAGCGGGTGAGCCAGGTCGCGTTGTTCGTCAGGCGGCCAAAGAGCATGGCGATCGCTTCGGTGGTCATGGTGTGGGCCGGGCGGCGCAGCAGCCAGGGAATGCCGGGGTCGATGTACTTGTCGTAGACGGCGTGGCCCAGCTCGTGTAGCTGCGTGCCCATCCAGCGCTGGGTCGGTTTCAGGTTGCAGAGGATGCGAACGTCGCCCTTCCGGTCCAGGTTCATGCAGAAGGCATGCTGCATCTTCCCTGGGCGCTCGTAGAGGTCGGAGCGCTCCAGGATGTCCCGGACGTTCAGGCCGACCGCATCGTACGAGTCGATCGAGATCTCGGCGACACCGCGGGCTTCGAAGTATGGATCCAGGTTCGTACCGCCCGTGCCGGCCGGGGCGCTCTGGAAGAAGGGATCGGAGTAGTGATAGGCCTGAATCTCGTCAGGCTGCACGCCGAACCGTTCGGCCAGTTCCTGGTCCAGCGCTGCCTTCTCGGCCCGGAAGGTGGAGTCGGAGCTCTCGCGGAGCTTGTCGAGCGTCTCGAGCAGTTCCTGCTCGTCGATCTCCTGGCCGTCCAGGGTCATGGCGAAGAAGTCTCGGAAGCCGAACTTGCGGGCGATCTGGTTGCGCAGGCGGGCCAGCGCCCGGATCTTGTCTGCGGCCTGGGCGCCGATCTGCTTGGAGGCAAGCCAGGCCTCCTTGCGCTTGGCAGAGTCCGTCTCGTTCCGGAAGATCTCGCCCAACTGATTGTCGCTGATCTGCTCGCCCTGGTAGGTCGCCCGGAACGAGGCGAAGAGCTGGCTCAGCTCGCTCTCCCGCTCCACCAGCTCCTTGATCTCCTCCGGGCTGATCTGGTTGGCCCGATGGGAGCGGAAAAGCTGCTCCAACTGGCGGTTGAGCACCGGGTCGGAGGCGCCACCCGCATCCTTCAGGGCCTTGAGCTCGGCGTAGATCGCCGGGTCGGAGTAGTAGGTCCGCAGCTCCCGGCTGATCTGGGCAGCGGCAACGGCGTTCTCCGAGGTGGCGTTGGTCTCACGCACCCAGGAGGCGTGGGCGGATTGGATCATGAGTTCCTGGGCTCGCGGGAGGATCCGGTCGATCAACTGGCGGACGGCGCTATCCTGGCTCATGGTGGACCTCCTTGTGACGGTGGGGTGAAAACTAGGGGGTAGGGGTCTGGACGGGGTCTGGACGGGGTCTGGACGGGGTCTGGACGGGGTCTGGACGGGGTCCGGGCGGGGTCTGGACGGGGTCTGGACGGGGTCTGGGCGGGGGGTGAATATCCCCCGGTGCTCCGTTGGTAATTGATTCGTACCGTGAAGCATATCTCCTGCTGCTCAGCCGTCGTCTGTGGCCCGCTGACCCGCACTCTTTTCCCAAGGACTTGACAGGCCGGTGGCCTGTTCCCTATACTCAGACATGTAAGCGATGGCTTACATGTAGGGGCGGAGGTGACGGTGGCATGGAACGAGCCCTCCAGGCGCTGGCAGATCCTACCCGCCGTCGGATCCTCGACCTGCTCATGGAGAAGGAGATGGCAGCCGGTGAGATCGCCGGCCACTTCCCGCAGATCAGCAGGCCGGCCGTCTCACAGCACCTGGCCGTCCTGCGGGAGGCAGGGCTGGTCAGCGAGCGGCAGGCGGGTCGGTTCCGGCTCTACCGGCTGGAGGCGGATCCGCTCCGGGAGATTTGGGAGGGGTGGCTGAGGAAGTACCAGCGGCTTTGGGAGGGCCGGCTCCTCGACCTCAAGCGACTGGTGGAATCGGAAGAGTGGGAGGACGAGTGAGTGGAGATTCAGATCGAGCGGATCATGGCGGCGGTCCCAGAACGTGTCATGGCGATCCTGACGGACCCGGAAGATTTGACCCGCTGGGCCTGTCAGCGGGCGGAGGTGGATGAGGCCACCTTCCGACTGTACGGTCCCGGCCTGCCGACCGGCGCCCTGGGGGGACGAGTGCTGGAGCGGGGGCAGGACTGCCTGCGGATCGAGTGGATCCTGGGCCGACACCCCTCCCATGTGGAAATTCGCGTCGAACCGGTTCCTCAGAAGGGCAACCCCCCGGCCGACTTCGCCCGTGTGCGGGTCGTTCACCGGGAGATTCCCGAGGGGGTCCTGCCTGCGCGGTATCCAAAGGACTCCTGGGAGTGCGTCTGGTCGCTCCTGCTCCGGCACCTCGCGGGTTGGGTAGAGCGGGCCGAGGCGGTGGGGCCCTTCGATTACACCGGTCCCTTTGGCCGCACGGTCCGGGTCTCTCTGGCCATGGGCGCATCCGCCGCCCGGGTCTGGCAGGCGATTACCGACCCGGAGATCCGGCGGCGTTGGCTCACCGTCCCCCTGGGCAAGGAGCTGGAGCGGGAGGAGAGGCGCCGCCTGGTCTGTGAGTTCGCTCTCAGCCAGCCGCCCACCACCGTTACGTGGTTGCTGGAGGAGATCGACGCTCACAGCACGCGGGTCACAGTCCGGGAGGATGGGCTGACATGGGAGGGGCTCGATGATCACCTGGGTTGGCACGACTACCTCGTCGCCCTGCACCAGGAGACCGCTCCGCCCTTTATCCGGCAGACGGTGCATATCAACGCCCCGCCGAGCCGGGTCTGGCGCTACGTCTCCTCCCAGGAGGGGTTACGCCGCTGGTTCGCGGAGAATATTCGCTTCGAGCCGGTGGTGGGCAGTGCGGTCGCCTTCGAGGAACACGGCGGAGCGCTGCGGGGTCGGGTGACCATCGTGGAGCCCGAGCGGCGCCTCGCTTTCACCTGGACCGAGCTGGACGCCCCCGGATGGCCGCAGGACCCAGCTCCGCTGCTGCTGACCATCGACCTGGTCCCCGAGAATGAGGGGACGCGGGTCACCATCACCCACAGTGGGTTCGAGAACCTGCCCGAAGCGATCCGGCCCAGCCAGTTTGCCGGCTACCAGCGGGGATGGGCCTACGGCACAATGTTGCCAGGCCTGAAGCAGATCATTGAGGAGGAGTAAGCGATGCTGAAGGGGTTTGACAACGTTTCGCTGTCCGTGGGGGAGATGGATCGCTCCGTCCGCTTCTACCGGGATGTTCTTGGACTGAAGGTGACCGATACATACGGTGACCAGATCACCTTCGTCGCCATGGAGGGCTGGTCCACGACGATCATGCTGCAGAAACGGGAGACTGTGGTGGTCGGCAACGGCTACCTGACCCTGGTCTGCGATGACGTAAAGGTCCGAAAGGCCGAGTTGGAGGCGAAGGGTGCGAGGATTGGTGATGGCCCCTATCCGATTCCCGGCGTCGGTTCAGGCCTGGATGTCTACGATCCGGACGGCCACCATATCTGTTTGATCGATTATAGCGACATGAAGGCGTAGGCCGAGCGAAAGAGCCCCCTCTCTGCAAGACCGCAGATGAGGGGGCTTCTTCATGCACCGCCCCACTCAGCGACATACTAGCGGAGAGAGGGGGAGCGAGGATGGTTCGACTTGATCTGTTGAACGTGGGCCAGGTGGAAGAGACCGACGCCATTCTGGTTGTGCTGCGGGCTCCTGACCGGGGCCGGCTGCTTGTGATTGAGACCGGAATCGTTGAGGGCCAAGCGATCGCCCTGCAGGCACAGGGGCTGCGCACCGAGCGGCCCATGACCCACGACCTCATGCAGACCATGATCCAAGGACTGGGCGCCCGGGTAGAGGAGGTGCGGATCGAGGAGTTCGACGACGAAACCTTCTACGCAAAGGTGATCCTGAGTCGTGCAGCCAACGGTGCAAAGCGTCAGTCCTTCGACGCCCGCCCCAGCGATGCGATCGCCCTGGCCCTGCGGGCCGGCGCTCCGATCTATGCGGAGGAGGATGTGCTGGAGGAAGCCGGCATCGCCGAAGAGGATGACGGCCGCTTTGCTGCCCTCTATAGCGAGGATCAGGCGCCCACTCCCGAGGAGCGGCCTCGGGGAGGTCGGGTCCTTCACTGAGGCTCGGACTACCCGGGGGCCTACGCTTCAGAGCCGATTGACGCTCTCGTTTGGTGGGTGCTAGTGTGGGAACATACGCCCCACCGGGATGGTGATTTCCCTTGCGCCGCTTCACATCGCCTGCTCGCAGAACCACGCTCCTGATGCTCGGTGTGCTGCTCCTCGCTTTTGCTGCCATGCCGGTGGGGGCAGAGACCGGCTCCCAGGGCCCTGCGACTCAGAGCCTCTCCGGCATGGAGAACGAGGTGCTCCTCACCTCGGGTGCGGTCGCCACCCTCCAGGCGAGCCCGGAGCTGGTCAGCGTTGCGCTCAGCAGCGGTGAACGGTTCACTGCTCCCAATCCGTTCAAGGGCTCCGTCGATCTGCACCTGGAGCGGCTGGAATCGGAGGCGGGTGATCACCTCGTCGCCCAGGTCAGCGCCGGCGATAAGGTCCATGCCTGGGTGCTCATGCCCCAGGAGGGAGATCTGAGGCTTGGCCTGGAGATCGCTGACGTGCAGACGATCCGGGTGGCTGGGGACCTGGTCATGGTCGGCATTGTGACCCCGATCTCGGGGGGGAAGACCTCGGTCGCTTCGCGCATCTATCGGTACAGCACTGTCAGCAACACCTACGAGAAGACCGCCACCCCGGTCGGCACCGGCGGTGGGCCGAGCTACCCGATCCCGCCGAGCCTGCAGGAGCCTGCTCAGCACGAGACGGCTGCGGAGGCCCCCGTGACCCGGCAGAGCCTGCTGTACGGGTTGCTGGTCCTGTTCGGTGCAGCACTGGGTGGCGGGATCGGATGGTTTGCCGGCCGTCGTTCGGGCCGTTCCACTTCGGTGACCGGTGACGGATTGAGTGAGGGCGCCGTCCTGTTGCGCTACCGCAAGGTTGGCGATAAGCTCGACTGGACCGTGCAGGACGTTGAGCGGCACTGATCGCCCACAGCGCAGGGAGAAGGCCCGGCCCGCCTGAGAGCGGACCGGGCCCTGTTCATGCGATCTATCCCTTCAGGAGGTTGCGGACGACGAAGCTGAGATTCCGGGGGGACTCGGCGATGCGCCGTGTGAAATAGGGGTACCACATACGGCCAAAGGGGACGTAGCAGCGGACCTTGTAGCCCTCCTTGGCCAACTGCTCCTGCCACTGCATTCGCACGCCGAAGAGCATCTGGAACTCGAAGAGGTCCCGGGAGATGTTCTCCCGTGCCACAAACTCCTTGGTCCAGTCGACAATCTTCTCGTCATGGGTGGCTGCAGCCGTGTAGTGCCCGCCGCGCAGGCGGTTGGCCACAATTCGCTTGAACGACTCATCCACATCGACCTTCTTGGGGAAGGCGTGTTCCGGCGGTTCCTTATAGGCGCCCTTCACAATCCGCAGGTTGGCGTTCACCTTGTCCAGTTCAGCGACATCCTTCTCCGTGCGATAGAGATAGGACTGGATCACCGTGCCGACATTATCGAAGCCCATCTTGCGAAGGGTGTAATAGATGTCCAGGGTGGCGTCGGTGTACGGGGTGTCCTCCATATCGATCCGGACGAAGTTGTTGCGCGCCTGTGCGTGGCTCACGATCTTCAGCAGGATCTCATCGGTCAGGGGACGGCTGAACGAGAGCCCCATCTGGGTAAGCTTCAACGAGACATTGGAGTCGACGCCACTGGCGGCGATTCCATCGAGCATGTCCAGGTAGGCCTGGCACATCTGCCGGGCTACCGCCTCTTCATGAACGCCCTCACCAAGCTGGTCCAGTGTGACAAGAATGCCACGCCGATTCAGGTCGGCCACAACCTCCAGGGCCCGATCAAGCGTCTCTCCGGCGACGAAGCGGGAAGCGCCTAACTTCATGCCAACCTTCTGTGCCGTGCGAGAGACAACGGAGTTCGCCGCGACAGAGAGCACGAACTTCCGATAGAGCGGGTTCAAGTCCACGTGAATTTACCTCTTTTCTGATGGACGATCTGATAGGAAGTTGGAACACAGGCACACACGCGTACAGATTACGGATTACGTAGCCTGCACACACATTCCTGCCATCCAGGCGACTTAAAAGTGAGGTAGATACTTGGCACTAGGTGAGTCACCCTCGGAGGGGGCTTCACCCCGTATCGGCCATACTTGCGGGGAATACTAAACAATAGCACACAACATCTTGGGGAATGAGGTGATCAGATGTCGGGAGAGAATCGAACCCCGGCTGAACGGACCCCGCCCGGACAGATCCTCACCCGGGACTGGCCGGTACTTCACTACGGTACGGTCCCGCGAGTCAGTCTGGAGTCCTGGCGCTTTCGGATCTTCGGGCTGGTAGAGGAGGAGCGGAGCCTTACCTTTCAGGACTTCCTGGCGCTCCCGAGAACCCACGTCACGTGTGATATTCACTGTGTCACTCACTGGAGCCGGCTCGACAACACGTTTGAGGGCGTCCTCTTTCGGGACGTCTACAACCTGGTCAAGGTGAAGCCCGAGGCCAAGTACGTGCTCTTCCACGCGGAGGGCGGTTGGACGACAAACGTGCCGCTGGCGGACCTCCTGAACGATGACGTCCTCTTTGCCTGGGGCTGGAACGGTCAGGACCTGACCCCCGAGCACGGCTGGCCCATGCGCACCGTCGTTCCTCATCTCTACTTCTGGAAGAGTGCGAAGTGGGTCAAATCCATGGAATTCATGGGGGAGGACCGGCCTGGCTTCTGGGAGCGCAACGGCTACCACATGTACGGAAATCCATGGCAGAATCAGCGGTACAGCGATGATTGACCGCAAAAAAGTGGGCGATCACCCTCAGAACAGCAGGGATTGCCCCCAGCCGTGTGTAACTCATTGCTATAAGGCATGATATTCCAAAGCATGCCGTTAGAGGTTTCGGGTCGCTGAATGAGTCACCGGCACAGTGCCGCAAGGCACTGACAGCCAGTCTCTGCGGAGGTGACCGGATGTACCGGGTTGCGACGACCGAGATCCGTGCCGGAATGCGGCTCGGCAAGTCGATCATCACCACCGATGGTCGAGTCCTCCTCCAGGCAGGCACCGTCCTGCGTGAATCCTTTATTGACCCCCTGCTCGCCCACGGCGTGGCCTCCCTATACATTGTCAACGAACTGGCACCGGACGTCGAGCCTGTCGATGTGGTCTCAGACGAGACCCGCCAGGCGCTGGGGGCCGAGGTGAAGAAGGTCTTCAGCGACATCGACCGTGCCTTCACCGAGGCAGCCCGGACCGGTGTTCGCCACTTCAACGCGTCTCTCCGTACTGAGAAGCTGCGGCAGACCGTGGACCAGGTCGTGAACGAACTCATGGCCAACCCGCGAGCTGCTGTCAGCCTCCAGGATATCCGTACTGCCGATGAGTACACCCTTGCTCACTCGGTCAACGTCTGCATTCTGTCCACGCTCCTGGGGGCGGAGATGGGGTACTCTCCGCAGGAGTTGCGGGAGTTGGCCCTCGGGGCTTTGCTGCACGATATTGGCAAGACCGTGGTCCCTTCGGAGATCCTGAACAAGCCGGGAAAGCTGACGACCGAGGAGACCGAGGTCATGAACCAGCACACCACCATGGGCTGGACGATCCTGAAGGACCAGCCTGACGTCTCATACACCTCGGCGATCGTCGCCCTGCAACACCACGAGCGGTGGAGCGGCGGTGGCTACCCGATGAACCTCTCGGGCAACCAGATCTACAAGTTCGCCCGGGTCTGCGCCGTTGTCGACTGCTATGATGCGATGACTGCCGATCGGATCTACCGGAAAGGTCTCAGTCCAGCGGTTGCCCTGGAGACGCTCAGCGGCCCCATGCATGGCTTCTTTGAACCCAGGATCCTCCTGGCCTTTATGAACTGCATCGCCCCATACCCGGTTGGTGCCGTCGTGGAGATCACCGGCGGCCTCAAGGCGGTCGTGATCGATGTGGAGCGAGGGCGGGCCGATCGCCCGCGGCTGAGGATCGTCCTGGATGCTGACGGGAATCGCTTGACGGAACCCTATGAGATCGAGTTGATTCAGGAGCGAAAGATCGAGATCCTTCGTGAGGTCCATGAGGATGCATCTGAGTACCTCAGGGAGCTGGCGGGTTAGGTAAGTGAATCTCGTTGGGCCGGTCGCCAGGCAGTCTGGTGACCGGCCTTTTCTTACGTCTGCAGGCATGTGGCAGATTGGTTAGACTATTTCGGACGTAGTTCCTTTAGCAGGAGAGTTTCTGGGAGATTGAGAAAACATCTGAGTGCGAAGCGGTCCGTTCTGTGAGTTTTCCATTTTGGAGCTGGAACCGATTGGAGTGGGAGAGGTGCGTCGACTGAGAGTGGTGGAGGCGAAGCCTGGGAACCGGCTCGGCCAGAGCGTTATGGCAGAAGATGGTCGCGTTCTCCTGCCGGCCGGTGCGGAGTTGACGGAGGTCTACCTGCGATCCCTCAGTGCCTACGGTATTGAGACGATCTACGTAATCGATCCTCCTGCGGCAACTGACCAGCCTATGCCACTGGTCTCCCCGGAGACGCGCCATGATCTGGTCGGCGAAATGCGGCGGGCGATGGACGAACTCTCCGTTTCGTATGCGGAGTCCGGACACGGCATTCAGCTTCCCCGACTCCCCTTGAAGACCGCGGGCATGAAGCGTGCCGTCGATCGGGTTGTCAGTGAGGTACTGGCCAATCCGAAGGCGGTGGTCACCCTTCACGAACTCCGCCAGGCCGATGAGTACACCATGCTCCACTCGATTGAGGTCTGCATTCTCACCACACTCCTGGGCAGTGTCGTGGGCATGGGCCGGTCGGAACTGGCCGGCCTCTCGTTGGCGGCGTTGCTCCACGACATTGGCAAGATGGCCATCCCCCGGGCGATCCTGAACAAGCCGGGGCGCCATGACCAGGAGGAGACGGCGGTCATGCAGCGCCACACCAGCCTGGGTTGGACGATCCTGCGGAGCCAGGCGGGCCTTAGCGAGGAGCTGGCCCTGGTCGCCCTGCAGCATCATGAGCGGTTCGGCGGCGGGGGCTATCCCCTTGGCCTCTGCGGGGAGAGGATCCATCAGTACGCTCGCCTCTGTACCGTAACAGATGTCTACGATGCCATGACGGCCGACCGGGTCTATCGGAAGGGATTTCCCCCGGCCGAAGCGCTCGCCACGATGACAGGCAGCATGAAGGAGGCCTTCGATCCGCAGTTGCTCTCATGCTTCGTGGAGTGCGTGGCGCCCTACCCGACCGGAACCCCAGTTGAATTGACCGATGGGCGGAGGGGCATCGTGAGCGGAATCGACCAGGCGCGGTTGGATCGTCCACGGGTCCGGGTGCTTCAGGACCGGTGGGGTAGGCCGCTCGATCCGCCGTATGAACTGGATCTTGCAGAGGAACCCTGCTTGGGGGTCGTCCGAGAGGGGACCGGACTGACCGGTCAGTCCCTGGCAGACCTTCCGATCTGACCTGCTGCCGGTGGGCGGTAACGTATCAGGAGGTGGGATGATGGAGGCTGAGCAGATGCGCGTGGTCTTCGTGGGCGCCGGGGCCACCGGTACGCCGCTGTTGGAGGTCCTGCTGGCCCGGGGGATCGTCGACGTGATCATGGTCTGTGACCTGCGCCCCGATGCGCCGGGCATGGAGTTGGCCCGCGCCAGCGGCGTTCCCACGACCCAGGATCTGACCGAGGTCATGCGACTGGGGGAGCCGGTCGATCTGGTCTTTGACATGACCGGCGATCCAGGTGTCCGGACAGCCCTACGGCTCCAACTGCAACTCCAGAACAACCGGCATACGGTCATTGTGCACGAGAAGATTGCCCTTCTGGCTCTGGCGCTCTCCCAGGGGCGGCAGCCCATGGGACACGGCAGTAGTCGTGACTATGCCTGATCACGCAAAAAGCCGCTCCTCTGCTCTGGCAGGGAACGGCCTCTCGGTTAACGACGACGGGACTAGCCGGCAGCGGAGGAGCCCGAGCATCGGTCGGAATTGGGACAGGATGTACAGGCCTGCAGACTCTGGCAGATCGCACTCCACGACCGGCGAGAGAATATGATCGGCAGGCCCCGTATCTTCGCCTGCTCCTTGACCCACCGGGCCAGGTTATGGTTCACATAGTCAATCAGGACGACGATCAGGTCGGTGCCGGCAGGGATATCGACGCGCTTCTCTGTCCGGCCTTTTACGTGTGCAACCCCGCTGAAGCCCAGGCCGCGCAGGTTCTGCTCAATGGAGCCGAGATGGTCGCCGCCGATGATCAGGACCATGGCGCCCCCTCCTTCCTCACTTCGTTGTTTTGACGTTACGGACCCCGCTCCAGATGTGGGACCTGGTCCTTCCATTGGGTTCCCTGGCAAGACCGGGGTTGTGTTTCGGGGACTGCTGGTGTAAGATAGGGAAGTCATAGGCGTAGACTCGCTGATTCGCGATGGGTGGTATCGATTGGTATCGATCCGCATACGAACTCACCGCCGACCCGGTGTCGTGCACCGGGTTCGATCTTTTCGGAAAGGGGGAGTTCCCGTGGATGTCTGGTCGATCATGGAACACGGGGGCGGCAAGACGATGGCAATCAGCCGGGAGGATGTTCTCAGTAAGCTGGAGGCCCTGGTGGAAGCCCGGGGTTCCTGGTATATTGAGCGTCTCCAGGTTAGTGACTCCGACGGGAACCGCTATGTGCCAGAGGTCAGCGCCGAAGGGCGTGTCGAACTGGTACTGCGGTCCGGGCCATCTCGTAAGCGCAGACACTAAATGGACAGCCGGTGCGGATTTGTTCCGACCCGGCTGTCATCATCTTATCCGCGGGTCTGGCTCAGAAGAGTTGGAACGCCTTCAGCCCGAGGGTCGAGAGGATAGCGATGGCCACTCCGGCAATCAGCACCCCCAGGGAGATTGCACCGAGGGCCAGCCAGAAGGGGATCTCCAGCAGGACGGCGATCAGGGAGCCTGTCCAGGCGCCTGTGCCGGGCAGTGGAATACCTACGAAGGCGACCAGACCCCAGAAGCCATAGCGCTCCACCTGCTCCCGTTTGCGCATGGCCCGCTCCTCCGCCCAACGCAGGAGCGGCCCGACCAGGGGCCAACTGTTGGCCCACCGGCGCAGAGGACCGAGCAGGAGAAGGATCAGCGGGACGGGGATCAGGTTGCCGATCATCGCCAGGAGAAAGACCTCCACGGTTGGCAGGCCGAGTGCGACTCCAATGGGAATGGCGCCGCGCAGCTCGATCAGGGGGAGGGCGGAGACGACCAGTACCGCCCAGATCGGCGAGATACTCTTCAGGGCATCAACCAGTTGTGTGACAAGTTCCGACACGAGATGCCTCCTTCGATTCCGATGATCTGTGCCGCTTCTTTCGTTCACATTACTGGTCTTGGGCGCTTTCCGCAAGTAGCAAACGGAGCCCGGCGGGCTCCGTTTGACGCGCCTCGGGCCTACGGCTCGATCAATCCCTGACGGATGGCGTACCGGACCAGCTCGGTCCGGTCATGTATGTTGAGCTTGTCGAGGATATTCGACCGGTGAGTTTGCACGGTCTTCTCGCTAATGAAGAGCTGACGGGCAATCTCAGCGTTCGTATTCCCCTCGGCGACCAGAATCAGAATCTCCCGCTCACGGGGGGTCAGCGGGCAGGGCTCCACTTCACCGGAAGCGGGAGTGGAGGGGCGCGAGACATAGCCACTCACCACGGCTCGGGTGATCGCCGGGTCGAGAATCGCCTGACCCTGGGTGACGGCCCGGATTGCCCCGACCAGGTCGGCGGCAGCGGAACGCTTGACTATGTATCCGTCGGCGCCGGCCCGGAGCAACTCCAGGACATAGGGTTCCTCTTCATGCATGGTCAGCCCGATCACGTGAGTCTCAGGAACCGATTCCTTGATTCGCTTGGTCGCCTCAATTCCGCTTATATCCGGCAGGGAGATGTCCATGATCACCACGTCGGGCCGGTGTTGCTCAACGAGGCGACAGGCCTCCTCGCCGCGCCCGGCCTCCGCTACCAGCTCAATGTCTGGTTCCGACTGCAGTACCATTCGGACTCCCTGACGCACCATCATGTGGTCGTCGCAGATCAGCACTCGCGTCGTCATCGTTGACAGCCCCTCCCAAGGGAAGCTCTGCGTGGACACGGGTTCCGGCCTTCGGTGAGGACTGGATCGTAAGGGTTCCGCCCGCCAGGGTGACCCGCTCCCGCAGTCCCTCGAGTCCCATGCCCTTCGTCTTTTGCGCTGGATCCATGCCGTTTCCGTCATCGATCACTTCGACATGGAGCCAGAGACCCCTGCGGGCCAGGCGGATTCGTAAGTTCGTCGCACCAGCGTGCTTCACCGTATTGGTGCATGCTTCCTGGATCAAACGGAACGCTGTGATCTCCACGTGGTCAGGCAGCCGGCCGGAAATGCCGTGCAACTCCGTACTGATCTTCAGACCACTGGCCTCAAACCGCTTCACCAGCCAACTGATCGCCGCCTCGAGGCCCAGGTCGTCAAGGACGGTGGGACGCATCTCGTGGATTACCCGCCGCACCTCGGCGAGGGTGGCCTCGGCCATATCCCGCACATCGGCCAGTCGGTTTCGGAGCACTCGCTCCTCCGTGGGGTGGCGCACCAGGAAGTCCAGGTTGACCACCAGGGCGGTCAGCGCTTGCCCGGTCTCATCGTGCAGCTCCCGGGCGATCCGGCGGCGTTCGTCCTCCTGGGCGGTGATCAGGCGGGCCAGCAACCGACCCCGGGCCTCCTCCTTCTCCCGGAGCTTATCGTAAAGGCGGGCCCGATCCAGTGCGAGCCCGATCTGCTCGCCCATGGCGGTGAGAATCTCCTTGTCAGCCGGCGTGAAGAAGCGTCCCCCCGGTACCATGAGGGACATGATCCCTGAGACGGTGCCATCGGTCCCAAGGGGAATGGTGACATGTCTTCCCGCCGGGTGCCCGACCTCCATCGAGGCTCGGGCGCAGGAAAGATCACGCACCGTCGTCACCAGCGCGTTGGAGTCGATGCGCCGGAGGCACATGCAGCGGTCGATCGGGAAGTGCAGTGCCTGCACCCCATGCTCTGCCCAGTCAGGGAAGCCGTAGGCCGCCCCGATCGTCCAGGAATCGCCAGACGCATCGCCTCGACCGTCGGTCCGCAGAATGACCCATCCCTCGGTGATTTGAAGCGTCTCTGCAGCCAGTTTGAGCGCCTCGTCCATGGCTTCCTGCGTGGTCAGGGGCCGGTTCAGCCGCTCCAGGGTCTTGGAGAAGAGGCGAACTGCCCGCTCATGCTCCCAGGACTGCCAGGTGATCGCGGCGGAGAAGAAGAGGGAGAAGAGGGCATGGCCGGCGATCTCGTACGGGACCGAGTGGAGTCCGGCCAGGGGCAGGGCATAGCTCACCGCGTGAAAGGCTCCGACACAGTAGCCGAGGAAGAGGAGCCACTGGGGCATATCGCTCCTGCCGACGCGGCTCGGCACCGAGAGCCAGGCGGCGCCTCCCAGACTGAGTGCGACGACGGCTCCGGCGGTCATGGAGACCGGTTCTCCCAGCCAGATTCCGACCGCCAGCACCAGCAGGAGCACGCCTGCTGCCCCACCGGCAATCCAGGGCATCGACCGGGGTGTGCGCCCTGCCTGCTCCACCTGACCGGTCAGAAAGGCGATGGCCGCCGCGGCAAAGGCGATGTCGCGCAGGAGCGGGGCTGACTCCGCAAAGCCGATATGGGTCAGGAACATGCCCAAGACGTGGACGGCCAGCACCAGCCAGGCCAACCCCCAGGTCAGGAGCGAGCGCTCGCGAGCCTGGAAGTAGCGCCAGAGCAAAGCCCAACTAACCGCAAGGTGAAATCCGACGCCCACAGCGATCATAGGCAGGTGCCAGGTTACCATATGGGACATGACAAATCCGCCCCCCATGCACCATACCCGCCATTGTAGCCCCTTGGCTTCCTGGCGGGTAGGCACCAAATACCTATTGAGGCTGGCCGGTTTACGACTGGTCGGTTTGCGGCTGGTCGGTCTTCACCTTCCCGTAGAAGGGAAGAAGCTTCTCGGTGCCGTCATCCAGGGTCATCTTGACCCGGATCATCCACTTGCCGTCCATGTCGATGACGGGCGACTTGACCTGCCAGTGGCCAGGGGAGGCCTGTTCCATATCCAGGATCAGACCGTGGCCCATCTCCAGCATGATCACCTGGCACTGAATCTCCGCAATGCCGGACTCCCTGGTCCTTACAGAAAAGCTGTTCTCGCCGGGCTGGAAGGGCTGGATGCTCAGCTTGACCTGGAGTTCATCTACCTTGTCGGTCTCCACAAAGCCCTTGACCGGCGCCGCCTGGGCAACGGTTGTACCGCCGGCCTGAGTAATCGTGGCTACCGAACTGGTGCAGCCCGAGAGGGCAGCCAGCAAGGCCACCCCCACGACTGCCAGCACAACTGGCTTATTCATGCCCTACTTCTCACCGATCACCAGGAAGGTGGCACCGCCCAGATATTCGCCGTTGTTCAGGACGTTCTCCAACTGGTGATCATGCCAGGGGTAGATGCCCTCGCGCAGGGTGATCTCGACATCCATGCGCTCGCCGGGCGCGATGGTGAAGACATCACGCATATACGGGGTAGGGAACTTGTAGCCGTCGAGGTGGGTGATCAGGCCGCCGTAGCCATGGCTGTGGATCGAGAAGGAGCGATAGCCAAGGTTGACGAAGCGGACCCGGACCTTGTCACCGACCTTGCCCTCGATCGGAGTCGTCTCCGGGAAGGCCTTGCCGTTGACGGTGAAGTAGTTGTAATCCTGCTTGCTGGCCAACTTGAACGGATCCATGGAGCCGACAGCCCAGTCGTCAAGGATGAAGGTGTACTCCTTGTCATACTCCGGATCCTCGGGATCTTCTACGTTGAAGGCGCCGTAGAGGCCCATATCAACGTGGTAGTAGGTGGCCACGTGACAGTGGTACATGAGCGTGCCGGAGTTGATGGCATCGAACTCATAGACGAACTCCTTGTTCGGGTTGACTGTGGCGGAGGTGGCGGGCACTCCGTCCATCTCCTGAGAGAGGCCGAGCTGGCCGTGGAAGTGGATCGAGTGCGGCTGCGACGAGGTGTTCTTGAAGTGGACGGCGACCTTGTCACCTTTCTTCACCCGGATCTCGGGACCAGGTACGGTGCCGTTGAAGGTCCAGGCGGGGACTGTCACACCCTTGAGGATCTCCCACTCCTTCTCCTCCACATAGAGGTAGAAGTGCTTGACGCCATCGATCTCTTCAAAAAACTTGTCGTACTTCTCGATCTCCTTACCGGCCCATGGAATCTTGGACTTGATATCGTAGGCGGCGCTCTGCTCAGCGGCGGCGGACTGAGCGTTCTGGGGCTTGCTACAACCGGTGACTGCGAGAGCGGCAATCAAGGTGGCGGCGGCGGCAGCTGCCATCTTCTTCGACACTGGGCAATCCCTCCATGAAGCATCGTTCGAATCGCCAAGACTATCGTAACCTCTCTGAAATTTGTCTCACATCGGCTTGGGTCGGTATTTGAGGTCCATAGACCATTTGGCCCTTTTTCTACTCTCTGGAACGTAGGCATCCCGACCCACACAGACAAGCCAATTTGGGTCTTGCCATAACCGGGGTCGCGGGTGTTTACTAGGGGTAGCGATAACGATTCTCATTCGTGAACGAGGTGCATCGGCCATGACACTCGATCAGACGCAGCCCGGCCAGGCATTCATTATTACCAGCATCGAAGATGATTTCGCCCGACTTCAGGCAATCCGGTTCGGGATCGCCGAGGGGGCCCGCGCTATCTGCCAGACCATCCTGCCCGGAGGGCCTGTCGTGGTTCGAAAGGGGAAGCAGGAGATGGCCCTCGGCCGGAACCTGGCATTGCGGATCCAAGTGAAGCCGGTGGAGGGATAGTCATGGCACACGACCATTGTCACTCCCCGGCGGCGGTCAACATCCCACAGGGAGCCCGAAAGATCGTCCTGGCCGGCAACCCGAACGTCGGCAAGTCGGCGATCTTTCATACGTTGACGGGGGTCTACGTAGAGGTTTCCAACTTCCCCGGAACCACGGTTGACATTTCGGCCGGGCGTCTTGGGGAACTCGGGGTCTACGACACCCCGGGTGTCTACGGTGTCTCGGCTTTCAACGAGGAAGAGCGGGTCGCCCGGGAGATGATCCTCCAGGCCGACACGATCATCAACGTGGTGGATGCGGCCCATCTGGACCGGGACCTCTTCCTGACCCTGCAGATCATCGACATGGGATTCCCCGTGGTCGTCGTGCTGAACATGATGGATGAAGCGGCTGCCCATGGGCTGAACCTCGACCTCGCCAAGCTCTCGGCGGAGCTCGGGGTTGAGGTGGTCCCCACGGTTGCGGTGAAGGGTACGGGGATCGATCTGGTCAAGGAGGCCGTTGGCCGGGCGCATCCTGGTCGGCCGACAGAGGCGATTCGCTCCCGGATCCCAGACGGTGTCTCCCTGGACGACGGGGTGATGATCCTGGAGGATGATGACGCGGTCTGCGCCAGGTATGACCGGCAGCCCGCCGGAACTCGGGAGGAGATTTACCGGCTGCGGCGGGAGCGGGCAGACCAGATCGTGGAGCGGGTGGTCTCGGAGACCAACCAGGGGGCGACCTTCGCCACCAAGCTCGGGCGCTGGACGCTGCACCCCCTGTATGGCGCCCTGTTGCTGGCCGGCTTCCTTGGGGTCATGTACTACCTGCTGGGTGTCGTCGTTGCACAGGACGTGGTCGCGGTGACCGAGGAGATCTGGATGGGGGAGTACTACATCCCCTTCATCACCGGCCTGGTCGGTCGAGTCCTGCCGCCCGATTCCTTCCTGGGACAGATCGTGATCGGCGAATTCGGGCTCCTGACCATGACGGTCTCCTATCTGGTGGGCCTGTTGTTACCGCTGGTGCTTGGGTTCTACCTCTTCCTGTCAGTGGCGGAGGATTCGGGCTACCTGCCGCGCGTGGCGGTCCTCGTCGACCGGCTGATGACCCGGGTGGGCCTGAACGGGCGGGCTGTGATCCCGATGATCCTGGGCTTCGGCTGTGTCACCATGGCGACTGTCACCACCCGGCTCATGGGGACAAAGCGGGAGCGGACCATTGCGACCTTCCTGCTCTCCCTGGCGATTCCGTGCTCTGCCCAGCTTGCGGTTATTACGGTCATGCTGGCTCCACTGGGGCCGATCTACATCCTCACCTTTGTGGTGGTTCTGTTCCTCATTTACGGGCTGGCGGGAGCCGTCCTCAACCGGATGCTCCCGGGCCAGTCCTCTGATCTGCTGATCGATCTGCCACCGCTGCGGGTGCCGCGCCTGAGCAATATCCTGCAGAAGACCTACCTGAAGGCAAAGGGGTTCCTGGTAGAGGCCTGGGTCTTCTTCGCACTCGGCTCGGTTCTGGTCTCGACCATGAACGCCTCGGGCATCCTCACGTGGATCCAGAACGGCCTGGCGCCCCTGACGGAATCGTGGCTAGGGCTGCCGCGTGAAGCGGCTGGCGCCTTCCTTATGGGCTTTGTCCGCCGTGACTTTGGTGCCGCCGGCCTCTTTGACCTCGGGCTGAGCGCTCATCAGACCATGGTCGCACTCATGGTGATCACGCTGTTCGTTCCCTGCATCGCCTCGATCATGATCATGCTGAAGGAGCGGGGTAAGCGGGAAGGGGCCATCATCTGGGTGGTGGATATTACGCTGGCTATGATCTTCGGCGGCATCCTGCACCGGGTGATGTTCTGGTAGGAGGGGGAGTGTCCGTGAGCGGCACGTGCGATCCGAAGGGGCTCTGCCCACGCTGCGGGTACCAGAATGGCCCGGGTGTCGATCGGTGCCTCCGTTGCCGGCAGGTCCTGGTCGTGCCGAAGGGATGCTCTGGGGCTTGCACCCAGTGCCTGATCAAGAGCGTGACGGAGCCGGCTGAGAAGAAGGGGTAGGGATCCGGCGGAATTTCCCTGCGCTTCGGCCAGAACCATCCTTCTGATTTCTGCGTCTTAATGGATGATGGGGATCGGCGAGGGGAGGGGTGGCTGTGCCCAACATGACTCTGATCGTGCTGCTTCAGTTTGCGGCGACTCTCTATTTGATCTATCGGGTCAACCGGTTGGAGCAGAGGCTCGGGACGGGTGGGCGCCCGGCTCGGCGGGGTACTGCGACCACCGGAGATGGCAAGGTGGTCCCGCTCCTTCGGGAGCAGGTCCCTGTGGGGCCTTTTGGCAAAGGCCATGAACCGCCATCGGATTCACCCAAGTAAATGAGCGCATGACAAAGCCCGGCCAGCATCTGCTGACCGGGTTTCTTGTACCTGTTAGCGGCCCAGTTCAAAGTCATAGGTCGGTGCCCATTCTCCGTCCGGTTGTTCCGCCAGCAGACGGAGATGAGAGATCTGTCCGGCGAATGCGACCGGGACTGGGGCGGCGGACTGTTGGCCTCCCCAGAGTGGCCCTGTGTAGAGGGCGTTGCGCAACGCCTCCAGTTCACCTGCAGGGACCGGGGCAAGGCGGCGACAGACCAGGGTGATGTGCGAGAAAATCTCCGCGCCCAAACCGCCAACCTCAAAGGGTTCAACCAGGGTAACCGGGCCGGAATCAGGCAGTTCCACGATGATCTTGTGCCTCATGGGGGTTCTCGCCTCCCGCCAAAGATCTCAATAGATCCACCATAAGACCTTCTGACGCCTTTTTCAATAAGCAAAACGGATTATTTCTGCAAGTGAGTCACTCGAGCCAGCGGACTCGGGCGAGGTCCTGTGACGCCTCGGCGAGACGCCTGACCGCCCGGTCCTCCAGGTCCGCCCAACCGAAGGTGTGTAGTCGTAGTTCCAGGCTCTCCTGACCCGGGGTGAACCGGTCGACCTGGAGCCATGCGATGGGCTTGTGGGCCTGAACCTGGGCCGCCAGGGTCTGAAGACCGAGGGCTGTCCGCTTCTGCGCCTCATCGGTCAGGGCGTTCCAGGAGAGCAGGCTGAAGAGGAAGAGGGTATTGCCTGGCTCCATCTGATTGTATGTCTCCACCAGGAGGCGGGCCAGATCGAGTTCGGGGACCCCTCGCCGGATGGGTGGGCGCCCCATCTCTTTCTGCAGCGCAACGGCAGCCCGGAACCGGGTGAGCCGCTCCACCTGGTCGGGCCAGATAAACGCCTCGGAGACACGACGCTCGGCTTCATCGGACAGGTCGATCGGGTCGGGGTCCAGCCCGGTTCGTCCCACCACCCGTGGCATGGGAGCGGAGAGAAGCCGCCCGGCCGTACCGGCAGGGTCGTGTACCTGCACGTTGAAGGTGACGGGACCCGCTCCAATGGCGCGGTTGCCGGTGCTGTACCGGTAGCGGTCCCAGTGCAGCGCCAGCCCGTCACGGCTCCCCAGCTCCACCAGCGAGAGACCGCCGCCGAAGCGCTCCACCGTGGCAAGTGCCCCCAGCATGACCGCTGCGCTGCGCCGGACCTCCGGGTCACGGGGTTCGTGGCTCAGCAGGAAGTCCAACAGGCTTTCGCGGTGCTCCCGGAGGACGTCCTCCGCGGTCTTGACGAGGGCTGGGCGCGCAGACGGGTCGAAGCTGCCGCCGCAGGAGGGAAAGAACCTGGCCAGAGCGGGGGCATCGCCCGCCAGGGCCAGGGCATGAAGCGCAGCGAGAAGGACGGGGAGGTTCGGGTGAACGGCCGAGATCACCCGGAAGTATGTGTCATAGAGCGTCTCAAGCGCCGGCGACGGTCCTTCGCTCAGTCCGCCGGAAAGCGCAGCGGCTACGGGGGAGATCGGTTCAAGCGCCTTTGCTGCGGTGAGGAAGGTATCGCTGAGAAGTTGGCGGGTCACCGGTTCCATGCCGATTCACCTCGTAAGAGTTCTCAGGCCTATCGTACCATATTCCAACGGTGTCCGGGATGACGTCCGAAACAGGGTGGCAGGCGTCCCGGGGGTTCGCGGAAGATTCGTGCGAATAAATGTCAGGTGCCTCGGAAAAGAAGGGGAACGGTAACTTCATGCAGAATAGAAGATTATTACGATTGCTGTGGCTGGGGGTGACCTGCATGTCGCTGAAGGATGTCGGGCACCGAGAAGTCTCACCGGTTCCTGGCCGCGTCATGCGCGGGTATCTTCCGTACCTGGCCGTCGGTTTCTTTGGGCTGGCCGGGGTGGTCCCTCTCGTGGTGCTGAAGCCCACACTCTGGTCACCGTCCTGGTGGATCAGTCTCCTCGCCGGACTGGTGGGAATGCTCCTGGCTTATCTGGACTGGAGGAGGCTCCCCCACGGTGGGGCCTACCCCCTCACCTTGTTGACAGACCTGCTGGCACTTGGCTCGCTCTGGCTGAACCCGACGGAGCTGGTCGGGCCCATCCTGCTGATCCTAACCTCGACCTTTATCGGGGCCTTTTACGGAACCAGGGTGGTCGCAGTCCATTTGTCCCTTGTGGTGGTCTCACTCGCAGGGCACGCCTGGTTGGGTGCCGCTCTCAGCACCACGGTGTTCCTGGCGGTCGCTGCCTTTGGTGTGACCGCTTTCATGCGCGTTCTCTTCCACGCTCTGCGGGAGCAGTCGGTCCAGACTGACCATTTGCAGCGGCTCATGGAACTGCTGCCCGTGCTGAAGGCCCACGGCGTCGAGGAAGTGATCAAGACGGCGGTGCGGCACATGGTGCGAGCGACGGTCAGCGACCTCGGGGTTGTCCTCCTCGTAAACCCGGAAACGCAGACGCTTGGCGCCCACTACATCTTCTCGGAGACGCCGCTCTCCGGAGAGGAAGAGCGAGCCATGATGTCGGTCGATGTTCCCATGGGGGTAGGCCTGTCGGGATGGGTCGCACAGCATGGCCGATCTCTGATCACCGGAGACGCTGCTCACGATGCCCGTTCCCTGCAGGTTCCGGGCACCGATGTGGTAGATGAGTCGATCATGGTGGTGCCGCTCATGACCAGCGGCCGTCTCTACGGCGTGATCCGGCTTGATCGGAGCGGTCTGAACCAGTACCGGCGGGAGGACCTGAACCTGCTGGAACTGATGGCCGCCCATGTCTCTGACGCGCTCTCACGGGCGGAGATGGAGGAGCGGATGGCGAGACGGGATGCCCTCACCGGCGTTTACAACCGGCATTTCCTGAACGAGTGGTCGGAGCGCCTGGAGATGGATCGCTCTGAGATCAGCATCCTGATGATCGATTGTCGGGGGTTTAAATCGATCAATGATCGCTGGGGGCACCTGGAGGGAGACCGGGTCCTGCGTGAGGCGGCCCGCTTGATCTCTGACACCGTACGCAGCCGGGATCTGGTTGTCCGGTACGGGGGCGATGAGTTTCTGGTCGTGTTGGAGAACACCGGTGCAGCCGAGTCGGCAGCGATCTCCGAAAGGTTGACGAACAAGGTTCGCGAATGGAACGAGACCCAGCCACCGGAGAGCCCACGACTCTCTCTCGATATCGGCATCGAGACCGCACAGCGAGCCCAGTGGCAGAGCCTGTTGGGTCGGGCTGACTTGCGAATGTATGCTTCCAAGCGAGGTGCGTGAGGCGCCTGACCAAAAGCCGTCCGGAGTGCCCGGACGGCTTCGTCTATGCATTCGGAGTCTCCTGCTCCGCCTCATCCCCGAGGGGTTCCAACGCTGCCAGAATGGCGGGCTCGTCTCCTGGCTGCAGTCCCCGCTCGACCATGCCGGCAATCACTTCAGCGAGGTGGTCGATCCTGTCCGAGTCCTCCTGATTCACCGCTACCGCAACCCCGAGATGAGCGAGAGCCAGATAGTACCCAGCCCGAGCGTCAAAGTTGGCGTCTACCTCCAGGCCGGTCGGTTGCAGCGGTCCGTCCGTGCTGCGCTGGTAGACGGGCCATAGGAGGCCCTCCGCGTTGAGACCGGCCAACTCCTCGGTGAACCGTTGGAACCAGTCACCCTGTGGCCCCTTATGACCGAGGCGGTCCATGAGCTGCTCAATCCGGCCTACCGCATACGTCTTCTCTTCAAGCTCCGCCAGGGTGCAGGCAGCGAGACCGACGCCCAGCCACCAGTAGTCGACGGGAAGCAAGGGGCGTTCGTAGATCTGGGTTGCCTGCTCAAGCATCTGCCTTCCCTCGGCGAGGATATCCTTGTCCACATGGTCGCTCATTCAATCCCTCCACGGTCTCTGACCCATATCCAACTCTCTCTTTAGTCTGCGGCAGGGGAGTTTTAGGCACCCCTCGAAATGAGAGGCTGTCCGAATCTGTTCCAAGGGGTGGAGTCCACTTGTCCTATACGACCGTTGCAGGACGGGGGCAGGCCGAGATCCTGATCAAGAAGTCCCGGTTCATCGCCAACGTCGCCCCTGTCACCTCTGAGCAGGAGGCATGGGCTTTCATTGAGGAGATCCGGCGACAGCACGCCTCGGCAACCCACAACTGCTTCGCCTTCAAGGCGGGAAGCATCCAGCGCCTCTCGGACGATGGCGAGCCCAGCGGCACCGCCGGCCGCCCCATTTTTGACGTCCTGGAGAAACAGAATCTCTCGGACGTCGTCCTCGTGGTGACCCGATACTTCGGCGGGATCCTTCTTGGGGCCGGAGGGCTCGTGCGCGCGTACAGCCAGGCAGCGGTTGCCGGAGTCGAATCGGCCGGCCTTGCCCAAGCACAGACCGCTGTCGATCTCCGAGTTGCACTGGACTACTCTTTGGTCGGAAAGGTACAGTATCTCCTCCAACAGCGGGGAGCCTTGACCTTGGAGACTCAGTTTGGGCATGAGGTCCTGATCGATTGCCGCCTGCTCGCCGGTCAGGAATCGGAGTTAGAGGCAGCACTGGCTGAGCTCTCGGCGGGACGGATCCGGATCGAACGGCTGGGGGAACGGCTGGTAGGCGGGGATCTTCGCCCGATCCATGGCGAGTAGATATAGGGTCGAAATAGGCATATGCGTATAGACACGATCCATGTATAATATAGGCGATGCTCACAAACCAGCTAAAGGAGGCTGCTTTCCTCTTGCACCTCCCCCGAAACGTTCGTCGTCGTATTGTATACGCGACCGTTGTCACCCTGATGGCCGGCGGGCTTGCGCTCTCCGTTCGGTCAGGCAAGGAGACTACTCCCGTCGCGGTCGCTCTGCCCGAGGCAAAGACGACCGGCCTGCCGCATACGAATGATCCGATGCCGATTCCCGATGACATACCGGTCCCTGCCGCGGCCATGGCGGCCGCCCCCGCACCAACGGAAGCACCGAAGCCTCGCCCCAAGATCGAGACCTACACGGTGGTCGAGGGCGACACTGTCGGAGGGATTGCCGAGAAGTTCGGACTCTCCAGCGACACGATCCTCTGGGCCAACGACATGGGGGCAGACGACTACCTGCAGATCGGCCAGGAGCTGAAGATCCCCGCGGTTGATGGCGTTGTTCATGTCGTGGAGTCCGGCGACAACCTCTGGGATCTGTCCGATAGCTATGGTGTGGACTTCACCCTGATTGCTGAAGCCAATCCCGATGTGGATGCCAGCGCCCTACAGCTTGGCGAGATTCTCATCATCCCGGGAGCAGAGCCCCGTCTGCGCCGTGCCGGCATGGTGGCCAGCCGCGGTGGCGAGCGCGTCAGTACCGGTGGCGCACTCAGCCGATGGCCCGCCTACGGTCCCCTGACCGATGACTTCGGGTGGCGGACTCATCCGGTCTATGGGACGGCACATTTTCACGATGGAATCGACGTCGGGATTCCGACTGGTACCCCGGTCGTTACGGTCGCCCCGGGCCGTGTGACTTACGCCGGCTGGTTGGGGGGCTATGGATTGACTGTCAAGGTGGACCATGGCGATGGGATCGTCACCCTGTACGCCCACCTCGACCAGGTGAGCGTCGAGACGGGGCAGAGCGTGGATGGCGGAGAGCAGATAGGGCTCTCGGGCAACACGGGTGTCTCGACCGGGCCTCACCTGCACTTCAGCCTCTTCGTGGGTGGCTCTCCCGTCGATCCTATCGGCTGGCTCCCCTAATAGGAGGCGCAGCCCTTGCGTGACGTGCAGAACCGGGTCTTAATCCTGGTTGGAACCTTGACGCTGGCTCTGCTGTTGTTGGGCTTTCAGCTGTATCGCCTGACAGTGGCAGAGTCGGCTATTTGGGCCAGCAGGGCGACTCAACAGACACTTGTGGAGTACCCGAGCCACGGCCCCCGTGGCTCGATCTATGACCGGTCGGGGCGCCTTCTGGCGACCAGCGAACCGGTCTTTGCCGCGGTCCTGCTGGACCAGGACCCTGAGCTGGTCGAGCGGATTCTGCCCAAGCTGGCCTTGCTCCTGGCAGAAGGAGACCCCACTGAGGCCGACAGAATTGTGGCAGATGTGACTCGGCAAGTCGAGGAGCATCGGGTTCAGTGGCGGCAGTCAGAAGAGATTGTGATCAAGAGCCGGCTAAATGCCCGGGTGATGTCGGCGTTCACCGACCGCAAGGCGGAGTTTCCTGGTGTGACCCTCGTGACCCAGTCAGCCCGACGGTATCCGGAGGGAAGCTTGGCAAGTCCAATCCTGGGCTACGTTGGGGCGATATCGGAAGACGATCTCACGAACCCCGCATTCCAGGGCTACCCGACCGATTCGGTCGTGGGCAAGGATGGACTTGAGCGGTTCTACGAGGCGGTGCTTCAGGGCAAGCAGGGAAAGCGGGTCAAGATCATTGATTCCTCCATGCGCCCGGTGGGCATTCGCGAGGAGACACCCGCTCAGCCTGGCGACAGTCTGGTGTTGGCCCTCGACCTGGAGCTGCAGCTAGTGGCCGAGAAAGCGCTCGCGGAGCAGATTCGGGTCGTCGCACAGCGGGGTAAGGCCGAGAACGATCCTGAGGTCAACCCGATCCGCGGTGCCCTGGTTGCACTGGAGGTAAAGACCGGTGCCGTGCTGGCCATGGCGCAGTTCCCTACATTCGACCCCAACTACTTTGTGACCGGCGATGCGGCGGGTATTGCCGAGATCCTGAACGATCCGGGCCAACCCCTCCTTAATTGGGCGATGGTCGGCTTCGAGCCTGGCAGTACGTACAAGATGGGCGTCGGACTGGCCGGGGTGCAGCTAGGAGCGCTTGGGCTCCGGGAGACAGTGCACTGTAGTCCTACCTACTTCCGGGATCCCACCCGAAAGAACTGGTACCCCATCGACCAGGGGAACCTGTCGCTCGACATGGCACTGGCTCAGTCCTGCAACCCTTACTTTTACGAAACGGGTTACCGCCTGGGGATTGACCAGCTCTCCGGATTCCTGAGTCAGTTCGGGTTCGGGCAGCGCACCGGCATTGACCTTCCCGGTGAGAGCACCGGGATCAACCCGACCAAGGAGTCCTATGAGAAGGAGGACCGGTGGCAGCCTGGCAATATCTTCTCCGTGGCGATCGGCCAGGGCGATGTGCGAGTCACACCGCTGCAACTGGCCGTCTACACGGCCACCATCGCCAATAGCGGGGTCCGCTATCAACCCTATCTGGTCTCGGAGGTCCGGGACCCGTCTGGGCAGGTGATCAGCAAGCACGAGCCGGTGCAGGCCGGTGTAGTGGAGGCATCCCCTGAGGCGTGGGCGGAGGTCCAGTTGGGCATGTGGAAGGGTGCGAACCACCCGCTGGGCACCGCCTATAGCCCGCTCAAGGGCTTTCCGATTACGGTTGCCGCCAAGACTGGGTCCGCTGAGACAGGGAAGTCATACGCCAACGCACTCACCGTCCTGTACGCCCCCTACGAGGACCCGCAGATCGCCATTGCGGTCGTCGTAGAGGGTGGCGGGCACGGCTCATGGGTGGCGCCGGCAGCACGCGCGGTCCTGGCGCAGTATTTCGGCATCCAGGAAGACAAGGCGGAGAAGAATCCGGTGAAGGCAGACTAAAGGCGAAGACCCCCATCGATCGGATGGGGGTCTTGATCTTTGGTCAGAAGCCGGCGAAGAGGGCAGGTGCACCGCCGGTATGCACAAAGACCACGCGCTCTCCCGGTCGGATGATCCCCCGGCGGATGTAGTCGAGCACGCCGGCCATTGCCTTTCCGGTGTAGATGTGATCCAACAGGATACCCTCCAGGTCGGCGACGAGGGCGATCGCTTCCATGCCCGCAGGACTGGCTTTCCCGTATCGTGGGGCCAAGTAGCCGTCATCCACATGGACCGGCCCAACTGCCAGATGATGGCCCAGCAGTTCTCCTGCCTGGCGAGCCAGATTGGCCGTCAGGTCCGCCATGGTTGCGGCGGGCTGCCAGACCGAGAAGCCCTGCACCCGGGTGGCCCTGCCATGAAGGACAGCGCCAAGGGTGAGACCTGCATGGGTCCCGCCGGAGCCTGTGGCTGAGCATATCCAGGCATCGCCCGGAAGCTCCGAGGCGATCTCCTGGTAGCAGTGGTAGGAGCCGAGCGTACCGAGCGGGGTAGACCCCCCAACCGGAATGATATAGGGGCGGTAACCCTGTCGCTCCAACTCCGCGGCCGCCTCCTCCAGGCTGCGCTGCTGATCCGCCGGGGTCGCCGCGCCAGAAAAGCGGATCTCGGCGCCGAAAAACTGGTCCAGGAGCAAGTTGCCCTGTCGCGAGCCGGGATCCTGGCCGGCCAGAAGGAGGAGAGCCCGAAGGCCCACCCGAGCGGCAGCGGCTGCGGTGGCCCGGGCATGGTTCGACTGTGGCCCGCCGGTTGTGAGCAGATGCGTCGCCCCGGCTGCCATCGCTTCGGCTACCAGGTACTCAAGCTTACGAGCCTTGTTGCCACCCAGGCCGATATCGCCCGTCAGATCGTCTCGCTTCATCCAGAAGTCGACGTTCATCTTGGCGCTGAGCCGGGGAAGCGGTTGAAGGGGAGTCGGGGTGCGGGCCAGGGTAATCCGGGAGGGAAGCGCCATCTGATGACCTCCTTGGGGATGCTGGACTGAGTCGGGTTTCGGGGGGATGCCGGTCAACTCCTGCATGCGATTGATCGTCCTACAGGCATTTGACTTTTCGTTAGGCGAAGACTAAGATGTCGATGATATAGTAGGTTCGCCCGAAGGAGGATGGTCCATGACGCTGGTGGCTAACGTCTTACTGGTGGGCCTGTCACTGTTTCTGGGGCTCCGCTTGCTCCGTCAATATCTGACCCGCCCCCGGCCTCATACCCTCTACTACGCGATTGGACTCCTCCTGACCGCCTTGGCCGCTACTCCGGAACTCTACTTCGAGTTGGCCGGGACGGTTCCGACGCTTCTTTGGTGGCTCTACTGGGCCTCGGCCAGCTCGCTGGTTGGCTTTCTTGCGGTTGGCACTGCCTACCTGATGTCGCCTCGCTTCGGGAAGATCATGCTGGTCGCCGTGATCCTTACCACGGTTTGGGTGACCGTGGCGAGCGTTCTGACCGCCGGTGGAGGGCCTGGTGATCTGGGCTTCAAGTCGGCGCCATCAGCCATGATCAAGATTCCTTTCCTCATCCAGAACATCGGTGGGTCGCTGGTGATCCTGATTGGTGCAGTGATCTCCTTCATTCATACGCGAGGGCTGTATGCGATCCTGATCGCTCTCGGTACGATGGTCTTTGCAGCTGGCGGCTCGGCAGCGGGTCTCATGAAGTTTGGTGAGATCTTTGCTTTCACCCAGGCAGTTGGCATTCTCCTGCTCTACTCCGGCGTTGTTCTCTCGCTCAAACCGGCAGGTAGCAAGGCAGGCGGCGGGAGCCCGGAACGAGCCGCAGACTAACCGGTGACCGAGGGACGGCGTGGCCCGTCCCTCTTTCTCATTGGGGCGGAAAAATCCGCTCGCGGCTTCGAACTCCAGCGGCCCATTTACGTATTAGTAGATAGAGGTATTCGGTCGGGAGGTGGGGTGGTATGTCGGGAGCTAAAACACTTACCACGGAAGAACTGCTGCGAGAACGACGTGAGGGGGCTGTACGGGCGGTAGTACGTGTGGTCGGGTACGCGCTCATGCGCGAGCGGACAGCGGAGGACGTGGGACGATATCTCTTCGAAGCGTACCGGAACTCCGGGCAGTACCGGCGACTGGCTCAGGTAGAGGGGGTAACCCGGGCGGCGGCCTTCACGTCATGGCACATGCAGTGGCGCCATGGTTGGTGCGACCAGGTGACATCGATCACGGACAAGCGAGGTTACGGGGTGGAATCCGTTTCCATGCTCGACAACCACGATGAAGTCCTCGGTTTCCACGGCGTGACCCGCATGGATATGGAGGCGTGCCTGGAGACTTTCTGGAGGCTCTCCGGACATGCGCTGGGTCTGGAGGTTACCTACACGATCGGAGCAGAGAAGGACTGGCTGCTCGTCCGGACCTCGGAATCAGCGGAAAAGGATGTACATCCACCGTTCATGGGCGATGAGGAACTGCTCGAGCATCGCAGATACGCGGTTGCCACAGGGATTATCTCGTCCATCGGATTTGCCAAGCAGCACGGTGATCAACCGGAGGACCTGGGACGCTTCTTCTTCTCCGTCTGGGACCGCAGTGGACACTACGATCGGCTGCGTGAAGGGTGGGGGTTTGGCAACGCACTCGCGTACGCTCAGAACCTGGCAGGGGCTCGACAGATTCTCTATGCCTCAACTACGCTAACTGAAGACTTGGATGGGTATACGGTTACATCGCCCGGTTGGGGGACGGAGATTCCTGAGGTCATGGCGATCTTTCGGGTTCAGCCGCATGACGTCTACCGCTACTTCGGTGGTGGCGGTGTGGCTGCCTGCAACCGGCTCGGTCTTCAGTATGCCGATCAGTCAGATGACCGGTTCCATCGGATCTGGATTCGGTCCCGCTAACACAATAGGCCGCTGCATGCTATACTCAGAAAGAAGGAGTGGGGATGCAGTGGCCTTTAACTTTCTGCCTCGAGACGAACAGTACTTCGTGCTCTTCGAAGAGGCGGCTCGCAACATTACGGAGAGTGCGCTTTTGCTTCAGGACTTGGTCCAAAACTTCACTGATGCCGAGGAGAAGGCCGCTCGAATCAGGGCGCTCGAGGAGCGGGGGGATGAGATCACCTTTCAGATCATCTCTCGTCTGGGGAAGTCGTTCATCACCCCCATTGAGAGAGAAGATATCTTCTCGATTGCACGGGAGCTAGATGACATCGTCGATCTTATTGATGCGTCTGCGGCTCGGTTGGCCACCTACGCGATTGAGGTTCCAACCGATGCAGCAAAGGAGTTCGCCGGATTGATCGTCAGGGGTTCACGAGAACTGGAGAAGGTCCTCGCGCTTCTTCACAAGAAGGACATCAGCCAGATTCGGCTGCCGAAAATGGCGGTCAATAAGGTCGAGAGCGATGCGGACAGACTTCTCCGTAAGGTTGTTGCCGGGCTGTTTACCGGTGGACAAGACGCGTTAACGGTCATCAAGTGGAAAGAGATCTATGAGACTCTTGAAGAGGTGACGGACCGCCAGGAAGGCCTGGCCAACCTGATTGAGGGAATCATCGTCAAGAATACCTGATCAGCGTCACGCTGGGCTGTGATCGGCCCGGCGTAGTCGTTTCATTGGCGGATGTGGCATAATCTGCGGGGGTACGGGCATATTGATTCTGTGGGCGAAAGGTGGTAGAGTACGCGGACAAGCTGAGGAATAGGTCGAAGTGACTCTTGCTCGGCTGGCTGAGACTGTGGTAGCATTACTGATGCTGTAGCTGGGCTACGTATCACCGATCGTCAACATCCCTGGGCGAAGATCCCCCAGGAAGAAACTGAGTGGTTGACGATCATACGGTGAGCGTGGTAATCTAGCAAAGCTGTCGGGAACGACGGTGACGCTCGAACCTTGAAAACTAGACAGTGCGAACCTCAGAACTGCCGGCGCTGACCTTCGTGG